>NZ_CP076048.1:0-962500 GCF_019378875.1 Rhodococcus sp. USK10
CAGTGGGTCGATTCCCGTTGCCGTCGATCGAGTCGCTTCGCTCCTCTGCGTTTCCGAAATTAGGTTCTCACCTGCATCTTTGATCGGAACGTTCGATCCGGTCCCCCACACCCCAACGGGGCTGGGGACGCGGAGGTGGCTCCTGCTTCGCCGCCCACTCGCCTTCCCGCACCGCTCCATGTCATACCCAAAAGCATACCACCCCACCTCACACAAACCAAAAACAGGCAAAACCCCAGAAACACCTAAATCTGTTGATTTACAACAGATTACGAAACTTACAACATCAAGTTTGTGCACAACACATGTAAAGTATTATTACCCAATTGATTACTCAAACATGTTGTTGAACAACAACTTTCAAAATCGGGCTCCAAAACGGACGAAACAGACACCCGCGCCCCCTCCACACCCCGGCGCCGGCACTGAACCACACAGGTCGCCGGCGACCCCACATCACAAACCGGGGACATGTCATCACACCAGGTCACAACACCATCACACCCCCACACAGCCGCGGCCCGCACCCAGGAAACGGAAGTTGTCAACCTGTCTGAGACACGTTGGTGTTGATTCCCGTCGGTCCGGGAAGGGCTGGTGCTACCGGTCTGGCCCGGAACCGTTCGGGATGCTGCGACCAGTAGCGGTCGAGCGCTTGCTGGCGCCGTTGCCGGTCGAGGGCAGCGGTGCCGGCATGGATGGCCGCCGGGGTGTGGCGGCCGAGTCCGCTGTGGCGGTGTTCGGTGGCGTAGCGGTGGAGAAACCCGGCGGTCCAGTCGCGGGCATGGTCGATGCTGTCGAACACGAGCGGGCAGCTCAGGTCGTATTTGATGGTCTTGAACAACGACTCCGAGAACGGGTTGTCGTCACTGACCCGCGGCCGGGCATACGAGGCGAGCACACCGTCGCCCGCAAGCGCATCGACGAGGGTGTGGGCACGCATGATCGATCCGTTGTCGGCGTGCACCACCCCCGGCGCCCCGTGTTCGGCGATGGCGGTCGCGAACATCTGCACCGCCAGGTCGGTGTTCTCGGTGTACTCGATCCTCCAGGCCACCGGATACCGAGAGAACACGTCGATCACCAGATACAGCTTGTACCGGTCCTGCGTGCGGGGCCCACGGAGCTCGGTGACATCCCAGGACCACAAGTCCCCGACCCGCCCGCAGTGCACGATCGGCTTGTGCCGAGGAGTTGAGCCACCACCGTATTTCCTGCGTCGGCGATCGCCGACCATGTTCTGTTCGGTCGCGACCCGGTAGAAGGTCCGCTCCGAGCAACCGACCCTTCCCGCGTCGAACGCCCGCCAATACGTCTGCACCACAGACAGTTCGGCGTACTCGTCGGATTCGAGCACAGCGATGATGGCGGTGCGTTCATCGGCGGTCAGCGCGGCCGGTTGCCGTCGCTTCTTCTGCGGTATCGGGTCGGTCACCGGCCGGTAGTGCCGGTAGTTGCGGGTGAGCCGGTAGTACGTCGAGCGTGGCAGCCCGACCAGCCCACACGCGGCGCGGACCCCGATCCCGGTTGCGGCGAGCTCGTCGACGAACTCGATCAGTACAGTTTGTTGCGTTCGAGCCAGTTCGCGTACTCGGTGGCGCTCAGCAGCGCCGGCGGGATCTCGGGTTCGTCGTCGGTCGTCGAGCTCGTGGTAATCCCCTCCAAGAGCTCGTACGCTTTTCCCAGAATTTCCTGCACGGCCTCACCCTGGGCGACCTTGTGTTTGAGTGCCGCATTCTCCTTGCGTAGTCGTGCCAGTTCGGCACGGTCGGCGTTCTCCATTCGGCGCAGCGACCTCTCTTCTCGGGTGACCGACGTCAGTCCCGTGAATTCTCCCTCGTCACGGCTGCGCAGCCAACGCCGCACGGTGGCCCGGGTGAGGTTGTGCTCGCGCAGCAACCTGGTCCTGGCGCCCCGAGCGGTCGCAGCATCCCATTGGTGGATGAACTCGAGCCGAAAGGCAATCGGGAATTGCCTCCCGCCGGTCGGGGTGCGTCCGATCTCGATGTCGATCATGCATCACTCGCTTCCCCGCGCCCCTGCCACGATGTGTCTCACGACCACCCTGGCAACAAACGGAAATCTGGTGCGGGCCACGCGGCACGCTCAGTCCGGGGTGAAGAACAGGTCCATCCCGATGACGAACCACGCCGCCAACGCGGCGATCGGCATAAACGCCAGCACAAACGGAACGGCGAACTGCCGGGCAGCGCGCCACGGAACCGTCACCAACCCGAACACCACCACCAGCACCGCCGGCCCCGCCCAGCTCACCCAATACCCGGCCGGCGGCGGATCCGGCCCGAACGAGGTAAACGACCCGTGCGGATACACCCGAGGTCGTGGAACCTCGAAGAAGTGCTGCCACAAGATCACCGCCGGCACATAGCAGAAGAACCCCACCAGCAGACCCGCGATGACGCCCAGCGAAATCCGCAACCCTTTACCCGATCCCCCGGGTGTCACCTCGTCCACACCACCCATCATCGACCTCGCCCACTGACGGGCCACCCCGGGACGTATCACCTTCCCAGGTCAGAGCCCTCGCCGAGACCGCGGTTCTTGCCATCCATCCACGCGATCACACCAAACACGCGGAGTACGGAGATCTCGTCGGGGAGGCCGGCCTCCCCGCGGATCGACAGCAACCGGTGATGCAACGCCCCGTCGTCCGCCCGGAGGGCCTCCCGGACCGGATTCAGATGCGCTCGCTCGGTGCCCAGGACCTGACTGACAACGGAGTGTAGGGTCGAGAGCTGGCGCGGTGGCAGATCCTGACTGTAGGTCGCGAAGCCAATGAGCAGAACGGTTTCCCGCTCGACTGTTCTTCTTCACGGCCGTGGCCAGGGTGCTCCGTTTCCAGCTCCCGCCCGTCAATCCGTGCATGCGGTTCTCCCGCACACGGCTTACCGACGTCGTTCACCGCCGGCATTCGGTCTCTCCCGCCAAGCCTTGAAAGGCCTGGGAGCGACGACAGTTCCCGACAGCGAGATCAGCCCAAGATGGTCCGGAGACTGGTACGCCAGCACCGACCACCCATACTCGCGGGAACGCTTGTGGCGCTTGGCAATAATTAGCGCCACCCGTGTCCACGCGTGGTGGATGATCTTCTCGAAGGCGATCGCGGAGTTGCCGTACCGGAAATACGCGGCCCAGCCGCGCAGAAAACGGTTCACCTTCGCCACGATCACCTCGACCGGAAGCAGCAACCGCGACCGGCGGGTCAGTTCCCTGACCCGGTCACGGGCGTGCCTCATGGCCCTGTCCGCGGGCCAGCGAGCGAGGAATGTGACCGACTTCTTGCTGTTGCGACGTCCGGTCACCCGAACAAGCCGGTGGTGAAAGCCGAGGAAATCGAACCCGGCCCCACCGACCTCCAGATGCACAATCCGCGTCTTGGCTTCCTTCGGTTCCAAACCGAGCTCAGCCAACACAGCCCTCAACCGCGCCAAGGCGGCCTCGGCCTGTTCACGCGATCTGCACATCACCACCACGTCGTCGGCGAAGCGAACCAGCACGCCGTGCTCTCGCGCATTCCACGACCGGTCTATCCGGTGCAGATACACGTTGCAGAGCAACGGACTGATCACCCCGCCTTGTGGTGTGCCCGTCACCGGGCGCCGCAGCTGCCCATCCTCCATCACCCCCGCACGCAGGATCGCGCGCAGCAGCTTGAGGACGGACTGGTCACAGACGCGTTCCTCGATCGCCTGCATCAACTTCTCGTGCGGAATCGCCGAAAAGCAATTGGCGATGTCCGTCTCGACCACCCACCGGCGGCCCCGCCAGGACTCATCGATGAGTACCTGCAGGCCGTCGTGCGCACCACGTTTCGGCCGGAACCCGAACGAGCACGGCAACATGTCCGCCTCGAACACCGGCTCCAGCACGATCTTCATCGCGGCTTGCACGATCCGGTCACGAACCGAGGGAATCGACAACGGCCTCGACTCGCCTTCCACACCCGGTTTCGGGATGAACACCCGCCGGGCCGGAAGCGGCCGATACCGTCCCTGCCTCAATTCGTCGGCCAACTCGTCGAGCAGACGGACCACGCCGTACTCCTCGACCTCGACCAGGGTGACCCTGTCGATACCCGGTGCGCCCTCGTTCGCGCGCACCGCAACCCACCCACGCCATAGGACGTCTCTGCGACAGACCTTGTCCCATAGCGCATGAAACCGTCGCCCGGGATCGGCCTTGGCCGCCCGGTACAGCGCATGCTGCAAGGCACGAACCGGATCTGCGGGAGAAGATCCCGCAGCGGCAGAACTAGTCACCTGGACACTCACCGAGCCCCTCCAAAACAGCAATACACCTCGACGAAGCAGCGGCCCTTCCCTCACCGGCGGTTATGTTGTCCGCTCGGCTCAAGCAGTACTACGGCCGCCTCCGACGCCCACCCGGCACGCCACCCACTTCCCGGATTACCGGTTATAGGGCACGCTGCTCCGGAGAACACCAATCCGCAGGTTCCCGGGCCGGGGAGGGCCTCTCCAGTTCCCGCCGCCACTATCGATACGTTCCGCACCCCATACGCCGAGGAGTCCTTCGGTGCCTGCATTTCCAGGTCTTGGGCACCTTCCGTGGCCTTCACCCTGATGGAGCGGGCTCGGCACTCCCTCTTCCCCACCCAAGGGCGGGATACCCTAACGACGCCGCAGGTTTCGCTTCATGCTACGGACCGCATCTTCGCTCCCCCTATTACAGGGCTTTCGACACTGGGCTCCGACCCGACCCGTTTCCAGACCGAGCCGCCAGTCTGCTACCGGGCCTCCTGGCAGCTACCCGGACCGGACTTCCACCGGCAAGCGACGACGAGCTTACGAACACGACAAGATCGACTACCTCGAACTCATAGCCACTCCTCTCGTGTTCTGCTGGACGCACCCCAGATCGGATACAGCTGGGGACGTTTGCGGGCGATCAGCTTCGTCGCCTTCGTCCGGCCGATACCCGGCAACGCCCACAAGGCCGTTTCCAGGTCCCAGGCGGGCCACCCCGGGGCGAGCGGGTCCGGTTCGTCGAACCAGGTCCCGATCCGGACCTATCCCCGTCAGAAGGGCGTTCAGCGCCTCCGCCTGAGTGTGCAGGATCGCCCGCGCCGCGGTCGGGGGGATCTGGACCAGGAGTCGAAGTGTGCGCCGACGTAGGCGTCGTCGCCCAGGTACGGGTGGCCGTAGTACCGGTTCAGTGCCGCGATCGCCGCAGCGTCCGAGTCCGTCGCGAGGGTGGTCGGCAGCCGGAAAGTCATACCCCGCACCCTCTCACCCCACAGGCGCCGGCAACCGGGGCTGGGGTGGTTCGCTACGCGCCGGCGCCGGCGCCGGCGCTGCCAGAGCCAGCTCCTCGTCCACCAACACCACCGGGCTAGTGGGATCTGTCATTGATCTGGATCCGATAACGTTGTCGGTTTACGACTCCATCATCTGTTCCAGTCTGTCCATCTACTGTCGTGGACACGCGCGGCTTGCCACCGAAGAGAATCCGCAGGATTCAACGCCACGGTATCGAGTTTCGGTTCGAGCGTTCGGCCGTATCCATCGAACTGGGAAGATTTGGTAACTCTCGGTTCAACTTTCGACCATTGGACAGCGTGCTGTACTACAAGCCGAGGATCGGCCTTTCGGGCTGCCCAACACTGCTCCATCGATTCGATGATATGAACCACCATCGTGGTCACCGAAGCGCATAGGCCATCGAGCACATCTGTGCTGGCCTTCATCAGGAACTGCTGACGAAAGGCCAGTTGATGCTCG
Source organism: Rhodococcus sp. USK10 (assembly GCF_019378875.1). Taxonomy (NCBI): domain Bacteria; kingdom Bacillati; phylum Actinomycetota; class Actinomycetes; order Mycobacteriales; family Nocardiaceae; genus Rhodococcus; species Rhodococcus sp. USK10. The sequence continues at coordinate 5,760 of NZ_CP076048.1, forward strand.
CGGCGTCCACTGCCATCGTTCTGAGCCGAGTAGACGAATGACTGGATCTCGCTCCATTTTGGGTGACGATAGAACACTCTCGTGAAAGTGCCACCGTCCACCATGACGTTCATCTTCTTCGACGGCGATCGGTGGGTCATCGCGTTCCGAGTGTCACGCAACCATGAGAGCCACGCGCTCGGCCCATACGGGGTGGGATCAGTCGCTGCGAGCAGCCGACGTTGCATTTCGCCGCCGGGCGTCTCCGCTGCGAGAATTGCGGGGTAGTCGAACCGGTTCTTCGGAATCTGAGGTGGCTTACCTGCGGTGGCTCGTAGATTCTCGATCCTCGTCCAGTCGGCTTCTACCACATCTTTGCTGCCGTAACCTCCCACAATGATGATCGCCGCAGCGATGCGGTCAAGTCCCTGTCCGAGGTGGAAGAAGCACTGTTCGGCGGATGCAACCACACGGTGCGCACGACGATCCACGGTCGCGCCGCGAGGCATGGCTGCGAGGTACTGCTCAGTCGAAGGTCGATGGGCGGACCTGCGGTTCAGTTCTCGCCAAGCCTGTCTCACCGCGTAGTTTTCGGCGTGCGCATTTTCCTTGTGGTCGACTGCGGCGAGTGAAGCCGACGTCAGTGCCTCGGCGGCGCCAGCGACAGTCTGGAGCAAGTAGTCCGCCAGTAGAACGCGTGTCTTCCAGTCCAACTGCCCAGCCCAATATCTGAACCCACCGCTGTCGACGTCCAGGTCGGCGGTCAGGGTTCCTCGGAAGGTGTTCAGTGCGTCGACTGCAGGCCGCACTCGCTCCAGATACTCGTTCACCGGCATAGGTACTGATCCTATGAGAGTGGCGCGCCGACCGATAAATACGGATGTCTGCCCGCTCGTGTGGCGGCATCTACCATCGTTACCAGCGATCCGGGCCTCGAAATGCGTCGACAGCGCGTGCCGCGGCAGTGTCAGTGCCGTCCGGCAGACTTGTCGCATGGTGGAGATGGCTCCGAGGGAAGCACGGGTGTTCTGGAAGGCGTTGATGGATAATGCGGCCTCGCTGATTGCCGATGCCCACGTCTTGCTAGCTGCCGAGTCGTACGGGCGTGCCAGGTCGTTGACCGTTCTCGCTCAGGAGGAGCTAGTGGTGTGTCTCGCAAATAATTGTCGATCGATTCGATAGAATCCGTACATGAGGAATCCGGTACCCGCTTTGGAGATTTCCGATGGGCAGCGCGTTGTGCTCGAGTCGTTGGCGCGGTCGCAGTCGGGTGCACACCGGGAGGTGGTGCGGGCCAAGGCGCTCTTGATGGCGTCCGAGGGCATGGCCAACACGGCCATCGCGCAGGCATTGTCGGTATCGCCGGGGTCGGTGGCGAACTGGCGGGCGCGGTTCGCCGAGGACGGCATGGCGCGGTTGGGTGAGGTGCGCAAGGGTCGTGGTCGCAAGCCCTCGATCCCGCAGGAGAAGATCGATGAGATCGTGGACCTGACGCAGAACTACCGCCCGAAAGGCGAGACTCATTGGAGTTGCCGGACGATGGCCGAGGCGGTCGGGGTTTCCAAGGACACCGTCCAGCGGGTGTGGTCCGCTCGCGGACTCAAGCCACACCGGGTCGAGACGTTCAAACTGTCGAACGATCCGCGATTCGAGGACAAGCTCGTCGACGTCGTCGGTCTGTATCTGAACCCGCCCGAGCGGGCGATCGTGTTGTGCGCGGACGAGAAGTCGTCGGTGCAGGCCCTCGACCGGACCCAGGCCTCGCTCCCGATGATCAAGGGCCGCGGCGAGACGATGACCCACGACTACAAGCGCCACGGCACCACCACCTTGTTCGCCGCACTCGACGTCCTCACCGGCACCGTGATCGGCCAGTGCCTGCCCCGCCACCGCCACCAGGAGTTCCTGCGATTTCTGCGCACCATCGACCACGAGGTGCCCAAGGACTTGGAAATCCACCTGATCCTGGACAACTACGCCACCCACAAACACGAGAAGGTCCGGAACTGGCTCGACAAGCATCCCCGGTTCCACCTGCACTTCACTCCCACCTCCTCCTCGTGGCTCAATCTCGTCGAACGTTGGTTCCGCGAGCTGACCGATAAAGCTCTGCGGCGCGGGGTCTTTCACTCCGTACCGCACCTCATCGCCTCGATCGAGGAATACCTCGATGCCCACAACGAAAACCCCCGACCGTACGAATGGACCGCGACCGCCGAATCCATCCTCGCCAAGGTCGCGCGCGGCCGCGTCGCGCTGGAAAAGATCAGCTAAATCCGAGACACACCACTAGGAAAGGCGTTGTGGGTCTACAACACGTTCGAGAACGCGTGGAGCCAGGGAGACGAGAATCCACCCAGAGTCGATGCACTGGCGCGGTACGGGCGCAGTCACACGAAGAAGTACTTGAAAGCTTTCGTGTTCGGCGACGAGCTCGCCGCCTTCTGGGGGGAGTGCAGCTCCATGCCGGACCACCAAACCGAGGAAGATTCGGGGGCAGATGCCGAGCGTCGCATGAAGGAGACCGAAGCCGGCCGCGATCGAAGCGAATCTCGCCAAGCAGCGCGGCTTCTACGTGGATCGAGACAGCGCCGGTGCAGTGGCCTCCCCCACTCAGATCGAGGCCGGGACGACGGACGCTGATCTACAGACTGCCGCCCAAATCGTCGAGATGCTCCTCATCCGCGATCACAGTCGCATGAAGTTCGAAGCAGTCACGCCCTACGACAGCACCCACGCCCAGCAAATCCGACTTCTGCCGGTCTCCCATCCCAGCGACTGGGCGGCGACCTCAGAGCAGTTCCGCTCAAACGAGATTCTCCCCCATCAATCGCCGCGGCTAGGAGCGATCAAGCCATCCCACCCGAACGCTTGTGAAGCGCAATCCATCGACGATCACGACTGAGGTGTACTCATCAGTGCAAGTTCTTGTCTGGCGCGGCGTCGACGGTTCGCAAAGGTGACGTCATCGACCTGGATCGGGGTGCCGTCGTGAGCAGGTCGAAAGTGCGGTACCCAGGTTTGCCGGGGCACAACCTGCTCGAACTGCTCCCTGTAGAAGTCCCCGAGTGTCCGCCTACCGGCATGTGGGGCGATGCCGATGTTGATGCCCACGAACCTGGCGGCGACATCATCGAGTGGACGGCCACCCTGGAGGATGTCATAGACGCGTTCGCGGAGTTTCCGCTGGCTGTCCTCGGTGAGAAAACCGACGTGAAAGAGCACCGATCCCGCCGCGGCCGACTCCTGGACATCGAAGTCGGCGATCGCCGCTGCGAGAGACTTCGCTTCCAGGTACTCGACCGCGGCGCGCTCCGGTCCTGACAGCGTGGTTCGATCGATTCCCGCGAGGGCTCGCACAGCGTGAGGCAGTGTCCATGCTGCCTCGACACGAACAATGGCCTGGCGGGCCTCGTCGTCGGATGGAGCCTGGGTGAGGGCGGCTCGGACGAGCCTATCCGCGAGGCGAATGCGTGCGGACCACCACGAGGCCGATTCTGGGTCTCCAATCAGTCGCCCGATTGCTAATGCGGCGGACACCGCGTTCGCGGTGTTGAACTCCGAGACTCTGTCCGGTAGCAGGCTGATTGCCTTGTCTGCGGTGAAGTTAGCCGTGTTCTCGTCGGCAAGTGCGGCGCCTAATGCTGATGCGGGGTCGAGTTGTCCCGTACTAGCCATCTCGGACAAGCCCCGCAGGACTTGAGTGTCGCTGATATCGCCGAGCGGAATTCCGAACACGAAGTACCGATCGAAGTACGCGGGTTCGGAAACCCGTTTTCTGCCGGGGCCTCTTCCAATGGAACGACCAACCAGTCCTCGTGATGCTGTCGCGGGAAACAGGTATCCGAGTAGGAGTTTCAAGCGCTCACGCTGTTCGTCGGTACCCTGTGGCACCACGTCCGTCAGAATCGGCGACCAGTCGACCTGTTGATTTCCCGATCGCGTGCGGGTGTCTGTCAGGTCCGTCTTCATCCGTGCGATCTGACGGTAGAGCGTGGGATAGCGCAATCGAAGGAACGTCAGCAGAAGAAGATCCTCGGCATTTATGTCCTCCGTGCCGATCACCATCAGCGTGGTGTCGAACTGCGCAACGAGGCGGTGGATCGCACGTATGGTTGCCAGGTCGACGTCTGGAACAAGGTCGAGAAGGTTGTTCGCGGGTGACGATCCGAATTGGCTGCGCCCGGTCAGGATCGCGCCGAGATTACGATCGATCTCGAGAGCCTGTAGCGCCTCGGTGAGGTCGCGGAGACGGTGGCCATGCTGCAAGGGCGGGAGGTCGAACGGGTATTGCACGATCTTTTCGAGGAATTGCAGTGCACGGTCGGTGTTCGCCGCGATCCGAGTTTTTGCGAGGACTTCGCACACGGTGTCTTGGTCGTATGCCAGCAGGTAGTGGATGCCGGGGAAGTTGCCCAGTAGTCGCACGGTCTTCAGAACGGCATTCAGTTCATCGGGGTGGAGTCGGTCGATGTCGTCGACGATTACCAGGACCTGAAGGCCGGAGTCGGCGAAGATTTTCGACGCGGACTCGAACTGCTCGCGAAATGGTTTATCGAGGGCTTTTGCGCCCCTTTCGATGAGCGCTTTCAAGCCGTGGCCGGCCATGGGCACGCCCGCGACGGCACCGGCAGCGACTGGGGCCATCGATTCGAACATCTTCGAGACCTTCGCGAGTGTCTTCTTGGGAAGAGCGGAGCCGATCACGGCATAGAACTCTGCCATGAGCGTCGCCGGGTCGGAGGCGGCCCATGGCGTGAAGTACCGAACCGACCACGACTGCGGCATCTGCTGCTCGATCATGCGTAGGACGGACGACTTTCCGCTGCCCCATGCACCGGTCAACCCGAAGGTCACACTCGGGCCGCTCCCCGCCGTTCCGATACGACGTGCAACCTGGGCGGCGAACGCTTTTCGATCGAGCCGGTCCAGGGTGATGTCTGTGATCGGTGTGTCGGTGAAAATCCCCGTCGACTGGTTACTTGGCATCCGTTACCTCATTACAAGTTCAGGAACAGTCGGTGGTCGCCGCCCATCCTCGCGTCAGTAGATCCGCATGTTGCGGAGCCTGGCCGCGTCCACCAGCGTCTTGGTATGGATCCCGATGCCTTCTTGGCCGATGGACGTCAGCTGTTCAGATGCGGGGTCGAGTCCGTCATCGACTCTGCGGAGCCAAATCGCCCAGGCGGGCCAATCGGCTCCCCATTTCGATCGGTACACGATCCCGTGCGGAAGTGATCCATCGTCGAGAACAACAGAACGGATCCACTCAGCGATCGTGGTGGTGATCATCTTGTCGAGGTTTCCGGTGATCACGCCCAAGGTGAGTTCGCTGACCCCGAGCCTCTCCAGGGTGTCACGCAGTTCCGCTTGGATGGTCGAGATACTCTGCGCCGCCGTCACGTCCACGAACCAACCCTGCCAGGGAAGACGCAGGGTATAGATAGACCGAGCCTGTCGCCACCCTTTGGAGATTGACGGGATCAGCATCGAGCCGTGCCGAGGGAGCTCCGCGGCGATCTGGGCATCGAGGGTCTCGGCGTCGTCATCACCGACGTCATCGAACAGCTCGCCCATCGGCGTGGCGGGCAAGCCCGGCTCGATGTAACTGATGACCTCGGAAAACGCTGCAGTCTCCTCGCTGGCAGCGTAGAGGGTGCGGTGTCCGGGGACATCCCAGCGCGACCACGATCCCCGATCATCGCTCCGGGGACGCTTCAGCGGGTTCATCGGGCCCCACTCGGTCTCGCCGATACGGTAGACCGTTTGGCCGACACTGGGAACGATCTGTAGACCGGTGCGCGAACAGATGCGCTTCTCTCCACTGCCCGCACTGGTTGTTGCTGTCTGTGTCACCGGTCTCCCGCCGCCCTATACCAAGATCAACAGTATAGGGCGGGACGGGACAGCACCATCCGCCAGTCTCCGCTTGGCAGAGTCCGTTTAAGCGTTGTAGCTTCCTTCGAGGAACGCTTTCGCCGCTGCAAATACGCGCTGCATCTCATCTTCGCGTATCAGCTCTGCGGGGGACGCGCCGCCAAGTCGCGGGTTGGCCGCGATCAACCATGCTCTGGCCACTTGGTCGTTTTCTTTCTGGTCGATAGCCGTAGCGAGAGTGTGGGCAGCGCGCAATCGGCGCACCTTGTCCACAGCCGGGGTGACGTGGTTCGGCTCCCCTGGAGCCAGCGCCCAACGCGCTGGTAGTGCCCGACTCCGGGAACCGGCCACGAACGCAGTGAAGGTGCGACCGAAGTGGTCAAGTAGATACTTGGCAACTTCGTGGGTTTCGAGCCTGGTGGTGTCTTCGCTTGTACGTGTCAACAGATCAGTAGGCATGTGTGAACCTCTTCGAGATGGACCGACAAGGGTCCTCAGCCAAACCTGAGGCTCTTGTCAAGACAGTTGGCATTGTCGGACTAAAAGTCAGTGCGCATGGTCTGCCGTCGATCGTTCTCGTTGTGTCATACACCTAGTGTAATCACAATTATCGCCAAATTGACCACTTATGGCGCTTAGATCTTCCCAGCACCATGAATAGGTGCAGGTCAAAGCAATTTTGACTCGCTCCATTCTCCCACGGGCCCAGGTCGCGGGATCCGCGAGAGCCATGACATCAGGCCCGGGCCTGTCGGACTCCTTCGAGTTGCTCGATCCGGCGCCAGAACGGCCCGGTGTCGGCGCGCCGTCACCCCTACCGGCGGCGATCGCAAGCACCCGACGCACCTCCGAGACCGGCATCGCCAGAATCAATTCGAGTTACACGCAGATACATTCATTCGATCTATACCGCTTCATCGAGTTGTCTGGTTTGATCCGGCATAAACATTCCAACCCGCTGACGCACAGAACCAGATCAAACCGGCTCTCCCGCAGACGACTTCTGATGTATGTGACCGCTCCGGGAGGCTTCGTTGATGTGCCGCCGATTCGGCCACCGACGCCCCCTGGGAACTAGCGACCACCCACCCATGCCAGTCCATCAGGCATGCCGATGCATCCGACCAACCGTTCGTGCCGCGGCAACCACGGAGAGCGGGTTACACGATCGTGTGCGGGGCCGAGGTCCACTGCCTCCGGACGCTGGGGCTTTCTGTGTTGTTCATACCCAAAATGCGCCCCTGACGGTGTCATTCACGTGAATGAACATCACCCGGCCGCCGCATACACGCACTGCCGGCGGACTTAGGATCGGCAGCCCGGGGATGCAATCGTCGTCTCCAACTTTGTTGCTACCGGAGGGCCGATGACCATGTGCAACGAGTGCGATCGTGTCGTCGACACTTGGGGCGATGGGCGATGACCGTCGATTTGGCGAAGGGGCCGACATCGGCACCAGCTTCGACGCCGCATCCTGATCCGATCAACCCGTACGCCGTGATCGCCCTCGTTGCCGCGCTGCTCGGGTTGTTCCCCGTGGCGATCGTCTTCGGCATTCTCGCGTTCTGGCGACTGTCCGGGCGGACCATCGCGGTCGCGGCACTCATCCTGGGGATCCTGGAGGCACTTGCCGCCGGGACGATCCTGTACTCGGCCGGGACCTCCCTCTCGGACGCGGTCACGGACTCGTCGCCGGCCACCAGCTACACCCTCCCCTCCGCGCAGGCCCCGAGCCTTACGCCGACGCCCCCGGTTCCGCCCGCCCTCGTTCCCCCGCTGCGGCGACCACCGAACCCGAGCCTGAGGCCATCACCACTGTCGACGAGCCCGAGCCGGCCACATCCCCCATGGTCAACGGCGACTGCGATCCATCCGTCGACAACCACGCCACCTCCGCCGACGGCACCTTCCTCAAATGCACCTACGCCGGATCCACCCACCCACACTGGGTGAGGTCCGTGCCGATCATCGGCCAAGCCGCCGAAGGCGAGAGCTGCAATCCCGCCGCCACCGGGATCGCCATCTCCCCCGAAGGCCAGGACCTGTTCTGCGTCAGCAACGGCCGCACCGGGACCGGTACCTGGGCACCCGGCCCCTGACAACGCTCGACGTACCCGACGATCGACTCATTCACGGGGCGTACGGGCTCGAAGATGCGATCAAGCATACGAAAGACGATGCAATCCATCCTGTGCCAGGCTATCGGTGGCCGATATGCATCACGGACCGGGGAGGCGGCGGCCCGTCTGGCGTAGCCCCGATTGTGCCGACGACACAGCGCGAGACCGAAACGGGAACTGACTCCACAAATGGTACAAGTGAAGGTCCGGTCCGATGTTGTCGCTACAGTCCACATATGAGTCTCGACGGCGATCTAATCGATCATTTCAGCTGCGTCAGTGGTGATCGAGAGTGCTGAGCTTGGACAGTTTCCGCAGCATCCGCTCCTGGAATGGATCGCAGCCCGATGCGTTCGAGGAGTTGTGCTATCAGTTGCGCGATCCCACCCCCGACGGGGCCATCCTGTGGAAGGTCGGCAACCCTGACCGTGGGTACGAGTGGTTCGTTCGCCATGAGGATGACACCGAGTGGGGATGGCAGGTCAAGTACACCTTCGGGATCGACGACTTCCTCAAGCTCGCCACCGACACTCTGGAGACGGTTGTCGCTGAGCGACCCAATTGCGTGCGATTGACGTTCTGCATCCCGTTCGATTTGCCCGATGTCGTGCCGAAGACGAGAGGCCGCCGTACCGGATCCTCAGCTGTCGAAAAGTTCGAACGGTGGCGCGACCAGCGCGAGGCGAAGGTGCCCGGATCCGAGCGCATTGAGATTCTGCTGTGGCCTGGTGGCGACTTGCTGACCCGGTTGAACGACCCGAGCAATCGCGGACGTGCCTGGTTCTTCTGGGATCAGGATGTGCTGTCGCTGTCTTGGTGTCGCCAGCGGGTCGACTCGGCGCGAGCTGTCGCCGGACCTCGCTACTCAGAGGAGCTGCACATCGAGATGCCGATCGCGGCGGCGATCGACGGACTCGCGCGCGCACCGCGATTTCGCCGCGATCGGAAGTTGTTGCAGACGTCGTTTAACTCGGCGGCTAACGGGCTGCTGCGCGTTCGTTTCGACGACGCGTTGCGTGAAGCCATCCAGTCGTGCCGCGCGATGCTCGCGAGATATGCCGATGCCGATGCACCGGCGGCTCCCCTCGATCTGCGCGACGCTCTGCAGCGATGTGTTAATGAGGTGGACCGGGTCATCGATGAATGTGGCGATGAATCTGTGTCGCTCAAGGCGAACTCGATGCTTGAAAGGCTCTTCGATGTCCAGGGTTATCTCCGATCGGGAGCGGCACAGGCGGCGCACGAACGTGCGCTGATCGTTACCGGTGATGCCGGCCAGGGAAAAACCCATCTGTTCGTCGATGCCGCCTACCGGCTACTGCGCGACGGTCAACCCACGGCGCTGATCATGGGAAGCAGCTTGACCGGGAGCGATGTGCTCAGCGAGTTGTCGCGAAGACTCGGTATGGAGACCGTGGGTTGGGTGACGATGCTCCAGGCAATGGCATCGGCCGCGGAGGCGTACGAACGCCCCTTCGTGCTGTTACTCGACGGAATCAACGAGTCCGATAAGGCGCGTGGCTGGCAGACCGAGCTCCCCACCCTGCTCGCCGAGATCCGCCACCACGCTCCCTGGATTGTCGTGGCAGTGTCGGTTCGCACAACTTATCGCGACATCGTGCTCGGCGCCGCCGCTCCCGACTTACCCACCGTCGAGCACCAAGGTTTCGCCGGTGTCGAGCAGTTGGCTGCGGAGACGTTCTTCGCGCACTATCAGCTGCCGGCACCACAGCTACCGTTGGTCGGTCAGGACATGTCGAATCCGCTGTTCCTCAAGCTGTACTGCGAGACCGTGCAAAACGGCTGGTCCCCGCCGGCGAACCAGCGAGCTATAACCGTCAGTACCCTATTCGACCGGTATCTGGACAAAGTCAATCAGAAGGTGTCCAGAACGCTAGAGCTGGATGAATCCGATCGTCTCGTGCAGCGATGCATGAGCCTCATGGCAAAGGAGTTCACTGAACACAGACAGGATTGGATTCCACGATCCGAGGCGAAAGAGCACATCACGGCGCTTGCGTCTCATCTGCAGTCGTGGCCACGAACCTTGTTCGGCGAACTCCTGTCGGAAGGATTGCTGTCGGCCGATATCATCGACATCGATGACGGCACCGAGTTCGTCGCGACCGAAGTTGTCAAGCTCAGCTATCAACGGTTCTCCGACTACATGATCGCCGAAGAGATTCTCTCCACTATCACGACGGTCTCACAGCTCGCCGCAGCCGCGTCCACCATCAGTGCATCGTCCTCGGGTGTCATCGAGGCACTGTCAGTGCTAATACCCGAACGATTTGGCGTCGAGTTGCTCAAAACAACGACGTGGAACCTCGATCCGCTCGACCAACAGCAGTGGCATGAGGCATTTCTACGCAGCCTGCCAACGCGCAGTGGTGACGCCATCACCACTGACACCGTCGAGCTTTTCGAGCAACTGGCTGGACTGCCGCCGTCGATGCGCGAGTTGGCGGCGCAAACGCTGGTCGAGCTGTCCGTCCATCCGGGCCATCGCCTTGATGTTGACTACCTTCACCGACTTCTCGATCAGACCGCAATGCCCGAGCGCGACGCTTCATGGGGAATCTCCCTGTATCACAACATGAATGCCGGCGCCCTCGGCAGAATCATCCGATGGGCCGCACGGCCGGACCACGAGAACTACCCGCACGATGTCGTCGAGCGAGTCGCGATTGTGCTGGTCTGGATGCTAGGAACACCGCATCGCCCGATGCGCGATCACATCACAAAGACGCTCTCTCGGCTGCTCTCGCACCGTCTAGACATCCTCAAGAATCTGTATGAACGGTTCAGCGCAGTCGACGACCCTTACATCTTCGAACGCCTCTGCGTGATCACCCATGGTGCGCTAATCACGTCGGAAACATCGATTCAACAGGATGCGGTCGAGGTTGTGCGGTGCATGGCCGCAGCGGTCGCCCGGCGCTCCGCACCCGATTTGCTGGCCCGAGACGCACTGAACGGTACCGTGGAATGGTGCGTACGAGCGGGAATGCTCGACCGTGACGCGGCCGATCAGCTTCCCCAGTCGGCGCGGTCGCCGCTGACCTTGGACGCGCCTACCGAGAGCGAGCTATTTGCCGTATATGGTCCGCGCGCGACGGGATCCACAGCGCAGGCCGGGTACTCGAGTATTCTTATGTCCATCTGTGGCCTTGGCGACTTCGGCGTGAAGGTCGTCGGCCCCGACGTCCGGCATTTCAGCCGGTACCCCGTAGACGAACCCTATCCCTCGCCTCCCCCTCCGCCCGCCCAGGCCGCCCTTGACGACATCCGTCAGAGACTTGCCGCGCTGCAGAGTAGGGCTCAACGAGAGGACGCCGGAGATAAAGACCCGGAGGAGAATTCCCCACGCACGCCAGACCAGACTGAAACTCAGCCACGTACGGAGTTCCCCGACGACTCCGCGAAGACATGGATCTTCCGAAGGGTGCTGCAATTGGGATGGACTCCGCAACTGTTCGCCGAGTTCGATGCCACCATCTCCTCACGTGGCAGAGAAGGCCACAAACCCGAACGCTTCGGTAAGAAGTATCAGTGGATCGCGCTGCGCGAGTTGCTAGCGCGGATCGCCGATAATTACCACCCTCGACGACGACTGGGCGACAACGAGAGCGCTTATCGAGGCGCCTGGCAGATTCATGGACGCGATATCGATCCGACCCTGCCGCCGTCGCCACTGTTGTCGAGTACCCGTCGGCAGACGCGATTCGAGACGACGTTCCCCACCGACGACAGCACACACTGGTGGCTCCCGGACGGGCCCGACTATCGTCGGTCCGATCCTCCAGCAGACTGCGACTGGGCTGCGCGCCCGGATGGCATAGTCGAAATTGAACCACACCTCAAGCGATTCGCTCCTGACGGTAGCGCATGGGTGGTACTTCACTCGACACACAATTGGGAAGAGGAGGATCCCCTCGGAGGGGAGGATCCTGACCGCAACCGTCGCCAACAAGGGAGCCACATCTACAGTTGGCTTGTTGCGAAATCAAATACGTCGTCGGTCTACAAGTTCTTATCAGAGAACTCGCTAATGGGAAGATGGATGCCAGAGGGAAGCAGCCCAACCTCGGTGGTCTATCTCGGCGAGATGCCGTGGGGAGCGTCGGCCAACGAGTATCCCCAAGAATGGGACACCGGACATGGTGCCAAGCCTCTTCCGAAACCGGTCTATCCCACGTGGAATGAATACTGCTGGGAGTCGGTTGTCCTCGACTGCTCCATCGACGAGGCAGTCAACGCCTGGATGCCATCGCTCGAACTCTTCGAAGCCGGCCAGCTGACCTGGCTGAACCGCACGCGACAATGGCTCGACGCCGATCGTCAAGTCACCGCCCAATATTTAGATACCGCCGACCAAAAACACGCCGCACTACTCGTCCGCCACACGTGGCTGACAAACGTACTCGAATCAGCCCAATGGTCAATTGTCTTCGGCCATTTGGGCGAGAAGCAGCTCTTCAGTTCAAACGATTCCCAACCAGGTTTGGCTGGTGACTGGACCGAAATCGATACGACAGCTGTTCTATACGGATCGGGTACCTGGAAGTTCGGCCACACCCGCACAGAGCGGCGACATCTCGAATGAATACTCGCGCGGAACATATGCCACCGATGCCCAACGCGAGTCGGGGCTCCGTCGTTCAGAAGCCTCGGAGATCGCAGTCAGGCCGTCCTGCGAGACAGACCACCGCCGTCGGCCGTGAACCCGACTTCCGCCTCCTTCGATTCCAGATCGTCACGGCCGTCGGCAGTTTGCTGTGTGACAGGTATCGTCCGCGGTTTGTCACCGGCGCGGCGGATTCTCACGGTGATTGGCATGTCGCCCGGCCGCTACCCAGATGGCCGCGATCGTTCGAACAGTGCGGATACGACCACCACGCAATCATCCGTGCATCATTCGAGCCCACGCCCGGAAACGGGATATTCTTCACCCAGCACTTCGCGACAGGAATCGGAACCACACCCGGTGCCTTCGCCGCATTCATCAAAGGACGCCAGCACCAGCTTCTGTTAGTTCATGGAGAACCGTGGGAACCCGTTCGTGTCCAAGCCGAAACCATGGAGGAGCTGATCTCCGCTGCCGCGGAGCTACACAGCCAGGAGCTGGCGGCGGCGAATCCGACGGGCAGCCACTAACAGCAAGGACGAGGGTGTACGACTTCGAGACCTGACCTGGTCCCGGCCACGCCGTCACGATCCTCACCTCGCAGGTCACCTTCGTACAACCAGATCGCCTGTCGAAGGTTGCCGCCGACGGTGAGTCCGGTGAGGTCGCCGCGTTTGATCCCGGGACGTCCGACCGGGTCCGGTCGCGACGGCCAGGCTTGGAGCGAGTTCGGGGGTGGCCCAGACTGGAGGCACGGAAACCCGCAGGACGGTCACTCATCTTCAGGCGATTAGAGATGTCTCGGTAATAGGGCGTGTCGTTGAACGGGATTCACACTGTGCTGCTGGATCATTGATGAATGGCAGGTAAGGGAAACCGGTTCGGGCGAGGGCTCGGATGCCCGGAAAGTCAAGCAGCGCGGCGGTCGCCGGGATCTCGAGGCGTTGCGTGATCGGCGGATGCGGGCTGCGGAGATGTTCGCCGCTGGGCGGCGGCAGGTCGATGTCGCGGTCGAGTTGGAGGTCTCCCAGCAGACCGCCTCACGCTGGCATCGACAGTGGATCGAAGGGGGCAACGAGGCGTTGGAAGGTGCCGGTCGCGCTGGACGCCGACCCCGCCTCAATGACGCCCAGATCGCCGTGATCCGAGAGGAATTACTCAAAGGACCCCAAGCTCACGGCTTCGCGACCGGGGTGTGGACCCTGGGCCGGGTCGCGATCGTGATCGAGCGGCTCACCGGCGTGACCTACGGACCCACTCAGACGTGGACGATCCTGCGGACCCGACTGGGCTGGAGCCGGCAGCGGCCGGCACGGCGGGCAGTCGAACGTGACGAGGACGCCATCGTCGCCTGGCGGGAGAACGAGTGGCCGCGGATAAAAAATAGCGCGGCGCCGAGGTGCGTGGATCTGCTTCCAGGACGAAAGCGGTGTGTCGCTGCTGCCGGTCATCCGCGCAACCTGGGCGCCCAAAGGCCTCACACCCGTGCTGCAGAGGAATTGTCAAAACCTGTGGATCAGAGGCCGTCAGGCGACCTCCGTCACCGGGGTGTCCGGTGACGGTTCCGGGGTGATCTCGACTGGCCGCTCGAGGAGCTTGCCCTTGTGGAACAGCGCACCGGCCCGCACCAACGCCACCAGATGCGGCGCATTCACCGACCGCCACCGAGCCTGTGCCGCCTCGATCAGCTTGTAGGCCATCGCCATCCCGGCCGCCCGCGAACCCGGACCCTTGGTCACCTTGGTCCGCAATCGTACTGTCGCAAAGGTAGATTCGATGGGATTTGTCGTGCGCAGATGCGCCCAATGCTCGGCCGGATACCGGAAGAACTCGAGCAGCACGTCGGCGTCGTCGACGATCTTCGCGACCGCCTTCGGGTACTTCGCGCCGTAATCGAACTCGAACGCCTTGATCGCCACTTGAGCCTTGTCGACCTCCTCGGCGAGGTAGATCTCCTTCATCGCCGCCAACGCGCCAGGATGCGCGGACTTCGGCAGCGCAGCACGAACATTCGCCTGCTTGTGGAACCAGCACCGCTGTTCGCGGGTGTCGGGGAATACCTCGCGCAGGGCCCGCCAGAACCCCAAGGCACCGTCACCGACCGCCAGCACCGGGGCCCGCATCCCGCGCCGCTGGCAGTCCCGCAGCAGGTCCGCCCAGGATTCGGTCGATTCCCGGTATCCGTCGGTGAGGGCGACGAGTTCCTTGCGGCCGTCGGACCGGACCCCGATCATCACCAGCAGGCAGAGTTTCTCCTGGTCGAGCCGTACCTTCACGTGGATGCCGTCCACCCACAGGTACACGTAATCCGCCTGCGAAAGATCCCGCTGCGCGAAGGCCTTCGCTTCGTCCTGCCACTGGGCGGTCAACCGGCTGATCGAGGCCGCCGACAGGCCGGCACCGGAGCCGAGGAACTGCTCCAGGGCGGGGCCGAAGTCGCTGGTCGACAGTCCGTGCAGGTACAGCAGCGGCAGCACTCGGACACCTGCGCGGACTTGCGGGCCCATGCCGGCAGAATCGCGGAGGAGAACCGCCTCCGTGCACCGGTGTCGGGATCGATGCGCTTGTCGTTGATCCGCGGCGCCTTGACGGTGACCGCACCCGCGGCGGTCAGCACCTCACGCTCCTGGTTGTAGCCGTTGCGTACCACCAGCCGGTAGCCGTTCTCGTCGATCTCACCGGCATGCCGGGCAATGTAGTCGGCGACCTCGGCCTGCAACGCAGCGGCGAGCATCTGCCGGGCACCCTCGCGGACGATCTCATCCAGCAGCGACCGCCCGCTGTCGTCGTTGGACTGGTCGTCGTCGTGTACTACCGTGAGCACGGGCGTACCTTCCCGCCAGCGTTGGCGCGCTGGTCTTGATCAGAGTTCGGATACCTCGCAGATCATCTTCCGGGAAGGCACGCCCTCCCGGGATCCACAGGTTCTGATCATTTCTCACGTGCTGCATCACCGGTTCTCCTGGAAACGCATGTCCATGGCCGGAGTGCTGGCGTATCGGCCCGATCGCAGCCAAAGCGCGTTCGTGTTCTCCATGACCGACGGCGCCTACAACACCGACAAGCTGATCGAGTTCCTCGCCGAACTCCGCGCCCACTTCGCCGGTCAGAAGGTCATCCTGATCTGGGACGGGCTCATGGCCCACCGATCCAAGGCGATGACCGCGTGGCTGGCCACCCAACGCGGCTGGCTCCACGTCGAACGCCTCCCTGCGTATGCACCCGAGCTCAACCCGATCGAACAAGCATGGGGCAACATGAAATCCACCGAACTCGCCAACCTGTGCCCCGATACACTCGACGAGGTCCGTGTGGCGACCGAGTCCGGGCTGACTCGGATCGGCTCGAGCTACGACCTGTGTCACAGCTTCCTCAACCACACCGGACTTTCCTTATGATCACCACTCACTCAATTAACGAAACATCTTTAGTAGATCATTGCCCGATGGCGAACGCAGCGACAGTCGGCGACCCGGACCCGGTCCGATTGACCCAAAGGCAGGAAGAAGAATTGGTCGCTATGGTCATCGCCCTCGGCCAAGGGGCACGTCGACACCACCGACACCGCATCCTGCCGCGCCCCAACGAAAACAGGGGTACTAACGTGACTGAAAGACCTTGTATATCAAGGTATCTCGACGCCGGTTGTCGTTAACATTTTCTTCCGCATCGCATATCACGTATGTGCAGACTAATTGTCGGAGATGTCATCAGTATTGGTTTGACTGTGCCTGAGAATGTCCAGTACGGCCTTTGGGTTGGCAGAAGCCATAGCTGAGAAAGTTCGCTCGCGGCGGCAGCCAGATGGTTGCGCGGGCTCGCACCTACAAATCTCTTCGAGGCTTCCTCCGCGAGAACGAGTAACTTTGCCAGCCGTTCATGGTCCGGTTGGTCATCGACACCGACCAGCACAAGAGCCGCAAGGCAGACGACTACACGTTGGGGGTCCGTCTTGTTCATCTTTGCATTGGCAGCGGTCAGGGATTCGGGATTCGGCACTCCGCTTCATCGCCGCTGATTGTGGGCCCCGCCCGACTAGGATCTGATCTGGTTGCGAGCTCAGGTAGCGGCTACACCGAAAACGAAGGCGGACGCTGTTCCCTCGGCGGACGCTATTCCACGGGCTAATGCCGATGCCTTCGCCGAGGAGGTTCACGGCACCCATATCAGAATCCGGGCCTCTATCGTCCAGCGTACGACCGATTGCCTGCCCGCGTCGGATCCATCTCTTATTGGAATCGCGGCCACCAGACCGGGCGCCAGAGAGCGCTATCCGTTGTTCCCGTACATTATCGCTGCTACATCGTCGTGGGGGGTCGGAGTAACCGTCGGAGTCTTCTTGCCCCGACCTCCGGTGCTCACACGGTAGTAGTCGAACTCCTTCGAATCTGGGTTCTCGAACACTAGGAACCACGAATTGCGACTGTGTCCTTTCTTCTGTGCGGCGCCTTTGAGGGTGCTCAGATTCCACCGGCCAGTCGTCTCCTGCCTTTTCCAGAAATCGACGACCTCCCCAATCATCCAGAGTTTGACGTCCTTTGGGTCATACACGATCACACTCCCGTCCTGGGTTTCCAGGCCTAGCGAATCCGCCGGGAAATCGGCTTCGATCGCACCTACCGAAGCAGAATGAGTTCCCTCTGAGCCGAATCCGGCATCGACTTGTGAACGAACCCCCTCCTCCGCTCCGGTACCACTGAATTCAACAGTAGTCGCGTCCTCATCGTCGAGCTGCTTGGCCGCACCCGCACCGATCTGCTCTCGAAGTTCCAGCTGATCTTTCAACTCACCAAGCGACCCTTCCGTTCTTTCCATGAACTTTTCGTGGAACAGGCGATCAGCTTCCCCCTGCTTAGATTGGCGCGCGAAAATGACGATTGCAGCCATCACCCCCGCCGCCGACAGCAGAATCCCGGCCCCTGCAGCGAGGTCGAGGGTCAGGTCCTGGTCGGCGCACACGACTGCGATGACACCAGCAACCATGACCACCGAGGCGCTGACAAAGAACGCTCGGTGGACGCACCTCATGTCGGTCCACCACGCCGCACGTCGACTTTGCCGGCCGTCTGTCTTGCTCACGAGCGAACATCTTGCCTTATAGTCCTGTGGGTGCTCGCCAATGGCGGGCCTTGCATCACCTGCCTGTCGGATCGCTCAGGACACGCTTGAACTGTTCGATGATGGTTGATTGCCAATAGATCGCCACCTCGCTTTCCGGCGCCCTACTCGCCGTCGCGAGCGATGCCCAGCTGATCGCGACAGCCCACCATCGATCTTGTCATCCCCGTACCACGGAGCTGGTTTCCCGATTGTTGACACGGATCCGCACCTCACGAGCGGCCGCGTTGCCCTTGGTGCCGGTGCGGATAGTCCGCGTCGATCGGTGTCTGCTCCGCCGCCCACTCCATTGCAGCGCGCCCGCGTCGATCGTTCGATCGACAGCGCGTTGGTGTGCGGGCTGTTTGGTATCAATCATCTACGCATTGACGCACTGCCGGACCACTTGAGCTGCGAAGCTCACATCGACGACATGCAGCGATCGACGCACTGTTCAACTGAAGGGGGCCCAGGTATGGCCAGGCGACGTGGATTCTTCGCGGAGATGCAACACCAGGCGCGGCTCGCCGAGCAACGGCAACGCCAGCAACAACGGGCGACCGCCCAGGCACACGCCCGCGCGGTCCGCGAAGCGCAGCGCGCCCAGCGGGAATTCGAACGCGCCCAGGCCGCCAGCGCCCGGATGGCCGCGTCCGACGCCGCCCATGCGGCGAAGGAACGCGCCCGGCTGCACGAACAAGCACGGCTCGCGGAGGTCGAACGGCTCAACACAGAACTGGCAGAGCAGTCCGAGGCCATCGACAGCCTCCTGTCGGCGACGTTGTCGGTCGACGACTACGTCGACCTGGCAGCGCTGCGGCAGCAGATCGCACACCCGCCGTTCGACCGGCCCGATCTGACCACCCCAACCCGGCGCCCCGATCCGCTGCCCTACCCGCCGGAGCCCGTCTACACCGAGCCCCCGGCCCCGACCGGGCTCGGGGCGGCGCTCGGCGGCAAGAAGAAGCACGCGTCCGCGATCTCCGACGCGCAGGCGTTGTTCTGGCAGCAGCATCACCATTGGCAGGGGCTGCTCGCCGACCGCACCCGGGTCGAGACGGAGAACGAGCACACATATGCGCGGATCGAGGCCGAGCGTGCGCAGAAACTGCAGGCCGCGCAGGAGCAGTACGAGCGCGAATGCCGCGAGCGGCGGGAATCGGTGCTGTCGGCGAATGTGAAACTCGAGCGACTGATGGTGGCGTTGCAGGAGCGTGAGCCATGGGCGCTCGAGGAGTACGTGTCCATCGTGCTCGGGAACTCGGTGTACCCGGACTGCTTCCCCGTCGAGCACGACTTCGCGTTCGACCCGGCGGATCGGGAACTGCGGTTGACCGTCACCGTTCCGGCCCCGGCTGCCCTCCCGGCGGAGAAGGCGTTCAAGTACGTCAAGGCAAGTGACTCGATCACCAGCACCCCGCTGACCGTCAAGGCCCGCAAGGACCGCTACGCCAAGGCGGTCTCCGAAGTGGCCATCCGGACCGTCCACGAGATCTTCGAGGCCGACCGAGACGGCATCATCGCGACGATCTCGATGGAACTCGGCACCAGGGCGATCGACCCCGGCACCGGGCACGACACCACCCTCACCCTGGTGCAGTTGGCCACCGACCGGGACACCTTCACCCGCCTCGATCTGTCTCGGGTCGAGGCCCGCGCCACCCTGGACCACCTGCGTGCCGGGGTGTCCAAGAATCCGCACGACCTGGTTCCGGTCGCCAACACGCGCGGCGTCCGTGGCTAACGGCGGAAAGGGGATTATCAGATGACCAGTCCGGATCCCAGCGTCACCATCAAGGCGCTCCGCGAGATGCTCGTGGTCAAAGAACGCGAGGCCAATACCCTGCTCGACCGGATCGCCGGTCTCGAACGCGACCTCGCGCAGGCGACCGAGAACGCCCACCGCGCCGGCGCGCAGTCCGCCCACGGCCTCGCGCCCACGGGCGGCGGTGCCGATCCTGGCATCGTGGAGACCGACGATCGCCTGGTGCTGCAGGAAGTCGGCATCTACACCTACCACCACCCCCTCGAGAACGCCGCCGCCTACCGCGACCAACTCACCGACATACAGGCCGCGATCAAGGACGCGGTCACCAGCGGTGAGGCGATCGACGCGTCGAACATGTTCAGCTTCAACAACTCCCTCGCCAAGGGCCGCAAGATGACCGCGGACCTGACGAAACTGATGCTGCGCGCCTACAACGCCGAAGCCGACATCTGCGTCCGCACCATCCGCGCCGGCAACCTCGCCACCGCCGTCAAACGCCTCGACAAAGCAGCAACGACGATCGCCAAACTCGGCGACATCATGCAAATGCACGTCGCCGACACCTATCACGCCCTACGGATCCGTGAGCTCGAACTGACCGCGGACTACATGATGAAAGTGCAGGAAGAGAAAGAAGCCGCCCGCGCCGAACGCGAACGCCTCCGCGAGGAACGCAAAGTCGAACAAGAACTCGCCGCCCAACGCGAGAAACTCGACAAGGAACGCGCCCACTACCAGAACGTGCTCACCTCCCTCGACACCGCCGACCCGCAGGAAAAGCAGCGGATCCTCGACAAGCTCGCCGACCTGGACCGGGCGATCGAGGACAACGACTACCGCCAAGCCAACATCCGCGCCGGCTACGTCTACGTCATCAGCAACCAAGGCGCCTTCGGCCCCAACGTCGTCAAGATCGGCATGACCCGACGCCTCGACCCCACCGACCGGGTCCGCGAACTCGGCAGCGCCTCCGTGCCCTTCCCCTTCGACACCCACGCCCTGTACTTCTCCGACGACGCCATCACACTCGAAAACGCACTGCACAACGCGTTCACCGGGCAACGCCTCAACCACGCCAACCTGCGCCGCGAATTCTTCTTCGCCACCCCCGCCCAAGTCCGCGACGTCCTCGCCGCCCACGTCGGCAACCTCCTCGAATACACCGAAACCCCGGAAGCCACCCAATATTTCCAAAGCAGAAGCAACTGGCCGGCGGGCGCCGCAACCGGGCCGACCAGCTGACGGACCGCGTCCACAGCAGTGGCAACAGCAGCCGCCACCGGAGTGGTCGTTGGCGCCGCTCAGCGGCGGAGCGCCGCCGCGGAAATAGGCAACCCCGCCGCCGCAAGGCGGTCGCACACATCAGCGGGGGTCCCCGGTGGATGACGCCACGCCGCGGCCGTCGCGCTGACCGCCTGATGGACCCGTACCCCGTCGAGGTGGAACAGATCCATCACGAACTCGTCCGGATGCTTGGCCTCGATGCCGAACTGCGCCAGCTCCGCGTCGGGGAAGTCCCGCAGATTCGCGGTGACGATGACCTGGGCGCCGGCGCGGATCGCCGCGGCCAGCACATGCCGGTCGTCCGCATCCGGCAGCGTGAGTGCGGGGATGAGTGTCTCGTAGCCGGTGACCAGGCAGTCCGGTACCGCCCTGTTCATCAGCTCCCGTAGCTTCGTCAACGTCGCTGTCGGGATGTCCGGGCGATCCTCGGCCAAGTTCTCGAACGTCTCGTCCAGGATCTTATCCGTCCACCGCGCGTGCACCAGGCCGGTCTGCGCGAGCCGGATCAGCACATCTCGTAACACATTCGGGTACAGCACATTCGCGTCGTAGAGCACGGTGAAGGTCACGTCAGTACAGCCCGAGGTCTTCCGTCAGGGCCGCCAGCTCGTCCGCGGCGGCACGCGAGGCCCCCAGCTGCGTCCGCTGATAGGAGAGCAGCGACGATGCCAGAATCCGGCGATGCCGGCCGACCAACCGGTACTCGATGTGCCCCTCGTCGAGGAGCTTGATCACATGCGGCCGAGAGACATTGAGCATCTGCGCGGCCTGCTGGGTCGTCAGCTCCGCGTGCGCCGGGACCACGGTGACCCCCTGCCCCGCGGCCATATTCGCCAACACCTCGCGGATCAGATCGAGCGCCGCCCGAGGAAGATGCACCGACTCCGCGGTGCCGGCCACGGTCACATCCAGGGTCTCCCCCGCCGGATCGACATCACGAAGCAGCTGCAGGGCCTGCCGGGCCTGCTCCTGCTCGACCACGGTCGGCTGATCATGCGCTGCGGACATCCCACACCTCCTAAACGAAATATACGCAACAAACGAAACAACCGCAACGACATACTCGGTCCGCGGAGCGCCTTCTGTGTCGTCTGTCGGTCACTCAGCGGATACCGAACGTCCTGTTTGCCTGATTTCATGCCGGAATGAAGAAGACAACCCTGGGGATGGCAGCGCTGGCCATCTCCGCCCTCATCAGCGGCTGCGGTGGCGGCGCGCAGTCCAGCAGCACGTCGACCACCACCACGGCCTCGGTGGCCCGGCTGGTCGACGCATCGAGCGCACGGCCCACGACCGCCGTGGGCGCGGCGCCCGCCACGACCACCGCCGCCCTGCCGATAACCACAACGCCGGCCGTCGCCCCGCCGGTCGCCCCGGTCGCGCCCACGACACCCGTGGCCGTTGCTCCCCCGCCCGCCCCCGCCGTGATCCCGGCCGCCCCGCAATCCTCGGTCAGCTACGCGTCCTGCGCCGACGCGAAAGCAGCCGGGGCGGCGCCGATCTACCAAGGCGAGCCCGGCTACTCGACAAAACTCGACCGGGACAAGGACGGTATCGCCTGCGACAAGTGATCCGGCGTCACCATCGCCCGACGTCGTGCCGTCGTCGACCAAGCGGGTCACAGGGGGCACAGGGTTTGCCGGGTCCGGTTCCAGAACGCAAACAACTCGGGGCTGCCGGCGTCCGGGTGTTGCCGTTGCGCTTGTTCGTCGAATTCGAGGACCGTCTTTCCGGTGGTGTGTGACAGTGCGCAGGCGTCCAGACTCAGCTTCGCCGACGCCACGAACCCGATCCTCTCGGCGTATGGGCCCAGGACCCCAGAATCGACGAACGGGCCGAGGCCTGGCCCCCACCGGTTGAAGGCGGACTGCAACCCGAAATCACAGGGCTGCCCGAAGAGTTCACTGCACGTCGTCGGCCGGCCGTGGACCATGACCGCGGGATCGGGCAGCGGGCGCGGCGGCTCGGGCGGCTGCGGTCGCGACGCGACCACCCACACCACCAGCACCGCGGCGCCGACCACCAGGCACACCAGCACCGCCTTCAGGACCTGCTTCATCGCTCACTCACCTCGTCACCCACCTTCATTGCACCACTCCCGCCCTCCGTCCGGCTGACACACCGGCGGACTGCAGCGAGAAGGCCAGAACGCGAGCGCCGTCGTCGGTCGCCGGCGGGGGTTGACGCACCGCGGGCCCGCTCCTCGCATAACGCGCACTGCACCGATGCTCGGTCGCACGCGGTAGCCGCCGGACGCCTGCCCCGACCGGTACCGGTGTGGCCGACGAGGGAGAACACCCGAGCGGTTGCTGCCTGCTGATGCACTGGGCCGCCAGTGCCACCGTGCCCGTCAGTACCGCGACCCAACGCCGCGGCAATGCACACGAGCGTCGCAGGGACGGTGAAACCCAAACAACCCAACGGCGCCCACACCGGCAGTCGTCGCCGTCACCGCACCGAGCGGGGGCAACACCGCATGCATCCGTAGCCAGCACCCGCGTGGCCACGTCCAGCATCACCCACCGCGGCGACGCGCCAGGACGCCCGGGACCGCCGTTCCTCCCGACACCCGAGCAAGGCAGATGCCCACCGGCCTGCCGCCGTCATACCACCAGGTCACGTCGCAGTCAGGAGCGGCACGATGCGGCGAGAGATCGCCGCTGCCATGGACGCACACCGGCGACGATCCCAGATCGGAGGTCAACCGACATCCAGAGCAGGACTACGCGAGGGCGATCCTGTCAGACATCGCTCCTCCGGTAACGACGATCACCGGAGGAGCGATGTAGCAAGCACACTGATCTCTCCTCTCGGGAGTCTCCCGTGAACAAAATCAAAACCAGCGTACGGGTCGTATGTTGGCTTCTTGCAGCACTTTTCGTCCTCTCAGCGGCGTCCGCCTTCGTCGAGCTGGACATTCTCACCGGGCTCTTTCTGCTCATTCTGGCTGGAGTCTGTCTGTACTTCGCGGCGTTCCGCCAGCACGTGGTGGCAGCCAGGGAACGGCGGATCGAACAGTTGCGGGTCGCGGCGCGGACAGACGCCGAACACCAGGCTGCAATGACCGGCCACTACGTCCCAGCTGCCCCGATCGTCGAGCCGCCGA
The DNA here is from genome assembly GCF_019378875.1 of Rhodococcus sp. USK10. NCBI lineage: Bacteria > Bacillati > Actinomycetota > Actinomycetes > Mycobacteriales > Nocardiaceae > Rhodococcus > Rhodococcus sp. USK10. Next base: position 29,618 of record NZ_CP076048.1, read on the forward strand.
AACGCGGCAAGCTCGTCGGCGTCGGGGTGGCCGTCACACTGCTGATCATTGCGTACATCGGCGGCTCCCGGACCGAGACGCCCGTCGATACCTCCGCCGACGGTGCCCCGGACACCACCACGGCCGCCCAACCGGCCGCAACGTCTGAACCGCCCGAGACCACGTCGAATCCAGCACCACCGGCCACAGCCGACACTCCGGCCGGCACGACCGCGCCGGCGCCAGTCCCCACCGTCGGTCCTTCTCACGAGCCAGACCGACGTGCCGCCACGGCGACCGTGGTGGCCACGGCAACGGTTACGCAGGTAATCGACGGAGACACGATCGAGGTGCAGGACGACGCCAAGGGCGCGCTCACCATCAGGGTGCTGGGCATCGACACCCCAGAGACCAAGAAGCCCGGCCACACCGTGGCGTGCTGGGGTCCCGAAGCGTCCTCCTGGGCGCAGGAGCAACTCGAAGGTGAGCGGGTGGCACTGGTAGCGGACTCCACCCAGGACGCGACGGACGCCTATGGACGCACGCTGGTCTACGTCGTGAAGCCGGACGGCTGGGACTATTCCGTCGAGTCGGCCCGAGCGGGAATGGCAAAGTCCTATGTCTACGACTCCCCCGTCACTCGCCATCCGCAGATCGTCGCCGCCGAGCAAAACGCGATCGCCGCGGGAAGGGGGCTGTGGGGGCCGCCCTGCAACGGCAATACCGACTCCGTGCCGCAGACACCCGCACCCGCACCACCTCCCGTTGCCCCGGCACCGGTGCCCGCGCCGTACGTACCACCTCCGCAGGTTCCATCTCCACCGCCCCCACCGCCACCACCCACCGCCACCGCCACCGCCGGCATACACAGTGGTTTACCCGAACTGCGCCGCAGCGAGAGCAGCGGGAGCAGCACCCCTGTACGCCGGCTCCCCCGGTTACAGCCTCGACCTCGACCGCGACCGAGATGGCGTCGCCTGCGAGACCTGACTCCCCGACACCAGCACGCGGAGTGAGCCGGCACCGGATGGCCGACGCCTCGAGCACAATGTCGGATCCGCCGACCATCGCCACCTCTGGTCGGCCCCCGCGACCAGCAGTTCTGCAGACTCGCCCGGGGACAGGTAGGCACGCACCCCGTCCGCTCACCACGCCGTGGGGTCGGGCGGCGCTCAGACCAGCCGGATCCCCGGACTCACCCGATCCTCCGCAGGCCCACCGCGATCGTCCTGCACGCAGCGCCGCATCGAACGTACAGGTGAGCAGAGGCTTCGAATCCTGCATGCCACAAAATCTTTCGTCAGTCCTCAGGCTTCGGTCTCACCACGAAGTCGTAGGGGGCCATGGGGCCGAGGATGCGCATGGTGACCCGGTTGTCCCAGCATGCGGCCAGGTCGCCGACCGTCTGCTCGAGTTCGTCTTGCCGGTCCACCTCGAGGAGGATCGCGATCTGGACGGCGTCCTCGTCGTGGGTGGGTTCGCGGACGGTGACGGTGTCGGTCAGCGGTGACAACGCATCGAGAGTGGTGCGAGTGTCCGTCTCCCGCGTGGCCTCCAGGCTGTGGCCGATGATCTCGCCCAACGCAATCCGGGCATCGCGGGTGAGCACCTCGGGCTGGCCGCGGATCGACTCGAGCAGGGCGGACGCCTTCGGGCTCTCGTCAACGATCTCCCGCACGATGCACTCCTCGACGTAACGGCCCTCGATCACGTGCTGGCCGTTTCACCGGCCGCGCCGCAGAAGCCTGCCGGTCGAACACATCGACGGCAAAGGGACAGGACCCTACCACCCCGACGACCGGGCGTTGGGGGTGATGGGGTCCGGTCCTGACCCGTGTGCAGTCGAGTCGAAAGGTCACGGTACGCGCAGTCGCGGCATCCGCGGTCGTTGTTCCACGACGCGGTCCGGGCGCGGCCGACAGATGGAAAGACCGGGGCACCAGGCAGACCCGATTCTCGTAGTGGAAATGCGGATTCGGCAGGACGAAGTTGGTTACGTGACCTTGACGCTCCCGGTGAAGAAGAACGGGGCCACACTTCCGAAGCAGAAAACGTTCACATTGGATCCCGACGCGAAACCGCCGATCTTTCCGACGCCGGCTTTGAATCCGAAATTCGAGTCGAGTGCGAAGCAATTCCAGCTCTCCCCCGCCGGTACCGCAATGCTGATCTCACCTTTGCCGCCCGCGGTGACAGTAGGTGCGGCTGTTGCGGTGCCGGCCCCACGAGCATCACAGGGGCGATAACTGCTGCGGCAACAGCTGTGCGCAACGCGATCTTGTTCATCGTGCTCACCTTCGATTCTGAAAAAGTCCCGACTCAGATAGGACGGTGACGCCGGCCCCCACCAGGGAAGCCGCGATCGCGTTCACCGCTTACTTCACATATCGCATCGACACCCGAAAAGTTTCACCAATACGACAATCTTCTTAAATGCGATACTTGAACAACCGACCAATTCAATTGGACAATTGCCTATTCCGACGAGTTTCTGATCAAACGAGCGCGAGCAACTACTTAATTACGCGGTGCCACATTTCGACGTGCCGGCCGCTGGCAAACGCGTAGCAGTCGGACGCCTCACAACAGCGGCCCGAGGGGTTGGGAGGGGCGCGCACGGTCGGAGGTTGAGGGGCCCCTCCGACCGCGAGCGACGAACGGCCCGCCCGCCGAAGAGGGGAGGCAGTCGGAGGGTCTGGCGGCCGCGAATGGCCGTCGGTCCCCGCGTGCACCGTGCCTGCCGGATACCTGCCGAAAGGTGGCTACCTCGGTGATCCCCACCACGTGGCGCGAAGAAACCCCCTGCTTAGACAGCTGGAGAGCTGTCACACAGCGAACTGCTTGACCTCTTGACTTGACCTACTTGACCGAGGATCATGGTGGCATGAGCACACCACTGAAGAAGGTCGTCGACGACCAGCTCACCGCCAGCGGAATGGCCGCAGAACAACTCGACGACGTCGACGCCAAGTACGTCGCCGCCGGCGTGAAGAACGTGCTCTCGAACCTCAAGGCCCGCCGCGCCTGGGAGAACCACATCGGTGCGATCTTGACCCACAAGCAGGCCGTCGACGCCACCGGCTGGACGAAGCAGGCCCTCAGCCAAGCCGTCAAGGAGTTTCGTGTGCTGCGTCTCGAGGCCGCCGACGGAACGATCGGCTACTGGTCCGGCGGATTGACCGACACCGCACCCCACGTCCCGATCCGGGGAATCAAAGACGTCCTGAAGGTGTGGGCGTCCGCCGACGTCCAGACCTGGACCATCGCCTCGTGGATGTCGAGCCCACAACCCGAACTCGACGACCGCACCCCGAGGCAGGCCCTCCTCGACGGTGACACCGCCGATGTCGTGACGCTCGCCCGGCAGGCAGCCGAACGGCTGGCTTCGTGAGCGCATCCCGAGCGACACAACACCTCGCCGTCCCACCGTCCCCGGACACACTCCGGGGACGGTTCCCTGTGTGCACGGTGCCCGCCGGCACGACGACGTACCGCACGCACGGGGCCAAGTTCGCCCCGTGGTGGTTCGGCACCAGCCTCGGGGGCCGCTTCGACCTGACCGGCCCCGACGGAACCTGCTACACCGCCGAGTCCGAACTGATCACCCTCCTCGAGACCTGGTGCGGCATCGCGCTCATCCCGAGCCCGGAGATCGCGCAACGAGTCATCTCCGCGGTGGCAGTCGACCGAGAACTCCGCCTCGCCGACGCGACCTCGAACGCCGCAATTCAGTTCGGCATGACGTCCGAGATCTCGACCACCACCGACTACCCGCTCACCCAGCAATGGGCGCAGGCACTGCGCGCAGCCGGTTTCGACGGCATCCGCTACTGGGCGCGCCACGAAATGACCCACGTCCACGCCTGCCACGCCCTGTTCGCACCCAGTGGAGACCAGACCAGCACGGTAGCGACCCCCACCGCCTTCACCGTGGCCGGTACCGACGCACTATCGGATCGCACCGACCTCTGGGATGCGCTGCACGCCACGGCCGGAATCGAAGTCCTCGACATCCCCGGCAGCATCTAAAACCCAGGCCACCCACGAGACACCGGTGAGCGTTGCGGGATCGGTGTCTCGGGGCGCACGTCGAAGGCGCGCCCCGGGCCGTGCGCACTAGAGAGCCGTAGAGAACGCAACAGAGGGTGGTCGCCGCACCACCCATCCGAAACTCTGCGATCGCATCAAGGGAGCGCACTGTCCACGAGGAGGTCGAGCAGCAGCGCTCCGGTGGACTCTCCAGACCCCGACGCCGACTTCGTCGGGAACAGCCGACGATCCGGTCGCCCGGGCGGTGGCCGGCACCGTGCCGGTCAGCGGAAGATCGTCCACACCGCGGCGGCTGCGAGCGCCACGACGACCACGACCATCACCACGGTGACGAACGGTTCGTGATCGGCGAGAAGTTGCTGCATGACGAGAAGCCTCCCAGTCCCGGCACCCGTCAGAGCACACTAGCGAGCGCAAGCACCGACACGGGCACTGACCGCATGGGAGAACCGGCCAGGCAAAGGTGACACTCAGACGCGAGATGCGGCGTCCGTCAGGAGCACTGACGGTGAGCTCGGCGCCATCGAAGGTGATGGTGTCGCCGAGCTGTGGGAGACGTCCGAGACGGTGCAGCACGAACCCCGCCACCGTTTCGTAGGGACCGTCGGGCACCGCGATCCCGGTGTCCCGCTCGAAGTCCTCGGTGATCAACAGACCCTCCACTGTCTGGCGACGCGGACGGGTGTCCGTGGTGTGGCGGGCGTCGAATTCGTCCCCGATCTCCCCGACCACCTCCTCGACGATGTCCTCGAGCGTGACGATGCCCGCGGTCCCGCCCGACGATCGCGATCTGGAGATCGTCGCGACGCATCTCCGACAGGGCCGCCAACGCCGGCTTGGACGCGGGAAGCTGCAGGACCGGTCTGCTCACCTCCGCCACCGTGGCCACCACGTGTTCGTCAGCGAGGAGCAGATCACGCAACTCCTCGCCACCACCGAATCGGAACTACCCGAGCGACCGCGCCGACTCGCGTAGTCCGCGAGCCTCATCCCGTCCCCGCCGTCTCCTCCCCAGCGGTATGCCCATTGGCGAATCCACCTCGACCACCAATTCGTCGAACCTGCCGCTCTTCGCGAACCTCACACCAACTCGTTGGCCCAATCGCTTCGAGGCACAGTGCTCTCCACGGCTAACCGCTACTTCGCTAGTTCGAGTTGTCGGGCCTGGTGGTGCCAGTCGCGTTCCCGACGTTCGGTGTAGACCGGGACACCGCCCGTCAGTACGAGACGTCTGGGCGGCTGATCGAAGAGAAGTGTGGTGGGCTCGTCCGTGTCGAGGACGACCAGATCGCCCCGCCCGCCAACGGTGACTCCGTGGGGCTCGCCCGGCCGGACGACCGCGGCGGCCGCAACGGTAATCATGTCAACGATTCGCGCGAACTCGTCCGGCGAGGAAATGTGCGAGATTCTGGCCGCGAGAAGGGCGATGTCGAGCGAGTCCGCTCTCCCGGTGTGAGTGAATGCATTCCGAATGTTGTTCGACGACAGAGCTGTCGGTACGCCGGCGGACCACAGTTCCCGGATCGGTGCGACACCGCGCCGGGCATTTCGTTGGTCGTCGCGGCCCATGAGGTAGAGGTCTGTCGCCGGCAGGGCGACGACGGTGATCCTCGCGGCGGCGAGAGCGTCGAGTACTCGGCTTCGGGTCGAGGGTGACAGTGCCGCCAGGGTGGTGACGTGGCCGATGGCCACGCGGGCTTCGAGGCCTCGTTCCATTGTCTGGTGGGCGACGTACTCGGCGAGTGTGAAGCGTGGGTCGGAGTCGTCGTTCGCCAGGTCGAGGTGCAGGTCTGCCGGGATCCCGAACTCGACTGCGAGGTCCAGAATTGCGTCGACGTGTCGTTGGGCGTCCCGCAGCGAGTCCTCGGCGTAGGGGCACCCGCCGACGACGGTTCCGGTGATGTCGAGGGCTTCTCGCAGCAGCGGCATCGTGCCGGGACGGCAGAACAGTCCCTCCTGTGGGAACGGTGCCACCTGAATGTCGACGACGCCTGCGAGTTGACGTGCCAGCTTGTCGATCACTCGGACCGACAGCAGACCTATGTCGGGGTCGATCTCGGTGTGCGCGCGTATCGAGGTGGTTCCGTGGGCGACGGCCCGGGCGAGAACACGCAGGGCGCGTGTACGCACGTCGTGGTCGGTGAACAGTGCCTTCGCCGCTGCAGTCTGTGCGATGGCCTCGTGAAGCGACCCACCGGAGGTCGGTGTTCCCAGAAAGGCCTTGTCCAGATGCAGGTGGGGTTCCACGAAGCCGGGCAACACCACTCGCCCGCCGGCGTCGTGGGTGACGCCAGCGAGTCGGGGTCCGGTTCCGGCAGGAGTCACCGACGAGATCCGTCCGTCGGTGATGCCGATGTCCACCAGCCCGTCACGGTCGAGCAGTCGAGCCGCCAACAAAGTGGTCGATGTCATGGCTTCACTCTCCGGGTCGGCGCGAGCATGCGGTCTGCCACTGTTGCCGCCGCGAGCAGCATCTCGTCGTCGCCCGGGTGGGCGACGAGGCACACTCCTACCGGCAGTCCCGACACTGTGGACAGCGGGAGGGATACCGCCGGGAGTCCGCCGAGCCCGGCCACACAGGTCATGGCGATGGTGCGGCTCCGCAGTTCGGCTTTGGCGGTACCGGGGAGGTCGATTCGTGGTGCCGGCCCCGAGGCCGTTGCGAAGGCCAGCACGCCTCCAGACGGGATCGTGGATTCGATCTTCTCGCGGACCATCGCTCGTCCTTCCTCTGCGAGCCGGGCCTGCTCGGGATCCGCCGCGGCGGCCTGGCGCATGCGTGAGGTCACCCCCGGCCCCAGGTGGGGGTGTCGACTTGTCACCCAGGTGCCGTGGGTTGCCCAGATGTCCGTCATCTGGCGCGCTGAGAACCGCTGCTGCCAGTCGGCGAGGGTGTCGACCCCGGCGAGTGTGGTCTCGGTGACCGGTATCCCGGCGACGTCGGCCAGTCCTCGCGCTGCTGCGGTCACGGCGGCGGCTGTGTCGGAGTCAGCGAGCGCGAGTAGGTCGGTCGCGAGGACGATCTCGGTGGGCGATGCGGCAGCGACCTGAGGTCTGGCACCAGGTTTCAACAGGACGGTCGCTGCCCGCTGCATGGCCTCGCCCGTGGCGGCGAGCACACCGACGGTGTCGACGAACGGTGCCAGTGGAACCACGCCGGTCATCGGGATTCTGCCGTGGGTGGTGCGTATTCCGAATGTGCCGCAGTACGAGGCGGGGACACGGGTGGACCCTGCCGTGTCGGTGGCGAGGGCATAGTCCACGAGTCCTGCCGCCACGGCTGCGGCGGAGCCGCTCGACGAGCCGCCGGGTACATGCTCCGGAGCAGCCGGGTTCACCGGGGTCCCGTAGTGGACGTTGGTGCCGGAGAGACTGAATGCGAGCTCGTCGCTGTGGGAGATTCCGATGACGGAGGCACCGGCGTCCGTCCAGCGTTTCACGGCCCAGGCATGCGAGGACTCGACGCGGGCAGCGGCAAGCCAATCCGGGTTTCCGGCACCGATTCGGTGCCCCGCAATCGCGAACAGATCCTTGACGACGGTCGAGGTGCCGGCGAGCGGGCCGGTCGCTGCACCGGCCGCGAGAATCTGGGGCCCGACTCTCAGCGATCGACTTCTGGCATACGACTGCCTCACCTCTCGTGGGACGTCGCCTAGTACTGCAACGGCACTTATGGGAGGTGTCCGCGACGTCGGTAGTGGGAGGTGCGGGCCTGGTGTTGTCGGCGCCGTCGCCAGTTCGACCAGGACCAGATGTGCTCGTCCGGGTGGGCGTGTCGCAGGATCAGTTGCACGAGCAGGCGGCGGATCTCGGGTAGCGTGTACGCGATCATGCCCTGATCTTCGATCCCGATTCCCCCTTTACCGCTTCGGTTTTCGTTCCGGCGAGCCAGGCGAGGGCGAGCATCGACAAGGTGATGTGGGCGTACCAGGCCCGGTAGGTGCGTACCTGGTACTGGTCGAGGCCGGCCTCGTTCTTGGCCTGTTGGAAGCATTCCTCGACCCGCCACCGGGAGCCGGCGATGGTGGCGAGTTCGGTGAGCGTGGTGCGGCGGGGTCCGGCGCAGATGTAGTACGCGATCTCGGTCGGATCGGAGAGGGATCGGCGGGCGAGCAGCCAGTGCCCACGCCCGGGTGCCCAGGCGATCCGGATCGGGATCCGCACCCAGGAATACTCCCGCGGCCCGTGTGCGCCGTCGCCGACGGAGATCCGGCGCCACTGCTTCGCCGGGACCGCGGCGATCATCTCGTCGGCGCGGCCGGAGCGGCCGTGCGGGGTGAACACATCGTCGTTGCACCGGGTGGCCAACACATATGAAACATCGCGTTCCTCGAGCCAGACCCGCAGGTACTTCACCTGCCCGTAGGCCTCGTCGGCGGTGACCCAGGAGAACGGGACCCGGGCGTCGAGGGCGCGTTCGATCATGTGTTGCGCCAGTCTCGGTTTGGTCGCGAACTCCACCTCGTCACCGATCCCGGCGGCGCGGCACCGGTCCCGGTCGGAGGTCCACGACTCGGGCAGGTACAGCTCCCGGTCGATGAGCGCGTGCCCGGCACCGCTGGCGTAGGCGAGGAACACCCCGATCTGACAATTTTCCACCCGCCCGGCGGTGCCCGAGTACTGGCGTTGCACCCCGGCCGAGCGGGTGCCCTTCTTCAAGAATCCGGTGTCGTCGACGATCAGTACCCCGGCCGGATCGCCGAGGCGTTCGACCACGTAGTCACGGACGTCGTCGCGGACCCCGTCGACGTCCCAGTCCGCCCGCCGCAGCAGCCGTTGCATCCCGTCCGGGCTGATTTCGCCGGCGCGCTCGGCGAGGGTCCACCCGTTCTTGCGTTCCAGACCCGCAACCAAACCCGTCTGTCGTCATGATTGCCCTTCTCGGTAGACAGGCTCAGTTTCGGATCCCGACGATGCCGACCTCGGCGACCGACGGGGTTCCCGGATTCTGAGAGCTGGGGTTCGGAGGAAGGACGAGCCCGCGCCGCACAGCGGCGGGCATCGACTACCTGTCGATACTGCTCATTCCGAGCCTCGAGTGTGCCACCCATATGTTGCGCGAGAACTGCGATCTGTAGACTGAAAGTTACTTGAGTACAATAGTTTTCGACATATCCGACAGAGATAGCGCGGGCCGACGGACGCGGCATTTCCGTCGAGCCCGACACCTGACATCCACTTACCTCGTTCGCGTACAACACATCCGGTCGATCGTACCGAAGCCGGGGTCACCGCCTACTCCTTCGCGGGAGTGCGTATCGCGGTGAGAAGAAAGTGCGCGAGAATGGATACGGAAGCAGGAATTTCCAAAGTCACGGCGCTAAGGCCTTCGAGGAGAGGATCAAGCGTTGAAGCGAAGCCCACCCGGTGGGACCGAAGTCGCTGGTGCGGATCTGACCGTGGACTCCCTGCACGAGATCCACGGCCTGGGAGACCTGGAAGTCTGTTGCCGCGCTCAGGTACAGGTACACCTGTTCTCGGTCCATGCCGAACAGACAGACGAGCATCTGCACGGCGTTGGCAACACAGGACGACAAGGCGTGGCCGAGGTCTTCGTGCAGTCCCGTCGGGATGAGAAGGCCGTCGCTGATGGCAAATGGGCCGGCGACCCGTTTCAGCTCGCCGAGATCGTCGGCGGGAATGACGTCGACGGTGAGCGTCGCGCGAAGCGGAGCCTCGAGCGCGGTCAGCGCGACCTCCCCGTTTCCTTGGGCGTAGTGCGGGTCGCCGACGTACAGCAGTGCGTCCGCCACCTGCACGGGGAGGTAGAGCGTGCTGCCGACCGTCAACAGCTTGAGGTCGAGGTTGCCACCATGATGTCCGGGCGGGATCGAGTTCGCTCGGCTCGTGGAATCAGTGGCGACCCCCATGATGCCGAGGAATGGTTGCAGCGGAAACGAGACGGTGTCGGGCTCGCCGCGGCGCAGTGCCATCGAGGCCACCCACCCGCGGTCGGGATCCGCGGTCACCGGGCAGAACGATCCGTAGTTCCCCGAGAGCAGCGGGTTCCGGTGGAGGACTCCACGGCCGTGTCGGGTCGAGATGACCCCGTAGGGTGCTCGCATGACGAGGTCGTCGACGCGTACCGCGAGCAGGTCCCCGGGGCGTGCACCGGTGACGGCGATCGGACCGGTCACGATGTGCGGCCCCTGCCCGGGCGCCGGGGGGTCATTGTTGGTCGCGATCCGGGGTCTGCATCGGTTCGGTCGCCCATGTCCCCATCCTGCCCTGAGCGACGATCGCGCCGCTCGCCGGATTCGAGAAATGTTTCGACAGTGCAGCATTGACGATCATGCCCCAATCTGATCGCCTTCCAAGAGTTCGGTCGGACGGCGACCGGGTCCGGAGCCGAATCCGGTTCGCCACCGCAACCGGCACCGATGCAGATCCAAGCTTAGTGGTCTGATTCGTTAGTTCGTCGGGGGTTGTTGCCAGGCGGTGGGGTCGGCGAGGTAGAACCCGCAGGCGCAGTCGAGTGCGTCCTCGGGGGTGCCGGCGAAGGCGCCGCTGGGCAGGATCGAGTCCTGGTACTTGCCGGTGCTGGCGAGGTGGATCGCGAATCCCCACGAGCGGGCCGATCCTCCGTAACGCAGCCGCATCAGCGGTAGCACGGTGCCGTCCGGCAGTGTCGCGTCGACGTAGGCGAAGGATCCTCGAAATCGGGCGTCGACGTCACGCAGTTGCGGCCAGCGGGCGCGGGCATGGTCGAACAACCGAAGGCGCAGCGAGTTCTTCGTCGATTCCGGTGGTGTCGGCACAGGGTTCATCGTGCCCGATGACCACCCGTGTCGGTCACCTATCTCGGGGGTGTCGCACGCGAAGGTTGTGGCATGTGTGATGAATGTGACCTGATGGTGCTGCTGTGGTGATGGTCAGTCCGTTCCAGGTCGCGTTGGACGACGTCGACCGCGTCGGCTCGAACGGCGGGTGCGGGCGGGCAACACCCCGCAGAAGGTGGTGCTGCGCGCGGTGATCGTGTTGCTGGCCGCCGACGGCGCCTCGAACGCGGCCATCGCCGACGAACTCGGCATCTGCGTCGATACCGCCCGCAAGTGGCGGGCCCGGTTCTGCGCCAAGGGTATCAAGGCACTGGTCGACGCGCCCCGCTCGGGGCGCCCACCGGTGTACACCCCCACGGACGTGGCCCGAGTCAAGGCGTGGGCGTGCGAGTTGCCGGCCGAACACCAGCTGCCCCTGTCTCGGTGGAGCGCCCCGGAACTGGCCCGCCAGCTACTGACCGACGGGATCGGCGCCTCGGTGTCGACGGTCCGCCGCTGGCTCGCCCAGGACGCCCTCAAACCCTGGCAGTACCAGTCGTGGATCTTCATCCGGGATCCACGGTTCGAGGCCAAGGCGGCGGTGGTGTTGGACCTTTACGCCCGCAGGTACGACGGCATCGCGCTGGGCGCGGACGAGTACGTGATCTCCGCGGACGAAAAACCCTCCATCCAGGCCCGCTGCCGCTGCCATCCCACCCAGCCGGCCGGTAAGGGACGTCCGATGCGCGTCAATCACGACTACCGCCGCGGTGGGGCGTTGGCGTATCTGGCGGCCTACGACGTCCACCATGCCCGAGTGTTCGGTCGATGCGAACAGTCCACCGGCATAGTGCCGTTCACCGACCTGGTCGATCAGGTCATGACCTGCGAGCCCTACGCCTCTGCGGAGCGGGTGTTTTGGATCGTCGACAACGGATCCTCGCACCGGGGCCGGGCCGCGATCGATCGGCTGTCCGCGAGGTATCCGAACGCGGTGATGGTGCACACCCCGGTGCACGCGTCGTGGCTCAATCAGGTCGAGATCTTCTTCTCCATAGTCCAACGCAAAGTGCTCTCGCCCACCGATTTCGAAGAACTCGATGCTGTCGAACGGCGCCTGCTCGCCTTCGAGGAACGGTACAACGCCACCTCCGTGCCGTTCAAGTGGCGGTACACCACCACCGACCTGCACCGACACCTCGAACGACTCGACCTCCACGACCGAACCCTGCAAGCGGCATGACCCCCGACGAATTAACGAATCAGACCACTCAGCATCGCGCCGGCGACGCTGCGGGACTGGGTCGAGCGGGACGAAGCCGCGTCGCCCGGGGCTCCGAAGCCGGAACCCGATGTGTCGGAAGAACTCGCTCGGCTTCGCCGGGAAGTATCCGAATTACGCAGAGCCAATGAGATATTGAAGACCGCGAGTGCGTTTTTCGCGGCGGCGGAGGTCGACCGCCGACTGCGGTGATCGTCGACTACATCGACGCGTACCGTCCACGACGTACTCGGTCCGCAGGACCCCGGCTTCTGGAACCCCGACGTCCCCGGAACCCGCGTCCTGACTCCAGTCGAGCCCAGGGGTGAGCGTGGTGTGCACCAGCGGCTTCGAACCGACCCCGGGGTGCTCGACACTCGACATTCGCGACTGGTCCTCGCCGCAGCGCTCCCTCGTCTTCGTCGACGTACCCGTGATCGGACAGCCACCACTGCGCGTGTGGGTGGACATCCTCCCCCGCCTGGACGAGGGCGCCGTGGGGCAACTGATGGAACATCTCTTCCCTCGTTGACACCGGGCCTTCTCAGGTGCGCGCGAGCCGCCACCCGCGGCGGGCACGAAGAGCCGTGGCATTGCCGCCATCACGAACGCTCCCACCCACAGCCAGAGCGAACCGGCGGGCGGGCCGTCAGAGCCGACACCAGCCCCGCACGCCACCACCACCAGCACGGCTGGTGATGGCCAGCTCACCCAATACCGGCGCCGGCGGCGGATCCGCTCCACAGACGTGCCTGCCGACATCGACCGATCGGCACACCAGGCCGGGATCACCTCCACACTGGTTGACCGGGCGTCGTACCTCGAAGGGTCCCGCTGATCAGGCCGGCTGCGACCCGGGGCGCATCCCGATCACCGGACAATCACACCTCCACGGGCGAGGGGCCCGTCCGCCTCGCGTATCAGGCGATAACCGGTGCTCGTGGGCGTGAATCGCCGCACCCAGATCCGTGTGGTGTGACCCGTACGGCTCTCCGGAGAGTCGAACGGCGCGGCAAGAACACGGCACAGCGCCTCCTCCCCGTCGACAGCCTCGACCTTGACCGTGCGGCCCTTCACCCGGGGCGTGCTTGCCGGTGAGCTGCAGAACCCAGGCCGGGATCGAACGGCGATGTCTCGGACCCGAACACCGTCGTCCACAGCAACCAGGCAGTCCCCGACGGCAGACGGCTCCGCCGGGCTGGGCTCGTGTCGGCCAGCCGTACGCCCGGGTCACGTCGAAACTCAGGGACGAGGTCAACACACAGACCTGGCTCTCGACCGATGCCGATATCGGCCCCGATGCTCAGAAGCACATACGAAAGTGCGGCGAGGCACGATCGGAAGTATCCGAGTGTGAATAATATTCACGCGGCCGGATGTGCGGCGCCGGGCCGGTAAGGCCAATTCCGCGCCGACGCCGGAGTGGCCCGGAAACCGGCCGTTTCCGAATGAACTTTCGGTGCCGGGTGGTCCCCCGCCGCCCGGCTGGGACTCTCCATTTCGTCACTGTGGCGAATTAGGATGTCACGCTCTGACCCGGATCGCCGCCCGGCGGTGACCATTGGCCCTAACCTCGCGCCGACGGACGGCGAACACTGGGATAAAGGCACCGGCGTTCCGCGCCGGCCGGGGCGGAACGCGATTCACCGAGGAGGCGATCGTGAACAGCACAATTCCCGACGAGAACGTTGTTCGCATTGCCGTGGACCTTGCCTGCCGGGCGCCGTCGGTGCACAACAGCCAGCCGTGGCAGTGGACGTACGCCGACGGTCAACTCGACCTCTACACCGAACACGGCCGTGTACTGGCGTCGACCGACCCGTCGGGCCGGCAGTTGGTGGTCAGTTGCGGTGCGGCGCTGAATCATCTTCAGACGGCGCTGACCGCACTCAGATGGGCGGCGGACGTCCAGCGTGTCCCGGACGGGCCCCGCTCCGGTCACCTGGCGACGATTCGGTTCCGTCACGACGCCCGGCCGCAGTCGCACGACTTCGATCTGCTCGCGGCGATCCGGCACCGGCACTCCGACCGCAGGCCCTTCGGTCCCGTCAGCGTGAAGACGCCGCTGCCCGCCGCGTTGGACGACGTGGTGCGCCGCCAGGACGTCCACCTGACCGTGCTGAGGCAGGAGGCGCGTCCGGCGCTCGCGAGGGCAACCGAAACGACCGCGGCCGCAAGGAAATACGACTCCGCCTATCAGGCCGAGCTGCACTGGTGGGCCGGTCATTCCACCGCTCAGGGCGGAATCCCCGCCGAAGCGCTGGCCACGGCGGAGAACCGGGACCGCGTCGACATCGGGCGCCGCTTCCCCGCCGGCCGGGACGCCGGCGCGACCACGGAGACGGATCACTCGACAGTACTGGTGCTGAGCACCGCCACCGACGGTCGCGGTGAGTGGCTCCGCGCCGGTGAGGCCCTGTCCGCGGTGCTGCTGGAGGCCACCGTCGGCGGTTTGTCGACGTGTCCGCTGACCCACATGACCGAACTCCGTCAGAGCCGCGAGATCATCCGCGAACTGCTCCCCGACCGCGGGTTCCCGCAGGCGCTGATCAGGGTGGGCACCACCGAGAAGAAGTCGGCGCCGCGGCAGACGCCGAGACGGCCGGTCGAATCGGTCTTGTCGGTCGGCCGGCGTCGTGTCCCCCGCTGACGGGGCGCGGCGGTGAGAGCAGTTATCCCGTGAGATGCACGCGGCTGTGCGTGGCCGTTTCCACGTCGGCCGCGGTGGCCTCGATCAGTTGGTGTGCGAGGTCGGACAACGCGCGTGCGGTGGCCAATTCCTCTCCGATCTCGGGGATTTCGGTGTCGTCCGGGTTTCGACGGGCGAGTCCGGACCCGACGAACGTGCGAGTGTCGCGGGTGCGGAGCCGGGCCTGCGCGCGGGTTCTGGAGCCGCCTTCGTCCGAGTCGTGTTCGTCGATGACGATCTCCACCAACCATGTCGTCTCGTTCATGTCCGGTGGCCTCCGTTCGGTGTGAGTGCGGGACCGAGGTGGTCCTATACCCAGTGTTCTACGGTGCCGGAGATCAAGGAACCGTCAGAATCACGGGACGGCATAGGAAAGGGCAGGGAGTCGTCCACTCCGTGCCCCTTTCAACGTATGGCGCACCGGTGGCCTTGCGGCAAGACCCCGGTCGTGCCGCAGAATCTCCCGTCGAAGCCAGAACCTGCGGAAAACGCGGAGCAAACTGGCCGAAATGCACGCATGCCGAAATGGGGGTTTTCAATGATCGATGTGATCGTTGCCGGCGGCGGACCGACCGGCTTGATGCTGGCCGCCGAGTTGCGGCTACACGGAGTGGACGTCCTCGTGCTGGACAAGGAACCGGAGCCGACGACAGTGGTCCGCTCGCTCGGCCTGCATGTGCGCAGCATCGAACTGATGGATCAGCGCGGCCTGCTGGACCGCTTCCTCGCGGAGGGCACACGGTACGAGGTCGGCGGCTTCTTCGCCGGCATCGACACACCGTGGCCCGATCGGATGGACACCGCACACGGGTACGTACTCGGCATCCCGCAGACCGTCACCGAGCGCCTGCTGGCCGAGCACGCCACCGAACTCGGTGTCGAGATCCGGCGCGGCTGCGAACTGGTCGGGCTGAGTCAGGACGAGGACCGGGTGAGCGTCGAACTGGCCGAGTCCCGCAGCACCCGGCTGCGCGCCCGGTATCTCGTCGGCTGCGACGGCGGCCGCAGCACGATCCGCAAGCTGCTCGGCGTCGGCTTCCCCGGCGAGCCGTCGAGAGTCGAGACGCTGCTGGCCGAGGTGGAGTTGACGACGCCGCCGGCGGAACTGGCCGCCGTGGTGGCCGAGGTCCGCAAGACGCAGAAGCGGTTCGGCGCCATGCCCCTCGGGGACGGGCTGTACCGCCTCGTCGCGCCCGCCGACGGGGTCACCGAGGACCGGATGGTCCCGCCGACCCTGGACGAGCTGAAGCGGCAGGTGCGGGCTATCGCCGGCACCGACTTCGGCGCGCACTCGGCGCGCTGGCTGTCCCGCTTCGGCGACGCCACCCGGCTGGCGGACCGCTACCGGACCGGCCGTGTGCTGCTGGCCGGCGACGCGGCGCACATCCACCCGCCGACCGGCGGGCAGGGCCTCAACCTCGGCCTCCAGGACGCGTTCAACCTCGGCTGGAAGCTGGCCGCGGAGATCGGCGGCCGGGCCCCGGGTGGGCTGCTCGACAGCTACCAGACCGAACGGCGCCCGGTGGCCGCCGCCGTGCTGGACAACACCCGCGCGCAGATGGAGTTGACGTCCACCGAGCCGGGTCCCCGGGCGGTGCGCAGGCTGCTGTCGGAACTGATGGACTTCGAGGAGGTCAACCGGTATCCGATCGAGAAGGTCACCGCGGTCGGGGTCCGCTACGACTTCGGCGCGGGGCACGAACTGCTCGGCAGGCGTCTGCGGGACGTCGCGCTGAAGCGCGGTCGCCTGTACGGGCTGATGCACGGCGGACGCGGACTGCTGCTCGACCAGACGGGCCGGCTGTCCGTGACGGGCTGGGCGGATCGGATCGACCACGTCGTCGACGTCAGCGAGGAACTGGACGTGCCCGCGGCCTTGCTGCGTCCGGACGGCCACGTGGCGTGGGTCGGTGACGATCAGCGAGATCTGCTCGAGGTGCTGCCCACGTGGTTCGGCGCCGCCGACGCCTGAGGACGGACGTGTGACCTTTGGCCCTGTCATTGTGCTCGCCGTTATCGCACCGTTGTACGAGGGCCGGCGCACGACATCGGAGCCGGCGAAGGAACGAGGACGCCATGTTCGAACACTCCACCGCATCGCCGCGCGAGGATCGTCACCGGTGGGAGGACGAGCCCGGCGAATTCCTGTACGTGCATCCCGCGGGGTTCGCGCTCGCGGTGGTGGCGGGAGCGGTGACCGCGGGACTGGTGGTCCTGCTCGGTGCGTGGCTCGCAACTCCCCTCGTCGGAGTCGGCGCCGCGGCGACGCTCGTCGCCACCGTGGGGTTGGCGGCGGCAATGTTGATGCCGCACCGGCCGCGCCGGCGCGGATCCGGGCCGTTTCGTCCGGCCGCGCGCTGACCGGACCGACGCTCACCGGCGTAATCTGAATACTCCGACGGTGACGCGGCCAGGCCTGGAGGGTGCCCATGATCAGGGTTTTCCTGGTGGACGACCATGAGGTCGTCCGACGAGGGATCGCGGATCTCCTCACCTCCGATCCCGAGCTGACGGTGATCGGTGAGGCCGCGTCCTATGCGCAGGCGATGGCGCGGGTGCCTGCCCTGAAACCGGATGTCGCCGTCCTGGACGTGCGTTTGCCCGACGGCAACGGAATCGAGCTGTGCCGGGAGCTGCACTCGCTGATGCCGGAGTTGCATTGCCTCATCCTGACGTCGTTCACGGACGAGCAGGCCATGCTCGACGCGATTCTGGCCGGGGCCAGCGGATACGTCGTGAAGGACATCCGGGGCATGGAGCTTGCTCAGGCGGTCCACGATGTGGGGGCGGGCAAATCGTTGCTCGACAGTCGTGCCGCCGGCGTCCTGATGGACAAGGTACGTGCGGACGCCGACGGGAAGGACGGCATCTTCGCGCACCTGACCAATCAGGAGCGGACCTTGCTCGCACTGCTCGGTGAGGGGCTCACCAACCGGCAGATCGCCGCACGCATGTTCCTCGCGGAGAAGACCGTCAAGAATTACGTGTCCCGGCTGCTGACCAAACTGGGTGTGGAGCGCAGGACTCAGGCGGCGGTGCTGGCCACGAAGTTGCCGTCGAAACCGCCCGGCACCTGACGGGACCTATGGTTGTTCCGGCTCCTCGTGAGGTCACCGGGTGGGACAATGCGTCGTGTGACCCGTCAACCGGACGAACACGACCGTGGGCCCCTCCTCGGTAGCCTGTCCGAGCTGAGGCTGCGTGAGCTCCTGACCGAGGTGCAGGACCGCATCGCGCAGATCGTCGATGCGCGGGATCACGTCGACGGCCTACTCGAGGCGATGCTGGCCGTCACGTCGGGACTCGACCTCGACAACACGCTCCGCACCATCGTGCACGCGGCGATCGATCTCGTCGATGCCCGGTACGGCGCGCTGGGAGTGCTTGCCCCGGGTGAGGGCCTGAGTGAGTTCATCTTCGAGGGCATCGACGAGGAGACGCGGGAGCGGATCGGCGACCTGCCTCGTGGTCGCGGGGTCCTCGGTTTCCTCATCACGGATCCGAAGCCGGTCCGGTTGGTGGACCTGTCCCGGCACCCCGCATCGGTCGGGTTCCCGCCCGATCATCCGCCGATGAAAACCTTTCTGGGAGTTCCCATTCAGATTAGAGAGAAGGTCTTCGGAAATCTGTATCTCACGGAGAAGGCCAACGGTGCGCAGTTCACCGAGGACGACGAGGTGCTTCTCCGCGCGCTGGCGGCGGCCGCCGGTATCGCGATCGAGAACGCCCGCCTGTACGAGGAGTCCCGGACGCGGCAGGCGTGGCTGGAGGCGACACGGGAGATCGCGACCGAGCTGCTGGCGGGCAGTGACACCGCGGAGGTGCTGCAGGTGATCGCCGACGACGCGCTGGCCCTGACCGCCGCCGACAGTGCCTTCCTCGCTGTTCCCGAGGATCCCGACATCCCGTCGGACGAGGTGACCGAGCTCGTGGTCACCGCGTCGTCCGGAACGGTGACGGATCGGATCATCGGGCGGACGATCCCGGTGGACCGGTCCACGTCCGGTGAGGCGTTCCGGGAGCGGACCCCGTTACGCGTCATGGCGCTGGCTTTCGATCCCGGGTTCGATTTGGCCACCCAGTTCGGTCCGGCATTGGCGCTGCCCCTGCGCGCCGCGCAGTCGGTGTCGGGTGTGCTGGTGACGCTCCGTCACCTCGATGCGCCGCCGTTCACGGACGACCAGCTGGCGTTGATGTCGGGTTTTGCGGATCAGGCGGCGGTCGCACTGCAACTCGCCAACAGTCAGCACCGGATGCGTGAGCTCGACGTCCTGTCCGATCGCGACCGGATCGCGCGTGACCTCCACGACCACGTCATCCAGCGGCTCTTCGCGGTCGGTCTGTCGTTGCAGAGCACCCTGCAGCGGGCGAAGGCCCCCGTCGTCAAGGACCGGCTCGAACAGTCGATCGACGATCTGCACGACATCGTGCGGGACATCCGCACGGCCATCTTCGACCTGCACGGCGGTTCGGGCGGGATGACCCAGTTCCGGCGGCGTCTGCATGAGATCGTGGCCGAGACCACCGCGGATTCCGGGTTGCGCACGACGGTGCACATGTCGGGGCCACTGTCGGTCATCGACGCCTCGCTCGCCGAGCATGCCGAGGCGGTTCTGCGTGAGGCGTTGAGCAACGCGGTCCGGCACGCCGGAGCCGAGACGGTGACGGTGAGCATCTCGGTCTACGACGATCTCGCGATCGAGGTCGCGGACGACGGCAAGGGGTTCGAGGAGAACGTCGCCACCAGCGGGTTGGCCAATCTGGCCGCCCGGGCGCGGGAAGTCAACGGGCACTGCACCGTCGACTCGACTCTCGGCGGTGGAACCACGCTCCGGTGGTCCGCTCCCCTTCCGTGAGTCCACGATCGCGTCGACGGTGATTCGCGTTTCCTCGTCGACGAGCGGCATCGGGGACGGTAATCATTCCCTCGGGCCTGGGCGTCAGGACACGGCGGCGGACACCTGACGGGCAGGGACGTTGGTCTCCGGGCGTACGTCCTCGCCGAGAGCGAAACCCACGCCCCGCACGGTGTGGACGACATACGGCGATCCGACGACCACCAGCTTCCGCCGGAGGGAGCAGACGTAGGCGTTGAGGACGTTCGTCTTCGATTCGACGGTTACACCCCACACCATCAGCATGAGGTCGCGGCGGGTGACGACCCTGCCGATGTTCTGCGCGAGCACGGTGAAGAGGACGAATTCCGTCCTGGTCAGCGTGGTGCGCAACCCGTCGTAGTCGGTGTCGTGGCGCTCCTCGCACAGGCACAGGTCCTGGCTGCCGGCGGGCGCCGGCGCAGGCACCTCGGGTTTCACACGGCGGAGGATCGCGCGGAGCCGGGCGACGAGTTCGTCCGCACCGACCGGCATCTCCAGCACGTCGTCGGCTCCGGCCTCGAGGAGATCGCTGCGACGGTTCCCGGAGCGGAAGGTGCCGATCACCACGATGGCGAGCGCGAATCGCATCGCCTTCAACCCCCGAACCGTGGTGTCGGCGTCGAGGTGCGGTGATCGTGCGTCGACGATCACCACGTCGGGGGGTTCGATCCGCGAGCGCACCGGTTCCGCATAGGTTCGCGTGACGAAGAATCCGCTGTCTCGGAGGCGTTCGACGAGGGAGCTTTCCACGTCGGCGTCGATGAGCAGGACACGCGGCCGGGCGACTGCCGGGCTCGACACAGAGTTCATGCGGATTCCTCCTGTTTTCGAGCCTCACGTCGGTGTGCCGATAGATCAACCCGGCGCCGAAGATCAAGTTCCCACGCCGCAGTTGATGACGATATCGAGCGGAACTCCCCTATCGTTACGGTGAGACCGCTGCATCACCCGATCGGGAGGTCGCTGTATGCCGGAAATGCGACACATCGCACTGCACGGGGACGACGTCGCCTACCGGCTGAGCGGTGAGGGCGAGACGCTGCTGCTCGTACACGGGATGGCCGGAAGTTCGGCGACGTGGCGTGCGGTTCTCCCCCAGTTGGCGCTGCGCTACCGGGTGCTGGCACCGGATCTGCCCGGTCACGGTGATTCCGCCAAACCGCGCGGCGATTATTCGCTGGGCGCGTTCGCCGCGTGGCTGCGCGACCTGTTGCACGAGTTGGAGATCGAACGGGTGACCGTCGTCGGGCAGTCGCTCGGCGGCGGGGTGGCGATGCAGTTCAGCTATCAGCATCCCGAACTGTGCGAGCGCCTGGTCCTCATCGGCAGCGGCGGACTGGGACCGGACGTGAACTGGACTCTGAGGTTGCTGGCGGCGCCCGGGTCCGAGTTCCTGCTTCCCCTGATGGCGCCTGCCGCGATTCGCGACGCCGGCAACAAGGTTCGCAGCTGGCTGGCGGCGATCGGGGTTCAGTCGGTTCGCGGCGACGAGATGTGGCACGCCTATTCGTCGCTGTCCGATCCGGACACCCGGCAGGCGTTCCTTCGGACGCTCCGAGCGGTCGTCGACCATCGGGGGCAGGCAGTGAGCGCGCTGAGCCGGCTGTATCTGAACGCGGGTCTCCCCACCCAGCTCATCTGGGGCGATTCGGACGGCATCATCCCGGTCTCGCACGGTTACGCGGCGCACGAGGCGATGCCCGGGAGCCGGCTCGCCGTCCTCGCCGGTATCGGCCACTACCCGCACCTCGAGGATCCGGCCGCGGTGGTCGGCATCATCGACGACTTCGTGTCCACCACGCCCGCACGCAGGTAAATTGCGTTCCGCACCCCGGTCACCGTTCCTGCGGTGCCTCGGATCGGGCGGCGCGCAGGCGTCGTCCGGTGACCAGGATGTAGATGCTGACCAGCAGCACCCAGGCGGGGAACGCCAGCGTCGTCCACAGGCTGAAGCTGACGACCAGCAGCAGGGCCAGGGCGAGCAGGTACGTGGTCACGACGAGGAATCGCGGCATCAGTCCGGTCCGGAGCCAGATCGTTCCCAGCGAGATCATGAACACCGCCGCCATGCGCAGCGCGTAGACGTGGTTGATCTGCAGCATGATCTCGCGTCCGAAATAGACGATCTCGTCCGCGGAGCTGCCCGAGTGCCGGGCGATCGCGAGGACGCCGCCCGCCACGCCCATCGACACGAAGCCCATCGCGAGGAACAGCAGGCCACTGCCTAGGAATACCGTCGCGAAGAAACGGTCCTCGAGGTCGCCGAGACGGTCGCGAATGACGCCGATGAACCAGAGGAACGCGATGCCCGCAAAGGGGGCGAGCACGAGGGCCGTCTTGATCCGCGTCTCACCGCTTCCCACCCAGGGTGTCTCGTCGAACGGGTCGGCGGGCAGCGCTGTGTGCAGGAGGACGAGGCTGGCGGAGAAGAACGCGGCGAACACAATTCCCGCGACGGCCGCCGAGCGTGGCGTTCTCAGCCGACGGATCTGCTTCTCGCGCTGCATCTCGGCCATGGGTCAATCCTCGCTCGAGCGGTGACCGGGAGTCACCGATTCGCGTCAACCGACCCCTTGCCCAAACGAAGAAGCCGACCGCAGCGTCTGCTACGCCCGATTCGGCGGCCCGAACTGGCCTTTCCCCGGGCGCGAGTGCAGACCGGGCGCGTCGGCCTCCCGCTGGGCGGAACGCCGCATGGCGTGCCGCATCCCCGAGAACTGTGATGTCAATTACACATTCGCGAGACTTCGACCACCGAATGTGACCACCCACCCCTACCGCCCGGCTCGGGAGCGCCGCACTGCCGCGGCGCGGCCACGAATTCCCGTGCAGGTATTCGAAAGGACCCGATTGATGGTCACCCATGCGTCAGACGGCGGATCGGCTCGGACGCGACAGCAGGACGTCGCCGACGAGCGATGGACGCCCCGACTGATCTTCTCGCTCACCTCGATCGTGCTGCTGCTGGAGATGCTCGCAGTCAGCTACATGATGATATCGATCGCGTTGCCGCAGATCGTCACCCACTACCGGACGACGCAGGGTGCGTGGTTGCTCACGTCGTTCCTGCTGGTGGGGGCAGTCACCTGTCCGCTGATCGGCAAGCTCGCCGACACCCACGGCAAGCGCAAGCTGCTGCTGACGGCCGTCGGCCTGTCTGCGGTCGGGTCGCTGATCTCGGCGATCGCACCGACGTACGCGGTGCTGATCGCCGGCCGCTCCCTGACCGGGCTGCTCGTGCCGTGCCTGTTCCTGAGCTATTCGCTGATCCGCGACGTCTTCCCCGCCCGGACGGTGGCACTGGCGGTCAGCATCGCCACCAGCGGCATGGGGCTCATCGCGATCCCCGCACCGTTCTTCACCGGCTGGCTGATCGACAATTTCGGCTTCCGGAGCATTTTCTGGTTCTTCCTGGCCGGTCTCGTGGTCCTCAGCTTCCTGATCCGGGTGACGACCGACGAATCGACCGTCCGCCTGCGTTCGCGCATCGACCTGATCGGCGCCGCGCTCCTCGGCGCGGGACTCGCCGGCATCCTCGTCGGAGTGAGCTTCGGGCCGTCGTGGGGCTGGACGTCGGGGTCGACCCTCGAGTTCATCGCCGGCGGTGTCGCCCTGCTGGTGGCGTGGATCGTGTCCGCACTTCTGCTGCCGGACCCGCTGATCGACGTCCGGTTCTTCGGTAAGCGGCCCGTGTTCCTGACGGCGCTCGGCGCCGGGTTCTGCTACGGCACGTCCTCGGTGTTCACGATCATGCTCCCGATGATATGCATGACCCCGGCGATCCTGGGGCTCGGCTACGGATTCGGTATCAGCGCAGAGGGATTCGCGATCTTCCAGGCTCCGTTGGGTGGTGCGGTGGTGATCGGCGGACTGATCGTCGGAACCCTGGTGCCCCGGAACGTGAGGCCGCGGATTCTGATGGTCGTGGGCATGCTGCTGATGGCCGCGGCCTGCCTGCTCACGGCGACGATCCACGACGACAAGGCGCTGCTGATCGGCTTCGCCGCCCTCCTGGGAGTGGGAATGGGCATGGGGTACGCGTCCATCCCGAACCTGCTCATCGCCGCGGTGCCCCCGCAATTGCAGGCGACGACGGCGAGCATGGTGGCGGTGTTCCAGAGCATTCTGCCCGCCATCCTTCCGGTCATCGCGTTCACCGTGTTGAACTCGCACATCGCGACCGTCGTGCAGGGCGCCGTCTTCTACACGGACACCGGCATCACCATCGCATTCGTGATCGGCGCGATCTCGGCGCTGCTGGGTGCGGTGGTGGCCGTCGCGCTGCCCCGCAGGATTTCGCAGCTGAGCGCACCCGGTGCCGAGTCCACGTCGGCGACCGACGTGGTTCTCGCCCACTGAGCGGCCGGCCTTGACGTCGTCGCCGCGTCGCGGGCGGGCGCGGCGACGACCACCGGGCGGCTCGCTCCGTCGAAACCGCTCCCGGCCGTCGGCCGAGTGGGAGGCTGAGGTGGGACACAGTTCTCTGGTTCGACTCGGACGACAGGAGACCACCATGCGACTGACCACACTCGGCGACCTTCCCGGACGCATCGCGACCGGGGGCTTCATCCTCCATACGGGATTGCAGAAATGGTCGGCGGACGAGCAGACCGCCCAGGGCGTTCACGGTATGGCGGCGGGCGCGTTCCCATTCCTGAACGCGATTCCGCCGGAACGATTCATCAAGTTGCTGTCGATCGCCGAGATAGGCACGGGCGCAGCGTTACTCGCACCGTTCGTGCCCACCGTTGTGGCGGGGGCCGCGCTCACCGGGTTCTCCGGCGGTCTCGTGGCCATGTACGCGAGGACCCCCGCTTTGCGGAACCCCGGCAGCATCTGGCCGAACGAGAACGGCACCGCCATCGCAAAGGACACGTGGATGCTCGGGATGGGGCTCGGTTACGTGCTCACCGGGTGGTCGCGGCTCCGCAACCGCTGACCGTCCGGCGGTGACGTCGACGCTCGCGTCACTGTTCGGGGACGGCGCAGAAGTCGCTGTCGGAGAAGCCCGACGGCCGCACGCCGAGCGCCTGGTTGAGGCGTCCACGGTGGTTCTCCCAGGCGATGGCCGCGGCGAGTTCGGTCACCTGGGACTCGGAGAAGGCGGCGAGCAGCGATCGCCGCAGTTCGTCGCCGATGTGGGCGGGGGTGCGTGTCATCGCGTCGGCGAACTCCAGGACCAGCTTCTCGGTGTCGTCGAACGCGGAGCTCTCGCGGAACGCCGGCAGGGCGCGCAACTGGGCGTCGCTGACCCCGAGCGCACGGCTGAACGCCGAGCCGATGTCGAGGCAGTACTCGCAGTTGGTCAGCGCGGCCGCCTTGATCTCGGCGAGCGCCTTCAACCGGGGGTCGACCCGGGCGCTCGCCGCCAGCGCGACCTCGTGGAATCCGACGGCCGCGAGCAGCTGCGGCCGGCGTCGCAACCAGCGGAACAGGTCTGCCCGGTTGCGGCGGGCGGTGGGAAAGACGCGGCGAAACGAGTCCATCTGACCGAGGACGCTCATGCTGTCGGTTTACACCCGCCGCCGGACCGAGACAACCCCTGGGCCATTCGGCAATCGCCGTGTCCCGGCGGCGGGAGTGTTCTACGTTCGGAGCTGAGGCCGACCCCGCCGCACCCCGAGGAGTCACCATGAAGGCAGTCGTCTGCACCGAGACTCGCCTGGAGTTCGGTGACGTCCCGGCTCCGGTCCCGGCCAGGGGTCAGGTGCTGATCGACGTGTCCCGATGCGGGATCTGCGGCTCGGACCTGCACGCCCGCGTGCACGCCGACGAGATGGCGGAACTGGCCGCCGAGACCGGCTACCGCGACTTCATGCGTTCACACCAGCGGGTCGTGCTGGGTCACGAGTTCAGCGGCACCGTTGCCGGTTACGGGCCCGGCTGCCGGAAACGGTGGCCGGTGGGAAGCACGGTGGTGGCGTTGCCGATCGTGCGCACCGGCACCGGGATTCACCTGACCGGCCTGTCTGCCTCGGCGCCCGGTGGCTACGCCGAACAGGTGGTGGTGCAGGAGTCGATGACACTGCCGGTCCCGAACGGTCTGACGGCGGAGAAGGCGGCCCTGACCGAGCCGATGGCGGTGGCGTGGCACGCGGTGCGCAAGGGCGACGTCGGCAAGCGCCGGAACGCGGTCGTCATCGGGTGCGGCCCGATCGGTCTCGCGGTGATCACCATGCTGAAGGCGACCGGTGTCCGTACCGTGGTGGCCGCCGACTTCTCCACCCGCCGCCGCGAACTCGCCCGGCAGTGCGGTGCCGACGTCGTCGTCGACCCTGCCGCGGCGTCGCCCTGGACGTCGTATCCGCGACGTCGGGAAACGACCTCGATCACGGACGTGCTCGGTCTCGGGCTGGACACCATGGAGAAACTGCGCCGAATCCCGAGGCTGCCGTGGTGGCATGCGTTCGCCCTCGCCGACACGGTGGGCGCGACACCGTCCGGGCCGGTCGTCTTCGAGTGCGTCGGCATGCCCGGCGTCATCGACGGCATCCTGGCCGGGGCCCCGCTGCGGTCCCGCGTCGTCGTGGTCGGGGTGTGCATGGAGACCGACACGTTCCGGCCAGCGCTCGCGGTCAACAAGGAGATCGAACTCCGCTTCGCCGTCGCCTACGACCCCCGCGAATTCCGCGACACCCTCCACATGCTCGCCGACGGAAAGGTCGATCCGACACCTCTGATCACCGGCACGGTCGGCCTGCCCGGGGTCGAATCCGCGTTCGCCGCGCTGGGTGACCCCGAGGTGCACGCGAAGATCCTGATCGACCCCGAGATCAGCACCGCATCCCTGTGATCCGCCGCCGATCATGAACTCAAACCATCCCCGCCTCCGATGGGTCGCCCCGGCGCTGCTCCTCGCGTTGATCTACGCGGCGTCGCTCACCGTGTACGGATTGAGCAGCCGCACCGGCGAGGAGGAAGGACCGTTCGAGGGCAGCACCGACGAGGTCGTGGTCCTCGTGACGGCGAAGTCGTTGCAGCCGACGACCGACCGGGTGCAGGCCGAGGTGACGATCGCCGTCGGCGAGGAGTACCTGCACGCCAACGGCGACACGCTGAATCGGGACATCACCCTGTTGCTCTTCCCGAGCACCAGTCACGAAGAGATCGTGTTCCGGGCGGGCGCCGCACCGACGACGTTCGACACCGAGTTCATCGCCACCGGCAACGCGGCGTACTGGCCGTTCGACCGGTTCGAGGTGAACCCGATGGTCGTGGAGGCGTACGAGGGCGCCGGCGCCGACCGTGAACTGCTGCCGACGGGTCTCCTCGTGGACGGCCGAGTCGACGGGTGGAAGGCGAGGGCCGAAGCGGTGGCCGTCGACACGGACCTCTCGCGGAACGGCACCGGCGCCGCGCTGTTGTTCGCACGCACGGGCGGGAACCTTATCTACGCCGGCATCCTCCTGCTGATGATGACAATCCTCGCGGGGCTCGCCGCGTTCGTCGCGCTGCAGACGTTCCGGCGCAAACGCGCCGTCAACACGGACATGCTCGGCTGGATGGCGGCGATGCTGTTCGCGGTCGTGCCGTTGCGCGGAATCCTGCCGGGAAGCCCGCCGATCGGGTCGTGGGTCGACATCGCCCTCACGGTGTGGGTGGTGTCCACCCTCGTCGCGTCACTGGCGTTGTTCGTCTTCTGCTGGTGGCGCGACAGCGATCAGCCCGCTCGGCCCGAGGCGGTTGCCACGAGCGCGACGGATTCGGAATAGTCGATGCCATGGTGCGCCGAACGGGGAGAGTGCTGCCGCCGTGGTAACTCGCCCACGTCAACAGGGTGATCGTCGGCCTGCACCGGCTGGGGGTGCCGATGCCGATGCCGGCGCTCACCGTCCCGGGCCGGAAGACGGGGGTGCCGCGGTCGACGCCGGTCTCGCCGTACGAGGTGGACGGCCACACCTATGTCGTCGCCGGGTACGCCGAATCGGATTGGGCGAAGAACGCCCGCGCGGCCGGGCGCGGGGAACTGACCCGCGGGCGCCACCGCGAGCGGGTACGGCTGGTCCCGCTGCCGGTGCCGGAGCGAGCCCGGATCCTCCGCGAGTTCCCGATCCGGGTGCCGCACGGGGTCACCATGTTCCTGAAGGCTGGGACGGTCGCGAACTCCTCTCCCGAGGCGTTCGCGGCCGCGGCCGACCGGTGCGAGGTGTTCCGCATCGAGCCGCTGGACTGACGGGGGTCACCGAACTTCGAGCGTGCCCACCATGTTCGGGTGGTAGGTGCAGTGGAAGGCGAACGTGCCCGGCTGGCCGGGCACCGTGAACGTCGCGGTCGCGCCCGGTTCGACCTCCACGTCGAACAGGTCGCCGGTGTCTGCGGTCACGGTGTGCTCGGCGGTGTCGTCGTTGCGGACGGTGACCTGCTCACCCGGCGCAAATGTGCCGGGCAGCGTGTACTTGAAGTCGCTGATCACGATCTCCCGTGCACCTGCAGGCATGGACATCGGCATCGACATCGACGGCATGTCGGTCATCATATGGTCCCCGCCGTGCTCCGATTCGGAGGAAGCGGACGAGTCGTCGCTGCCGTTACCGCACGCAACCAGCGCGAAGGCGGCCAGCAGGATCGGCAGGACAAGTGTCAGTACGCGTTTCATGATGGTCGCCTCCGGGGTGCCGGTGGGAGCGGATGCCCGACGCCCCGCTCCTCGCGGGAGTAGTACCCGTTTTCCCGGAAGACACCCCTCGGTGTGCGTGGCGACGCGTCAGCCGCCGTTCAACGCCTCCTGCGTTTCGAGGTTCGCGACCGGGGTGCGGAGCGAGGCGACGGCGTCGGCGTAGAGGGAGGACTTGATCTCGCCGAGCGTGCGGCCACGCGTCGCGACGAGTCCCTGCGCGTGTGCGACGGCGTCGGCGAGCACCTGCTGCTCGGGAGCGACCTCGTCGACGAATCCGAGTTCCTTCGCCGCGGTGCCGCCGTACCGCCGGCCGGTCACCAGAGCGGTGTGCACCGCCCTCGCGGGCAGGCGGGCCGCGAGCAGCGCGATGCTGCCGGGCGCGTAACTCGCCCCGATGGTGATGCCCGGCAGGCAGAAGTAGCCGCGGTCCTCCCGCATCACCCGGTGGTCGTGGGCGGCCGCGAGGATGGCGCCGCCGCCGAACGTGTGCCCGGTCAGCGCGGCCACGGTGGGCAGCGGGAAGGTGAGAATACGCGCGAACAGGGCCTGCACACGGTCGATGTAGGAGTTCAGCTTGTCGGTGTTGGCGAGGACCCAGGCGGTGTCGAGACCGGTGGAGTAGAACTTACCGACCGCGGTGGTCACCAGCGCGGCGGGGCCGTTGTGCTGCTCGACACGATCGAGGAGATCGTCGACACTCGCGATCCAATCCGGGTGGAAGGCGTTCTCGCTGTCCCGTTCCCCCTCCTCACCGAAATACAGGACGAACACATCACCCGAGCGTTCCAAGTACGGCATGCGGCGAGGCTACCCGCAGACCGGCGGGCTGCGCCCCTCGAGCACTCCCGGTGGGTGAAGTTTCAACTGTCGCGGGGCCGGGTATGTCGATCGTCAAACAGCTGAGGGGTGGACCATGAAGAGCGGAACAGGCATTGCCGACACCCGCACCGTTCGGGACTACATCCACACGGTGGCCAGGAGCGTTCACGCCGATTCCATCGACTGGTGGGACTGCGACGGATTCGACGCCGTCCTCGTGCTGCCGTTCCGGTTGCACTACCTGCCCGGTCGCAACGCGGTGCTGGCCTGGAACCGGACCTTCGGCTGGTCGCTCGGCGTCGAAGGACTGGGCCGCCGCAGCGTCGTCGTGATCGACGGCCTCGGCCTCGGCCGGACGCCGTCGCCCGCCGTGTGCGCGGAACGTGCGGTGGAGTTGATCGACGACTACTGCCGGTCCACACCGGCAATGCCTGCCGCGCACGGTCCCGGCCCCGCCGCGCCGGCCGCCGCGGATCGCTGTCCCCGCATCGGCAACGCCGCCGCGGGTGGGGGCCGGCGGGACAGAGTCGTCAAACGACCGTGACCGGTGGCGCCGGAGGCCACGACGACAATGTGGCCCAACCGCATTCCTCCGCGCAGGAGCAGCCGATCCTCGCCGCGGAGCAGGGCGCGGCGCGCATCAGCACGGCGGCGCATCCGCTCGGCAAGCCGGGTCCGCGGTTCGACCGCCGGTCCCCGTTCTTCATCGGCATGGCCGGGGCCGCCGGCGTCGCCGTCACGTACGCGCTGATCGAGGTCGTTCTCGCCGCCCGCGGGGTGCTGGTCCTCATCGCCGTCGCCGCCTTCCTCGCGATCGGTCTCGAACCGGCCGTGTCCTGGCTGGTGCGGCACGGGTTTCCCCGATGGGCGGCCGTCACAACGGTTTTCGTCATCGCGTTCGCGATACTGGCCGGATTCCTCGCCGCGGCGATCCCGCCGATGGTGACGCAGGGCAGCGCTCTCGTCCACAACGCCCCCGATTACCTGGGCCACCTCGAGCAGCGCTACCCCGTGCTGCAGGAACTGAGCACCCGCTTCCATCTGCAGGACGAACTGCGCCGGGCGCTCGATGCGGGCAATGTGCCGGTGGTGCTCGGCGGGATCGTCGGCGCGGGCAAGTTCGTGTTCAGCGCCATCAGCGGCACGGTGATCGTGGTCGTGCTCACCGCGTACTTCCTGGCCGATTTCGGGCACATCCGATCCTCCCTGTACCGCCTGGCCCCGAACTCGCGTCGACCGCGAACCATTCTGATCGGTGACGAGATCTTCGCGAAGGTCGGCGGCTACGTGCTCGGGAATCTCCTGATCTCGCTGATCACCGCCGTCCTCACGTTCGTGTGGCTGGTCGCCTTCGACGTCCCCTACCCGCTGCTGCTGGCCGTCCTCGTCGCCGTCCTGGATCTGATTCCGGTGGTCGGTTCCACCCTCGCCGGTGTCGTGGTGGCCCTCGTAGCCCTGACCGTGTCGCTGCCGGTGTCCCTGGCGACCATCGTCTTCTTCATCGCCCTCCGCCTGTTCGAGGACTATCTCCTCGTTCCCCGCATCATCGGCAGAACCGTCAAGGTGCCCCCGATGGTCACCGTCGTCGCCGTCCTCATCGGCGGAGCCCTGCTGGGGATCGTCGGGGCGCTGCTCGCGATTCCGGTCGCCGCCGCCGTCCTGCTCCTCGCCCGCGAGACGGTGTTTCCGCAGCTCGACCGGCGCTGAGCAGGCGAGCCGCGAAAACGGCCCTGTGGAAGAAGTTTCCATGTTCTGCTTACCCTGGAGACGTGGGATGCGCCGGGGCATGCTCGGGGTCGTGTCCCGAGCATGAGAAAGAGGCGCTGCATGTCGGTGATGAGTCCCACCGAGGCGATGTTCGTGCTGTTCGAAACACCCTCGCATCCCATGCACATGGGTGCGCTCGAACTGTTCGAACCGCCGCGCGACTCGGGCCCCGATCACGCCCGGGTCATGTATGAGGCGCTGATCTCGCAGGAAGGTGCGTCCGACACGTTCCGCCGGCGCGCTGTCCGCCCGCTGCGCGGCGCCAGTTACCCGTGGTGGTCGTTCGACGATCGCATCGACCTCGGCTACCACGTGCGGCACACAGCAGTGCCGGGGCGGGGCCGCATGGAGGACCTGCTGTCGCTGGTGTCCCAGATGCACGGCATGCCGCTCGATCCGCAACACCCGATGTGGGAGATCCACGTCATCGAGGGGCTCGCGGACGGACGGACAGCCGTGTTCTCGAAGATCCACCTGTCGCTGATGGACGGACCGGCGGGGCTGCGGCTCCTCCACCACGCCCTGTCGACCGACCCCGACGCCCGCGACTGCCCCGCACCGTGGACGCCCGGGGTGTCCGGCACGTCGCGGCGCGAATCCGCGCTGCCCGTCGCCGCGGTCCGGGCCGGGGTGCGGGCCGCCACCAGCATCGTCGGGGTGCTGCCCGCGCTCGCGAAAGTCGCGTACGACGGTGTCCGCGACCAGCATCTGACGCTTCCCCTGCAGTCACCGCCCACGATGCTCAACGTCCCCGTCGGCCGGGCCCGGAAACTCGCGGCGCGGTCGTGGCCGATCCGGCGTCTGGTGTCGGTGGCCGCCGCC
Source organism: Rhodococcus sp. USK10 (assembly GCF_019378875.1). Classification (NCBI taxonomy): domain Bacteria; kingdom Bacillati; phylum Actinomycetota; class Actinomycetes; order Mycobacteriales; family Nocardiaceae; genus Rhodococcus; species Rhodococcus sp. USK10. The sequence goes on from NZ_CP076048.1 coordinate 61,257, forward strand.
GCCCGCACCACGATCAACGCGGTGGTGCTCGCGATGTGCTCGGGGGCACTGCGTCACTATCTCGTCGAGCAGTACGCACTGCCCGAAGCGCCGTTGACGGCGATGCTGCCGGTCCCGCTCGACCTCGGCGGCACCATGATCGGACCGCGCGGCCGCGACCACGGGGTCGGCGCGATGGTCGTCGGGCTGGCCACCGACGAAGCGGACCCGGCCGCCCGCCTCGCCCGCATCAGCGAATCGGTCGAGCACACCAATCGTGTGTTCGGGGCGCTGAGCCACACCCAGTTCCAGGTGATGAGCGCACTGGCGATCAGCCCGATCCTGCTCGAACCGGTCCGCCGGTTCGTCGACGACACTCCCCCGCCGTTCAACGTCATGATCTCGTACATGCCGGGCCCGTCGCGGCCCCGGTACTGGAACGGCGCCCGCCTGGACGCGGTGTACCCGGCGCCGACGGTCCTCGGCGGTCAGGCGCTGAGCATCACCCTCACCAGCCGGTCCGGTCAGCTCGACGTCGGGGTCGTCGGCGATCGGAACGCCGTTCCGCACCTCCAGCGGATCATCACGCATCTGGAGACGTCGCTGACCGAACTCGAGAACGCGGTCGCCGCGTCCGGTACCTGACCGCTACCCGGCCGGTTGCCGCAGGGACGTGCGATCGAGGTCCCAGCACCGGGTGACGTGGTCGCCGACCAGGTCGTCGAACGCCAGACATGCCGCAGCGCCCAGCAGCACGTCGTCGCCGACCGCGGGCCGTGCGGCGACCAGTCCGCCGGCGAGGTCCCGGCACACGATCTGCTCGTGCACGGAATCGGCCTCCACGTGCTCGTCGAAGAACAGAGTGGCCGCCTTCCCGAACCCGAGCCGACGTAGACCGGCGGCGTACTTCTTACTCGGCAACGCAGACGTGGTCTCCACCGCGCACAGGTGCCCCACCAGAGCGCCGACACGACTGCGATGGAGGCCGAACAGGGACAGCGCGTTCAGGGATGCCAGCGTCACGGCGGGCACCGCATCGACGTAGTACGCGTACGCGTCGGAGAGTCCGAGTTCACGCATCGTCGTCGCGAACAAGGCCGAGTGCATGCGCTCGGGTCGCCCGCCACCGTATTCGTCGGACTGCACCTCCACCAGCGCCGCCTTCGGTGCGCCCGCGAGCCGCGGAATGCCGAGTGTGTGCACGTCCGCCTCGCGCAACTGGTTGAGGGAGCGGTGGATCAGCAGTTCCCGGAACTGGGTGAGATCCGCGTCGTGGGCCATGTGCCCGGACAGTCCGGGCGCCGTGCTGGGGGCGGTCATCTCCCACAGCGCCGCCACCACGTCGTCGACGCCCGTCGGCGGATCCGCGAGCGCGCCGATCGCGGCGTCGAACGGCACCTCCAGCGCCGACCGGGCGGCGATCAGGTCGCTGTCCCACTCCCACCGGTCGTCGACCCCGGCGATCCCCTGCAGGTGCAGTTCGTACAGGGCGGTCAGGCAGATCTGCGCGTCCTCGTCGAACAGGAACGCACGCGGGTCGCTCCGTTCCGTCGCGGCGAGAGCGCGCGCCGCCACCACGAACGGTTCGGTATCGGCGGCGTCTCCACGCAGAATGGGGAACAGGAGGCCGCTGACGGGACCGCGCGGCTGCGGACAGGGCATGGACGTTCCCAGTTGCGGCACTGTGCCCGACGCCGTCCGAGAGTGCAAGGTGGTCATATGAACTCCATTCTCACATCCGGGGCCGGCGAATCCGACGTGACCATCACTGTCTGCCCTGACGGCCCGCTCCTGGTGCGTGGTGCGGCGCGGATCCTCGACACCGAAGGTAACCAGATCGGCGGCGATCGGGCCACCGTGGCGCTGTGCCGGTGCGGGCGGACGAGCATTGCTCCGTTCTGCGACAGTTCGCACAAGAAGCGTCGGCACCGCCCATAGAGCCGCCGCTGTCTGACGAGAAATGCTGTGGTGCAGTCGAAAACAGAAACGGCGGAGTGCGGCGGCGATCTGATGCCGAAAAGCGTCCTGCCGCCGTCGGCAGAATGAGGTAACGTCGGAGACCTGCACGGTTGAGCCCCCAGCCGCAATGGACGGGCACGGTTCCCGCGCCTCTTGTCGTGCCTGTCTCCTTCGTCGCTCGACCGTGAGGAAACGACATGAAATCCGTTCTCAGTGCGCCTCCGACGCCCCACGACCCCGCCGCGAATACGCCGCTGTTCAGCTGGGCGGCCGAGCCGGAACACGGGCGGCTCGCCGTCGACAGCACGCCGGGCGCCGGCGGGATCCTGGTCGTCCGGATCTCCGGCGACATCGACGTCACCACTCTCCCGTCGTTCGGGACTCATCTCGAGGAAGCGATCGACGAGCGGCTGCCGTTCGTGCTCGATCTCTCCGATGTCCAGTTTCTGTGTGCGTCGGCGCTGCCGATTCTGGAGATCATGTCCGCCCGCGCGCACCGGCTCACCGTGCCGTGGGCGGTCACCGGGAACAACGCTCTCCGCAGGCCGTTGACGGCGATGAACATGGCGGCGGTCATCCCGTTCTGCGCCGAGCTCGAGGACGCGTTCCGGCTGGTCGCCGGTGGAATGGAGCGGGGTGGGCGCTCGGCGTGACCGATTCCGCTCCGCACGGCACGTCCGACTTCGTGGTGGTCGCCAACCGGCTGCCGGTGGACATGGAGACGCTCGACGACGGAACGACACGCTGGAAGCGCAGCCCCGGAGGTCTCGTCACCGCCCTGGAGCCGATCCTGCTCGACCGGGAGCGCGGTTCCTGGGTGGGCTGGCCGGGGGTGCCCGACACGAAGGTCGAACCGATCGTCTCCGGTGGGATCGATCTGTACCCGGTGGAGTTGAGTTCGGACGAGGTGTCGCGGTACTACGAGGGCTTCTCGAACGCGACACTGTGGCCGCTGTACCACGACGTGCTGGTGGCCCCGGTCTTCGACCGGGATTGGTGGCACACCTACCTGGAGGTGAATCGCCACTTCGCCGAGGAGACCGCGCGCACCGCGGCCGAGGGCGCCACCGTGTGGGTGCAGGACTATCAACTCCAGCTGGCGCCGCGCCTGCTCCGGGAGATGCGCCCCGATCTGACCATCGGATTCTTTCTGCACATCCCGTTCCCGCCGGTCGAGCTGTTCATGCAGCTGCCGTGGCGGAAGGAGGTCGTGGAGGGGCTTCTCGGGGCCGACCTCATCGGCTTCCATCTGCCCGGGGGCGCCCACAACTTCCTGTTCCTGGCCCGCAGGCTGCTGGGACTCGACGCCACCTCGGCAGGCGTCGGGGTGCGCGGTGCGCTCGGCCGGGTGACGCTCGACGACCGTGTCGTCCAGGTCGGTGCGTTCCCCATCTCCGTCGACTCCCGGCAACTCGTCGACCAGGCCACCGGCCCCGCCGTCGTCGAACGGGCCGCGGAGATCCGCCGGGAGCTCGGGAACCCCCGGAAGATCCTCCTCGGCGTCGACCGGCTCGACTACACGAAGGGCATCGACCTGCGGCTGTCGGCGCTCGGCGAACTGCTCGACGAGGGGCGTCTCGACCCGTCCGACACAGTGATGGTGCAACTCGCCACCCCGAGCCGTGAACGCGTCGAGCACTACATGAAGATGCGCAGTTCCATCGAGGAGCAGGTCAGCCGCATCAACGGCGATCACGGGCAGATCGGCCGTCCGGTGGTGCACTACCTCTACCAGCCGGTCGATCGCAGCGAGCTGATCGCACTGTTCCTCGCCGCCGACGTCATGCTCGTCACACCGATGCGCGACGGAATGAATCTCGTGGCGAAGGAATACGTCGCCTGCCGGGCCGACCTGGGCGGTGCGCTGGTCCTCAGCGAATTCGCGGGGGCCGCCGCCGAGCTCCGGGGCGCCTACCTGGTGAACCCGCACGACCTCGACGGCGTGAAGAACACGATCATCGCCGCACTCGACCAGGAGCGGGAACAGGGACGGCGCCGCATGTCGCGGCTGCACCGGCAGGTGCTCGACCACGACGTGCACCGGTGGGCGCGGTCCTTCCTCGGCGCACTGGCCCCGGTCACCACCGACTGATCACCGCCCCGGACGGGCCTCACTCCTGATTCGTCGTCACCGATTCGACGATGCGGCGCGCCACCTCCGCCAACTTGACGTGCTCCTGCTGCGACTGCGCGACGAGTATCTCGAACGCCCGATCCGCGGACACACCCCGCAGTGCCATCACGATCCCCTTGGCCTGCTCGATGACCGCGCGGCTCTTCATGGCCCGCGTGAGGCCCGTCACCTCGTTCCTGGCCAACTCCACATTGCGCGCGCTCCTGAGCAACCCCTCGATCGCTGTGGTGTAGACGAGGAGCACCACGGCGTCGAGTTCACTGAAACCGTGATCACCCTGCCCGTAGATATTGAGGGTCCCGGCGAGGGCCTCGTCGACGGCCAGCGGCGCAGACAGGAAACTGCGCATGCCCGCCTGGTCCAGGTTGTCGGCGAGGGACGGCCACCGCGTCGCGGCCTCCCCGAGTCTTGCCTTGACGACCTTCCGTGTGCCCGCGACACCGAAGTAGTCGCCGTCTATGGCCTGGAAGTTCTCGATGTCGATCTGCCGGACCGCCTCGTCCGTGAAGGCGACGGTTTCGACGCGTCCATCGCGCAGCAAGGAAATTCCGGCCATGTCGGCGCCGGCGATGGCCTCCACCACCTGCTCGCAGACCCGTTGCAGCAGCAGACCCATCTCCACCTGTGAACCGGATTTCCTATTGAACTCGTCCAACGCGGTTGCCAAGGAGCCCAATTGGGCAGCGATCGTTGCCCCGTCCAGATCGGGGAACATCGACTCAGGGCGCTCACCCGCAGTCTCGGCCATTCTCGGATACACCTCGGATTCCGGGTGTAACCGACAGGACACCCACTGAACGAACGCAGCAGTTGTCTCTACCGTCGAGAAGACTTTACTCGACCCGGGAGCCGACTTCGTCCACCGATCCCGTCGCCGGGCGCGACCGGTTCACCGGACGCGGTTCGAACGAGCCGATCCGGTCCGCTCAGCCGCCACCCAATTGCTCCCGCAGCCCCGACAGCGTGCGTGCCAGGATCCGCGAGACCTGCATCTGCGAGACGCCCACGCGCTGCGCAATTTCCGTCTGGGTCATCGATCCGAAGAAACGCAACATCAGCACTCGGCGTTCGAGCGGCGGAAGTTTCTCCAGCGCCGGCCGCACCGAGGCGTGACTCTCCACGTTCGCGAGCTCCGGGTCCTCCTCGCCGAGTGTCTCGGCGAGGGGAAGGTCGTCGGGGTCATCTCCCATGGCCGCATCCATCGACAAGGTTTGGTAGGCATTCTTCGCGAGCAGGCCCTCGGAGACTTCCCGGACGTCGAGTTCGAGTTCGGCGGCGATCTCACTCGCCGACGGCGACCGCCCCAGTTCCTGCGACAGCTCGTCGACGGCCTTGGCGATCAACGCGTGAAGTTCTTGCATGCGACGGGGCACCCGCATCGACCAGCCGGTGTCGCGGAAGTACCGGCGAACCTCACCCATGATCGTGGGCACCGCGTAGGACACGAAGTCGAAGCCGCGGTCCGGATCGAAGCGGTCGACCGCCTTCACCAGCCCGAGCCGGGCGACCTGCAGCAGGTCCTCGTGCGCCTCGCCGCGACCGCCGAACCGGCGGGCGATGTGATCGGCCAACGGAAGGCAACGTGTGATGATCTCGTCGCGCAGCGCGGACGCCTCCCCCGACGACTCCTCCAGGGTTCGCAGGCGCGCCACCGCGGGCGCCACGTCCTTGTAGTCGTCTCTGCCGGGACGGCGCTGTTCGCTGCGTTCCGAAACCGGTGACACTAGTTGGTGCCCCGGTATTTGACCAGTTCCACCGCCACGGTCCGCTCCACGGACCCGTTACCGACGGGTCCCTCCGACACCGACACCGCATTCATCAACGTCTCGAGCACGTGCCAACCGAAACTCTCCCGGTTGGGCACCCCGCGTCGGCTGAGAGGTGCACTGATCGTCACGTGCAACCCGGTTTCCGTCACCGCGAAGGAGCACGTCAGTTCGGCACCTCCCGGCGTCGCCGCGATCAGTTCCGAACACACCTCGTCCACGGCGAGTTTGATATCGGCGACGTCGTCGAGCGTGAAGTCTCCCAGAACGGCGAGCGTTTCCGCCACGGCGCGCACCACAGGCAATTGTTCGAACTCCGCCGCCACACGAAGTTCCACGGGCACACCGGATCTCGTTTTCATTCGTCTAACCTCGCCGACCTCGGCCATCTGCACTCCACGTCTGTGTCGTCGGTTTCTGCGACTCTCGGCAGCGTACCCAGCTGCCGCGGCCCTCAACCCGCCGGCGAACGAAAGTGCGAACGTGTCCCGAATGTGTCCCTGACGTGTGGTTCGACGAACCCGATTCGGTGGGTCTCAGGCGATGCGGACGTCGCGTGCCTGGTTGCCGGTGTCGGTGCGGCAGACGGTGAAGCTGACGCGCTGCCCGTCCACGAGGATGCGGTGACCGTCTCCGGCGATTTCGGAGACGTGGACGAAGACGTCGTCGGATCCGTCGGCCGGGGCGAGGAACCCGAAACCCTGTTCGGCGTTGAACCATCGCACCGTGCCGGTCTGCAGGTCCGTCGACGGGCGGGCAGGCAGTGTGTCGCCGGCGCTCATCGTGCCGCCCTCCGATCGGCCAGGCCGCGGAGCGCGGCGCCGCCCCCCAGGCTCGCAACGAGTAGAACCACAAGCAGAGCCACGTTGAGCATTGCTCCTCCTCGGCATGCGCACTTCGACCCCCTAACCGAATCAACCCGAAAATAGTGGGTCTCTTTCGACTACGGGGCGGTTCGGGCCGAGCATTTGCACAATCGAGATCTGGCGCACACAGCGCATCCACGTCGGGCGCCACAGAAGATCTGATTTGCTAGGCATAGATTTTGTAGTACGGTCGAAGCGTCGGAACTTCAGCGATCGAGTCGAGAACGCGTGGCGACACGAACAGAAGTCGCCGGCGAGGTCGTGGCCCGTGATTCGAGACCTTCCGTCACGGGTACGCGGTGAGTTCGCCAGGCGCCGCCCCGACACGCAGGCGACCGAACGGGGCATCCACCCCGGGGTTCCGCAGGCAGTCAGTAAGCGAAAGAGAGGACCGAGAATGTCGAAGTTCACCGTGCCAGGTCTTTCCGACGATCAGGGAGCGCAAGTCGCCGACATCCTGCAGAAGCGGCTCAGCGCGTACAACGATCTTCATCTGACGCTCAAGCACATTCACTGGAATGTGGTGGGTCCGAACTTCATCGGCGTGCACGAGATGATCGACCCGCAGGTCGAATTGGTGCGCGGCTACGCAGACGCGGTCGCCGAACGCATCGCGGCCCTCGGGAAGTCGCCCGACGGCACACCGGCCGCCATCACCCGCGACCGCACGTGGGACGACTACTCGGTGCACCGCGACACGGCGCAGGCGCACCTCGGTGCCCTCGACCTCGTGTACAGCGGCGTCGTCGAGGACAACCGCAAGGCGATCGCCGAAACCGGCGACCTCGACCCGATCACCGAGGACCTCCTCATCGGCCAGACCGGCGAACTCGAGAAGTTCCAGTGGTTCGTGCGCGCCCACCTCGAGAACTCCGGCGGCAGCCTCTCCACCAATGGCGCGCACTCCGAGAAGCAGGCCGCCTCGCAAGCGCGCTGAGCACGGATCGACCTTCCCCCACTACCGAAAGGTGACGAACATGGCCGAGAACAACAGCGGACCGGCAGAGGCCGTCAAGGGCGTCGTCGAAGACGTGAAGGGCAAAGCGAAGGAAGCCGCGGGCGCGGTGACCGGTCAGGACGACCTCACCCGTGAGGGCAAAGCGCAGCAGGACAAAGCCGCCGCCCAGCGCGAGGCCGCCACGAAGGAAGCCGAAGCGGAGAAGGCCCGCGGCAAGGCCGAGGCACACGAAGCACGCCAGCGCGCCGAACAGTGACACGCTGCGGGCCGGAACCCCTCCGGTCCGCAGTGAGCGCCTCTCCTCCGAGTGACACCGGCCAACGCCGGATCTCACTCTCCCCTGAAAGGACTGATACGTGCTAGGACTGGGAATTCTGGGCTGGATCATCATCGGCGGTCTCGCCGGATGGATCGGCAGCAAGATCATGAAGACCGACGCCCAGATGGGGATCATCCTCAACATCGTCGTCGGAATCGTCGGCGGACTCCTCGGCGGCTTCATCCTCAGCCTTCTCGGTCGAGACGTCGAAGGCGGCGGTCTCTGGTTCAGCTTCTTCACCTGCCTCCTCGGCGCGGTGATACTCCTGTTCTTGGTCAAGCTCGTGACCGGGCGACGTTAGACGTTTGCCTTCCGAAACCGAGCCTGCCCATCACACGATGGGCAGGCTCGGTTTGTTCGTCATCCGGCCCGGTCATCGCCCCAGCAACCGGATCACCGCCCTCTCCACCACTTCCCGCTCGGCGTCCTCCGACGACGCCCGCCGGGCTCGTCGCAACGACGACGCGATGGTGTGCCCCGAGTCGAACGCGGTGATCACCCGCGGATCGACGTAGGACGTCCGCGCGACCCGCGGGGTATTGCCCAACACGCCCGCGACCTCGCGCATCACCTCGGTTTCCGCGGAACTGCGGGCCCGCTTCGACGAGGCCGCACCGATGTCCGCGAACGCCACCGCGGCGATCACGGTCGCGTGCCAGGTCCGAAGATCCTTGACCGTGTACTCGTCCCCCGCCACGTCCTTGAACCGGGCATTGACGTCGTCGGCATGTACCTCGAAACACTCGCCACCCCTGCGATAGACGAGAAGCCGATCGCTCGGCGGCGCGTCCGCACGCAACAGCGAACGCAGGGCGGTCGCGAGGGCGGCGTCTTCGAACGCCAGGGTCCGCTGAACCCCGCTCTTGGCCGGGAAGTCGAGTTGCACTTCGTCGGCCCGCACGGTGACGTGTTCGCGCAGCAGTGTCGCGACACCCCGTGAACCGTGCTCCTCGGCGTACTCCTCGCCGCCGATCCGCAGGACACCGCGATCGAGCATCCGCAGCGCGACCGCCTCGACGCGGTACCTCCCTCTGCCTCGGCGCCGCAGCGCTTCCCCCACGTGCTCCCGCCATTCCGGCAGGCGCGCGGCGAGCGACAGCACCCGGTCGTATTTCTCCTCGTCGCGTTCCTGCCGCCACCGTTCGTGGTACAGGTACTGGCGGCGTCCCGCGGCATCCACACCGACCGCCTGAATATGACCGTTCGCGTGCGGGCATATCCACACCTTCCGCCAGGCGGGCGGGATCCTGCAGTCGCGGCATCGGTGAGCCCGCGTTTTGGTCTCACGGCTTCCGGGTAGGCGAAGCCGGGGCAACGGAAGGAAACGGTGATCGTGTCTGAGAGCACGCACGACGACAAGGACGAACCGAAAGGCGGCCGCCCGGGCCCAGCTGATCACGGCAAAGACGGCGGCATGGCCACCAGAGAGAACGCGCCCGAGTTGACGGAGGACTCCGCCGACGCCGAGAACGACTGACAAACCCGAATCGTCGCTCGAGCACAGGAGGAATGTTGTGACGTATCAGCCGGGCAACGGTCCCAGCCGTGAATTGAATTCCGAGATCGGTCCGCAGGACGATGCCCACACCATGCGCAACCACGTCGGTGAAGCGATCACCGACGGCCGGAACTGGCCCGGGTACATTCTCATCGCCGCCGGAATCGCCGTGCTCGGGTTGACCCTGGTCGCGGCAGGCTACGGGTTCGAAGGCTGGGCGCTGATCGGCGGAATCGCCTGCGTCCTGTGCCTCGTAATCGGCACCGTCCTCGTTCTCCTCGAACGGCGGCGCGTCAAAGCACTGGAAGGCGGGACACTGACGGACCAGGAAGGGCATTGACCGATCCGAAGGCGGACCTCCACGACTATCTCCAGGCCGCACGGGATGCCCTGCTCTGGAAGCTGGACGGGTTGTCCGAGTATGACATCCGCCGGCCGATGACCGCGACCGGCACGCACACGGACGCCACCATCCGGGCGCTGCCACTCGACGCGCCCGGCCGGATACCGCACTGGCCGGAAGACCGCCGCGACGTCACGCTCCATCGGATTCTCGTGCACGTGATCGCCGAAACTCACCGGCACGCGGGGCACGCCGACATCGTCCGGGAACTCGTCGACGGGACTGTCGGACTGAGAGCGGACAACGACAACTTGCCTACAGCAGATCGCACGTGGTGGGAGAACTACCGGGCCCGCCTCGAACGGATGGCGCGGAAAGCCGGCCAGGGCTGATCGCGTTCACCCGGCCGCCGGTTGCACAATCGTCGTGGTGACGACCACCGTGGTCGTCGTCACCGACTCCGCTGCCGTGGTCGTCGTGGGTTCCGCCGTGGTGGCGGCCACCGCGGAGGGTTCCGAAACGGCCTGCGGTGCAGACGGCGACGTCGTGGTTGCGGCGGCCACCTCCACGGCTGTCGTGGGTTCCGGCGACGTCGTGGATGCGACCGTCGTGGGTGCCGGTGTACTGGTTGTCGTCGTGGTTGCGCTGACCGACTTGCTGACCGGATTGCTCGCCAACTCGGGCTTCTTCGCGTCGGCGGTGGTGGTGGGTGCGACCTGCGCTGCTTCCGCGTCCTTCGTCGAGGCGGCGGCGAGTTTCGCAGTCGGCTGCTCCGTCGCCGCCGTGCGCACCTCGCCCTTCTCCGCTTCCTGCGCGAGGTGCGTCAGCCAGGCCGCCGCGTACTGCGCAGACGTCAACGGTTTCCCGTTCCCTGCGTTTGCATCCCGCCAGTAGTCGAAGTGGTGGCCGGTCCCCTCCCCCAGCGTCTGCTGGTACGGATCGCTCATCGCCACCTGGATCGTGTTCTGGTTGTCCGCGATGAACCCGATGATCTCGTTCCGCACCTTCGCTGGCAGGTAGACGAGGTCTACCGCCTGATTGGACGAGATCGGACCGGCCTGCGTGTTCGATTGCGTCGCAGCGGAATCGGCGGGCTTGTATGCCGGATCCGACACCTTGACCAACACGTCGAGGAACGTCTCGTCGGACTGCATCCAATTGTCCTGCGACTGGATGTCCGCGAACGCGGCGAGGGCGATCTGCCCGAGTACCACCGCGAGATCCTGTCCCGTCGCCGGGGTCAGACCCTCCTTCTGCAGCGCGTCGACGTTCAACTGCCGTCCCGCGTTGATGGCGAGTTGCAGCAGCGCAATGTTCTCGGGTGCGGAGCAGGTCAGATCGCCTTCCGAGCAGAACGATGCCACCTTCCCGTCCAACGCGCCGAAACTGCCGGACGTCCCGGGCAGGGCACCGCGTCCGGCGGTGCCGATCTGACCCGACTGGTAGGCGAGATCGAAACCGTCGGGATTGCGGAATTCGTTCTCGGCGCCCGGAAATGCTCCTTCGCCGAGATTGCGGCCGGCGTCCGCCAGGATGACGACACCGACAACGGAAGCGGGATCGATGATTTCGTACGAACCGTCCTGACCGTCCTGGTTCCCGACTTCCATCGCAACCCGACGCGCTACGTCGGCGCCTTCGCTGTAGCCGACGATCGAGAACTTCGTGTCCGGGCACGACGCATGAATGGAACGCATGACGGTTTCGGCGTTGTCGACGCCCGCGTTCACGGCGTCCTCGTACGAGTTCATGTTCGCCGGGTACTCGACGTACACCGCGGCGTAGGACCCTCCGCCGACGGACTGCTGCGGCGCGTTCACCACCTCGTCGATCCAAGGACTGGCGTAGTTGCTGGAGTACGACGCGGGAAGCGGCGTGCCGTCGGGTGCCACGAGCATCTGGTGGGTCCCCGGCCTCGGGCTGTCACCGCGGCCGGCCACAGCGATGCTGACCATGTCGTAGCACGCGTTCGACGCCGCGGCGGTCAAGGCTGTCGCCGTCGTGGCAGGTGAGCCCGGGTTCGACCACGGTGTCGCGAGCAGCGCCGCCAGTCCCAGGGCGCCAGGGGCGACCAGACTGCCTGCGATCCTCCGTCGATGCGCGACCTTGCGTGCTGAAACGCGACGTTTCATGGTCTACCCCATCCATTCGTGGCGCGTGCCGAACACCCGAGTAGGTGTCAACGCGTTAACAGACAAGTCGCGCAACGCCGCAGCGGTGTTACACGGTGCCCGGCAGACGCCGCTTCAGGATGCCCGGAAATGCGCGATGACGGTCGGCGCCAGATCCGGCGCCACCACTTCACCCACGACCAGCACTTCCTCGAAATGTTCGAAACCATGTTCGATGGTACCGATCGGCCGCAGTCGCGGCATCAGTCGAACCCGGTCGGCCTCCGGTCGATGACCGTCTGCTCGATCCACCGGCGGTTGTCGCCGTTCTGGCAGAATTGGGCGGACGTCGCTAGAACTGCGGCGCCCGGTTCACGCCGCGTTGTCGCACCTCGGGAGGCGAGTCATGCCGAATGAACCCTCGGAGACGGGACGTGTGGGGGGCAACAGTCCCAGTGCCGTCTTCGCGAAGCTGGCCGAGATGGTGTACAACGGCGACGACTTCGATCACGTCTACCAGGCCATCTGCGATGCCGCGGCGACCCTGGTTCCCGGGTGTGCGCATGCCAGCCTCATGCTGAAGCAGAATGATCGCCATATCACCGTGGCGGCGAGCGACGAGGTCGCAGCGCACGTCGATGCACTCGAGCGAGCCGAGCAGGAAGGCCCATGCCTCGACGCGATCGAAAACGACGCTCCGCAAGTAGAGACCGAACTCGTTCGTTCGACGCAGTGGCCGCGGCTCGCTCGGCGCACAGTTGCCGAGACGCCCGTCCGAGGCGCCGCAGGGTTCCGGCTCATGATCCGCGGACGCAAGGTAGGCGCACTCAATTTGTTCGCGGACAACCCCGGAGAGTTCACCGACGAGTCGATTGATCAGGCGATTCTGATCACGGCGTTCGCGGCGGTGACGCTGACAGCGCTCCACGAACACGAGGAAGCACAGACGCTACGTGAAGGCCTGGCGAGCAACCGCGAGATCGGGAAAGCCATCGGACTGATGATGGCCTTCCACGACATCTCCGAGGACAGGGCTTTCGACCTGTTGCGTAAGACGTCGCAGGATATGAACATCAAGCTCACCGGCGTCGCGCGGGAAGTCATCGCGCATCACAACTCGAAGTTCGACTGAGGTCGGGCGGTCTGGACAATCGGTTGATGCGCACCTGGTGGCGACGTAGTGTTGATCGCGCGTGGTTGAGAACACAGCCGCAGTTTGTTTGGAGGCCGCAGCAGTGCGCGGTGGACGGATTTGCGCGCACTTCCATGCCGCTGTGACCCTCCTGCCGGTGCGCTCTTTCCGCCGATAGTGCACCGAGACCGACAGGTTGCAGCGATCGGAGGGGTCATGAAGTTATTACGCAGGTCGTTCCACCGTGCTCCCCCAACCGTGTCACCTGCCGCCCACTGCACACGGGACACACTCCACGACCGCGGCCTGCGCATGACCGTCGAATTCGCACCGTTCGCCGACGCCACCGTGGGGCGGATCTCGGGCGACATCGATGTACTCGCTGCACCGTCCTTCGCGCTTGCGCTTGCACATCTGACCGACGGGGGCTCCTTATCACGTGTCATCGTCGACATGACGGCAGTCGACTTCGTCGGGACGTCGGGATTGTCGATTCTCTCCGAGTTCGCGGAATCGGCTAGGCGGCAACATATTACGTGGGCTCTCGCGGGTAATCGTGCGGTATTGCGCCCCATCGAGGCCATCGGACTGAGCGCGACGATTCCGACCTGCAGCACGGTTCACGACGCATTCGACAGGGTGGAGAAGATCGCGCACAGCTGATCGGAGTCGGCGAGGAGTGCGGCGGCGACCTTTCCGCCGTTGGCTCGCGTGTGCCTGGCGAAAGTTCGTAAGAACCGACGTCGGCCCTACTCTGGCCGAACTGCAATCGATTCGCGCTCGTCGTCCTCGCGGAACATCGCTTCGATGCGGTTCTTGATCTCCACCGTACTCATCGAGCCACGGGAAGGGGCGAAACCACGATTGCGAGCGGAGACGGGAGTGAAGGTGTTCATTGCCAGTGCTTTCTGTCTTCCGCGTCGGCGAGAGCCGCGGGGTGGTCGAGGGGAGCGTCCGCAATACGGACGACGGTCAGATCAAGAGCGCGGCAAGTGCAACGGCAGCGAGCACTGACACGGAAGTGGCCACCGCGACGAGAACGGACCCCGTGACGACGATGGCGGGCGCGGTCGCGGTCGCGGCCGAGACGGAAGCGATGTACACGGTCGGACGCAGCGTATGCCGGGGTGCCGGCTCTTCGGCGCAGGACGGCGGAGTCGTGCGCTGATCGTGCTGTTCCACCGTGGTGTGGGTCATGTGCTGGCGTACCCCGTGATAGCGACTGAGTGACCTGAGTCACAAACTTACGAGTACGTTGTACATCACAACATGCCCCTCGCGCCAGTGGCTGCCGTCCCAATCGCCTGGAGGACACCTTCCCGGTCGCCGGCGCCCCCCTTCCGGCCACGCAACCGATACGCGCGACGAGACGTCGATTCAGGCGCGATTGAAACGGACAGCCACCTGAGATGTGCGCTCCCGCCCGTGTCCAGTGGCTGGATCTGGAGGTGATGATGTGGACCTCGTGCAACGGTCCTACCCTGTCAAGCGCCGATGTCGTCGGGAACCGTGTCCTCGCAGAGGTGGGGGTCGGCATCGAATGTCATCGCTTTTCCGGCGTCGCCGTAGGTGGGCCAGCCGGGATCTCCATGGGTCGCGAAGTCGAGCCAGGTTCGATGCATCGCGTGGGTGAGGGCGTCGGGTGCGTCGTCGCCGATGAGGCCGCGGCATGCATCTGTGGTGTCGAAGACGAAGGGGACGTCGAGGCCGTGTGCGGCACCGTGCAGTGGTGATCGCCATCCGAATTCGTAGACGTAGGCAGGGCCTGGGTGACGGCGCGCGGTGCGGCGGCTCGGTGATCGGAACATCAGGTCCGTATAGGCGGCTGTGAGTGCTTGCGCGGGGGTGACGGCCGGGTCGTGCAGGCGGTGTCGTTCGAGGAGCGCTTCGGCACCGGGGTAGGTGGCGGCCAGCTCGGCTACGGCGTCGTGCGCGTCGAAGGCGGCGAACTCGTCGGCACCGAAACCGAGGTTGGCTTCTTCGAGCGTCGTGCCGATCAACAGGTCGACGCCGCGCGAGTGGGTGCTCGGAACTCCGACCGGGTCGGGGAGGACGTCGTCACCCGTGGTGGGGAGGAACAGCGCACGACCGTGGCCCGGGTCGAAACCGTTGTCGTCGCGCAAATCTGGCCGGGGTGCGTTTCTGAGCAGGGCACCCTGCGCGCGCAGCAGATCGACGGCGGAGCATGCTCGGAACGCTCCGATTGCCGGGGAGGTTCCGAGCCGGGCGGCGAGTGCTTTCGTGAGTTCTTCGGCGAGCTCGAGTGGGCGGGCCATCTCGTCATGGCCGCTCTGGACGATCGCTCGCCGGAACAGTCCGGCGGCCGGCGGGGAATGCAGCAGGAACGCGACCGAGGTGCCGCCGGCCGATTCGCCGAAGACGGTGACGTTGTCCGGGTTCCCACCGAATCCTCCGATGTTGTCGCGAACCCAGTGCAATGCTGCGATCTGGTCGCGCAATCCGATGTTCGTGACCTCCCCGGGCAGCGCGAGGAAGCCCTCCGCCCCGAGTCGGTAGTTGACGGTGACCAGGACGACGCCGTCGCGCGCGAACGACGTGCCGTCGAAGGCCGGGGCCGCACCCGAGCCGATCATGAACCCGCCGCCGTGGAGGTAGACCATCACCGGAAGCCCACTCGTGCCGGGATCGGGTGTCCAGACGTTGAGATTGAGGTAATTGCCGTCGCCGGTTACCCATCCGGGCCCGACCAGCGGCGCCAGACACGCCTGAGTGGGATGCAACGGCGGCTGTGGTGCGGTCGCGCCGTAACCGGTGGCGTCCCTGGTTCCTGCCCATCGTTCGGGAGAGCCCGGGGGTGCGAATCGGCGTTCGCCCGCCGGCGCTGCCGCGTACGGGATTCCCAGGAAGCGGGCGACCCCGTCGGTGTGGTCACCGGAGAGTCGCCCTGCCTCGGTGTTCACGGTTCGGACGGTCATCAGCGGCGTCCCCTTTCGTATGTGCGCGTCACGCCGAATGGCCGGGCCGAGGATGGTCGAGCGAATCGGTACTCCCCCAGCCCAAGCCTGCCACGACGCTTCGGTGACGACATGATTGCGGTCCACACGAGCGAGGAAAGCGGATCACACTTCGCGTCAGAACCAGCCTTTGCGCTTCGCCCAGACGAGGAGTGCCCCGGACATTGCGAGCATGACGAGCACGATCACGGCGACGGAGAGCCACTGCGTCCGTTCGTTCACGATCACGTT
This sequence comes from Rhodococcus sp. USK10, assembly GCF_019378875.1. Lineage (NCBI taxonomy): Bacteria > Bacillati > Actinomycetota > Actinomycetes > Mycobacteriales > Nocardiaceae > Rhodococcus > Rhodococcus sp. USK10. Next base: position 77,528 of record NZ_CP076048.1, read on the forward strand.
CATCCCGATGATCGACGACAGGGCGGTGATCGGTAGCGTGACGGCCGCGATGACGGCGAGTCGCTCGGCGGCGACGGTCATCTTGGTGTTGGTGCGCGCCTGATAGAACTCGATCGTGCCCTGCAGGTAATCCTTCTGTCCCCTGGCCATCACGGTCAGATGCTGGAACTGATCGACCACATCCAACAGGAGGTCCCGGCCCTTACCGGTACCGAATGCCTCGATGGTGACCATCCTGCCGTACACCTCCCCGCTCAACGCGGCCATGGTGCCGACCGTGAGCAGACCGTGCCGGACCCGGAACATCTCGTCGAGAAAGGTCTCCGGATCACCGAGGTGCCCGCCGGTGACCTGCTGCTCGAGCTTCCACACATCCTTGGTCAATTCGGCGGTGTAAGCCCGCATCCGTGCCGTCAACGCGGCGAGGAGCGCGAACGACAACTCGAACGCCGTGCCGGGCCGTAACTTGCCCGACTCCAGCCTGCCGAGCACCACCTTCACCTCGACCATCGCCGTCGAGGGATCGATCGCCGGATTCACGGGGCCGTGCACTGTCACCAGGTAGCGGGCACCGATGAACTGGTCCAGTTCGACGTAGTGCACGTGCCCGTGGGCTCCCGACTGCGGCGCGTGCAGAACCACGAAGAAGTGGTCCACATACCGGTGCACCTTCGGCACCTGATTGCGGTTCATCGAATCCCCGACGGCGAGGGGATGAAAACCGAAAACGGTCGTCAACGTCTCGTGTGCCTGATCGTCCCAGGTCGGGATGTCCACCCAGACCAATCCGTCGGGCCGGTCGAGCAACTCTGTCAATTCGGTCGCCGCACAAGAACGCACACCGTCGTCGGAGATGAAGCGGACGTCCATTTCGGCCTCCTCGCCATGACGCGCCGTCACCACTGTCATAGCACCCACAGCTGCCCGGAAAGGGGAAACTGTGGAGGTGACCGACGACGGGACTGCGCTGCTCGTGGTGGATGCGGCGAACGTCGTCGGTTCGCGGCCCGACGGCTGGTGGCGTGATCGGGCCGGTGCGGCCCGCCGATTGCTCGTCCAACTGGGCGCCCTCGAACACCATCTGGAGCAGCCGACCGAGGTGGTGGTCGTGATCGAGGGTGCAGCGAAGGCCGCGGTCACCGGGGAGCCGGATCGGGAATTCGACGGTTTGCGGGTGGTGGCGGCACACGGTTCGGGCGACGACGCGATCGTCGACGTGGTGGCCGCCGAGATGGATGGCGACCGGCGGATCACCGTCGTCACGGCCGATCGTGAGCTTCGGGCCCGGGTCGAGGCGCTCGGGGCCGTCACGGTCGGTCCGCGGTGGCTCTTTGCGCGCATCGACGCCGCGCGTTCCTGACCCTCAGCGGTGTCGCGGCGATCGCTGTGCGTCGGGGGTGGCCACGAGGTCGAGGATGCGACCACGGACCTTCTTCCGCGCCCATCCCCACCGTCCTTGGTCGGCCAGGGCGGCGTGGGCTGCGTTGTACCCGCACATCCCGTGGACACCACCGCCCGGGTGGGTGGCGGAACTGGCCAGGTACAGCCGGTCGATCGAGGTGTAGGGCCCGGACGAACCCGGGGTCGGACGGAAGACCAGCTGCTGATACAACTGGGCGGTGCCGCCGTTGACGGCACCGCCGTGCAGGTTCGCGTTGCTCGCCTCGAGGTCGCCGGGGCGCTGCACGTTGCGGCCGACCACGCGCTCCGCGAAGCCGGGCGCGTGCGATTCGAGCACCGCATCCACTCGGTGCGCCAGCAACTCCGCAGATTCGTCGTCGGTGATCCCCCGCGGCAGATGTGTGTAGGCCCAGGCGCTTTCGGTTCCTTCCGGGGAGCGGCTGGGGTCGGACGTCGTCATCTGGCCGAACAGCAGGAACGGGCGTTCCGGGACGACCCCCGTCGTCAGGTCGGCCATCCAGCGGACCAGCCCGTCGTCGTCGGCACCCAGATGCACAGTTCCGGCGGATTCGAGGTTCCGGGACCGCCACGGAATCTTGCGGTCGAGTGCGTAGTTCACCTTCACGACGGGGGTGTCCCATTCGAACTTCTCGAGGTCGGCGCGCACACCTGCGGGGACCACCGAGGAATCCAGCAGCCGTCCGAACAGTGCCGGCGCCGACACGTCGGCGAGCACGGCGCGTCGGGCCAGGTAGCGGTCACCGCCCGCCGTCCGAACGTGGGTGGCCGCTCCCCCACTGACCTCGATCGAGGTCACCTCTTCGCCGCAGCGGACCTGTGCGCCGTCTCGTCTCGCCCGCTCCGCCATCGCGGCCGAGAGTGCGCCGGCGCCACCGACCGGGACGACGTACCCGTCGTCCTGCGCGAGCATGGTCAGGAGATATCCCATGACCCCGCTTCCCGGCGCATCGACGGGGGTGTCGGCGTGCATTGCGTTACCCAGCAACAATACTCGCGCGGCGTCGCCGTCGAACAACTCGTGCGTCATCCGGCGCGCAGGCAGCATGAGGAAGCGCACGAACCGCAGGGCCTCCGCGGTGCCGAGCTGGGACAGCAGGCGTCGTGGTCCCCGAATGGGCGGGAGCGGACGGAACAAGGTGTCGAGGAACGGCTCCTTGACGTCCTTCCACTGCTCGTAGAGCCGGAGCCACGCCTGCCCGTCCCCTGGTTGCCTGCGCTCGAGGTCGGCCGCGGTGTCGGCCGGATCCCGGCGGATCGTCGGGGCGTCGTCGTCGTCCGGGTGCCGGGGGTGCCCGACTGAGGCGGGGGCCTGACTCCATCGCAGTCCCACTCCCCCGAGGTCGAGGTGCCGGATCGCGGGAGACACCGCCGCGAGTGGATAGAACGCGCTGAACAGGTCGGTCCGGAAACCCGGGAAGAGTTCCGCCGACCGCACCGCGCCGCCCGGCTCGGGTTGCTGTTCGAGGAGCACGACGTCCCAGCCGGCCGCGGCGAGGGTGGCCGTCGCGGCCAGCCCGTTGGGCCCGGCCCCGATGACGACGGCGTCGACTGCCTGCACGGTCACGATGTCAGGGTTTCGTGTTTCGCTCGGCGAGGAACGAAAGTCGGCGCAGGCATTCGAGATTGCGCGGGAGCACCGCGAGATCCTGTGCCATCCGCGGAACCCAGGTCAACGGAGCGGAGGCCGCCACCTCCGACATCTGGAGGTGGCAACCGGATCCACGCGGCTCCAGCCGAAGACGCACAATCGCTTTGGTGGGGGTCACCTGAGCCAGCAGCCGGAGTTCACGGTTCTCCTCGGAGAAAAGCACTTCGGTGGAATCGTCGATGAGTGCGGGCCAGGCGCCGACGGAATGGTGCAGACGGCTTCCCACCGCCGGCCAGTCGGCGGACACGGCGCGCATCCGTGACGCCCCGACCACCCACGACGGGTACAGCCACCCGTTGGCGAGAACGGACCACACATCCGAAGCCGAAGCCGACGTGTCGCGATGTGCCTCGATGACGACCACTCCCTCGAATCGGTACCTGACGACTCTCCGCGCTTACCCTCCCCGACCGCATCGAAAACGTGAGCCGCGTCGCGCTCGCCTCCCGACGGGTCAGGTCTGCGCTCCGATTTCCGCACCGGCTTCGAATCGTGATTCCGAATCGGTGACCAGCCCGATCGACACGAGTGGGCGCGGGAAGATCAGGTCGGTGAGGTAGGCGAGCGCGACCGCCCAGCGATTGGCGGCGTTCGGCATGGCATAGAGGTGATATGCCCGGGTGACCACCTTCGCGAGGAACCCCGACAGCCGGATACCGAAGGGATTGGCGACCGCGAACCCCGGGCCCAGATCTACGACGGGACCCAGGTCGCGATGGGTGTACGGTTTCGCGTCTCCGACGCCGAGGCTCGCCGCCACGTTGCGGGCGAGGGCCTGCCCCTGCCGGACGGCGTGCTGTGCGGTGGGCGGGGTGATCGATCCGCTGTTCTTCGGATCGGCAACGGCCGCGGCGTCGCCGCCCGCGAACACGTCGGGATGCCCGTCGACCGAGAGGTCGGGGCGCACCGTCAATCTGCCCTTCTCGGTGGGCAATTCGAGGGTGTCGACGAGGGGGCTTGCGGTCACCCCCGTCACCCAGGCGACCGTGCGGGTGGGAATCACGGTTCCGTCGTCGAGGGTGACGTGTTCGGGTCCGAGTTCCGTCAGGGTGGTGCCGAGTCGCACGTCGATGCCGCGGGAGCGCAGCACCTCCAGCACCTTGTCGCCCAGTTTCTCGCCCACCTCGGGCATCACCTTGTCGGCGGCGTCGAGCAGCAGGAACCGGATCTTCGCGGGATCGAGGTTGCGGCGGCACGCTGCTTCGTCGGCCAGGGCGCGGAGTTGGGCCGTGAGTTCCGTGCCCGCGTAGGACGCGCCGACCACGATGACCGTCCGGCGGGCGTCGGCGACCCGGGGGTCGATGTCCCGCTCGGCGAGTTCGATCTGGGTGAGCAACTGGTCGCGGAAGTACAGTGCCTCGGCCGGCGTCTTCAGTCCCCTGGCGTGCTCGGCGAGTCCGGGAATGTCGAAGAGCCGGGTCACCGATCCGGGGGTGAGCACCACCCGGTCCCAGGCCACCTGCTCGACACCCTGCTCGCAGTCGGTGACGTGCACGGTGCGGGCCTCGAAGTCGACGGCGTCGACCCTGCCCGTCACCAGTTCGACGCCCGGGAGCGCGTCGGACAGTGGCACGGTGACGAACCGGGCGTCCAGGATTCCGCCCGCCACCTCCGGCAGGAGCGGTGTGTAGAGCATGTAGTCGTGGGGCGAGATCATGATGACGCGGGCGTCGGTCCCCCGGAGGCGCCGCGCCAGAGCGCGGGCGCATTCGAATCCGGCGAAGCCGCTGCCCACGACGACGATGCGAGTCGGCTCTCCAGCTGATTCGTGGGTCATACGGAACGCTTTCCCCAGCTACGCGTCGAAGGAAACAATCCCCCGGTCACGACCGCGGCGGTGTGAGGACGCGCGAATCCGGGTACTCGACCAGCGGAGGACGATCGACGGGATCGAATGCGAAGGGCGGGAACATGAGCGCCGCATCGAAGGCGATGTACAAACCGTTGGCGCTTGCTGCGAGTGTCGCCGGTGGGCTGGCGGCGAGTGCCGTGTTCGGTCAGGTGTGGAAGCGTGTCGCAGGCGAATCCGAGGCTCCCGACCCCAAGGATCTGTCCCGCAGCACCCGCGAGGTGCTGATCGCGGCCGCCGTGCAGGGCATCGTCTTCGGCCTGGTCAAGGCGACGGTCGACCGGGCGGGTGCCCAGGGGTACCGGAAGCTGGCCCACGCCGACCCCCGGTAGAGCGAGGCACTTGTCCCAGAACACCCCTAGGCTGAGCCGATGCGTACTCGATTCGCGGAGAATCTCGACAGTCTGTCCGGCGATCTCGCCGCGATGTGCCGACTGTCCGTCGCCGCGATGTCGGAGGCGAGCGACGCACTGCTGCAGGCAGACCTCGAGCTCGCCGAGCACGTCATCGACGTGAGCGGCGAGCTCGACGATGCCGCGGCGCACTGGGAGAAACGTGCGTTCGCGCTCCTGGCGCTGCAAGCGCCGGTGGCCCACGATCTCCGATTCATGGTCGGCGGTCTCCACATCTCCGCGGATCTGCACAGGATGGGCGGCCTCGCGGTGCACATCGCGAAGATCGCCCGCCGACGGCACCCCGACCACGTCGTCCCCGACGAGGTACGGGACGTGTTCACTGAGATGGGCACCGTCGCCGTCGCGCAGGCGAGGGAGACCGAGCAGGTGCTGCAGCACCGCGACCCCGAGCGCGCTCGCGGATTGCTGACGGCGGACGAGGCGATGGACGACCTGCACCGCAGCCTGTTCACGATCACCCAGGCGGAGGACTGGCCGCACGGTGTCCAGTCGGCCGTCGACATCACCCTGCTCGGTCGCTTCTACGAGCGGTTCTGCGACCACACGGTGGAGATCGGCAGGCGTGTCATCTTCCTGGAGACCGGCAGTCTGCCCGAACAGTGAGCGCGCCGACCGGTCAGCTCAGCCCTTCCGCCGCGGCGACCGACGGCGTCGCACCCCGTGTGTAGACGTCGAGGTGGAAGTCCGCATCGCGGTACGACCCGACGCGCTGGAGACCATCGAGCGCCGCGACCGAATCGTGCACCGCCCGGCCGGTCTGCGGATATTCGGGCACCGGATGCTGCCAGTGCACGGCCACGAGGCTGCCGCCCTCCTCCAGTGAGTCGACGGCCCGCGCCAGTACGGTGCCCAGGTCTGCCGGCGTCAGGTAGTACAGCACCTCGCTGAGCACGACGAGGTCGAAGGCGCCGGCCGGCCACGGGTCGAGGAGCGATGCCCGTCCCAACTCCACGCGGTCGGCCAGTCCCTCACGCTGCATGCGGTCTCGTGCGCTCGCCAGGGCACGCGGCACCACGTCCGTCGCGACGACCCTGTCGCAGCGCTCCGCCAACTGCGCCGTCAGTACCCCGATCGAGCATCCCGGTTCGAACGCCCGCCGATAGTGCGGACGGGGCAGCGCGGCGAGCGTGAGCGCGTACTTGCGGCGCTCGTACCACCGGTCGTCGAATCCCCACGGGTCCGCCGATTCCGCGTACATCGACTCGAAGTAGCCGGGATCCATCGCGCTCACCACAGCACCCGTTCCGTCGTCCGCATCAGTCGCGCCAGCACCCACGGCGGGAGGATCGCGGCGTCCCGCGGGTCCTCGGACAGTGGGCGGATCTGGGTGCGGAATTCGTCGACGGCCCGGCGTTTCCGCGCCAATATGTCGGGCGTCGGTGCCAGTGCGCGCATCCGGTTCCACGGCACCGACGCATCGGCCGGCCGGGCCCAGTGCCACATCCAGACGGGGTACTCCACCAGACCGTGGCCGGTGATCGAACATGCCTGCGCCGCAGCCCTTCCGGTGGCTTCGTGATCAGGATGACCGTCGCCCCGCCAGGTCGCGAGGACCCACACCGGCTCCCCGGCCCGGGAGGTCGCGGTGAGAACGTCGACGAGGCGGGTGGTGAGTTCCCGTTCGTGCGCGCTCACACCGCCGTCCGGCAATCCGAGGCGGAGTGGCTCGCCGACGCCCAACAGTGCTGTCGCGCGTTTCGATTCGGCGATCCGCGCGGCCGCCAGCGCGTCGGGCGACAGGGTCGGCGACTGCGGATGCGACGCCGCGCCGTCGGTGACCGCGACGACCTGGACAGGAACGCCGGCGGTCGCCGCGGTGGCCATCAGCGCGCCCACGCCGAGTACCTCGTCGTCGGGATGCGGCGCGACGACGACCATGCGGTCGCACTCCGCGAGCGGTATGGGCGGACACCGGACGGAGGCCAGCCACGGCTGCCACACGTCCTCCGGGGTGCCCCGCGCCGCCACGGGTGTCTCCCGGAATCTGGTGGCGGTGTCCACGGTCAGTCCTCCCCTGCGACGAGTTCGCCGAGCGTCGCGAGATCGCGCTCGGCGTGGGACTGCCGGATGTAGACGAACAGGTCCGCGACGTTGCGGGCGTGGTCCGCGTCGCTCGCGAGCGGCGCGGCACCCAACGCGCGGCCGACGCGGTCGATCACCTCGCTCGCGGTGCGCTCGACGAGGCCCCTCACCCGGAACGCCCGCACCTGGGCGGACCTCCGATCGAGCGGACCCGAGTCCACCTCCGTGGCCGCGGAGGCGAGTGCCCATCGAGTCGCGCTGACGGCGACGTCGATCGCACCGAGGTGCGCGAGTTGGTGACTGTCCGCCCGGCCGCCGCGTGCGCGTGCCCGCAGCGGTTCCGCGACGGCGAGCGCGCCACCGAACCAGCACGCCGCCACCCCGATGCCGCCGTGCCAGAACCCCGCTCGGTCGAGGTACCGGTCCGCGGCGCCGACAACTCGCGCGGGAACGCCGTCGAACGTCACCGCCTCGGTGTCGGTCGCCGCCATCCCCGGACTGCGCCATCCCCCGCGGCCCGGCGTGACCCCGGGTTCCCGCAGATCGACGGCGAACAGCCGGGGTTGCCCGTCGACGCGTGCCGTGACCAGGGCGTGCGTGCACATCGACGCTCCGGAGCACCACGCCTTCGTTCCCCGAAGTCGCCATCCGCTAGCGTCGTGGGCAGCGTCCAGGATCGGGTGCGGTGGCTCGCTGGCCCAGACTCCCCACCACTCGTCCCGGCCTGCGCGGGTGCCGTCGATCTCGGCGAGGATCGCGTCCGCGTCGGCGTGTGCCTCGAGCAGCCGGCCGACCGAGACGTCGCGGCGGCACCATTCCGTGAGTTGCGCCCACCGGGCTGCGGTGGACCCGCCGCCGGGCAGCGGCAGTTCCGCGTCGCCCGAGCGGATGATCGCCCGCACGGCGGCGTGGGTGGGACTGGTGTCGTGGCTGACGTTGGTGCTCATCGGTCCTGCAGTCCCTCCAGGTAGGTGGCGAAGCCCTGCGGTGCGCGGGCGTCGGCCCGCGCCGACGTCTCCACCGGCGCGTCGATGCTCCACACCACGTGCGCTCCGCGGTCGACCATCCGCTGCACGAGGTCCGCGTCCTCGTGCGCGGGCAGGGCGGCGAACCCGCCCACCGCCCGATACAGCTCCGCGGAGAATCCGAGGGACGCGCCGTGCACGTGCCCGTGGGCGGCGCCGGAGCGGTAGGCGCTGCCGTACCGCGACCGGACGTGGTCGGGCCACCCCGACCAGTCGGTGACCGTCACCGTGCCCGCCACCAACTGTGCGCCGCGCTTGGCGTGCTGCAGGTGGGACGACAGCCAGTGCGCGGGGACGAGCGAATCCGCGTCCGTCGTGGCGAACCACTCGTGCGGGCGAGGGGCGACCGAGTCGAAACCCGCACGCCGGGCGGCGCCGACGTTCCGTGCACCGAGCACGACGACGTCGACGTCCGCCGCACGGGAGACGGCCTCGCTGCCGTCGGTGCACCCGTCGAGCACCGCGACGATCGTGACCGGCACCGGCACAGCCTGCGCGGCGGTCCGTACCCCGTCGAGGCAGCGCGGCAGCAGCGCCTCCTCGTCGTGGGCGGGCACGACTACCGTGATGTGTTCGACGCGCATGACGTCCCTTCCCGATCATCCACTGTTTCCGGGTTCAGCAAGTACCCAGTCCGTCGTCGGCGGAACCACCGCGGACGCCGATTCGGGAGCGGTCGCCGCGGGTAACCTCCCGCCATGAATGCCGCGGACAGCCCCCGCTACCGGAAGATCGTGCTCACCGTCGACGGTGAGGAGCGGACCCTCGATGTGGACACCCGCACCACCCTGCTCGACGCACTCCGCGACCACCTGGGGGTGACCGCGCCGAAGAAGGGCTGCGACCACGGCCAGTGCGGTTCGTGCACCGTCCTCCTCGACGGCAGGCGCGCCACGTCCTGCCTGACGTTCGCCGTCGCCCACGACGGTGCCCGCGTCGTCACCGCGCACGGACTGGCGGACGGCGACGTGCTGCATTCCGTTCAGCAGGCGTTCGTCGAGCAGGACGGACTGCAGTGCGGCTACTGCACGCCCGGTCAGATCTGTTCGGCGATCGGGATGTTAGACGAGTTCCTGGCCCTGCAGCCGAGTGCCGTCACCGAGAACCTGACCGCTCCGCCCGAACTCACCGACGACGAGATCCGGGAACGGATGAGCGGAAACCTCTGCCGGTGCGGCGCCTACCCGAACATCCTCGCGGCGATCCGGCAGGCGGCGGAGGCGTGATTCCCTTCGACTACGAGCGGGCCACCGACGTCGCCAGCGCCGTCGCCACCGTCACGGCCGATCCGCGGGCGGCGTTCCTCGCCGGTGGCACCAACCTCGTCGACCACATGAAACTCGGGGTGGCGGAGCCGCATCTCCTCGTCGATGTGAGCCGTCTCCCCCTCGACGACGTCGAGACGCCTCCCGGCGGTGGGCTCCGGATCGGGGCCGCCGTCCGCAACAGCGACCTCGCCGCGCACGACGTGGTGCGGGCCCGGTACCCGATGTTGTCGCGCGCGCTCCTGTCCGGTGCGTCGGGACAGCTGCGCAACCTCGCGACGACCGCGGGGAACCTGCTTCAGCGGACCCGCTGCGTGTATTTCCAGGACGTCACGACGCCGTGCAACAAACGGGAACCCGGCACCGGGTGTTCCGCGCTCGGTGGTTACGTCCGGTACCACGCCATTCTCGGCGCATCGGAGCACTGCGTCGCCGTGCATCCGTCCGACATGGCCGTCGCGATGACGGCTCTCGACGCGGTCGTGCTGGTGCGCGATACCGACGGGGAGCGGCGGATCCCGCTGCGCGAGTTCTACCGGCTGCCCGGCGACCGGCCCGACCGCGACACCGTCCTCCGGCACGGCGACCTCGTGACCGCCGTGGAGTTGCCCCAGCCGCCCGCCGGGAACCGCTCGGCGTACCGGAAGGTGCGGGACCGGGCGTCGTTCGCGTTCGCCGTGGTGTCGGTGGCTGCCGAACTCACGATCGAGGACGCGTCGATCACGTCGGCGCGGGTCGCGCTCGGTGGGGTCGCGCACCGGCCGTGGCGCGCCACCCGCGCCGAGGAGGTCCTGCTCGGGTCGCCGCCCACGGAGGACGCGTTCACCGCGGCGGCCGAGTCGGAACTCGCCGCCGCACAGCCGCTTCCGGGGAACGAGTTCAAGGTCGTGCTGACCCGCCGGGTACTCGTGTCGGTACTCCGGTCACTCGCCGAGGAGGCGCGCCGATGACACTCGTCGAGCCGAAGGTGATCGGAACTCCCGCCGAGCGCCTCGACGCCCACGACAAGGTGACCGGGACGGCGGCGTATGCGTTCGAGCACCCGGTGGACGACCCGGCATATCTGTACCCGATCCTGTCGACGATCGGCCGCGGCCGGGTCACCGCGATGCACACGGCGGACGCGGAGGCCCTGCACGGTGTACTCGCGGTCCTGACGGTGTTCGATGCGCCCCGTCTCGCGGACACCTCGGACGGGGAACTCTCAATCCTGCAGGACCCCGAGGTCCACTTCCGCGGTCAGTTCGTGGGCGCGGTGGTCGCCGAATCGCCGGAAGTCGCCCGCCACGGTGCGGGCCTCGTCCGCGTCGACTACGACGAGGCACCCCACGACACCGACTTCCGTTCCGGCCGGGACGACCTGTACGCCCCCGACGACGTCAACGCCGGGTTCCCGACCGACACCGACGACGGCGACGTGACCGCTGCGCTCGCCGCCGCCGCGGTCACGGTCGATCAGGTGTACTCGACCGCGATGGAACACAACAATCCGATGGAACCTCACGCCACCATCGCCCGGTGGACCCCGGGCGGCAGCGGACCGGTTCTGACGCTGCACGATTCGACGCAGGGCGTCCATTCCGTGCGGCAGACCCTGGCACCGCTGTTCGGGCTCGAAGTCGAGCGGGTGCGGGTGATCGCCCCGTACGTCGGCGGCGGGTTCGGGTCGAAGGGACTGCCGCATGCGCACAACGTGCTGGCGGTGCTGGCGGCCCAGCGGACGGCCGGACGGCCGGTGAAGTTCGCGCTGACCCGGCAGCAGATGTTCGCCCTGTCCGCGTATCGCACCGCGACGGTGCAGCACATCCGGCTCGGCGCGGACGCCGACGGACGGCTGACCGCGCTCTCCCACGAGGCGGTCGAGCAGTCCGCGAAGATCAAGGAGTTCGCCGAACAGTCGGCGGTCCCGTCGCGGATGATGTATTCCACGCCGAACCGGCACACCACGCACCGTCTCGCGGCCCTCGACGTGCCTGCCCCCTCGTGGATGCGTGCGCCCGGCGAGACGCCGGGCATGTTCGCGGCCGAGGTCGCGATGGACGAACTCGCCGTGGCCTGTGAACTCGATCCGGTCGAACTGCGGATCCGCAACGAACCGGACGTCGACCCGAGTACGGGCCGCCCGTGGTCGGGGCGGCGCCTCACCGACTGTCTGCGGGAGGGCGCCCGGCGTTTCGGGTGGGCGGACCGTGACGCGACGGCGCGGTCACGGTCGGACTCGGAGTGGCAGGTGGGGTTGGGCGTGGCCTCCGCGACGTACCCCGCGAACACCATGCCGGGATCGGTGGCCCGGATCGTGTACGAATCCGACGGCACCTACACCGTGCAGATCGGTTCGGTCGACATCGGCACCGGGGCGTGGACGGCGCTCACCCAGATCGCCGCCGATGCGCTGGGGTGCCCGCTGGACTCGATCGTCCTGCAGATCGGTGACACGAACCTTCCGCCGGCGACGGTCGCCGGGGGCTCCACGGGAACCACGTCCTGGGGCAGTGCGATCGTCGCGGCGGCCCGCGCGTTCAGGGATCAGTACGGCACCACCCCGGTCCCGGGTGCGGAGGCGAGTGCGGGAACCCTCGACAACCCCGACGCCGAGAGGTTCGCGCTCCATTCGTTCGGCGCCCATTTCGTGGAGGCGCACGTCCGCCGCGACTCCTGCGAGATCCGCGTCGAACGCATGCTGGGCGTGTTCGCGATCGGCCGGGTCGTCAACGCCCGGACGGTACGGTCGCAACTCATCGGCGGCATGACGATGGGGGTGTCGATGGCGCTGCACGAGCGCAGCGTGAACGACCCCCGGTTCGGCCACGTCGTGACCCAGGACCTGGCCTCCTATCACGTCAGCACACACGCCGACATCAGGTATCTGGACGCGGTGTGCCTCGACGACGTCGACGAGCACGCCGGCCCGATGGGGTCGAAGGGCGCCGGGGAGATCGGCATCGTCGGGGCCGCGGCCGCGGTGGCGAACGCGGTGCATCACGCCACCGGGCTCCGGGTGCGGAAGGTGCCGATCCACCTGGACGATCTGCTGCCGGGGTGATCGGCCGGGCTACTGCACGCCCCACGCCTGCGCGAGGGAAGTACGCAACTGACCTTTCATCGCGCGGATCTTCTGGATGTCGGTGGCCTTCGGCGCGAGTCCGTCGAGCACCAGTTCCATGAACCGCCGGCGGTTGACGCCGAATCGTTCCAGCAGTTCCGCCGCGCTCGCACCGCCGAACGGCGCCCACTGGATCGCGAAGCTGATCATCCAGCGCGCATCCGAGCTCACCGAGTGCATCTGTGCGAGCAAATCGCACCGGCGCAGCGCCAGGCGCAGCCATTCGGTGCCGAACGCTTCTTCCGGTTCGCCGAAGGTCTCGGTCGCCACGGCGGTCATCGCGGATCACCGGAGCGGACGGCGAACACCGGCAGTTGTTCCGCCGTCGATGCCGGACGGAACTCGACCCGGACCGGGCAGTCGGACGGTGCCGGGACGTCGCCGTCGATCCAGGTGTACACCCACGGACCCTCGTCGAGTTCGACGATCGCGATCGTGCAGGGGGCGCGGCCACGGTCGACGCCGCTGTGCCCGCGGTCGACCACCTTCGAGGACACGATCGACCCGACTCCGCAGGACGGGACCCGCTCGAGGTTCGAACCCTGGCAGGCGGAGCACGTGGCCATCAACGGTGCGAGCAGGGTCGTGCAGTTGAGACACCGCTGGATCATCAGTTCGCACTTCTGAGCGATTCCCTGCCAGCGGGTCATATTTTCGGTGGTCACGCCGTCACCCCCACGAGATCCTGCCCCACCGCGTCGTATGCCACATGTTTTCCCCCGGTCCACTCGAGACACCGGTCGACGGTGTGCACCCGACGGAGCGTCGGGGGCAGTGGAAGTTGGGGGTCGGGCTTTCGGTGCATTCGGGGATCAGTGGACATCGGGGGCCTCGGTCTGGTGCCGGAGTGGGGGACGTGTATGAGCATCCCGTCCGCAGCGCGGAAGTACAGCGGCTGAACGACCCGGAGACATACCTATTTCGCCCCGCGCGGGTGCCTGGTCAGGGGTGCGGGTCCTGCGCGTGTTCGACGATCCACGCCGCGATCTGGGTGCGTGAGGTGAAACCCAGTTTCGCGAGAATGTGCTCGACGTGCCCCTGCGCCGTGCGCTGGGAGATCACCAGCCGAGCCGCGATCGCCTTGTTGGTCAGCCCGTCGGCGACCAGTTCGGCCACCTGCGATTCGCGTCGGGTCAGGTGCGTCGTCCCGTTCGACGACGCCGCGGCGTCGGGTCGCCGCTCGTCCAGCGCGAGCGCGACCGCGTCGTCGAAAGACGTGTGCATGCCGTGGTCGAACGCCGCGTCGAACACGCGGTCCCCGATCACCGCGCGTGCCTGCTGCTCACATTCCGCGTGGTGGACGAGCAGGTTCGGGTAGACGGTGCTCGGGTTGCCGACGGCCCGCGCGACGGCCTCCGCGGCACCCATCAGTTCGGCGGCGTTCCGGGCCCGGCCGGAGCCGACGGCCACCCACGCGAGCACCTCGAGCGCCCCGCACGCACTGATCCGGTCGTCCACCAGATGTGACAGCCGCAGTCCCTGCTTGACGTAGTCGTCGGCGAGGGCGAGGTGCCCGCGCTGCCATGCCGCCATGCCCGCCGCCCACAGCGACCAGCCGCGGTACACGGATTCGCCGTGGGCCTCGGTGAGCGCGAAGATCTCGGACCCGCACATCTTCGCCACCGCCCCGTCGCCCTGCATGCCGCTGACCAGCGCCACCCCAAGGAGTCCCCACGTCAGTTGGAGCAGGCTGCCCCGGTCGCGGAACACGGGCAGGGCCTCCTCGAAGCATGCCCGCGCCCGCGGCAGGTCGCCGGCGAACATGGCGCAACACCCGGCGGCATGCATCACGAGGGCACCGAGCAGTGTGTCGCCGTTCCGCTCGGCGAGGACGGCCCCCTCGTCGATCAATGCCTTCGCGGCCTCCCGATCGCCGTGCATGCCCGCGAGCACGCTGTCGACGTACAGCGCCTCGATCCGTTCCCGGCTCGCGCCGCCCGGGTGCCGTCCCAGCAGTTGCCCGAGCCAGCGGCGCCCCTCGCGGAGCTGTCCCCGGGCACGCCAGTACGGATACAGTGCGGCGGCGGTCCGCAGTCCCGGTTCGGACTCCCCCGGTTCGGTGAGGCAGAAATGCAGCGCTGCCCGCACGTTCAGCTTCTCCGCGTCGAGCCGGCCGATCCACATCACCTGCCGGGGTCCGATCCACTCGGCCTCGCACCGCACCACCAACTGCTCGTACCAGTCGCGGTGCCGCCGCCGCAGCGATACGAGCTCGCCGGTCTCCTGCAGTTTCTCCCTGCCGTAGTCGCGCACGGTCTCGAGCAGGTGATACCGCACCGCCTGCCCGACCTCTTCGCGGATCAGGATCGACTTGTCGATCAATGACGCCACCACGTCGAGGACGTTCTCGACGGGCAGGTCGCCGGCGCAGATTCCCTCCACCGCGTCCAGTTCGAAGCCGCCCGCGAACACCGACAGCCGCGCCCACAGCTCGCGTTCCTCCTCGGTGCACAATTCGTGACTCCAGTCGACGCACAGCCGCAGAGTCTGCTGGCGGCTCGGCGCGCCCCGCGACCCGACCGTCAGCAACCGGTAGCGGTCGGTCAGGCGCTGCAGGATCTGTTCCGCCGACATCACCCGCAGCCGCACCGCCGCCAGCTCGATCGCGAGCGGCAACCCGTCCAGCTGGCGGCAGATCCGGGCCACCGCCACATGGTTCTCCTCGGTGAGTTCGAACTCCGGCACCGCGGTGGCCGCCCGCTCGACGAACAGCGTCACCGCCTCGTACTGCGGCAGGGCCTGCAGGGAGGTGCGTTCGGGTTCCGGCACCGTCAGGGGCGGCACCCGGAGCACCGCCTCCCCGCCGATCGCCAGCGGTTCGCGGGTCGTCGCGAGGATCCGCAGTTCCGGACAGCTCCGTAGCAACGTCTCCGACAGCGCCGCGGCCGCGGCGACCACGTGCTCGCAGTTGTCGAGCACCAGCAGCAGTTGCCGGTCGGCGAGGTACTCGGTCAGCAGTACTTCCGGGTTCCCGGTGCGCTGCTCCCGCAGTCGCAGCGCGGACGACACCGCGTCGACGAGGGTGGTGTCGTCGTCGAGTTCTCCCAACTCGACCAGCCACACACCGTCCTCGAAGGCGCGGCTCGCATCGGCGGCCACCCGTAACGCGAGCCGGGTCTTCCCCACACCCCCGATCCCGGCGAGCGTCACCAGACGGGACACGGACAGCAGGCGTCGCGCCTCGGTCACCTCACGGCGACGGCCGACGAAACTCGTCAGTTCGTGGGGCAGATTTCCCACTGTGCCCTTCACTGCCGCCGGCATCACACCGTCACTCTCGACTCGCAGCCCCCTGCGCACACGGTACTCCCGGTGCGCGGGGGCAACGCCGCTTTCGGCTGCGCGTCCGCGAGTCTCGACGGACCCGCGAACCAGATCACCGCGTCCAGCGGGTGGGCGCCCAGCGGCCGGTGTAGGACCGGATGCGGCCGGCGCGCCGTGGCTGCCGCAGCGAGCCGGCCTCGGTCAGGCTGTGCGGGATCATCTCGATGCGCGTGCCGTCGACCACGTATGCGGCGCCGGTGACGAACATTCCGGCCGGCGCACACAGATACGACGCCACCGCGGCGACTTCCCCGTCGTCGGGGCCGGGCGCCGCGAAGTCCGGTTCGACAGCGGGTACCACCACCGAATTGACGGTGATCGAGTACCGCGCCAACTCGGCGGCGAGCAGACCGGTCAGCCCGCCGAGACCGGACGAGGAGGTGGTGACGTTGACGATCCGTCCGCCCCCGCCACCGGCGATCATGTACCGCACGGCGCGCTGGATGCACTCGACGGCGGTGCTGCCCGGGCAGCTGACGAGGACGCCGATTCCACCCAGGTCCCGGGCGAACTCGTCGACGGCGGCGGCGGAGCCGGGCAGGTCGGCCAGATCCATGCGCTGCACTGCCGCGCGCACCGATCTGGATTCGACGTCGGCGGCCGTGGCTTCGGCGCTGTCCCGGTCCGAAGCATAAGCGAGGCCGACGTCGAAACCGTCGTCCGCGAGCGCCAATGCGACGGCTCGGCCCGTCGGCGAATCAGATCCCGTCACGACTGCGGTGCGTGTACTGGGGTGCATGGCTTCGGAATACCCCCTGGTAGATCTGCTCAAACTCTCAACATTTCGGACTGCGCACGGGCAGAACACAATCCGGCGACGAGCCACAGGTGGCCCGCCGCCGATCGGCACCTGCCGGGTCAGCAGTTGGACGGCGCCGGGTCGCCACGGAATCGGGCGTCGAGGTAGTCGAGGGCGGTCGGCAGACCCAGAACGGCCGTGGTCAGGTGATCGGGACTCGGAAACAGGTCGGACTGCACCTTGGCGCCCGCGGCGCAGTACCGGGCGATGGTCGCCTCGATCGAATCGACCGGGATGAGCACATCGGTCGGGCTGTGCCATTCGAAGATCGGTGCGGTCGGAACGCCCGGGTACAACTCGACGCTGTTCTCGTTCAGCACCTCCCAGGCCTGCGGACTGCTCATCAGGTCGGTGGTCTTGGCGACCTCCGTGGCGCTGCGGCCTGCGCCGGCCGCGAGAATACCGTTGGTGCACGCGTTGACCATCTCGTCGCGCATCGCCAGTCCGCGGTCGTTGAGCTGCTCGCTGATCGGAAGCTTGTCCGGATATTCCCGCTCGAGTCCGAGCGCCGCCGCCATCGCGAGGCCGAACGCCGGATGCGGTTGCATGCCGAGACCGTTGGCCATCTTGCCGATGTTCATGGGCACACCGCCCTCAGCGACGCCGACGATGTTCAGTTCCGGGGCGTACGTCGGTGCGAGTGCCGCGGCCCACGCCGAGGCCATGCCGCCGCCGGAGTACCCGGCCAGCGCGACCGGGCTCTCCGCCACCGCCAGTTCCGGGACCCGCTGTACCGCGCGGATGCCGTCGAGCGTGATGGTTCCGCCGAGCCGGGCGGCGCCGTAGGCACTGTTCGGGCCGAGATGGTCGGGCAGCGCGACGGTCCAGCCGCGCTGCAGTGCCAGGTTCAGTGCCGGTGCCTCCTTGATCTGGAGGTCGGGGTCGTTCGAGTACAGCGTCCGCGACGGCGCGCACCGGGGCCCGAGCGCGTTGATGATGTGCTGGTACGACAGCAACGGCCCGTTCACCGGCCGGTTGCGGGGTACCAGCACGGTGGTCACCGACGAGATCGGGTGGTCCTCCGAGTTGGTGGTGCGGTACTTCACCTGCCACACGTCGGTGTCGGGGAAGGCCAGCAGCGGCGGCATCGGACGAACCGCGAGCGGCTCACCGACCGCGGCCTCCGCCAGACCCTGCGGCTGCCCATAGAAGGGATCGGGGTCGGAGGCGGGATAGATCGGCAGTGCGGCGGCCACTCCGGCGTTCGCGACCGCGGTGCAGGCGACGAATGCGGCACACAGAGCGCTCGCGGTGAGGCTCGTGATACGTGAGCGCTTCATGTCGCCTCCTGTTGTGGGTAGAGATCGATTGTTACCGAGTTCGCAGGAGTTATCGGTATTCGGGCCCGCCCGTTACTGCACTGCAATAGAGAGCGGGCCCGCTCGCGGAAAAAGCGGGTCAGTGCGTGCCCAGATAGTCCTCGAGGACGGGCCCGACCACGGCCAGAACCTCGGGTTCGATCATCTGGTTGTGCTCGCACTCGATCTTGACTTCCCGGATGCCGCCGGTGACCGAATCGCGCCATTCCTCCGGTGAATGCTCGCCAGTCGACGCCGATCCGGCGGCGGTGAAGAACAGCAGGTCCCCGTCGAACACCTGGGGCCGGAAGTTGTTCATGATCCGCGAGGAGTTCGTGAACCCGGCGCTGATCCGCTCGAGGTGCCGAGGGGTCAGTCCGGTCTTCTGCCCGAACGCGTCGTCCAGCAACTCGACGGCCCGCTCGTAGGTGAGCTCCTCCCCGGCGACGGCCTCGAGGTCCAGTCCGAGACCGTGCAGCAACTCGGACACGGTGAGGCTCTCCGGGCCCTGATCGGCCCCGTTCGCCACGTAACTGTCCATGAGGGCCAGGGTGTCGACGGCCTCGCCCTCCCGCCGCAATTCGACGGCCATGGCGTGCGCGATGACGCCGCCGAGCGACCAGCCCAGCAGGTGGTACGGCCCGTGCGCCTGGACCTTACGCATCTCCAGCACGTACTGGTGTGCCAGCTGCTCGATCGAGTCGACGGCCGGGCCGCCACTGATGATCGGCAACTGCAGGCCGAACGCCGGACGGTCCTGCGAGAGGTGCTGCAGCAGTCCCGCATACCCCCAGGACAGACCGATCCCGGGATGGATGCAGAACAGCGGCGGCTTCTCCCCCGTCGGGCGCAGCGGGATGACGACGCCGAGCGCCTCGTCGACCGGCGACCCGGCGGCGTTCTCGGTGTCGATCCTCAGCGCCAGCCCCGCGGGCGTCGGGTCCAGGAACATGGACTGCAACGGGATCTGCCGTCCGAGGCGGTCCTGCAGCACCGTGATCACCCGGGTGGCGACGATCGAGTTGCCGCCGAGGTCGAAGAAGCTGTCGGCGGTGCCGACCCGGTCCACACCCAGCACCTCGGCGAACGCCTCGACGATGATCCGCTCGGTCGCCGTCGTCGGGGCCCGGAAGGCCGCGCCGGTGGTGCCGAACTCGGGCGCCGGCAGCGCCTTGCGGTCGAGTTTGCCGACCGGGGTCATCGGGATCTGGTCGAGCACCACCACGGCCGACGGGACCATGTGCGCGGGCAGGCGGTCGGACGCGTGGGTCCGCAGTTCCGCCGGCTCGAGGTCGTGCCCCTCGGCCGCCCGCACGTACGACGCGAGGAGCGTGTCGCCGGACGGACCGGTGTGACCGATGGTGGCCGCGAACGCGACCGCGGGGTGGCGGGCGAGGACTGCGTCGATCTCACCGAGTTCGATGCGGAAGCCGCGGACCTTCACCTGGAAGTCGGTGCGGCCGATGTACTCGATGGTGTGGTCGCCGCGCCAGCGCACGACGTCACCGGTGCGGTACATCCGGCGGCCGGGCTCCCCGTACGGGCAGGCGACGAACCGTTCCGAGGTGAGCGCGGACCGGTTGTGGTACCCGCGTGCCAGTCCGGGTCCGGTGATGTACAGCTCGCCGGGCACGCCGGCCGGGACGGGCTGCAGGCGTTCGTCGAGGACCAGCGAACCGAAGCCCAGTGCGGGGGCGCCGATGTTCACGACCCCGCCCGGACGCATCGGGGCGCTGACGCTCGCCTGGATGGTCGTCTCGGTGGGCCCGTACCCGTTGTGCATGTTGCGGTGCTTGCCCCAGATCTCCACCAGTTCCGGCGGGCAGGCCTCGCCGGCCACCGCGAGGACCCGCAGCGACTCGAGACCCACGTCCTCGATGGACGACAGCGCGGTCGGCGTGATGAACGCGTGCGTGACCTCGTTGCGCCGGAACAGATCGGCCAACTCGGCGCCACCGAAAATGGTGGGCGGCACGATCACGACCCGGGCCGAGGCGCCGAACGCCATCATCAGCTCGAAGATCGACGCGTCGAAACTCGGGGACGCCAGATGCGAGACCCGGGAGTCGTGCGTGACCTGGAACCGTTCGTGTTCCTCCGCGGTGAGGTTGGCCATGCCGCGGTGAGTGACGATGACCCCCTTCGGTTTTCCGGTCGACCCCGACGTGTAGATCAGGTACGCCGGGTGCGCCAGATGCAGCGGCATCGTGCGGTCGGCGTCGGTGACCGGCGCCGAAGACACGCCTGCGACCTGCTCGGCGAACGTCTCGTCGTCGAGCACCAGCCACGGCACCGTGTCCGGCAGGTTGTCGCGCCTGCCGGCGACGGTCAGACCGACCGAGGCCCGGCAGTCGGTGAGCATGTAGTCGATGCGGTCCCGCGGGTACGTGGGATCGACGGGCACGAACGCGGCACCCGACTTGGCCACCGACCAGATCGACACCACTTCCTCGATCGACCGCGGCATACCGATGGCCACGAACGTCTCCGGTCCGACACCCTGCGCGCACAGCACCCGCGCCAGCCGGTTGGACCATTCGTCGAGTTCCCGGTACGTGACCTGCCGGTCCTCGAACGACAACGCCACCGAGTCGGGGTCGAGGGCCGCGGCGGCCGTCAGCAGGTCCGGCCACACCTCGGGCCGCACGTCGGGCTTGCCGCGCGCCGGGACCATCTCGTCGATCTCCGCCTCGTCGAGCAACGGGACGGTGCCGATCGGCCGGTCCGGGTTGGCGACGACGGCCTCGAGGACCCGCACGAACCGGTCCGCGATCGAGCGCGCCGTGTCGGGGTCGAACAGGGAGACGGCGAAGTCGAGGCCGCCGGCGACACCCGCGGGCGCACCGTCCTGATCGAACCGCTCGGCCAGGATCACCTCGAGGTCTTCCTTCACCACCCGGGTCTCCAGGTCCACGTTCTCGACCCGCAGGTCCGGAAGTTCCAGCGTCGGGTTCTCGTTGTTCTGGAACTCGAGGGCCACCTGGAACAGCGGTGAGTACGACGTGGACCGGGTCGGGTTGAGTTCCTCGACGAGCCGCTCGAACGGCAGGTCCGCGTGCTGGAACGCGGCCAGGTCGGATTCCCGGATCTGCTGCACCAGTTCGGCGAACGTCGCGGACGGATCGATCCGGTTCCGCAGGACCAACGTGTTGACGAACATGCCGACCATCTCGTCGAGCGCCTCTTCACCGCGCCCGGCGACCGGGGTGCCGATGACCACGTCGTCGGTGCTGCCGAGCCGCGACAGCAGTACGGCCAGCGCGGCGTGGACGGCCATGAACATGGTGGCGTTGTTGGCCCGCGCGAAGGCCGTCAGCCGCTGATGGAGGCCGGCGTCGATCGCGAACTCGACGCGATCACCCTCGAACGTCTGCTGAATCGGGCGCGGCCGGTCGGTCGGCAACTGGATGACGTCCGGCAACCCGGCCAACGTCTCCGACCAGAACCGCAACTGCCGGTTGATCATCGACTCGGGATCGTTCTCCGAGCCGAGTCCGGCATGCTGCCACAGGGTGTAGTCGGCGTACTGCACGTGCAGCGGAGCCCACTGCGGGCCTGCGCCCTCGAGCCGCGACGTGTAGGCCACCATGACGTCGCGGGCGAGCGGCGCCAGGGAGAATCCGTCCGCGCAGATGTGGTGCACCACGATCGTCAGCACGTGATGGTCGGGCGCCGACCGGAACAGGGCCGCCCGGACCGGGACGTCGGTGCTGACGTCGAATCCGCGGGACACCAGATCCATGATGTGCCTCGGCAGGTCCGCCGCGTCCACCTCGACCGTGGCGACGTCTGGTTGCGCGTCGACGGCGGCCAGGATCCGCTGGGTCGGTTCGTTGCCGACCGTCGGGAATACGGTGCGCAGCGTCTCGTGCCGTTCGAGGACATCCGCCATCGCCAGGCGCAGCGCGTCCTCGTCCAGGGTTCCGGTCAGCCGCACCGCCAGCGGAATGTTGTAGGCGGGTGAGGACGTGTCGAACTGGTTGAGGAACCACATCCGCTTCTGCGCCAGCGACAGCGGAATCCGGTCGGGGCGTTCGACGGGGGCGAGCGCGGGGCGGGCGCCGCCGCTCACGCTGTCGGCGACGCGTTCGGCCAGCGACCGGGCGTCGGGGGCCTCGAACAGCGCCCGCACCCCGATGTCGGTGTCCAGGGCGTCCCGCAGCCGCGCGGTGACGCGCGTCGCGACCAGCGAGTTGCCGCCGAGATCGAAGAAGTTGTCGTCGATGCCGATCCGTTCGAGACCGAGGACGTCGGTGAAGATGTCCACGATCTTGCGTTCGAGGTCGTTGGTCGGCGGCTGGAACTCCGTGGTGGTGACGTGGAACTCCGGCGCGGGCAGCGCCGACCGGTCCAGTTTGCCCACCGGCGTCAACGGGATCTCGTCGAGGAACATGATGCTCGTCGGCACCATGTGCGCGGGCAGCCGCGTCGACAGGTGCGCGGTCAGCTCGGCGGGATCGACGCCCCCTTCCGTGACGGGCAGCAAATAGGTCACGAGCACCGTGTCACCGGACGGGCCTGGGGCACCGAGGGTCGCGGCGAAGCTGACCCCGGGGAATGTGGCGATCTCGTTGTCGATCTCACCGAGTTCGATGCGGAACCCGCGGATCTTCACCTGGAAGTCGCTGCGGCCCACGTATTCGACGGTGTGATCGGCGCGCCACCGGACGATGTCGCCGGTGCGGTACATCCGCTCCCCCGCCTCCCCGAACGGGTTGGCGACGAACCGCTGGCTGCTCAGTTCGGGGCGCCGGTGGTAGCCGCGGGCGAGACCCGCGCCGGTGATGTACAACTCGCCGGGAACGCCGACGGGCACCGGCTGGAGCCGCGAATCGAGCACGAGTTCGCCGACGCCGCGGATCGGGCCGCCGAGGGTGATCGGGTCGCCCACCGTCATCGGATCGCTGATGTTGGCCATCACCGTGGTCTCGGTGGGGCCGTACGCATTGGACAACTGCCTGCCGGGCGCCCAGCGGGTCACCAGTTCGGGCGGGCACGCCTCGCCGCCGAACACCACGTGCTGGAACTCGTCGAGCCCCTCCGGGTCCACCGTGGACAGCGCCGCGGTGGTGACGAAGGCGTGGGTGACGTGTTCGGACCGGATCAGTTCGGCCAGTTCCGCTCCGCCGTACACCGTCGGCGGCGCGATGACCATGGTGGCGCCGACACCGAACGCCTGCAGGTACTCGAACACCGACCCGTCGAAGCTCGGTGTCGAGAAGTGCAGTGTGCGGGACGTCTGCGCGGCGGCGAAGCGCTGCCGCTGGTCCTCGGCGAAGTTGTCGAGGCCCTCGTGGGTGACGACGACGCCCTTCGGCTTGCCCGTCGAACCGGAGGTGTAGACGATGTATGCCGCGTTGTCGAGACTTATCGGCGACCGCCGGTCCGAATCAGCCACCGGCAGAGCCGGTTTCGCCTGGCACGCCTTCTCGAACTTGGGCGAGTCGAGCTGCAGCCACGGCACCGAGTCGGGCAGCGACTTCTCGTACGCGGCCATGGTCAGCCCGATGGTGGCGCCCGAATCGGTGAGCATGTGCTCGATGCGGTCCATCGGGTAGTTCGGGTCGACCGGGACGAACGCGGCACCCGTCTTCGCGACCGCCCACACCGCGAGAACCGACTCGATCGACCGGGGAATGCCGAGCGCCACGAACGTCTCCGGACCCGCGCCGCGGGAGATGAGAACCCGGGCGAGCTGGTTGGAGCGCTCGTTGAGTTCGCGGTAGGAGACGTTGCGGCCCTCGAACGTCAGCGCCGTGCGGTTCGGATCCAGCGCCGCCGCGTCCTCGAAGATCTGCGGCAGCGTCCGGACGGAGAACCCGGGGCGACCACGCACCGGGGCGAACTCGGCGAGTTCGGCCTCGGTGAGCAGTTGCATGTGGGCCAGCGGGATCTCGGGCCGGTCGGCGAGGGCGTCGAGCACCCGCCGCAGCCGGTCCGCGATCTCGTCGACCGCGCTTTCCTCGAGGACCTCGGGGAGGTACTCGAACTTGAAGTTCAACCGGGCGTCACCGGAGGCGACGACGGCGAGCGGGTAGTGCGCGGAGTCCTTGCCGTCGATGCCGAGGACGAACATCCCGGCGATGTCGGTCTGTTCCGTCAGTCCGGCCTCGTCCACCGGGTACGACTCGAACACGGTCAGCGTGTCGAATGCGCCGCCGCCGCCGACCGCCGACTGGATGTCGGTCAGTCCCACGTAGTGGTGGTCGAGCAGCGTGGCCTGTTCGCGCTGCACGCGTTCGAGCAACTCGCCCAGCGACTCCCACGGGTCGAGGGTGACCCGCACCGGGAGGGTGTTGATGAACAGACCCACCATCGATTCGATGCCCGCGATCTGCGGCGGCCTGCCGGACACCGTCCCGCCGAACACCACGTCGGAGCGGCCGACCAGGCCGCCCAGCACGATTCCCCACGCCGTCTGGACGACGGTGTTGAGGGTGAGCCCACGTTCGCGGCTCAGGTCCCGCAACCGGGTGGTGTGCTCCTCGGACAGAGTGAACGCGGTCTCCTCCGCGACGGCGGAGTGCGCCTCGCCCCGCTCCAGCGGGGCCAGCAGCGTCGGCTCCTCGACACCGTCGAGCGCGGTGCGCCAGGCGTCGAGGGAATCCGTGGTGTCGTGTCGCTTCATCCACGACAGGTAGTCGCGGTAGGAGTGGACCCGCGGCAGCAGGCTGCCGTCGGCGTCCAGGGCGTACAGCGTCAGCAGGTCACGAATGACCAGCGGTGTCGACCAGCCGTCGAGCAGGATGTGATGGTTGGTCAGGATCAGCCGGTACTCGTCCTCGGTGAGCCGGACCAGGGCGAGGCGCAGCAACGGCGCGTCCGCCATGTCGAACTTCACCGACCGGTCCTGTGCCACGATCCGCTCGTATTCGCGGGTGGTCTCCTCGGGACCCAGCGCCGACAGGTCGAACTCCGACCACGGCAGTTCCACGTGCTGCTGGATGATCTGCGCGGAGGCGCCGGCACTGTCGTGGACGAACGCGGCCCGCAGGTTGGGGTGCCGGTCCAGCAGGGCCTGCCCGGCCCGGCGGAACCGGTCCGCGTTCACCTCGCCGCGCAGCTTCAACGCCAACTGCACCAGGTACGGGTCGACCGAGGCGTCCGAGAACTGGGCGTGGAACAGCAGTCCCGACTGCAGCGGTGACAGCGACCAGATGTCCGACAGCGCCGGGAACCGGGACTCGAGCCGGTCGATGGCGTCCTGGTCGAGCGTCACCAGGTCCAGATCGGACGGAGTGACACCGCCGGCGTCGGGCCGCGCGACGTGCTCGGTCAGCGCGGTCAGCGCCTGCACCCACAGGTCGGCGAGCGCGCGGACCTCGGACGGGGTGAGGACCCCGGTCGGGAACGCCCACGTGGCCCGCAGCCGGTTGCCGTCGGCCCCGGTGCCGGTGACGGCGTTGATGTCGAGCGCCGACGCCACCGGGATGTCGGAGGCGGGGATGTCGTCGAGTTTGGTGTCCGTCACCGGAACCCAGGCGTGCCCGTGGATGTCGGTGGACGTCGCGCCGCCCAGCCGGCCGAGGTAGTTGAACGTGACCTGCGGCTTCGCGAGCGCCCGCAGTTGGTCGGCGCTGTCCGGATCCAGGTAGCGCAGCATGCCGTACCCGATGCCGTGGTCCGGGATGGCCAGCAGCTGTTCCTTGATCGCCTTGATCGCCGACCCGGCAGCCTTGCCACCGGCGAACGCGTCGTCCAGGTCGATGCCCGACAGGTCCAGGCGCACCGGGAACATGGCCGTGAACCAGCCGACGGTCCGGCCCAGATCGGCGCCCGGCAGCACCTGGTCCTCGCGGCCGTGACCCTCGAGGCTCACCAGCGACTCACGCGTGAAGTCGCCGTGGGTGCGCCGCCACTGCGCCAGGGCCAGCGCCAGCGCGGTCAGCAGCCCGTCGTTGACGCCGCCGTGGAACGCCTCGGGAACACGGGTCAGCAGAGCGTCCGTGACGTCGGCGGGCACCTCCACGGTGACCTTCTCGACGGTCCCCGCCACGTCGATCGCTGCGTCGAGCGGACGCGATCCGATCAGCGGGTCGTCGGCCTCGAGCACCCGGCGCCACTGTTCGATCTCGGCGCCGCGTTCGCGGGTCGCGTCGACGAGCCCGTGCGACCAGCGCCGCATCGACGTTCCGACCGGCTCGAGTACCGGTTCCTGCCCCGCGGAGACCTGCGCCCACGCCGTCGCCAGGTCGGGCACCAGGATCCGCCACGACACGCCGTCGACCACCAGGTGGTGGGCCACGACCAGCAGCCGTCCCCCCTCGGCGCCGGCATCGAACCACACCATCTGCAGCATGACCCCGGCCTCGGGGTCCAATCGCCCTGCGGCGGTGTCGAGTTCGTGGGTCGCGATCTCCGCGAACGCGGACCCGACCACCGACGGGACCTCGACCCGGTGCAGCACGTCGTCCACGTCGACGGCGCCTACCGCCTGCACCTCGATCCGCCACTGCGGTGCGGCGCCGAGCAGACGCGCCCGCAGCATGTCGTGGTGATCGACGACGGCCGCGATCGTGCGCTTCAGCAGCGTCTCGTCGGCGGCGGCGGGCAGGGACAGCAGCGCGGTCTGGGTGTAGCGGCGGAAGTCGCCGCCGCGTTCGAGCAGCCATGCGGTGATCGGGGTGACCGGCATCTCGCCGATCCCACCGCCGGGCAGTTCGTCGAGGACCACCACGTCGGCGGCGCCCGCCCAGGACGCGGCCTCGGCGAGGGCGGCCACGGTCTTGGCCTCGAACACGTCCCGCGGGGTGAGGACCACACCGGCGGCCTTCGCGCGCGCCACCAGCTGGATCGACATGATGCTGTCGCCGCCGAGGGCGAAGAACGAATCGTCCACGCCCACCGATTCCAGACCAAGCACCTCGGCGAACAGCCCCGCGAGGACGGTCTCCATCTCCGTCGCCGGGGCGCGGCCCGCCGACACCCGGGCCCCGAAGTCGGGTTCCGGCAGCGCGCGGCGGTCGAGTTTGCCGTTGCTCGTCAACGGCAGCGTGTCGAGCACCACGAGGGTGGCGGGCACCATGTACGAGGTGAGCTGGGTGCCCACGAACTCGAGCGCCGAGGACACCTCGACGGTGGCGCCGGATTCGGGCACCACGTAGCCGATCAGCCGGTGGCCACCGTGCCCGTCGTCGCGGGTGAGGACGACGGCCTGTGCGATCCCGCGGTACCGGAGCAGCGCGGATTCGATCTCGCCGAGCTCGATGCGGAATCCGCGGATCTTCACCTGGAAGTCGCTGCGGCCCAAGTATTCGAGCTGGCCGTCGGTGTTCCACCGCGCCAGGTCGCCGGTGCGGTACATCCGTGCCCCGGGACGGAGCGGGTCGGCCACGAACCGGGTGGAGCTGAGCCCGGCCCGGCCCAGGTAGCCGCGAGTGACCTGGTCACCCGAGACGTACATCTCGCCGATGGTGCCCGGGGGCACCGGGTGCAGGCGCCGGTCCAGGACGTGCACGTGCAGCCCGGCGATGCCGCGGCCGATCACGCTGGCCGACGCCGACTCCGCGAACGCACGGTCCAGTGCGAGGTAGCTGACGTGGACCGTCGTCTCGGTGATGCCGTACATGTTCACCAGGGTCGGGGCGGAATCGTCGTGCCGGGAGTACCACCGGCCGAGCTGACCGAGGTCGAGAGCCTCACCGCCGAAGATCACGTACCGCAACGCCAGTGCCGCCGCGTGCACGTCGATCTCCGAGACGATGCGGTCGGTCTCGGCGAGCTGGTAGAACGCCGTCGGGGTCTGGTTGAGGACGGTGACCTGCTCGTTGCGCAGCAGTTCGTGGAACATCTCCGGCGACCGTGCCGTGTAGTAGTCGACGACGACGAGCCGGCCGCCGTGCAGCAGCGGACCCCACAGCTCCCACACCGAGAAGTCGAAAGCGTACGAGTGGAACATCGTCCACACGTCGTTCTCGTCGAACCCGTACAGCGGCTGGGTGTTCGCGAACAGGGTCAGCACGTTGCGGTGCGAGACGACGACGCCCTTGGGGCGGCCCGTGGACCCGGAAGTGTAGATGACGTACGCCACCGACGCGGCGTCGAGCGGGGTCACCCGGTCGGCGTCGGTGATCGTCGCCGGTGACTGCTGTGCGAGGTCCGCGGTCGTTTCGGGGTCGTCCAGCAGGATCGCTGGGGTCTCCGAGTCGGGCAGGGCCGAGACGTCGCCGGTGGTGGTGATCACGCAGTTCGGTGCGGCGTCCTCGAACACGAACGCCAGCCGGTCGGCCGGATAGGTGATGTCGACGGGCAGGTAGCCGCCGCCGGACTTGATCACGGCCAGCAGGGCGATGATCAGATCGCAGGTGCGTGGCAGTGCCACGGCCACCAGCGTTTCCGGGCCTACGCCCTGGGCGATGAGCAGCCGGGCCAGCCGATTCGACCGGGCGTCGAGTTCCGCGTACGTCAGCGCCACGTCCTCCGACGTCACGGCGGTGGCGTCGGGGAACCGGGCCACGCTCTGCGCGAACCGGTCCGCGAGGGTGTCGGTGCCCGCCTCGACTCCGGCGGTGTTCCACACGGTCGCCATCGCGAACCGCTCGGCGGCGTCGGTGATCACGATGTCACCGACCGGGGCCTGCGGATCGGCGGTGACGGCGGCGAGGATTCGCAGGAACCGGTCCGCGAACGTGCGGACCGTGCCGGCGTCGAACAGATCGGTGGCGTAGATGAACGACGCGGTGATCCCCGACGCCACCCCGTCCGCGTCGAACCCCTCCTCGACGCTGAGCTGCAGGTCGAACTTGGCGACCTCGAGGTCGAAATCGACGGCGGCCGCGGTGAGTTCGGGCAGCTCGAGGCGCGGTGTCTCATTGTTCCGGAACTCGAGCAACGCCTGGAACAGCGGCGAGTGCGCGGTGGAACGCTCCGGCGCGAGGACGTCGACGAGCCGCTCGAACGGCAGGTCCGAGTGGTGGAACGCGGCGAGGTCGGTGGCCCGCACCTGATCGATCAGGGCGCCGAAACCCGTGGCCGGGTCGACGGCGCTGCGCAGCACCAGGGTGTTGACGAACATGCCGACCATGTCGTCGAGCGCGGCGTCACCGCGACCCGCGATGGGGGTGCCGACGGCGATGTCCTCAGTGGACGACAGCGCGGACAGCAGCACCGACAGGGCCGCGTGCACGGCCATGAACATGGTGGAGTTGTGTTTGCGCGCCAGCGCGGACAGCGCCCGGTGCACGTCCGCCGGAATCGTGAAGTCGACCTGCGCACCCCGGAACGACTGCTGGACCGGGCGCGCCCGGTCGGTCGGCAACTGCAGGAGTTCGGGCAGGTCGGCCAGCTGATCCGTCCAGTACCGGAGCTGCTGGGAGATGAGCGACTCGGAGTCGCTCTCGTCGCCCAGCAGTTGCAGCTGCCACAGCGTGTAGTCGGCGTACTGCACCGACAGCGGGTTCCACTGCGGTGCGCTTCCCGCGATGCGGGCGGCGTACGCGGTCATGACGTCCCGGGCGAGTGGGGTGAGCGAGAACCCGTCGGCGCAGATGTGGTGCACCACGATGACGAGCACGTGATCGTCGGGGGCGAGCGCGAACAGCGCCGACCGCATCGGCACGTCGGCCGTGACGTCGAAACCGGCGGTCGCGAGACCGGCGATGTGCTCCCGGAGTTCGGCCTCGGACACCTCGGTGATCTCGAGGTTCGGCGTCCATTGGCCGGGCGAGAGCACCACCTGGGTCGGTTCACCGTCGTGGGACGGGAAGACGGTCCGCAACGACTCGTGCCGGACGAAGACGTCCGTCACCGCCGCGCGCAGCGACTCGACGTCGAGGTGACCGGTCAGTCGCACGGCCAGGGGGATGTTGTAGGCCGCCGACGACGTGTCGAACTGGTTGAGGAACCACATCCGCTTCTGCGCCAGCGACACCGGCACGTGCGCGGGCTGCGCCATCGGTCCGAGCGGCAGCCGCACGTGGTCGCCGTCGTGCGCCGGGGCGAAGGCCGTCGACTCGATCAGGCGGGCCAGCTGATGGATCGTCGGCGCCTCGAACAGGGTGCGGACCCCGATGTCGGTGTCGAGTTCCGCGGTCAGGCGTGCGGCGACCCGGGTCGCGATCAGCGAGTTGCCGCCGATGTCGAAGAAGTTGTCGTCGATGCCGACCCGTTCGATGCCCAGGACCGTGGTGATGACGTCGGCGATCGTGTGTTCGAGGACTGTCGACGGCGGCCGGAAGGCGTCGGAGGTGGGCAGGAACTGCGGTTCGGGCAGCCCCGCCCGATCCAGCTTGCCGACGGGGGTGAGCGGGATCTCGTCGAGGATCATGATGCTCGACGGGACCATGTGCGCGGGCAGCAGGTTCGCCGTCCACTCCTTCAGCTCCGGCGGTTCGAGCACCGACTCGGCCTCCGGCAGCACATAGGACACGAGCACGGTGTCGCCGGCGGGGCCGGGGCGCCCGAGGGTGACGGCGAACGCGACGGACGGGTGCCCGGCGAGTGCGCTGTCGATGTCGCCGAGTTCGATGCGGAAGCCGCGGATCTTGACCTGGAAGTCGGTGCGGCCCAGGTATTCGACCGTGTGATCGGGCCGCCACCGTGCGAGGTCGCCGGTGCGGTACATCCGGTCGCCCGGCTCGCCGTAGGGGTTGGCGACGAACCGCTCGCTGGTCAGCCCCGCGCGGGCGTGATAGCCGCGGGCCAGGCCCTCACCGGAGATGTAGAGTTCGCCGGCGACGCCGACGGAGACCGGTTGCAGCCGCGAGTCGAGGATCACCTCGGACACGCCGCGGACAGGAGCGCCGATGGTGACCGTCTCCCCCACCTGCAGGTGGTCGCTGAGGTTGCTCATGATGGTGGTCTCGGTGGGACCGTAGCCGTTGTACAGGGTGCGGCCCGGCGCCCAGCGGCTCACCAGTTCCGGTGGGACGGCCTCGCCGCCGGCCACCACGTTCTGGAACACGTCGAGACCCTCGGGGTCCACGGAGGCCAGCGCCGCCGGGGTGACGAACCCGTGGGTGACACCCTCGGCGCGGATCAGCTCCGCGAGTTCCTCACCGCCGTACACGGATGGCGGCACGATCACCATGGTCGCGCCGACGGCGAACGACAGCAGGTATTCGAGGACCGAGGCGTCGAAGCTCGGCGAGGAGAAGTGCAGGGCCCGCGACTCCGCATCCGTCGCGTAGCGGGTGCGCTGCTCCTCGGCGAAGTTGTCGAGACCGCGGTGGCTGACCACCACACCCTTCGGCTTGCCGGTGGACCCGGACGTGTAGATGACGTACGCCGGGTGCGCGAAGCGCAGCGGCACCACGCGTTCGGCGTCGGTCACGGTGTCGGCGGACATCGCCGCGACGGCGGCGTCGGTCTCGGCATCGTCGAGGGTCAGCCAGGTGACCCCGGCGGGCAGCCGGTCGCGACCGGCCGCCACCCGCAGGCCGAACGTGCACCCGGAGTCGGTGACCATGTGTTCGACCCGTTCCCGCGGGTAGGTCGGGTCGATCGGAACGAACGCGGCACCGGTCTTGGTGATCGACCACACGGCGAGCACCGATTCGATGGACCGTGAGATACCCAGGGCCACGATGTCTTCCGGTCCGACGCCACGGCCGATGAGCAGGCGCGCGAGCTGGTTGGACCGTTCGTCGAGTTCCCGGTAGGACATCCGGCGGTCCCCGAACACGAGTGCGGTCGCGTCGCCCGACGCGGCGGCCGTGTCGGCGAACATCTGCGGCAGTGTGCGCACGGACCGGCCGGGCCTGCCGCGGGCCGGAACCAGTTCCGCTTCCTCGACGTCGGTGAGCAGGCGCAGCTGCGCGAGCTTCATCCCGGGGTGCTCGGCGAGCGCGATCAGTGCCCGGACGACCCGGTCGCCGATCCGCTCGACCGCGGCCCGGTCGAACAGATCCTCGACGTATTCGAGCTTCAGTTGCAGGTTCTCGTGCGCCGAGGCGATCAGGGCGAGCGGGTAGTGCGCGGCGTTCGCGCTGTCGTGCACGTCGAGGACGTGCATGCCGGCGATGTCGGTCTGCTCGGTCAGCCCTTCCCGGTCGACGGGGTAGGACTCGAACACGGTCAGCGTGTCGAATCCGGCGCCGGGACCGGCCACCGACTGGATGTCGGTCAGGCCGACGTAGTGGTGGTCGAGCAGCGCGGCCTGCTCGCCCTGGATGCGTTCGAGCAACTCCCCCAGCGTTTCCCGCGGGTCGAGGGTGACCCGCACCGGCAGGGTGTTGATGAACAGGCCGATCATCGACTCGATGCCCGCGATCTGCGGGGGCCGACCCGACACCGTCCCGCCGAAGACGACGTCGGAGCGGCCGACCAGGCCGCCCAGCACGATTCCCCACGCGGTGCGGATCAGGGTGCTGAGGGTCAGCCCGTGTTCGCGTGCGAGCACACTGAGCTGATCGGTGCGGTCGACGTCGAGTTCGACGACCAGTTCACTGGACTGCGTGTCGCTCTGGGCCGACGCGTCGGCCGGCGCGAGGAGCGTCGGGTCCTCCACCCCGGCGAGGGCGCGCTGCCACACCCCGAGGGAGTCCTCGGTGCTGCGGTGCGACATCCACGCGAGGTAGTCGCGGTACGGGTGCACCCGCGGCAGCACGCTGGTGTCCCCCTCCGTGGCGTACAGGGTGAGGAGGTCGCGGATCAGCAGCGGCATCGACCAGCCGTCGAGCAGGATGTGGTGATTCGTGATGATCAGGCGCTGCTCGTCCGCACCGACCTGGATCAACATGAACCGCAGCAACGGCGGCGTGGCCATGTCGAATCCGCGGCGCCGGTCGGCGTCGAGGAGTTCCGTCACCTCGGCTTCGCGGCTCTCCTCGTCGAGCGCGGACAGATCGATCTCCGTCCACGGCAGTTCCGCGTATCCGTGGACCGCCTGGACGGGGGTGCCGCCCTCGTCGTAGACGAACGACGCCCGCAGGTTCGCGTGCCGGTCGAGCAGGGCCTGCCCTGCCACCCGCAGGCGGGACGCCACGGCGCCGCTCAGTTCGAGCGTCACCTGCACCGTGTAGGAGTCGATCGACTCGTCGGCCAGCAACGCGTGGAACAGCAGTCCGGACTGCAGCGGCGACAGCGACCAGATGTCGGACAGCGCCGGGAAACGCGACTCGATGCGGTCGATGGCGTCCTGGTCGAGGCTGACCAGTTCGAGGTCGGACGGGGTCACACCGCCGGCGTCGGGGCGGGCCGCGTACGTCGTGAGCGCGGTCAGCGCCCGGACCCACAGTTCGGCGAGTTCCCGCACCTCGGCGACGGTGAGGACGCCGGCGGCGTACGCCCAGGTGGCGCGCAGCTGGGGCCGGTCGTCCACCTCGGTGGTGACGGCGTTGACGTCGATGGCCGAGGTGACCGGGGTGTCGAGGTCCTGCGCCCGGTCCATGTCGACTTCACCGGTCGGCGTCCAGCCGGCGCGGGTGGCCGCCTCGGACAGGTCGGCGGCGAAGCGTCCCAGGTAGTTGAAGCTGATCTGCGGCAGCGACCGAGCCGCGAGCAGCGGTGCGGTGTCGGCGTTGAGGTACCGCAGCATGCCGTAACCCATGCCGTGGTCCGGGATGGCCAGCAACTGTTCCTTGATCGCCTTGATCGCCGACCCGGCGGCCCGGCCGCCGTCGAACGCGTCGTCGAGGTCGATGCCCGACAGGTCGAGACGCACCGGGAACATGGCCGTGAACCAGCCGACGGTGCGGCCCAGATCGGCGCCCGGAACGACCTGGTCCTCGCGGCCGTGACCCTCGAGGCTCACCAAGGTTCCGTCGACGGACCGTCCGTGCAGGGTGTGGCCGCGGGTGCGCCGCCACTGCGTGACCGCCATCGCCAGCGCGGTGAGCAGTCCGTCGTTGACACTGCCGTGGATCGCCTCCGGAAGGGCCGTGAGGACGGCCTCGCTGACCTCGGCGGGCAACTGCACCGTGACCCGGCCGACGGTCGCGTTGACGTCGACATCGGGGTCGAGCGGACGGCTGCCGACGAGCGGGTCCTCGCAGTCGAGGATGCGCTGCCACAGATCCAGTTCGCCCGCCCGGTTCGCCGCCTCGTCGACCAGTCCGTGCGCCCACCGGCGCATGGACGTGCCGACCTGTTCGAGGGCCGCTTCCTGGCCCGCCGAGATCTGCGCCCACGCGGTCGCGAGGTCGGGGACGAGGATGCGCCACGACACACCGTCGACGACGAGGTGGTGCGCGACCACGAGCAGGCGGCCGCCGGATTCCCCGGCGTCGAACCACACCACCTGCATCATGACGCCGGCCGCCGGATCGAGCCGGTCCAGCGCGGCGTCGAGTTCCGCGATGACGGTGGCCGCGAATGCCGGTGTTCCCGGGGCCGCGGACACCGCGACGCGGCGGATCAGGTCCTGCGCGTCCACCGCACCGACCGGGCGGACGGCGAGATGCGAGTCGTCGGCGGAGACCATCAGCTGTGCGCGCAGCATGTCGTGCCGGTCGAGGACGGCCTGGAACGTACCGATCAGCGGTTCGAGTTCGCGCAGGTTCGGTGGCGCGGTCAGCAGCGCGGACTGCGACATCCGGTTGAATTCGCCGCCCCGTTCGAGCAGCCACTTCGTGATCGGGGTGGTCGGCATGTCGCCGACACCGCCGCCGGGCAGTTCGTCGAGAACGACGACGTCGGCGGCGCCCACCCACGACGCCACCGCGGCGAGACCGGCGACGGTCTTGGCCTCGAACACGTCCCGCGGGGTGAGCACCACGCCCGCGGCCTTCGCGCGGGCGACCAGCTGGATCGACATGATGCTGTCGCCGCCGAGCGCGAAGAACGAGTCCTCGACACCGGCGGATTCCAGACCGAGCACCTCGGCGAACAGTCCGGAGAGCACCTGTTCCATCTCCGACACCGGCGCCCGGCCGGTGGACACCCGGGCCCCGAAGTCGGGTTCGGGCAGCGCGCGGCGATCCAGCTTGCCCGCCGGGGTGAGCGGCAGCTCGTCGAGAACGATCAGCGCGGACGGCACCATGTACGGGGCGAGGAATCCGCCGACGAAGTCGAGGACGGCCTCCGGGTCGAGTTCCGCGCCCGCCGTGGGGACGAGGTAGCCGACGAGCCGGTTGGCGCCGGTGCTGCCCTTGTGCGCGGACACCACCGAGCGGGCGACCCCCGGGTAGCGGGTGAGGGCGTTCTCGATTTCGCCGAGTTCGATGCGGAACCCGCGGATCTTCACCTGGAAGTCGCTGCGGCCCAGGTACTCGAGCTGGCCGTCGGTGTTCCAGCGGGCCAGGTCACCGGTCCGGTACATGCGGGCACCGAGGCCGCCGTACGGGTTGGCGACGAACCGCTCCGCCGTGGTGCCCGCCCGGTCCTTGTAGCCGCGGGCCAGACCGGAACCGGTGACGTACAGTTCGCCGGTCACCCCGTTGGGCACGGGGTGCAGGCGGGAATCGAGCACCATCTCGCCGGTACCCATCGGCGGACGGCCGATGGTGACGCCCTCGCCGGGCAGCATGGGTCCGGTCACGCTGGACACGACCGTCGCCTCGGTGGGTCCGTAGGCGTTGAACATCCGCCTGCCGCCGGTCACCCACTGCGCCACCAGCTCCGGCGGGCACACGTCGCCGCCGGTGGCGACGCACTCGAGCTGGTCGAGACCCGCGGGGTCCACCGACGCCATGGCCGCCGGGGTGATGAATGCGTGCGTGACCCTGCCCTCGCGGAGCACGTCGGCGAGTTCGGTGCCGCCGATGACCGAGGCCGGCGCGATCACCATGGCCGCGCCGGACCCGACCGCCAGCAGCAGTTCCAGGATCGAGGCGTCGAAGCTCGGCGACGAGAAGTGCAGGGTCCGCGACCGCGGGGTGACCCCGAAGCGGACGCGTTCGTCGGTGGCGAAGTTCGCCAGGCCGCGATGGGTGACGACGACGCCCTTCGGGGTGCCGGTGGACCCGGACGTGTAGATCAGGTAGGCCGGGTTCTCCAGCGCGAGCGAATGTGTCCGGTCCGCGTCGGTCACGACGGCGTCGGAGTGCGCGCTCACCTGGTCGTCGAAGCCGGGTGCGTCGACCACCACGTAGGAGGTGCAGTCCGGCAGGGTGGGACGGAACTCGGCGACGGTGAGCGCGAGCGCCGCACCGGAGTCGCTGAGCATGTGGACGATCCGGTCGGTCGGGTAGTTCGGGTCGACCGGCACGAACGCGGCACCGGTCTTGGCGACCGCCCACAGCGACAGCACCGATTCGGGCGACCGCGCCATCGCCAGCGCGACCACCGATTCCGGGCCGATGCCCCGCCCGATCAGCAGGCGGGCGAGCCGGTTCGACCGCTCGTCGAGCTCCCGGTACGTCACCTCGCTGCCCTCGTAGGACAGCGCGGCGGCCTTCGGGTCCACGGACGCCGCCGACGCGAGCAGTTCGGGCAGGGTCCGCGGCTCGGCGTCGGGCCCGTCCATGACCGGGGTGAGCGCCGCACGTTCGGACGCCACCATCAGCTCGACGTCACCGACGGCCATGCCGGGCTCGGATGTCACCGCGTCGAAGATCCGCTGCAGGTAGTCGGCGAAACCGGCGATCGTGGACGCGTCGAACAGGCTCGCCGCGTACGTGAACGCCGCGGAGATCCCGGCGGGCTCCCCCGACACCCCGAACTCCTCCGTCAGCGTGAGCTGCAGGTCGAAGTTGGAGATGTCGGTGGCCAGGTCGAGGCCGGTGACGGTCAAGCCGGGCAGCTCCAGCCGCGGGCGCTCGTTGTTGCGGAACTCGAGCACCACCTGGAACAGCGGCGAATGAGACGTCGCGCGTTCCGGCGAGATCGCGTCGACGAGCCGCTCGAACGGCAGATCCGCGTGGTGGAACGCGTTCAGGTCGGTGTCGCGGACCGTGGACAGCAGGTCGGTGAACGTGCCGGACGGTTCGACCGGGGTGCGCAGTACCAGGGTGTTGACGAACATGCCGACCATGTCGTCCAGGGCGGCGTCGCCGCGGCCGGCGATCGGGGTGCCCACCGTCACGTCGTCCGTGTCGCCCAACCGGGCCAGCAGCACGGCCAGCGCGGCGTGCACGGCCATGAACACACTCGAATTGTGTTCGCGGGCGGTCGTGATCAGCCGGCTGTGGATCTGCGCGTCGATGCTGAACGAGTGGATGCCGCCGCGCATCGACTGCTGCGTCGGGCGCGGGTGGTCCGTCGGCAGCGCGAGCAGTTCCGGAAGCCCGGCGAGCGTGTGCGTCCAGTAATCGAGCTGGGCGGCGAGCAGGCTGTCCGGGTCGTCGGCGTTGCCGAGCACCCGGTGCTGCCACAGCGCGAAGTCGGCGTACTGCACCGGCAGCGGCGTCCAGTCCGGTGCCTGCCCCCCGGTGCGGGCCGCGTAGGCGGTCATCACGTCCCGGGCGAGCGGGGCCATGGAAAAGCCGTCGGCGCTGATGTGGTGGACGACGATGACGAGAACGTGCTCGCCGGGATCCGTGCGGAACAGGGCGGCGCGCACCGGCACCGACACCGTGACGTCGAAGCCGGCACCCGCCAGCCGCGAAATATGCTCGGGCAGCTGCTCTTCCGTCGAGTCGATCGGCGACAGATCCGGCACCACGTCCTCGGTCGGCAGGATCACCTGGAGGGGCTCGCCCTCCACCATCGGGAACCGAGTGCGCAGCGACTCGTGCCGGTCCATCACGTCGGCGACGGCGTCCTGCATCGCATCCTCGTCGAGATCGCCGGTCAGCCGCACCGCGAGCGCGATGTTGTAGGCCGGGGAATCGAGGTCGAACTGGTTGATGAACCACATGCGCTTCTGCGCCAGCGAGACCGGCAGGTGGTCGGGGCGCACCCCGGCCACCAGCGGCGGACGTTCGGCGCCCTGCCCGGCCTCGGATTCGATCCGGGTGGCCAGCGTCGCGACGGTCGGGGCGTCGAAGATCTCCCGGACCCCGATCCGGCTGCCGAGCGCGGCGTTGACCCGCGCCACCAGCCGGGTGGCCACCAGCGAGTTGCCGCCGAGGTCGAAGAAGCTGTCGTACACGCCGATGCGGGGGGCGTCGAGCAGGTCGGCGAAGATCGACGCGAGGATCTCCTCGATCGGGTTGCGCGGGGTGACGAATTCGGCGGACGGGCTGAGGAATTCCGGCTCGGGCAGCGCGCCGCGGTCCAGCTTTCCGGTGGCGCCGAGCGGGAACCGGTCGAGCACGATGATGCGGGTCGGCACCATGTAGGCGGGCAGAGCCTCCGCCGCCGCGTCGCGCACGACCGCGGTGTCGATGTCGGCGCCCGCCACGGGGATCACGTAGCCGACGAGGCTTTCACCGGTGGCCTCGCTGCGGTG
Source organism: Rhodococcus sp. USK10 (assembly GCF_019378875.1). Taxonomy (NCBI): domain Bacteria; kingdom Bacillati; phylum Actinomycetota; class Actinomycetes; order Mycobacteriales; family Nocardiaceae; genus Rhodococcus; species Rhodococcus sp. USK10. The sequence goes on from NZ_CP076048.1 coordinate 115,908, forward strand.
CACTGTGACGACGGCCTGCGCCACCGACGGGTGCGCCAGCACGGCCGCCTCCACCTCGCCGAGTTCGATGCGCTGGCCGCGGAGCTTGACCTGGAAGTCGCGGCGGCCGATGTATTCGACGTTGCCGTCGGCGCGCCAGCGGACCACGTCACCGGTGCGGTACATCCGCTGCCCCGGTGCGCCGAACGGGTTCGCCACGAACCGGTCCGACGTCAGGTCGCTGCGACCGACGTAGCCGCGGGCCAGCTGAATGCCGGCCAGGTAGAGCTCGCCGTGCACCCCGACCGGCACCGGATGGAGCCGGGAGTCGAGGACGTACAGCTGCGTGTTCCACACGGGTGCACCGATCGGGACCGAGGCGCGGTCGCCTTCCGTGCACTCCCAGAAGGTGACGTCGACCGCGGCCTCGGTGGGGCCGTACAGGTTGTGCAGCGCCGCGGATCCGAATTCGCGGAAACTGTCGGCGGTGGCGGGCGGGAGGGCCTCACCACTGCAGAACACCTGGCGCAGCGAACCGCAGAGGTCCGGTTCGGCGCCCGCCGTGAACACGGCGAGCATCGACGGCACGAAGTGCATGGTGGTGACCTGGTGGTCGGCGATGATGTGGGACAGGTACGTCGGGTCCCGGTGACCGTCCGGCGCGGCGAGGACGAGTCGCGCACCGACCTCGAGGGGCCAGAACAGTTCCCACACGGACACGTCGAACGTGACCGGCGTCTTCTGCAGCACCACGTCCGTGTGATCCATCCGGTACGTGTCCTGCATCCACAGCAGCCGGTTCGCGATCGCCCGGTGACTGACGGCGACCCCCTTCGGCCTGCCCGTCGAACCGGACGTGTAGATCACGTAGGCGGTCGAATCGGGGTGGATCGGACCGCCCCGCTCGGCGTCGGTGATCGGGGTGCTGGACCGCCGGGACAGGTTCAGGGTGTCGATCTCGATCACGGCGGCGTCCGCGCTGTCGACGCCCTCGCACCGATCGCGGGACGCGGTGAGAACGCAGGCGGGTTCGGCACTCTCGATTACGTACGCGATCCGGGACGCCGGATGGTCGGGGTCGAGCGGCACGTACGCGGCCCCGGTCTTCTCCACCGCATAGATCGCGATCATCAGTTCCAGGGAACGGCGCAGCGCGACGGCCACCCGGGATTCGGGTCCGACGCCGCGGGCGAGGAGTTCGCGGGCCAGCCGGTTGGCGCGGGCATCGAACTCCGCGTAGAGCAGTTCCTCCTCGGCGAACACGACGGCCACGGCGTCCGGGGTCCGGGCCACCTGTGACTCGAACAGGCTGACCAGGGTCGCCGAGTCCGGGACGGGAACGTCGGTATCGATCCACTGCTCGAGCATCCGCTGCGTCTCGTCCGCGCCGATCAGGTCGAGGTCGCCGACCTTCGCGTCCGATCCGGCAGTGATGGTCTCGAGCAGCGTGACGAACCGTGCGGCCAGCGCCGTCATCGTCGGCGGGTCGAACAGTTCCGACGCGTAGGAGAACTGGACGTCGATCGCGCCAGGGGCGCCGGAGTCCTCGATGTGCTCGGTGAGGATGACCTGGAGATCGAACTTGGCGGCACCGGTCTCGAGGGCCTCGACCTCCACATCGAGTCCGGGCAGCTCGAGCCTGGTGTTCGCGAATCCCTGCAGCACCAGCATCACCTGGAACAGCGGCGAATGCGCTTCGGATCGGGTTGGTTTCAGTTCGTCGACGAGCCGCTCGTAGGGCAGGTCGGTGTTGCTGAACGCCTCCAGATCCACAGAGCGGGTGTGCGAGAGGATCTCGGGGAAGCTGCGATCCGGGTCGACGGTGGTGCGCAGGACCACCGTGTTGACGAACATGCCGACGACGTCGTCGAGTTGCCGTTCGCCCCGGCCGGAGACCGGGGATCCGATCGACACGTCGGCCGACCCGCTCGACCGGGACAGCAGGACCGCGAGGGCCGCGTGCACCACCATGAACAGGCTGGCGTCGTTCGCGCCCGCGATGTCGAGCAGCGCGGTGTGGATGCGTGCCGGAATCGTGAAGTCGGCGGTGGCGCCGATCATCGACTGCCGGGCCGGTCGCGGACGATCGGTCGGCAGGTCCATGACCTCGGGGGCACCGTCGAGGGTTCGGGCCCAGAACGCCAGCTGCCGGGACAGCAGACTCGTCGGGTCGTCGGAGGATCCGAGCAGTTCGCGCTGCCACACCGCGAAATCGGCGTACTGCACCTCGAGCGGTGCCCACTGCGGGGCGGCGCCGGCGGCGCGGGCATGGTAGGCCACCATCACGTCCCGGGTCAGCGGCGTCATCGACAGGCCGTCGGCGGCAATGTGGTGCACCACGAACACCAGCACGTGATCGTCGGTCGCGGTCCGGTACAGCTCCGAGCGGATCGGCGGTTCCACGGTGACGTCGAATCCGGTTGCGGCGTCGGCGATCAGGCGGTATTCGAGTTCGCTCTGGGCGACGTCGATCGCGTCGAGTTGCGGGCTCACCTCCGCGACCGGCAGCACCACCTGGATCGGACCGTTGGGGGTGTTCGGGAACACGGTCCGCAGCGATTCGTGGCGGGTGAGGACGTCACTCACCGCGGTCCGCAACGCGTCCACGTCGAGCGTGCCGCGAAGCCGGATGCCGACGGGAATGTTGTACGCGGGCGACGCGGTGTCCAGTTGGTTGATGAACCACATCCGCTGCTGCGCCAGCGACACCTGCACCGGGCCGGATCCGGGCCGCGGGGCGAGCACGGGGCGGGCGGAGGTGCGGGGCCCGGCGGCGTCGACGCGGGCACTGAGCAACGCGACGCTGGGCGCCTCGAACAGATCCAGCACCCCGATTTCCGTGCCGAGGGCAGTGTTGACCCGCGACACCACGCGGGTCGCGACGAGGGAATCGCCACCGAGGTCGAAGAAGCTGTCGTCGACGCCGACGCGCTCGACTCCGAGCAGTGTCGCGAACACCTCCGCGATCTGCATCTCGGTCGGTGTCACCGGCGCCCGGTAGACGGTGGACGTCGCCTCGAACTGCGGTTCCGGCAACGCCTTCCGGTCGAGCTTGCCCGCCGGGGTCAGCGGGACCTCGAGGAGCTCCATCACCCTGGCGGGCACCATGTGCGCGGGCAGCGTGGCGGCGGCGTGTTCGAGGATGTCGCCGACGACGATCTGCGCCCCGCTCTCGGGCAGCACGTACGTCACCAGCGCCGTGTCGCCGGACGGTGCGGTGCGGCCGACGGTGGTCGCGAACGCCACGCTCGGGTGTGAGCGGACGACGGCGTCGATCTCGCCGAGTTCGATGCGGAAGCCGCGGATCTTCACCTGGAAGTCGGTGCGGCCCAGGTATTCCAGCTGACCGGCCGCGTTCCACCGGGCCAGGTCGCCGGTGCGGTACATCCGCTCACCGGGTGTCCCGTGCGGGTCGGCGACGAACCGTTCGGCCGTCGGGACCGACCGATTGTGGTACCCACGTGCCACACCGTCGCCGGTGATGTACAGCTCGCCGGGCACCCCGGCGGGGACGGGGTGCAATCGCGAATCGAGCACCAGCAGACCGCAACCGCGCGACGGGCGGCCGATGGTGACCGGTTCGCCGACCGTCAACGGTCCCGCGACGCTCGCGACGACGGTGGCCTCGGTAGGACCGTAGGCGTTGAACATGACGCGTCCCGGCGCCCACTGCTGCACCAGCGCAGGAGGACAGCTCTCACCACCGGTGACGACGCACCGGATGTGGTCGAGACCCGTGGGATCGACGGAAGCCAGCGCGGCCGGCGTCACGAACGCGTGCGTCACCCGTTCGCGGCGCAGCAGGTCCGCGAGTTCGGTACCGCCGTATACCGTCGACGGCGCCACCACCATCGTGGCACCGGCGCCCACGGCGAGAAGCAGTTCCAGGATCGACGCGTCGAAACTCGGTGAGGAGAAGTGCAGGGTCCGCGACCCCGCGGTGACGTCGAACCGCTGCCGCTCGTCCTCGGCGAAATTCGCCAGACCGACATGCGTGACGACCACACCCTTGGGTGTGCCGGTAGAGCCGGACGTGTAGATCAGGTAGGCCGGATCCGCCGTCCGCAGCGGCCGGAGGCGGTCGGCGTCGGTGACCGCGCCTGCGGTGTGCTGGTCCAGTTCCCGCCCGAACGACGCGTCGTCCATCACCAGCCACGGCGTGATCGCCGGCAGGGACGCGCGGTGCGCCGTGGCCGTGAGACCGACGACCGCACCGGAATCGGTGAGCATGTGCTCGATACGGTCGGCCGGGTAATTCGGGTCGACCGGCACGAACGCGGCCCCGGATTTCGCGACCGCCCAGGTGGCCAGCACCGACTCGATCGAACGCGCGATCGCCAGCGCCACGACCGAACCCGGCCCCACGCCGTGACCGATCAGCATGCGGGCGAGCCGGTTCGACTGCTCGTCGAGTTCGGGGTAGGTCAGGGTGCGTCCCTCGTAGACGAGAGCGTCCCCGTCGCCGCCCGCCGCAACGGCACCGGCGAGCAGTGCGGGAAGCGTGCGGGGCTCCACCGCAGGCTCGTCGCGGACCGGCGCGAGTTCCGCGTACTCGGCGGGTTCGAGGAGGTCGACGTCCCCGATCGGCGCGGCCGGATCCGCCGTCACCGCCTGCAGGATGCGGACGAAGCGGGCGGCGAGCGCCTCCGCGCTGTCGCGGTCCCACACATCGGTGGCGAACCGCAGCCGGCCGTTGATTCCGCCGGTCTCCGATTCGGTGAGGGAGAACACGAGATCCAGCCCCAGGGCGCGGTGTTCACGCTGGACCGGGCTGACAGTCACGTTCCCCGAGGAGTCGTGCGGATGACCACCGTCGGTGAATTCGAGCATCACCTGGAACAGCGGCGTGTGCGACGGGTCGGGTTCCGCGACAACGGCGGCGACGAGATCGTCGAACGGCAGCGCCGCATGCGAGAACGCGGCCCGGTCGGCGTCCCGGACCCGGCTCAGGTGCTCCGTGAACGACGACGCCCCCTCCACCTGCGATCGCAGAACGGCCTTGTTGAAGAACGCCCCGGCCTCCGGATCTTCGGAGTCGGTCGTGTCACGCCCGACGATCGGTGTTCCGATCACGACGTCGTCGGTGTCACCCAGCCGGCCCAGCAGCACGGCCAGCGCGGCGTGCAGTGCGGTGAAGATCCCGGTGCCCGCCTCCTCGGCCAGCAGAGCCGCGCGGCGCTGCACGTCGGCGTCCACGGCGAACCCGACAACCTCGCCCGCCCCGGCCCGCTCGCTCGGGCGCGGCCGGTCCAGCGGTAGCGCCGTCACCTCGGGCAGTCCGGCCAGCTCCCGCTTCCAGAACTCGAGCTGGGACTCCCGCTCGAGGATGCGCGCACCGAGGCGTGCGCTCTCGGCGTGGATGTCGGCGGTCCGCACCTGCGGCTCCGCGGTGACGAATTCCTCGATCAGTTCCACGAATCGGCGGTGGTGAGCGCGCAATTCCTCCGCGCCGTACCGGTTGGGGTTGCCGCGGAAATCGAGGAGTGTCTCGCCGTCACCGCCCTGATAGATGTTGACCAGCAGGTCGTCCACCGGTCCCGACGTCACGATGTGGTACTCGCCGCTGACGGAGCCCAGCGTGAACGCCTGGTGGAACAGCATGACGTTCACCATCGGACCGGCGAGACCCTCCGCCGTCCCCGCGAGGCCGGCGTCACGGCGGATGTCCTCGAGGCTGCACCGCTGATGACGCAGTGCACCCATCAGCTCGAGCTGCGTCCGCTGCACGAGTTCTGCCACCGTGTCCTCGGGGCGGACGGTGATCCGCAGCGGGGCGACGTTGACGAGCATGCCGCCGGACCGCTGCAACGGCGCCGTGGTGCGCGCCGACACCGGCAGGTTGATGAGCACGTCCCGCTTGCCCGTCATCCGGGACAGGTAGCAGGCGAACCCGGCGAGCAGGACGGCCGCCGACGTGGCACCGACCCGCTGATCCGACTCGCCGAGGAAACCCAGCGCGGATTCGGAGATCTTCGCGCTCTCGAGCCTGCTCTTCGCCGCTGCGGGCGCGTCGTGGGTGGCGAGCGTCGAACCGTGCTCGATGCCGACTATCCGTTCGGCCCAGTACAACCGGTCGTTCTCGAACCGGGTCGACTTCCGGTACTTCTGATCCAGTGCGTACAGATCGCGCAGGTCCAGCGCACGGTTCGGTTCCGGTTCGGTGCCCTCGATCGCCGCGGTGTAGAGCGCCGCGATCCGGTTCACCATGGTGTTACCGCTGTACCCGTCGAGGGCGACGTGGTGAATCCTGGTGTACCACAGGTAGTGCTGCTCACCGACCTGCAGGACGGTCATCTCGACGAGCCGGTCCCGGGTCAACCGCAGAGGTGTCGCGTAGTCCTCGTCGATCCACGCCTGCGCGGCCGACATCGGGTCGTCCTCGCCGCGGAAGTCGAGGAACCCGATCGACGGGTCGATCGTGAAATCGACCGCCTGGTAGGGCTCCCCGTCGACGTCGAGCAGACGCAGGAACGGCGACTGAAACTCCTGGCCGGCCCGCACGGCCGCGTCGCTCAGCAGGTCCAGGTCGATCTCGCCCCGCAACTCGATGTACTGGGCGATGAACTTGGGGACCGTGGGGCTCAGTTGTTGGGCAAACCACATGCTCCGTTGCACCGACGAGAGCGGGAAGGCCCCCTCGGGAACGTTCACGTTCACATCTTCGGCGCCGTTATTCGGCTGCGGCGAATTCACAGTCGTCATCTCGTTCCCCCAGCGGGTAGAAGACCTTGGATGCGCAAGTCCTGCGCGTGAGACGGACCAACCGACGCCGGTCTCCCACGCTGTACTGATCGTGCTGTACGTGTGGGCCCGGTGTGCGTCGATTCGTGATGTTCGTTTCGGAATCGCCATCGATCGGCGACGGTCGGACCGGTCGAGCAGAGTGTGTCCCACGCTCCCCTGCCTCTGTGCGAGGCTCAGCGGAAGCGTTCGGCCTCACGTGCGAGTTGCACGAGGTCGGCGCACAGGGACTCCACCTCATGGGCCGCCGCACCTTCGGCAACGGCTGTCGCCACGTCCTCGGCGGCACATCGAACCTGGAAAACCCGGTCGACCATGGCGGAGGCTTCCTCCGACGTGAGCACCACCGCATCGGCGGGGATGCTGGTGCCCTTGACCTGGTTGCGCTGCTCGTACGCGCGTTGCCGGCACGATTGGCGGCAGTACCGGCGACGCCGGCCCATCCCCGTCTCGGCCACTTCGCGTCCGCACCACACACAGGAATCCGGTCTGCGGGAGGCGCTGGTCATGGTCGACCACCTTACTGCGCGGCGCCCCCGAGCCCGCCCGGTAAGATGTCGAGGTTGCATCTGCGCGGCGTGCGGGAACCAATCGGGAGGCCGTGGCGTTGTAGATGAGTGTGAACGCTTGGTGCTGGTCCAGGCGTGCTCGCGCGGAGACGAACGAGGAGAGGACACCACCATGGCAGATCGCGTACTTCGAGGGAGTCGACTCGGAGCGGTGAGCTACGAGACCGACCGTGACCACGACCTCGCACCCCGCCGGATGGCCAAGTACCGGTGCGACAACGGTGAGATCTTCGACATTCCCTTCGCCGACGATGCCGAGATCCCCGGCACGTGGCTGTGCCGCAACGGCCTCGAGGGAACCCTGGTCGAGGGCACGGCGCCCGAGGCCAAGAAGGTCAAGCCGCCGCGTACCCACTGGGACATGCTGCTCGAACGCCGTTCCAAGGAGGAACTGGAAGAGCTGCTGAAGGAGCGCCTCGACCTGCTGAAGGCGAAGCGCCGCGGAGCCTGACACAGGCCACCGAACCGTACGAACGCCGTCTCGGCTCTGCCGGGGCGGCGTTCGCCGCGTCCGGGGGGTCTGCGACCCCGCCTTCGGCGTGGTCCGGGGGGTCTGCGACCCCGCCTTCGGCGTGGTCCGGGGGGTCTGCGACCGCGCCTTCGGCGGGGACGGGATGTTCGACACGGACAAGCTTCTGTAGGTCACTGGGCTGGTCACCGTCTCGACAGGACTCATCCAAGCACTCCGATCTGCTGAAACGCGGGCGCGTTACATTCCGAGCACACCAAGCACCGAGCGTCACGCCCCGAACACGCAGTCGAAGAAACCACGTATGACCGACCTCCCGGGCTTCCATACCGTTTGAGAGGTAGGTCACATGACCGCTCTCAATCTACTATTCGGTACGGCGGAGTCAAGGGTTTGGTCTTCTCTTCGGGCAGATCTCACACCTGGGGTATGAAACCGGCACCCTGAAGCCACAGCGCGTCCGGCGTCTGCGCCATTCCGGGTGGTGGACCGCTCATTTCCACTACAACCGCTCACCTTTCGTGGTATTCCCCCATCACCGCCCAAACCAAACCTCACGGTCGGTTGAACGGCGGCGGGGTGCGGTCAGCGCACCGAGTGCGGCCGGTTCTCGCTGTCGTCGGGGTCGGCGTCCCTGCCGGTGTCGGGCGCGGCGTGCCGCGGCCTGCGACGCGAACGCTCGAGGTGCGGCGCGATCGCGGCGAGAGCGTCCGGTGTCGTCATCGTCCAGTGCGTCGCGTCCACCGGGTGCTCGTCGATCCTGCCGCGGACGAACGGGCCCCAGCAGGTCACCGGGTCGACGTGGAAGCCGTCGTCGAGGGCGGCGGTGAAGAACACGAGTTCGCCGTCGAACACTCTCGGCCGGTGTTCGTCGATCAGGTCGGGGGCCCGCAGCGCGTTGCCGTAGATCCGGCCGAGTTCCGGGGCGGTCAGTGCTGCCAGCGGACCGCCGACGACCCGGAGCAGCGCGGCCGCCCGATCGGCGTCGAACTGCCCGCCGGGCGCGAGTTCGTCGAGAACACCGTCGTCGGGTAGGTGCAGGCCGGCGCCGCCGAGGAGATCCGCGGTGGTCGCGGCGTTCTCCACGCTGCGGTCGAGTCCGACATAACTGTCGAGGAGCCCGAGCAGACGCACCTCTTCGCCGGCCTCCTGCAACTGCACCGCCATCTCGTGAGCAATGACCCCGCCGAGTGACCAGCCCACCAGGTGATACGGGCCGTGCGGCTGGATCGAGCGGATCTCGCGGACGTAGCGATCCGCGAAGTCGGTGATCGTCTCCGGGTGCGGCGCGTCCTCGGTCAGCGCCGGCGACTGCAGCCCGTAGATCGGCCGGTCCTCGGTCAGTTCCCGGCTCAGCCCGGCGTAGCTCCACGCGAGCCCGATGAACGGGTGAACGCAGAACAGCGGTTCCGCCGCCCCTCGGGTGCGGATCGGGAGCAGCACGTCGAGCGAGGTGCCGGCACCGTCCGTTCCGTCGGTCGCCGCATTCTGGATGCGCTGCCCCAGCGACCGCGGTGTGGGGTCGCTGAACATCCACTGCAGCGGGAAGTCGATGCCCAGTTCGGACCCGAGCGCGGACGCGGCGCGGGTGGCGATCAGGGAGTTGCCGCCGAGATCGAAGAAGCTGTCCGTGGCTCCGACCCGGTCGATGCCGAGGACCTCGCCGAATACGGTGGCGACGGCCCGTTCAGCCGCGGTCCGTGGGGGCTGATACTCGGCGGCGGCCGAGCGGACCTCCGGTGCAGGCAGGGCCTTGCGGTCGAGTTTGCCGTTCACCGACAGCGGCAGCGCGTCCAGGTGCACGACGTACGCCGGGATCATGTACGACAGGAGTCGGGTCGACAGGTGTGCGCGCACGTCCGACCACTCGGTCGCGCGTCGTCCCACCAGGTAGGCGACGAGGGCTTCCTCGCCGCGTTCGTCCCGGTGCACCACCACGACCGCCTGCGTGACATCCGGATGCGTCTCCAGGGCCGACTCGATCTCCCCCAACTCGATCCGCTGACCCCGCAACTTCACCTGGAAGTCCGTACGCCCCAGGTACTCCAGAGCCCCGTCGCCGCGGCGTCGCACCAGATCGCCCGTCCGGTACATCCGCCCACCTGCGACGTAGGGGTTCGCCACGAACCGATCCGAGGTGAGATCGACGCGGCCGAGGTACCCCCGCGCCAACTGGTCGCCCGCGAGGTACAGCTCCCCCGCCACCCCGTTCGGCACCGGATGCAACCGGGCATCGAGCACATGCAGCTGGGTGTTCCACACCGGACGACCGATCGGGACAGACTGCGTGTCGGACGCACTGGTTTCCCAGTGCGTCACGTCGACCGCGGCCTCCGTCGGCCCGTACAGATTGTGCAGATCCGCACCGCTGACCGCCCGGAACCGTGACACCTGTTCCGGCGTCAGCGCCTCCCCCGAACAGAACACCAGACGCAACGAATCACACTGCGCCGCATCGGGTTCGGCGGTGAACACCGACAGCATGGACGGCACGAAGTGGATGGTCGTCACGTGACGTTCCTGTACCAGCCCGGTCAGATACCGCGGATCGCGATGTCCGTCGGGTGCGGCGATCACCAGGGACGCCCCGACCTGCAGCGGCCAGAACAGCTCCCACACCGACACGTCGAACGTCACGGGCGTCTTCTGCAGAACAACGTCCGCGCTGGTCAGGGCGTATTCGTGCTGCATCCACAGCAGCCGGTTCACGATCGCTCCGTGGGTGACCGCGACGCCCTTCGGCCGGCCCGTCGAGCCGGACGTGAAGATCACGTACGCCGTGTTCGCTGCGGACAGCGGCCGGAGCCGGTCCCGATCGGTGACGGGCGCACTGCCGTGCCGGGAGAGGTCCTCGGAGGCGACGTCGATGACGGGGGCCGAGCCGCTGTCGGCGAGTCCGACGCCGCTGACCAGCACACACGCGGGCTGTGCGGTGTCGAGTACGTACGCGGTGCGCTCGGCCGGATGGTCGGGATCGATCGGCAGGTAGGCGCCGCCCGCCTTGACGACGGCATGGATTCCCACGAGCAGATCGATCGAGCGGCGCATCGCCACCGCCACCACCGACTCGGGGCCGACGCCCTGCTCGATCAGTCGGCGCGCCAGCCTGTTCACGCGGGCGTCGAAGTTCGCGTACGTCAGTTCGTCCCGGTCGAAGGCCACCGCGATCCGGTCGGGGTTCGTCGCCACCGCCGTGTCGAGCAGCGACGCGAGGGTGCCGGCCGGGACGGGGTGCACTGTGTCGTGGGTGCCGGCGATCTGCTTCCGTTCGCCGCTGCCGAGGATGTCGAGGTCGCCGACTGCGGTGTCCGGACCGTCGACCGCCGCGCGCAGCACCTGCAGGAACCGCTGCCCGAACACGTGCGCGGACGGCTCGTCGAACAGGTCGGCGGCGTACGTGAGGCGGGCGGCGATCCCGTCGGGGCATCCCTCGGGGTCGAACTGCTCCATCAGGGTGAGTTGCAGGTCGAATTTGGCGATGTCCACGTCGAAGTCGACACCGCTCACCGACAGGTCGCCGAGTTCCAGGGTCGCCTGGTCGAGGTTCTGGAACGTGAGCATCACCTGGAACAGGGGGTGCCGCCCGGTGGACCGCGACGGATTGACGACCTCGACGAGGCGCTCGAACGGGACGTCCGCGTGCGAGAACGCGGCGAGATCGGTCTCGCGCACATCGGCGAGGAGTTCGGCGAATGTGCGCCCACCGTCGACGTGCTGTCGCAGGACCAGCGTGTTGACGAACATGCCGATCAGGTCGTCGAGTTCGCGTTCACCGCGTCCCGCGACGGGGGTTCCGATGGCGATGTCCGCGGAACCGGCGAGCCGGCTCAGCAGCACCGCGAGCGCCGAGTGCACCACCATGAACACGGAGGCGTTCGCGTCCCGCGCCGCACCCAGCAGTGAGCCGTGCAGATCGGACGGCACGCTGAAGTCGACGGTACCGCCCCGGTACGACGCGACCGCTGGACGCGGCCGGTCGGTGGGCAGATCCAGCTGATCCGGAGCTCCTGCGAGGGCCCGTGTCCAGAACGCGAGTTGCCGCGCCGCCACCGAGTCGGGATCGGTTTCGTCGCCGAGGAGGTCTCGCTGCCACAGTGCGTAATCGGCGTACTGCACCGGCAGCGGTGCCCAGTCCGGGCTCGTGCCCGCCGACCGCGCCGAGTACGCCGCCATCACGTCCCGCACCATCGGCGCCATCGACCAGCCGTCGCCGGAGATGTGGTGGACCACCACGGCGAGGACGTGTTCCGTCGCGGAGATCCGGAAGATCCGGACCCGCACCGGCACCTCCGCGGTGACGTCGAATCCGGTGGTCACCAGGTCGGCGATCAGGGCGGGCAGTGCGGTCTCGTCGGTCGGGACGACGGACGCTGCGCCCCCGGCCCCCTCGGCGGGCAGGATCACCTGGTGCGGGCCGTCAACGGAGTCCGGGTAGATCGTCCGCAGCGACTCGTGGCGGTGGAGGACGTCGGTGACCGCGTGTTGCAGCGCGGCGACGTCCAGGACGCCCGACAGCCGGACCGCGACGGGAATGTTGTGCACGGCGGAGTTCGGGTCGAACCGGTTGAGGAACCACATCCGTTGCTGCGCCGAGGACAGTGGGAGCCGTTCGGGGCGCACTGCCGGGGTCAGCGCCGGGCGCGTGGGGGCGGTCGCGTCCGTCGAATCCAGCAGCGCCGCAAGCGTGCCGACGGCAGGCGCCTCGAACAGGGACCGAATCTCGACGCGCCGACCGAGCGTCTCGGACAGCCGGGCGACCACCCGGGTGGCGACGAGGGAGTTGCCGCCGAGGTCGAAGAAGTTCGCGCCGGTCCCGACCTCCTCGACGCCGAGCACGTCGGCGTACACGGCGGCGACGATCTCCTCGGTGGGTGTGGCGGGTGCACGGTATTCGACTGCCGTCGAAGCGAAGTCGGGTGCGGGGAGCGCCTTGCGGTCGAGTTTTCCGTTCGCGGTCAGCGGCAGGTCCGCGAGCACGACGACGGCGGCGGGCACCATGTAGCTCGGCACCGCGGCGCCGACGTCGGCGAGCACCGCGCCGGGGTCGACGGTCGCGCCGTCCTCGGGGACCGCGTAGGCGACTAGGGCGGTCCCGGTGTGCGGGTTCCGGTGGGCGACCACGACGGCTTGCCCCACCCCGGCGGACCGCACCAGGGCGGATTCGATCTCGCCGAGTTCGATGCGGAATCCGCGGACCTTCACCTGGAAGTCGGAGCGCTCGAGGTACTCGAGGACCCCCTTGGTGTCCCGGACGCGCCAGCGGACCACGTCACCGGTGCGGTACAGCCGTGAACCGGGTGCGCCGAACGGGTTGGCGACGAAGCGCTCGGCGGTCAGATCGGTGCGGGCGACGTAACCGCGGGCCAGCTGGTCACCGGCCAGGTACAGCTCCCCCGCGACCCCGACGGGGACCGGGTTCAGCCGGGCGTCGAGCACGAACGCCTGCGTGTTCCATTCGGGTCCGCCGATGGGAACGGTGTCGGCGTCGTCGTCGGTGTGCGCCCATGCGGTCACGGACACGGCGGCCTCGGTGGGCCCGTACAGGTTGTGCAGGGCGACGGAGCCGAACCGGCGGCGGAAACGGGCGGCGGTGTCGGCGGGCAGCGCCTCACCGATGCACAGCACCCGACGCAAAGCCGGCTGTTCCCCCGCAGCCGGGATGAACGCCTCCAGCAGGGACGGCACGAAATGTGCTGTCGTGACGCGTTGCTGACGCATCAGGTCCGCCAGGTAGGCCGGGTCGCGGTGACCGTCCGGGCGGGCGATGACGAGCCGGGCCCCCGACGTCAGCGGCCAGAACAGTTCCCACACCGACAGGTCGAACGTGACCGGTGTCTTCTGCACGACCGCGTCGGTGGTGTCGAGCGGGTATTCGTGCTGCTTCCAGCGGAGTTGGTTCGCGATGGCGGCGTGCGATACCGCGACACCCTTGGGCCGGCCGGTGGACCCGGACGTGAAGATCAGATACGCCGTGTTTTCCGGCCGTAGCGGGGCGCGCCGCTGCGCGTCGGTCACCGATCCGCGCGGGTCGAGGTCGAGGGTGTCGATCTCGAGCACGGGGACGTTCTCGGCGGTGAACCCGTCCGAGGACGTGGTGAGGATGCACACCGGGCGCGCCGTCTCCAGCACGTACGCCAGCCGGTCGGCGGGATGACCGAGATCGATCGGCAGGTAGGCGCCACCGGCCCGCAGCACCGCGTACATCCCGGCGAGCAGTTCGATCGACCGCTTCATCGCCAGTCCCACCACCGTTTCCGGCCCCACGCCCGCATCGATCAGCCGGTGGGCGAGCGCGTCGATACGGCGGTCGAACTCGGCGTACGTCAGTTCGGTGCCCTCGAAGAACACCGCGGGTTCGTCGGGTGTCCGCGCCACCTGGGCGGAGAACAGGTCGGGGAGGGTCGTCTGCGGCAGATCGACAGCGGTGTCGTTGAATTCGGCGATCACCGACTGCCGTTCGGCGTCGTCGAGGAGGTCGATGGCACCGAGGGCGAGGTCCGGGTCCCGCACGACCGACCCGAGGATGCGTAGGAAACGTTCCGCGAACGCCCGGACCGTCGTGTCGTCGAAGAGGTCGGTGGCGTAGGTGAACTGGGCCTCGATCACGTCCGGGGCGCCGTCGGCGTCGTGCTTCTCCGACAGCGTCAGGTGCAGGTCGAAGTTGGAGATCGTGTTCGGCACGTCGAGTCCCTCGACATGCAGGCCGGGAAGTTCGAGTGTGGCGGTGGCGAGGTTCTGGAACGAGAACGCCACCTGGAACAGCGGGTGGTGCGCGCGGGAACGGGCCGGATTCAGCACGTCGACGAGGCGCTCGAACGGGATGTCCGAGTGCGCGAATGCGCCCAGGTCGGTGGACCGTGCGACGTTCAGGCTGTCCGCGAACGAAGTCTCGAGGTCGACGTGGGTGCGCAGGACCAGGGTGTTCACGAACATGCCGACGAGTTCGTCGAGGGACTCCTCACCGCGTCCGGCGATGGGCGCGCCGACGGCGATGTCGGATTCGTTGCTCAGTCGCGCGAGGAGGACCGCGAGCGCGGTGTGCATCACCATGAACAGCGAGGCGTTCCGGCCGCGCGCGAGCGTCAGCAGTGCGCGGTGGGTGTCGGCGTCGATGGTGAACGGCACGTGCGCGCCCCGGTGGGATGCGACCGCGGGCCTCGGGCGGTCGGTCGGCAGCGACAGCCGGTCCGGCAGACCGTCCAGGGTGCGGGTCCAGTACGTGATCTGTTCGGCAGCAACCGATTCGGGGTCGGCCTCGTCGCCGAGGAGTTCCCGCTGCCACAGGCTGTAGTCGGCGTACTGCACCGGCAGCGGCGTCCAGAGGGGGACGTGCCCCTCGGTGCGGGCGGTGTAGGCGAGCATGACGTCGCGGGCCAGTGGGGCGAGCGACCAGCCGTCCCCCGAGATGTGGTGGGCGACCATGACGAGCACGTAGTCGTCGGTGCCGACCCGGTACATCCGTGCCCGCAGCGGCACGTCCGAGGTCACGTCGAAGCCCGTCGTCACGAGTGCGAGCACCCGTTCGAGGACGTCGTCGGGGTGCGCAGGCACCGGTGTCAGGTCAGGCACCGCGTCGGTGGCGGGCAGGATCACCTGGTGCGGGCCCTCGGCGGAGTCGGGGTAGACGGTGCGTAGCGCCTCGTGGCGTCCGACCAGATCGGCGATCGCGATCTGCATGGCGTACAGGTCCACCTCGCCCGACAGCCGGAGTGCGACCGGCAGGTTGTAGGCCGGTGACGCGGTGTCGAACTGGTTGATGAACCACATCCGCTGCTGGGCGAGCGACAGCGGGATGTGGTCGGGTCGCACCCTCGCCGTCAGCGCGGGCCGCCGCGCACCGTGGGTGGTGGTCTCGGTGATCCGGGCCGCGAGCGCGGCGACGGTCGGCGATTCGAACACTTCGCGGACGCCGACGTGGACGTCGAGAGCGGCGTTGATCCGCGACACCACCTGGGTGGCGAGCAGCGAGTTGCCGCCGAGGTCGAAGAAGCTGTCGTGGATGCCGATCTCGGGCAGGGTGATGATGTCCGCGAAGATGCCGGCGACGATCACTTCCATCGGGTTCCTCGGCGCCTCGAACGTGGTGGCCGCGGCGGCGAAGATGGGTTCGGGCAGCGCGGCCCGGTCGAGTTTGCCCGCCGGGGTGAGCGGCAGGGCGTCGAGCAAGGTGACGGACGCGGGAACCATGTAGGCGGGCAGGGTGCGGCCGACGAAATTCGCGACCTCGACGCGGTCGACGTCCTCGCCGGTGAAGGGCAGCACGTACGCGACGAGGGAGGTCTCCCCGTTCGGGTGCTCGTAGCCGATCGTGGTGGCGTACTCGATCTGCGGGTGTGCGGTGAGGGCGGCGTCGATCTCGCCGAGTTCGATCCGGAATCCGCGGATCTTCACCTGGTGGTCGGTGCGGCCGACGAAATCGAGGACGCGGTTCTCCCGCCACCGGACGAGGTCTCCGGTGCGGTACAGGAGGTCGCCTGGCTCGCCGTAGGGGTCGGCGACGAAGCGTTCGGCGGTCAGTCCCGGCCGTCCGAGGTAGCCGCGGGCCAGGCTCGGTCCCCCGACGTACAGTTCGCCCGGCACCCCCACCGGCACCGGACGCAGCCGCCCGTCGAGCACGAGTGCCCGCACCCCGCGGCTCGGGCCGCCGATGGTGACCGGTTCGCCGGCGTGGAGCGGTTCGGTGATGGACGACATGATCGTCGCCTCGCTGGGGCCGTACGCGTTGACCATGCGGCGTCCGGGCGCCCAGCGGGCGACCAGTTCCGGCGGGCACACGTCACCGGCGACGACGACCACGGCGAGGTCGTCGAGCCCGTGGTGGTCCACCGACGCCAGCGCCGCCGGGGTGGAGAACGCATGGGTGATGCGTTCCGCCGCGAGCAGTTCCGCGAGTTCCGATCCGCCGTAGATCGTGGGCGGCGCGATGACCATCGTGGCTCCCGCACCGAGTGCCATCAGCATCTCGAACACGGAGGCGTCGAAGCTCGGCGACGCGAAATGCAGTGTCCGCGAACGGGACGTCACGCCCAGCAGCTCACGTTCGTCGGTCACCAGGTTCATCAGCCCGCGGTGCGTCACCGCGACACCCTTGGGCCTGCCGGTCGATCCCGACGTGTAGATGACGTACGCCACCTGGTCGGACAGGATCGGCCGCATGCGGTCGCGGTTGGTGAGCGGCAACCGGGATTCGTGGGTGCAGCGCACCTCGAGTGCCGGGTCGTCGAGGAGCATCCACCGGATCGACTCCGGGAGCAGTGCTCGCTTCCCGGACACGGTGATCCCGACCATCGCCCCGGAGTCCTGCACCATGTGCAGGATGCGGTCCGCGGGATAGCCGGGGTCGACGGGCACGAAGGCGGCGCCGGTCTTGGCCACCGCCCAGACTGCCACCACGGATTCGAAGGACCGGGGCAGCGCCAGGGCGACCCGGGATTCGGGTCCCACTCCCCTGTCCACGAGCAACCGGGCCAGCTGGTTCGACCGTTCGTCGAGATCCCGGTACGTCAGGCCGGTGCCGTCGAAGACGACGGCGAGGCCGTCGGGTGCCGCAGCGACGGCGTCGGCGAGGATCTCGGGCAGCATCTGCACCGGTCGCGGATCCGCGCCGCGGACCGGGGTGAGGGCCGCGTGTTCGTCTTCGCCGAGAACGGGAATGTCGCCGATCGGCCGCTGCGGGTCGGCGACCACGGCCTCGAAGATCCGGCGCAGCCGGGTCGCGTACCCGGCGGCGGTGCTCTCGTCGAAAATGTCGGTGGCGTAAATGAGTTCGGCGTCGATGCCCGCGTGCTCGGCGGTGTCGTCGAGCCGCTCGGTGAGCGTGAAGTGCAGGTCGAACTTGGCGATGCTCGCATCGAGGGTGAGCGGTTCGACCGACAGTCCGTCCAGCTCCAGTCCGCCGCCGGACACCGCCTGCACACCGAGCGCCACCTGGAACAGCGGGTGGTGCGAGGTGGAGCGGACCGGGCTCAGGACCTCCACCAGCCGCTCGAAGGGCAGGTCGGCGTGGGCGAACGCCTCGAGGTCCACGTCCCGCGTCTGCTCGAGCAGCGACACGAACGACGCTCCCGGATCCAGGGTGGTCCTCAGGACGAGGGTGTTGACGAACATGCCGATGATGTCGTCGAGTTCGACCCGCCCGCGACCGGCGACGGCGGTGCCGACGGCGATGTCGGCGGTGGTGCTGAGGCGTCCCAGGAGGACGCTGAGCGCGGCGTGGGCGACCATGAAGATGCTGGCGCCGTGTGTCCGTGCCAGCTCGGCCAGGGCCCGGTGCGTGCCGGCGTCCAGGGTGAAACGGGTCGCCGCACCCCGATGCGACGGCACCGCGGGCCTGCCCCGGTCGCCGGGCAGGTACAGCTGGTCCGGGACACCGGCGAGCGTGCGGGTCCAGTAGTCCAGTTGGGCGGCGGCGAGGCTGCCCGGCTCGGACTCGGAGCCGACGACCTCCCGCTGCCACAGCGCGTAATCGGCGTACTGCACCGGCAGCGGCGCCCAGGCGGGCGGGTGGCCTGCGGCGCGGCTCGTGTAGGCGATCATCACGTCGCGGATCAGCGGTTCCATGGAGACGCCGTCGGCGGAGATGTGGTGGACGACGAGCGCGAGCACGTGCTCGGTGTCGCCGAGCGAATACACCTTCACCCGCAGCGGCACGGCCTGGGACACGTCGAAGCCGGCCAGGAGGAATTCCTGGAGGTCGGCGCGCAACCCGGCCTCGCTCACGTGGACCGGTGCGATGTCGGGGGTGAAGTCTTCGGGCTCGAGGATCACCTGGTGCGGGCCACCCCGCGAATCGGGAAAGACGGTCCGCAGCGATTCGTGCCGGGCGATCAGGTCACCGATCGCCGCGGCCAGCGCCGCCGTGTCCAGCAGGCCGGTCAGCCGGACCGCGGCGGGCATGTTGTAGGCGGGCGAGGACGTTTCGAACTGGTTGAGGAACCACATCCGCTGCTGCGCGAGCGACAGCGGGATCCGGTCGGGGCGCGGCGGCGGCACCAGCGCTGGTCCGGCGGAAGCGCCGTCGCCGGCCCCGGACATCCGCGGCGCCAGCGACTCCGCCAACGCGAGGACGGTGGGGGCTTCGAACAGGTCACGCACCGTGACCCGGATGTCGAGCACGGCGCCGACCCGGGCGGTCACCCGGGTCGCGGAGAGCGAGTTGCCGCCTGCATCGAAGAAATCCGTGTCGAGGCCGATGTCCGTGCCGCCCAGCACGTCGGTGAACGCATCCGCGATCGACCGCTCCAAGGGGTTCCGCGGCGCCCGGTACACGATCTCCTTGGCTGCCGCGCCGAAGTCGGGCGCGGGCAGGGCGGCCCGGTCGAGTTTGCCGTTCGGGGTCAGCGGAATCGCGTCCAGGAACACGAGCGCCGACGGAATCATGTACCCAGGCAATGCCTGACGCAGGAACGCGAGCAGAGCCGCCGGATCACGGTCGGCGCCCGCACCGACCAGCACGTGCGATGCCAGTCGTGTTTCCGAGGGCGACTCGTAGCCCAGGGTGGCAGCGAATTCGACATCGGGATGTGCGCCCAGGGCGGCATCGATCTCGCCGAGTTCGATACGAAGTCCACGAACCTTGACCTGATGGTCGGAGCGGCCGAGGTATTCGATCGCATGCCCGGGAAGGGTGCCGTCGGTCATGCTGCCGGTCACACCGGAATGTACTGCGCGCCAGCGCACTATGTCACCGGTGCGGTACATCCGGGCACCGGCGGCCTCGAACGGACTCGCCACGAATCGGTCTGCCGTGAGCGCTGCACGGTCGTGGTATCCGCGTGCCAGAGCCGGTCCCAGCAGGTACAGCTCTCCCACGACACCGACCGGCACGGGCCGCAACCTCGAATCGAGAACCACGGCGGCGACCCCGGGCAGCGGCCCGCCGATGGTGATGTCCCGGCCCTGGCCGAGTACCGAGGTGAACGTGGCGCCCACCGTCACTTCGGTGGGACCGTACCCGTTGACGAGGTCGAGTCGGTCGGCCCATCGCGCCACCGTCTCCGGCGGGCAGGCGTCGCCGCCGACGACGATCGAGCGCAGATCGTCCAGTCCCTCCGGATCGACGGACGCCAGAGCGGCATTCGTGATGGTCATGTGCGTGACGCGTTCGGACTGCAACACCTCGTGTAGCTCGACGCCGCCGTACACACCGGGCGGACAGACCACCAGCGCGGCCCCGGACGTGTGGGCTAGAAGCAGTTCGAGGACGGACAGGTCGAACGTCGGGGCCGCGAGGTGCGCGACCCGGGACTTCTCGGTGGCCCGCACTGCGGCGGTATACGCGCCGGCGAGATTCGCGAGACCCCGGTGGGACACCACCACACCCTTGGGCAGTCCCGTCGAACCCGACGTGTAGATGAGATAAGCGGGATGATCGACATGTAGAGCGCAGGTGCGATCCGCATCCCCGATCGGCGCCGTGCTCGCCGAGGACAATTCGCGGAGCACTTCCGGGTCGTCGAGTACGAGCCAGTCGGTCACCCCCGGGAGGTGTTCGGCGAACTCCGCACCGGTGACACCGACGATCACTCCCGAATCCCGCAGAATGTGCGCGATGCGGTCCACCGGATGCCCGGGGTCGATCGGAACATAGGCCGCACCGGTCTTGGCAACGGCCCACACGCACAACACGGATTCGACAGAGCGCGGCAAGGCGATCGCGACGTAGGTTTCCGGGCCGACACCCATTCCGACGAGTGCACGTGCCAGCTGCGTCGATCGCCGGTCCAGCTCACGGTAATCGATCGAGACACCGTCGAAGACGACCGCAGTCGAGCCCGGATACCGTTCCGCCGTCGCGACGAGCAGCTCGGGCAGGGTGGCGTTCGCGAGCAGCGGCCCGCCCCACACCGGGGCGAGGGACTGTTGCTCGGCCGCACCCAGGATGGCGATATCGCCGACGGCGATGTCGTCGCCGGTAGCGACCGCCTCGAGGATCCGCAGGAATCGCTCCGCGAATCCCGCGACAGTGGCCCGTTCGAAGAGTTCCGACGCGAAGGTGAAGGCACCGGAGATCCCGTGGTGGTCTCCTGCGTCGTCCACGATCTCGGCGAGCCCCAGATCCAGATCGAACTTCGCGACGTGGGGATCGAAGTCGACGGCCTCCACCACCAACTGCGGCAGTTCCAGCGTCACCGGTCGCAGGTTCTGGAAGGCGAACATCACCTGAAACAGCGGGTGCCGATCGGACGACCGGGTGGGACGCAGGATCTCGACGAGCCTGTCGAAGGGTACCTCCGTGTCCTGGAACGCCGTGAGATCGACATCGCGCACCTGTTCCAGGAGTGCGTCGACACGCTCGCCGGGGTGAATCCGTGTGCGCAAGGCCAGGGTGTTCACGAACATTCCGACGAGCGGATCGAGTCCCTCGTCGCCACGGCCGGCGACGGGTGTGCCGATCACGATGTCGGTACTGCCGCTGAGCCTGTGCAAGAGCGTCGCGAACGCGGCATGAACAACCATGAACAGCGTGGTGCCGCTCTTCTGGGCGCGCTCGACCAGCCCCCGGTGGGTGCCGGCATCGATCTCGAAGTCCACGCGTTCGCCGCGGTGCGACGCTACCGCGGGGCGAGGGTAGTCCGTAGGCAGATCGAGCGCCTCGGGCGCACCGTCCAGAGCCGCACGCCAACGCTCGATCTGCTTGGCGGACAGACTGTCCGGATCGTCCTCGGCGCCGAGCAGTTCCCGCTGCCACACACTGTAGTCGGCGTATTGGACGGGCAGAGGCTCCCAGGACGGCGCCAGCCCGTCCACTCGGGATGCATATGCGGCCATCACGTCGGCGGCGAGCGGACCGAACGACCATCCGTCTGCGGCGATGTGGTGCGCGACGAGCAGCAGCACGTGTTCCGAACGGTTCTCCCGGAACAGGTGGATTCGGAACGGGATCTCCCGGGTCACATCGAATCCGGCGACGGCGTACTCGGCGATCCGGAGCATCAACTGGTCCGGCGCGGTCCGGATCGGTGTGAGATCGAATTCTGCCGCGGCGGCAGGCCTGATCTCCTGATGCGCACCGTCCGCAGAACCTGGGTACACGGTCCGCAACGACTCGTGACGTTCCAGGACGTCACCGAGCGCTGCACGCAGGGCCGGGACGTCGATCCGGCCCGACATCCGCAGGGCCAGCGGGATGTTGTACGCAGACGACGAAACATCGTATTGGTTGAGGAACCAGATCCGCTGCTGCGCCAGCGACAACGGGATCCGTCCGGGATGTTCGCGGCGCGTCAGCGCGGGCCGGCCCGAGGACCCGTCCGCCCGCGACGTGGCCATTGCGGAGACGAGTTGACGCACAGTGGGGTTGTCGAACAGCGTGCGAACGGAGACATGGGTGCCGAACGCCGAACCGACCCGGGACACCACCTGGGTGGCGGACAACGAGTTGCCGCCGAGAGCGAAGAAGTCGTCGTCCACACCGATGCGTGATTCGCCCAGCACATCCGCGAACGCTGCCGCGACTGCGCGCTCGTCCGCCGTGTCGGGTGCGGTGAATCGGGTATGGCTCACGAACACGGGCTCGGGGAGGGCGCGGCGGTCGAGCTTGCCCGCCGGTGTCAGCGGGATCGAGTCGAGAACCATGATCGAACCGGGCACCATGTGCGCCGGCAACGCCCCGCCGACGAACGCGGTCAGGTCGGCGACGTCGACGACGTTCCCCGGCGCAGCGCACACATAGGTGACCAGTGCTGTGACGCCGGATTCGGTCTCGTGCGCGACGGTCGCGGCGAATCCGACCGCAGAATGCGCTCGGAACACGGAATCGATCTCACCGAGTTCGACACGGAATCCACGAATCTTCACCTGGAAGTCGCTGCGCCCGAAGTATTCGATGACGTATGTCCCGGTGCGGGACTCGACCCACCGGACGACGTCGCCGGTACGGTACATCCGCCGACCGGGTGCACCGTGGGGGTTCGCGACGAAACGCTCCGCGGTGAGACCGAGTCGCTGGTGGTAGCCACGGGCAAGCGCCGGCCCCGATACGTACAGCTCCCCCGGCACGCCGGGGGGCACGGGATGCAGCCGCGCATCGAGAACGAGAGCCTCGACGCCGCGCACGGGAGCGCCGATGGTCATCCGCTCGCCGAGCATCAGCGGTCCGCTCTGCGTCACCATCATCGAGGACTCGGTCGGCCCGTATCCGTTGAACAGTGCCCGTCCCGGTACCCAGCGCTCGGCGAGGTCGGCACCCCAGGCCTCTCCGCCGACGACGATGACGGCGAGTGCGTCGAGTCCCGTGGGGTCGACGGACGCCAACGCGGCCGGTGTGATGAAGGCGTGTGTGACTCTCTGCTCGCCCAGGAGTTCGGCGAGCTCCGTACCGCCGTACACCGAGTGAGGAACGACAACCATCGTCGCACCCCCGCAGAAGGCCATCAGATACTCGAACACGGAGGCGTCGAAACTGGGTGAGGCGAAGTGCAGGACACGGGCGTCGGCGGTGAGCTCGTATTCGTCGGCCAGCTCGGTCAGCAGGTTCGCGAGCCCCGAGTGGGTGACGGCGACGCCCTTGGGCAGTCCGGTGGATCCGGACGTGTAAATGAGGTAGGCGAGTTGGTCCGTGTGCATCCGCCCGAGGCGATCGGCCGCTGTCACCGCGGCCGAGGACTGGGCCGCCACCAGCGCAGTGTGGTGGGGATCGTCCATCACGAGCCACTGTGTCGAGTCGGGTAGTCCGCCTCGGAACTCGATCGTCGTCAGGCCGAGCGCGGCCCCCGAATCGCCGAGCATGTGTGCGATCCGTTCGGCCGGGTAGTTCGGATCCACCGGCACGAACGCGGCACCGGTCTTGGCAACGGCCCAGACGGCGAGCACCGATTCGATCGACCGGGCGAGTGCGACGGCCACGAATGTCTCGGGGCCCGCTCCGGCCTCGATCAGTTGGCGCGCCCAGTGGTTGGATCGCCGATCCAGTTCTCCGTACGTCATCGAACGGTCGCCGAAGACGAGCGCAGTCGCGGACGGGTCGGCCGCCGACGCGGCGAGAACTTCGGGCAGCAGTCGAGTGGGTCGACTCGCAGGCCCGCGAACCGGTGCCAGGCGGGCGCTCTCGGCGTCGTCGAGGAGATTCACGTCGCCGACCACCGTGGTCGGGTCGGCAATCACCGTTTCGAGGATTCGCACGAGCTGCACCGCGTACCGGCGCACTGTAGCGTGATCGAACAAGTCTGCGGCGTAGGTGAACTCGGCGCGAATACCCGACGGAACGCCCACGGGATCGATGTCCTCGCCCAATGTCAGCTGCAGGTCGAACTTCGCGACACGCGCGTCGATGTCCTCGACACGCACCCGGAGTCCGGGGAGCTCGATGTCGCCGATTGCCGTCGGCTGCATCGACAGCGCAGTCTGGATGACCGGGTGATGCGCGGACGTCCGCACGGGGTCGAGAACGTCGACGAGACGCTCGAAGGGGAGGTCCGCGTGGCCGAATGCCCCGATGTCGCCGTCGCGTACCCGCGTCAGCAACTCCGCGAACGTCTCAGTGCTCTCGATGCGCGTGCGGAGCACGAGCGTATTGACGAACATTCCGACCAGGTTGTCGAGAGCGCGTTCGCCACGGCCCGCGATCGGAGCGCCGACGGCGATATCGTCCGACGCGGACAAGCGGGCCAACAGGAGCGCGAAGGCAGCGTGCGCCACCATGAAGACAGTGGCTCCGTGTTCACGCGCCAACCGCTCGATGCCGCGGTGGATCTCGGGGGTGACGGTGAAGCCCACGGATCCCGCGGCGTACGACTGCTCGGTCCGGCGCGGGCGGTCGAAGGGGAGTTTCAGCTCGTCCGGGAGAGCGTCGAGCGTCCGCGTCCAGTACTCGAGTTGGCGTCGGGCGAGGGACTCCGGCTCGTCCTCGCTGCCGAGAACCGCCCTGTGCCACACACTGTAGTCGGCATACTGGACCGCGAGCGGAATCCACTCCGGACTTCGGGACTCTGCTCGGGCCGCGTACGCGGTCATGACATCCCCGCCGAGAGGTCCGAACGACCAACCGTCGGCGGCGATGTGATGCAGCGTGATCGCCAGAACGTGTTCGCCGGGACCGGTACGGAACAGTGTTGCCCGTACCGGCAAGTCCTCGGACACGTCGAACCCGCGCGAGGAGAACGCGATCATCCGGGAATCGAGCTCGCCTTCCGGCACGTCCACGACCTCGAGGGGCATCGAGAGATCTGGCGCGGCCACGACGACCTGAGCGGGTCCGTCCTCCGTGTCGGGGAAAACCGTACGAAGCGACTCGTGGCGTCCGACTACGTCGTCGAGTGCCTGAGACAGCGCTGCCACATCGAGAGCACCGGACATGCGGATCGCGAGCGGCAGGTTGTACGCGGGCGAGGCCGGGTCGAACTGGTTGATGAACCACATCCGCTGCTGCGCCGGTGACAGCGGTATCCGGGCCGGTCTCTGCATCCCGGACAGCACCGGGCGCGCACCTGCTGCAGCCGTGGGCTCGGCGAGACGGAGCGCCAATTCCGCGACGGTGGGCGCGGTGAACACATCGCGCACCGAGAGTCCGGTGCCCGACAACTCACCGAGCCGCGCCGCCACTCGGGTGACGGAGAGCGAGTTGCCGCCGAGATCGAAGAAGTTGTCGTGCGCGCCGATCCGGCCCGAAGAACCGAGCACGTCGGCGTACACTGCCGCGACGGTGCGCTCGGCCTCGTTTCGAGGTGCGATGTACTCCGTTGCGCTCCCGTGGAATTCGGGAGCGGGCAACGCTTGACGATCGAGTTTTCCGCTGGTGTTCAGCGGGAACTCGTCGAGCACGGTGATCGCGGACGGCACCATGTACGACGGTAGGGATTCCGACGCCTGCCGGCGAAGCTCCGCAACGTCCACGTCGCCGGGTGTGCCGACGACATACGCGACCAGATGATCGCCGACGGTGGTGTCCGAGTACACCGATACGACGGCGCCGGTGACTGCCGGGTGCGACCGGAGCACTGTCTCGATCTCGCCGAGTTCGATGCGCTGACCACGGAACTTCACCTGGAAGTCGGTACGTCCGATGTAGACGAGCGCTCCCGCCGACGTCCATCGCACGAGGTC
The DNA here is from genome assembly GCF_019378875.1 of Rhodococcus sp. USK10. Lineage (NCBI taxonomy): Bacteria > Bacillati > Actinomycetota > Actinomycetes > Mycobacteriales > Nocardiaceae > Rhodococcus > Rhodococcus sp. USK10. Next base: position 141,708 of record NZ_CP076048.1, read on the forward strand.
TCCGGTGCGGTACATGCGCTCACCCGTGCGTCCGAACGGGTTCGCGACGAATCGATCGGACGTGAGATCGACGCGGCCGAGGTATCCGCGTGCGAGCTGGGCACCGCCCAGGTAGAGCTCTCCCGGAACGCCGACGGGAACCGGGTGCAGCCGGGAATCGAGCACGTAGGCCTGTGTGTTCCATTCCGGCACACCGATCGGCACGTTCGTGGTGTCGGCGTCACCGGTCTCCCAGTACGTCACCGACACTGCGGCCTCGGTGGGCCCGTACAGGTTGTGCAGTCGGGCCGCGGAGAGTTCCCGGAAACGCAGGACAGTCGCGGGCGGCAGCGCTTCGCCGATGACGAACACGTGCCGCAGCGAACGGCACGACCCCTCCGCGGCGGCCGCGACGAACACGTCGAGCATGGACGGAACGAAATCGGTGACCGTCACCGCGTGCTCGTCGATGACCCGAGTCAGATAGGCAGGCTCTCGATGCCCGTCCGGGGTGGCCAGCACCATGGTGGCACCCACCTGCAGGGGCCAGAAGTAGCCCCACACCGACACGTCGAACGTGGTTGCGGTCTTCTGCAACCACACATCCCGATCGGTGAGTGTGTACTCCGACTGCATCCAGTGCAGTTGATTCACGATGGCCGCATGCGGTACCGCGACACCCTTGGGTTTGCCGGTGGAGCCGGAGGTGTAGATGACGTACGCGGGGTGTGCAGGGCGCAACGGTTCGATGCGCTCGGCGTCGGTCAGCGGCACCGCAGCGACACCCGAGAGGTCGAGAGTGTCGAGGGCCGACACGGGGATCCGGTTCGGCAGGTCCGGCCGGTCGGCCGAGGTGGTCAGCACGCACACCGGCTGCGCCGACGCGAGCACGTAACTCGTTCGCTCCGCGGGGTGATCGGGATCGACCGGCACGTATGCACCACCGGCCTTGAGTACGGCATAGATTCCGACGACCAGTTCCAGCGACCGCCGCATCACCACGGCCACGCGGGTTTCGGGGGCCACACCCTGAGCGATCAGATGCCGGGCCAGCTGGTTCGCGCGCGCATCGAGGGCTGCGTACGTCAGCACGTCCCCGTCGAACTCGACAGCGACGGCATCGGGTGTGCGGGCCGCCTGCGCCTCGAACAACGTCAGCAGCGTCGACTCCGGCACGGGGTGGTCGGTGGCGTTCCAGTCGTGCAACATCCGCGCATACTCGCCCGGGATGAATCCGGTGACCTGGGCTACCGCGGCGGAGGGCTCTGCGATCAACGCACGGATCACCGAATCGAGCCGCTCCGCAATCAACTTCGCTTCGTCGCGCTCGAAGGTGTCCGGCAGGTAGGCCACCCCGAGCCGCAGGGTGTCGTCGACCTGGGCCATCAGGCTCAATGGGTAGTGGGTGACACTGTGCACCCGGACCGAGTCCACGCGCATACCTGCGATGTCGGTCTGCGCCTGCAGCGCCGCCTGATCCATGGGGTACGACTCGAAGACGGTGAGCGTGTCGAACAGCGCCCCGGCCCCCGCCTCGGCCTGGATTTCCGTCAGGCCGAGATAGTGGTGATCGAGCAAATCGGCCTGCTGCCCCTGCACCCGCACCAGCAACGCGGCCACCGACTCGTCGGCGTCGATTCGTACCCGGACGGGGACGGTGTTGATGAAGAGCCCGACCATCGACTCGATCCCGGGGATGTGCGGGGGGCGCCCCGAGACGGTGGCGCCGAATACGACGTCGTCCCGACCGGTGAGTCGCCTGAGCAGCAGAGCCCACGCAGTCTGGATCACCGTGTTCGGCGTGACGCCGTGCTGTCGGGCGAAGGCCAGCAGCTCGGCGGTGTCCGCCGCGGAAAAGTGGACCGGAACTTCCTCCGGGTCCGCCGTCGCGCCGCCGCCGGTGCGGGCAGGCGCGAGCAGAGTCGGCTCGTCGAAACCTTCCAACGCGTGCGCCCACGCGGCCCGTGAGGCGGAGGGGTCTCGGCGCGCCAGCCAGTCGAGGTATTCGCGGTACGGCCGCACCGCAGGCAGCGCGGACTGATCGCCCGCGGTCGCATAGAGCACCAGCAGGTCCTGGACGATCAGCGGGATGGACCATCCGTCGAGGAGGATGTGGTGGTTGGTCATCGCCAACTCGTACCGCTCGGCGCCCGTGCGCACGAGCAGCAAACGCAGCAGCGGCGCCTCGGCCAAGTCGAACGGCGCGGTCCGGTTCTCTGCGACCAGTGCCTCGAGTTCCCTTTCCCCGGAATCGCTCTCACGGCCCGAGAGGTCGACTACCGTCAGGGGGACCTCCACCCCGCGTAGGGGGATCTGCACCGTGACGTCGCAGTCCTGCACGAACACCACCCGCAGGTTCGAATACCGGTCCAGGAGCGCAGCGGCAGCGGCCCGCATCCGATCCGCCGACACGTCGCCGAGCAGCGTCATCCGCAGCTGGGAATGGTAGACGTCGACACTGTGCTCGGCGGCCAACAGCGAATGGAAGTGGAAACCGGCCTGCAGCGGCGACAGCGCCCACACATCCTCGAGGGCCGGGTAGGTCCGTTCCCAGACCTCGATCTGGGACTGGGTGAGCGCCACCGTGGCGATGTCCGACGGGGTCAGTCCCCCACCGGATCCGGCGACGACATGCTCGATCTGTGAGACGAGCGCCTGCTGCCACAGATCGACGAGTTCGCGAACGTCGTCGGCTGCGAGCAGTTCACCGGCGAACCGCACCGAAGCTCCGAGTCGCGGTCCGGCATCGGTATCGGTCACTCCGACATTGATCTCGATCGCTGCGGAAGCGCTCATGTCCTGATCGGTTTCACCCGAGAAGACGCGCGACGACGCGAGATCCGGCACCCAGCCGATCTCACGCATCTCCGGGGACAGATCGCCCATCCCGGTCTTTCCGAGGTAGTTGAAGACGACCTGGGGCGGGTCGAAGCCCGCGAGAACGGTGGCCGTCGCCGGATTGAGATATCGCAGCAGTCCGTACCCGACGCCCCGATCGGGGACCGCCAGGAGTTGCTCCTTCACCGCCTTGATCGCGGCGCCGGCCGACGCGCCGCCGACGAGTGCCTCCTGTGTGTCCACCCCCTCCAGGGCGAGCCGCACCGGATAAACGCTGGTGAACCAGCCCACGGTACGAGACAGATCGGCGCCCGGCACGACCGACTCCTCGCGGCCGTGACCCTCGAGGGTGACGTACGCAGAAGCGGAGGACACTCCGCGCGCACGGCGCCACTCGGTGAGGGCCACCGCGAAGCCGGCAAGCAGGGAATCACCGATGGAGCACCCGAATGCCTCCGGAACGCGGGCCAGCAGCGCGCCCGTGATCTCGGTGGACAGCTCGAACTGCAGCTCCTGCGTGGTCGAGGTCCGGTCCCGCACCGGATCCAGCGCCCGGTCACCGAGGAGCGGGTCCGGAGCATCGACGACACGTCGCCAGTAGTCGAACTGCGCGAGGGTGGACGGCTGACGGGCAGCCTCCGACAACCCGTGCGACCACCGCCGCAACGACGTACCGACCTCCGGCAGATTCGGAGGGTGACCGGCTGCGACGGCACCTCCCGCCGCGACGAGGTCCGGCACGATGATCCGCCAGGACACACCGTCGACGACCAGGTGATGAGCAACCACCAGGAGCCGCCCGGGCCTGGTCGCACCACGATCCAACCAGACGAACTGCGTGAGCACCGGGGTCTCGAAGTCGAACCGGTCGGCCGCGGCGGAGAGTTCGCGGTCGATCAGCGCATCGAAGGCTGCGTCACCGACGTCGGGACTCACCGGCACCGTCGTGACCAGTCGATCGGCGTCGACGGCACCGGCGGGCAACACCGAGTGACGCACGTCCGCACCGTCGCGAACCAGCCGGGACCGCAGCGCGTCGTGCCTGTCGAGCACCGCCTGCACCGTCGCCACGATGTCCGATCGCTCGATCCCGGCCGGCAGCGTGAGGAGCACGGACTGTGAATACCGGCCCACCGAACCCGAACGGTCGAGCAGTGATCGGACAACCGGGGTCAACTCGACGTTTCCTACGCCGCCACCCGCCAGTTCGGCGAGCGCGAGTCGATCCGCCGAAGCGGCGGTAGCCACTTCGGCGAGCGCGGCAATGCTCTTGCGCTCGAACACGTCCCGTGGGGTGAATACGATCCCCGCGGCCTTCGCTCGCGACACCAGCTGGATCGACACGATGCTGTCGCCGCCGAGAGCGAAGAACGAGTCGTTCACCCCCAGGTCGTCGACGCCGAGTGCCTCCCGGAACAGGGCCGCGAGTGTTTCCTCTATCGGAGTACGTGGCTCCACTCGATCGACCGCGACGTCAGCGACGGCCGGGGCAGGCAATGCCGCTCGATCCAGTTTGCCGCTCGCGTTGATCGGGAGGGCGTCGAGCGTGACGAACCCGTCCGGAACCATGTATTCGGGCAGCCGACTCTCGGCGTACGCCGTCAGTGCCTCGATGTCGACCGTCGTGCCCGTGCGTGCGACGAGATAGGCCACCAGTTGTTCGCTCGCCGCTCCGGAATACACGGTCACGACCGCCTGGGCAACCGAGTCCGCCGACTCGAGTACCACCTCGATCTCACCGAGTTCGATCCGCAGTCCGCGCAGCTTCACCTGGAAATCGTTGCGGCCGAGGTATTCCAATTCGCCCCGGCCGGTCCAGCGAAGACGGTCACCGGTCCGGTACATCCGGGTGCCCGGCGCGTCGAAGGGGTTTGCCACGAATCGTTCGGCGGTGAGGTCGGGACGTCCCGCGTATCCGCGAGACACCTGTGTGCCGGCCAGGTACAACTCACCGGTCACTCCGGCAGGAGTGGGGTGGAGCCGCTGGTCCAACACGTAGGCGCGGGTGTTCCACACCGGTGTGCCCACGGTGACGATGCCCGAGTTCGAGGTTTCCACCCAGGAGGTGGTGGAAGTGGGCGCGACCTCCGCGGGACCGTACGCGTTGAGGACGGCAGCGTCGGAGACGGCCGCGAACCGCCGCGCCACAGTGACGGACAGTGCCTCGCCGCCGACGAACACGGTACGCAGCGACGAAAACCGGGACGGCGCGATCACGTCGGTGAAGACGGCGAGCATCGACGGGACGAAATGTATCGCCGTGATCTGCTCGGTCTCGATCAGTTCTGCGAGGTAGTCGGGATCCTTGTGTCCGTCCGGTTCCGCGATCACCACCCGTGCGCCCACAGCCAGGGGCCACAACAATTCCCAGAGTGATGCATCGAACGACTGTGGTGTCTTGACGGCAACCCGATCGGTCGCGTCCAGCGCACCGAGGGACACCAGGAACTCGAAGTGGCTTCCGAGACCGGCGTGCGAGACGGCCACTCCCTTGGGCCGGCCGGTCGAACCCGAGGTGAAGATGACGTAGGCGAGGTTGTCGGCCAGAAGGGGCCGCAGCCGGTCGCGGTCCGTCACCGGGGCATCGTCGAACCGGTCGAGTTCGAGACCGTCCATCGGGAGAACCCGGACTCCGGAGTCCGACTCGAACTCGCCGCGGACCGCGGTCAGAACGAGCACGGGGTGGGCTGCCTCGATGACGTGGGCCACTCGCTCCGCCGGAAGGTCGACGTCGAGGGGCACGTACGCCGCACCACTGCGCAACACGGCGTGCAGGGCGATCAGAAACTCGATCGACCGGCGGGCCGCGACCGCGACGGTAGTGTCGGTTCCGGCGCCTTCCGCGATGAGTTTGCGGGCCAACCGGTTGACCCGCGCGTTGAATTCCCGGTACGTCACAGACACGTCGCGGTACACCACCGCCACCGCGTCAGGCGTCCGGGCCGCCTGCTCGTCGTAGCGGGCGAGGTAGGGCCGCTCGCTCACCTCCACGTCCGTGGCGTTCCATTCGCGCAGTACGCGAACCAGTTCCCGCTGATCCAGCACCGGCAGGTCCCCCACCGCCGTGCCCGGATCGGCCAGCGCCGTCGCCACGATCCGCGCGAAACGGTCGACGAACGACTCCACCGTGTCGTGGTCGAACAGATCGACCGCATACGTGAACGCACCGGTGAGACCGGACACGGTGCCGCGCTCGTCTCGGATCTCCGTGAGCGTCACGTTCAGATCGAATTTCGCGATCTCCGGATTCATCTCGACGGCGCTCACCGTCAGACCCGGTAGTTCCAGCACTCCCGGTTCGAAGTTCTCGTATGACAGACCCACCTGGAAAAGCGGGTGACGGGCTGTGGACCGGGCGGGTTCGAGTACCTCCACGAGACGCTCGAACGGCAGATCGGCATGCACGAACGCGGCGAGGTCGAACTCGCGGACCTGCGCGAGCAGGTCCGCGAATGACAGGTCACCGGATACTCGCGCGCGCAGGGTGAGGGTGTTGACGAACATGCCGACGAGGTCCTGCAGAGAGGGTTCGCCGCGGCCGGCGACGGGAGTGCCCACGGTGACGTCCACCGCGTTCGACAGCCGTGAGAGCAGCACCGACAGCGCGGCGTGCCACACCATGAACGGCGTGGCAGCGGAGCGGGTCGCGAGGTCGGCGACGGCTGTCACCGTGGCAGCGTCGACCGAGAACGGAACCGTCGCACCAGAATTCGTCGGCACGGCCGGTCGGGGCCGATCGGCAGGCAACTCCAGCAGGTCGGGGATGCCGTCGAGCGCTGCGGACCAGAATTCGATCTGCTCGGCGGCCTGCGACCGACCGTCGGTCTCGTCGCCGAGAAACTCCGCCTGCCAATAGCTGTAGTCCGCGTACTGCACGTCCAACGGCACCCACGACGGTGCCCGGCCGGTCGTACGCGCCGTGTAGGCGAGCAGGATGTCACGGGCGAGCGGGGCCATCGACGATCCGTCGGCGGAGATGTGGTGCACCACCACGGCCAGCACGTACTCGTCCTCATCGACGGACGGTCGCAGCAATGCCGTGCGCAGCGGCACCGCCGCCGTGACGTCGAAGCCCTCGGTGGCGAGCTTCACGAGTCGCGCCGGCAGCTCGGCCTCGGTGATCGGCTGCACGTCGAGATCGAGGAACACCTCGTCGGCGCCGACGATCACCTGATGCGGGCCGTCGTTCGAGTCCGGATACAGGGTGCGCAGGGACTCGTGACGCTCGAGGACGTCGCGAATCGCCGAACGCAGGCCGTCGCCGTCGAGAAAGCCGGACAGCCGCAAAGCGAACGGCATGTTGTAGGCCGCGGATGCGGTATCGAACTGGTTGAGGAACCACATGCGACGCTGTGCCGGGGACAGCGGAATCCGTCCGGCACGCACGGCGGCGACCAGTGGGGCACGTGGTGCCGTCGGCACTGTTCCCTCGATACGCTCCGCGAGCGCCCCGACGGTGGGGACATCGAACAGGTCACGCAGGGCGAGCGATGCACCCAACTCGGCCCGAATACGCGAGGTGACCCGCGTGGCGACGAGCGAGTTACCGCCGACGTCGAAGAAGTTGTCCCGGAGGCCGATACGGTCGAGACCGAGGACTTCGGCGAAGATCACCGCGAGGTGGGCCTCGACGGGCGTGCGCGGGGCCACGTACTCCGTGGCGGAACCACCGAATTCGGGTGCGGGCAGCGCCCGACGATCGAGCTTTCCACTGGTATTGAGCGGGAATTCGTCGACGACCATCAGGGCCGCCGGAATCATGTACGCAGGCAGGGACGCGGCGATGCACTCGCGAAGTCGCGTGGTATCGAGGTCGTGTCCCGGCTCGGGCACCACGTACGCGACGAGATGATCGCCGGTGCCGGGATCGGAATGGACCAGCACGGCGGCGCTGGTGACCGACGGTTGCGCCCGCAGCACGAATTCGATCTCGCCGAGCTCGATGCGCTGCCCTCGGAACTTGACCTGGAAGTCGGTGCGCCCGATGTATTCGAGTGCACCCGCCGCCGTCCATCGCACGAGGTCGCCGGTGCGATACATACGCTCGCCGGCGGTAAACGGATTGGCCACGAACCGGTCCGTGGTGAGATCGACGCGGCCGAGGTATCCCCGGGCCAGCTGCTCGCCCGCCAGGTAGAGCTCACCGGCAACGCCGGGGGGAACCGGATGCAGACGCGAATCGAGAACGTAGACCTGGGTGTTCCACTCGGGCACGCCGATCGGCACCGTGCCGGTGACCGTGGTCGCGGTGTCCCAGTACGTGACCGAGACTGCCGCCTCGGTGGGCCCGTACAGGTTGTGCAGTCCGGCATCGGACAGCGCCCGGAACCGCGTGACGGTCTCCGGGGGCAGCGCCTCGCCGATCACGAAGACGTGCCGCAGAGTGGCGCACGAGGTGGTGGGCACGGACGCGACGAAGGCGTCGAGCATCGAGGGCACGAAGTCCGTGACCGTGACACCCTGCTCGTCGATGACCCGAGCGAGGTACTCGGGGTCGCGGTGACCGTCCGGGGTGGCCAGCACCATCGTGGCGCCCGTGTGCAGCGGCCAGAAGTAACCCCACAGCGATACGTCGAAAGTGGTTGCGGTCTTCTGCAGTAGCACGTCCCGTTCGGTGAGCGCGTACTCCGACTGCATCCACAGGAGCTGATTGACGATCCCGCGGTGCGGCACCGACACCCCCTTGGGCCGGCCGGTGGAGCCCGAGGTGTAGATGACGTACGCGGGGTTGTCGGGGCGGAGCGGTGCCAGTCGGTCGGAGTCGGTGACGCGTTCGCCGGAACAGGAATCCAGCACGATCCGATCGATCTCGACGAACGACGAACCCGCGGGAAGTGCGCTGCGGTCGGCCGAGGTCGTGAGGACGCAGACGGGCTGTGCGGAGTCGAGCACATACCCGATCCGGTCCGTCGGGTGGTCGGGATCGACCGGCACGTAGGCACCGCCGGCCTTGACGATCGCGTACATGCCGACCACCAGATCCGGTGAGCGCCGCATTGCCAGCCCGACACGGGTTTCGGGTCCCACCCCGCGGTCGATCAGATAGCGCGCCAGACTGTTCGCGCGGCAATCGAGTTGGGAATACGACAGCGTGACGTCGCCGAACACCACCGCCACCGCATCCGGGGTGCGAGCCACCTGCGCGTCGAACAGTTCGGGCAGACACATCGCAGGCACGTGGTGCCCGGTGTCGTTCCACGTGCCGAGAAGACGGTCGCGTTCGGCGGCGTGGAGCAGGGGCAGATCACCGACCGCCGTCGCGGAGGATGTCGCGACCGAGCGCAACAGGTTCACGAATCGCTCCGCCATCGACGCGACGGTCGACTCGTCGAACAGATCGGTGGCGTAATCGAAACCGGCCGCGAGACCATCCGGCGTGCCCGCTTCGACGAACCGTTCGGTGACGGTCAACTGGAGGTCGAATTTCGCAACGTGGACGTCGATTTCTGTCGCCGCGACCTCGAGGCCGGGCAGTTCTACGGCGGTCGGCGCGGTGTTCTGAAACGAGAGCATGACCTGGAAGAGCGGATGGTGCGCGGACGACCGGGTGGGGCTGAGCACCTCCACGAGGCGCTCGAAGGGGACGTCGCCGTGCTGGAATGCGGCGAGGTCGGCGTCGCGGACGCGGTCGAGAACCTCCTCGAACGTGTCGCCCGGCTCGGCGGTCGCGCGAAGCACCAGGGTGTTGACGAACATGCCGACGAGGTGGTCGAGCGCTTCCTCGCCGCGTCCGGCGACCGGGGTCCCGATGACGATGTCCGGTCCGGCGCCGAGGCGGTGGAACAGCACCACGAGGGCTGCGTGGGTGACCATGAACAGCGTGGTGCCGGTGCTCTGCGCCAGATCCGCAAGACCCCGGTGGACGTCCGCGGGGATCGTGAACTCGACGCGGCCACCTCGGTGCGACATCTCGGCGGGCCGGGTCCGGTCGGTGGGCAGTTCGATCACCTGGGGCGCTCCGGCGAGCACCGACCGCCAATGGTCGATCTGCCTGGCGGACAGGCTGTTCGGGTCGTCCTCCGACCCGAGGAGTTCACGCTGCCAGAGGCTGTAGTCGGCGTACTGCACCGGGAGGGGCGCCCAGGCGGGCGCGTGACCGGCCGCACGTGCCGCGTACGCGAGCATCACGTCGGAAGCCAGCGGCGTCATGGACCAGCCGTCGGCGGCGATGTGATGAACCACGAGGACGAGAACGTGCCGGTCGGGCGCCTCCCGGAACAGCCCGGCGCGTAGCGGCGTGTCGGTGGTGAGGTCGAATCCGGCACCGCCGAGGGCCGTCACCGCAGCGGTGAGCGACTCCGGGTCGACGTCGATCGGATCCGTCTCGGCCAGCACGCTCAGAACGGGCGCGACCAACTGGTGGGGACCGTCCGCGGTGTCGGGGAAGACGGTGCGCAGCGCCTCGTGCCGTTCCTGGACATCGCCGAGTGCCGATCGCAGGGCGTCCCGGTCGAGTGCGCCGGTGAGACGCAGCGCGATCGGCAGGTTGTACGCGGGCGACGCCGTGTCGAACTGGTTGAGGAACCACATGCGTTGCTGCGCAACGGAGAGGGGCACGTGGTCGGGTCGTTCCCGCGGCTCCAGCACCGGACGCGAGTCGGCCCGCGGGCCGGTGTTCGCCGCCGCGACCGCCAGTTGCGACACCGACGGCGACTGGAAGAGGTCCCGGACCCCGATCCGCACGCCGAGGGCGGCATTCACCCGGGACACGACCTGGGTGGCCATCAACGAGTTGCCGCCGAGGTCGAAGAAGCTGGTGTCGACGCTCAGTTCGGGCAGGCCGAGGACGTCGCGGAAGATTCCGGCGAGGATCTCCTCAGTGACCGTGCTCGGGCGCACGACATCGCCCGAATGTGCGGCGAATACCGGTGCGGGCAAGGCATTGCGATCGAGTTTGCCGGCCGGGGTCAGCGGCAGCGAATCCAGCACCATGATCGACGACGGCACCATGTACCCAGGAAGGCGCTCCCCGACGAAGTCCGCCAACACCCGGGTTTCGACGTCGGTTGCCGGCGCCGGCAGCACGTAAGAGACCAGTCGACTGCTCCCGCTCCCGTCGTCATAGCCGACCGTGTGGGCGAACTCCACCATCGGATGCGCAGCCAACGCGGCGTCGATCTCACCCAATTCGATCCGGAACCCGCGGATCTTGACCTGAAAATCACTGCGGCCCAAGAACTCCAGGACCGGAGGCCCGTCCGGGGCGGTCACCCAGCGGACGACGTCACCCGTGCGGTACATCCGCGCGCCGGTGCCGAACGGGCTCGCCACGAAACGCTCCGCCGTCAATCCGGCCCGATGCACATAGCCGCGAGCCAGACTCGGGCCGAGGACGTAGAGATCACCGCGCACCCCGGCCGGGACCGGACGCAACCGATGGTCGAGGACGGCGAGATCGACACCCACGGTCGGTGACCCGATAGTCACCAACTGCCCGGGCGCCATCGGTCCGGTAGCGGACGACATGATCGTGGTCTCACTCGGACCGTACGCATTGACCATGATCCGGCCCGGCGCCCACCGCGCCACCAACTCCGGCGGGCACACATCCCCCGCCACCACCACCGTTTTCAGATGGTGCAGACCGCGGTGATCGAGCGACGCCAACGCCGCCGGCGTGCAGAACGCGTGTGTCACCCACTGCTCGGCAAGGAACTCCGCCAACTCGGTGCCACCGTAGATCGTGGTCGGCGCTACCACCAGGGTCGCCCCCGCACACACCGCCATCACCAACTCGAACACCGAGGCATCGAAACTCGGCGACGCGAAATGCAGCACCCGCGAATCCGCCGACACCACCAGACGGTCCCGCTCGTCCGCCGCCAGATTCACCACACCCCGGTGCGTGACCGCCACACCCTTCGGCCGGCCCGTCGACCCCGACGTGTAGATCACATACGCCGGATGATCGACCGACAACGCCCGCGTCCGATCGGCATCGGTCACCGCATCCGCCGGATAGGCGGCTACGGCCGACACGAATTCGTCGTCGTCGAGAACCAACCACAATGTCGAATCCGGCAGGTTCTCCCGCAACGCCGCCGTCGTGATACCGATCGGCGCACCACAATCCTCCAGCATGAACGCGATGCGGTCAGCCGGATAGCTCGGATCGACCGGAACGAACGCCGCTCCTGTCTTCGCCACCGCCCACACACTCGACACCGACTCCCGCGACCGCGGCAACGCCAACGCCACCACAACCTCCGGGCCGACCTGGAGGTCGATCAGGAGACGCGCCAGCCGGTTCGACGCCTCGTCCAGGGCGCGGTAACTCAGGGCGTCGTCGGATGTTCCGGACCCGGGCGCTACGAGGGCGTCACCGTCCGGGTTGCTGCGCACGGCGCCGACGAGCAGGTCCGGCAGCGTGACCGGTGCGAATCCGGCGCGTCCGGCGGCCGGCACCAGGCTGCGGCGCTCGTCCTCGTCGAGGATCTGGAGGTCGCCGATCGGGCGTGGCGTGCCGGTGTCGGAGGTGAGGAAGGCGCCGAGGAATCGGGTGAAGCGGGCGTGGTGGGCGTCGAGGACATCTTCGGAGTACAGGTCGGGGTTGGCCTCGAGGTCGAGGTTGAGGCTGGTGCCCGCGACGCCGTGATAGATGTTGACCGCGAGGTCCGTGACCGGACCGGTGGACAGCAGTTCGAGCCGGCCGACGATGCTGCCGAGGGTGATCTCGTCGTGGAACAGCATGACGTTGATCAGGGGTCCGTAGAAGCCCTGATGCTCGGCGGCCGCGTCGCGCCGGATGTCGACGTGCGGGTAGCGCTGGTGCCGGAGTGCCGCGGTGACTTCCAGCCGGACCGCTGCCACCAGATCGGTGTTCGTCATGTCGGGGCGCACATGCAGGCGAAGCGGGACGACGTTGGACACCATGCCGCCGGAGCGGCGGAGCAGCGCGGTGGTGCGCGCAGTGACGGGCAGACTGACGGCGACCTCCTCGCGTCCGGTCATCCGGGCGAGGTAGGCGGCGAAAGCGGCGATGACTTCGAACGCGGCCGACGAGTCGTGGCGGTCCGTCGCGGCGTCGAGGTGGCCGACGAGGGGGCCGGGGATCTGGCCGCCCGTCGTGCGGCTGCGTGCCCGCGCGGGGGACGTCCGGTCGACGAGGCTGTGCGGTTCTCCGATCGTCGATACCCGCTCGGACCAGTACTCCCGGTCTGCGGCGTAGCGCGACGACGTCCGGTAGTCGTCGTCGACGCGGGCGACGTCGGTGAGTGCGGCAGCCTGGGACGGCGCCACGGCGCGCCCCTCGACGGCTGCCGTGTACAGCTGTGTGGTCCGGTCGATGAGCGTCATCGATCCCATGCCGTCGAGCGCGACGTGGTGGACACGGCTGTACCAGTAATGCCGATCCGGCGCGGTGCACAGGACCGCCGAGGTGACGAGCCGATCGCGGTACACGTCGAGCGGAGTGGTGTACTCCTGCCGCATCCACTCCTTGGCCGCCGCCCTCGGATCGGGCTCGTGCCGCAGGTCGACGAATCTGACCGACGCGTCCAGGGTCGGATCGACCAGCTGATAGGGAACTCCGTCGACCTCGACGAGGCGGAGGAAGGCGGAGCCCAGTTCGCGGCCTGCGGCGATCAGCGACTCCGACAGCAGCGTGACGTCGAGGGCACCCACCAGTTCGACGCACTGCGCGATGTTGACGGGCACGTCGGGATCGAGCTGCTGGGCGAACCACATCCCCCGCTGAGCGGTGGAGAGTGGGAATGCACCGTCCGGAATACGATCCACGGCGGACACGTCACCACCCGGCACAGCTTCGACCACCTTGTACGTCCTCTTCCCACTCCGGCGGTGGGAGGAACCCACCGGCCACCCAAGAAACTCATAGTGACCTGCGAACCTGGGAATTAACCGAACCTTACCCGGGAGTACGCTTCAGGTTCCTATCGGACGTGCGGTTCAAACCGTTTCAGGGCGTCTCAGAATGTGGACGCGCGGCGCTTTACCCCTGGGTATCACGTTTTGGAGCACCTAACCCAGCACTGCCCCACTACTTCCGCCGAAGGAATGGGGCAGCGGTTGGTACTCGGGGCGCTATCTGGCTGCCACGCCCTTGATCCTGGCGATCCGGTTCCGCAGCCCCCACTGGGTGACCTTGAGAAGGGCCTCGCGGACGATCCCGCCACTCATCTTGGATTCGCCGATCTCTCGCTCCGTGAACGTGATCGGAACCTCACGGACCGTGAAGCCCTCCTGAATGGCCCGCCACGCCAGATCCACCTGGAAGCAGTAGCCGTGCGACTCCACCGCGGCGAGGTCGAGCTTCTCGAGCACCTCACGGCGGTATGCGCGGTACCCGCCGGTGATGTCCTTGATTTTCACGCCGAGGGCCAGCCGGGAGTAGATGTTCCCGCCGCGTGACAGCCACTCGCGGTGTTTCGGCCAGTTGACCACCGTGCCGCCCGGCACGTACCGCGACCCGAGGACGAGGTCGGCACCGGCATCGACCTGCTCGAGCAGGCGATGCAACTGTTCCGGGGCGTGGCTTCCGTCGGCGTCCATTTCGACGAGCACGGTGTAGTCGCGGTCCAAGCCCCACCGGAAACCGGCGATGTAGGCGGCGCCGAGACCGTTCTTCTCCGTCCGGTGCATCACGTGGATGCGACCCGCGTCGTCGTTCGACGCGAGGGCATCGGCGACGTCTCCGGTGCCGTCGGGGCTGCCGTCGTCGACGACGAGAACGTGCGTCCGCGGCAGCGCCGCATGCAGGCGCCGCACGATCGGGCCGAGATTCTCCCGCTCGTCATACGTCGGAATGATCACCAGAGTCCGTGCGCTCGGTGCCCCGCTCTGCCCGGAATCGGTCTCCGATGCCATGAGGATCCTCCCTGCCGGCATCTGCCGGCGCCTTCTCGGTACTGCTGTGACTCAGTGTGCGAACGGTGCGTCGTCGTTGCACCACGGCGAACGCGACGGCAGCGACGGCGCCGACACAGAGAAGAATCTCCGGAATCGGGCCGAGCCGACTTGCCAGCGTAGTACCGGTGCTCAGCGGCACCTGCGACACCAGGGCCGCGGGGACGAAGAGCGGAGTTTCCGCCACCGTGGACCCGTCGGGTCCGATGATCGCGCTCACACCGCTGGTGGCGGCCACAACGACGGCGCGCCCGTGCTCCACGGCCCGTACCTTCGACATGGCCAGTTGCTGGTAGGTCATTTCGGTGTCGCCGAACGTGGCGTTGTTGGTGGGGACCGCGAGGAGTTCGGCGCCGCTGCGCACCGACTGCTCGAACGCCCGGTCGAAGGCGACCTCGTAGCAGGTCGCGACACCGACGGCGATCCCGTTCGCGTGGACGACGCCGTCACCGTCGCCGGGAACGAAGTTGCCGGCGCGGTCGGCGTACGAGGAGAAGTGCCGGAAGAATCCGCGGTACGGCAGGTATTCGCCGAACGGCTGGATGATCTTCTTGTCGTGCCGCTCCTGCGGTCCGGCGTCGCCGTCCCACACGATCACCGAGTTGGTGGTGGTGCGGTCGGAGTTCACGAGCACCGCGCCCACCAGGATGGGTGCGCCGATCGCCTCGGACGCGCGGGAGATGTCCGCGGCGGCGTCGGCGTTGCGCAGCGGGTCGATGTCGGATGCGTTCTCGGGCCAGACGACGAGGTCGGGTTGCGGCGCCGCGCCCGACGCCACGTCGTCGGCGAGTTCGAGGGTGCGGTTCACGTGATTGTCGAGGACGCGTTTGCGTTGGTCGTTGAAGTCGAGACCGAGTTTGGGGACGCTGCCCTGGATCGCGGCGACGGTGATCGTCCGGTCGCCCGAGTCCATTCCCGGCAGTGCCGGCCACAGCGCGAGGGAGACGACCGTTGCGGCGAGCGCGGCGACCAGACCGCCTGCGAGCGGCCGCACCCAGTTCGTGGCGCCGCCTGCCCGGGCCCGCACCGTCACGGCGACGGACGCCAGTCCGGCGCCGGTCAACGCGACGGCGAAGCTGAGCAGCGGGGAACCGCCGATGCTCGCGAGCGGCAGGAACCAGCCCTCCGACTGGCCGAACGCCAACCGCCCCCAGGGGAAGCCGCCGAACGGCGCGCTCGCCCGCAGCCATTCCGTGAGCGACCAGCACGCCGCGATCCACAGCGGCGCCCAGCGCAGCCGAGAGACGAGCACGGCGAGTACCCCGAACAGTCCGATGTATAGCGACTCGACCGCGGCGAGCGCGAGCCACGGGAGGGCGCCGACGAACACCCCGATCCACGGGAGCAGCGGCACGAGAAAACCGAGTCCCGCGAGGTAGCCGTAGCCGAAGCCCGCGCGCAGCCGCGGCGCCGCGCCGCCGGCACCGGTGAGGACGAGCGTCAGCAGGGCGATGCCGAGGGGAGCGAGAAACCACAGGGGGCGGGGCGGAAATCCGGCGAAGACGAGGAATCCCGCGGCCACCGACAGGACGGAGCGCACGAGCACGCCCCGCTTTCCGGTGGTCCAGCGTGCCGTCGTGCTACCGCTCATGGACGACGCTCCCCCGGTGAACCGAACGCAGCAGGACCGGCGTGGGCGCGTCGTCCTCGAGACGCGGCAGGGCGGGCACCCGGGACCGGGGATCGGTCGACCACCGCTGCACGGAATCCTTGGGGGCACTGACCACCAGTTCGCCCGCATCCCACACGGCGTACGACGCCGGCGCACCCGGAGCGAGCGTCCCGGCGAGCCCGTCGCGGACCCCGCCGGCACGCCACGCACCGCGGGTGGCGGCCGAGAACGCGGCGCGCGGGGAGATCCCGCTGCCGGGTGTGCGGTGGTGGACGGCCGCGCGCAGCATCGCCCAGGGTTCGACCGGGGTGACGGGTGCGTCGGAGCTCAGTGCGAGCGACACCCCGGCGGAGGCGGCGGCGGCGAACGGGTTGAGGGTGACGGCACGCTCGGTTCCGAGGCGCTGCGCGTACAGGCCGTCGGTTCCACCCCACAGGGCGTCGAATGCGGGCTGGACGCTGGCGATCACACCCCACTGCGCGAGCCGCGCCGCGTCGTCACCGGTCATCATTTCGGCGTGCTCGAGTCGGTGCCCGGCCGCCGCGACCGCGGGACCGCCCAACTCGTCGGCGACGACGGCGAACGCGTCGACCGCGGCCCGGACGGCGGCGTCGCCGATGACGTGGAACCCGGCCTGGATGCCGGCGATCGTGCAGGCGCGCACGTGCGCGGCGATCTCGTCGACTCCGAGGTAGCTCTTGCCGGTGCCGCCGTCCAGGTCCGCATAGGGTTCGCTGAGCCACGCCGTGTGCGAGCCGAGGGATCCGTCGATGAACAGGTCGCCGCCCAGCGCGTGCGCGCCGGTGGCGTCGAGCAACTTCCTGGCCTCGTCGGCGTCGGTGACCGCCTCACCCCAGTAGCCGCGGACCTCGACGCCGTGCGGGGTGGCGAGGAGTTCACGGAAATCGTCGAGTCCGGCGATGTCGGGTCCGCCGCACTCGTGGACCGCGACGATGCCGCGCGAGGCGATGGCGTCGAGGGCGGCGACGCGGGCGGCGGACCGCTGCTCGGCCGTCAGCAGCGAGCGGGCGACGGTGCGGGCGGCGTGATGCGCCTCGAAGGTCAGCGGCCCCTCGGACGAGAACCCGGAGGCCTCGCTCAGATCCGGGACCGACCGGCGCAGGGCCGTCGAGCACACGGCCGAGTGGACGTCGATCCGGGACAGGTACACGGTGCGTCCGGGGGCGGCCTCGTCGAGTTGCGCCGTGGTCGGGCCGGTGCCTTCCGGCCACGCCGATTCGTCCCAGCCGTGTCCCCAGATGACCGCGTCGGAATGGGTGCGGGCAAAAGACGCGAGCCGGTCGAGGCACTCACGGAGCGAACCGACCCCCACCAGGTCGAGTCCGACGATGTTCAGGCCGAGCGCGGTGACGTGCACGTGGGTGTCGACGAACGCCGGGGTGACGAACGCGCCGCCGAGGTCGACCACCTCGGCGCCGGGGTGCAGCGCGCGGGCCGCGCGGTCGTCGCCGACCCACGACACGACACCGTCGGTCACTGCCATCGACGTGGCGTCTGGAGCAAAGGAACTGTAGATTCGGCCGCCGACCAGCAGTTGTGTAGTCACAGGCAACCAGTCTGCCTGTTAGGGCAGAACGCGGGGATCACGGGTCGGGGTTCGGGGGTCCTCGTCGATCACTTCGCCCTCGAAGACCTCGTCGACCACCTCTCCCTCGATCACCTCGCCGCGACCGCGCCGGGGTGATCGCGCGAAGGCCTCGGCCCCGGCCGCGACGGTCGCGGCGCGGCGGCCCGCCAGCAGGACCACGACGGGCCGGAGGGCCCACCGGGTGGGGGGAATGAGGAAGAGCAGTCCGAGTACCGAGGTGACCAGGCCGGGAACGAACATCAGGGCGGAGCCCAGCGCGACGAGTGCACCGTCCGCGACCGCCGCCCCCGGGGATCCGTCGCCGCCCGCCGCCCGGCGCAGGCCGTCCATCACACGACGCCACTGCGACCGCATCAGCAGCAGCCCGATCAGCGTTCCCCCGAGCAGGAGGAGCACCGTCCACAGCACGCCGATCGCGTGACCGACGAGGACGAGCGCGGCGATCTCCACCACTACGTACAACAGGAACAGTGCGGCGTACATGACGCCCCCTTTCGGACGGCCGGTTCATCGAGGGTCTGGGGTCAACCGTCTGCTCGTTCAACGTTCGACGGCGCCGATTTTCTCCCGGCTGCAGATATCGAAGCGGGCACGATGCTAACCCTCAAGTTGACATTGAGACTCTGGACATGATGCAGTTCACTGCGATGGGGGTCTTCCGATCCCGCGCACAACGAGGAGCCGAAATGACTCGTTCCACCGTCTTCCGCCGAGCCGCAATCGTTCTCGCGTCCGCAGCCGCCTTCGGCATGCTGTCTTCGGGACCGGCGTCGGCAGCACCGGTCGCCGACTTCGCGAAGGGCGCCGCCGAACTGCAGGCACTGGCCACCGAGGTCTCCCCCGCCGCGACCGCCGCCGTCGACGCGCTTCTCGGCGCCAGTGTGTTCATCCCGAAGGACGTGCTCGAAGTCGGACTCACCACGCCGCAGGACTTCATGTACCCGTCCCCCACCCTCGGGTGCGGCGTCGCCGACAAACCCGCGACCGTCACGCTGGCCAGCGCCCAGGGCGGACCGAACCTGTTCCCCCAGATCAGCGCGAACCAACTCCGCTTCCAGGCGATCCCCGCCTACGTCGCGATCCCGCAGTCGTCCGAACTCAGCGTCGCGTGGATCAACCTGACCACGTTCCAAGGCGGCATCGTGAAACTCGACGACAAACTGCCGATCTTGGGCACCCCGCTGCTGTCGAAGATCGTCGACACCGGCAAGGGCACGGTTCTCGCGACGATGTTCGGCACGGTCGGCTACGCCGACGATGTCACGTGCACGGTGGTCCCGACCGTCGGCACCTTCACCGTCTGACGGCAATACGCTTCCCCACCCGCCGGCCTACGAGCCGGGTCGCACCAGGCCCGTCTCGTAGGCCAGCACCACTGCCTGCACCCGGTCGCGGACGTTCAACTTGGTGAGGATCCGGCCCACGTGCGATTTGATGGTCGATTCCGACAGGAACAGCTGAGCGGCGATCTCCGTGTTCGACAGCCCGGTGGCGACCAACTGCAGCACCTCCCGCTCACGTTCGGTCAGCACGTCGAGGACCTCCGGGTCGCGCAGCGGCGCCGGACCGTCGTCGAGGAACCTCGCCAGCAGCCGCCGGGTCACCTTCGGCGACACCACGGCATCCCCCGCGGCCACGCTGCGAATGGCCGACACCAGGTCTTCCGACGGGGTGTCCTTGAGCAGGAACCCGCTGGCCCCCGCCCGCAACGCACCCATGGCGTGCTCGTCGAGGTCGAACGTGGTCATCACCAGCACACGGCTGGCGACACCCGACTCCAGGATCTGGGCGGTGGCGCTCACCCCGTCCACCACCGGCATCCGGACGTCCATCAACACCACGTCCGGTTCGAGTTTGCGCACCGCGGCGACCGCGGCCGCGCCGTCGCTCGCCTCACCGACGACGGTGATGTCGTCCTGGGCGTCGAGCACCATGTTGAGGCCCATCCGCATCAGTTCCTGGTCGTCGACGAGTAGCACGGTGATCGGCACAGCGCCAACCTAACACCGCGCTCCGGGTGCGCGCGCAGCCCGCGGGACGGGGCGGTCACGAGTGGATAACCAAACCAAGACCTCCATTAGCCCTGGCATACGCTCGAAGTCTGCCTATGATCGAGTCGGCGGACAGTGGGAGAGCCCAGGGATCGGGGTGTCCAGATGCGAATCGCGGATGTGTTGCGGAACAAGGGTCCCGCCGTGGTGACGGTGGATCCGGAAATGTCGGTCAGCACCCTGATCGGCGAACTCGCCCGGCACAACGTCGGGGCGCTGGTGGTCACGGAGAACGACGCCGTCGTCGGGATCGTCACCGAACGCGACATCGTGCGCCGCATCCACGAACGCGGCCCCGACATCCTGAATGCGCGGGTCTTGGACATCATGACCACGTCGGTGTTCGCCTGCCTACCGACCGACACCGTGGACAGTCTCGCCGAGACCATGACCGAACGCCGGATCCGGCACCTGCCGGTGATCGTCGACGGCCAGTTGGTCGGCATCGTCAGCATCGGCGACGTTGTGAAGAGCCGGATCGGCGAATTGCAGACCGAACGCGACCAGCTCGAGTCCTACATCGACCACGGCTGAGCGAGGACCCCATGCCCCTGTTCGTCGTGGAGTACACGTACAGCCCCGAGACGTCGGCCCTTCGCGACGATCACCGAACACAGCACCGTGCGTGGCTCTCCGAACTTCTCCGTCGCAAGATCATGCGCTCGAGCGGGCCTCTCGCGAGCGGCCACGGCGCGCTGTTCATAGTCGACGCCGAGGACGAGGACGCGGTCGCGCGCGTGTTCGCGCACGATCCGTTCGCCGAGGAGAATCTGGTGGCGAACGTGCAGATTCGCGAATGGTCGCCCGCGATGGGCGAATTCAGCGAATAACACGCCAGGAACCATCGGCGGCGGACGGTCCCGCGGCCTGGGGACTCAACCCGCGGAACCTGGACCGGGTGTGCCACCGGTTGCGCCTCCGACCCTGCGCCGTCGATTGCCCGTCAAACCGCGCCGCTAAACACTCGCCGCACGCTCGACCTCGTCACGTTCGGGTTCGGTGGCTGCGCGGCGCTCTCTCCTGCCCTCTACGATGTCGCGGTGTCTACAGGATTGCTGAACCCGCCGCTCGACCGGTCCACCCCGTCGCCGGTCGCGAACCCGTACCGGGCGCCGGCGATCCTCGCCGCATCCGGCGCTGTGGTGGCGGCCGTGCTGTTCTGGGTCGTGTCCGGCAGCCTCACCGACGACGCCTACATCAGCCTGTCGGCTGCCCGGAACCTGGCCGTCCACGGCGAGTGGGCGATCGTGCACGGCCTGACCGCGAACACGTCGACGTCCCCGCTGAACGTGCTGGTGCTCGGCGCGCTGACGTTCCTGACCCGGTTGTGGGGCCCGGGCGATCCGCTGCTCGCACTCGGAATGCTCAACGTCGCGGTCACCGCACTGCTGGGGTGGGTGCTGGCCCGGATCGGCCGGCGACTCGGACTCGGACCGTTCTGGGCTGTGCTCGCCGGTGCGCTGGTGGTGTTCAACCCGTTCGTGTTGTCCGCGGTCGGGCTCGAGGTGCTCCTGATCCCTGCCGCGGTCGCGGTGATGGTGTGGTTCGCGCTCGACGGGCGGGCCGCGTGGTTCGGTGCGGCCGCGGGTACGGCGGCGCTGGTGCGACTGGACCTGCTCGTGTTCGTTCTCGTCATCGCGGCGCTGTCGCAAGCGATTCGCGGCCAGGTGCGACGGGCTCTCGCCGGCTTCGCCGCGATCGCCGCGCCGTGGTACGTGTTCAGCTGGCTCGTCCTCGGTTCGGCCCTGCCCGACACCTTCCTGATCAAGCAGGGGCAGGCCTCCGACGTGGGCGGGTTCAACTACCTCACCGGCCCGATCATGTACTTCGAGTCCAACCCGTGGCGGACCGTCGCCGCATTCGGGCCCGCAGCGCTCGGACTCCTCCTGCTTCTGCTCGCGCTCTTCTCGTACGCCCGCTACCGGAAGCGACCGCTGCCGGTGCCGGGGGCGGTCCTCGCGCTCGGGCTGTCCGGCGCCCTCTACTACGTCGCCTACGTCGTCCTCGACACCGTGCCGTACCACTGGTACTACGTGGCGCCCGCGACGACGCTGGCGATGTTCGCCGTCCTCGCCGCCGGCATCCACTGGACCGCCGCTCGCGACACCGCGGACCGCGCCGCCGTCGGTGCGTTGGCCGGTCTGCTCACCGCGCTGGGCGCCGGCGCAGTGTATTTCGACGTCGAGGGCGGCCTCCCGTGGGAGGCGCCACCCATTTTCGGCAATTGGGCGAGTGCGCAGGACTACGAGCGGGTCGGCCGTGCGGTCGGGACGCTCGTCGGGGACGCACCGGTCCGGTCTCCCGGTGAGATCGGCACGCTCGCGTACTTCTGTGAATGCGTCATCGTCGACGAGTTCTCCGACCGCGGGTTGGTGGTCGAGGACCGGTTGGTGCCGCGGCTCGCCGAGGCCTCCGAGCCGGCGCGAACGATGCTGCGCGCCAACTACGCCTTCTTCGACTACCGACTGGCGCCGGTGAACCCCGCCTTCGACCTCCGGTACGGAGAGGGCCGAGGTCCCGGCGGTCCGATGTCGTGGGAGGTGTTCTCCGCGGCCCGCGGAGTCGGCCACTTCACCCTGGTGCCGCTCGCCGCCGGCTGAGGTGGTGTGGAACGTCCTCGAAGATCTCATAGCCGGGTGTCAGGACGTGCTCGGGGTCGAAGGTGCGCTTGGCCTCACGGAGACGGTCGAACGCGGGCCCGAAATGCCGGCGCCAGTCTTCGGGTGACATCGGGAACGCGCTGACCGGGTAGAGCGTGCCGCCGTTGCTGCGGACGCGTTCGTACACGGCGCGGTTGGCTTCCACGAGCCGGTCGGCGTTGCCGCGGTCGGCCGTCGTCGGCACCCGGACGAAGTTGAACGCGAAGCACAGTTCCTCCGAGGGTGTGCGCAGCAGCGGGCTTGTGATCGCCGCGGTGAAGATCGGAGAGAGCACGATCTGGCCGAATGCGCCGAGGTCGTGTGCGGCGTCGATCCTGCCCAGCTCGTCGTCGACGACGTCCGCGACCCGGGAGTCACCGATGAAGGTCGTGATCCAGGGGTGCGGGTGGAACCACTGGCCGTTGGCGCGCAACGCCGATTCCAGCCCGGCCAACCGGTTCAGGTAGTCGGCAAACGGAATGGTGCTCGGCGTCCGCCCGGCCGCATCGTCGGACAGGCCGGCCAGCAGGACGTCGTCGTCCGGTGGGCTCCCGGTGAAGAATTTCGCGACGTCCACCTGGAACATCAGACCACCGGTCGGCGCTGCCGGAATCGCGCCTTGCACCGCATCGAAGCGGCCGTCGCGTACCAGGAGACGCTCGTCCCGCAGCATCGTCGCGAGGTCCGGGTAGGACAGCACGACCCTGCGGACCTGCCGGGGCGCCGCGACGAGCGCGAGCGTCGCCTCGGTGATCACGGCCACCTGGCCGAGACCCGCCCGCACCATGGCGAACAGGTCCGGATGGTGCTCCGCCGAACAGGTGATCGTCCGCCCCGCACCGGTCACCACGACCATCGAGACGACGTTGTCGCTCTGGACGCCGTATCGCCAGGTCGTGCCGCCGACACCCCCGACCGCGAGTGTCCCGTTGACCGACAGCCCGAGGTAGTCGGCGAGCACGGGCGGGGTCTTTCCCTGCGGGGCGGACGATCGTCCCCACACCGAATGCCGCTGCCCCTGCGGGGCGAACGTACGGCCCCGCTCCGCGGCCCAGCGGATCGTCGCGGCGACGTCGGCCGTGGAACCCGGCAGCAGTACGACCTCCGGCGGCGTGCGGACCAGATGCCCGAAGTCGTCGGCGACGGCGTCGCGCGCCACCCGGTCGAAGCGCAACTCGCCGTCCAAAGCCGGTGGCGGCAGGTCCCTGTTCCGTGCGACGGACACGCCCTTGGCTGCCGCCG
Organism: Rhodococcus sp. USK10; assembly: GCF_019378875.1. Classification (NCBI taxonomy): domain Bacteria; kingdom Bacillati; phylum Actinomycetota; class Actinomycetes; order Mycobacteriales; family Nocardiaceae; genus Rhodococcus; species Rhodococcus sp. USK10. The sequence goes on from NZ_CP076048.1 coordinate 165,543, forward strand.
CAACGACGGCAAGAGCGGCAGCGATCAACACGGTTCGCCGAATGGAGCACATCAGGTTCTCCCCGCTGAATTCTACGACCGGACGCGCGGTGTCTGCCGACAGTCACGTGCCCGCCGGGTCCCTCGTCATTTCGAGTCGCTGAAGCAGGGCGCGTGCGCCGTCCAGGAACAGTTCGAGTGCGTCGGGATACGCACTGCGGTCGGCGAGTCCGACGAGAAGTCCCGCGGTCGCAGCGATGTGCGGGTGTGTCTCGGCCGGCAGTTGCGTGTACGACGATCGCCACAGTTCCCGGTCGGACGCGCGGACGTCGTCGGGTAGCGCGAGTTCGGCACCGTCGAGTGCGGCGAACGCCAGCATCTGATCGACGAACGCGCGGTAGAGGCGGACGGCTGCACCGTCGGGAAAACCCGCTTCACGCAGTATTCCGAGAATCGTGTCGACTGCGGATTGCTCGGAGGCGCGGCCGCTGACTCTGCTGGCCGACAGGACTGCCGCCTGCGGGTGGTCCAGATATGCCGCATGCGAACGTATTCCGAGTGCGTACAGGTCTCGCCACCAGTCCCCGGTGGGTTCCCAGCCGTGAAACGACCGGCCGATCAGCTCGTCGGCGATCGCCAGCGTCAGGTCGTCGATGCCGTGGAAGTACCGGTACAGGGTGCTCGGGTCGGCCCCCAGCGCGGCCCCGAGACGGCGAGCGGACAACCCCGCGCTGCCGTGATGCCGCAGCAACCGCAACGCCGTCTCGATGATCGTCTGCTCCGAGAGAACGACACCCTGCTTCGTCGGCCTGCGCCTCCTCCTGGGCGAATCCGAGACCATCTGCTTCGCCAATTCCGGGGCTCCTTCCCTCGCCGCCGTCTTATGCCAACACCGTTGACCAGGTCGACATCGACAGTGTTGCATGTCACAGGCAGGGAGCGAAACCCCAGGCACCGGCCGTGAGAAGTCCGGATCCGGCCTGGCGTCGCCCCTCCCCACCCTTCGAACGAAAGCGACGCAGATGGCAACAGTGAACGACGGCGCGGCCGGCGCGCCCAGCGCGACGGCCTTCCGCAAAACCCTCGGTGTGATGGACGGCATTGCGATCGCCGCCTCGAGTACCGCGGCGACGACCAGCATCGGTGTCGGATTGGGAGTCGTCGCCACCGTGGTCGGTCTCCAGATGCCGGTGGTGCTGTTGCTGGCGTTCGTGCCCATTCTAGGAATCGCCAGCGGATATGCCCGGCTCAACTGGGTCGAACCCAACTGCGGCAACAGCTACGTCTGGGTGGGCCGCAGCCTCAGTCCGTGGCTGGGGTTCCTCACCGGCTGGATGGCCATCGTCGCCGTCGTCGTGTTCATGGCCTACACCACCGCGATCGCCGGGTCGGCGATCCTGCAGCTCGGCGGTATGGCCGGCGTGCACAGTGTCGCCGGACTCCCCCTCGATCCCGATTCCACACTGCAGTCGACGCTGCTGGGACTCACCGTTCTGGGAGCGGTGACCTTCACCGCCGTCCGCGGCGTCGCGGTGGCGGCACGACTGCAGAAGTACCTCCTCGTCTTCGAGTACGTCGTGCTGATCGGTTTCTGCGTGTACGGGTTGTTCGCCGGGAGCCAGCCATTCTCGCTCTCCTGGTTCAACCCCTTCGCAATTCCGTCGTTCGCCGTGCTGGCGCAGGGCATGGTGATCGCCGTCTTCTTCTACTGGGGTTTCGAAGCAGCGTTCAGTGTGAGCGAGGAGGTGCGCGATCCGCGCGACGCGTCCCGCGCCGGTGTGATCACCGTCTTCCTGGTCCTCGGCTTGTTCCTGCTCGGCGCGGTGGCGTTCCAGCGCGTTCTCTCCCCGGCGGAACTCGCGGACAACGGGACCGTCGGGCTCGCGTATCTCGGCGAAGCGCTCGCCGATCAACCGCTGGCCGCGCTCCCCGTGTTGGCGCTGATGTTCTCCGTCGTCGCCTCACTCCAGGCCACCGTGATACCCAGTGCGCGTGGACTGTTCGCGATGGGCAGAGACCGCACACTCGGCCCGGTGTGGACCCGTGTCCATTCCCGTTACGGAACCCCCGCGGCCGGTACCGTGCTGCTCGGCGGCATCTCCGCCGTGGTCGCGCTCCTGGCCACGGTCATCCCCAAGCTGAGCGATCTTCTCGGTGCAGGCATCAGTTCGATCGGACTGGTGGTCGCACTCTGGTACGGCTTGACGGCACTCGCGGCCGCTGTGCGGTTCCGCGGGCTCCTGCGGGAACATCCGTGGGAGGGATTGCGCGCGGTCGTGTTTCCCGGGATCAGTGCCCTGGTGCTGCTGGCGCTCGGCGGATATCTGGGCTGGATTTTCTACACCTCGGCCGATCATCTCGAGATCAGCGCGACCAACGGGTGGTTTCAGCTACTGTTCCCGATCCTCGTCGTGATGTCGGGGCTGATGGTGGCCGCGCATGCGAAATGGGTCCGCCGATCGCCCTATTTCGTCACCGGCCGCGGAACTGACGCCGACGACGCGAACCTGCTCGGTGGAGGTGCGCCCGCCGAGATCGCCGTCACCACCCGTTCCTGATCAGCGCACCGCCGCGTGATCCGAATACCGACGAAAGCACTTCCCGACAGGAGATTCTCGATGTCAGCACTACCCGCAGATCTGGTCTTCACGGGCGGATCGATTGCCACCATGGATCCGGCGCGCCGCCGAGCCACGACGGTAGCCGTCACCGGTGGCCGGATATCGGCCGTCGGCCACGACGAGATCCGGGAGCTGATCGGCGCCCGCACCGAGGTCGTCGACCTCACCGGCAGGCTGCTGCCCGGCTTCCAGGACGCGCACATCCATCCGGTGGTGGCGGGCCTGGAGTATGCCCGCTGCAACCTCACTGGCACGAGCGATGCCGCTTCCACCCTCGCTGCCGTCCGCAGCTATGCCGATGCGCATCCGGAATTGCCGTGGATCGTGGGCGGCGGGTGGTCGATGGAGGCGTTCGACGGCGGCACACCCACTGCGCAACTCCTCGACACCGTGGTGCGGGACCGGCCTGTGTTCCTGCCCAACCGCGACCACCACGGGGCGTGGGTGAACACGAGGGCCCTGGCTATCGCCGGCATCACCCGTGAGACTCCCGATCCCATCGGCGGCCGCATCGAACGCGATGCCGACGGCGAGCCGACCGGAATGCTCCAGGAGTCCGCGATGGACCTGGTCGGACGCCACATCCCACAGCACACCCCCGATGACCGACTCGAGGCACTGCTCCACGCACAGCAGCACCTGCATTCGCTCGGAATCACCGCCTGGCAGGACGCGCTGCTCGGTGACACCTCCGGCATCTCCGACGTCTCCGACGCCTACCTGACCGCGGCCGGCGACGGGTCCCTCACCGCTCGGGTCGCGGGCGCCCTGTGGTGGGATCGCGACCGGGGATCCGAGCAGATCCCCGACCTACTCCGGCGACGCTCCCGTCTCCGCGTCGGGAGGATGCGCGCCGACACCGTGAAGATCATGCTCGACGGTGTCGCCGAATCCCGCACCGCGGCGATGATCTCCCCGTATCTGGATGGATGTGGCTGCGCGACCACACATTCCGGAACCAGCTTCGTCGACCCGGACAAACTGCGAGATTTCGTCACCGAGCTCGACGCCCTCGGATTTCAGGTGCACTTCCATGCGCTCGGCGACCGCGCCGTGCGTGACGCGCTCGACGCGGTCGAGGCCGCCCGGACCGCGAACGGATTCCGCGACACCCGCCCGCACCTCGCCCACCTGCAGGTCGTGGACCCCGCCGACATCCCCCGGTTCCGCGCGCTCGGTGCCACTGCCAACATGCAACCGCTGTGGGCAGCCCACGAGCCGCAGATGGACGAGCTCACCATCCCCTTCCTCGGGGACGAACGCACGCGGCGGCAGTATCCCTTCGGTTCCCTGCTCCGCTCGGGCGCGACTCTGGCGGCCGGCAGCGACTGGCCGGTCAGCAGTGCCGACCCCATCCATGGAATCCATGTCGCGGTCAATCGGGTTCTGCCGGGTCGAGACGGTCAGGGGCGTCCGGTGTTCCTACCGGAGCAGCGGATCGACCTCACGTCCGCACTCACCGCCTACACCGCCGGGTCCGCGTACGTGAACCACCTCGACGACACGGGAAGCATCGAGGTGGGCAAACGCGCCGACCTGGTGGTCCTCGACCGGGATCCGTTCACCGGACCCGCCGACCTGATTGCCGAGACCCGGGCCGTCCTCACCTATGTGGGTGGTGATCGCGTCTACGCGGCACCGAGCGCTTGATGTCCCTCGCATGTGCATAGATGTCAGCTCGGATGCCGATCGGCGACCCTCGTGGCGCCGATCGGCATCCGCGACCACACTGGAGGTGTCCCGCCGAAGTCAGGAGACAGTGATGAGCGACAACAGGCCGTTCGGGTTCGACCCCGACGATCTCGACCGCGTGATCCGTGAGGCCGGCGAGGAGTTGCAGGGCGTCAAGGACCGGATAGTCAGGTTCCTGGACCAGGCGGATTCCCAGATCCCGTGGACGGGCGTCTTCGCGGACTTCGCCCGGTCGCCGCGCGCCGCGCCGAAGCCGGAGACGACCGGGGAAACGGGCGACGGCGTGTGGGCGATCTACACCGTCGACGGCGAGGGCGTCGCCCGCGTCGAGCAGGTGTATGCCACCGAACTCGATGCCCTTCGCGCCCACAAACACAACACCGATCCCCACCGTTCGGTGCGGTTCCTCCCCTACGGCGTCACCGTCAGCGTCCTCGACCAGCAGGAGGAGTCGACGCCGCGGGAAACGGAATGACTTCTCGGCAGCCAGCCCTACCACGTGCTGCGGCGAAACGCGCCCACTCCCCGTGTCCACGATTTCCGCAAGGATGTCCCGATCAGCGCCCCGGAATGACGATCGTCACCGGACGGGGCTACCGGGACTGCGCAGTTCAGCGGGTTCCGGTCAACGGCCGGCTTTCGGGGCGTCCCGCGCTGGACAGCCGGCCGCTGCCGGCCGATTGATTTCGTACAACAGCGACAGCTCACGACACGCTAATTTGGGTGCACCCCAAAGCAAGAGAGAGCCCCGTGGGCAAGGTGGTCATGTACAGCTCGGTGTCGGTGGACGGCTTCGTCGCGGACGAGAATGACCAGCCCGGACCGCTGTTCGACTGGCTGTCCAGCGGTGACGTCCCGTTGGACGAGAGCGGCGAGGTGAAGGTGTCGCAGACGTCCTACGATTACACCCGGCCGTACTGGGACCGGATCGGGGCGACACTCGTCGGCCGCCACGTCTTCGACATGACGGACGGCTGGGACGGGAAGCCTCCTGGCGGGATCGACCACGTGGTCGTCGTGACGCACCGGCCGGAGCCCGAGGGTTGGAACCCGAGGCGCCGTTTCACTTCGTCGACGGCGTCGAGGCAGCCGTGGCAAAGGCGCAGGAGCTTGCGGGTGACCGCATCGTCGAGGTCGCCGCTGGCGACGTCGGTGGCCAGGTGCTTGCCGCGGGCCTGGTCGACGAGGTGCGCATGGACGTCGTACCCGTCGTGTTCGGGTCCGGCAAGCGCTACTTCGGGTCGGTCCACGCGCAGCACCTGTTGGAGGATCCCGACGTGGTGATTCAGGGCAACCGGGTGCTTCACCTGCGCTATAGGGTGCGCAGTTGACCGACGACGGATCACCATCCGGTGCTCCGCTCAGCGTTCCGCTTCCGGGCGGAGATGATCGCTGCCCCATGGTGCTCGGCGCAGGCCTCGCCCGATGGCCGAACCGGTAGCGGCACGCGGTGAAGGACGAGTAATCACACCTGGATAGCCCGCACGGTGAGCAGGAGTCCGGACTCCACACCTTCGTCGTAGCTGATTCTTAGCTGGTGGCCATTAGGTGCGGTTGCTATGTACACCTGCTCGCTGCGTTCGAGATTCGGTCTCCGCATCTCTTCGCGAAACGGGCCGTCGTCCAGACTTACTCTCCGTCGGTCAATCTCCTCGCTGACACCGGACCGTTCCAGCAAGGCCTCTCGCGTGGTGTGTGATTCAGTACGCACCATGACAGTTCCGGAGGAGTCCGGGAAGCTCGAGTGCCATTCGCAGGAGACGACATCGTCGTCGTCGGAAAGATGTAGTCCCAGCTCGGACGCTAACGGGAGAGCGGAGTCGCAAGGGTCGTTATGAAACACCCGCGAAACGGTGAACATACCCGCGATGAGGAGAGCAACCACTATTACCCCAGATCCGAGCCATAACCACCCGTTGCGGACCTGCGGGCCCCGAGTCTTCAACCGATCGCGCATCCACCACATCGTACGGACAGTCAAGATCCGGAAAGCACAATGAATCGGGCCGAGACCTCAAGAGTGGCCGAGACTTCGTTGAGTGCAGCCACCGTGGCGACTGACTTGGACGGGGATCGAGGAGCCGACAGCAAGCCGATGCTGGATGCGCCAACGGCAATGCACTACGGCACTGGTCCACCGGGGGCGGGTCTAGTCTGCCTCGTCGTGTTATCTGACCGTTGAGTCCCAAGCACCGCGCCGCCGGCGTTGTGCGTTCAAGAGATGGGAATCAGCGATGTACATCGGGTATGCACGAGTGTCCACCGATCAGCAAGACCTGACCGCACAGCAGCACACTCTGCTCGGGCTCGGGGTCTCACCGGAACGGATCTACGTCGATCACGGCTTGACCGGCACCAATCGTCAGCGGCCCGGTCTGCAGAACGCCCTTGCAGCGTGCCGGAACACCGACACCCTCGTGGTGACCAAGTTGGATCGCCTGGCCCGTTCATTGCCCGATGCCCGGGACATCGTCGACGAGCTCACGTCCCGGAACGCGTGCCTGCAGATCGGAGCCTCGTTGCACGATCCGACCGACCCCGTCGGCCGCCTGTTGTTCAACGTCCTGGCGATGGTCGCCGAGTTCGAGGGCGACCTGATTCGGGCACGAACGAGGGAGGGGATGCGGATCGCGAAGGCGAAGGGACACCTGAAGGGCAAGAAGCCGAAGCTCAACCCACGCCAGGAACGGCACCTGGTCGAACTTCACGCGTCAGGCGAGTACTCGACGGCCGAACTGGCCGACTTGTTCTCGGTGGGCCGGTCGACGGTGTACCGGGCGATCAAACGCGCCCACCGACCTCAACACGACGGTTACTCAGTCTCCAGTGCCTAGCGATTTCAGTCCTTTCGAACGTTCGCCGAGCCGGCCGCACCGGCGGACGTTCTTGATGAAGGCGAACGGTCTATCGAGGAAGGAACTTCGACCGGATTTCGCCTAACAACACCCGGGTCTCCTCATCATCGACTACCGCATAGTAGGTCGCGTCCAGGGCCGCCCGCGCTGGATCGGCGGCCCCAGCGCTGGTGAGTGAACTGACGGCGAATACTTGCCGCCCGAGTTGCTGGTTTCTGAGAGCTGGCTTCGCGCGAGCACGGAGCCGCCGAAGGGCGGGATCGGTCTCGACCCGCTGCCGCGCATTGAAGAGACCGTCGAACGGCGCAGGAAGCGCGACGTGTTCTTCGACCGCGTCAAGTCCGTCCTGGACCCACTGCGTGTTGCTCAGGTTCGCTCGCTCGATCGCTGTCCGGGCAGCCCACCGGGCAATCGAGCGTTGAGTGGTGGGCGATGACGAGGCGATCGCTTCCGCGAGGGCGCGGTCCAGGAGACAGAGGTTCGGCGCCATCGACCCGGCTGCGAGAAGCTCGGCTGTCGGGGGTATACCTCCCCAGATCGCAAAATCGTCCCCCGGCGAGAACGTAGGGCTGTCGTTCATCGTCCGAGACGATGTAGGCGTCAATTCCAGCCCAGCTTCTGCAGAATCCGCATCACTCGTCGTGGTGTCTGTCTCGGTCCAGAGCTTCCTCGGTGGGAGGGCATCGGTTGTAGAGATGGCCGGCCACAAGCGGATGCGCCACGTGTCCCCGGGTTCGATCGAGCCGGGCCAACCGAGGGCCACGAAGCCGCGGCCGCATACTTCCACGCGGTACCGGCCGGGATCGATCGTCACACGGTGTGGTTCTCCACCAGGAGGGGAATCGAGTAGCAGGGTTCCGTCTTGATCGATCTCGACGACGAGGTCCACCACCTGGTCCCAGTCTCCTCGGTCCTCGGGTGGTTTCTGGTCCCAGACTTCGATCGCCATCTGCATGTCGAAGTTGTTCTGGTGCGGGGACAAAACAACGGCGGAGGTCTGGCTGCTTGCGATCGTTCCGTCGCTCAGAGCTTCCCCGACAAGTTCTTCCAGGTCTTCCTGGCTGTCGGGAGAACTATCACCGGACAAGTAGAACTGTCCGTAGTCCATGACAAGGGACAGCCGGTGGGATGCAATCAACGACGGAGACGAAGCAACCATTTATGCAGGTTCCCACAAGAAGGTGGGTGCGGTGGCCGGTCATCGATCCCTGATCGGTCCGATCATCGATCGATGACCGGCACCCGATCGCTGATGGAGATGCTTCGAGGGAGCTCGTGCGGCACGGGTTGTCACGCTGCGTGGACTCGGGGCGATACCCAGATCATGAGGGTGAGGAAAGCTGCGATAGGTGCCAGCGCTCTTGTCGCGATCGCAACCGCGACCTGCGCCTGCTCGCCCGCCGATGACACCGAATCGCGCGATCCGACCGTCTTCGTCCAATCCACCCAGTTCGCACCGCCGCCGGCGCCGATCACCGATCTCGTCCCCACCGCCGAACAACTGACCGCCCTCTACAACGCCACAACCAACTACTCCATACGCGAGGAGGACCGCGCGCGACTCTTGGAGGGCCCCAGCGGCCAGGCCCTGCCCATCGCGCGGGCCTGGGGTGCGCAGCCCTCACCCCAATACATCCAGTTCACCACCGTCGAACCCGTCGGCCCGGACATGATCAACGCGACTGGGCAGGGCCACATCGATCGCATGGAGCCGTACCCGGTGGGGCCGATCCCCTTCGTGCGTTCCAACAACGAATGGAAGCTGTCCCGCGCCTACGTCTGCGGCATATTGACCGTTTTCGCGAACCTCCCAGATTCAAGTCCAAGTACCCAGACCGCATATCAGTGCGAGTGAGAGTCCGGAAACCGCGATAGCGCCCCCTCACCGGGACGTACCCAAAGCGTCATGCTGATGGTGTGCGGATCTGGATGCTGGTGGACCTCGAACCCGGGTACGAGCGCCTGCATATCGGAGATCGGATCGAAGCCACTACTGAGTGGTGTCGGCCGGAGATGCTGCCAGCAGAATTGGTGAGCCGAGACGTCGCAGTCCAAGTCGAAAGGGTCGCCGCGAACCGCCCCGGCGAATACGAATGGATAGCTCACAGCAATGACCACGTCTCAGCGCTGCTCCCGGACTGGAAAGAATCTGAGGGTCCCGCCACGATCTCTGGCTGCCTGATGTACGACAGATACCTGCACTTGTTTCACCAAACTGTGCCGACGACATGTGGCCGCATTCTTCGCCGCGCCCTCATCACTCGGGAAGCAAACCGCAACCCGGCCCCACACGGGGGCTACTCGGTGGACCCGTCGGGACCGCCTACACTCACCGAGCGCGTCGGCGTACCGGCGGACAGGACCGTGACGTGGCACTGCGTCGAACTCGACACGGACGACGAGTAGGTCGTCAGGACCCGGTCGACAACCGGTGAGGGATCGGTCACCGGTCATCTCCTGGGTGGAATGCAGGCGCCGTAAGGGTGATGCCAACCATGTTCATGAACGGAGAGGCATGTCGCGGCCAAGGGGTGCAGCCGAGATCCGTGTGGGGTGATCCCTAATGGACTGGCTTCAGGGATCACCCCACACGGTGCCGGCGACGGAATCGTGCTAGATGACCGCGCGTTCGACCAGTGGCCGGTTCTCGGCGATCCGCCGGTGCGAGAGTGCGGAAAGGTCGAGGGTGCGGAATTCGCCGTATGTGATCAGTTCGGCGACTCCGCGGCCGCAGGCCGGTGCCTGCTGGCTGCCGTGGCCGGAGAAGCCGTTGCACATGAACAGGTTCGGCACTTCGGTATGTGGGCCGATGATGGCGTTGTGATCGAAGGTGTTGAACTCGTAGTGGCCGACCCAGGAGTTGGTCACGGTGACGGCGCCGAGCTCAGGGAGACGCTTGGTGATCACGGGCAGCATCTTGTTCTCCCAGATGTCCTCCGGGTAGTCGAAGTCGTCGACGTCGACCGCTGGGTCGTCGTGGCTGGGTGGGCAGCCGACGAGGTAGTCGTGCGCGCCGTAGGAGCGCATGTGCACCCCGGTCGGGTCGATGGTCAGGGGAAGGTCCTGAGCAAGAGGCCTTTCCGCGGAGAAGATGTAGGTGTAGCGGCGGCGTGCCTCGATGGGGAGGTCCACCCCGGCCATCCGCGCTACGTGCGCGGCGCGGGTACCGGCGGCGTCGACGACCGTCCCGGCGGCGATCACTTCGCCGCTGGCGAGGGTGAGCGTGTCGATGCGATCCCCGGTCCGACTGATCGACACGACCTCGTTCTCGATGTAGTCGACGCCGTGTTCGCGGGCCTTGCGTCGATACCAGTCGACCATCACTAGGGCGTCGAAGGCGCCCTCGTCGACGGTGTTGAGGCTGCCGGCGACGATGTCGTCGACGCGGTAGAAAGGATACTTCGCGGCGATCTCCTCACGCGAGAGGATCGTCGTCCCTGCCCCAGTGGAGGCCTGGAGACGCTGGTCCTGGCGCAGGGTTTCGGCGAACTCGTCGTTGTCGGCGAGGTAGAGGTAGCCGAAGTTCCGGATCGGCAGGTGCGGGATCTCGGAGCCACCGCCGAGGTTCTCGCGGAAATTCTTCACGAACTCGGCGGCGTACTGCGCGATCTCGATATTGATCTCGGTGGCGAACTGCTGGCGCATGCAGTTGTTGCTCGCCATGGTGGCCGAATTCTTCAGCGACGGTTCGCGTTCGACCACGAGGACGGAGCCGGTGAAGTCGGGGTTGGTAGCCAGGTACCAGGCGACCGCGGAGCCGCTGGTGGCGCCGCCGATGACGACGACGTCGTACGCGGAGTGTGTAGGTGTGGCGGGGAATGGTGTGCTGTTCATGGTTTCGGGCCGCTTCCATGCCGAGAGGGAGGTCTCGGCGACTGTGTGGATGGACTTGGGAGCTCGTCGTAGGTCAGTCGAGGGCGAAGATCTGACCGGTCTGGACGCCCTCGATGGAGCGCACGTACGCCTGCGCGACATCCGCGAGGTCGACGGCAGGAAAGCCGGGAAAGTAGTCGCCGTAGGCGTCGAGGGCCTCGGTGAACACGGTCGGGCTGATCGCGTTGACGCGCTGCGGGGCGATCTCGACGGCAGCGGCGCGCACGAACGCCTCCACGGCGCCGTTGGCCAGGGACGCGGCGGTTCCGGTGGCGATGGGGATGCGGGCGAGGATCCCGGTGATGAGGGTGAACGACCCGGTCGGGGCGATGCGGTGGATGCCCTGCCGGACCAGTTCGACCTGACTGCGGACCTTGCCGTCGTAGGCGGCAGCGTAGTCGTCGGCCGTCATCTCCCGAATGGTCTTGTAGGGCACGGTGCCGGCGGCGCTGGCAACGGCGTCGACGGCGCCGATGCTCTCGTAGAGCGCGGCGACGGAGGCGGGGTCGGTCAGGTCGACACGGAAGTCCCCGGAGGTGCGGCCGGCGGTGAGGACCTTGTGGCCGCGGTCGGCGAGAGCGGTGTGGACGGCGGAGCCGAGGCGGCCGGACGATCCGATCAGCAGAATGTTCATGAGGGCAACGCTAACCACGCCACTCAGCGTTGAGAAATGCTATTTCATGTGGTGTTATGCTCGGCAGTAATGAATATCGAGTTGCGGCATCTGCGTGCCCTCGCCGCCATCGGCGACGAGGGCAGCATCACCGGTGCGGCCGCGGTGCTGCATGTGGCGCAGCCCGCGCTCTCACGCACACTCGGGCAACTCGAGGAACGGATCGGGACGAAACTCGTCGACCGCAGCACCCGGCACCTGGAGCTGACCGCGCAGGGGCAGCTGCTCTGGGAGCGTGCACATCGGATCCTGCAGAGCGTGGACGAGGCCGTCGCCGAGGTGCAAGCGGGCCCGGCGCCGCTGCGCGTCGGCTTCGCGTGGTCGGCCCTCGGTCGTCATACGGTGGCGTTGCTGCGGACCTGGAAGGTCGACACCGGGACCGAACTGGTGGTCCGTCGCGTCGACGACCCCGCCCTGGCGTTGCGGAAAGGCGAGATCGACATGGCGTTCTTCCGCGCGAAACCAGGACCACCCGCCTTCGAGCACGCACTGCTCGGCCACGAGAACCGAATGCTCGCCCTCGCCGACGACGATCCGCTGAACCGCAAGGGCGCCTTGTCGCTCGATGATCTGGTTTCACATCGAATCGCCTTGTGTTCGAATGCAGGAACGGCAGACCTGCAGCTGTGGCCGAAGAGCAGCCGCCCGGAGAAGACAGTTGTCGTGGCGAACGTCGACGAGTGGCTGACGACCATCGCCACGGGTGCCGCGATCGGTGTGACGAGCGATGCCACCGAGTACAGCCACCCCCATCCGGGGGTCACATATCTGCCGCTGCCGAACACGAGTCCGGTCCCGGTCTACCTCACCTGGCCGCGCCACAACAGACACCCGATGACCGACCGATTCGTTGTGCACGCCAAACAGATTCTGAACGAGAGAACACCCGACCCAGCCCGGAATTGATTCTGACCGCGCCGCGATAACCAGCCAGGCGTGCTCGAGGGAGCCGGGGTGGCCTCGCCAAGAGACAGGAAGGCAGCCGGACCAGCGGTGAGGGCGCCCGTCACCTTCAACACTCCGATCCAGCCACTCATCTGCGGGTACCAATATGAGGAACCTGCACCGGGACGAAGTGGTTCGAGCGCAGGCCGATTGCGGTCGGCCCTCGTTCCGTAAGCGGATCCTTGATCGGGCAACGGCGGTGGATGGATGCCATCGGATGGCACGTATGTCGATCAAGGGCTTGCGGCCTTCACGAATCTACGCTTGCGTGATGAGCAGCCACGACGACGGAACGGACGGGTCCGATCTTCCCCACGTTCCCCATGAGTACGAGGTGTCTTTCGACACGTGGGGCATTCGCTGCGCAAATGCGCTGCTGCGAGGGCTGATCTCAGGTCAGCTTGTCATCTCGCCATTGCGATCAATAGCGCAGGACGACTCGGGGTGGTGGCGGTGAAACTCCTGTGCGACGTACCTGCGAACCGCGACTGCGGGCTGCCGACCCAGCGCTCGACGATCATGGTGTCCTCCACCATCACCGGTGAGGCCCTTGCCATCCTCGATGGGGGGGCGATCACTGCGATCCGTACCGCCGCCGCGAGTGCGGTTGCCACCGACCATCTCGCGAGGCGGTCCCCCTCGATGCTCGGGATGATCGGCGCCGGCAACTTGGCGGTGGAGCATGCATTCGCAATCGCCGCCGTTCGGGACATCACACGTATCGTGGTCTGGTCACGCAGCGCCGAGACGATAGGCAGATTCCGCTCTGCAACAGCAACTCTCGGCATCCCGGTCGAATCGGCGGTATCCCCGGAGGATGTCCTGGCGGTCTCCGACATCGTGTGCACGCTCACTCCGTCCCGGCGGCCCATCGTGCGTGGTGTGTCATTCAGACCGGGACAACATGTCAATGCAGTCGGTGCACCGCCTCGCGCCGATCACCGGGAAATCGACGGCATCGGAATGCAACGAGCAAAAGTAGTCGTCGATAGCTTCCCGACGGCAGTGGCCAAATCGGGGGGCGTGCTCCTCGCGAACTCCGAAGGTTTCATCACCGAAGACGATGCACGCACCGAGTTGGGTGATGTCATCGTCGGCAAGGCTGCAGGCCGCATGTCCGATACCGACATCACGTTGTACGAATCGGTCGGCATCGGACTCCAAGATCTCGCCACAGCCGAGCTCGTCATCGAACGCGCCACTGCACGAGGCATCGGCACATCGATCAACCTCAGCGGGTGAACAAGTCCCCGGCAAAGTGCGGCGTCGCGGCCAGAGGCCGCTCGAGGGCCAGGGCGGGGGCGGAGCATCACGACGCACACCCTGTCTTGGCACCGGATCGCGCGAACGTAGTTGCGGCGCTGCTTGCGGCTTTTGCGTCCGGTCGTGGTGAGTACTCCGTGACCAAGGTCGTGCTCCACCCCTCGGGACTTTCAGTGTGCTGGTTCGAAATCTGCCAGCATCTGCTCGAGCGCGGCCTGGTCGGGTCCGACGAAGGCATCGGCTTGCGGGGCGGCGGCGAGCATGTCGAGATACTCCGCAGTGCGGCCCTCCGCCGGTGGAAGGTGAGTGCTGAGGAGGAGTCGGGGCTCGAGAGCGCTCAGGGCCGACACGGTGGCCATGAATTTCTCCTGGTCCACGGTGTGCACCCAGGGGCTGTCCACGGTGGCCCACAGGTGCTGGGCGGCGCGTACGGCGCTCGGCAGGCAGTAGCCGATATCATCGGCGGTGGCGAGCTCCGCGGTCTCCATCGGGGCCCCGAAGCAGTCGGACGAGAAGTACGATCCGCTGCGGTCGTCGAAGCAACCGACCGTGCTCGGATTGTCGAACAGCGGCGGACGCAGCGCGGTCAGCCGGCGATCGCCGACATCGAGGGATTGCCCCGGATTGAGCAGGTACACGCGGTCCAACGGGACGGATCGTTCGCACGACATGATGCCGACACCGGCGAAGGTGGTGATCAGCCGTGCGTGGGGCGCCTCGTCGAGCAGGTCGAAGAGCGAGCCTGTGTGATCGCGGTCCGGATGGGTCAGCCACACCCATTCGACGTCGGCGGGGTCGACCACCGATCCGATTGCGTCCAGGAACCCGCGGTCGGGCAGACTCAGTCCGGTGTCGACGACCACCGGTTCGGCGGCCTGGAGAACGTAGGCGTTCACCGGGAGGTGTCCGATGCCGGGCACTTCCAGTTCGTCGCTGAGGACCGCGATGTCAGGACGTATTCTGTTGATGCGCATGGGAACTCTCCTCAGGCTTCGTAGTCGACGCGGATCAGCGACCGGGCGATCTCGGCCAGCTCGGCGTCAGAAGGGACGTATCCCCGGGGAACCTTCAGGCCGAGTTCGAACGGTGAGGCCCCGTCGTCGAGAGCGGCACGGAATGCGGAGCCGCCCTCGGCGGGGGTGGCCTCGAGCAACAGGGCCCGCCCCCGGCGAACCAAGCCCCGGTGGGTGACCGTCACCGGTGCGCCGCCGGTGAAGTTGAACCGCCAGGGCCGCTCGGTGAAGATCAGCGTGTCACCGCCGACGTGGTGCAGGCACACCGGCACCCGCAAGATGCGCCCGGTACGGCGTCCGGTGAACTCGATCATTCCTTGGCGCCGAATGCGCCGACCCAACGACCGGGTCGTGAGGGCACGTCGGACCAACGGATTGACCAGCCTCATCAATCGGGGAGACGGGGGACTCAGCCGCACCTTCGCGGTCTCGGACTTGGACATGCCCCGACGCTAGGCCCGGCACGGCGGGGGCACCATTCCAGATTTCTGGTATTTCCGGCGGTCGGTCCGGGCTCCTAGGATGGACGGGTGAGCACGGATTCCGTGCAGTGCGCGGCCGACAAGATCGCACGAGTGTGCGCCGCACCGTGCGGCCTCGTCGCGTTGTGGCAGGACGCGTCGGACGTCGTGGCCGGGGTGGTCCCGTACTTCTGGACGCCGTGCTGGTTCACCGTCGATCCGTTGTCGTTGCTGATGACCAGCCACTATCACTTCGGCATGGACGAGTTCCCCAATGAGTGGCTGGCCGCCGAGTACTACGAGGACGATGTCCAGTCGGTGCCCGATGTGATGCGTTCGGCCACGGGGATTTCCACGCTGCACGACGCAACCGACGGGGATCCGTCGCAGAGCCCGCGTTGGCGTCGGAACCGCACACTCGGTGGCGATCAGGAGTTGATCGTCCGACTGCGCACCCGCTCCGGCGAGACCTGGGGAGCGCTGTCGCTCTACCGGGACGAGGGCATGCCCCGGTTCACCGACACGGAGAAGTCTTTCCTCCGTGAGATTTCGCCGATCCTCGCCGGCGGCGCCCGACGTGCGCTGCTGTACGGGCAGGCGGAGGAGCCGGAGTATTCCGATTCACCGGGCCTGCTCGTCCTCGACCACAATTGGGACGTCGAATCGGCCACTCCGGGTGTCGACCGGTGGATGGCGGATCTTCCCGGCGGGAACTGGGATCGCGGCGAGTTGCCGGCCGCCGTGATCGCTCTCGCCGGCCGAGTGCTGCGTTCCGCGGAAGACCGCGATCACGTCGGCGAGGTCGCACTCTCACGGGTGCTCTCCCGCTCCGGAGCGTGGCTGGTGCTGCACGGTGCGTGCCTGGCGTCGACCGACCACCAGCGGATCGCCGTGATCGTCGAGCCCGCGCACCCCAGCCGGCTCTACCCCCTGCTGATGTCGGCCTACGGGCTGACCGAGCGCGAGAGGGAAGTCACCGCGATGGTGTTGCAAGGGGCGTCGACCTCGCAGATCTCGGCGGCACTCTCCGTATCTGCATACACCGTCCAAAAACATCTCGAGAGCATCTTCGACAAGACCGGCGTCCGCAGTCGACGCGACCTGGTCGGCAAGGTGTTCTTTCACCACTACGAACCACGGTTCCGCGACAACGAGAAACGCACGCTCGCCGACCGGCCGCTCCGGGGTGGCCCCTGGCCCGCGGATCGTCGGCGCCGCACAGGTCAGTAGGCGATCGCTGATCGGCTACCGGGCTGCAGCAAGTCAGGCAGGGTGTGCCCGTGTCGCTTGGCCGAAACCGTCGCGGACTTACCAGGCAATCCAGACGGCTGGGAAATACGACACAGCCAACAATGACCAGCCCAACTTATTGGTTCGGCGATACTCACCCACGCCAGTGAGCACCGCCAACAGGGTTATGAGTGCAATTGGTCCCGCGAGCATGACCACCATCGTCATCCGCCACGTCACCGCTCACGTCGACATCGTCCGTGCACCATACCTACGATGCTAAATCCGTTCAGAAGATGCCCGGGCAACGGATCGGTGACCAGATGCCGAATGAACAGGGCATCAACAGGCGATTTCGACACTCGGAAGGCTAGGCTTCCCGCACGTGCGGGAGGTTTGCCTCTATTCCAGATGGGCCGGCCTGCAACCATAGCTCTGCGGCATCCGGTACCACGGGCTATGCCGCGCGATTTCGCCACACGCCGAACATCTGATGCGTCGTGGCTCGTTGACAACAAGTTTATTTCCGACAAATGTATGCACGATCAGCGACTTCGAGTGGCCGCCATCCACCAGTCCGGTGAACACGAAATCGTACATCGTGAGCAAACGTCCGCATCGGCAATACATTCTTTCCAGGTAATACCGATCACCGGCCAGCATGCCTTCCCTCAGATCCAGGAGCCGCTCCATCCGTGCAATATCTTCGTCATCGGATTTCGTTGACTTGGTTTCGTCTTCGAGTTCGGCCTCACTCGGCCCCGACTGCTCAAATTCCGCGCGGGACAACGAAACGACGCTGTTGTAGTCAGCCATTGCGGACCTCCAGGTTGCGGACTTGCGCGTTCCGGACATCGAGACCGGACGCCGGGCAATTCGCCAACATGGGTTTTGAGACAGCCTGTTGCCTGGCCCATTCCAGCATCACGCTATGACACAAATTTCTCGACAAGACCGGTTGGTTCCATCATGGTCTGCGGCCGGAGGAAAGTCACGGTCGGTTCGCTTCCCTATTGAAGGCGCACAAACGGTGCCCCGGGCGATAGAGCACACATCGAGGTCCGAGGCCGTCCGCGGGATCAGGGTGGACGTAATCGCCGATCCGCGGTCGCTGGCGTGTGCGAAAAGTACTCACCGAGTTGAGAATGAAAGGCCGAGAGCGCCTGCGCTTCAAATCCGAGCGCGTATCCCG
Source organism: Rhodococcus sp. USK10 (assembly GCF_019378875.1). Classification (NCBI taxonomy): domain Bacteria; kingdom Bacillati; phylum Actinomycetota; class Actinomycetes; order Mycobacteriales; family Nocardiaceae; genus Rhodococcus; species Rhodococcus sp. USK10. Next base: position 183,340 of record NZ_CP076048.1, read on the forward strand.
CCGAGGGAAACTCCGATCTGCACGGGTGACATGTGGATCACACGGGTGACATGTGGATCAGCAGCCAGAAGATGAGTCCGTCGCCGTGCGGCATCCTTGCCGGCCACAGCGAGCGAGTGTAGTGGGCCAAGACCATGTAGAGAGCGTCACCGATAAGAGCTGTCAAACTCAAGAACCTGAGAACTGCCGGGACGATCAGACACCCGACTGCGATCTTGACGAAGCGTCGCACGCGCGAGTCCGGGCGAGGCATACCCAGTCCGATCCATCGGAAGGATGTCAGTACCTCCAAGCGCACCGTCGACGTCGGGGTTGGCCGCAGAACCCACGCCGCGAGGACTGCGAAGAGCAGCATGCACGCGGCCACCGTTGTCGGCGGCGACTGCAGTCCGGTGACTTCGCCGGTGAGTGCACTCGTCCAGCTCGTCGAACACTCGACCTGGACTCCGACATGCGGGCAACCTCCGGCGCTCATCAACGACATCCTCGCCCGCGGGGTGCGACAACTGCTGGGCCTCGCCAGCTAGCGGCCACCGGTGGAATAATCCACCTAGGAATATCGACTACCCAGACGACGCGATGCCCCTTACAAAACGTCGACCCCGGCCCAGGGCCTCAGGACCGCCCGAGTGCGCCGGGGTCGGCCCACAGAGGACGGGTATGGTCCTGCGGCAACCGACTGCGTTCGAACCAACACCAGACCCACAACCGACGTGGAGGGCTCCGATTTCTTGCCACCCTCCCTAACGTGCGGTAACAAATCGGACCCCGGCGCCGACAAACCAGATGACGAAGTCAACGATGACGGACCCGACCAGAGGGCGCTGGACGCGCAAGGCGAGCAGGCAGATGAACGAACTGCTGAGCACGCTGCCGGAAAGGCACCGGAAGACATGCTCCACCTCGTAGTCGGTATGTCAGCCGAGGAGACGGGCCCCGACCGTGGGTAGTACCGCAGGAGCTGTTCGCGCGGCTCGACACGAAGCCATCGCAAGTGACGAGGGCAGGTGAGAGGTTTGGCCAGGAGCTCCGATCGCAACGGCAATCCCGATGCCGACCTCCCAGGAGACGACGCACCGGTGGACGTCACGGCTGTGCGCCGCGACGACGCGCTGATCGACGCGATCGCCGGTGGCGGTCCCGTCGCAACGGATTCGCCGGAGCAGGACCAGCTCGCGCTTCTGCTGACCAATTGGCGTGCCGACATCGTGTCGACGCCGATGCCGACCGGGCCGCTGCTCGACGACGTGATCGCGGCGATCGACGCCTCCGACAACGTCGGTTCCGCACGCAGCGCCGCCCGCGGCAGGCTCCGCCTGTTGCGACCCATCGCGGGCGCTGCCGCCGCAATCGCGGTCGTCATGGGCGGCGCCACCATCTTCTCGTACGACGCCGAACCCGGCGATCCGCTGTGGAGCGTCAAGTCGGTCGTGTTCAGCCAGCAGGCCGATTCGACCGTCGCGCAGATCGACACCACGTCGCAACTGCAGGAGGCCGAGCGGCTGATCGCCGTGGGAGACGCGGAGTCGGCGAAGAACCTGCTCGACGGTGCCGCCGATCGTGCGGGCGGGGTGCGCGACGCCGACATGCGCAACGAACTCGACGTGTGGCGGGCGAAGCTGGCCGCGGAGGTCGAGAAGATGTCCCCGACCACGCCGCCGGCTGCGACGACGACGCCCGGTACCACCACCACCGGCGCGCCAACGCAGACCGCTGAACTGCCGGCCACCGTTCCGGGAACACCCGGTTCCACGACAGCTCCGGGAATCGAGCAGCTGCCGGGAACCCTGCCGACGGATCTTCAGCCCCCCGAACTGCTGCCCACTTCACCGCCGCCGCTACCCACGACGACCCTCACACTCCCGCCCGAGACGCTGCCGTCCACCAACCCGGAACCCCCATCACCATGGTCCCGCCTCCGCAGCCGCCCCTGCCCGTCCCGTCCGACACCCCGACCCCACAACTGCCACTCCCCGCGCCGCCGCCGGACAACCCGACCACACAACCACCCCTGCCTGTCCCACCGAACAACCCGACAGAGCCACCCACCCAGCAGCCGTCGCAGGAGCCTTCCTCGGCGCCGCTGGCGCCGCCGGTCCCGACCAGCTGACCCGCTCCGCACTGACCATTCGATTCGATGCGCGTCGCACAGTAAACCCACACCTACTGTGCGCCAGCACTTCCTGATGCAGTCGTAGCACGGAACGGGAGGGACCGGAGGACGCGTCGAACTCATGCACTAGGTAGCCGAGGTCTGTGAGCGATCCTTTGCCGCTCCACCCGCTCACCCCGCCCCGAGCACGTTCCCGACAGTGGTCGGCCCGCCGTCAGCTCTGAATTCTCCCCACTCTTCGGGCGACGAGCAGTGATCGTAAATCAGTCCTTCGATTCGCGGACGTCCTTTCCCTGCTCGGCGAACGCCTTGAAGTCCTGCATGTGCTGTTGCGACTGCTTGCGGAAGGCGCCAGGCATCAAGAGCCCCACCAGCCGCATCAGCAAGCCGCTGAACCGGTATTCGCTCTCGCTCACCCAGAGCGTCATCTCCGGACCGGCTTCGGTCAGCCGGTCTCGCACGGCGCTCCACATGCCCTCACCGACGATTTCGCGGTCGAAGTGAACGACGCTCCCTGTCGGGATCCCGCGCAGGTCTGCAGGTTCCCGACGCGTGATGGTCTCGGTGCACTCGATCTTCTGCTTCCCCATCTGCATCACGACCCGCGATTTGGTACCGACCTGGCCGTGCGCCCCACTGAGCGGCTCGTGCAGCACCAGACCCCGCAGCCACTTCGGCAAGTGTGCCGAATCGGCGAGCAGCTTTACCACTGTCTCTCGTGGCAGGGCGATCTCGATCGAGACGGTGTTCTTCATACCCATGCAGAGTAGCGCCCCGCTGCCTCGGTGTCGGTGGACGATCTATTGCTCGAGCATGCCGCAGTCACCGAACGGATCTGGTTTCAGCACGTCTTGGCAGTCCTGCCCGAGAGTGAATGTGACGGCGGCACGACGCCGGGCGACGCTGGTCTCATCGTCGACGACAGCGAGACCTTGGACGACGTGATCGCCGAATTCGAGCGCGCCGGCGAGCGTTCCCGCGTGATCGCCGCCGAATTCGACCTCGACGACACCAGGACGCACCGTCGCCTCGGCGACGTCAACCTGCGGTTTATCTACCTGCTCGCGATCGAGCACTTCGCGCGTCACGCCGGCCACGGCGACATCCTCAACGAACAGATCAGCCATCCGTCCCGCCCACCGCTGACGCGTCAGAACAGCCGTAGTGTCGATGTCGCTGGCGCCTCCTTGCAGAGAATTCAGGCTTTGCCTTCGAATGACCACGTGAGTGCATCGTCCAGCGAGTTGAACTCAGCAGACATCTCGTGCGACGCATTGAATCAACCTGCTCTGCAAGTTAATTGGAATATCGGCTTGGTGCCACGGTGCATCGAACTGCGCCCGAGCCGCGAGTGAGAGTCGAGCTATGGGAGCCGGGCGCTGCCCGCACCCACGTATTTCAGGTGGTGGACCTCGTCGAGGACCTTGATCACCTCGTCGAAGGTGCCCGGGTCGGTCAGCACGTCGTTGGATTCGGCGATGGTGAGTGCGGTCGAGTCCAAAAGTCCACGGTCAAGGAGCATCAGGGCGAGTTCGGCGGGGTTGTTGCGGCAACGGTAGATCACCCGTCGGTGTTCGGGTCAGTGTCGAGGATCTGGTGACAGGTGGTTCGGGACCAGGCGTACGCGGAGCGGTCGCAACCGACCAAGGTCCCTGACAGGTTCAGGGACCGGAGGTCACCATCCAGCAGGGAGGCCACGGTGACGTCGCGGCCCAGGACCATCTTGGTGTGCGTCTTGTCCGCGAGCCGCTTCCGGCGCACGATCCCCGACCGCGGGATGGGGATGTCGCGGAGGATGCCTTCCGCGACCGCTCCGGAGAGGGACAGCGCCACATACAGGTATCCGCCGTGGGAGTCGTCGATCGGCTCGAACCGCCCTTGCAGCGAGTCACCGAGTGCGCGGATGCCGCTCCTGTTGAACGAGTTCGGTGGGTACGGAGATCCGGTCCCCGAAATTCGGTGCAGTGCGGTGCCCGCGCGGATCACCCGGGTCTGCGGGGGCCGGCCGTTGTAGCGCTCACTCACCCGGTCAATCCATGCCCATCTGCTCGGCAGCCACCATCAGCTGCACCTCGGCCTCTGTCAGCGTCTGCGCGATCAGGCGGTCCACCGGCCGCTGGTCGTCGATCAGTGGGTTCTCGGTGAACCACCAGTCCAGGGTTCCCCACGGGTCGAGGTCGCTCTCCATGAGCCGGTTGGCAGATTCGGCGACGGGGCGGATTTGTTTGCGCTCGCGGTCGAATTGGAACAGCGGGTATCGGTACTGGTTGCCGACCTTCAACCCGAGGAGTTGATGAGCCTTCCGCTTGGCGTTGGCCAGTGCCCGATTCACATTCCCCGACGGTGAGAGGATCTCGGAGACTTCCATCGAGGAAATCGTCTCGGAGGACAGGGAGAGCGGGGACTCGTAGGTGAGGTTGCCCGTCGCGGTTTCCAGTTCGACCGCACCGCCTCCGGTCGAGCCCGGATCGGCGAGACGACGTGCGGAACGCGATGCCCGGGCACCACCGGCGCCCTCGGCGAGGACGGCACGGGTGGCACGGGTGGCACGTGGCAGCCGCCGCAGCTGTATGGTGACCACATCGGTATCGCTGGCGTCGAACAACGCCCGCATCACCACCCCACTGGCGTCGGAGAGATCCGCGGCGTCCAGTGCGGCACGGAAGGCGTCGGTGAGCCAGGGCAGCGCCAGCCCCGTCGCACGAAGATCGAATCGGAACTCGAAGTCGACCTCGATACCGCCGGGCGGACGACGCGACGCACTCTCGAACGAAGACACCACGCTCGTGATCTCCCGCTGCCATTCCAGTGGGCTCTTGGGGAGGTCCCCCACCAGTGCGCCGACCGCCCGGCCACCAGCGATCCGCGGCTCCGCCATGACACGGCTCCCACCACGCACTGCCGGTGACGGGCCGGGCAGGGAACGACCAGCGGCGACACCGGTACGGCCAGGCCAGCGGCCCGCAGCCTTCGACACGAACCGTCCGGAACCCGCGCTCCGATTCACAATCCGATCGCGCTTGTGACCTGCGTTGACGCTGTCGTCCCTCATGATTTGCTCCAACCCGCCAACTACGTTTTTTACGATACAGACAAGTGTAAGTATCGTAAGGTCCGATGTCCAGAGGCCTGCGACTCGAATTGCCCAGCACCCTGCTGCGCAACTGGCGTGCACCGATCTGCTGGTCGCGCTCACGAACACAACAGGTCATTCACTTACCTAGCATCGAACGTGACGTTCCACCGGTCACGCTTGCCGAAATTCATTGTGGGACAACGTGATAACGCTCTCGGACCCGCCAGACAAGGTAGGTGCTCGCCATCTTCTCGATGACCGGTGACCGATCGGCAACGTGCACAGATCCGGATTTCTAATTGCAGACGGCGGAACCGTTACCGAGTCGTCGTCATGCCGGCTCTGTCATCACGCCGAAGTGGCGCGCTGTCCCGGACAGCCCCGGAAGCTCTTGAACGGGCGACCAGGTGCGCAACCCATCCGTGCTGTCGGAGTAGAGATACTTTCCTTCGGTGTAGGCGTCGAGATAGATCCGCCAGGCGTTGTTCGGCAATTGAACCAGGGCGGGGCCCTCCACCAGCGAGCCCCAATTTCCGGGCGGAACGAATGAATAGGGTCCCGTCGCCGACGTCGCGACCGCATGCTCGACGACCTTCTTCGTCTCGTTCTTGGTAAACGCGTGATAGGTCGATCCCACCTTGACCACGGTGGTGTCGATGTGGTCCGCGCCGATCCCGGCGAGCGGAACGGGCGGGCTCCACAACCTGAGCGTTGGTTCCAGCGCCGTCATCAGATACGGCACGAATCCTCCACCGGTCGACAGCGACAGGATGACGTTGACGCGGTCGCCGTCCACGAACCATTCGGGCGCCCAGGCTTTGGTGACGAATGGCGACAGCGACGGGCCGTCCTTGAACCCAGCCGACCCCGAGAAGCCCGGCGGGCTCGCAGAACCTGTGCCATCCCCCGTGCCTGGCATGAGTGCGCAGCAAAACGGGACCGGATAGTTCCCCAGGGGTGTCCAGTTGATGCGGTCACTACTGCGCGCGAAGCCGATATTCGCCCCACCGCCCGTTGTATAGGTGACGTAATACAACCCGTCTGTGTTCCGGAAGATGCTCGGGTCACGCACAAGCCCTGACGGGGGCCGAAACGCCGACAGTCCGACGGGTTGGAACTCCGTGCCGTCCCCCGACTCGTACACATCCATGTCGCGGTCGCTGACGTTGCTGAACGCCACCATCGTGTATCGCCAGGCGGGCGGGGCGGCGGCGCTGCTCCCCGGGGTCGCGAACAGCAGTCCCGCGACAGCGAGCAGCACCATCGATATGGCCGGGAAGCAGGTCCGTTTGGTCACCATCACCGGTGCAGTATCCATGACAGCAGGTGCACCATGCGTAACTTTGGCCGCAGGCGCTACTAGGTCTTGAAACACGGCCGTACGCAGTTGGGGACCGGGCCGCTCAGTCCTCCAACTCGAGCGGCAGCTCCGCGGTGACGCGCCAACTCCCGTCGGTCTGCCGACCCGCCTCGAGCGTGCCGTGCAGGACGGCGACCCGCTCCCGCATCCCGAGTAGTCCGTTGCCCGAGCCGAGCGAGAACTGCCCGGACGAGTTGCCGTTGTCGGTGATCTCGACGAGAACGTCCGTCTCGCGGCGCCGCACCCGCACCTTGGCGCGGGGGCGTTCTCCGGCGTGTCGGAGGACGTTGGTCAGCGATTCCTGAACGAGCCGATGGACGCCGAGGCTGACCGCCGGGCTGATGTCGTCCAACTCCCCCGTCAGCTCCAGTTCCACGGGCAGGCCGGCGCTGCGCATCATGTCGACCACCCGGGCGAGACCGGCCGTGCCGTGCTGGGGCATGTCGTCGGTCGCCGGTTCGGTGCGGAGCAGCGACACGGTGCGCCGCAGTTCCGCCAGCGCCTCCCGCCCGGTGCTCGCGATGTTGGTCAGTGCCTGCTTCGCGATGTCGGGGTTGCTCTTCAGGGCGTAGGACGCACCGTCGGCCTGCACGATCATGACGCTCACCGCGTGGGCGACCACGTCGTGCAGTTCGCGGGCGATCCGGGTCCGCTCGGCCGCCACCGCGTCCTCCGCGCGGCGATCCCGGTCGTAGTCCGCGACGACGAGGCGGGCCGCGACCTCCTCGTCGTAGGCGCGGCGGGCGCCGAGGAATTCCGCGGTGATCCAGGAGAGCGCGAAGACGAGCACCGAAAACAATCCGGCCGCCAGCAATTCCTGCTCCAGCAACCAGATCGACAGGACGGAATCGACGACCAGACCCACCGCGTACACCGCAGCGGTGCGGCGGTCGACGTACGCGACGAGCGTGTAGAGGGAGACGGCGAGCGCCAGCAGGCCGGGGTGCTCGGCGTCGAGGTCGCCGATGGAATAACTGATGAAGGTGATCGTGATCGACATCACCAGCACGGCCCCAGCCGCCGCCCGCGGATACCTGCGGCGCCACGCGATCGGCAGGCAGAGCAGGAAACCCATGACCAGCTGCACCCAGGGCGAACGGTCGCCCGACGCGGTGAACACGAACACCTCGAGGGTGAACAGGATCGCCGCCAACATCGAGTCCGCAACCGTCGGCTTGCCCCGCAGCCACAGACTGAACCTCCTCATGTGCACAGCGTAAGTACCTCGTGGCGGGTGTGGTTGAGTCGGCACCATGAATGTGGGTGACTGGGCGCTTCTTCTCACCGCCGCGACGGCCGCCGGCTGGGTGGACGCCGTCGTCGGCGGTGGCGGGCTGATCCTCATTCCCGCTCTGTTTCTCGTCGCACCGCAACTGACGCCGCAGGCGGCGCTGGCCACCAACAAGCTCACCGCGTTCACCGGCACGTCCGCGGCCGTCGTCACGTTCGCGCGCCGCATCCCCATGAACTGGCGGCTGCTGGTTCCCGCAGGTGTTCTCGCGGCGGTGACGTCCGCGCTCGGCGCCGCGACGGTGTCGCGCATCGACAAGGACGTCTTCATCCCGCTCATCATGGCGGTGCTCGTCGGGGTCGCCGTGTTCGTGACCATCCGTCCGCAACTCGGGACCACGCTGGCGAAGGATCCGCCGACCCGGCGGAAGGTCGTCGCTGTCGTCCTGCTCTCCGCAGGGCTCCTCGGTTTCTACGACGGCCTCTTCGGGCCGGGCACCGGGACGTTTCTCATCATCAGTTTCGCCACGTTCCTCGGCACGGAATTCGTGCGCAGCGCCGCGATGGCGAAGGTGATCAATCTCGGATCGAATCTCGGTGCGCTGGTGTTCTTCGCCGCCACCGGCCACGTGCTGTGGGCGCTCGGCCTGAGCATGGCGGTCTGCAACGTGATCGGCGCGATCACCGGTTCGCGGATGGCGCTGAGCAAGGGTGCCGGTTTCGTCCGGATCACGCTGCTGGTCGTGGTGATCGCGATGGTGATCCGGTTGGGTTGGCAGCAATTCGGCTGATCGACCGACTACGGTGGTCGAGGTGACGGCTCCTCGACAGGTTGATCCGGAATTCCTTGCCCTTCCGCTGCGTTCGCTGGCGGACGCGGCGCTCGCCGCCGCCCGTGCGGCGGGTGCGTCGCACGCCGACCTGCGGGTCCATCGACTGACCAGCCAGTCGCTGCGGCTGCGCGACGGCGAAGTGCAATCGGCGGTGGACACGGACGAACTCGGCTTCGCGGTGCGGGTCGTCGTCGACGGCACGTGGGGTTTCGCCTCGCACGCCGAGTTGACGCCCGCGACCGCCGCCGCGACCACGGAACAGGCCGTCGCCGTCGCCCGGGCATTGCGCGGGCTGAACCGGGAAACCGTCGAACTCGCGGACGAACCGGTGTATCCGAACGTGCACTGGGTGTCCGACTACGAGGTCGATCCGTTCGAAATCCCCGCGTCGGAGAAGATCTCGCTGCTGGGCGAATACTCCCGCCGACTGCTCGCGTCCGACGGCGTCGACCACGTCACCGCGGGATGCCTGCAGGTGAAGGAGCAGACGTTCTACGCCGATCTCGCCGGGTCCTCCATCGTGCAGCAACGGGTGCGGTTGCATCCGCAACTCGAAGCGACCACCGTCGACCAGTCGGCCGGCGTGTTCGAGACGATGCGCACCCTCGCTCCCCCCGTCGGCCGCGGATGGGAATACGTCGCCGGAGACGGGGTGTGGAACTGGACCGACGAACTCGCCCGCATCCCGGACCTGCTCGCCGAGAAGGTGAAGGCCCCCAGCGTGGTGGCCGGCCCCACCGATCTGGTGATCGACCCGACCAACCTGTGGTTGACGATCCACGAGTCCATCGGGCACGCCACCGAGTACGACCGCGCGATCGGCTACGAGGCCGCCTACGCCGGCACCTCGTTCGCCACGCCCGACAAGCTCGGCACGCTGCGCTACGGGACACCGATCATGCATGTGACCGCCGACCGGACCGAGCGGCACGGCCTCGCCACGGTCGGGTACGACGACGACGGCGTCGAGACGCAGTCGTGGGACCTGGTCGCCGACGGGATTCTCGTCGGCTATCAACTCGACCGGGCGTTCGCGCCCCGGCTCGGGCTGGAGCGGTCGAACGGCTGCTCGTACGCCGACTCGCCGCACCACGTCCCGATCCAGCGGATGGCGAACGTGTCGTTGCAGCCCGATCCCAACACCGATCGCAGCACCGAGGACCTGATCTCCGGCGTGGAGGACGGCATCTACGTGGTGGGCGACAAGTCCTGGTCGATCGACATGCAGCGCTACAACTTCCAGTTCACCGGACAGCGGTTCTATCGCATCCGCGGCGGCAAGCTCGACGGGCAACTCCGCGACGTCGCCTACCAGGCGACCACCACCGACTTCTGGGGTTCGATGGACGCCGTCGGCGGCCGGTCCACATGGCAGCTCGGAGGCGCCTTCAACTGCGGCAAGGCACAGCCCGGTCAGGTCGCAGCCGTCAGCCACGGCTGCCCGTCGGCGCTGTTCCGCGGCGTCAACGTACTGAACACCCGGACGGAAGGCGGTCGATGATCGCACCGCAGCAACTCGTCGAGCAGGTCCTCGCCCGGGCCACCGTGGACGAAACCATCGTGATCGTCACCGATGCCAGCGAGGCGTCGCTGCGGTGGGCGGGCAACTCGATGACCACCAACGGCGTGTCCACCTCGCGCAGTTGGACGGTCATCTCCATCGTCCGGTCCGGGCAGGACGCCAGGGTCGGGATCGTCACCTCCGCGTCCGTCGACGTCGCCGACATCGACGGAGTGGTCCGATCGGCCGAAATCTCAGCCCGCGCAGCCACACCCGCGTCCGACGGAATGCCCCTGCTCACCGGAACCGGCACCGACGAGCGCTGGGAGGATTCGGCGCAGCGCACCGAGATCGGCGCGTTCGAACAACTCGCCCAGGATCTGAGCATGGGCTTCGACGGCGCCGATCAGCTTTACGGTTTCGCCCACCATCAGCTGCACACCACCTGGCTGGGCACGTCGACGGGGATCCGCCGCCGATTCGTCCAGCCGACCGGGTCGGTCGAGATCAACGGCAAACGCGGCGACGCCAGCGCCTGGGTGGGCACCAGCACCAAGGACTTCACCGATGTGGCCGGCGTGAAGTTGCTCGAGGACCTGTCGACGCGCCTGGATTGGGCCGGCAACCGGGTGGAGTTGCCCGCGGGCCGGTACGAGACGATCCTGCCGCCGTCCGCGGTCGCGGACCTCATGATCTACCTCATGTGGACCATGGAGGGCAGGGCCGCCGAAGAGGGCCATTCCGCCCTGTCAGCGCCCGGGGGCACCCGCATCGGGGAAAAGCTCAGTGCACTCCCCCTCACCCTCTATTCCGATCCGGCCGCGCTCGGCCTGGAATATGCGCCGTTCGTGATCGCCGGGTCGTCGTCCGAATCGGTGTCCGTCTTCGACAACGGGATGGACGCGGGCCGGGTGGACTGGATCCGCGACGGCACCGTCGGCGCGCTCGCGTACCCGCGGTCGGCGGCGAAGGAGTTCGGCGCCGAGGCGACCGTGCCCGGCGACAACCTGATCCTCGACGCCGGCGGTTCGGTGTCGCTCGACCAGATGGTGGCCGAGACCGAACGCGGACTGCTGCTGACCACCCTCTGGTACATCCGGGAGGTCGACCCCGCCACGCTGCTGCTCACGGGATTGACGCGGGACGGCGTCTACCTCGTCGAGAACGGAAAGGTCACGGGCGCCGTGAACAACTTCCGATTCAACGAGAGCCCCCTCGACCTGCTGCGGAGGGTCACGCAGGCCGGCGCCACCGAGCGGACCCTGCCCCGCGAATGGAAGGACTGGTTCACCCGGACCGCGATGCCGTCGGTGCGGGTGCCGGACTTCCACATGTCTTCGGTCAGCAAGGCGCTCTGAGGGCGCAATTTCTATTCGGACGCTCGTCTAGGTGACAGGCCGTGAGCTTTCCGTTATAAATGCTGCAGACATCACGCATATGAGATTTCTCACTCCAGAGACGTTTCGCCGCGGATGTCATATTCAGGTCTCCAGAGAACGGGACCGAAACTCACCGCATCGCCGCGTGGTCGGCGCGTGCCGCGAGTCCGTCCCTTGCACGTCTGAACAGGAGGTTTCATGCACTCCGATACCCGCATCCGCGAAGCACTCCACGGCCACACCAAGGTCACGAGACGGTTCGCGCTCGCCGACGTGGCACTGACGACGTTCGTCTGCCTCGTCTGCGCCACCGGCATAGGCATCATCACCGGTTCAGTTCTCGCCGCCGCGACGGGGGGACTGATCGTCGTCCTCGCCACGGCGCTGATGGTGGCGGCGGTATGACCGCGCCGAGCATTCAGCGAAGTACCCCAATCCAGGAGATCACCGTGTCGAACGACGTCCTCGAGGCCGCACCGCCTGCACATTCGCTTCCGCACCGCCACCCGGACGGACGCGAGGTTCTCGCCACCGCGAAGGGAATCCTCATCGCCACCCGCGGATACGGCGACGCCGAGGCGTTCGAGGAATTGCTCGACGTCTCCCGCCATCACCACGTCAGCGTGTTGCGGGCCGCAAAATCGCTGGTGGAATTGGCGACTCGGCGACAGCCGTGCCCGTCCGTGACCACGCCGGCACCGGCGTACGCACTCGAGTTCACGGAATGGACGACGCTGCTGGCGCGATGACGTCCTCCCCAGTCCGCCCGGGTGACACGCTGGTAGCCCCGATGCGTGAGCCATTCGAGCGGCCCACGATCGAATCGCCGCAACCACAGGTGTGACACGACGATCAGGGTCATCGAGACCGCACCGAACAGTGCGAGCGTCACCGGAACCACGGTGGTGCCGTCCAATCGGGCCGCGAGTTCGAATCCCCAGCCGTAGCAGACGATCGAGCACAGAATATTCTGCAGCACATAGCAACTGAGCGCGGTGCGGCCGACGCCCGAGAGTGCCTGGCCGGGCGCGCCGGGTGCGCGACCGTCGGCGTAGCGGTGCGCGATCGCCGCGAGTAACCCCAACGCCACGATCGGCGCGGTCCCGTACCTGCCGAGGATCAGACCCGCGTCGCCACCGAACAGTCCGAGCGCGAGGTCGAGCGGAAGGGCGATCGCCAGGCCGGCGATCATGAGGCCGCGCCGCAGCGCGCCACGGTCCGGGTCGAGGACGCGCGCACCGTAGAGGTGCGCGCCGACGAGGAACAACGCGATCGACAGCGGCAGGATGAACAGCACCTCGAGCCGGAACAGCAACAGATTGTCGGCGCGGAAGACGACGAGGTCCCAGAAACTGCCGTCCGCATAGGGATTCGGCGACAGCGACTGCGGATCCCGCGCGGGCGCCGAGGACAGGGCCGCGACGACGAGGGCGAGCATCGCCGCGTGGACGGCCACCGCGCACACTATCCACGTTCGCTGCGCGCGGATGCCCGTGGTCAGAATGAAGGCGACGATCAGTCCGGTGAGGGCATACCCGGTCAGGACGTCGAATTCGGTGAACAGCAGGAAGTGCAGTGCTCCGTCGAGCATCAGCAGCGCTGCGCGCCACGGGTATTCGCTCGGCCACCGTTGACCGCGCCGCTGGGCGGACCGCTGCTGGATGACCAGTCCGATGCCGAACATGACGGTGAGCAGGCCGAGGAACTTGCCCTGCGCGAATTGCTGCAGCACCGCCTGCACCGGAGCCCATCCGCCGGTGGCCTTTCCGGTGCCGTTGATGTATCCGACGAGTCCCTCGACGTTGGTGAAGATCCAGATGTTGGTGGCGAGCGTGCCCAGGATCGCCGCGCCGCGCATGACGTCGAGCGCAGCGTAGCGGTGGGAACTCGATGGTTGCGATGTCATCCGTTCAGCCCCTCCAGTACTTGTTAGTACGGTCGTGCCAACAAATTCTGATGCTAACACGACCGTGCTAACATGACCGGGTGCCGAAGCTCATCGACCACGACCGACGGCAGCAGGACATCGCCGAGGCTCTGTGGCGGGTGATCCAACGCGACGGCATCGGCGCCGTGTCCGTCCGCGACGTGGCCGCCGAGGCCGGCATATCCAGCGGATCGCTGCGGCACGTGTTCGCCAGCAAGGCCGAACTTCTCGCCTATTCGATGCGTCTGGTAGCCACGCGGGTCCGCGAACGGGCACAGGCCCACACCTCGATCGCCGACCCGTGGCAGCGTGCCCTCGCCGTGTTGGACGAGGTGCTCCCCCTCGACGATCGCCGGCGCTGCGAGATGGAAGTGAATCTGGCACTCGTCGCCGAGAGCCCCGCCCATCCCCTGCTGAAGGACATCGCCCTCGGCGCCCAGCGACAACTACGGGATGCGTGCGCCGCGATCCTGACCGGTCTCGCACGGCACGGTCTCGTCGCGCCGGACATCGACGTCGACGCCGAGGCGATGCGCCTGCACGCACTCGTCGACGGCGCCGCGATGCACGTCCTGCTCGGCGACACCGACACCCCCGACTCGGCGCACCGCATGATCGACGAGCACCTCCGTACCCTCGCCTGAGAGGTTCGTGCCTCGCGGGTTGTCAGTTGCTGTAGACCCGATCGACCCGGACGAATACGACCGCCCGGCCCTGCTCGGCCATCACCCGGTCGTATTCGTCCCAGTCCTCGTGCGTGCCTCCGGCAGCGACGAATACCTCCCGACGCAGAAGCCGCAATCTCTCGTCGTCGAGCCACGGCTGGGGGTCGTCGGGACCGGCTATCTCGGCGGTTCCCTCGACGGTCGCCCACTGCCACCCATCGCGGAAGGTGGTGGCGACCTGAGGGCGAGACCTCAGGTTGTTCAGCTTCACCCTTCCGTAGGTCACGAATCCCAGAACCGGTTCGCCTGTGGCCGGGTGCTCGAGCAAGCCGACATTGACCATCGAGGCCTGAATGGTTCCGTTCGCGCGCAGAGTGGCGACCACCGCCAGGCCGTTGTCATCCCGTGCCAGAGCAACAGCGTCCTCGAGAGTCGTCATCCCCCGAGACTACTGCGGTGCCGGCCCTGATCGATCGTCATTGCCTGCAGTTCGCATCTACGGCACAACGTCATTGCGTGGAACGCGCCGAGGAGACGGGTCAGTGCGGGGTTCCGCCCGCGGCCAGAAAGGTGTCGATGGCCTGTTGCAGGCGGTCCAGGGCCGCGCCGTAAGCGGTGAAGTCGCCGTTGCGTTGCGCCTCGCGCAGGTTGGCCAGGGCGTCGTTGAGTTCGAGGACCGCCGCGGTCAACTGGTCCGATGCCGCCGGTGGCAGGGCGGGCGGGGCGCCCGGTGGAGGCGGCGCCGGCGGTTGCCCATCGGTAGGTGGTGGTGTGGTGGCGTCGCCGCCGGGTGCGGTGGCGACGGCGCCGGTGCCGGTGCCGAAGACCTGGTCGAGGGCCTCGGCGAGGGTGGGGGCGTATCCGATCCGCACCCCGCCGGTGCCGGGTTCGCGGTAGCTGACCAGGACCCGGGCCAGCTGCGGGAACGTGGAACCGTTGGGCGTGCTGGTCAAGCGTTCGGTGAACACCGGTTCGACGTAGAGGATGCCGCCGTCGGCGATCGGCAGGGTCAGCAGGTTGGCGTAGTAGATCCGGTTGGACCGCTCGAGGAGGGTTCGCTCGGAGGCGACGCGGGTGTCGGAGATCATCGAGTTCTGGGTCTGCCGCGGGCCCTGGGTCTGGGTGTCCGTCGGCAACCGCAGAATGTCGATTCTGCCGTAGTTTTCGGGGTCGGAGTGCACCGAGAGGTAGGCGGAGAGGAATTCCCGGTTGAAGCCGACCATGGCGCTGGTGAGCCGGAAGGACGGGGCCGCGGTGCCGGAGTCGCCGACCAGGACGTAGTACGGCGGCTGCTCGCCACCGGTGTCGGCGGTCGGGTCGCTGGGCACCGACCAGAATGCATTGGTGGTGAAGAACTCCCGCGGATCGTCGACGTGGTACTTCGCCAGCAGGTCCCGCTGCAGGCGGAACAGATCCTCGGGGTAGCGGAAGTGCGCGCGCAGCTCGATCGGGATCGCCTTCGGCGGCTGCACCGTGCCCGGGAACACGCTCATCCACGCCCGCAGGACCGGGTCGTTCTCGTCGACCTGGTAGAGGGTGACGGTGCCGTCGTAGGCGTCGACGGTGGCCTTCACCGAGTTCCGCACGTAGGACACCTGCTCGAGGGGCAGGGTGCGGCCGGTGTCGGTGACCACCGGCTCGGCGAGTGCGCCAACCTGCGAGTACGGGTAGTGGGCGGCGGTGGTGTAGCCGTCGACGATCCACACGATCCGGCCGCCGACCACCGCCGGATACGGGTTGGTGTCGGTGGTCAGCCACGGGGCGACATGTTCGACCCGGGTGGCCGGGTCCCGGTTGAAGATGATCTTCGACCCCGGCCCGATGGCGCCGGAGAACAGGATGTTGCGTTCGGCGTACCGGGCGGCGAACGCCAGCCGGTTGACCCAGCTTCCCACCGGCACCCCACCGGTGCCGGTGTAGGTGTACTGGGCGGTGTCGGTGTCGTACTCGCGCGGCGGCGCACCCTCGGGTCCGCCGACTATGGCGTAGTCCGGGTCCGCCTGCGCGATCACCTCACCGAAATAGATGCGCGGTTGCTCCACCGGGATCACCTGGCCGCCGCCCGCCTGCGAGGCGATGTCGCTGACCGCGTAGATCGGGTACCCGCTGTCGCTGCTCGCGCTCTGACCGGCGGCGTCGCGGACGGCGGCGTTGACCCGGTTGGCGGGGGCGGCGACGAACCCGTTGCCGTGGGTGTACACGGTGTGCCGGTTGATCCACTGGGTCTGGTTGCCGCTGAGGCTGTTCGGGGAGAGCTCGCGTGCGGCGACGATGTAGTCGGCGAGTCGTCCGTCGATGGTGTAGCGGTCGATGTCGAGGTGCTCGGGGAAACCGTAGAAGTTCTTCAGCTGTTGCTGCTGGGTGAAAGTGCGCGAGAGCACGGTCGGGTCCAGCAGGCGAGCGTTGGCGATGGTGGTGACGTCGGCGGGAATGTCCCGGGGCGGCCGGGTGCCCACCCCGGGATAGTCGAGGTAGTCGACCCGGTCCGGGCCGATTCCGTAGGCCTGCCGGGTCGCGGCGATGTTCCGTTCGATGTAGGGACTCTCCCGGTCGGCGGCGTTCGGGCGGACCGAGAACTGCTCGATCAGCGCCGGATAGATTCCGCCGACCAGAATCGCCGAGAGCACCAGCAGCGCCGTGGCCATCGCCGGGATCCGCAGGTCCCGCACCGCGATCGCGGCGAAAAACGCCGCCGCGCACAGCACCGCGATCGCGACCATGATCAACCGGGCCGGCAGCACCGCGTTGATGTCGGTGTATCCGGCCCCGGTGAAGGTGGGCTCCTTCCGGCCGCTCCACAACAAGGAGTACCGGTCGAACCAGTAGGAGGCCCCCTTCAGCGCGATGAACGTGCCCGCAAGCACCGCGAGCTGGATGCGCGCCGGTCGGGACACCTCGATGAGGTGGTCCTTGCTCGGTGCCAGCCGGATGCCGCCGAACAGGTAGTGGGTGCCCAACCCGATCAGCAACGCCAGGAACACCGCCATGAACAGCCACGTCAGGATCAGCCGGTAGAACGGCAGGTCGAAGACGTAGAAACCGATGTCGTACCCGAACTCCGCGTCCACGGTGCCGAAGCCGCCGCCGTGCAAAAACAGTTGCACCGTCTCCCAACTCGACTGCGCGTGCAACCCGAACGGCAGCGCCAGCAACAGCGCGATTCCCACCGCGAACGCCCGCGGGCGCCGCTGCACCACCGTCCGGTACCGCTCGAGCGGATCCTTCGCCGCGTCCGCGGCAGCGGCCGCGAACAGTGGGCGGGATCGGTACGCCCACACCGTCGCCGCGAAGATCACCGCACCCACCAGCAGCGTCACCGCCGTGAACAGGATCAGCCGGGTGACCAGGACGGTCCCCCACACTCGGCGGTAGCCGACCTCACCGAACCACAGCCAATCGGTATACCCCACGACCAGACGCGGCCCGATCACCAGCACCGCAACGGCAGCCACCGTCACCACGATCGTGACCCGAGCCCGCCGCGGCAGCGCCCACATCCGGTCGGACGGTTGCATGGCCACCTCCCACGGGTCGGCTCACGAGCAGCCCCGCCGGACCACCCCGCCCGATGCAGCGAAGGCGTCCGTATCACCCCATTCTAGGCGGTGCCGGATCGGGCGCAGTGGACCCGCGAGTGGAACGAGTGCTGCCGGGTGGGGTGGCGTGGCGCGTCGCCGGTGCCTCCGCGGCAAGGTGCCCAAGGAGCTCGTCCGCAAACTCCTCGAGGGCCTGTCGACGACCGCATCGCGACACGACATGACGGACCGCTTTCACAATCTGGAACGAACGATCTGGAACGACCACGAACGCCGCTGCCACCTGAAGGATGAACGCGGGAAGTCTATTCACACCCACCGATCCGGGCAACGACATCGCAGCCCGAATCATCAAGACACACAATTAACTTGACGATGACCCCGTCGGTGACAGGCCGAGCCGATGCTGTGATGAACACCGATCGCAGCATGTCAGCGCACCCCGCTTGAGTCGTGGCGTACGGGGTACCCAGCCGGCACGGGGACATCCGCCCGCAACCGCTGTGCCCCTGACGAGGAGGTGCGCACAATGATCAACTTGTACTACCTACTGACCGTGGCGCTCTACATCATTTCGGCGATCTGGCAGGGCAATCTCGGACACTGGTGACCGAGATACCGGGGCAGGCCGGGCATTGATCTCGTCTGCCCCCGTCTGCGGGTGCCCGACACAGGAGTACATGCCGTCGGTCAGCCATCGTCCAGTGCCTTCGAGGTGACGACCTGGACCAGGTCGTCGAGAGCGGCGAGCGCGGCGTCGCCGTCGCGGTCGACGAGCCACCGCAGCACCAGCCCGTCGAGCGCCGCCAACGCGAAGCGCGCGACCTGCTCGACGGGCGTGCCCCAGGCGACACCGGCCCGGTGAGCGCACAGATCGAGGAACGCGATAGCTTCGGCATCCATGGTGCGGTACTGGTGGCTCGCGACCGCCCCGGCGGAGTCGTGGCCGGCGCCGCGGCGCCGCAGGGCCCTCGCGGTGATCTCGTAGGTCAGCAACTGGTGGTCGGGGGTGGCCTCGATGACCGGCCACAGGCCGCCGATCCCGGCAGAGAGGAGTTCCCGAAGACCGGGAATGCCCGGCAGTTCGGCGGCCCCCGTCAGCCGGCCGAATGCCGCCCGCATCGACTCGCTGACCTGCAGGATCAGGTTCTCCCCCATCTCGATCAGGAGTTCTTCCTTGTCCTCGAAGTGGTAGTGCGCCACCCCGAGCGACACACCGGCCGCGTCGGCCAGGCGGCGGATGGTCAGCGCGGCGACACCCTGGTGAGCGGCGATCGCCAGCCCCGCCTCGATGAGCTGTCCGCGGCGAACATCTGCGGGAAGCGTCTGCGACATCACCAGATCGTATGCGCCCGAGCCCCACCGGGAGACGCATCGGACCACACAAGGGCTACCGGTCGTCGGCCGTGACGGCGAG
Source organism: Rhodococcus sp. USK10 (assembly GCF_019378875.1). Lineage (NCBI taxonomy): Bacteria > Bacillati > Actinomycetota > Actinomycetes > Mycobacteriales > Nocardiaceae > Rhodococcus > Rhodococcus sp. USK10. The sequence goes on from NZ_CP076048.1 coordinate 202,377, forward strand.
TCCTATGGTGCCGGTCTTCCCTCGGCGCAGGAGGCTGCCTTTCATCGTGAGCCAGCCGAGGATGCCGTACTTGCGGGCGATCACGTCCCGGGTGTGGTCGGTGTCCGCGGCGTCGAGGATGACGGCGCGGGCGGGGACCTCGGGGCCCTTCGGCTTGCCGCGCGCGTCGCACGCGGCCACCGTCACCTCCGGATTGCGGCGGATGCGTTTGACCTTGTAGGAATCGGTGACCGTCCACATCAGCAGACGGTCACCGTCGGCGGCGGCCCACAGTGGCGTCGCCACCGGGGTGCCGTCTTTCCGAAACGTGGTGAGCAGGACATACTTCGCGGACGACACCCGATCGAATTCTGTGGTCACCCGGCCATGCTAGCCCGGACGCCGGTCAGTCCCCTTCGAGTTCGCCTTCGGTTTCGAGGTACACCTGCCGCAGGCCGTCGAGGGTCTGCTGCTCGGGGTGCTCCCACATGTCCCGCTCGGCCGCCTCGAGGAGGCGTTCGGCGATGCCGTGCAGGGCCCACGGATTGGACTGTTCCATGAACTTGCGGTTCTGCTCGTCCAGCACGTACGACTCGGCGAGTTTCTCGTACATCCAGTCAGCGACGACGTTGGTGGTGGCGTCGTATCCGAACAGGTAGTCGACGGTCGCCGCCATCTCGAACGCACCCTTGTAGCCGTGGCGGCGCATCGCCTCGAGCCATCGCGGGTTGACGACCCGGGCCCGGAAGACGCGGGACGTCTCCTCCGACAGGGTCCGGGTGCGCACCGACTCGGGCCGGGTGCTGTCGCCGATGTACGCCTCGGGGGACTTCCCGGTGAGCGCCCGCACGGTCGCGACCATTCCGCCGTGGTACTGGAAGTAATCGTCGGCGTCCGCGATGTCGTGTTCGCGGGTGTCGGTGTTCTTGGCCGCCACGGTGATTCGCCGATAGGCCGTCCGCATGTCGTCGGCGGCGGGTGCGCCGTCGAGTCCGCGGCCGTACGCGAAGCCACCCCACGTGGTGTACACGTCGGCGAGGTCGGCGTCGCCGCGCCAGCTCTTGGAGTCGATCAGCTGCAGCAGTCCGGCCCCGTAGGTGCCCGGCTTGGACCCGAAGATGCGGGTGGTCGCGCGACGTTCGTCGCCGTGCTCGGCGAGATCCGCCTGCGCATGGGCGCGCACGAAGTTGCTCTCGGCCGGTTCGTCCAGTGCGGCGACGAGCCGGACGGCGTCGTCGAGCAGCGCCAGGACGTGCGGGAACGCGTCCCGGAAGAAGCCGCTGATCCGGACCGTGACGTCGATGCGCGGACGGCCCAGTTCCTCGAGGTCGATCACCTCGAGGTTCACCACCCGCCGGCTCGCCTCGTCCCACACCGGGCGCACGCCGAGGAGCGCGAACACCTCGGCGATGTCGTCGCCGGACGTGCGCATCGCGGACGTGCCCCACACGGACAGACCGACCGACCGCGGCCACTCGCCGTGATCGGACTTGTAGCGGTCCAGCAACGATTCGGCCATCGCCTGACCGGTCTCCCAGGCGAGCCGCGACGGCACGGCCTTCGGGTCGACGGAGTAGAAGTTACGGCCAGTCGGGAGCACGTTGATCAGCCCGCGCAGCGGCGACCCGCTCGGCCCGGCGGCGATGAAACCGCCGTCGAGCGCGTGCAGCACCTGGGCGATCTCATTGTCCGTCTCCCGTAGCCGCGGCACCACCTCGGTGGCGGCGAAACGGAGGATCTTCGCGACCGTGGCGTCGTCGGTGAGGGTGTCGGCGGCGTCCGGGTTCCAGTCGGCGTCGTGCATGCCCTGTACCAGCGCGTGCGCCTGCTGCTCGATCTCGTCCACGCGGGTGCGGGATTCGTCGCCGTCCTCGCTGAGGCCGAGAGCCTCGCGGAGTCCGGGGACGTTCTGTTCGCCGCCCCACATCTGCCGGGCGCGCAGCATGGCGAGCACCAGTTCGACCTCGGCGTCGTCCCGGGGCGCCGCACCGAGCACATGGAGGCCGTCCCGGATCTGGACGTCCTTGATCTCGCACAGCCAGCCGTCGACGTGCAGCAGCATGTCGTCGAACACGTCCTCGTCGGGACGTTCCTCGAGTCCGAGGTCGTGGTCCATCTTGGCGGCACGCATCAGCGTCCAGATCTGCTGGCGAATGGCGGGCAGCTTGGACGGGTCGAGTGCGGAGATGTTCGAGTGCTCGTCGAGGAGCTGCTCGAGCCGCGAGATGTCGCCGTAGCTCTCGGCGCGGGCCATCGGCGGGATCAGGTGATCGACGAGGGTCGCGTGGGCGCGGCGCTTGGCCTGTGTGCCCTCGCCCGGGTCGTTGACGAGGAACGGGTAGATGAGGGGCAGGTCGCCGAGCGCGGCATCGGTGCCGCACGAGGCGGACATGCCGAGCGTCTTGCCGGGCAGCCATTCGAGGTTTCCGTGCTTGCCGAGATGGACGACGGCGTCGGCGCCGAAACCACCCGCCGCGGCGTCCGCCGCGATCCACCGATAAGCGGCGAGGTAGTGGTGGCTCGGCGGCAGGTCCGGGTCGTGGTAGATCGCGACCGGCTTCTCCCCGAATCCCCGGGGCGGCTGCACCATCAGCACGAGGTTGCCGAACTGCATTGCAGCGATGACGATTTCACCGTCGGGGTCCTGCGAGCGGTCGACGTAGAGTTCGCCCGGCGCGGGTCCCCAGTGTTCCTCGACGCCCTCGCGCAGTTCCGCGGGCAGCGCCGAGAACCATTCGCGGTAGCGGGCGGCGGAGATCCGGATCGGGTTCCCCTCCAGTTGCTCCGCGGTCAGCCAGTCCGGGTCCTGGCCGCCGGCGGCGATGAGGGCGTGGATCAGCGCGTCGCCGTCCTGGGCTGCGAGGCCGGGCACGGAGTCCGGCCCGTCCGCGGGGCCCAGGTCGTAGCCGGCGGCCCGCATCTCGGTGAGCAACCTGATCGCGCTGGCCGGGGTGTCGAGACCGACGGCGTTGCCGATGCGGGCGTGCTTCGTCGGGTACGCCGACAGCATCAGGGCGATCCGGCGCTCGGGGGCGGGGATGTGCCGCAGCCGGGCGTGCCGGACGGCGATGCCCGCCACCCGGGAGGCGCGCTCGGCGTCGGGAACGTAAGTGGACAGGCCGTCGGCGTCGATCTCCTTGAACGAAAACGGCACCGTGATCAGCCGGCCGTCGAACTCGGGGACCGCGACCTGAGTGGCGACGTCGAGCGGGGACAGTCCGTCGTCGTTGGACTCCCACGACTCCCGGCTGCTGGTCAGGCAGAGCCCCTGCAGGATCGGCACGTCCAGCGCGGCCAGCGCGGCGACGTCCCACGCCTCGTCGTCACCGCCGGCCGAGACGCCCGCCGGCTTGGTGCCGCCGGCGGCGAGCACGGTGACCACCATCGCGTCCGCGCGGCGCAGCGTCGTCAGCAACTCCGGTTCGGCGGTGCGCAGCGACGCGCAGAAGATCGGCAGCGGAGTGCCGCCCGCCGCGTCGACGGCGTCGCACAGGGTCTCGATGTAGCGGGTGTTCCCGGCCAGGTGCTGGGCGCGGTAGTAGAGAACGGCGATCGTGGGGCGGTCCGCGTCGGCGTCGGGCGCGAACGGCGCGACACCCCAGCTCGGCAGGTGGACCGGCGCCTCGAAACCGTGACCGGTCAGCAGCACGGTGTCGGACAGGAAGTGGTGCAGTTGGGCGAGGTTGTCGGCGCCGCCCTCGGCGAGATAGTTGTGCGCCTCCGCCGAGACACCGGCCGCGACCGTCGAGCACTCCATCAACTCGGCGTCCGGGGCGTGCTCGCCGCCGAGGACCACCACGGGCAGTCCACTGGCCAGGACCGCGTGAAGTCCCTCTTCCCACGCCCGCTTGCCGCCGAGGATGCGCACCACCACCAGGTCGGCGCCGTCGAGCAGTCCCGGCAGATCCTCCTCGACCAGCAGCCGTGCCGGGTTGGCCCAGCGGTAGTCCGCCCCGCTGGCGCGTGCGCTGAGCAGGTCGGTGTCGGAGGTGGAGAGCAGCAGGATCACGTGTGGAGCCTTCCTGGGGTGTCGCGCCCCGTGGCGGTGGTTCTGTGCGGAACCGGAGGTCGGAGGACGGCAGGTGAGGGTCTGGCTCGCCCACCGGTTTCGGCGAGCTCACAGTGGCGCGACCGCACCGGATTCTCACCGGCTTCCTCTCCTGCTGTCGCAAGTGCTGGTGATGCTACCCGGGGCCGGACGTAACCTGGGACCATGGTCGACTCCCGTTCCCGCCCCGATGCATGCCCCGGCGCGTTGCAGGTCCACCAGGCGGCCGACGGTGCGCTCGCCCGGGTGCGCCTCCCAGGCGGCGTGCTGACGTCCGCCCAGCTGCAGACCCTCGCGGAATCGGCGCGCGACCTCGGGAACGGCGAGATCGAACTGACGTCCCGCGGCAACGCGCAACTGCGGGCGGTCCGCGACCCGCTGGAGTTCGCCCGGCGGCTCGCCGGCGTGGGTCTGCTGCCGTCGGAGACGCACGAGCGGGTTCGGAACATCCTCGTCTCGCCGCTGACCGGCCGGATCGGTGGCCTCACGGACCTGCGCGAACTGGTCGGTGTCCTCGACCGGACGTTGTGCGCCGACCCCGCGTTGGCGGACCTGCCCGGCCGCACCCTGTTCACCCTGGACGACGGACGCGGCGACGTCTCCGCGCTCGGCGGCGATTTCGGGGTCCACGCGGTCGATGGGGCGGAGGTCGCGCTGATCCTCGCCGGTCGCGACAGCGGGGCCCGGATCCCGACAGCGGACGCGGTGTCGGTGCTCGTCGATGCCGCCCGCGTCTTCCTGGAACTGCGCGATCGACACTGGCGGCTGTCCGAAATCGCCGACGGGGTCGACCGGACGCTGTCGGCGTTGACGCTCGCACCGACCGCCGACCCGGTGCCCGGGTTCGACGAGCACCGGCCGCCGATCGGGTGGCTCGACCAGCCGGACGGCAACGTGACCCTCGGCGGCGGTCTCGCGTTCGGTGTCCTCGACGCCCGGCTGGCGGAGTTCCTCGCCGCGGTCGAGAAGCCGGTGATCGTCACGCCGTGGAAAACGGTGCTGCTGTGCGATCTGGAAGAGTGGTCCGCCGAGCAGGTGGTCCGGGTCCTCGCCCCGATGGGCCTGATCTTCGACGAGAACTCCCCGTGGCTGAACGTCAGCGCCTGCACCGGGCAACCCGGGTGCGAGAAGGCGCTCGCCGATGTCCGGACCGACGCGCGGGACGCCGTCGCGAGCGGCGAACTCCCGGTGGAGGGCCGACAGCACTGGTCGGGCTGCGAGCGGTGCTGCGGCCGCCCCAAGGGCGAGGTCGCCGACGTCGTCGCCACCGAGACGGGTTACCGGGTGGACAAGCGGTGAACCCGGAGCCTCTATCGTGAGCGGATGATCGAGTACATCCGAGACGGCGCGGAGATCTACCGCCAGTCCTTCGCCACGATCCGCGCCGAAGCGGATCTCAGTGCCTTTCCCGAGGACGTCTCACAGGCCGTGGTCCGCATGATTCACGCGAGCGGCCAGGTCGATCTCGTGGACGACGTCGCGTTCACTCCCGGCGTCGTGAAGGCCGCCCGCGCGGCGCTGGCGAACGGCGCCCCGATCCTGTGCGACGCGCAGATGGTCGCTGCCGGCGTGACCCGCAAGCGGCTCCCGGCGGACAACGAGGTGATCTGCACCCTCCGCGACCCCCGGGTTCCGGTGCTGGCCGAGCAGATCGGGAACACCCGCTCGGCGGCCGCGCTCGAATTGTGGGGCGGCAAGCTCGAGGGCGCCGTCGTCGCGATCGGCAATGCCCCGACCGCCCTGTTCTACCTGCTGGACATGATCGAATCCGGTGCACCCCGGCCCGCGGCGATCGTGGGCGGCCCGGTCGGGTTCATCGGCGCGGCGGAGTCGAAGGAAGCGTTGATCGAGCACCCGAGCGGACTCGACTATCTGGTGGTCCGCGGCCGCCGCGGTGGCAGTGCCATCACGGCGGCGGCGCTGAATGCGATTGCGAGCGAAGTCGAATGAGTTCCGAAGAGCGGTCGACCGGCAAGCTGTGGGGCGTCGGCATCGGACCGGGCGACCCGGAACTGGTGACCGTCAAGGCTGCGCGGGTCATCGCCGAGGCCGACGTGGTGGCGTTCCACAGCGCCCGGCACGGCAAGAGCATCTCGCGCGCGGTCGCGGCCCCGTACCTGAGTGAGGGCCAGATCGAGGAACACCTCGTCTACCCGGTCACCACCGAGTCCGTCGACCACCCCGGCGGATACCAGGGGGCGATGGACGAGTTCTACGAGGAAGCGTCGCAGCGGCTCGCCGCGCACCTCGAGGCCGGCCGTTCGGTGGCGCTCCTCGCCGCGGGCGACCCGCTGTTCTACAGCTCCTACATGCACATGCACAAGCGGCTGGCGCAGCGCTTCGAGGCGGAGGTGATTCCCGGGGTGACGTCGATCAGCGCCGCCTCGGCCGCGCTGGCGATGCCGCTCGTCGAGGGCGAAGAAATCCTCACCGTCCTGCCCGGCACCCTGCCGCGCGGTGAGCTGACGCGGCGCCTGCGCGAGACCGACGCCGCCGCCATCCTGAAACTCGGACGCACCTACCCGGCGGTGCGGCAGGCGTTGAAGGACTCCGGGCGCATCGACGAGACGTGGTACGTCGAGCGGGCCAGCACGACCCGGCAGAAGATCGACCACGCGGACGACGTGTCGGACAGCGACGTCCCCTACTTCTCGATCGCCATCGTGCCCAGTCCGTCGAACGCCCGCCGCGACGACCAGCCACCGCAGGGCGAACTCGTCGTCGTCGGGCTCGGCCCCGGTGATCAGGCCTGGACGACCCCGGAAGTGCAGCACGAACTGTCGCTGGCCACCGATCTCGTCGGATACGGGCCGTACATCGACCGGGTCCCCGAACGTCCGGGCCAGCGCCGGCACTCCAGCGACAACCGGGTCGAGGCCGAACGGGCCGCGATGGCGCTCGACCTCGCCAAGAACGGGGCCCGCGTCGCCGTCGTGTCCTCGGGCGACCCCGGTGTGTTCGCGATGGCCGCGGCGGTGCTGGAAGTGGCCGCCGAGGAACAGTGGCGAGGCGTCCCCGTCCGTGTCCTGCCCGGCATGACCGCCGCGAACGCCGTGGCGAGCCGGGTCGGCGCACCCCTCGGGCACGACTACGCCGTACTGTCCCTGTCCGATCGACTCAAGCCGTGGGATGTTGTGGCGCAGCGCATCTCGGCCGTCGCGAGCGCCGACATGGCCTTCGCCGTCTACAACCCGGCGTCGAAGTCACGCACCTGGCAGGTCGCCGCGATGCGCGACCTCGTCCTGGAGCACCGCTCCCCCGACACCCCGGTGATCATCGGCCGCGACGTGGCGGGCGCGCAGGAGTCTGTGCGGGTCGTGCGCCTCGCCGACCTCGACCCCGCCGAGATCGACATGCGGTGCCTGCTCATCGTCGGCTCCTCCATGACGACCGTCGTCGAGAACGAACACGGGACTCGGGTCTTCACGCCCCGGCGCTACCCGGGCTGAGCACCGGGACAGCCCTCACTCGACGCTGCCGGAACGGAGTTCGGTCACCGCGATCCGGGCGACGTGCCCGATGGCGGCATCGACCACCGGTAGCACCGGGTCCGTCCGGGCGGCGCGGGTGAAGACGGCGACGGCGACGGGAATCTCGCCGGGAAACGTCACGACTGCCACCTCGTTGCGAATGGCGCCGATGGTCCCGGTCTTCCCGGCGACGTCCACCCCCGAGTGCGGAAACCCGGAACGGATGCGGTGCTGCCAGATCTGCGCGGACATCACCTGCCGGACGAACTCGCCCTGCGCCCCGGGCACCGCCCGTCCGGTCCAGATCGCGTCGAGAAGCGACGTCATCTCCCGCGGTGTCGTCGCGCTCGCGTACGACGGGTCGTAGGCGGACACCGTCCACGCCTCGTCGTTGTCGGCCAGCGCCGCGAATGCTTCGGCGGTGGTGTGCGCGTGGGCATCGATGACCAGACTGCGGTGCGTATCCGCCGTGCCGCCGATGATGCGCGTGTCCGTCAGGCCCAGGTCGGACAGTGCCCGCTCGACGCTCTCGAGTCCCACCTGCCCGAGAACCAGGTCCGCGGCCGCGTTGTCGGACACGGTCATCATCGACAGCGCCAGATCCCGCCAGCTCAGCACCACCGGGTCACGGAACGTCGACACGCCGGTCGGCCCCGGAGTGCAGTCGGCCGGATTCACCCGGACGGTCGCGGTCGGCGACAGCTCCCCGGATTCGAAAGCGCGGCACAGGGCCACGAGCAGCGGAAGTTTGTAGACGGACGCGAGCACGACGAGGTCGTCCGCGCCGACCGCGATGTCGCCGGCGTCGTCGAGCGGGGTTCCGACGCGGCGGGCGTGCAACCATCCCGTGCACCCGGCATCGGCGAAGACGTCTCGGATCCGCTTCTCCGCCGAGGTCATCGATCGGCCCTGATCAGCACCCGGTCGAGGGCGGCGGCAGACGATGCGACGTCGGCCCCGGAGCGCCAGACGATGCGCACGCGCAGCGAGAGGTCGTCGCGCAGCAGATCGACCCACGCCACACCCGGCATCGCCGCGGGCGGCGTCGCCGTCACCCCGAAGTGCCCGCCGGCGGACACGCGCGTGAGGAGTTCCCGCTGCCCCGAGGCGATCACGATGTCCGGGTCCAGACCCCGGACCCGCCACAGGTCGACGAACAGGTCGTGGGCCGGCGGATTGTCCGCGCGCGGACCGGTGGCCAGCGTCAGCCCCCGCAGCATCCGGACCTGCACCTTCTTCGCGGCTGTCACCGGGTGGTCGTCGGGCACCACCACCCACCGCCGGAGCTTGATGACCGGGCCGCTGTCGAGACCCGTCAGCAGGGCCGGGTGTCCGACCACGGCGACGTCGAGGCTGCCCGCACGGACGCCGTCCACGAGTTCGGTGGTGGACGCCGTGGTCGTCTCCACCCGGGTGGGGTGCGTAATGTCGGCGTCGCGTAGCGCACGGACACACCGCACCACCACGGCGTCGGCCACCGAGTGCGGGACACCCCATCGCACCACCGCGTCGCGACCACCCGCGATGCGGTGCGCCTCGTCCTCGAATCGGGTCGCGTCGTCCACGAGAAGCCGCGCACGCGGAAGCAATTGGCGTCCGGCGTCGGTGAGTCCGACCCCGCGGGCACTGCGCTGAATCAACTCCGTGCCGAGTCTCTGTTCGAGCCGACGGACCCCCTGCGACAGCGGCGGCTGCGTCATGCCGAGTCGCGACGCGGCATTCCCGAAGTGTCCCTCTTCCGCAACGGCGACAAAGAAACTCAGATGGCGAAGCAGATCCATGGCGCCCATTGAACCAGTTCCGACCGCCCGGTTCGGGCGACACCGCCACTTCGCGCACACAAAACGCCCCCCTGAACTGGAGTGATAGCGCACCCGACTCGCGGCGACGGCCGAGTCGTCTTTGCGCTATGGGCAGGGGCACCCCACATTGGATCCATGCCCAGACATCGACATCACCCAAAGCCCAATCATCCGAAGCCTCGGCGCACCGGTCGTCGCGGCGCCGTTGCCCTGGCAGTGGCTCTGCCGCTGCTGGTCGGGGCGTGCACGGCCACCGCGGAGCAGACCCCACCCGTGACGTCGGAGGTGGTGGCGGCGCCGGATCGCCAGTCCCTGGACGCGAAAATCGACGCACTGGAGGCGCAGTACGCCACGCGGATCGGCGTGACGGCTTTCGATCCCGCGTCCGGCGCGGTCTACAGCCACCGGGGCGACGAACGGTTCGCCATGTGTTCGACATTCAAGGCCTACGCGTCCGCCGCGGTCCTGCGCAAGATCGAGGACGGGTCGACGTCCCTCGACAAGACTGTGGTGATCGAACCCGGCGATCTCGTCGAGAACTCGCCGGTCACCGCCGCTGCCGTGGGCACCCCGATGACGTTGGGGCAGATCGCCGAAGCGGCGCTGACCCGGAGTGACAACACCGCCGGAAACTATCTGCTCCGCGAGATCGGCGGCCCGCAGGCGATCACCGCACTCGCCCGCGACCTCGGCGACGAGAGCACGCGGCTGGATCGGTGGGAGACCGAACTCAACACCGCATTCCGCGGCGATCCCCGGGACACGACGACCCCGGCCGGCCTCGTCCAGGGTTTCCGGGCCTTGCTTTTGGGAGATGCGCTCGACGCGGCGAGCCGCGATCAGCTCATCGACTGGATGCGGGCGAGCAAGACTTCGGACAAGCGGATGCGCGCCGGTCTGCCGCCTGGATGGACCGCCGCCGACAAGACCGGTGGCGGCGGGTTCGGGACCGCCAACGACGCCGGTGTCGCGTGGAGTCCGGACGGCTCCCCCGTCGTCCTCGCCGTCCTCACCGACAGCCTCACGAATCAGGAAGACGCGCAGGGAAACAACCAGGCGATCGCCGACACGACCGCCGCCGTCATCGAGGGTTTGACTGCGCCGTGAGCCACCTGTGCAGAGACACCGCCAGTTCGACGGGAGCGTCGAACTGGATCAGGTGCCCGGCGCCGTCGATGACCTCGAGTGTCGCTCCGGGGATGAGGCGCGCCAGTTCGTCGGCCCGGTCGACGAGGATCCAGGCATCGTCTCTGCCCCACACGATCGCAACGGGAACCTCGATCGACGCGTACCGGTCCTGGATCTCGTCGGTGAACCGCTCGTCGGCCTGGGCGATCTGCCGGTAGAACGCGACCTGACCCTCCTCCGACAGCCACGGCGTGGTCAACACGGCCATCTGAGCGGGGGTCAGGCCGCGGTGGGAGGCGCCCGCGATGTACGCCTCGAGCGCACCACGGTGCACGGACGGCGGTTGCGCGGCGAAGACGTCGGCGTTGTCCGCGACGAGCCGGAAGTAGTCGGATCCCCACGGCCGCAGTGCCACCACGTCGATCAGGGCCAGCGAGGCGTACCGCGCGCCGTGCAGGAGATGGGCGCGGAGCGAGACGGCGCCTCCGTAGTCGTGGGCGACGACATGAGGTGCGTCGAGGTCCCAATGTTCGAGGAGGTCGGCGAGCAGTTCCCCCTGGACGCCGAGATCGACGTCATGGGCGCCGACCTTCGAGGACTGCCCGTACCCGGGCATGTCCCACAGGTAGACCCAGAACTCGGCGGCGAGTGCGCGTGCGAACGACCACCACAGCTGCGAAGACCACGGCGTCCCGTGGCACATCACCACGGCGGGGCCGTTCCCGAACCTGTCCCACGCCACCGATCTGCCGCGCCATTCGACGGTCTGCGAAAGCTCCACACCCGCAGTGTGCCATCCCCGCACGTGAGTGGCACGGTGTACGGACGCACACCGTGCCACTCACCTATCGTTAATGCACGAGGCCGCTTTCGAGGACCGAGTGCCCGCCCTCGACGTCGTGACGGCAATCGACTGGGCGCAGCGACCGTCCGCCCTCGGCGACCCGCCGCCCGGCCACCGTCAGCATCGGGCGCGGAATCCCGATACCCATCACCGGCACGCCCGTCACATACCCTTCCCTGTAGAGATGATTCGACGCGTCGGCCACTTCGTCCCGGGTCAAGGGCGACGGCGCCCAGCCGACGGTCTCACCGACGGCGTGCGCGTCCAGAATCGGACTCCGATACCCTTCGGTGGCCTTCGCGAGAAGCCAACGCAGAACAGCGTCACGAACCGCCCATTGACGATCGGTAGCTGCATTCACATTTCAGTCCTCCGGTAGATGGCGTTGATGCCTGCATGCACCATAGCCACCGGTAGGGAATAAGCAAGTTCGTGAGCGTTACTGCCCTTCTTGGGATCTCGCGACTGCGACTCCGGTGGACTTTCCCGCTGTCCCCGGTATGGTCGGGGCAACGATGCCGGCTTTCGAGGTGGGACGTGAATTTCTCCGTGCCCGCCCCTGAACCGCCCTACGATGGATGAATGCAGACCGGAACCGACGCGACCAAGACCTGTTCGTCCTGCCACGGTCCGATCGGATACGAAATCAAGGACGCCCACGCCGGATTCGCGTCGCTGCCTCCGGGCAAACGGTACCGGGTCTTCCACTGCATGAATCGATGCTCACGATCGGCCCCCGACGGCCTCGAATGCGGACACCGCCACGAATACCTCTGACCGACCCGACATCGTCAGAGTCGGTTCGGACCCGAACCCTCTACGGCGAGTTCATCTTCGGGGTCGAGCAAATAGCACGCCTTCATCGACAGGCACCCGCACCCGATGCATACGGTGAGTTCGTGTTCGAGGCGACGAGATCAGCCCGGGTTGCTCGTAGTAGTGGAGGGCCGACACGGCCACACCGGTGCGGCGGGACACCTCCCCCACAGACAGCAGGTCCTTCGGATCCAAAGACATCACATCTTCCCCTTGATCTCGAGTCCACTCGAGATTTTAGCGTGGAGTGCATGACCACGACCGCCCCGTCACAGGCCGGCTGGTCCGAATTGCTCGGACCCCGGTACCGATCCACCTCCGCTGTCCTCGCAGGCGGCGTCGGACTGCACGCCGTCAACATCTTCCTGACAACGAGTCTCCTGCCCACCGCCATCGGCGAGCTCGGTCACGAATCGATGTATGCGTGGAGCGCGACCGTCTTCATGGTGGCATCGGTGATCTCGTCGATGACCGTGAGCCGCCTCCTCGCACACCGCGGGCCGCTCGGTGCGTATCTGTTCGCGCTGGCGCCGTTCTTCGCCGGCAAGATGATCTGCGCGATCGGCCCGTCGATGGAGGTGCTCCTCGTCGGACGTGCAGTGCAGGGGATCGGCGGGGGCCTGCTCGCCGGCGCGAGTTACGCCGTGCTGCGCGAGGCGCTGCCCGAACGCCTGTGGGCCCGCGCAACCAACTCGGCCAGTGGCGACTCGCGTTCGTCGCGCTGGCGGTTGTCGCCGCCGTCATCGCCGTGATCGCGCCCCGTGCACTGCCGCGCACCGAGCGTGTGCGCGGCAGCGAACCCGTCCCCGCCACGTCGCTGACGCTGCTCACCCTCGCGACGATCGCGATCGGCGTGGCGGGCATCCTCGGAAACCGCACCCACATGCTGATCCTGATCGCAGTGGGAGTCGCCTTCATCGCTGCGTTCCTGGCCTGGGAACGGCGATCACCGCGCCGAGTGCTGCCGCGGTCGACGTACCACCGGGCGTCGTCCCTGAAGTGGATCTACCTCACCATCGCGGTCCTCGCATCCGGGACCGTGTCCGAGGCCTTCACACCGCTGTTCGGTCAACGGCTCGCCGGACTGGCGCCGTTCGCCGCGGGATTCCTCGGCGCCATGATGTCGGTCGGATGGTCTCCTCACGGCGGCCCTCTGGCGCGAAGACGCCGGACTCGCCGTGGCGATTCTGGGGGCGGTCACGCTGGCCGCCGCAGGCGCCGGCATCGGACTCACCTTCCCGCACCTGATGGTCGCCGCCATGCAGAGCACCGACGACGCTCAGGAGGGCGCCAAGGCGGCGGCCGGGCTCAACACCGTCGAGTTGATCGCAATGGCCGTCGGGTCCGCGGTCGCCGGTGTGCTGGTCAATCTCGGAGCACCGTCGACCCTCGCCGCGGCGCAACTGCTGTTCCTCGGCCTCGGCGTCATCGCGACGGCCGGAGTCTTCACCGCGTACCGCGCGACCCGGGAGGCCGGACGCGACGTCGCCGACCCGTCCTAGGCCCGCGCCGCGAAGTGGTCCGCGCGACGGAGGATGTCATGGGCACGGGCGAGTTGCGGCGGATGACCGCCGTGCGTGACCCGGCTAGCGTCCGAACCCAGTCGCTCGATCGTCGACTCAGCCCAGGAGATGTCGTCCGAGTCGGGAGCCAGCGCGGTGTTGATCACGGGCACCTGCTGGTTCGCGAGGGTCAGTTTCCCGGTCATCCCCATGTCGCAGGCAAGGCGAGTGTCGTCACGGACGATCTCGGCGTCCTGCGCCAGCGTCGGTCCGTCGATCGGAGCCGCGATGCGGGCAGCCCGGCTGGCAATGACGAGCCGGGACCGGGCGTAAGACAACGCCATCGGTGTGCGTCCGGCGCCGGTGTCGCGGCAGTAGTCGCCGATCCCGAACGCGAGTCGCGCAACGGGAGCGGTACGAGCGATGTCGTCCACGGCCACGACGGCCTCCGCCGATTCGATGAGGGCGACCACGGGGACACCGGGGATCTCGGCGGCGGTGTCCCGCACCTGTCCGGGCGCTTCGGTTTTCGACAGCATCACCCCGCGCAGCCCGAACAGGCCGCGGATCGCGTCGAGGTCGCGCTGCCAGTGCGGGGTGGTTGCGTCGTTGATTCGCACCCAGCCCGGGTTCCGTTCGAGCCACGCGGCGGCGACGGCACGACCCTCGTCCTTCGTGGCGAACGGCAAGCCGTCCTCGAGGTCGATGATCAGCGCGTCGGCGCCCGAGGCAGCCGCCGCGGCGAGAACCTCGCTCCCGACCGCGGGAACCAGGAGCCAACTTCTCGCCATCGCGAGGTCGATCTCTCTGCGCTGGGCTGTCTCGACACTCATGCTGTTCTTTCCTCGGCCATACCGAGGAGTCTGCGCTTCACCGGGCGACGGCACACTCGACGAAGCGGAGCGCAGCGGACGCGTCCAGGCACCGCTTCGTCAGGTGCGGCGCCGACCTGTGCGGTCCGCCTCAGAGGTCGAAGCCCCAATTGGCCGGGTTGAAGACGACGCGGTACCAGACGGCGGTGGCCGAGTCGAACGTGCACGGCACGATCACGACCCCGGACGTCTGTTCGAGCGCCGCGGCCTTCCCGCAGAAGTACTCCGCGCCTTCGCTGGACGTCTCGGCACGGTAGACGGGTCCGACATGCCATGGTTCGGCACTCGCGGTACCGGCGCCGACGGTGGCTCCGAGGACGAGGGGTGCGGCCAGGATCCCGGCCAATGCTGCGGCACGCCGAGCGGACTTCTTCTGCACGAGAGCTCCTTCGTAGGCGACGACACGACAGTTCTGTGTGGTTAGTTCGCACAAGAAGCGTCGGACATTACCGCGGTGCCGCGGCCCTCTCCTCGAACTCCTCACTCGACCCGTTCTGCGCGGCGAGCGCGCGGGCTCTGTCCAGGGCCTCCTGGGCGGCGGCCTTCACCGTGGCGGGATCCTCGACTGTCGCAGGTACTTCGACCGGTACGGGCGTCTCGACGACGTCCGGAGTCTCCGCGAGATCAGGCGTCTCGACAGCGTCCGGCGTCTCCACGACATCCGGGGTCTCGACGGGGTCGGGAGTCTCGATTGCCGGTGCAGGCGTCTTGGTAACGGGGGGTACCTCGACGGGCGCTGTGCCACCCTTCTTCAGATACTGGCCGCAGACCGGCCACGCGCCGGGGCCTTGGGTTTTCAGGACGTTCTCGGCGACCCGGATCTGCTCGGCCTCACTGGCTTCCGAGGGGTCGCCCTTCCCGCCGTTCGCCTTCCAGGTTTCCGGTGTGAACTGCAGGCCGCCGTAGAACCCGTTTCCGGTGTCGGTGGTCCAGTCTCCGCCGCTTTCGCACTCCGCGACTTCTTCCCAATCGTGCGGCGCGCCGAACGCGGTTCCCGCGCCCAGCCCCAGTAGAACGGTGGCGGCCGCGCCGATCAGGGCGATCCAGCCGAAGGTGCGTTTCTCCATGTTGCGAGTGGTCATGCTGGCTCAATCCTCTCCGCGCTTGCGGACGCGGCGTGCCGGCGACTTCACGTCGATTGCCGGCCATCCTTTCGGTGCCTCGTCCCGCGCCTCGAAGGTGTCGGGATCACGAACCCGCGTCGGCAGATCTGCAGCGGCGGGCCCCCGAACGTGGCCTCCTCCCGAAATTCACACGGCATGAACAAGGTACGGATGTTCGACTATTGAGAAACGCGAGTGAAAATTGTGCAGTTCTGAGGTTTCGATACCGTTTCGAAGCCATGTCGTGACAATTCCGACATCTACTGAACGCGCACGCAGATGCCGGATGGCGGTGCGGTGAACGGACGCTCCCGACCGTCAGAGGTGGCGGTGCAGTGACTACCCTGACGATCCCGGCACCGCCGGAGTCCGCCGGCGCGGGGACGAACAGGACAGTGCCGACATGTCGCATGGCTCAGCCGATGCGCGGGTCGTACTCGACGAGCCCGCGGCGGTGGTGGAGTCGTCGACGGCGGAACTGGCGGCGGCGTCGGGTACGTCCCCGGCGACGGTGGTGCGGGCGTGCCAGCGTCTGGGTTTCCGCGGATTCCGGCATCTTTGACTGGCGGGTGTGACAACGGATCCCGAGGCTGCGGCAGCCACCCCGGTGGGCACGGCGTTCGGGGCCGCAGCCGAGGCGCTCACCGCGACTCGCGCCACCATCGATCGCGCCGGTTTCGCCGCCGTCGTGGACCTGATCGTGCGGGCCCGTCGGATTCTACTGGTGGGCAACGGTTTCTCGTCCTCACCGATCCAGGATGCCGCGTTGCAATTCACCACCGCGGGTCGCAGCGTGGAGGCGCCGCGCGACATCCTGGGGCAGCAGTTCTCGGCGCGGATCAGCCAGTTGTCGCAAAATTTCTCTCGGACGCGAACCTACTGTCCGGCGCTGTGACCGACCACGGCTTCGCGAGCGCCGACGGCAGTGAGCACGTGGGTCGGGATCGGCTGGCGGACAGGTCATCCGGAGCCGGCATCCTCCCCGTGCTGCCGTCCGACATCGAAGTGACGTCGACGGACAGCGCGGGCACCGCCCCGGGGATCACGATGTCGTCACTCTTCGGGCGCGACTCGAGCGACGTCGTCGCGTCCTGCCGCGGGACCGAATTCCGGTGTGCGGTCCACGGAACCCGGCCGGTTGTCGGCGACCGCGCCGGGCTGACGATCCGCCGAGCCCTGTTCTACCCGGCCCCGACGGAGGCCGACGTGCCGCTCGCTACCGGTGCGGCGGCGCTCGCAGGATCGCCGCGATGAGCGAGGCGACCCGATTGGCGCTGGTCCGCCACAGCGGTGCCGCGCATCGTCAACGGCGCGGTCTGCGAGATCGAATGGGCGCGCGTGCAGCGGGTCCTGTCGGTCAACCGCACCATCTCCCACAGTGTCGCGGACCCGGCATAGCCCTTCGCCCGATCGTGGGCGCCAGCCGCCACAATCCGGCGGCGGCGAGCACGTGCCACAGCGCGTGGCCAAGCAGGAGATTGTCGTCCACGGCGCCGAGCAGCGCCCCGGATGCGATAAGCACTGCCGCGACGACCGTCGTGCGCCGCAACTCCGGTCGGGCGCGGGCGCGTTCGAGGCAGAGTCCCACTGCGGCCGCGGCGAGCAATGCCTGCACGATCGTCGACGCCGTCGGGCCGGCAGCCACTGTGGGAATCATCAGGAACGGAACAGCGAGCCACCACCCCGGCGACAGCCGGCGGCCGAACCGATCGGACGCGGCGTCTACGGCGATGTACGCGAGCAACGTCGCGATCGGGATGTCGTGCGCGTATCCCTGCCACGACGGGTCAGGTCCGTGCTGGACGAGCGACCCGAGACCGACCGCGACGACGAGCAGGCCGTAGGTGACGGACGGCGCGTCGCGCCGGCGACCCGCGAGGACTGCGAGGCCGGAGACCACGAAGGCCAGGCTGGTGACAGCGGCCGCGTGCTGCCCGATGAAGCCTCCCATCGTCCGAGGCTTTCAAAGAGGTCGCCGCACCGCAATCGCGACGGAGCGCTCGTGCAGAAAATGGATCGAGGCGCGCCGACACGAAGGACAAAACCTTCCAGTCGGACTTTTTCTGTGGCATCGTAACGATCCATGGCGGAATCAGCAGTCGACGCCGTCGTCATCTACCACGCACCCGCAGCGGACCGACGGGGTACACCGATGGTGGCCCTGGACTACGACGTCGAGCCCGGGACGCGGGATACGTTGTTGCAGAAATTGGCCCGGCGCGGGTGGCGGGACCCGAGTTCCGTCTTCGACGGTGTCGACGACCTGACGTCGGCCGTGCTGTCGTTGCGCTCGGCCGACGGGCGCACCCTGGTGATCGAGGACGGCACGGACGTTCTCTTCGAGGGTGTCGTCACGCCTCCGCACGGGTGGTTCGAACACGTTCGCGCCCTCGGAGCGGTCGGCGTTATCGCCGGAGCGGGAATCACAGCCGCGCCCGACTGGCAGCGACAACTCCCCCGCCTTGCCCGCGAGAGCGAGCTTCTCGGGTCGATCGCGACGGTCACGTTCGGCAACGTCGCCGGCCGGGAAGATTTCCACGCGTTCGCATACGAGGTGGTCTCTGCGTTGCGGCCGGCACTGCCTCCCGACGCCCTGCACGATGCGGGCTTCGCGCTCGAGGACGACCGGCCCCAGCGCGCGATCCTCGAGGTCGTGGACAGCGCGGTGCGGCACCGGGTCGCCGTTCCGGCCCGTGTCGTCGACAGTCTCCAGCGGCGCGCCGCGGACCGCACGTTGTTCGGGTGGCGGGACGCCCGGACACTGAAGCGTCTCCTGCGGAAGATTCACACACCCTGACGGTCGGCACCCCGCTGTGCAAGACTCGAATACGCATGGATGACAGTGGTGCGCCGGACCATGGTGATGCGGAGGGCGTCATGTCCCGATCGGTACCCGGAGTTGGTCCGGACGACGTGGGGCACACGGCATACGCGCGTGTGCGCGCCGGCCAGGTGAATGCGGTTCAGGCAGCACTCGAGGACCACACGGGACGCCTGGATTGGCCGCGAGAGCAGATCGAGCGCTACCGGACCGCACGGCTGCGGGCCCTCCTCTCGCACGCCCGTGAGCGGTCGCTGTTTCACGCCCGGCGACTACGTGAACTGGACCCGTCCACGGCCACGGTCGCGGACCTGGCGTCGCTGCCGATGATGACCAAGCAGGACGCACAGGACGAGTGGGATTCGATCGTCACCACACGTGACCTCGACCGCGAGCGCGCCGAGCGGATTCTGGCCGAGCAGCAATGGTTTTCGTACACCCCGACCGACGAACAGGTCTTCAGTTCGGGTGGGTCGAGCGGGGTCCGCGGCGTCTACGTCTGGGATTGGCAGTTCTACGTGTCGGCCGCGTGCCTGGCCTGGCGGATACAGACACGGGCGGAACGGCGGGCGCCGGTGCGGTCTCCTTCGCGTCTCGCCGTGCTGGCGGCCGGAATCCCTCCGCACGCGAGCACCCCCCTGTTCGATGTGCCGACCGCACCGGGGATGGAGACCGTCGTGATCCCGGCGGGCGCACCGTTCGACGAGATCGTCGCCGCGGTCGCCGCGGCCCGGCCCACGCACCTGGTCGGCTATGCGTCGGTGATCGGACGGCTCGCCCGGGCCGCCCTGGCCGGTGATCTGCAGGTCCGCCCCGTCCGGGTGAGCACCAATTCCGAGCCACTGCTGGACGAGGACCGGCACGCCATCGACGAGGCCTGGTCGGCGACGATCCACAACCTCTG
Organism: Rhodococcus sp. USK10; assembly: GCF_019378875.1. Lineage (NCBI taxonomy): Bacteria > Bacillati > Actinomycetota > Actinomycetes > Mycobacteriales > Nocardiaceae > Rhodococcus > Rhodococcus sp. USK10. Next base: position 221,666 of record NZ_CP076048.1, read on the forward strand.
GGGCTCGACCGAGATCGGCGTGCAGGCAGTGGGTTGCGGACACGGCGAGGGTCTGCACGTGTGCGAGGACGAGGTCGTTCTCGAACGTGTCGGCGACAGTGGCACCCCGGTCGCCGCCGATGCACCCGCGGCGCGAACGCTCGCCACGGGCCTGGCCAACCGGACGTTTCCCTTCATCCGTTACGACCTCGGCGATCAGGTCACGTTGCTGCCCGGGACCTGCCCCTGCGGAAGTGCGTTCGTACGCGTCGCCGACATCGGTGGTCGGCGCGACGACGACTTCCGTTACGGGACGAAGACGGTGCCCGCGAGCACGTTTCGTTACGTCCTGGGCGCAGACCCGCGCGTCTCCGAGTACCAGGTCCGGCAGACCGTCGACGGTGCGGAAATCTTCGCGGTCGGCGACCCCGACGTCCCCCGGCTTTCGTCGGCTGTCGCCGCGGCGTTGCGCCGGCAAGGACTGTCCGATCCGCAGGTCCGGATCGAGGTCGTCGACCACCTGCAGCGCCATCAGGCGAGCGGGAAATTGCAGCGGTTCATCGCACTGCGGTAACGCGGAATCGGTTCACCGCACCCACTCGGTCGGCCGGCGCCGGACAGGGGTCGCCGATCGTCACCCCAGGGTGCCTGTCGCTGCGGCCGCTTCCGTCCGACGATTGTCGTACACGGTCACCCAGTCGAGGAGCAACGATGACGGACACTGATTCCGGGGCAGTCACCGAAGACGCCGCAGTCTCCGATGGCACGGATCTCGACCGAGTTCACGCCGAGATCGCCCGCCTCGATGCGGAGATCCTGGATGCGGTCAATCGCCGCCTCGTTCTCGCACAGCTCGCGGCTCGCACCCGGGTCGAGTCCGGTGCACCGATGGTCGCGCTCGGTGGGGAGACCGACGTGATCCGCCGCTATCAGGACGAATTGGGCCCGCGGGGTTCGCTGCTGGCGCTGGAACTGCTCCGGCTGGCGCGGCCACCCTTTTCGTCGACGTACCGAACACGGTAGCCGTACCGACACTCACCTCGGTCGACACCGATCGCGAGAGCAGTGCCCAGCAGTCTTCGCGACGCTGGGCACTGTTCGCCTGTTCAGGCGAGCCGGGAGATGACAGTCATCACCCGGGTTCACGAGACGTTCTTCAGGCGTTCACTTCCCGCAACTCGTCCGTGGGTCCGGATTCGCCGGCGGTGGCGCCGTCGTCGGCCTGCGCCGTGCGCCCGCCACGAGCGATGAGGCGATCGAGCGAGAGTGCACCGCCGCCGAGGAAGATCATGAGGAACAGGGCCCAGCAGAAGATGGCCGAGAGTTCACCGTTGTTCTGGATGGGGAGGGCACCGTCCGGCTGGTGGCTCCAGAAGTAGGCGTACGCCATCGAACCCGAGGCGAGGAACGCCGCGATTCGCGTCCCGAGGCCGAGGACCAACGCGGCGCCGCAAACGAGTTGGATCACGGCACCCCACCAGCTCGGCCAGGCACCTACCGCTGCGGTGTGCCCGCTGTGAGGTGCGGTCGGCCACGCGAACAACGTCGAAGTTCCATGGCAGAAGAAGAGGAAACCGACAACCACGCGGAACGCCGCGATGGCATAGTCGACACTGGCGCCTTGAAGGCGTGAGCTCGTGTTTGTCACATCGCAGAAGATAAGGCATGCCTGCCCTAAGCGTTGAACTTGCAGGGCGATTCGGCGCGACCACATGGGAAAACCGGAACAGGTGTGGCAAGCATCACACTCCTGACGCTGAAGTTGCCGTGTTCGCCCTGCGCATTCGGCGCCGTTGGAGCCACTTCAGGTGCATCGTGAAGTCCATGCGCGATTTCCGATTCTCGTTCAACATTTTCGGGTTCGACTCCCGCGACGCCCTTCTCGATCGATGCCGGCTCGGCGAGAGCGCCGGCTACGACACCGTGTTCGCCGCCGACCATCTCGGCGCCCCGGCACCGTTTCCCCTCCTGGTGGCCGTCGCCGGCGCCACGGGACTGCGGGTCGGAACTCTGGTGCTCAACTCACCGTTCTGGAACGCCGCCCTGCTCGCTCGCGAGATCGCGACGACGGACGTCCTCACCGACGGACGGCTCGAGATCGGTCTCGGTGCCGGGCACATGAAGTGGGAGTTCGACGCCGCGGGCATCGAATGGAAGCCGTTCGGCGGCCGGGTCGAGCAGTTGTCGGAAGTGGTCGACGGCCTCCGCACGTCCTTCACCACGGACTTCGACGAGCTACCCGAGGGCCGCACCGTGCCACGACCGTTGCAGCGGCGCGGGTTCGGCGGCTCGGGCCCGCCCCTGATCATCGGTGGTACCGGCGATCGGGTGCTGCGGATCGCGGCCGCCCACGCCGACATCGTCGGCGTCGCGGGGACGTTTCAAATTCCGGGCCGGCCCCCGGGCACATTCCGTCTCGCCAAAGCGGACGAGGCGGCCGAGCGAATTCGCTTCGTGCGGAACCATGCCGGTGCGCGCGCCGAGGACATCGAGTGGCATCTACTGGTCCAGTTGGTCGTCGAGACGGACGACCGCCGGGCCGCAGCGAACGAGATCGCGGACCGGCTCGGCGGCACCCTGTCGGTGGACGACGTCCTCGGCACTCCGTACGTCCTCGTGGGAACCGTGGAGGAGATGGCCGAGCAACTCCGGAGCCATCGGGAACGTTACGGCTTCTCGTACATCACTGTCCACGAACCGTACCTGGGGGTGTTCGCCCCCGTGATCCGTCGGCTCCGCGAACAGAGTTGACGGACAACGACTCACGGCGTGTTGATGTACTCCTGGATGGCCTGCGCCGCCCTGGGGTTACCCTGGCCCATCCCGACGATCGCACCGGTGATCGCGCCGATCGGGGTGCCGATGATGCACCCGGCGAGACTGCCGGGGAACATCGAGATACATCCGACGCCGAGACCCATGAGCGCGCCGATCGCCGTGCCGGCCGCTCCCCCGTTGGCCCAGCCGACGCCGAGTTCGTTGAGCATGTTCTCGAGGGCCTGCTGCTTGTCGACCTCGTGCCGGCCGGGGATCGCCAGTGCCGGCGTTCCCGTGTTCGGTACGACGGGGTCGGCGTGCGCCGTGCCCGCTCCGAGTGTCACCGTCGCTGCGACGAGGACCGATGCTGCCGATTTCTTGATCAAGTTCATCGCGATCCCACCCTGCTGAAGAAGGAAAAACCGGTTCCGACTGTAACCTGCGGCTGCATCATCGGTGGCGAAACCGCGGCATCGGAAGAGTACCGCGGCGAGTGCCCGCCGGCACGGGTGAAAGCCGTCAGTTCACGCGCCGGTTGAACAGCCTTTTCGCCCAGAGGTAGCCGAACAGCGCGATGCCGGCGCTCCATCCGACCGCGAGCACGGCGCTGCTGCCGACGGGTTCGCCGAGCAGCAGTCCGCGGATGGTCTCGATGACGGGGCTGAACGGCTGGTACTCGGCGAACCACCGAAGACCGGCAGGCATCGAGTCGGTGGGGACGAACCCACTGCCGAGGAAGGGCAGCAGTATCAGCACCATCGGGAGGTTGCTGGCCGTTTCGACGCTCTTGGACACCAGGCCGAACGCGACCGACAGCCAGGTGAGTGCGAACGTGAACATCGCGAGCACCGCCGTCGCCGCGACCCACTCGCCGAGCCCGGCGGTGGGCCGGAAACCGATGAGCACGGCGACACCGACGACCAGCACGAGGCTGATCAGTGTCTGGATCATGCTGCCGATGACGTGTCCGGTCAGCACGGACACCCGTGCGATGGCCATCGTCCGGAACCGGGCGATGATGCCTTCGGTCATGTCGGTGGCGACCGAGATCGCGGTGCCCTGGGCGGCGCTGGCCACGGTCATCAAGAGTATTCCCGGTGCCACGTAGTCGATATAGGCGCCGCGTCCGCCGTCGGGATCGCCGAGTCCCGCCCCCAACGTGCCGCCGAAGACGTACACGAAGAGCAAGAGCAGGACGATCGGCATTCCGACGAGGAGCACCGTCACCGACGGGTACCGGATCATGTGCCGGAGGTTGCGTCGCAACATCGTCGCCGAATCGCTCAGCGCGTAAACCATGGTCGTCATCGCACGTTCTCTTTCCTGGTTGCGGCGCGCTCGGTGAGCGCGAGGAAGACGTCGTCGAGATCGGGAGTGTGGACGGTCAGGTTCTCGACCTCGATCGACGCGTGATCGAGCCGAGCGAGCAGCGCGCGCAGCGATTGCACGCTCCCGTCGCCGGGAACCTGCAGGGTGAGCGCGTCCTCGTTTCGGGTCACCTCCCCGAGGAGCCGGGAGGCCGCGTCGAGCTCGCGGACCCCGGGCAGCTGCAGGGTGATGTGGCCGCCCGGAACGAGCCTCTTCAGCTGTTCGGGCGTTCCCTCCGCGACCAGCCTGCCGCCGTCGAGGAGCGCGATCCGGTCGGCAAGCCGATCTGCTTCCTCCAGGTACTGGGTGGTGAGGAAGATCGTGACGCCGTCGGCGACGAGTTCGCGGATGATCTGCCACATGGCGCGGCGACTGCGCGGATCGAGACCGGTCGTCGGCTCGTCGAGGAAGATGATCCGGGGATCGCCGACGAGGGTCATCGCCAGGTCCAGCCGGCGGCGCATGCCACCGGAATAACTACCGGCAGGCTTCGCGCCCGCCTCGACGAGATCGAACCGGGCAAGCAGTTCCGTGGCCCGGGCGCGGCCCGCGTCGCGGGGCAGGTGGTGCAGATCGGCCATCAGCGTCAGGTTCTCGCGACCCGTGAGGAGGTTGTCCACCGCCGAGAACTGGCCGGTCACACCGATGGTGGACCGCACCGCGTCGGGCTCGCGGGCGAGATCGTGACCCGCGATCCTGACGTCGCCGCCGTCGGGGGCGATGAGGGTGGACAGAATCTGGACCATCGTGGTCTTGCCTGCGCCATTGGGCCCGAGGAGCGAGAAAATCGTTCCCTCGCCGATGTCGAGGTCGATGCCGTCGAGGACGACTTTGTCGCCGTAGGACTTTCGCAGCGCAGTGGTCGTGATTGCGGAGCGGGTTGTGATCGATGCTGTCATCACTCTGCCTTTCGACTGGTCGGCTTCTGGGAATCGGGGCGGCGAATCACGATGTCGCCGAATCCGGTACGGGCACGCACCTCGACCTTGTCGTCCGTCGATTCGGGCCGGTCGACGGAGTCCAGATGGTTCTGGACCTTCCCGAAGGACGTGTGCGCGTCGAGCCGGGCGGCGGTCCCGGAGCGGATGCCGATCTCGATCCGGCCGTGACCGGTTTCCAGCGACGCCGCACCCTGCATCACCTGCCCGATGCGGATGTCGCCGTTGGCGGTTGCGGCCGCGAGGTCGGCGCGGGCGTCGTCTACGGAGATGTCGCCGTTCGCCGTCTTCACCCGCAGTCCTCCGCCGATCGCGCCGATCCAGTTGTCGCCGTTGGAGTTCTTGATCACGGCGCTGCCGTCGATCGCCCCGACACGGAGATTCCCCGACCCGGTGCTCATGTCCGCATCTCCCGCTACGTGGCCCACGGTGACCGTGCCGGCCCCGGTGTGCACGTCGAGCGGACCCGTGTCGCCGAGTTGGACGTCCCCGGCCGAAGTCTTGACCCGGCACGCCCCGAGTCGTCCGGCGCCGCGGAACGTCGCCACCGACGCCTCGCCCTCGAACTCGGAGCCGGTCGGCAGTGCAATGGTGACGTCGACGGAACCGGCCTTGCCGAACAGGCCGAGACCGCGCTGCTTTGGCGCCTTGACCAGTAGCCTCCCCGCGGAGTACTCGACGCGGGTCTGCTCGGCGGCGCGAACGTCCGATTCCCGCGAGCCGTCGCTGGGGCGCACGTCCACGACCGTGTCGTCGCGGTCGCTCGCCGTGATCCGTGCGTCGCCGACGACGAGTTCGACCGTCGCCGAGATCGGCGCCGGGGTGCTGAATGTGGGCATGGTTGTCCTCCGGAATCTGGTGATGGCGAATGTCGGGGCGGGCGTGTCGGGTCAGCGCACCCAGCCCGTGAAACGGTCGTTGCCACGTGGGGCACGCCGTTCGGAACGACCGCTGCCGCCGTCGGACTCCAACCCTGCGGCCGCGGACCGGACGAGCCAGGCGTTCACCGACAGTCCTGCCTCCCGGGCGGCCTCCTCGACGCGGTCCTTGAGGTCTTGTGAGAGACGAAGGTTGATCCGGGTCATGGCGCTGTCTTCCACCTCCGCGACTCGCGGCGGCGTCACGTCCGGACCGGATGCGGCCGGCTCCTCGAACGACTGCTCGACGGGCGCGGGAGTGACGACGAACGTGGGCTCACGTCCGCGGAGTCGAAGATCCACCGAACCCGGGGCGAGGTCGCGGGTGATTTCACTGGCGGCCGCCGACAGCGCGTCGAGTAGCGCGAGCCGGACCCCGGACTCCAATGGTGCGGTGAGTCGCTCGGCGAGGGCACGGGCGTCCTCTCCCCCGGCCTCGGCGGCTACGGCCAGTTCGTGACGGAGGGACGCGACATACGGTGTGAGATCCATGGTGCCATCATGGCATCACAATGGCACCATCGCAAGACTCAGTCGGGGATCGATGTGCCATCGTGGTGTCACCGCGGCGCAGTCGGTCACCGCGAGCGCAGGTCACGGCAAGAATTCAGGCAGACCGAACTGCTCGAAGTGCTCCGGACCGATGAACGAGGTCAGTTCCGCGATCTTGGTGCCGCGCAGGGTCAACACCGTGATCGACCAGCGGAGGTGGGTGCCGGCGCCCTCGTCCCACAGGTAGAAGGCCACGGCGGGCTGACCGTTGGCTCCGACCGGCAGGTGGCGCCACGAACCGCATCCCGTGAGCGGGACCCGGACCGCGAAATCCGTGACCGCGGCCACACCGCGGTACCAGTGAGACATCGGCGGCATCGACCAAGTGACGTCCTCCGTCAGGAGAGCGACCAGAGCATCGGCATCACCGCGTTCCAGCGCGGTGGAGTACCCAGCGACCAGGGCTCGCAGACGCGCGTCGTCGATCTCGCGCAACGTTTGCGACTGGGTCGTCGAGGGAATCTTCTCCGCGACGATCGCCCGGGCCCGCTGCAGCGCGCTGTTCACCGACGCCGTCGTCGTGTCCATGGCGGCGGCGATCTCGGCGGCGGAGAACCCCAGGACCTCGAAGAGCAGGAGGGCGGCCCGCTGATTGCCCGGCAGATGTTGTAGTGCCGCAACGAAGGCCAGTTCGACGGACTCGCGCTGCTCGTAGCGGGCGGCCGGCCCCGCCGCACCGGAGGCCAGTCCCGCATCGGCGTAGGGACCCAGCCACGCCACCTCGGTGAGCGGGACGTCGCCGACGACGGCGCGATCACTGGAGGGACCGAGGTCGACGGGGAGGGCCCTCTTACCACGCGATTCGACGGCGTCCAGGCAGGTGCGCGTCGTGACGGTGTACAGCCAGGAGCGCAGTGCGCTGCGGCCTTCGAACTTCGCGAAACCGCGCCACGCCCGCAGCAGAGCGTCCTGCAGGGCGTCGTCGGCATCGTGGCTGGAGCCGAGCATGCGATAGCAGTGGGCGTGCAGTTCGCGGCGCAACGGTCCGACCAGACGTGTGAACGCGGCGTCGTCTCCGTCCCGGGCTCTGGCCAGGTCGGGATCCTCGGCTTCTACCGACGCGTGCGGTGTTCGAACGGAGTTGTCGCTCACAAACGATGATTCTGCCCCACCGGCGACCCGTGTACCGCGCATCACCTCGTGGGGGTCGGAGCGGGTGTGGGCGCCAGCGACATTCCTGCGTAGATCTCGTCGAGAACGGTGGGCAGCAACGCGTTCGCGGTGGTTTTGCCCTCGGGCGACAGGGTCAGATTCGCCCAGATCACGAGCGTGACATCGTTGTCCGGGTCGTATCCGATGAACGAGTTGAAGCCCGGCAGCTCACCGCCGTGGTAATACATCGACGCGTTCGGCCCGAAACGCTGGTAACTGATCCCGTAACCGTATTGCTGCCCATCGGGTGCGTCCGGGTCCTCGGGTTGCAGACTGTCCCGCCACTGTTGCTGGTAGTCCGGATTCAATACCTCGCCGGATACCAGCGCCCGGATCCATGCAGCCAGGTTGTCCGCCGTGGAGATGACGCCCCCGGCGGCGGTGGCGTAGGACGAATTCTGGTTGGTGTAGTCGAGGGGCTGCAGTGTCCCCGCCCGCGCGGCGGCCTGCATGTCGGCGGGATACGGCTCGTCCACCAGGGCGTAGGCCGATCCGCCGTACATGTAACCGTGTGAATACCGGTCCGGGATCGCCGTATCGTCGGCGGCGGGAAGCGAGGTTTGGCTCAGACCGAGCGGCCCGAGCAATCGTTCCTGAAACTGCTCGGCCAGTGGGCGACCGCCGACCTTCTCGGCGATCAGACCCAGCAACGCGTAGTTGGTATTGCTGTATTCGTACGACGTGCCGGGTGGGAAGTCCGGCGGTCGGCTGAACGCGATGTCCAGGACCTCCTGAGGCGTCCAGGCCTTCGACGGGTCGCTGTCCAACGTCGCCGCCAACTCGGGCGCATTCGTGTAGTTGTACAGCCCGCTACGCATCGTCAACAGCTGTGTGATGGTGATGTTCTCGCCATTGGGCACGTCGGCGACGTAGGTCGACACCGGGTCGCTGAACCGGAGCTTGCCGTCCTGGGCCAGCAGGACCGTCAGCGCCGCCGTCAAGGTTTTGGTGTTGGAGGCGATCCGGAAATGGGTCTGCGCATCCGGCGGTGTGTCCGCGCCCAGTTCCGTGGTGCCGACCACCGCGTCGAAGGTTCCCTGCGGGGTGCGGAGCTGCACCACCGCGCCGGGGATCAACAGCTCTTCGGCGGCGGCGTCGACCGCGGCCTGGAATGCGGCCGGATCGATGGAATTGAGCGCCGAACCCGAAGCAGCCGTCGCCGTCGTCGTGGCAGGTGGTGAAGCATTCTCGGCGGTCGGATCGGACGTGGGTGAGCACCCCGCGATCACGAGTGCGCCGCACGCCGCGATCACAGCGAGCCGGGTGGCGCGCAGTGCGCGGAACCGACCCACTGCAGTTCGCGGGTGCCCTATGTACTCCGCCTGGGAATGCCTCATAGCCATCACCGCCTCGGCGCCATGGTTCGAGTACCGCGCCGATGGGCGGCACCAGCTGGCAGGCCTCTCTCGAATCCTAGCCCGGGTGCCCACCCACTCCGTCGCGATCACCGGAACATTTCACGGCGGAACGACATACTGCTACCTGTATGCGCGAACTGCCGTCCCCAGGTAACCGTCCGACACGGAAGGCATATTCATGAGCACGCGACGCAGCATTCACAGCACCTCGTTGACCGACGGCGAGATCGTCGAACAATCCGACCTCGGCTCGATCACCCGGGTGACAGCGGACACCTTCCCGATCCTGCGAGGCCTGTCAATCAAGCGGGTGTTGATCAATCCCGGAGCGATGCGCACCCCGCACTGGCACGCCAACGCGAACGAACTCACCTATTGCCTGTCCGGTACGTCGCTCGTCTCCGTGCTCGACACCGGCAGCGTGTTCTCGACCTTCACAGTCGGAGCCGGGGAGATGTTCCACATCGATTCGGGATCGCTGCACCACATCGAGAACATCGGCGACGAGGTCGCGGAATTCATCATCGCCTTCCGGAGCGAGCGCCCCGAGGACTTCGGTCTCGGAGCGGCGTTCGGTGCGATGACCGATGCCGTCCTCGGCAACACCTACGATCTCGACGCCTCCGACTTCGCCATTCTCCGACGCAACACCGCGGACCGTGCCCTGGCGGCCCGAATCGGCGATCCCGTGGTGCCGTCGGCGGCGAAATTCTCGGATGGTCACAAGTTCGCCGTCGAGGAGCAGAATCCGGTCATCAGCCTCGCCGTCGGCTCCGCCCACCTCGCACGCGTCCAGTTCTGGCCCGCCCTGAAAGATCTGTCGATGTACTCCCTGCGGATCCGGGAGGACGGAATGCGGGAACCGCACTGGCATCCGATCACCGCCGAAATGGGTTATGTGCGCCGCGGATCGGCGCGGATGACGGTCATGGACCCGGACGGCTCCCTCGACGCCTGGTATCTCGAGCAGGGGGACGTGTATTTCATTCCCCGCGCGTACCCGCATCACATCGAGGTCGTCGGGTCCGACGACATCCATTTTCTGATTTTCTTCGACCAGCCGACGCCCGGTGACATCGGATACCGCGCATCGGTCAGCGCGTACTCGCGCGAAGTCCTCGCCGCCACGTTCGACACCCACATCGCCGACCTGCCGATCTTCCCGTTCACCCCCGCCGACCCGCTCATCGTCACCCGAAAAAACCCGCTCGACGAACGCGGGGAACGGTAACCCGTCGTCCCCGTATTGCCGCCGTTCCCGCGCCGGTTTCAAGAAATTCTCCGAGGGTAATTGGGGTATATGGGCGCACGAGAGAGGACGACGACAGGGTCGACGGCGCTCGCCGACGCACCCCCGGGACGGCTGCCGCGGAGGCAACCACTACCGCCCAGGCGGCCGGCAACGTCGACATCGACTTCGGCCGGGTCGCGGCACGGCCTTCCCCGACGGACCACGACGACGGCCCGGCCGAAGCGTACGGATACCCGCACCGAACCCGTCACAAAGCCGACGGCCCGGAAGCGTCCCCGGGACAAGGGGTCCCGCGGACCGGCCCACACCGGATCCTCCGGCGCAGGCCGCACGCGCCTGCCCGATCCGGTTGCGGCGGACTTCGGGGACGTCACCGAGTGGCTGAAGGACCAGGTTGGCCGCCTCGTCGACGCACTGCGGGACCGCGGCGAGAAGGAGGCGCAGAATCTCCGGCAGAAATTCAAGAAATGGTTGGCGTCGCTCGTCCACGAGGTGATACACAGCAACGCCGGGGCCGGCGCCGGACTCGAGGGCATTCGCGCTGCGCTGACAGGTAAGAATCCGGTGTGGGCCGCGATCAAAGCGCTGATGTCCGGTTTGAGCGGCAAAGCCAAGGTCGGCCTTGTTCTCCTTCTCCTCGTCGCACTTCTGCTCGGACCGGTACTACTCGTAATTCTTCTGCTGGCGCTCCTCGTCGCAGTGATCGTCGCGGCGGTACGAGCCTCCAGTCGGTGATATTTTCACCTTGCACACGGAAAGCATTGCAGCTGAATCACTCTCGAACTACGACAGCGATGCGCCGATCTCGTCTCCGCCCACCGGGATTTGTGGGAAGCGTTCGCCGCGGCTGGTCGGCCGAACCGACTTTTCTGCCGCTGGTTGAGCGTCCTGCCGCTGGGGTAGTCGGGAGACGGCGCCCCCTTACCGCGCACGGTATTGGACACATTGCCGAAGTTGGCGAGAGGTGCGCCGGCGACTACTCGGTAAAGGGGTTCGACGATGAAAACCAAAGGTCAGGTGGCGTTGGCCGTCGGCGCGGGTTACATGCTGGGCCGAACACACAGGATGAAAATGGCACTGATGCTCGCGGCTGCAGGTGCGACCGGACGCTTCCCCGGCGGGCCACGCGATTTATTGGAACGCGGCACGAAGGTGCTCGCGAATTCTCCCGAGTTCGCCAAGATCAGCGATTCGGTTCGACAAGAGCTGGTCAGCGCTGCGAAGGCGGCGGCGGTCACTGCCGCAAGCCAGCGCATCAACCAGCTCAACAACCGGATTCTGTCCGGCGGCGGCGAAGCCGTCAGCGACGTGGGCGACACGGTCGACGACACTGTGGGTGGTGTCGGTAAGTCGGTCGGCAAACTCAGCAGTCTCGGAAAACTCGGTCGCAAGCGACGCGGTCGGTCCGAGGACGAGGAGTACGACGAATCCGAAGTCGACGAAGAGCCGGACGAACAGTACGCCGAGGACGACGAGGACTACGAGGAGCCCGAAAGCGACGAGGACGACGGCGCCGACGAGGAGGAAGCCTCCGACGAGGAGGAACCCGCTCGACGCAAGCGACCCGCCGCACGTCGGCGCGCGTCCAGCAACGGCAGCTCACGGCCGACGAGCAGGTCACGCAGCGCGAAATCCGACGAGGACGACGAGGAAGCCCCGACCCGCGGCCGCAGGACCCGGGCCAAAGCCACGACTGATTCCGCGCCCGTCCGGCGCGGCGGACGGTGAGCACGATGACGAACGCTGCAAAGAAACTGAGAGAAGCCGCACCGGGAGACGGCGGCGGGTCGTCGGGCGTGCTGCAGGACGCATTGCAGAAGCTGGTCGGCACGGTGACGGAGAAAGCGCTCACGTCGGTCTCCGACAAGGTGCAGAACGCATCGGGCCGGCTCACCGACTACGCCGAGGGTGGTGGCGGAGGGCTGCTCGCCGCCGTGACCGGTTCCGAGAAACTGGCCGAGGGTGAATCACCGATCAAGTCAGCGGTGAGCGGTGGCTGGCAGAGCGCCAAGGAAAAGGTCAAGGACACCGCTTCCGACGTCAAGGAGGCCGTCACCGGTGGTGGCGGCAGCAAAGGCAAGAAGCTCAAGCTGACCAACATCGTCGAAACGATCGATGTCGGGGTCCCGGTCCAGCTCGCCTACAACCAGTGGACCCAGTTCGCCGACTTCCCCTCCTTCATGAAGAAGGTCGAGCGGGTGGAGCAGGAAGCGGACGAGAAGCTCGAGTGGAAGGCACAGGTGTTCCTGTCGCATCGGACCTGGGAGGCGTCGATCATCGAGCAGGTTCCCGACGAGCGGATCGTGTGGCACTCGAAGGGTGCCAAGGGTTATGTCGATGGCGCGGTGACGTTCCACGAGGTGACTCCCGATCTCACCCGGATCGTTCTCATCCTCGAGTATCACCCGAAGGGTCTGTTCGAGAAAACGGGCAACCTGTGGCGCGCGCAAGGACGACGAGCGCGACTGGAGTTGAAGCACTTTGGCCGCCACGTCATGACGCAGTCCGTTCTCCATCCCGACGAGGTGGTCGGCTGGCGCGGGGAGATCCGTGACGGCGAGGTGGTCGAGCCCGACGAGTCCGAGCAGGACGAGCAGAACGAGCCCGAACAGGACGAGCTCGAGGAAACCGACGAAGCCGACGAAGCCGAAGACGAGGAGCCTGAGCAGGACGAGTCGGAGCAGGAAGAGCCCGAGGAAACTGACGAAGACGAGTCCGAGGACACGAATGAAGACGACACCGACGAGGAAGAGGAAGCACCCCCGCGAGCGCGCCGAGGTCGCCCACGCAAGACCGCTGCGAGTTCCGAGGACAAGGCTGCCCCGAAGCGGCGGGGTCGCCCGCGCAAGACTGCGGCCAAGAAAGCCGCCGGCTCGCGCCAAGGAGCACGGCAATGACGGCAATACAACCGGCGGGAGGTGGCGGCGGAGTCAGCGGCGGCCCCAGCTCCAGTAGCCTCGCCGACGTCATCGACACCATCCTCGACAAAGGGCTCGTCATCGATGCCTACGTGCGGGTGTCACTGGTCGGTATCGAACTGCTGACCATCGACGCGCGCGTCGTCGTCGCCAGTGTCGACACTTACCTGCGGTTCGCGGAGGCCGTGAACCGGCTCGAGATCGGCAGTGGCGAGCCGAAGGGTCTGACAGACCTGGTCGGCGACGTCACCGAGGGTGGCGCCAAATCGAAGACCAAGGGCGCGATCGAGTCGGCGGGTGAGAAACTCGGCGACTTCCTCGGCGGCGGGCAGGAAGAACCTGAGCGCGAGCGGGTTTCGCGCAAGTCCACTCGAGGGGACAAGTGATGTCTACGTCAAAAGAGTCCAACGACGCGCCCGAGGAGCCGCGCACCAGCGGCATCTACGTGTATGGCATCGTGCCTGCGGACGTGGAAGCCGAAGAGGACGCGGTCGGCGTGTGTGACGGATCGGTCGCCATCGTCACGCACGGCGAGATCGCGGCGCTCGTCAGCGAGATCTCGGTGGACCGGCCACTCGGAAAACCCGAGGATCTCCAGGCGCACGCACACCTGCTGGACGGTACGTCGGGAGTGGCACCGGTACTTCCGCTTCGTTTCGGGGCGGTCATGACCGACGAGGAGGCCGTCGAGAAGGAACTGCTCGAAGCACACGCCGAGGAGTTCGCGGCAGCGTTGAAGGAACTCGAGGGTCGAGCACAGTACGTCGTGAAGGGGCGGTACGTCGAGGAGGCGATTCTCCGGGAAATAATCGAGGAGAACCAGCAAGCGGGCGAACTGGTCGGCGCGATCCGTGATCAGCCCGAGGAGACCACCCGCGACGCCCGGATGGCGCTGGGCGAGATCGTCAGCAACGGCATCGAGGCCAAACGGGACGAAGACACACGCACAGTGGTCGAGGCGCTCCAGTCGTTGTCCGACTCGGTCAACGTCCGTGAACCGACTCACGAGGAGGAGGCCGCGCAGGTCGCCGTCCTCGTCGAGGTCGCACGACAGGAAGAGCTCGAGAAGGCGGTGGGAGAACTGGCCGAACGGTGGGACGGCCGGGTCGAGATGCGCCTGCTCGGACCTCTCGCCGCCTACGACTTCGTGGTGACGCAGAAGCCGGAGGGCTGACCGATGGGCCTGCTGTCGTTCATCGCCACGCTGCCGCTCGCCCCCGTTCGTGGGGTGATCTCACTGGCCGAGTTGATCCAGCGACAGGTCGAGGAGGAACTTCACAATCCCGCGAGCGCGCGCCGCGCGCTCGAGGAGTTGGAGGACGCCCGTGCGGCCGGTGAGATCTCCGCCGAGGAGGAGGAAGAGGCACAGCAGGCGATCCTCGACCGCATGACCGGAACGGCACGGCCCAGCAGTCCGCAGAAGGAGTGATAGGCGATGGCAGAAGAGGAGCCGCCTCCGTTGCCTGCGCCGGAGATCGCGGAGCTCGCAACTCGTGACATCGCAAAGTTGACCGGCAAGAAGCCGCTCGGTGCCACATCGGTCATGCCCACCGACGACGGCTGGACGGTGGAGGTGGAGGTGGTCGAGGATCGTCGGATCCCGTCGTCGACGGACATGCTCGCGTTGTACGAGGTGGTACTGGACTTGGATGGAGAACTGTTGTCCTACCGCAGAACCCGCCGCTACATCCGCGGTGTCGGTGACAGCGGAAGCGCGCAGTCATGACGGTCGCCGGCGGCGGTACGAGCAACCTTCCGCAGAGTTCGGGCGGCGGATTCGGCGGTGGGCACCAGTCGACGAATCTCGGCGAGATCCTCGAGCGGGTACTCGACAAGGGTCTCGTGATCGCCGGCGACATCCAGGTCAACCTGCTCGACATCGAACTGCTGACCATCAAGGTGCGACTGGTGATCGCCTCACTGGAAACCGCGAAAGAGGTGGGGATCAACTGGTGGGAGAACGACCCCTGGCTGACCGGCAAGAACAGCGACATCGAACTCGAGAACCGGAAATTGCGGGAGCGGATCGCCGAACTCGAGTCCGACAGGTCGGTTCGTCCTGCGGTCGAGGCCGCCGACACAGTCGAGGTGGAGGCGAGGCGTCAGGAGCGCGACGATGACAGCGGATGACGGTGTCTGGCTCTACAGCATCACCACCGACAGTATCGGCGACGCGCAACTCGCCGGGGTCACCGGCGTGGCAGGCGAGCCGGTCCGGGCGGTGACGTCGTCGGGTCTGGTCGCGGTGGTGGGGACGGTGAGTCTCGGCGAATTCGGGCAGGAACCCCTGCAACGCAAACTCGAGGACCTGGACTGGCTGGCCACCACCGCGAGAGCACACGACGCCGTGGTGGCGGCCGTGTTGCGCAACGGCCCCACCGTTCCGTTGCGATTGGCGACGCTCTACCTCGACGACGATCGCGTCCGCCTCCTCCTCACCGAGCGACAGGAGGAGTTCGGTGCGACGTTGCGCCGGGTGACCGGTCGGAGCGAATGGGGCGTCAAGGGATACGGAGACGCGAAGCTTCTGTCGCAGGACGTGAAAGAGGAGCCGTCCTCGACCGGCGCGACAGGGAAGGGAACCGCGTATCTGCTGCGCCGCCGTGCGGAGTTGAGCGCGCAGCAGGACGTGGAACGCAAGGCGGCCGGCCACGCGGGAGAAATTCACGCTGCGCTCCTGGATCAGGCCGTCGACGGGGTACGCCGGCAGGTCACCGACCCGGTGCTGACCGGTAAGCGGGCCTGGATGATCTTCAACGGCACCTACCTCGTCGACAACGATCGGGTCGACGGTTTCACCGCACTCGTCACCGCACTCGACGCCGAACGTCCGGGCATCACACTGGAATTGACCGGACCGTGGCCTCCGTATTCGTTCGCCGGAATCGACGGGTGAGCCATGAGCGAGATGGTTCCCGCGGACGACACCCGCCGCATCGCGCTCGTCGACCTACTCGATCGGGTGCTGGGCGGTGGTGTCGTCATCACCGGTGAGATCACGCTGTCACTCGCCGACGTCGACATGGTCCGCATCTCCCTGCGCACGCTCATCGCGTCGGTGAGCGCACTCGTCCCGGATCCGGCCGAGCAGGATTCCGCCGATGGCTGAGCCCGAGCCCGTCAATTCGGATGCTCCGAGCGACATCGGTCGCCGGGTACTGCCGCAGCGGATCGACGCGGATCCCGAATCAGTCGAAAAGGGCCTGGTCACCCTTGTCCTGACAATCGTCGAGCTACTACGGCAGTTGATGGAACGGCAGGCGCTGCGCCGAGTCGAGCACGGCGATCTCAGCGACGACCAGATCGAACGCATCGGCACGACGCTCATGCTGCTCGAGGAACGCATGGCGGAGTTGCGTGATCATTTCGATCTCACACCCGAGGACCTGAACATCGACCTCGGACCGCTGGGGCCGCTGCTGTCGAACGAATAGGCCGGCCCCTGCGAGCGTCGTCGATATCAATGTTTGAGGGCGTTCTTGATCTTCTTTCCGGCGTCCTTGACCTTGTCGCCCATCTGCTTGGCGTTGCCCCTGGCCTGTTCTTTGCTCCCCTCTGCTTCGAGGTGGGCGTTGCCGGTGGCCTTGCCGACCGCCTTCTTGGCGGCGCCCTCGGCGGTTTCGACCTTGTGCCGGATCTTCTTTCCCATGTTCATGACGCCGTCCTGTCCTCTACTGTCCCTCCCGATTGCCCCGCGTCACCGGTTTCAATCACGCCCCGTACGGCGTCGCATCCGATCGGGCGATCACCACCGCAGCAACAGCGCGCTGTCCCCGAACTCGTGCCACAGATATCCGCGCGCGAGTGCCTCGTCGTAGGCGCGTCGGACGGCCGCCGCGCCCACCACCGATTCGAGCAGCATCAGGTGGGAGGCCCCGGGCGCGTGCCAACCCGTGATCAACCCGTCCACCACGCGGGCCGGCCGCGCCGCGCTCAACACCAGGTTCGTCCAGCCCGCGCCCGCCACCGCCAGCCCGTCCGGCGTTGCCCGGGTCTCGAGTGCCCTGGTCACTGTGGTGCCGACCGCGATCACGCGGCCGCCCACAGCGCGGCGATCATTGATCAGTCGCGCCGTGTGCTCCGGCACCTCGTACCGCTCGGGGATCGGCGGCTCCCCACGCTCGGGCGAGGACACACCCGTGTGCAACAGGATCGGCGCCGTCACCACCCCCGAGGTCGCGAGATCGGTGACCATCGGATGCGTGAACGGCCTGGCGGCGCTGGCCATCTCGGCGCTCCCACGGGTGCGGCCGAAGATCGTCTGGTAATAGGACAGCGGCCAGCGCTCATGGACGTACGCGTACGTGATCGGACGGCCCGCGGTGGCGAGCAGTTCCGTCGCCACGTCCGCGACGCCCTCGACCGAGGCCCGCCACAGCCGGGACGAACCACGGGGCCAGGGCTCCCGGAGTGTCGCAACGGCGCCTCGCGGCAGACCGATCCGCGTTCCCGCCCCGACCGAATCGAGGGCTCCCGATACCGGACCCGGCGCTCGAACCTCGACCGCCCAGTCCCCGCCCTCGAGTTCGGTGGAGAAGTGCACGACCACCGGTCCCACCGTGTCGACGGTGCCGTCCACTGCCGCGGCCAGCGTCGCCGACGCGTTCACGACCACCACATCACCAGGCCGGAGAAAGCGCGGCAGTTCGCGAAAAGCGCTGTGCACCACGGTACCCCGGTCGGACACGAGCAACTTGACCGAGTCGCGCAGCACGCCCCGCTCCTCCGGCGGGCCGCTCGCCTCCAACCGCTGCGGCAGGACGAACCGGAATTCGGTCACCGAGTGACTGCCTGTCCGGGTCACGACGACACTCCCGTGTCGGCAGCCGCAAAGTCGGATGCACGGTACCGGCCGCTGGGTGGTCTCGTATCGAGCAGCCTCAGCAGGGCCGGGACCACGGTCTCCGGCTCGGGCCGATCCGAGATGTCCTCGCCGGGGAACGCCGCCTGATGCATCGCCGTGCGCATGTCGCCGGGATCGAACGCGTAGACCGCGAGGTCGGGTTCCTCGAGTGCCAGAACCGCGGTCGCGTGGTCGAGCGCCGCCTTCGCCGCGCCGTAGCCGCCCCAGCCCGCATAGGCCTCGACCGCGGCGTCCGACGAAACGTTGATCACGGTGCCGTCCGCGGCCCGTACCTGCCCGATCAGCGCGGCGATCAACGCGAGCGGGGCCAGCACGTTCGTCGCGAAGACCTGGGCCAGTGCGTCCTCCGGGTACCGGGTCAGGGCGGGCATCGGGCTCGGCCCGAGCGCGCTGGCATTGTTGACGAGCAGGTCGAGTCGTCCCCGCGCCGCGATCACCTCGGCGATGCGGTCGCGATGCCGCGGATCCGTCACGTCACCGGGGACGGCGGTGATGGCGATCCCCCGCGAGGCGACCCGATCGAGCGGTTCGACCCGCCGTCCGGTAACGATCACCTCCCAGCCGCGCTCCGCGAGCGCGAGTGTGCTCGCCCGTCCCAATCCTGCCGATCCCCCAGTGATCAGCGCTGTTCTGGTGCCGTTCATCGCAGACTCCTTGCCTCCAGTGACTTCTGGCACCATCCTGAAACCTGAAGTCCACTTCATGTCAAGGGCTGCTGTCCTGCGGGGCGCCCGCACCGAGGGGTGGGATTCCGGGGTCGAACGGACGATAATGAGTCCCTACCCTGAGACGAATGCGCCGCGTGCCACGACCCGCCTGGAAGCGTGCGAGCCGAACCCGGCGCCGACCGAATCGAGAGTGACTTCGCATGAACACAGTCGCAGTGCGCTCGGCGATCGCAGCAGCCGCTGCATTCGCCGCCTTCGCCGCACCCGGTATCGCGGCCGCAGCACCGAACCTCCACGGGGATCCGAAGACTCCCGGCACCCAGGTTCAGGTGGAGAGTGAGCCGGGCGACTCGAACAGCTACACCTGTGGGGCGGTCGGCGTCGCGGGAGCCGGCGTCGGATCGAATTCCTCCGGTGGCGCCGGTTCGGTCAACGGCGCCTATTTCGGACCCGGCCCCGTCCAGGGCGGCTGCGTCGGTAGCGACGGGTCGGTCTACTTCCCGACCGGCAACGCCGAGTAACAGCGCGCCCGCACGCGATATCTAGATCCGCGTGACGGTCGCGAGCCAGGCCGGTGCGCCGTCGACGTGGAATCGCGTGTGAATCCGGACCGGTTGGATGGCTGTGATGGTCCATCCGGCTCCGGGGTTGAACGCTGCTCTCAACTCCTCCCGGCTGACGGGGTGCGGGCCGGTATCGGGTCCGTCATCACTGAAGCACAGCACGTACAGGGTTCCTCCAGGCTCGGTCACCGAGGCCAGACTCGCCGCGTAGCCCGGCCGCTCGCCGGCGTCGAAGGTGTGGAACAGTCCGCAGTCCAGCACTGTCACGAACCGGCGTCCCAGCGTCTCCAGCCGGAGTGCGTCGGCCGCGGCGAACTCTATCTCGATCCGACGATCCTCGGCCTTCGCCCGGGCGATCGCCAGCGCCGTCTCGGCCACGTCCACGCCCACAACCGACAGTCCCAGCGCGGCGACGTGAAGTGCGTTTTCGCCGGTTCCGCAGCCCGCGTCGAGGACCGCTCCGGCGAATCCGCCCTCGGATGCCACCCGCACGATCGCCGGCTGGGGTCCGTCGATATCCCAGGGCGCACGGCCCTCGTGGTACGACTCGTCCCACGGCAGACCCGTAATCCGCTCGTGACTGGTCGGTTCCCGACCGCCGAACGAATCGCCGGCGAGAGGTCCTGATTGCTCCGACACCACCTGTTTCGCTCAGAGTTCAAGCAGTCGCTGGAAGAACTCGCGATAGCGCTTCAGCGCGAGACGGAGGTCCTCCGTCGAGCCCTCTTCGCCTCGGGCCCACTGCTCTTCGAGCCGCGAACGAGCCTCCGAGAATCCGGTCGTGATCCGGTCGACGACGTCGGACACGAGGCCGTCCGCCTTCTGTACGCACTCTCGGGGATCGTCGACGAAGCCCGACTGAACCTCGTCCCAGCGCAGGCGCAGAACCGAAAGTTCGTCCTCGGCGAAAAGTGCCCGCCCGCCCGACGTGTCGGCGTTCTGTGCGGGCGGTTGGGATCCCGCGGCCGACGCGGGTCGGGCTTCCCCCGCCGAGTCCGGGACCTCCGCCGACCGCTGGGCCGCCTTGGGCTGTGCGGCGGCAGCCTCGGGAGCAGATTCGGTTGCTCCCGTGGGTGATCCGGTTGCCTCGGTCGCCGAGGCCGGGGCCTCGGTGGACGTTTCGACACTCCCGGCCGGGCTGGCGCCCTCGGGTTGCCCGTGTGGGGTTGTCATGCGCGTGTCTCCTTCGGCTTGTCCTTGTTCGGCTCGTCTTTGTTCTCATCCGTCTCGAGCAACTTCTCGAAAAGCTCGCGGTAGTGCACGAACGCCTCCCGCTGTTGCTCCGTACCGATCTCGCCCTGCTCCTGCGCGAGATAGATGCCGTGCGCCGTGCGGTAGTTCTCGACGACCTTCGGGTGGTCCACCGAAATGTCGGCCGCGCGCTGATCGAAGTCGTCGATCGGGTAGCCACGTGCGCGCATGACGTGGATCACGAGCCGGTCCGCAGCGGCGACCGCGCTCGACGGGTTGTCGACGAACTCGATCTGAACCGTCCGCCACGAATCGGCGTACTTCGCTCGCGCCTCGGGTGGCAACGGGACGATGTCGAGCTTCTCCCGCTTTCGTTCGCGGGCGGCGAGTTCCTTCTCGGCGGCGCTTTGGTCGCCCACCTCACCTACCGTCCGCTCGTATTCGGGGCCGAACCGTCCTTTCAGCCTTTCCGTCCTCTTGCGACTGCTGATCGAGCGGGAAGCGATGATCGCCAGCACCGCGATCACGACGAGCACCGCAATCAAGATCCATCCCCAAACAGGCATCTCCTCAGACCTCCTCGTCCCTCGACCGTGTACCCCGACGGCTCATTCGAAAACGGCACCGGTCCGCGGCTGCGAGAAGGGGCACGGAATGATCACCGCGGTCTGTGCCATGGTCCTCGGTGTGCTTCGCGGGGGGCCGGACCTGGCGGACCGGTAGCGCAAACGCCAGTCGGAACGAGCGCGTGTCGCCGAGGTCGCTGCCGGCCTCGACCGCTTCCCATGGTTGGTTCTCGACGACCTCGCCGAGGCACGTCACCGGCCCATGTACCGACATCGTCGGCAGGGGGACGAGGAGGTCATGTCGTTCATCACGGCCCGCGAGCGCGCCACCCCCGGTGCGGACTCGGTTCGCTAAGATTCAGCGGCACCGCGAAAGCGGTGCCGCTGCCGTTCAGGCAGCTCCGATTCATCTGTTGCGCAGTCTTTTCTGTGCCCTAGAGTCACTCGCATGGTCGACCGTCTCGAGCAGACCGTCGGCGAGGAGGCGAGCACTGCCGTGGCACAACAGAATGCGCATCAGGTGTGCAGGGTGTGGGCGAATCCAGCTCGAGCCCCGACACGTGTTGATGTCCGAAAGCGACGGTGCCGCCTGGGGACTCAGTGGTCCCAGACCAGGTTGTGCAGTCGCATCGCTTCGATCAGGTCGCGATCGTCCTCGCGGACAGGACCGAAATCCAGTGGGGTGACCTTGCTGCCGACAGCCCCGTCGCCCGGGCGTTCGTACAGCGCCCACAGCGCGAGATTGTCACCGTGCCGGGAGTCGAACTGGATCCCGGCCACCGGATCATTGTCCAGGTCGGTGAGGGTATTGATCCACTGTGAGATCGCCTGGGTCAGGGCGCGCGGCCGGCCGTCACGGATCGCGGCGGTGTCGAGGTCGGCGAGCCCGAGCCGGATCGCGTGTGCACGGAAGATGGTCCGCAACGTCGCCATCGTTTCGGTGTCGCCGGGAACGACGAACCATCCGCTGATCACTCCGCTTCCGGTGACGCGGGCCGCCATCCACGACCGCGGTACCCGCCCCGGCGCGATGGTGGGCCACTCGCCGCCGTCGTTGTCGACGATCTCGTCGAGTGCCACGCCGAGCTCGTCGCTCTTGCGTGCGTAAGCGAGGACTTCGAGATAGCAGGCGAGGCGGGTCGCGCCAATGTACAGGGTTCGCCACACTCCGGCCGGGTCGTCCCATCGGCCGGTGAACCGGCCGTCGGTGGCGTACACCCACGGGGTCCACTCCCAGGATGTCGGTGGGTAGCCGACCCGGTAGGCGGCGGCGCCCTGGACGTGGACGCAGCAGACCGGGCCGCGTGGGGTGGGGGTCAGTTCGCGGGCGTGTTCGCTCATCCGACCGCCGCGAACTGACGTGCCGCTGCGAGAACCTTCGGTCCGACGTCGTTGAGGTCGCCTTCGCGCAGCATCAGCGCCGGTGGTTGGTCGTCGAGGATCGGGTTCAGGCCCTGGAACCAGGTCTGCGCCACGGCAGGGGTGTCACGCTCGGCGATCAGCCTGGCGGCACGGTAGGCGATGCGGAGTCGTTCGACATCGGTTTCGTTGTTGATAGTGCGGGTGCCCTCGGCCCATTGCCGGACGGCCCGGGTCTCCTTGACCTTCCCGAGGTATGCGACCAGCTTGGCGCCGAGCAGTCCCCGCAGCTCCGTGACCAGCTGCGATTGTGTCATACGGGCAGCGTCGTTGTACGCGGCGAGGTCGGGTCGTGGGTGTGCGGCAGTCATGAAATCCACCTCCTAATCACATGGTAAATCACATACTCAGTGCCGTCCATACTCCCATACCGCTGACCACTATCACCCCCACTGCCCGGGCCGCGCCGCTCGTTGTGGAACTTGCCGCTGGTCCTCGGCACCGGGCGATCGGCTACCTGGCCGGCGCACTGGTGCCGGCCATCCCCGCTCCACCGCCGCGGTACAGTTTCCCACCTCGTCTTCCCACCTCGTCCCGGATCGAGGTGTCCCGGTGGGGCGCGAGGAAGCGGCCGGCCGTCAGGTACGTGACGTTCGCGAACTCCGACCCCCGCCCGCGGCCTCCCGGAGAAGGCCCTCGAACAAGTCGCCGTGAGGGAACTCCATTCCTGGCCTCGCCGGTGACGGTGGAGGGAAATCGGTGGTGGGAGTGCACGCTTCCGCCAGTCGTGCTGGCGGTGCTCGTGGCGCCGGGGTTCGCAGTCCACTAGATTGTACGAATGTCTTAACATAGACTCGCGGCATGACCGTAATGATTGGAATTGTCGGGTACGGCCTCGGTGGCCGGTATTTCCACGCGCCGTTCATCGAGGCGGCGGAGGGAATCGCGCTGGGCGGCATCGTGACCCGGTCCGCCGAGCGCGCAGCCCTGGCCGCCGCCGACTTCCCCGGAGTGCCGGTGTTCGCGAGCCTGGGCGAGCTCGTCGATTCCGGTGTTGATGCCGTCACGATCACCACGCCACCGCAGACGCGACGCGAACTCGTGCTCGAGGCGGTCGGGCGGGGTGTGCACGTGGTCGCGGACAAGCCGTTCGCACCGGATGTCGCGACGGCCTGCGAGTTGATCGCCGCCGGCGACGAAGCCGGGGTGCTGCTCAGCGTTTTTCACAACCGTCGGTACGACGCCGATATCCGCACGCTGAAGTCGGTGCTGCCACGGCTCGGCGACATCTGGCGTGTCGAGTCGCATTTCGATCTGGACGGTGCCGACACCCTCGAAGCGGGCCCGACCGGTGGGCTGTTGCGGGACATCGGCGCACATGTCGTCGACCAGATGCTGTGGTTGCTCGGTCCGGCCGAGCGGGTGGACGCACATCTCGATTACGTCGACCGGCCGGAGGGACGCACCGACGCCGGCTTCGTCGTCAACATCACCCACCGCAGCGGCGTCTATTCGACCGTCTCGTCGACCAAGGTCAACCATCTCGAGGGGCGGCGGCTGCGCGCGTTCGGCAGTGCCGGCAGCTATGTGGCGGACGGCACGGACGTTCAGGCGCAGGCGCTGTTCGCGGGGAGTCGGCCCGTCGACGATCCGACCGGGTGGGGTCTCGAACGACCGGAACGGTGGGGTGTCCTGCACACGGCGCAAGGACCGGAAACGATCCCGTCGCAGCGGGGTGCGTATCAGGACTATTACACCGAGTTCGCGGCGGCAGTGGCCGGCGCCGGCCCGCAGCCGGTTCCGGCGCGCACCGCACTCGGCACCATCGCGGTGCTGGCGGCGGCACGCGAGGCCGCCGAAACCGGCCGCACGGTCGTCGTGCCACCCGTCGACTGACCGTGCGGCGCGCGGCTCAGCTTGCTGCGGAGAGGAATTCGGCGACAGCCGTGTTGAACGGATCCGGTCGCTCCATGTTCGTCGCGTGGCCCGCCCGCGGGATGACGGTCGACGCCCCCTTCGGACCCAAGGCCGCGGCCGCCTCCGCGTGTGCCGACGGCCAGAATTCGCTCTCGGAACCGGCGACGAAAAGCACGGGAAGGTCGCTCGAGCGGATCGTCGGACGCCAATCGCGTTTCGCGTGGTCGTTCAACAGAGCGAGTTCCGGTTGCGACAGTTTCCAGTCGACACGGCCCATCGCGGCGACGAAGCGGACCAACCGCATGCCACGCTTCCAGATCGGGGTGCCGTGGCCGGTCGAGGGAATTCCGTCCGCAAAGTACGTGTCTACCTCGTCCGGTCCGTAGCCGTAGAACCCGTACTCCCAGTCCGGTGTGTTGAGCATCCTCGGAGTTTGATCGACCACGACCGCGGCGCGAAGCCGCCCCGTGCCGTACGTATCGACGTACGACCAGATCGTATTCCCGCCCATCGAGCCACCGATCATCGCCGCATCCTGCAGGTCGAGTTCGTCGAGGAGCGCGTGCACGTGGTCGGCGCGTGTCTGCATCGTCGTTCCGTGCGGCATGGCCGGAGCCGTCCCGTGGCCCGGCAGATCCACGGCGACGACGCGGTGGCCGGCCCGCGTCAGGGACGGGATCTGATAGCGCCACGAGGTGGCGGGCGCTTTGAACCCCGCCAGCAAGATCACGGTCGACGAGGACCGGCCGCCGTTACCGTGCACGGTGTAGTCGATTCGAGCACCGCCGGATTCGATGGATGGCACTGCGTCTCCCGTCGCCCTCCTGCCAGGCGGCACGGTGCCCGCCTGCGTCACTGCGACGGTAGTACAGGGCGAGGGAGCAATCCATGGAGAACTTCTCCACTGCACAAGGACTTCTGTGTGGAGTTCGGCCCGGAGGTATCAGCCCGCGACGTCTGCAGAATTACTCGACCGCCCGGTGTAACGTTCCGGGCCCTCGCAGACACCATTCGAGTAGCTGTGGACGTCGGGTCCACGCATTCGGACAGGACACTTGAAAATGCACACCTCACTTCCCCACGAGGCTTCCCACGCGTCGAATCGTTCGGGCGCAGTGAACACGCTCCGTCGAGTCCCGCTGCGGAACCGGCTCGTGACGGTCGTTGCCGCCGCCGCTCTCGCCGTCATCCCTGTCGGGGCGGCCACCGCCGTCGCGGCGGCGACCGAACTCCCCGCAACGACGGTCTCCGCGCCGACCATTCCCGGCGACCGCGGAGACAACGGTGACGGCCCCCGCCATGATCGGCAGCGCGATCAACGGCAAGAGCGCAGGGACCAGGGCATGACGCTCGACGAACTCCTCGTCGGGTGGAACAGCAGCCAGATTCATCAGATGTGACGACGCACGGCATCCGCTTTTCGCTCGTACCGCGAACGGGCGAGGGTGTATGCCGTGCACAGCAACTCGCGCGCGAGTTCACCGGTGCGGGGGCCGGGATTCACGACTGCCAGCCATGCTGCGGAGCCGTACACGGGATGGGCGATGACCGTGTCGGGCGCGCCGGCGTCGACGTCGGCGGACCCTTGTTCTCGCGGTGCGTGACCGAGCGCCACGATGAACGCCTCCCTCCCGGCGTGGATGTTCACTCGGAATGCCCCCGCACGGTCGAGCCGCGAATCTTCGTCGCCCGGATAGTTCTTGGTGACGATCGTGGCGAACGGCTGGGTCGTCGTCGGTACGACCCCGTCCGGTGAGTAGTAGAAGAAGGTGTCGCCCCAGCTGATTTCCGGCGAGCCGTCGCCCGGGACCGGCCGGAGGGTGAGGACGTCGTCGAGACCTTCCACGAAGTGGATTATGTCGTCTATCGTCATGCTTCCAGCGTTTCATTGAAGTGCTCGTGGAGACCTTGTGGAGCACGTGCAGGAGAAACAGGGGGTCGAGTCTCCACATGCAGAATTTCCGGACCGTGGACGTGGCCCGCCGTGCCGGGTGCTCCGTCCAGCAGATCCGCAACCTCGAACGTGACGGTGTGCTGCCTCCCGCGGCCCGCACAGCCATCGGATACCGGATCTACACCGAGGTGCATCTGCAGTGCGCGCTGGCCTATCGCGAGCTCGCCGTCGCCGCCGGTCCGGTCGAAGCGAAGCGGATAGTTCGCAGCGTGCACACGTGCCCGGCCTCGACGACGGTCGCTCTCCTCGACGCCGCACACGCCCGGCTCCACACCGAACGCGCCGAACTCGCGCTGGCGAAGAAGGCCGCCGCGGTGATCTCCGCCGAGCCCATCGAGGACGTGCGAGCATCCGACTGGATGGGCGTGGCCGAACTCGCCGCCGCGCTCGGCATCCGCTCGTCCACGTTGCGACACTGGGACACAGAGGGACTCGTCATCCCCGATCGGAACGCACCCACGGGAGCGCGCCGATACTCCCCGTCCCAGGTCCGCGACGCCCGCATCGTGCACCAGTTACGTAAAGCCGGTTACCGCATCGCACCCCTCCGCGCCGTGATGGCACAACTGCGGCGCGCACGCGGATCGGGCGACATCGACGCCGCGCTCGCCATCCGCGACGAGACCCTCACGACCCGCTCGAGAGCCCTGGTCGACGCCACCGCCGCGCTCGCCGGACTTCTACGACCGTCCGATGTCAGTCCGCGCGGGACAGCACCGCCACCAGAAAGTCGGAGTCGTCGGTGAACGGACGCAGATCCCACGTCGAAAGCAGCAGATCCGCCCTCAGACCGTTGTCTGCGGCGTCCGCGAGGAATTGCGGGAACTCGTAGCCCCGGTCGGCGCCGAACCCGACGATCACCCGGCCGGTCGCGGCGAGATGAGCAGCGAATCCCGCCAGTACCGACTCCCGGGTCGACGGCGCCAGGAACGTCATCACGTTGCCCGCACACACGATCACGTCGAAATCGGCCGCGACGCCGCGGGAGGGCAAATCCAACTCCGCGAGGTCACCGACCAGCCACGTCGGGCCGGGGTGATCCTCCTCCGCAACGCCTATCAGCACCGGATCGACGTCGACCCCGACCACGTCATGACCTGCATCGTGCAGATAGCCACCGAGCCGGCCCAGTCCGCACCCCGCATCGAGAACCCGGCCGCCACGGCCCAGCATCGCGTCGACCAGCCGGGCCTCGCCCACGATGTCCTGGCCCTTCGCCTCCATGGCCCGGAACCGCTCGACGTACCACGTCGAATGACCCGGGTCGGCCGCGGTGATCTCCTCCCACCGGCTGGGGGTGCGCTCGCTCATTGTCGATTCCTCCTCGATCCGGCCCGCTCGGCGAGCCAGTGCCACCGTAGCGAACCCGGTTCTCGCGAAGGGTCTCGGTCAACGGGACGCCGCGGCCCACCCCGCCTGTCCTCCGGGGAGGATTCAGCCATGAGCGAGTCCCTTCCCGACCGCGTCCAGATCACCGACCGCCTGCACGTCGTGGCAACCCTGCTCGACACGAAGGACTGGCCGGGGTTCGCCGCGACCCTCACCGACGACACCGTGGCCTACGGCCGGACGGGGCCCGCCGACGTCGTCGCGCGTGTCCGCTCCCACCTCGATGTCTGCGGCGCCACCCAGCACCTGCTCGGCAACATCCGCATCGACCTCGACGGCGACACGGCACGCACGACGTCCTATTTCCGGGCATTTCACGTCGGTCTCGGCGACCGCGCCGGCGCGACGTACGAATGCCTCGGCGAATACCGGGACCAGTGGCGGCGCGGCCCGTCGGGCTGGTTGCTGTCGGGGCGGGTGATCGATGTGCGCGCCGAGATCGGCGACCGGAGTGTCATCGCGCCCCGCTGACCGGTCGTACGGCTCAGTCGTGCTCCCGGCACACCGTCGAGTCCGGATCCGGTGCGCAGATCTGCTGCCAGGTGTAGAAGCCGGAGTTGACCACCACGTGGAGGTTGTCCTTCGTGATGTTCTGCACGGGCAGGAACACCGTCGGCACCGCCATGTATTGATTGTCGATCGTGCCGTTGATCATGTTGTCGGGTAGGTCCTCGCCGTGCAGGATCGACGTGGTCAGCTGTGCGGCGACCTTCGCCTGGTCGGACAGGTTCTTGAAGATCGTGTTGTCGAGGGAGCCCTGTGCGATGAGTTGCAGCGCACCGAGATTGGCATCCTGTCCCCCGGTGACCGGTATCCGTCCGGCCAGCCCGCGGCCGGCCAGGGCGGCGACGATTCCGCCCGCCAGGTCGTCGTTCATGGTGACGAACAGGTCGATGTCGTTGTTCTCCCGGGTCAGGCATTCGTCCGCGAATGCCTGACCTTCGGCCGGGTCCCAGTCGTCGATCGTGGTCTCGCAGACCACGCGGATCTTGCCGCTGTCGATGAGCGGCTGCAGATACTCGTTCTGACCGAGCAGAAACTGGCGGGTTCCGTACTCACCCAGATTGCCCTGCACCCTGGCGACCTTCAGACCGTCGCCGGGCATCGCGGCGATCAGATCCGCGGCGCGACTCCCCTGTCGTCGTCCGACCTCGAGCGGATCGAAGATCACCTGAACCTCCGCCGGTCCGCCGACCGCGTCGTGGTCGTAGAGCACCACCGGAACGTTCGCGTCGGCGGCGGCGGTCAACGCTCCTCCCGAGAATCTCGCATCCGCGGAGATCAGCACGAGCACCGACGCGCCGTCCGCGATCGCCGACTCGACCTGGCTCTGCTGCCGGCCTGGATCGCCCTCGGCGTTGCGGACCGTCACGGTGGCCTTGGGCGCGAACAGTTCGAGGAAGTCGGTGAACAAGGGCTCGTCTCGCTCGATGAACCGGGTAGTCGTGGTGTTCGGCAGGAAGAAATAGACCTTCTTCGCCCCGTCGTCGCCTGGCGGCGGGGCCGCGCACGCCCCGAGCACCATCGCGGCGACCGAGGCTGCGACACCGAACGCGCGCACTCTTGCGCTCACGACGCTCGTCTTCATGATCCGAGGACCTCCAGGCTGATCATGCCTCATCTGGGCATACCCGCGGGCGCGGGCGGCTACGCGCGCTCGTCGATGCTTTCGGTGTTTTCCGGCACCGATCGGCGCACACTGAGTGCAGGGATGAGGAGGAGTGGGTGTTCGACCAGGACCGCGGCACCGTATCCAGCGGAGAGCGTGACACTTCGCCGGCGGACGAGCACCTCCTGAAAGAATCCCTGCTCGTCGAACCCGACATCCGCCGACGCCCGTGGCGCGAATTCCTGGAGTCGACGCCCGGGCGTCTGTCCGTCCTCGCTGTCGTCCTCGTCGCGGTGGCGCTGACGGCCGGTGTCGTGATGTCCGCCGTGATCAATGCGCGACAGCAGCGAATGGAAACCCTTCGCGCCCATACCGAACCGCTGGCGGACGCCGCACAGAACCTGTTCAGCTCGCTGTCGATCGCCGACGCCGCCGCGACGTCGTCGTTCATCGCGGGCGCCATCGAACCGCTCGCGGTCCGCGACCGGTACAACCAGGCGATCGGCGACGCGTCGAACGCACTCGTCACCGCGTCGTACGGCGTCACCTCCGGTGATGTGGACTCGCTGCGCCTGCTCACCGAGATGTCGCGGCACCTCGCCGTGTACACGGACCTGGTGGCGACGGCACGGTCCAACGACTCCGCGGGAAATCCGGTCGGGGTGGCGTACCTGGGAACCGCGTCGGCTCTGATGCAGGACACCATCCTGCCGCTGGCCGAACGTCTCTACAACGATCAGGCCGGCGCCGTGGCCGACACCCAGTCCCACACGGCGCGACTGCCCGTCACTGCAATCGTGGTTGCGTCGGCGGGGGTCGTCGTCCTCGCCGTCGCGCATGCGTACGTGGCGCATCGAAGTCGCCGTCGGGTCAATCCAGGGCTTGCGTGCGCGACGGTCCTGCTCACTGCGCTCGTCGTGTGGATCGTGGTCGCGGGGCTGTTGTCGACATCGGCGAGCGAACGCGCGCGGATCGACGGCGCCGAGCCTCTCGCGGCGGTCACGAAGGCGCGGATCCTCGCGCAGCAGGCCCGCGCGGACGAGACGCTCGGACTGCTCCGGCCCGGTTTCGATCCGGCAGGCAGCGACTACACCCGGCACACGGATGCCCTGACCGCGATTCTGAACTCGGACGCATCACCGGATGCCGTCGACGTACCGGCGATCGACGATGCGTCCGAAAGTTTCGAGGGATGGCGGAACGCGCACCGGGAACTGCAGCGCAAGCTTGCGGACGGCGACTACCAGGGTGCGGCGGACGTTGCGGTCGGCCCGGGATCGACGGCGTCGACGGCCCAGTTCCGGGCCCTCGACGAATCGCTCGAAGATGCCATCATCGCGCTGCGGGCCGAGGAACTCGACGCGATGCGTGAGTCGTACCGGACGATGGCAGCGCTCGCCGTGGGTGCCGTCGTGCTCGCCGTTTCCGCGGCGCTCGCCGTGATCGCGGGGATCGAGCCCAGAGTGAGTGAGTATCACTGATGGTGCGACCTTTCCACGCACGACGGCCGGGCCTCACCCGGCGGCTCGGGAGCCTCGCGTTCGGAACTGTGCTGATCGCCGGTTGCGGGGCGCCCGATGCACCCACCCCGATGTTCTCCGGAGACTTCACGGAGTTCCCCGTGTCCGTCGGCGCCCGGATCATCGAACCGGCCGAATCGCCGCCACCCGCCACGGAGCCGTCGTCCTGCGCACCGACGGCGAGCCTTCGTCCGGGGATTGCCGGCATCGGCGGCACTCTCGACGAGATCCGGGCCCGCGGAACCCTGATCGTCGCCGTCGATCAGAACACCAACCTGTTCAGCTTCCGCGATCCGACTACCGGCACCCTCACCGGCTTCGGCGTCGACGTCGCGCGGGAGGTCGCCCGCGACCTGCTCGGCGACCCCGGCAAGGTCGAATTCCGCCCACTCGGTTCCGACGACGGAGCCGACATGCTCGCGCACGGGGACGCGGACCTGATCGTGCGCCCGATAGCACTGCCCTGCGAGAGCCCCCAGGATCTGGCCTTCTCCACGGTGTATCTGGAGACGCCCCGCCGACTCATCGTGCGGGACGGGTCCGGGATATCCGAGCCGGCGGACCTGGCACGGCGACGGGTCTGCACGCACGACGATCCGGCGTCCGTGTCGGCGCTGTCGCGCATGGCCCCCAAAGCCACGATCCTTGCCGTACCCGACTGGGACGACTGCCTGATGGCCATCCAGCAACGGCAGGTCGACGCCGTCGTGGGTGCTGCCCTTCTCGCCGGCCTCGTTGCCCAGGACCCGAATCTCGACATCGTCGGTCCCGACTCCGATTCCGCCCGGTATGCCATCGCCCTCGCGCCCGGCAACGACGACCTGGTCCGGTTCGTCAACGGCACATTGCAGCGAGTGCGCACCGACGGAACCTGGACTGCCCTCTACGATCGCTGGCTGTCGCCGCTCGGCCCGGCGCCCGCACCGCCGTCCCCGGAGTACCGGGACTGACTCCGCAATTACCGGGCGACCTCGGGATCATCGTCGGCAACTGTCTGCGGAAGGCCGGTCCCCATCGGGTCGAGCAGGGCTGTCGTGCGGGCACCCCACCGCTCGTGCGCGGACTGCCGGGTCATTCCGGCGGCCTTCCCGATCGTTGCCCACGTCGCGCCCTGAAAACGCAGTCCGAGAACGGTTTCGATGCCGTCCAGCCCGGCGGCCAGCTGGATGCGAAGACTCAACAGATGCCAGGCCAGGGTGCGCTGGTTCGGAATGTCCGTGTTCTGCTCGGCATCCCATTCCGCCGTGCCGGGAAGCGGCCCGGTGCCGATGATTTCGTCGGCGTAACGGCTCGCTTCGGCTGCCGCAGCCGTGATCACGGCACGCGCAGCGGCGTCGATATCGGCACTGACTGCACGGTCTACGAGTTCCATGTCGATCTCCCATTTTGTCAGGACAAGCCTGACAGAAGCTGGCATCGACGTCAAGTATCACCTGACACGTGCCGAACTACCCGGGCGATGCCGCGCAGAGCTGGGCTGCGAGATCGGTGATACCGGTCGCCGAGATGTCCCAGCTGCCTGTCGGCGCGAGATCGGTCGTCTGATGGGGTCCGTGTTCGAGGCGGCGGAGAATGAATGCTGTCGCCAGGCCCGCAGCCTGTGCGGCTTCGAGGTCGCCGTTGTGTGCGGCCGCGAGCATGACTTCGCCCGGGTGGAGACCGAGAAGTTGCGCGGTGTGCAGATAGGCCCGGGGATGCGGCTTGTAGATCCGGTTCATATCGGAGCCGATGATGACATCCCACGGGATTCCGGCATTCTTCGCCATGTCGAGCAGCAGAGAAGTGTTGCCGTTCGAGAGCGGACCGATGATGTAGTCGGACCGGATTGCGGTGAGACCGGGCACGCTGTCGGGCCACGGAGTGAGCTCGTGCCATGTGCGCGAGAGCTCGTCCAGCTCTCCAGCGTCGTGATCCGAGGGGTCGATGCCCGATTCGAGGAGCGCGGCGTCGAGGTTTTCGCGGTGCAGGGTATCGAGCGTCACGAACTCGCGGGCGCCGGACCGGATGGGTTCCATCGACGGCTGGTAGCGGTCCCGCCACCGGTCGGCGAACGCGGCTGCGTCCAACTCGAGCCGATGGCGTTCCGCGTAGCCCGCCACAGCGGAGGCGATATCGGTGCGCCAGTCGACGACGGTGCCGAACGTATCGAACAGCACGGCACGAATACTGCGTCCCGTCGACGGGGACCGGAACCGCACACCACCCATGAGGCGCCCTTTCGCTCGAACACACGACGTCGCACCACAATAGGCGCGGCGACTCGTCGTCACGAGTCGCCGCGCGGATGGTTCAGGCGCGCCGAACGGGCATGATCGAGCGCACCAGCGGGTCGCGGAGGTACAGCCCGCCCCACACGAATATGCCCACATAGATCGGGAACAGGGTGGTACTGACGATCGGTTGCTCGGTGAGCATGTTGGTAGCGACCGCTCCACCGAGGTATCCGGTGAGCAGCACGGCGCCCAGGATCGAGGTGATGGGCACGATGTAGAGAATCAGACACACCAGCAGAACCACCCCGATCACGCGGTTGAGGTTCTCGGCGAAGCCCAGTTCTGCCATCGCCTCACGCACCATCTGGGTGTTCGCGATGTGGATGAGCGAGTCGAAGAGGAGAAACAGCACCGCGAGTGCGCTGACGACGAGCCCTGCGACTCGGGCCTTCTTCGTCGTTCCGTCCGTGGGCGCGGGTGTCGCGGCGGACGCTCCGGTGGCGGGAGGTGTCGTGGTCATGAGATTTCTCCTTGTTGTTCAGGAAGCTGCAGACCGCCGGCCTGAAATTTCTGCCGTCGATGTAGCGCGGCAAATTGTCCGCTCCAACACGCTTCGTGGGTCCTCACACCAGTACAGACCGGAGGTGACGGGAAAACTCACCGCAGCGGGGCGAACTTGGTGCGCCACCCACTCTTCGACCGCCCGCACAGAGGTTCTTACGGGTGGTTGGATGGACTGGTGCAACTCGTGATCGAGGCAACCGACCTTCCCGGATCGTCGTGCCCGCCGGGGGCCGATTTCCCCGGCTACGACAACATCCATGTGGCCGTGCAGCGCCGCGGCGCTCCCGGCGATCTTCTCGACATGCATCCAGGGGACGCGACCACGGCCCGCTGGGTTCTCGAGTGCAAGACGACCCCGACGCCGACGGGTCTCGACATCACCGGTCCGTACGTACAGGGCCGCCCCGGCGGGCGCTTCGTCTACCTGTCGTGGGGGTCGATCGGCCGAGATGGCGAATTCGACATGTTCCGGCGGGCCAAGTTGATGTGGGACGGGGTGGATCGGGCCACCGCGGACGCGGCGGCGGCGGCTGGACGCATCACTGCGCGACTCGGACTCACCGACGCCCGCGGGAATCCCCTGTGCGCTGCAGTGCGACCGCCGTTGATCGAGTGGTCCGCGTAGCCATCGCGATCAGGACGCGGGCACTTCCCACTCGACCACTGTCCCCGGCGCGCCGTCGCGGATGACGGCACGACCGCCGAGTTGCGCGGCTCGGTTGCAGATGTTCGCCAGCCCGTGCCCCCGGATGACGTCCGCGCCCATCCCTGTACCGTCGTCGGTCACGCTCAACGCCAGACGGTCGTCGTCGGCGGCGACCATCACACGGCACGATGTCGCATGGGCGTGACGGGCAACGTTGCTCAGGGCCTCGCGGAGCACCGCCTGAAGTTCCGGACCGGCGTCGTGGCCCGAGAATTGGTCGACCGGCCCGTCCAGGCACACGTCGGGAGTGAAACCGAGTGCGGCCGTGCTGCTCTCGACGATTTCACCGACCGCCGCACTCAAACTTGCGGACCCGTTCGACAGCTCCGTCGCACCGATCTGTAGGTCGAAGATGACCGCGCGCAATCCGCGAACGATGCTGTCGGTTTCGTCGATCAGCGGATCCAGATCCGTGGCGAGGCGGGGATGCCGTCGAGCCAGGGAGGTCAATGCCAGCCCCAGCCCGAACACGCGCTGAATCGTCAGGTCGTGCAGATCGGCCGCCATCCGGGTCTGTTCGTCGTGGCGGGTTCGTTCGTGTTCCGCCCGCACCAGTTGCCGGTTCTGGGTGAGCAGACTGGTCCGCATGGTGTCGACGGCGCCGCCGATCATCGACACTTCCCTCGGCCCGTCGGTGCCGATTTCCCGCTCGTAGTCGCCCTCGGCCACCGCGCCGATATCGGCGACGAGACGCTCGATCGGCCGGGTCAGCAATCGTCGCGTTAGATACAGGGAGGCTATCGCGGTGCCGATCGCGAGAACGAACGCGAGGGCGGTCGCGACATTTGCCATGATCTGCGCCGAGCGAACCCGATCGACCTGTTCGGTCACCCGTTCATCGGTCAGGGCATCGAGGTCCTGAAGCTGTGAACGCAGCCCGTCGAACAATTCCTTGCCCGTGGCAGTCATGGCCACGACCTGCTCGTCCGCTATCTCGTCGTTGCGACGAGCGAGGATCTCCGGCTCACTGGCCTGCGCGGTCCAGGTGTTCGCCGCCTCGACGACCGCGTCCAGCGTTGCCGAAGCCTTGGCGTCGCCGGCAAGCAGCGCGTTCAGATCCGACAGGGACGCGGCCGCGGCGTCCCTGCCTGCGTCGTACGGTTCGAGGAAACTGGGATCACCGGTCAGCACGTAACCGCGCTGCCCGGTCTCCTGGTCCACATAGGCGGTCGTCAGATCCGACACGGCATGCTGCGCGGGCAGGAGGCGCTCGGAGAGTACGTTCTCGGACGCACGAACCACCAGTCTCCCGTACACGGAAAACGCGGCAGAAACGGCGAACAGGGCCACGAGGATCCCGATCGCCAGCCACAGCAACGTCCGCAACGACATCCGCCTGGCATTCGCAGTCCGACCCGACATGGTCAGCCTCTCACCCGTTCCGGACACGGGATCGGGTGC
The DNA here is from genome assembly GCF_019378875.1 of Rhodococcus sp. USK10. Taxonomy (NCBI): domain Bacteria; kingdom Bacillati; phylum Actinomycetota; class Actinomycetes; order Mycobacteriales; family Nocardiaceae; genus Rhodococcus; species Rhodococcus sp. USK10. Next base: position 257,341 of record NZ_CP076048.1, read on the forward strand.
CCGGACAGCCCGACCCCGCCGGTTTCCACACTATTGCGCCCGGCCTACGCCGCGTAACCGATTACCGAGTCCGATCGCCGCCGGATCCTGGGTCACGCGGGAGGGTGCGTGCCGAGCCAGGTTGCTGCCCTGCGCGCCGACGCGCGCGAGAGCCACGCATCCTGAACGAGCTCCACCAATTCTTGCCGGGACAACTCGCCGATGCGGCTCCCCCGCAGGAGCACCGACAGGTGGCCGTCGAAGTGTGGGGTGGTGAAGAACGGTGTCGCGCGGTCGCGGACCAGCGCCTGCTTGTCGGCTTCGGACGGCACCCAGAACACGATCACGTCGTCGTAGCGTTCCCCGGTGTCGGGGTCCGTCGCATCGGGTCGGGGATTGCGGAAGAACACGAACGACTTGCCTCCGACCTGGTAGACGGGATTGCCGCCAGGGCCGTGGGTGACGGTGACGTGAGGCATGCCGAGAGCCGATTCGTGCACGTCGTCGACCCGTGCCGCCCGGCTACCGATTCCCATCTCACAACCCTAATTTCCGCGGCGTCCCGGTACTCGGCATCAGGCCGTGTGGACGCGCGCGGCCTCGGGTTCGTGTTGTGTTGTGTTGTGCGCATGGATGAGTCGGAGGGCCGCGTCCCGGTCACGGCGATCCAGTGCGTCGACGAGATCGACGTGCAGTTGCTGTCGTTCGGCGATGTATTCCGGCAACGGTCTGTCTCCGGCCGGTTCGACGGAGACGGTGTGGGATTCGATCAGATCGAGGACGCTCAGGTAGATCGACTTCAGGATTGCGTTGGGGCTCACTCGGGCGATGGCGGCGTGCAGTTCCCAGTTGGCTCGCACGAATCCCGTCGCGTCGCCGGCCTCGGCGGTCTGCCGCATGACGTCGAGCGCGGCGCGCATACGAGTGATGTCGACAGCCGAACTGTGGTCGAGTGCGTCCTCGATGAGCAGTGGGTCGAGAGCGTCACGGATGCGTACGGCATCGGCGACGTCTCCTTCTGCGGCATCGAGGGAGAGGATCGAGTTCCCGAGACGCGCGATGGGGGTGGGTGATGCGGCGAAGAGTCCCCCACCGGGTCCCGACCGGACGGTGATCACCCCGCGCGATTGCAGAATGCGCAGAGCTTCGTTGAAGGTGCCCTTCGCGACACCGCACTGTTCCTGAAGTTCCTTCTTCGTGCCGAGGCGGGCACCGTGCGGCGCCTGCTCCGCGAGTTGACCGATGGCCAGCGCAGCTTGCTCGGTCCGGCTCAGAGATGCGTCCATCATCATCCGCTGCGCGAGATCGGTCATCGTGTCCTCGTTTCGTCGTGCCCACCGCCGCTTCATCGCCGAGAGCCGGGCCAACGCTGATTCTACCGTATTGAGCATGCTCGATACGGATTGATTGGGTCGAGTCTCTTGACATGCGGCACGGGTCACAGCATGCTGTGTCTATTGAACATGCTCAATAGGGCTCAATTGACGTCCTATTGCACTCGTACCCGAGGAAGAGCAACGAACATGCAGGACAACACCCACGATGTCGTGATCGTCGGCGCCGGGCCCGTAGGACTGGCGCTGGGACGGATGCTCGGCCTGCGCGGCCACGACGTGGTGATCGTCGAACGCTGGCCGGAGCCGTACCCACTCCCGAGGGCCGTCCATTTCGACGACGAGATCGGCCGTGTCTTCCAATCGATGCGCCTGACCGAGGAGGTCGAGTCGATCTCCGAGGCGGTGCCCGACTGTTACGAATGGCGCAATGCGGCGGGAGAGGCGCTGGTGCGGATCGACTGGTCCGGGAACGGCCCGAACGGCTGGCCGACAGCGAGCTTCTTCTCCCAGCCGCAGCTCGAGAAGGTGCTGGCCGAGGCAGTGGCCACGATGCCGAACGTCACTCTGTTGCGCGGCGCCGAAGTGGTCGGAATCGACGAGGGCGCAGACGACGTCGTGGTGACGTTCACCAGCACGATCGTCAAGCAGCGGCAGGTGCGAGCACGTTTCGTCGTCGGCTGCGACGGCGCGAACAGCTTCGTCCGTGAGCGCATGGGTGCGACCATGCACGACGAGGGCTTCTTCTTCGACTGGCTGATCGTCGACACCATTCCGCTCGACGACTGCGAGTGGGCGCCACAGAACTGGCAGCTGTGCGATCCCGCCCGACCGACCACGGTCGTGTCGGGTGGACCGGGGCGTCGGCGATGGGAGTTCATGCGGCTGCCCGGCGAGACGAGAGAAGAACTGAACACGCCGGAGAAGGCATGGGAGTTGCTCCGAGAGTGGGACCGGACGCCGGAGAACAGCGAACTCGAGCGTCACGCCGTCTACACGTTCGCCGCGCGGTGGGCGGACCGGTGGAACTCCGGCCGCCTCGCGATCGCCGGTGACGCCGCGCACCAGATGCCTCCCTTCGCCGGGCAGGGCATGTGCTCGGGCATCCGCGACGCAGCCAATCTGTCGTGGAAGCTCGATCGCGTCCTGCGCGGAGAATCCGACCTCGCATTGCTCGATTCGTACTCGTCCGAACGAAACGTGCACCTGCAGCACGCGGTCACGATGTCGGTCGAACTCGGGCGGGTCATCTGCGTCCTCGACATGGAGAAGGCCACGGAACGCGACGTCCGCATGATTGACGGCGGCGCCGACCCCGCGAAGGTCCTACCGGTCACTGCCCTTCCCGTCCTCGGAGACGGCGTCACCGCGCAGGACACTCACGGCGGCGCGCTGCGCGGGACCCTCGCACCGCAGTTTCCGGTGCGGATCGGCGCCCACAGCGACCTCCTCGACGAGGTCACCGGCTTCGGTTCGGTCCTGCTGGTACTCGGCGACACCGATGTCGCGCACTCGGACCCGACACTGCAGCGGCTCCTCGCCGGCACCGGAGTACGGCTGAAGACCGTCGAGGAGTCCGGAGCACCGGATCTGCTCGACGCGACCGGTCGATGGACTCGGTGGTTCCGTGGACAGAACATCAGCGCGGTGCTCGTCCGGCCGGATCACTACATCTTCGGCGCCGTCACCGACAACACCCAACTGACGGATCTGCTCAGCGAATACCGCAACCGACTGCAGATCCTCGACCCATCCCCCACCAGTCTCCACCCCGCATCCACCACCGTTTGACCTCACTCCAGGAGAACCCCTTTCATGCGTATCGCCAATATCGACCATCGTGCCGCCCTCGTCCTCGGAGAGAAGGGTGCCGAGCGGGCCGTCGACATCGCCCACGCCTCCCACGGCCGGTTCGGCCCGAGCCTGCAGGCCCTCTACGAAGCCTGGGACGACGTCACCGAATGGGCCGCAGTCCAGGACCTCTCGGCTCTGGCCGACGACAGCTTCCCGATCGACCGCACCCGGTTGGGTGCACCCTCGCCGGCTCCCCGGCAGGTGTTCGCCGTCGGCCTGAACTACCACGCCCACGCCGCCGAATCCGGCTTCGAATCCCCCACCCACCTGCCGCCGGTGTTCACCAAGTACGCCTCCAGCTTCACCGGCCCCGACAGCGACGTGATCATCCCCACCGGCGGCAACGTCGACTGGGAGGTCGAACTCGTCGCCGTCATCGGCCGCGAAGCCGGCAACATCGACGCCGCCGACGCCTGGGCGCACGTCGCCGGGCTCACCGCCGGACAGGACATCTCCGAACGGATCACCCAGACCCGTGGCCCCGCACCACAATTCGGTCTCGGCAAATCCTTCGCCGGGTTCTCCCCGCAAGGACCGTGGCTGGTCACCCCCGAGGAGTTCGCCGACCCCGACGACCTCGAACTCGGCTGCACCATCGACGGCGAGGAAATGCAGAAGGGCCGCACCCGCGACCTGATCTTCCCCGTCTCGAAACTCGTCGCCACCCTCTCGCACACCGTCACCCTGTACCCCGGCGACGTGATCTTCACCGGCACCCCCGCCGGCGTCGGTGTCGGCCGCGAACCGCAACGGTTCCTGCAGGCCGGCGAGACACTCGACAGCTGGATCGACGGCATCGGCGAGCTGCACCAGCGTTTCGTCGCCGAACCCGACGCGCAGTAAGGACACCACGCCATGGCACTACACGGACTCGGCAAGGTCACCATCGGCGTCCCCAACGTCGACGACACCATCGCCTACTACTCCGACTTCGGACTCGAGCACCGCGGACGCGGGGTGTTCGCCACCCGCAACGGCGGCGAACAACTCCACATCGTGCACGCACCGACCCGGCGGCTGGTCGAGCTGACCGTCGCCGCCGACGACCCCGACGACATCACCGCCATCACCGCGCGGCTGACCAGGCTCGGTCTGGCGATCCAGCACGACGGCACCTCCGTCAGCGCCGTCGAACCGATCACCGGCACGGTGGTGCACGTGGCGGTGCGACCCCGGATCGTGATCGAGCCCGCGGTGTCGCCGACGCCGTACAACGGTCCGGGCCGGATCGATCGCTGGGGACGGGCCCCGTTCCTCACCCGCACCGACCCGGTACGCCCCCGCAAACTCGGCCACGCGGTACTCGGGTCCACCGACCTCGAAACCACCATGAAGTTCTTCACCGACGGCCTCGGATTCAAGGTCAGCGACTACATGGGCGACAAGGCCGCGTTCCTGCGCTGCTCCGTCGAACACCACAACGTCCTCGTCATGGCCGCACCGGTGAACTTCATGCACCACACCAGCTGGCAGGTCGACGACGTCGACGAGGTCGGCCGCGGCGCCCACACCATGCTCGAGAACAACCCCGAACGCCACATCTGGGGACTCGGCCGCCACCACGCCGGCGCGAACTTCTTCTGGTACCTCAAGGACCCGGCCGGGAACTTCTCCGAGTACTACTCCGACATGGACACCGTCCCCGAAGACGAACTCTGGTCCCCGGAAGTGCTGCACGGACTCCAAGGCCTCTACGCCTGGGGACCACCGCCGCCCCCGTCGTTCCTCGAACCCGACGACCTCGCAGCCCTCATGACCGGAACGCATTCCGCGAAGGGGTGAGCGCAGGCTTCGTCGACATCGAGAGGGTTCTGCGATGGACTCGGACACATTGCCACCACGCGCACGCGTCGGCAGGACCGCGGCGCGGCGTGCCCTGCGCGACGGGAAGAGCCGAGTCGGACAAATCCCGGACGTCAATCGACGACGAAGTGCGTCCGCTCGAAGAACCGCCCGACGCCCCGTTCCCGCTGGCGTCCGATGACATACCGACCAGGGGCGATGCCGGTGGCTCCGTGCTCGGGGTGGATGAGGTAGGCGGTAACGCGGGTGTCGAGGATGCCGAGCGCGAGGCGCCGGGGGTCGTTCACCGGTGTCGACCACATGCACATGCCTTCGTCGGCGACGAGGCTGTGCGGGTTTCCGCCCGCAGCGCTCCGCAGCAATTCCACTCCCGACAGCGGTACGTTCTCCGACCGCGTCCATGGGCCGGGCGTGACAATATCGGCAACAAGCGAATACGGGACTACGATGAGGTCGCCCTGTGCCTGCATACCGTCGATGACGGGTACCGATACTTCCTGGTCGAGATAGTCGAAGACATCGAGGCCTGTGAGGGCCGTGAGATCGGACAGGGTCATGATCGAATTCATGCGAATCACCTCTGGAGTTCCGGGTTTCGGTTTCAGGTTCGACGAACGAGAAGGGCGTAGTCGGTGCCGTTGATGCCGTAGGTCCACGCGGCGGCATCCAACGCCGACGAAATCCGAGTCGGCACATAGATCCCGTATCGTCGCCGACGTCCGTCGCGTTCGGGAGAACCATTGACGGCGAGCAGGATGTGATCGCTGCGGCCCCAGCCGTCCGATATCACGTAAAGCTGCAGCGTGTGACCGACATTGCCGGGATCATCGGCTCGGTCGATCAGCGCGAGCCCGGCCTCGTCGATGTAGGTGTCCCATCCGATGCGCTCGATCGCGCATCGGCGGACCTCGACATTACGTTCGCGTGCGATGCGTTCGACAGTCGGCTCGAGCACGACCCAGTCGGGCACGATGGCCCCGTGATGCACGAAAAGCAAATGACCGTCCTCGAATTCGAGCGCAGGCGCATCCGGGTGGTGCAATCGGCGTTCGTTGTGTACACGGCCCGGTATGGGCTCGGTATGAAGGGCGGTGGGGCGTTCCGCCATCACGCACACGTTGTCGAACGCCCACCACCACCCGGTCGCGCCGGTCAGGGCGGTATGGAGGTCGAGTAGCTCGACGTCGTCGGAGCGGAACCTGGCGAGCCCGAACCGGCGGTACGTGTCGTAGAACGCGACCCGATGTGCTTCTTGCTGTCCATACCAGCTCACCCCTCCGACGACGGCGGGCATCAATGTTCGTATCGCAGCCGCGACCCCGTCGAAAAGGCTCGTGCGCAACGAATCCCACACGGCGGCTCGGATGATTGCATTCGGACTGATGCCTACGCGGGCAGAGTCGTCGGGCGACTGGGCTCGCGCGGTCTCGATCGCCCGGCGTTCGTGCGGCCAGTCGGATCTCCCTCGGGCGATCAGTGTGTCCATGCGTCTGCGCGATTCCGACAGCATGGTTGCTATTCGAACGGAGACGCACTCGACGCGGTCGCCGGCAAACGACAGCGTCGTCGCCAACCCCTCGACGGCGATGAGGTCCGAACCGGCTGGGGGTGACGGCACCCAGACGAACCCCGGTTCGCGGAATCCTGATCGCCGATACAGTGTTTCGACGGCCGATTCCGCTGTTGTGCGATCGGAGGGCCAGGCGCGCAACCCGTGCCCGAGCCATGCGTCACGCACAGCTCCGACACCGGACATGCATTCGGCGGAGGGATCATTGTTATCGGGGAATGTCGCTCGGCGTGCAGCCACCGGGCGAAGCGGCGCGGTGCTCACGCGATTGTGGCGGAGTCCGCCTTTCCAATAGTCATGCATATGAGCGTGGCACGCGAATGCCCCGAGCGCAAGGCCTCCGGCTGACACCCCGATCTGTCGCGGTCCGTACCACTCGCCGACTCGATCCCGGGGTGGCCGGACACCACCCCCAGGGGGTCTAACACGGCCCGCCCCTTCGCGCCACGATGGAGGAACCTGAATCGACAACACCGCACAGACCGCCAGAAGGCCGAAAGGGGAGTTCCCAGTGACGAACTCTGTTCTCTCGTACACCGACCGCGGGCGTACCGACGAGATGACTCTCATCCCGGACCACTCCCCGATCGTCATCGGCCGCTCCTCGTACGCCGACCTGTCGCTGCCGACCGACCCGGACATCTCCCGCCTACACGCCACCATCGAACGCATCGGAATCCACTGGACCATCACCGACGACGGCCTCTCCCGTAACGGCACCTTCGTCAACGGCACCCGCTTGCAAGGGCGCCAGACTCTGCACCCCGGAGACGTCATCCAAGTCGGCGAGAGCATGCTCACCTACCACGGGGAGCCGGGTACGGACTGCGGCGTCACCCACATCGGGAACACCATCGACGTCGACATCGTTCTCACACCCGCCCAGCGCACTGTCCTCACCGAACTGTGCCGGCCGTTCCACGACGGCACCGACCATCCCATCCCGGCTTCGAACCGCCAGATTGCCGACGCTCTGCACCTGAGCACCGAAACCGTCAAGACCCATCTCCGTGCCCTCTTCAGCACATTCGAGATCGAGGACCTCCCTCAGAATCAGAAACGCTCCCGACTCGTCTCCCTCGCCCTCAGCAACGGCGTCCTCGAGGCGCGCGGTCCCGACGACTTCTGACGGCAAGAAGGGTCTGGGGTTCCAGGCCGAAGGGGGTCGACTTCCAGCCCTGGGATGCGTTTCGGTGCGCGGAGCTCCGGCGAATCCTGTTGTTGCCAACAACGTCTATCCAGCGAGGAATCCATGGATCCGATCATCGTGATTGTCGGTGGCGCGGTGGGCGCCGTCGTGCCGCTCTGGCTGATCAAGAGCGGTCGCAGCCCAAGCCTGGCCGCGAAACGTGAGGTGTCGACGGCGATCAGCAACCGCGCGCTGCCACCGAACGCAGACATCGGGTCGTGGCGAACGCGACTGATCGAGAACCGGCAGTCGGTCGCCCGCGGCCGCTGGGTAATGCTTGCTGCTGGCCTCATCATGTCATTTGTCACGCTCACCGACTTCGCCGACGAGGGTGGCTCACTCCTGACATGGCTGTTCGCCGGGTCGGCTGCTTTGTTACTTGCCGACGCGTTCGGGATGCATCGCCAGGTGAAGCGAGCCGATGCTCTACTCGCGGCGATCAGCGCAGGGCCAACTGGAACAAGGAATTCCAGCGCTGGTTGAATGGACACTCGCATTCGGCGTTCGGTCGTACGGCAGCAATCGCCAATACACTGTGCCCGCAAGTACGCTCGCCGATCTCGGCGGGGCCGATACTTGCGGGACAAGGAGGACGCATTCGCATGCGACGCGTCGTACGGGCCTTCTGGGGGCCGCGGCCGGAGCCGGTCGAAGCGCTGGCGGGGCGATGGCGGCTGACGTTGGAACAGGTTTCGCGGCTGCTGCCGGAAGCCGCGTCGCCGGCAGGAGGCGCGTGGCGGCAGGTGCACGCGTCGGGACCGGATACCGCGTGTGCGCCGGATGAGCTGACGGCGGTTCTTCTGGTCGCGCAGGAGGCGGAGGCGTGGTCGGATCTGACGGGCACCGGGTTGCGGTTGGTCTGCACCGGTGAGGCCGGGTGGTCGGTCGAACTCTCCGGCGTGGCCGGGGGTACCCCGCAGTTTCTGCTGCAGTCGCTGGTGATGGGTGTCGACGCGCCCGACGGTGCCGTCGTCCCCGAATCCGAACTGCTCGCGATGCTCGCGTCGGTGTGGGAACCGGATTTCGGCGACGTCACCGACGACGACCTTCTCGATGTCCTCGAGGACGACGCCGGATTCGTAGTCGGCGATCCTGTCGTCGGCCGGTTCGGTTACCTGTGCCCGGCCCGGGCCGCCCTGATACCCGACGGCCTCGAGGCGAGCCGTCGGGCTGTTCCGGACGGCGGCGTGCTTCTGCACATCGCCGCGTCAGGTGAGATCGACCCGGTGGTTCGCGCGTACGAACGGCTGCGCGGCGCCGGCGCACTCGCGCCGCTCCCACGGCCGCTGGACCGGCCGACGCTGTGAGCTCGAGGTCCCACCACATGTCGGCCGACCGCTATTCGTCTTCGGGTTCTGCACTCCTCGGCTGCTCGGTCTGCTTGGGTGCAGCCGGCACCCATTCCCGTAATTGCTGCACCACCGTCCCGTAGAACGCGTCCGCCGAGGACGTCACGCTGCTGATGAAACTCGTCGCCGTTCCCGACCTTCGACCACCCATCGGGAATGACTGCTCGAGGCAGAAGGACACGATGTCCCCGGACCTGCCGGCGTGAGCACTTTCGGATCGGCCCGCACCGCCGCGATGTGCTCGCAGGCTTCGTTCCCTCGCTCCGAGAACACCGCCTCCACCTGCACATCACCGGGGGCATCCTTCAGTTGCTTGAGCAGCCACGACAGCCGGCGACCGGAGGTTCCCTCGTTCGGCGCCTCGACCGTGGTGCGGCAGCGGATCTTGTTGGTCCGCACATCCGCGATCACCACGAGATCACCGGCAGTCTCCGGGATCCGCAGGACCGCCTCGAACACGCCGTCGGCCGCCAACCGCTCGGCAACCGCCGCGTTGCGGGCCACCGGATCGGTACTGTGCCTGCGCGGCAGGACGTGTTTGACGGTGACCCCCAACTCGGCGGTCAGGCGCAGGGCGAGATGCCGGGACAGAGACACCCAGGTGTCGGCCACCGTGAGGGCTTTCTGGTCGCCGGCGCGCAGAGTGCCCGCGGTGACCGCGTCGCGGACCGTGACCCAGTGCCGGCCCATGTCGACGAACTCAACTGCCCCTGAACGTGGATGATCGAGGTACCGCAAGAACTCGGCAAGGACCCACGCCTGCAGATCGTCGTCGATTCCGCCGTGGGACAGCAACATCCGTGCCTCATGTGCCACTTCCGCCCACGACAGGTGCCGTAGGGCGACCTTGGCGAGCTTGCGCCGGTCGACCTCCACCGGCAACTCCCCCGCGCTGGCCGGGACGTCGTTCGACAGGCTCACCACCACGTCGTACTTCTTCTTCCGAGCCACGTCGAGATAGTTCTCGAGTTGCTCCTTCTTCAACTTGCCGCTGCCGGTCTTGACCTCGAGCAGACCGGTCCACACCCTGCTACCGCGGGAAACCTTCAGGACGGCATCGGGAATCACCTTCGTCTCGCCCCGCTCGTACGGCACCTCCACGTAACCCTCGAAGTGCCCGTGGGAGCCCCCACCCGGGCACACACCGCACGTGCGAACGGACGCACCGCCTGCATCGTCGCGATCAGTGCGGACGTGGCACGCCGCTCCTGCTCCTCACCCGCGCCGACACCTACGACCGAGAACAACCGCGCCGGCTGCCAGGTGTCCTGTTCGGCGAGACCGAATACGAGCGGCTTCGACTTCTTCACCGCCCGCTTGGTGGTGCGGACACCCCGGGTCGTCGCTTTCCGTGGTGCGACCGGTGTGGTGGGCAGTTCGGGCACCAACTGCGGGGTGTCGGAGTCGGCCGTCACCGCTACGTCAGGATTCTCACGATCGGATGGCGCGTCGGCGGGTGCGGGATCTGGGTCGTCGTCGATGTCGACTCCGAAATCCGTGGCCAACCCCGCCAGCCCGGAGTCCCAGCCTTGCCCGACCGCCCGAACCTTCCAGTCGCCGTTGCGGCGATACACCTCGCCGAACACGAATGCCGACTCGGTGGTGGCATCGGCAGTGACGTACTCCGCCAACGTGTGCCCGGCGCCGTCGACGACCCGGAGGGCGAGTTTGCCGAGATCACCGAACTGGCCGGCAGCGACACTGCCTGCGAGGGCAACGGTGTGGACATCGTCCGGCACGGCGGACAGATCGATCGCGATCCTCGCCTGGGCACCCTCCTCGGTGCCGCTCGTGCCCAGGAACCGAATCGATCCGTCGGTCGACTCCGGCTGGTTGTAGAACACGAAATCGGCGTCGGAGCGCACCTTCCCGTCCGCGTTCAGCAGCAACGCGGACGCGTCGACCTCGACTTCCGACTCGGTCCACCCGAGCACCACGTCGATCTGCTCCACATCCGCGGGCAGGGACAGGTTCTGCCCCTTGGACAGCATCGGAAACTCCACCGCAACCACCTTCGTTCGACCCGGAACCGCAACGACCCGCGCGGCCGGACAGCGCCCGTGCCGACAACCGAACTCCGTCGCATCAACTGCGCATACTAATCGGTTCGTTTCGCCCACGGACACCACCTGGCAAACATCGTGTCGCCGCGGATAACCGCTGTCTCAGCAGGTCGACAAGATCCCGCGGTCGGGTGTCAGCTGTGTGAATGACATTGCGGAACAGCCGAAATGAAAAGAGGTACGGGACCGAAGAACGGGACCCAGGAGCACGCGCACACCGGTCGGCGGATGCGTTTCGGCACCGTCAGGGCCGGGGTCCGAGTTCTGCCGTGATCGCTCCGGCGGCGAGCTGCTGGGCCCGTTCGAGGGTGATGGATCCACTGAGCCAGCGTTCGCTCAACCCCTCGATGAGGGCGGTGAGTCGTTCGGCGGCATCGGCGGGGTCGGCGTCCGGGTCGGCCAGTTCGGCGGCCTGCGCCTTGACGATGAGGGTCTCGACATCCGTTGCCCAGGCGCGGGTCGCGTCGCGGAGTTGGTCGCGGAGGTCTTCGTCGAAGATTGCGGTGGCCCGGAGTTCGCCCCAGGCGATGCTGTTTTCACGGACGGAGGGGGTGTTCTGAATTTCGAGCAGGAGCGTCTGCTCGAGCTGGGTCCGAGGGTTCGTCGAGGCAAGGGCCTCCGTTGTGTAGCGCTCGGCCCGCTCGTTGATGTGCTCGAGGGCGCGGCGCAGCACACCTGCCCGGTCCTGGAAGTGGTAGTAGATCAGGGCGGTCGAGACCCCGGCCTCGGCGGCGAGCTTCTCGATCCGCAGCCCGCGCACACCACTTTGCGCGATCACACGGACGGCTGCTTCCAGAATCAACGTCTGACGTTCGGACACGGAACCTCACTTTACGGGAAGGCGGCGGTGCGGCCGCCGCGGAGACCTCGGTTGCCGCAGCGCGCGATCAGCCCGCGGGCTCTTGCTGGGTAGTGCAGTGAATTCCGCCGCTGCCGGCGGCGATGGCGTCGATGTCGATCTGCACCACACGACGGTCGGGGAAGAGTCGTTCGAGTACCTGCCTGGCGGCCTTGTCCGCCACGGGGTCGCCGAACTCGGGGGCGATCACGGCGCCGTTGCAGACGTAGAAGTTGATGTAGCCGGCCGCGAAATCGTCCGATTCGAATGCGGGGCGGACGGAACCCGGCGCCTCGAGTACCACGACTTCGAGCGGGCGGCCTTGCGCGTCCACTGCCGTCTCGAGGATCTCGAGGTGGCGGGTGGTCACGTCGTGGTCGAACGATTCCGGATCCGGATCGTACCCGGCGACGACCACGCCGGGGCGGGCGAAGCGGGCGTAGAAGTCGGTGTGGCCGTCGGTGATGTCCTTTCCCGCGATCCCGGGCAGCCAGATGATCTTGTCGAGCCCGAGCAGCGGTCCCAGTTCGGCCTCGACGTCCGCCTTGGACCATCCGGGGTTGCGGTTGTTGTTGAGCACGCAGCTTTCGGTGATGATGGCGGTTCCTTCGCCGTCGACCTCGATGCCGCCGCCTTCGAGGATGAGGTCCGTGGGCAACGATTCGACGCCGGCGTGGCGTGTCACGACGTCCGCCACTCCCGCGTCCCGGTCGAAGTCCTGCTTTTCGCCCCAGCCGTTGAAGTTGAAGTTGACCCCCACCCTTGCTCCGTTGCCCTCGACGAACACGGGGCCGGTGTCGCGCATCCAGAGGTCGTCGAGCGGGGCCGTTACCAGTTCGACGGCGGGGCCGACGAGCTCGCGCGCGAGGTCGAGTTCCTCCTCGCGCACCAGCATCGAGACGGGCTCGAATTGCGCGATCGTCTGGGCGATGGTGGCCAGATTGCGGCGGACCTCGGGTAGCAGCTCGGCTCCCCAGATCTCCTCGCTCGCCCCGAACGCCATCCAGGTCCGCTTGTGCGGTTCCCCCTCCTCGGGCATTCGCCACATCCGCTGATCATCCTCATCGGCACTGCTGCCACCTTCGAGGTAGGACACCGGGTCGGTACAGGCAGCTACCAGCAGCCCACCGACCGCGGCCAGTCCCGACTGGATGAAGCGCCGTCTGAGCATCACTTCGTTTTCCCCCTTTTCCTCGCATTGCAACCCCGGTCCAGCCGGAAGCCAACTGCGACCATACTTTCCTGACTAACTTTTTAGTTAGTTGTGTGTGCCCAGGACGCCCCCACGCGAAGCAGCCACGACGATGCGGTGACGGCACTTCCGGATGGCCGGTGCCCTGGAGACCGCCCACCGCCTCGAGATCCTGCGCCGCGACGTCGAACCGGGCAACATCCTCATCACCGACTTCGGCATCGCCCGGATCGCAGGCGGGTTCGAGACCACCGCCGGCGTGGTGACGGGATCGCCAGCTTGTTCACCGCCCCGCCTCCGAACCCGTTCCCGACCCCCGGGAGCACGGCATTGCCGAGGACGTCAGCGCCATCATCGAATGCGCGATGGCAGGCGCCCCAGAAAGCCGTCCCACCGCCACCGAACTCGGAGAGCAGCTCCGAGCATCGCAACGTCTTCATCGATTTCCCGTCGACGAGCTGGCACTGCGCACCGGACCTGGAGCCATGCGCCGGAGGGATCAGGTGCGCGCGGCCGACCCGCAGCCCAGCCCGGAGATGGCGAAAGGCTGTGGGTGATCGGGTGGTACGCCATTGTTCAGGGCGATATCGCGACCTCGAAGCAGTATTTGCTGGAATCCACCGCCGTCGCGGAGTCGGTCGGTGATCGCGTCTCCGAGGCGTATACGCTTCAGTTCCGGGGCGCCGCGGAGGAGATCGACGGCAATCTCGACATCGCGTTGGATCTTCTCACCGCCGCCATGTCACAGCACGCCGAATTGCGTTGTCGCTCAGTCTCGATAGGTAGCCGGGGGTGGGCCTGCGATCGGCCCGAGCGAACCGGCGAGCCACCGGTCGTACAGGCGCATCCACGTGCCGTCCGCGCGCATGCGGTCGAGGGTGCCGTTGACGAACCGCACCAGGTCGTCCTTGTACTTGTTGACACCGATCCCCCAGTGCTCTTCGTCCTCCATCGGTGGTCCCACGATCTGAAAATGCGGGTCCTGGGACACGAGGCCGGCCAGGAGCGAGTCGGAGGTGCTGGTCGCGTCGGCTTGCCGTTTCTGCATGGTGACGAGGCAGTCGTCCCAATCGGGGACGGCGACGATCGTGGCCTCCGGCGCGACCCGTTGGACGGTGGGAAGCGACGTGGTGTCGACGAAGGTGCAGACCCGTTTTCCGGCCAGGTCCGCCGGCCCCGTGATGTCGGAACCCCGCGGAACCATGATTCGCTGAAAAGCGCGGAAGTACTCGGTGGAGAAGGCGACGCGCTGGGCACGTTCGCACGTGATCGCGGTGGCGTGAACGACGACGTCGACATCGTTGTGCTCGAGTGCCGTGAAACGGCCGGCCGAGGTGAGCAGCCGGAATTCGACTTTCGTCGGATCCCCGAAGATGTCCTTGGTGATTTCCTTCGCCACGTCGATGTCGAAGCCCTGCAGGGTGCCCGTGGTCGGGTCGCGGAAGCTGAACGGGTTCGTGTTCTGGTCGACACCGACGATCAACCGGCCGCGCGCCGCGATCTCGGCGAGTGACCCACCGGGCGGCATCTGTCCCGGAGGAGGCTGCGGGCCGGGCCGCAGGCTCGCGAGCGCTCCGCACGACTCGGGGGACGGTCCTGCAGGCGGCGGATTGTTCGTGGGTGGGATGATCTGCGCACCGTTCGTCATCGGTCGTGTGGTGTACGTGCCCGCGACCGTCGGGGTGAGTGGGTCGGGTGCTGCGCAGCCGGCGAGGACGACCACAGCGAGAATGCCGACCAGGTGCCGAACACACGGCCTCGCCCCCGGTCTCGAAATCCTCGTCTGCGTCATCAGTGGTACTCGTTCAGTCGCGGCCAGATACCCCCGCCGACGGCGAATCCGCAGGACACGCCAATAATCATGCTACCGACCGCCAAGGATGACATCGACCGGTAGGCGTCGGTCACCGCGCTTGCCTCGTCGTCCCGAAGTCGGTCGATCGCGTTCTGCAGGGCCTCGTCCATGGCCGCGAACTTCGCCGCCGACGTGCCGGAGCCGGACCCGGCGGCGATCGCCGCGGCGGTCGGGTAGTCACCGCGCTCGAGGGCGATCTCGATGTCCCGGTGCGCGGCCAGCCAGCCGTCGCGGGCCGCAATGGCGTCGCGGAGGTCGTCCGCGGCGACGTCACCGTGCGAGCTGTCCAGCTGCCGGGTGAGTTCGTCGGACAACGCCTGGGAGTGCCGCGTGTAATCGATCTCCGATTGGGTGTCGGCCCCGCGCTGCAGGAGGGCGAGGGTCTCGTCGGCGCGGGCCTGCTGCGCCAGAATACGAGCGCGGGCAACAGTGTTGATGGGTTGTGTTCCTTCGGTTCTCGCGTGTTCACTCGCCGACGTCGACACCAGGCTTCCGGCGATCAGCCAGATCAGCAGCCCCGCCATGAGCAGGGTCGCGACAGCGAGACCGGGGTTGAACCGGCGCTTGCTCTTCCGCACCACGTACAGCTGGGCGAGGACGAGCGCGACGAGCGCGGCCGCGGTCACCGTGAACGCGGTCGCGGGAAGTTGGGCCGTGTGTGTCTGGGTCTCGGCGACCGCGTCGGACTGACGGACATACAGCTGCTCCGCCAACGGGAGGATGGTGTCCTGCATGAGCGCGGAGGCATCCGACAGATATGCCACCCCGACCGGGTTGCCGGCCCGATCGTTCGCCTGAGCCGTGGCGACGAGATTGAAGTACTCGGCCAGGTTGCGCACGACGTCCGACAACAGTGCCAGCGATTCGGCATCCTGGGACGACACCCCGTTGGTCGCGGTGACCAGCGCGTTCGACGCGTCCCCCACCGCCTGCGTGAACTGCTCCGCGCCGATACCCGACTCGCCACCGGAGATGAACGATGTCGTAGCGGCGGCATCGGCGATCGACAGCGAGCTGTAGAGGGCCTGGGCGGCGTTCGCCAACGGCTCGGTGTGGGTGCGCAGCACCTCGACTCGCTGTTGCCGCGCGCCGACCGCCGCCGACGTGAGCACGCCGGCGGCGATGACCACGGC
Organism: Rhodococcus sp. USK10; assembly: GCF_019378875.1. Lineage (NCBI taxonomy): Bacteria > Bacillati > Actinomycetota > Actinomycetes > Mycobacteriales > Nocardiaceae > Rhodococcus > Rhodococcus sp. USK10. The sequence continues at coordinate 273,500 of NZ_CP076048.1, forward strand.
GATGAGCGCGACCCCCAGCACGGTCAGCCGTCCGGGCGTGGACGTGAGGAATTCGACCCACGGGCGGCGACCTTCGGGCTCGACGAGCAGATCCTCGTCGAGCGTCGGGGTTTCGGTGACGACGTGGTCGCCGCGGTGGAACATCCGGCCCTCCTGCACCGCCGCCCGCGATTCCGGTTGAGCACCGATCCGGGCGGCGTGGCTGAGTCCAGTGTGCACCGAAGGTAGTGGTCGACGGACCGACATGACGGTCGTCGGTTGCGCTCAATCGGAGCGTGCAGGTGAAGCCGAGGTCCTGCGGGGAAGCAGGGTCGGGTCGAGCAGGCTGACCGTACGCGCGGCGTCCGGTTCCTCGATACGAGCGACGAGCTTCTGCACGGCGAGTTTGCCCATCTCGACATAGTTGTTGTCCACACTCGTCAGGCCGATGTAGCCGGTCCGGGCGAGATAGCTGTTGTCGTAGCCGACCACACTGAGATCTGCCGGGACCGACAACCCCAGCTCCACGGCATGCGACATGGTGATCAGTGCGGCGTAATCGTTGTTGGCGAGAATCGCCGTGGGCCGGGGCCGCGATGTCATCAACGCCCGGGCCGCGCGCGTATCGCCCGCTTCGCTGCGATCACTGATCTCGATCTGAATGTGCTCGGCGAGCCCGTTTCGGTGCATCTCCTCGCGGTACCCGTCGGTGCGCAGGTCAGCCGCGCGTCCCGTTCCGGCGAGGTGAGCGATGCGGGTGTGGCCGAGTTCGACGAGATGCGCAACAGCCCGCGCCGCGCCGGCACGGTCGTCGCCGGTCACCACGTCCACGCACGGCAGATCGGGCTCCCGGCCGGAGACGACGACTGTCGGCAGATTCCGTGCCGTAGACAGCAACTGTTCGGTCGGGGGCACGGTCCCGAGGCAGAGCAGCCCATCGACGCGGGCTTCGACGAACGCATCGAGCACGGACGTGTCGGTCTCGAGTTGATGATCCTCGGCCAGGAAGAGATTGAGCCCCCGCGCCGACAACTCGGTCCGCGTAGAGGCCAGCAGATCGATGAACCAGGGATTGCGCAGGTCACTGAGAAGCGCGCCCACCGTGAAGGTGCGCTTCTGCGCCAGCGATCGGGCCGCAGCGTTCGGGCGATACCCCAACTCCTCGACGGCGCCCAACACCGCGGCACGCTTGGCGGCGCTCACCCCGGACTTGCCACGCAGGACCACGGACACCAACGATTTCGACACGCCGGCCCGACTCGCCACGTCGAAGATCGTCGGCCGGGCCGCGCGGACGTCGGCCGAGGGTTCGCTGTCGGTCACGGAACCACCACTCCCCTTCTGCGGCATCCGGGGTCACAGCACTGCGTCCGAGACGTCGCCGAGCAAGCATAGCAACTATGGAGCGTTCCACAACGGGAACCAGCATTCCGCTCTCCCCCGCCGCACCTCTGCGGCCGCGGCGCCCCCGAACAATCACGCCCGCGCAAGATCGACACCTCTACCAGTTCGGGGTATATCCGCACTTAAACGCCTGGTAAAACACTCCCCGCTCCCCCTGAGGCCATGCATGGAAATCTGCAACACTCTTGACAGCACGATGTGACCGTCGTTACCTTTTGCCGTGTGGAGCGTTCCACAATCAATTCGGATCGGTCGGGATTGCCCTCCGCTTCCGTGTTCAGCCAGAGAAAGCGAGATCGTTCGATGTCCCCACAGCAGAAGATCCGAGTGGCGCTCGTGGGCGCCGGTGCCGCAGGCCAGGCGCATGCCTTCGGGTTCCGCAACGTCTCGATGGCGAGCGGGCTCGACACCGTCCAGATCGACTTGGCCGTAGTCGTCGACCCGAACGTCGAACTGGCGCGTCGCACGGCCGCCCGCTACGGGTACGCCGAGGCCACGGCAGACCTGCAGAAGGTCCTCGACGACCCGACGATCGACGCAATCTCGGTTGCACTTCCCAACAGCGTGCACGCCGACGTGCTGCCGGCCATCCTGCGCTCGGGAAAGCATGTCCTGACGGAGAAGCCGATCGGACGCGGCTCCGCGGAAGCAACCGAACTGGTAGCGCTGGCCGAACAGTCCCCGGCCGTGACGGGAGTCGGCTTCTCGTTCCGGCGCCTGCCCGGCCTGGCGGCGGTACACGACCTGGTCGCCGACGGCGCAATCGGCACCGTCCACAACTTCACCGCCTGGTACAACGCAGACTACGGTTCCTCCCCGCAGACCCCGTTCAGCTGGCGATACGCCAAGGACACCGCCGGTGCGGGCGCACTGATCGACATCGGAACCCACGCGATCGACACGGTGCAGTACGTGGTCGGCCCCATCCGCCGGGTGCTGTCGGCAACCCTGCGGACCGCCATCGACCGCCGTCCCGTCCCCGGTACCGGCGAGTCCGCCGTAGTCGACACGGACGACATCGCATTGCTGACAGTCGAACTCGAAAGCGGCGCAGTCGGCCAGATCCGCGTCAATCGGATCGCGACCGGAATCCCCAACTCCCTGGGTATCGAGGTTCACGGCTCCGAGGGGCATGCTCGGTTCGACTCCATCGCCGCCGGTGAGTTCCACGTTCACATCGCCGAAGGACCGGCAGCGCTGTCAGGCGCCCGCCGCGTCTTCACCAGCCCGGCACATCCCTACTTCTCCGATGTGGCGGCGATGCCCGGCGGCGGCGTCGGTACCGGATACGCCGAGGCGTTCGTCGCCGAGATCCAGCACTTCGTGCGGTGCATTCTCGCCCGGACCCCGATGGACACCAGTTTCCCTTCCGCCTACCGCGTGATGCTCACGGTCGACGCTGCCCAGCGGGCAGCCGAGACAGGAACCGCCGTCTCCCTCGACGAGGTCGACACCACGTTGGCGCTCAGCTCCAGCCCTGCCCTCGCCTGACCCGAAGTACACCGACCTGAAAAGGACGCCGTTATGACCTCACCCGATCTCGCCGCTGCAACAGCGGCCCGGCCCGACCCCGCGTTCTCGCGACTGAGCCTCGGCACCGCCCCCGACTCCTGGGGCATCTGGTTTCCCGACGACCCCAAGCAACCGCACTGGAGCACATTTCTCGACGAGGTCGTCGAGGCCGGCTTCAACACCATCGAACTCGGCCCGTACGGCTATCTGCCCACCCACCCCGAACAGTTGAAAGACGAACTCGGACAACGCGGATTGACATTGACCGGCGGCACTGTCGGCACGGCGCTGCACCACGGCGAGGAGGCCTTCGAGAACGGCCGCAAGGACGCCTTCGCAGTCTGCGAACTACTCTCTGCGATGGACGTTCACCACTTGGTCGTGCTGCCCGAGCAGTACACCGACCTGCACACGGGAGCACTCACCCAACCTTCCGAATTGACCGCCGAGCAGTGGCGTGACCTCGTCGACGGACATTCGAGGCTCGGCCGCCTCGTGGCGGAGGAATTCGCGGTGCGGGCCGGCTTCCACCCGCACGTCGACACCCACGTCGACACCCAGGCATTCATCGAGAAGTTCCTCGACGACACCGATCCCGAGACCGTGTCGCTGTGCCTGGACACCGGACACGTCTCGTATTGCTCGGGCGACAACCGCGAGATCATCAGCCGCTACCCCGACCGCATCAGCTACATCCACCTCAAGCAGGTCGACCCCGGGGTGGCCGCCCAGGCCCGCACCGATCGCGTCGGGTTCTACGAGGCCGTCCAGCGCGGCGCCATGGTCGAACCGCCGCTCGGTGTGCCCACCATGGAACCGCTGCTGCGTGACCTCGCCGCGCTGGGCCGAGATCTGCGACTGATCATCGAGCAGGACATGTACCCCGCCCCGCCCGGCAGTGCGAAGGCCATCGCCGTCCGCACCCGCGAATATTTCGCCGGCATCGGCCTGCCGCCGGCCGTGCGATAGGTCCCGTCCCGCCGGCACCACCGACTTCGGCGCGCGGGAGCCTGTCCTCCCTGTTTCCGCGCGCCGAACGCACGTCCACGCCCGCGTGTCGTGATCGCCCGATCGGACACTCCATCTGCAACTGATCGTCGGCCCCGGAATGCCGGGCCGCGATGAATCGGAGACCGCACGATGAATACCACCCCCACTCTGACCTCCCCCGTCGTACTCCCACCCGACAGACCAGGTCCGCACACGAGGCGGCTCGGCGTGGTCACGGTGGTCGCGTCGTTCGGTGGCCTGCTGTTCGGCTACGACACCGGCGTGATCAACGGCGCCGGCGACCCGATGAAGACAGACCTCGGGCTGAGTCCGCTCAGCGAGGGTTTCGTCGTGAGCATCCTGATCTTCGGGGCCGCCTTCGGCGCGTTGGTCGGCGGCCGACTCTCCGACCGTCACGGACGCCGCCACAACCTCCTCATGCTGTCCTGCATCTTCATCATCGGGACCCTCGGATGTGTGTTCGCCCCGACCTGGCCCGCCCTCGCGGCGTTCCGCTTCGTCCTCGGGTTCGCCGTCGGCGGTGCCTCGGCAACGGTTCCGGTCTATCTCGCCGAACTCGTGCCGGCCGAGCGACGCGGCAGCCTCGTCTCCCGCAACGAGATCATGATCGTCGGCGGAGTGTTCGCGGCATTCATCGTCAACGCCGTCATCATGCGTACCTGGGGACACCACCACAACGTCTGGCGCTACATGCTCGCTGTCTCGGTCCTGCCGGCGTTCGCGCTGCTGATCGGCATGCTGAGGATGCCGGAAAGCCCGCGATGGCTCACCTCCCGTGGTCGTGACGGCGAGGCCCTCGACGTACTGCGACAGGTGCGCTCGCCCGAACGGGCCGACGCCGAGATCGCCGAGGTGCATGCCCTCGCCGAAGAGGAGCAGATTCTGCACACGGGCGGGTGGCGCGACCTCGCCGTGCCGTGGATCCGCCGCCTGGTGATCGTCGGCGCCGTCCTCGGAATTGTTCAGCAGTTCACCGGGATCAACTCGATCATGTACTACGGCACGCAATTACTGCAGACGGCGGGATTCTCGAGCGGCGGCGCGATCATCGCCAACACCGCTAACGGGCTGTTCAGCATGCTCGGCATCATCGTCGGAGTCCTGCTCATCAACAGAGTCGACCGCCGCACCATGCTCATCGGCGGACTATCCCTGATCGTGACGTTCCACGTGCTCGTCGGCACCTCCGCACTGCTGCTGCCCGACAACGCGATCAAGCCCTACATCATTCTGGTGTTCGTGGTGCTCTTCGTGTTCTCCATGCAGGGCACCCTCGGTCCTCTGGTCTGGCTGATGCTCGCCGAGATGTTTCCGCTCAAGCTCCGCAGCTTCGCGATGGGACTGTCCGTATTCGTGCTGTGGGTCGCCGACGCCGTCGTCACATTCGGCTTTCCGCCGCTCGTGTCCGCGCTCGGCATCGCACAAACGTTCTTCGTCTTCGCCGGAATCGGTGTACTCGGGATCGTCTTCGTCGCCACCATGGTTCCTGAGACCCGTGGCAAATCCCTCGAGGAGTTCGAAGACGAGTTCCGAAGCGCCCACGCCCGTCGCTGACCACCCGACCCGACTGCTCACGAACGAGGAGACCCGATATGAGCTCTGCCCAGAGGCATCGCCGCCTCACCACACTCGCCACTGCTGCACTTGCGGCCGCGGCCCTGCTTACCGCGTCCTGCTCGAGCACCGGCGGAAAACCCGCAGATACCGGTAGCGGGATCTCGGCCGGAACCGCCGACACCCCCGTGGCGACGATCGCGATGATCACGCACGGCGTTCCCGGCAACGCCTTCTGGGACCTGATCCGCAAGGGCGCCGAAACCGCCGCGGCCAAGGACAACATCGAACTGCGCTACTCCTCCGACCCGCAGGCCCCCAACCAGGTCAACCTCGTCCAATCCGCGATCGACAGCAAGGTCGACGGGATCGCACTCACTCTGGCCAAACCTGACGCCGTGGGCCCGTCGGTCCGCGCCGCCGAGAACGCCGGGATCCCCCTCGTCGGCTTCAACGCCGGATACGACGCCTGGCGGGACCTCGGCGTTCAGCAGTACTTCGGTCAGGACGAAACCCTCTCCGGCCAAACCGCCGGCAAACGTCTCGCCGCTGAGGACGCCCGCAGAACGCTCTGCATCAACCACGAACAGGGCAACGTCTCCCTCGAAGCCCGCTGCGCGGGTGTAGCGCAGGGTCTATCGGGCGGCAACACCGAAGTTCTCAATGTCAACAGCCAAGACATGACATCCGTCGAGGCGTCCATCACCGCCAAGCTCCAACAGGACCCTACGATCGACCATGTCGTGGCGCTCGATGCCGCCATCGCCCTCACTGCCGTGCAGTCCAAAGAGACAGCCGGTAGCGACGCCACCATCGTCACGTTCGACACCAACGCCGACCTCGTCAAGGCCATCCAGGCCGGCGACGTCGAATGGGCCATCGACCAACAGCCGTTCCTGCAGGGCTATCTCGCGGTCGACTCCCTCTGGCTGTACCTGAACAACGGCAACACCATCGGCGGCGGGCTGCCCGTACTCACAGGCCCGGCGTTCATCGACCGGACGAACATCGACTCCGTCGCCGAGTACGCCGCCAACGGCACACGCTGAGTCCGAGACCCGCGCCCCGTGATCCAGCCCTCGATGCACCCCGTCACACACCGAGTAGCAGGACCCCGGTCATCAGCAGAGCAACGACCTTCACAACTTCCAGACCGATGTAGACGTAGTGCGCGTGAGAACGCGGGACGTCCTCGCCGGCGAGGACGTGGTCGGGTCGACGCGTCAACCGAGATCGCGACGACCATCCCCAGCCAGATGAACGTCACCGCGATCGAGACGGAAAGAGCTGCGGCCATCTGTTCCTCCCCTTCGTCCTGCTCCCGCCGGTGCGGCGGGTACATTTCGCGGAAGCATCGAATCTGTTGGGAGGAGAGAGGATATCGCGGTCGAGCACGTGGTTCGCGGGTCAACCTCAGGATCAAAGAATTCGACATCTGCGCTGCCCACAGAGCGAGACAGCGCACCGCGGTGACGGTGCGACTACCCCCACTGTCCAGTTTCGACTCGTCCTGCCCTTTCCTCCCAGACCGGTCGGGTCCGACAATGGGACGGTGAGTTCGCGAGGTTCCGCCGCAGACTGGGCGCTCGGCCAGGTCCACGCCGTGCGTGACGATCCTGATGCCCGCCTCGAGCTGAGCGCCCGGACGTATCACGGTCCGGTGGGCAACGCACCGCGGCATTTGCCGTTTCGACGTGCAGCGCTGTCGTTCATGCGCTGGCAGGTCGGCCGCGGTGTGCTCGCCGCGATCGACGCGACGCCACCAGGCAGTCCCTGGTGGCGGGCCGTCAATGAGCGACTGTTGCGCGACGGGTGCGAGGCCGTCGCCCGGAGCGGCGGAATGGGAGGGAGGCCGTCATCGCACGCGGTCGACCTGTGGATGCTGTTCGTTGCCGATCCGACCGCACGCACCTGGTACCGGGCCCACAACGCAAGCATCGCGTCCGCCTATCTCGACCATCGCGACCTCGCCGACACCGAGAGCCGTCCCGAGCGCTTCTTTCTCAACGTCGTGCTGCTCCGCGTTCTCTTCGCCCATGCCTTGGTCGCGGCGCCACGTCTGGCGCTCGGGCGGCTCGCGCCGGCAGGACCCCTGCTCGGCGATCCGCGACTGTCGATGACCGGGATCTTCCTTTCCCTCTCGCGGGTTCTCCCCGACCGATATCCACTCGGAGACGACGTCGCTGCGTACGTCGCCGCCGAGCACAACCTCGGCGAGATGCTGGACTACGGCCTGATAGGACCGCGCCTGCAGCAGCTGTACGAATGGTCGGCGGACGAGCTCGACGAACCGCGGCTGCTCGACTGTATTCGCGACGGCAGCCCGATCTATGCCTGGTCGTACACCGATCGCGACGTGTGGCATCCGGCGCGACCGCCCGCAGCGATCCGCGCGGTTCGGCGCTTCGTACCGGCTCGCCGGTAGTTGTCTCTGCAGACCGGGAATGACGAAAGGGATACGAGAATGGCCGACCAGTACGCCCGGCAGGATCCCACCACGCAGTACCCCGATCCCGACCGCGAGCATCAACCGGAGATACCGCACCCGGGACTGACCGCGGACATGGTGTCCACGCCGGACCACGGTGAGAAGACCTATCGGGGCAGCGGCCGCCTCGAGGGCCGTCGTGCCCTGATCACCGGCGCGGATTCGGGCATCGGACGGGCCGTGGCGCTCGCGTTCGCCCGTGAGGGCGCGGACGTGGTGGTCAGCTGCCTCGACGCCGAGGAGTCCGATGCACGGGAGACCGTCCGACTGTTGAACGAGGCCGGGCAGCGAGGCGTCGTTGCAACCGGGGACATCACGTCGGAGGACCACTGCCAGACTCTCGTGGACCTGACGGTGCGGGAACTCGACGGCCTCGACATCCTCGTGAACAACGCGGCGTTGCAGATGGTCCAAACGGGTGGCATCGCCGACATCACCACCGAGCAGTTCGACCGCGTCCTGCGGACGAACCTCTACGCACTGTTCTGGCTGTGCAAGAAGTCCGTCGCGGTCATGGAACCGGGATCGACCATCGTGAACACGTCGTCGATCCAGGGCATGAATCCCTCCCCCGGCCTGCTCGACTACGCCACCACCAAGGCGGCGATCATCAACTTCACCAAGGGACTGGCCGCCGATGTGGCGAAACGGGGAATACGGGTCAACGCCGTGGCACCGGGCCCCATCTGGACGCCGCTGATCCCCGCGACCATGCCCGCCGACGGCTACCGGAATTTCGGCGACGACGTGCCGCTGGGCCGGCCCGGCCAGCCGGCCGAACTTGCTCCCGCGTACGTGTTCCTCGCGTCGAACGAATCCAGTTACGTCACCGGGGAAGTGCTCGGCGTCACCGGGGGCATTCCCTTCACGTGAGCACCGTGGTGACCGGCGTGCGACCGCACTCCGAGCGAGTTCACTCCTTGGTCTGGGCGGCGACGATGGCGGCGAGACTGGCCGCGATGTTCTCCTCGACGGCGGCTTTGTCGACACCCAGTCCGGCGAGCACACCGACCCCGTCCTCGACCTCGAGCAGGGCGAGCAAAATGTGCTCGGTTCCGATGTAGTTGTGCCCCAGCCGAAGTGCCTCACGGAAGGTCAGTTCGAGTGCTTTGCGTGACTGGGCGTCGAACGGGATGAGTGCGGGTAAATCCTCGACGGCAGGAGGCAACGTCGCGGTCGCGGCGTGGCGGACCGTGTCCAGATTCACGCCCTGTGCGGCGATCGCCCGGGCCCCGAGCCCGTCGGGGTCGGTCAGGAGTCCGAGGACGAGATGCTGAGGCAGGATCTCGGCGTTACTTGCGGCCCTGGCCTCGTTCTGCGCGACGACCACGACCTGCCGTGCGCGCGGAGTGAATCGGCTGAATCCCTGATTCGGATCGAGGTCGGAGGCCTGCCCAGGGTCCTTGGGGACGAACCGCTTCTGCGCGGCCTGCTTGGTGACCCCCATACTTTTGCCGATTTCGGTCCACGACGCCCCCGACCGCCGGGCCTGGTCGACGAAGTGACCGATGAGGTGGTCCGCGAGTTCGCCGAGGTGTTCGGCGGCGAGAACCGCGTCGGTGAGTTGCTCGAGCGGGGCCTCCGAGTGCACCTTCTTGATCGCGTCGATGAGGTCGTCGAGGCGGATGGGCGGGGTGACGGGCGTTGAATTCTCCATGCGTCAACCCTAAGTTGACGGCCGTACATCGTCAACCCTAGGTTGTCGATCGAAGCATTCACACGATCCGCAACGGGAGGGCAATGAGCGACGGGCCGTCTGCTACTTTGATGGCTAGCAGATCTAGGGATAGGGGTTCTATGCATATCGAGAAAGATCTGGTGGCCGCGTCAGCCACTCCCCTGGTACTCGGGATTCTCGCCGAGGGCGAGTCCTACGGGTACGCCATCCTGAAGCGGGTCAACGACCTGTCCGGCGGACGGATCCAATGGACCGACGGCATGCTGTACCCCCTGCTGCATCGGCTCGAACGGCTGGGATTGGTGTCGGCGTCGTGGGGCGCCTCCGACAGTGGGCGGCGGCGCAAGCACTACACGATCACCGATAAGGGCCGGGAAATGCTGGCGGAACGGCGCGCCCAGTGGGACGTGGTCGCGGACGCACTGAGCCAGGTGTGGCGCTCCGTTCAACTGCCCCCGGCGCCCGCGGAAGGATGGTCGTGATGGATACCGACAAGGAACTCGAATCGCAGATCGGTCAGTGGCGGGGGTTCGTCGAGCGCCGCCACGCGATATCGGCCGCGGACACGGATGAGATGGAAGACCATCTACGCGATCAGATTTCGGATCTGTCCGCCGCCGGCCTGAAGACCGACGAGGCGTTCCTGGTCGCGGTCAAACGGATGGGCAACGTGGACGACATCTCCCGCGAGTTCGCGCGGGAGCACTCCGATCGGCTGTGGAAGCAACTCGTCCTGCTGCCCGCCGCGCCGGACGGCGATCGCACTCGCCCCACCCGTGAACTGCTCGTCGTTCTCGGGTTCGCGATCGGCGCCGCACTCGCCCTCAAAGCGGGATTGGCGAGACTCGACGAGCAGGACCTCGCCCGCAACCTCAGCCTGTTCGTTCTTCCCTTCCTCACCGGATACTTCGCGTGGAAACGGAAGGTGACGCTCCGACTGGGCGCGGCACTGGTGGTGCCGTTCGCGCTGGCGGCGGTGCTGTTGAACGTCTTCCCGTTCGTCTCGAACGGCTCCACCGAGGTGATCGCGGCGATCCACACACCGATCGCGTTGTGGTTCGCGGTCGGCGTCGCGTACGTCGGCGGCCAGTGGCGGTCGGACCGGCGGCGGATGGACTTCATTCGATTCACCGGCGAATGGGTGGTCTACCTGACGCTCCTCGCCCTCGGCGGCGGCGTGCTCATCGGCCTGACGGTCAATGCTTTCGACGCCCTCGGCCTGAGCGTCGAGTGGGTCGTCGAGGACTGGGTGCTGCCGTTCGGAGCGGCCGGTGCGGTCATCGTCGCCGCATGGCTGGTGGAGGCGAAGCAGAACGTCGTGGAGAACATCGCCCCCGTCCTCACGCGAGTGTTCACACCACTGACGACCCTCATGCTGCTGGTGCTGCTCGTCGCCTTCGCGACGACCGGCAGCGTGGTCGACGTCGACCGGAACCTGCTGATCCTGATGGACCTCATCCTGGTCGTCGTCCTGGGCCTGCTGCTGTACGCGATTTCCGCCCGCGACCCCTACCTGCCGCCCGACCTGTTCGATCGCCTCCAACTCGTCCTCGTCGTCAGCGCCCTCGCGGTCGACCTCCTGATGCTGTTCGCCATGCTCACGCGAATCGCGGAATTCGGCTTCACCCCGAACAAGGTGGCCGCACTCGGAATGAACCTGGTCCTCCTCGTCAACCTGAGCTGGTCGGCCGTTCTCATCCTCGGGTTCCTGCGGGGCCGGCGCGAATTCGGCTCCACCGAACGCTGGCAGACGCGTTACCTGCCCGTGTTCGGTGTGTGGGCGGCGTTGATGGTCGGCGTGCTTCCACCACTGTTCGACTTCGCGTGACCACGTCGTGACCGCTTACCGGGATGCTTCCAATGACCGCGATACCTTCCGAATGACGCTGCCGCTGCGTAACATCAAGCACATCTCGCTGGAATCCCTCTGGAGGCCGACGTGGGTGGACTTGGTATCGATCTCGGAACTGCCAACACTGTCGTCGGAACTCCCGACGACGGCATCGTACTGAACGAGCCGTCTTTCATGCTGGTTCGGACGAAGGAACCGCACCGTGCTCTCGCCATCGGCACCGAGGCACGAAGTCTCGTCGGCCGTACGCCAATCGGAATAACTCCCGTGCGGCCGTTGCGTGACGGGGTGATAGTCGACCTGGAGTCGGCGCGGGCCTTCGTGACGGCGATCGTCAAACGGGTGTCGCCGGGCAGGCGATACGGGGTGCGGCCCAAGGCCGTCATCTCGGTGCCTGCCGGCGCCACACCGCTCGAGCGCAGGGCTCTGCTCGAGGTCGGGCACGAGGCCGGCCTGCGGAAGGTGGGATTGGTGCCCGAGCCGGTCGCGGGTGCCCTCGGCTGCGGAATCAATCCCCTCGAAGCACGCGCCCACCTCGTCGTCGACATCGGTGGCGGCACTTCGGAAATCACCGCCATCTGTTTCGGTGGCATTCTCTCCCACCGCAGTTGCCGACTGGCCGGGGACGAACTGACCAACGCGCTGTACCACTACCTGCGGTCGGAGCACAACATCGTCGTCGGCGAGCTCACCGCCGAGCGCGCGAAGCTGGGCGCACCCGACACCGATGAAGGGCAGTCACTCGTCGTCGAGGGCCGTGACGCCGCCACCGGCCGGGCACGGTTCGTCACACTCGAAACCGAGGAGATCGTGGATGCATTGCGGCCGACCACAGCCGGAATCGTCCGCACCCTGACCGAGTGCCTCGAAGACCTTCCGCCCCAGGCGATCGGCGACGTGATGTCGGAAGGGCTGCTCGTGATCGGCGGCGGAGCGATGCTGCGCGGCCTCTCGCAGCTGCTCGAGGAAGCGTTCGGATTCCCGGTGAAGACGGCCGAGCGCCCCCTCACCTGTGTCGCCGAAGGCGCCACCGCATGTCTCGTGCATCCCGAGGTCGTTGCCGCGTACAGCAGCTGATCACCGGGGCGGCGCCGGAGCAGGTGGTCGCGGGAAGTAGTGCTCGAGGATCTTCTTGACCACGGGGCCGGACGTCGCCGACCCGAAGCCGCCACCACGGACCAGCGCCGTCACCACGATCTCGGGGGCGTCGAATGGCGCCACCGCGGAGAACCAGGCGTTCAGTCCCCCAGGCGCTGACGGATCCTCCGCAGTTCCCGTCTTGGCGCCGGCCGGTACCGGAAGGTCCGCGAGTTGCCCGGCGGTCCCGGCCGCCGCGGACGCCCGCATCCCCGCCCGGACAGGATCGAGACGGTCGGCGAACGCGAGCCGCTGTGGTGCCTCTGTCGGGATGGGGATCAGTTCCGGCCCGTACGACGCGGCCAGCTGAGGAGTCACCATCGCGCCGGTGGCGATCCCGGACGTCCAGCGCGCGACCTGGATAGGTGTCGCGCTGACGGTGCCCTGCCCGATACCCATCAACAGCGTCGACCCGGGATACCACGTTGACCCGATGCTTCCGACGTTCTCCGGGGTGCCGAGGAATCCCTCCGCCTCGCCGGGCAGGTCGATCCCGGACTGCCGTCCCGCGCCGAGTTGACTCGCGACGTCGGCCATCTTCTCCGGACCCAGGAGCTCACCGAGTTTGTAGAAGTAGACGTTATCGGACCATTGGATCGCCTGCAGCATATTGTTCGGGCCCATCGGCTGCCAGTTCCGGAAGGTGTGCCCACCGTAGGTGTAGGCCGCGCCGGTCTCGACCACCGCGTCGGGCGACAGCATCGGGTACTGCATGTCCGTCGACGCGACGACGATCTTGAATGTCGAACCGGGCGGGACCGCGGTCTGGGTGGCGTTGTTGACCAACGCGCTCGGGCCCGGGGTCTGGCTCTGCGCCGCGAGCGCGACGAGGTCGGCGGGGGGTCCGTATACATTGTTGTCGGCGCCCGGGACGCTGGCGAGAGCCAGCACGGCTCCGGTCCGCGCATCCATCACGACGGCGGCGCCGAGGTCGCCCTTGCTGGTGCGCATCGCCTCCACGAGCGCATCGGTGGCCAGGGTCTGCACACCGATGTCGAGGTGCAGGCGCAGATCGTGGCCCCGCACCGGGTCGACGCGCTCGCCAGTGGCCACCGGATTGCCCGACGGGTCGACGTACATGCACTGTTTGCCGTCACTGCCGCGGAGCAGAGCGTCGTACTGCTTCTCGAGTCCCGCTTTGCCGACCCGGGATCCGAGTGCGAGGTGAGGCCAGCGTTCCATGTCGTCGGCGTCGGCGACCCCGACGTGTCCGAGAATGGACGCGAGTACGGCACCGTACGGGTACTGCCTGCGTCCGGACGGCACCACGAGAACACCGGGAAGGTGCGCATCCACGATGCCCCGAGCCTGGTCGGGTGGGACTCTCCCCACCTCCACCTGGGTTTCACCCTCGCCGCCGGCGTCGATCAGGTCCGACAGCTCGTCGGGTGACTTCGCAAGCAGCGCGGCGAGCCGGTTGCGGGCGTCGTCGTCGCTCTTCTCGAACATTCGAGCGACCACGGCAACGGCGTACTCGGCGACGTTCGCCACGAGAGGGACGCCGTTACGGTCGACGATCAGTCCGCGTTCGGCAGGCAGGCGGATGCACCGCATCATCTGTGCATCACTCATCGACCGATACTCCGCACCCCGATCGTGCTGCACCTGCCAGGCGAACACCGACATGGCGACGAGTGCGGCGATCATCGTCATCGTGCCCGCCGACATTCCGCGTGGGCGGCGTCGGCGCCGGGGGTCGGGGGCCCACAGTGGCCGTGCGACGCCGTCTCGGCGCACCGCGAGTACCAGTCCGATGGCGGCGAATCCGACGATCGCGGCAGTCCCGCCGTAGCTGAAGAGGGGAATCGGCATTCCGGTGTGGGGCAGCAGCGACAGACTCTGACCGATCGACACCAGCGCGTGGATTCCGAACAACCCACCGATTCCGGCCGCGACGAGTGCAGCCTCCCGGGTCCGTGCCGTGCGCGCGGCGAGTGCGGCCCGCCACACGATCACCGACGTCGCCACCACGACGGCCAGGCCGGCGACCAGGCCCCACCCGTACACCAGGCTGGCGAACGCCAGATCGTGCTCCGATTCGGGAAGAAACTGTGCCCGCACGTCGTACATCGGGTCACGCGCCAGACCCCATAGCCCGCCACTGCCGATCGCGATGTTCGCCTGCAACTCGGCCCACCCCGCGCCTGCCGGGTCGGCGTTGCTCGACAGGAACACATGCACCCGTTCGAGCTGATACGGCTTGAGGAACAGCACCGCGAGCGGTAGCGACGCAATCCCCACCACGAACAACGGGACCAGCGGCAGCAGCGGGACCCGCGCCAGGATGAGCATGAGCCCGGCTGTCGCGACGAGCACGACGGCCGTCGACAGGTCGGGCTGGACCGCCACGAGTGCCACCGGCACCGCTGCAATTGTCAGGGTCGCGACGAAGCGTGTGAGGGTGAACCCACCTGCGAGCATGCCGGCGGGCACCAGAATCAGGGCGAGCTTGGCCAACTCGGAGGGCTGAACGGTGAACACGCCGAAGTTCAGCCAGCGCTGCGCGCCCTTCGTCGCGACTCCTGCCAGGGACACGGCCGCGAGCAACAGGGTCGCCACCGCGAACAGGGCCCAGCCGAAGGCCCGGAGGTCACTGATCCGCATGCGGGACAACACCCACATGATGACCAGTCCGACCGCCGCGAAGAGGAGATGGCGAACGGCGTGGCCCGTCATCCCGGTCGCCGTCAGATTCAGGAGTCCGAGCACGACGAGGACGATCGCCGCCCCGACGATCCACGGGTCGGATTCGTGCTTGTCCTCCTGCATGGCTGCCCCCCGGCACTCAGCAGCGTGCGTTCTCGGCGGGGATCAGCAGCGGTTCGGACGCGGCCGTCGCCGGGGCGCTCGTGATCGCCGCGACGGCGAGCGCGGTCCCGGGCGGCAGATCGGTCCGGACGATGCCGTACACCTGCTGAGTCCCGGGCTGGACGCGCTCCGACACGTCGCCGCCCGCCCGCACCTCACCCGAGCAGCGGTCGTACACGTTCACCCTCCAGGTCACGGCATCGACAGTCGCCGCCGGATCGAGGTGGACGTCGACCCGGATCTCGCACGCCTGCCCGGGCCCGCACTCCCCGTTGGCGCGCGTGGCCGTGACGAGCGTGATCGGCCCCGCGCTGCCGGGAGCACCGACGTCGACGGGTGACGGCACTCGTCCGGCCTCGGCCGTAGCCGGCGTGGGCTCCTCGGCCGGGGGTTCCGGTGGCGGCGACACGGGTCGAATCTGATTCTGCTCCTCGGGATTCACCGGATTCAGGACGGCGTCCCAACCTCGCCGCAGGTCCGACCACGCCCGCGGAGCCATCCACACTGCGGCGAAAAGTATCAGGATCGCGACGAGTCCCAGGGCTCCCTGCCTCCGCGAGGGCCGTCTCTTCCTGCGATGCCACGGATTCCGGGCCGGCGGGAACCAGCCCGGCGATGCGAGAGTGGAACCGGTAGCCACCGGCGGCGTCTCACCGGCAGGCCGCTCCTCCACGGTCCGGTCGTCCGGGCGCGGCCGTCCGCTGGTCGCCGCGACCAGCCGGGCGATCTGACAGCGTTTCCGACTCTCCTCGGCGGGATCGACACCGGGTTCGATCGCTAGACGAACTCGTTGCAGCAGCGCATCGAGATCTGTTGTTTCGACGAGCGATTCGTGCAACCGTTCGGGCAGGGCCGAACCGCGACAGTTCGTCGCGATGCTCCGGAACAGCCCGGCAACCTCCTCGTTCACGTCCTGCCCGGACACCGCACCGCGCCCGTACTCGATCGTGAGATGCCCGCTGTCGGACACCGTCACGTTCCGGAGACGGATGCGGTCGGGCCCGTCGCTGCGCGCCGGTTCGAGCTGATCGAGCGCATCGGCAACGAGCAGCGACGCCTGCGCCGGCGACAGTATCGCCGCCGCGAGAAGTCTGCCGAGCGCCACACCACTGACAGGGCCGGCGTGATCGGGTTGTGCGGGCGGTTCGGGTCGAGCATCGGCGGGTTCATTTCTCCTCGTGAGGAGCCCTGTCACTGCTTCGATCATCGCGCACCCCGACGCTCAGCCTCCCGCGCCGTGCGAACGAGAACGGAGCGGGCGGCGACGGACCTTGAGTTGGGCTTACCCTGTGCCGAAATCCTTTACGCCTGCGTCATTCCATTTAACTCCCGCCGATGCTCCGGCGTCCGCGAAATCGTCCCGCCCGCTTCCGCACAGTCTCGTCAACGTTCGCTGGGGATACACCGAAGGCCTGTATCACGACCGCACCCCAGTCCCGCCATGCAGGGCAGGGCACAGGATCCCGGTGGTTCAGGAACCGGATCACCTCATCGTCGAAGGCGGCGGAGGTCGGTAGGGACGAGTGCGCGGCGCGGACCGGGCAGCCGTTGCGTTCGACGTCCAGGCGCCGGCCGTGCGGCATCAGTGGAAGATCGGCGGCCGACGCGATACTCAGCACACGCACGCCTTCGGGCAGCGTCTCGCCGAGAACGGCCTGTGCGCTGCCCGCGTCCCCGAGCAGTTGCCGCGCCGCGGGAGTGTCCGGGTCGAAGGGGAAGAACGCGAACTCGATCGCGGGCACCGCCCAGCGCAACAGGTCGCCGAACACCCTGCCCGGTCGGTCGACTTGCGGCGGCGGAAATCCGAGCGGGGTATCCGGGAACACACCCACGAGGATCAGCACGTCCACCTGTGCCCGACGCGTGGCGACCGATTCCCACGCGATCCAGCCGGCGTGGGAATGCGCGGCAACGGTCAACGGCCGCTGCAGGTTCGCCGCCTGCTCGGCGAACAGGGCGACCTGTTCCTCGACGGGACGGTGGGTGTCGGCCGGTTCGTACGGGGCGCCCGTTCGGATCGGGCAGGTAGCGTCGCGTCGCGGCTGCCCACCACCGGTTCCGGCGTAGGAAAAGTAGTACACCTGTTCGCATTCGTACCCCAGCCGCTGCACGTCGGCCCGGTGCATCGTCCCTTCCCCCGAACGCGAGTCGATGCCGGCCATGACGAGCAGCGAACCCGCCTGTCGTGGCCCGGGTTCCGGATCGTCGTAGGCGCGGGTCCGAACGAAGATCACCGACACGACTGTCGACGCGACGAGCACCGCGGCAAGTGCCGCGGCGGGCCGCCTCAGCGGCGCACGGCCCATCGCCCACACCGTCAGCCCCGTCGCCGCTGCAGAAACCGGCACGAGCAGCACGGTGAGGGCCGGCACGCGCTCCGCCAGGGCGCCGAGTGCGAGGATCGCCGCACAATACGGCACCATCACCTCGACTCGCAGGCCCCGGCGCCACGTCCGCCCCATCGCCGCACGCAGGCCGGCGTCGCCCTGCCACGGCACCGGCCCGAGTATCCACACCAGCACCGCGACGAGCGCTACCGCCGGCCAGAACGCCCGCGAGTACAGCATCGCGTAGGCGGTCGCGTCAGCGCACGACGCCAGCAGGACGGGACCGAACGCGGTCGCGTAGAACGCCGTCGCGAAGCGGATACGCCTCGTGTCGAGACCGCCGAGCAGCCAGGCCATCAGCATGATCCGCACGGCCGACACGACAGCCAGCAGCACGAGGAACTGCGACCACGAGTCGGTGCGTACCAGCAGAAGTCGCAGGTCCGCGAACTGATCCAGCGGCGGCAGCGCGACGAGGTGCAATTGTCCCGGCCACACGGGAACCACCCCGCACACGGCGAGCACGACGACCAGCATCGCGGCGGCCGCCAACGGCCACCACCGCGCCCCGCGCCGCTCCCACCGGCTCATACCCTTCGCTGTACTCGCTGCCGGTGGTCGTGCACAACCCGGCCTGCCAGCCGCGCAGGACTTCGTGCCGGACAACGCGATTCCAGGGCGGGTCATCCGTGTCCGCGGCGGGATCATCCCGGCGGAAGAATGAACATGACATAGCCGGGGCGGATCGGGGAGGATGATCACCTGATGGACGGTGCGGAGGTCGGGGGCCACGGGTCGCTCATGACGTTCGACCAGTTCGAGGACATCTTCCGGGTGGCCGCCAGTATCGGCGTCGTGAGGGACGACTTTCACCGATTCGACGACGTCGTCACCGGGAAGCTGTACGACCTGCTCGTCGTCGCCCAGTCAGATGCCGCGGCTCAGCACCGCGACGTCATCGAACTCACCGACCTGCCGATCACCAGAGGCCTGCAGGAAAACATCGGATTGTTCCGGGAACTCGGACCACACCTCCGGATCGATCCGATCCTGGAGCGACTGACCGGCTACCCGCCGCTCGACGGCGTCCTCGCAACCGACACCCGATCAGGGCTCCCGGACATCACCGGCGGGCTGAGCGTCGCCCTCGCGCGGACCTTCCGCATCGTCTACCCCGAGCTGAGGACCCTGCGGGCCCGGGCCACGCACTGGTCGCTGGTCAGCACCCTCGTCGACCTCTATCTCTGACACACCGACGGCGGTCTACTGCCCATTCACAGCTTTGGGAACACCCCGGGGGGTGCAAACATCCACCCCCGGATGAAGGGTCGACCACCCCTCTGGGGGGAGTTGGCGGGGCCCCGTAACGGCGAAGACTGGTGTTCGTCCACAAGGGACACCGGAAACCCACCCACACCAGACTCAGGAGCAACGCAATGAATTCGACCAAGACACGCATCGCCGCAGCAGCCGCAACGGGCGCCGCCCTCGGACTCGGAATGTTCCTGAGCCAGAGCGCCACTGCCGTCGCCGCGCCCGCGCAGTCGACGTCGCCTCAGGTCGTCTCCCCGGATTCCGGGCTCTCCCCGTACAAGGTCGAGGTCAGGGACCGCATCGGTTGCGCCAATGCATGGCCCATGGTCTCCTGCGACGCCCCCGACGAGGACGTGCCGCCGCAGGTCACCCTCGTCGAACCCGGCACCACCCTGGTCGAGCCCGGTGGCACATCCCTCTACGGTCCGGCCTCCGCGACCATCCATCAGGTCAACTACCCCCTCGAGCCCGACGACGGGGTGATCTCCCACCCGCTCGATCCCGACATGCCCTGGATGTGATGTGACGACGACCTGAAGGAGACGACTCGGCCGCCGGAGCCCATGGCACCGGCGGCCGAGGCGCGTGCGAAAGGCATGTCCTACGCAGCCGGAGTATTTAGAAAGACGAACCATCGCTGACTTTCGCACACGCGAGGAGGACGATAAAACAGACCGGTCTCGCTCTGATCGTGGAACGGGTCCCGTTGTCGCGGGTCTTTTCGAAAGCGATTCACCTTCTCCGCAGTTCCCGATCGAACGTGAGGTGGCCGAGATGACGGCAGAGAACGTAATGGGCTCGCAGACCGCCGATCAGGAATGTCAGGACTGCGGGTATGAACCGGAGCTGAAGCGAACTCTGGGCTCCTTCCAGGTGTTCGCTGTCTCGTTCGCGTTCATCTCGGTGGCGGTCGGGATCTTCGGCACCTACGACGACGTACTTCGCGACGCCGGGCCTGTGGGGATCTGGCTCTGGGTCGTCGTGGCTCTGGGACAAACCCTGGTGGCGCTGGTGATCGCCCAATTCGCGGCCCGCATCCCACTCAGCGGCTCCTCGTACCAATGGGCGTCACGGCTGGCCAACCCGAAGGTCGGCTGGTTGTTCGGCTGGCTGACCTTCTGCTACCTGGCGCTCGGCGTGGTGACGGTCGACAATGCGATGGCGAGCTCCGCTCTCATGCCGCTGTTCGGCATGGAGCCCGACGAGGGCACGGCGCGCGTCATCACGCTCGTCGTGGTGCTTGTTCAGGCGGTGCTCGTCGTGTTCTCGACGCGCCTCGTCGGCTTGATCACGTCGGGCGCAGTAGGTCTCGAACTGGTGATCGTCGTGGTGCTCGCGATCGGGCTCTTCGTCGCCGTGGCGGTCACCGGCGACGGCTCGGTCGGCAATCTCACCTCCCGCGGTGTCGCCGAGGGCGCCCCCAATTATTTCGCCGTCGGCGGCGGGTTGATGGCTGCGACGATCATGGGGCTCGCCACGCTCGTCGGCTTCGACTCCGCGGCGAACATGGCTGAGGAGGCCAAGGATCCGTTTCGCAGCGTCCCGCGCGCGATCGTGGGATCGGTCGTGGCGGCTGCGGTGCTGGGACTGGTGTTTCTGATCGCGCTCACGATCGCGATCAAAGATGTTCCCCGGATCAGCGCCAGTGACACGCCCGTGGCGGCGATCCTGCGCGATCAGCTGGGTCCGGTGATGGAGAGGACACTGCTGGTGGCGATCGCGTTCGCCTTCTTCGGCGCGGGGATGGTGACCTTGGCGACCTGCTCGCGGATGGTGTTCGCGATGTCGCGCGACGCACGTTTCCCTGCTCACCGGGTGATGCGCCGGGTCAACCCGCGCACGCAGACCCCCATTCCCGCGACCATCTTGATCGTCGTCGTGGGGGTCGTGCTGATGGCCGCGCTGCCTGGCGGCGCACTGCTGGAGTTGCTCACAGTGGGAACGGTCATCTCGGCGGTTCTCTACGGCGGGATAATCGTCCTGTACCTCGCGGTCCGCAAACGATTGGATCGTAAGGCGGGCGCGTTCGATCTCGGGCGCTTCGAGCTACCGATCGCAATCGGTGCACTGGTGTGGTCGGCCTTCGTGGTGTTCGTGATCGTGTCGCCCTCGAGTGCGTTGACCTCGATACTGATTGCGATCGGATTGCTCCTGGCGGGCGGGGTCTATTTCACCTACCTGTTGATATTCAAACGCGAGGTTCTGGACACCGAGCCAGGAGACGCAGATGTCTTCGCGCACTGACCGAGAGATAACGCCCCTCACCGCCACCACCGCAATGCTCACCGGTGATGTGGTGCGTCCGGGCGATTCCGGGTACGAGGAGGCACGGGTCGGCTGGAACCGCCTATATTCCCGCTACCCCGAGGCCATCGTGTTCTGCTGCGACACGCAGGACGTGGTCAACGCGGTCCGCTGGGCCCGACAAGAAGGCGTCGCCCTACGTGCCCGCAGCGGACGCCACAGCCTCGAGGGCTGGTCGTCACTCGACGGCGGCCTCGTGATCGACGTCAGCCGGATGAAGAACATCGTGATCGATGAATCGGCGGGCACGGCGACGGTGGGAACGGGCCTGACGCAGACGGAGACGGTCACGGCGCTCGGACAACACGGCTTCGCCGTTCCGACCGGATCGGAGGGCGGTGTCGGACTCGGCGGTGTGATTCTCGGGGGCGGCTTCGGACTACTGACCCGCAGCATGGGCATGGCCTGCGACAACCTGCTCGCCGCGGAGGTCGTGGTCGCCGACGGCGCACGCTCGGCGAAGGTCGTGGAGGCCACCGAGCACAGCAACTCCGACCTGCTGTGGGCGTGCCGCGGTGGGGGCGGCGGCAACTTCGGGATCGCGACGTCCTACACGTTGAAGCTGCACGAGCTTTCGAACGTCACATTCCTGGTCGCGAGGTGGACCGGCCACGGCGCCCTGGGTGACCTGCTTCGAGCATGGCAGCGCGAGGCACCGGTCGCCGACGAGCGGCTGACGAGCGCACTCGAGGTGGATTCCACCGCGGTCGAGTTGTCTGCACTGCTGCACGGTGGTTCGCGGCGAGAACTCGACGACCAACTGCGCTCGCTGTTGACGATCGGCAGTCCCGAGGTGTCGGTGACGGAGGGTTCCTGGCCGACCGTGTACCGCGACGTGGACAGGGGGCCGAACGACGTTGCCCTTTGGAAGTTCTATTCCCAGTTCGTCACCCGCCCGTTCCCCGACGAGGCGATCGATCTGATCGTCCGCTTCATGGACAACACCCCCAGCCCGCCGAGCAACTTCTTCTGCTCGAGCTTCGGCGGGGCCGTGCGGCAGGCGCCGCCAGGAGGATCCGCGTTCCCGCACCGCGACGCGCTGTTCTACTGCGAGCCGGGTGCGGCGTGGAACGACCCCGCACTGAACTCGGCGGCGCTGGGCTGGGCCGCCGACTTCTGGCGGGCGCTGCGCCCCTACGGCGACGGCGCCTACGTCAACGTGCCCAACGCCGCCGCGTCGGACTGGGAGCGCGAGTACTACGGCTCCCACCGCGAGCGGTTGCGTGAGGTCAAGGCCACCTACGACCCGGAGAACGTGTTCAACTTCGAGCAGAGCGTGCCCCCGTCGCCGGGCTGACCCTCCCGAGCCCTACGCTGGGGCGATGGCGGTCAACCGAAGTCGCAAGGCCAAGGGAGCCCGTAAACGCAAGCGCCGGATGGACAGTGTCGAGCACGACCTCACCGACGAGCAGTGGAGTGCGCTCACCGAGGCGTGGGGCGGCTGCGCGTATTGCGGTGCGACCGACAAGCCGCTGCAACGCGACTGCGTCCAGGCGCTGTCCCGCGGCGGGCGGTACACCCTCGACAACATCGCCCCGGCCTGCGGCTCCTGCAACGCCAGCAAATGCAACGACGAGGTCACCGGCTGGCTGCGCCGCAAGCGGCTCGACGAGCGCGCCTTCCTGCTGCGTCACATCGAGATCAAAACAGCGCTCGCGGTGCGGTTCCCTGCGTAACCACCGGCAACGTGCTATTTGGTACCGAAGATGCGGTCGCCTGCGTCGCCGATGCCGGGCAGGATGTAGCCGTGCTCGTCGAGTTGGCGGTCCACGGCGGCGGTGTAGATCGGCACATCGGGATGTGCCTTGTCCAGCGCGGCAACGCCCTCCGGACAGGTCAATAGGCAGACGAACTTGATGGATTTGGGACCGCACTCCTTCAGCCGCTCCACCGCCGCCACCGCGGAGTTGCCCGTTGCCAGTAGCGGATCGACCACGACCACGTCGCGCTCGTGCAGGTCGCCGGGCATCTTGAAGTAGTACTCGACCGCCACGAGGGTCTTGGGATCGCGGTACAGACCGATGTGGCCCACCCGCGCGCCCGGCACGATCGTCAGCATGCCGTCCAGGATGCCGGTCCCCGCGCGCAGGATGGAGACGAAGACCAGCTTCTTGCCGTCGATGACCCTTCCGGTCGTGACCTCGAGCGGCGTCTCGATCTCGACCTCCTGCATCGGGATGTCACGCAACACCTCATACGTCATGAGCGCGGAGATCTCGTTCGCCAGGCGCCGAAAGCTGTTGGTGGACGCATCCTTACGACGCATCATCGTGAGCTTGTGCTGCACCAGCGGGTGGTCGATCAGATGTACTGTCCCCATGTGTTCGTCCTCGTTTCGTTCTAGAAGACCGTGCCGTCGCTGACGACGGAGAGCGGAGGCAGTCCACCACGCGTGCGCTGTGCGAGCGCACGGCCCGCCGCCCAGGTGCCACCCTCCAGGACGCAGGCCAGCGGCATCTCCCGGGCATCCACGCCCAGGCGTGCGCGGACCAGGGGGGCCAGTTCGTCCAGCAGCGCGACAGTCAGGGCGCGCCACTCGACGACCAGTTCGTCGCCCGCCGCCCAGCTGCGCGCAGCCCAAGCCGGGTCGCGCAGGCGCAGGACGCCGGTGTCGAGCAGCAGGCCGCCGTTGCGGTATTCGGGCAGGCCCGTCAGCGCGTCCAGCCCCACCACCTCCACGCCGGCCCATCGGAACGGCTCGAGCAGCGAATAGGTCAGCCACTGCGACAGTTTGTGGAACGGCACCCAGCCCCGGGTCAGGCCCGGACCGTCCACTGCCTCGTGAGGCCAGCAGTCGCCCAGCGGCTCGGTGCCGATGGCGTTGCCCGCCGGCCAGATGCCCGACAGCGACGTCAGAAGCTGCGACAGGATGTCGTGGGCTGCGACCGTCGAAGCGGCCGAACCCTGTGGATCGACCAGCAGGTCGAACAGGCCACCCGGACGGCCGTGCGGGCCGAACACGTCGGGTTGCGCAGCGAGCGCGTCGCCCAGCCGGCGCAGCAGCAGCACGCGACCGTCGAGTCCCACCAACGGATTCGACGGACCCACCTGGAACGCCTCGGCCAACCGGTCCGCGTCCAGGCCACGCAGTCCGGCCGCGTCGACCTGCAGCGGCTGCGCAGCATCGCTCGAGAACAGTCCGCCCAGGAAGGCGTGCCAACTCGCGACGCCCAGACCTTCGGAACGGGTGAAGGGCTGTCCGCTTGCCGCCTCGCGGTACTGCCAGTCGGGACCGGCGCCGGCATCGAGCAGCACGCTGACGACGGCGAGGTCGATCATGGCGCGGGCGCGGCCCGGCGCGTCCAGCGCCGCCAGCCGTGCGTCCAACTCGGTCTTTCGATCGACTCCGCCGGCCTCGAAGTGGCGCCACCGGCTGTGGTACGGAATCTTCAGGTCCGGATAGCGAGCACGCGTGACGTCGACGACCTCGCCCGCGGCAGTCTGCAGCGCGTCGTCGTCCACGCCGAACCAGTGTGAACCGTCTTCGCGTGCGCGACGCAGCAGCAGTTGCGCGCGTTCCCGCACGGCGGACGTGGTGCGCAGGGCCGCGGCCGCCCCCTCGGCCCGCCCGACGTCCAGTGCGGGACCGACGCCGGTCACGCTCATTCGTCCAACTCCCGGCCCTTGGCCTTCGCCAATTCTTCGGCGTCCGGCACCGCGCCCGGGGTGAAGTAGCCGGCCGCCATCTTCGCGTCGATC
This sequence comes from Rhodococcus sp. USK10, assembly GCF_019378875.1. NCBI lineage: Bacteria > Bacillati > Actinomycetota > Actinomycetes > Mycobacteriales > Nocardiaceae > Rhodococcus > Rhodococcus sp. USK10. The sequence continues at coordinate 298,567 of NZ_CP076048.1, forward strand.
TCCACGCGCGCGTCGGCCGGAATCAGATCCGCGGGGAGGTCCACCCGCTCCCCGACCTCGATGCCCGAGCCGGTGATGGCGTCGTACTTCATGTTGCTCATGGAGACCAGGCGGTGGATCTTTCGGACGCCGAGCCAGTGCAGCACGTCGGGCATCATTTCCTGGAACCGCATGTCCTGCACGCCTGCCACGCATTCGGTGCGGGCGAAGTACTGATCGGCCGTGTCGCCGCCCACCTGGCGCTTGCGGGCGTTGTAGACCAGGAACTTGGTCACCTCGCCCAGGGCGCGGCCTTCCTTGCGGGAGTAGGCCACCAGGCCGACACCGCCACGCTGCGCACCCTGGATGCATTCCTCGATCGCATGTGTCAGGTACGGACGGCACGTACAGATGTCGGAGCCGAACACGTCCGAGCCGTTGCACTCGTCGTGCACCCGTGCGGTCAGCTCCACCGCGGGATCGGCCAGGTCTCGCGCATCACCGAAGATGTACACGGTCTGCCCGCCGATCGGGGGCAGGAACACCTCGAGGTCCGAGCGCGTCACCAGCTCCGGGTACATGCCGCCGGTCTCCTCGAACAGCACGCGGCGCAGATCCGTCTCGCTGCAGTGGAACCGCTCCGCCACACCCGGCAGATGCCAGACGGGCTCGATCGCCGCCTTGGTGACCAGCGCAGCACCGCTGGGCAGCAGGAAGCGGCCGTCCGGGTGGAGGCGACCCTTCTGGATGGCCTCCATGATCTCCGGCAGGATCACGTGCGCCTTGGTCACGGCGATGCTGGGCCGGATGTCGTGACCGGCCGCCAGCTCGGCCGCGAAGACCTCGGCCACCGTGGCGCCCCACGGGTCCAGGCTCACGATCTTGCCGGGCTCGCTCCACTGCGGATACGGACCGATGGCAATGGTGGGCGCGGTGTTGGTGAGGTCGGCCTTGTGCTGGCGCGACAGCGCACCCGACGCGACCGCCAGCGCCCGGTAGATGCTGTACGAGCCGCTGTGCGTGCCGATCACGTTGCGGTGGGCGCGATTGGTGGTGGTGCCGACCACCGGACCGCGCTCGGACGCCGTGGGTGCGCCCCAGTGGACCGGAATAGCCCCCACACCGCCGCTGTGGGACGTCAATCGGATGTGGCCTGCGGGGTTCTCGGGCGTCGCGGCAACGGGTTCAGCGGACATGACATTCCTCCGTCAAGGAAGGCCCGGCGGCACGGCATGCCTCCGGAACGTGTCTCCGGCGCCGTATGCTGCCTGCCACCGGAAACCGAAGCATAACCACCTTTCAGCGACAATGTCGTGCGGCGAAGACACCGGTCTTTCGGCACAACGGCAGAGCGGTCGAACCTGATCGCGCGGCCCGGCCCTGTGGCGACCGCGCGATAATTCATAGCGACCCCACCTATCGAGGGGTGAGCATCATCGGCACACCGTTGCGCGGCCGCAAGGCGATGTCGTAATGGGGCTCGAGCACATAGCCGGACGCAATCTCGCGGTCGAAGCGTTGGGCGACGGTTGCGACAACGACCTGCTGCTCCAGCAAAGAGAGGTTCGCACCGATGCACAGTCGCCGGCCGAGGCCGAAGGGATAGTAGGCCTCGTTCGGACGGTCGGTGGAGTGGTCTGCATCGAACCGCATGGGGTCGAATTCCTCTGGGTCGGGCCAGTGTTCCGTCAAGCGGTGGGTGACATACGGACTGATGATGAGTGCAGCACCCGGCGGCAGGTTGTACGAGCCGAGCTGGTCGCGGCCGTAGGACGTGCGGAAGAACGTCGGAAATGGTGGATACAGCCGAAGAGATTCGCTGATCACCTGGCGCGTGTAAACCAGCCGTGGCAGATCCTGCAACGACGGAACACGACCGCCGAGCACGGAGTCCAACTCGGTCTGCAATCGCGCATCCGCGTCGGGGTGCTGGGACAGCAGGTACCAGGTCCAACCGAGCGCTGCGGCGGTCGACTCGTACCCCGCCATGAGGATGCTCATCACCTCGTCGCGCACCTGTCGGTCGTCCATAGCCCTCTGGGTGCCTTCATCATCGTGGGCGAGCAGCAACATCGACAGCAGATCTCCGCGGTCGGCCGGGTCTCTGCGGCGCTCGGCGATGATCCTGTCGACGACCTCGTCGACGACGGACAATGCGGTAATGAAGTGCCGGTGACCGGGCCTCGGTATGCGCATCGGGAGGAAGAAACTGAAGACCAGCTTCTCGGAGTGGTGAAAGATGACATCGGACGCGGCACGGAGCTTTGCGATCTCGCTGTAGTCAATGCTCGTGCCGAACAGTGTCCGCAAGACGATCTCGATGTTGATCGGCACCATTTCCTCGAGCATGTCCACCGGCGTCTTTCGGACGATCCGATCGTTCCAGCGTACCGTCGCCGCTTCGACGACGTCGGTCATGACCCCGATCATCGCGGTCAAACGCGGCCGGTGGAAGGCCGGAGACATCAAGCGCCGCTGCCGTTGCCACAGCTGCCCGTCGCTGCCGAATATCCCGTCACCGATGATCAGTTTGATCCCGCGGAGGATTGGGCCCTTCCAATAGTTGGCATGATTGTCGACGAGGATGTGCCGAACATGTGCAGGATCACTGACGAGGTACACCGTGGCAGGGCCCAACCTCATTCGGACCAATCCGCCGTAGTCGCGCGCAGCGTCGACCAGGTAGCCGAACGGGTCGTGCGCGAGCATTGGAATGACGCCGACGAGCGGTAGGCCTCGAGGGCCTGGGATTTCACGCTCCGTGGAGAAGTGAGGGTTGCGTCCAGCAGAGTGGTGTATGAACCGGATCCGAACCTGACCGGCGTGTCGTAGCCCCAAGAAGGCGGCCATCGCGTGACTCTTCGAGAGACCTACCACAGTCATTCGAGACAGGACCACGCGATGACCACTGCCCACGATAACGACCTGCACCAATTCCTGACCGACCGGCTCTCCGGCGCCAGTCCCGATCTGCTGCGCAACCTGCTGTCCACGTTCATCGATGCGCTGATGGGCGCCGAGGCCGACAGCCTGTGTGGGGCCGGCTTCGGCGAACGCTCCGATGCCCGCACCAACTCACGTAACGGATACCGGCACCGCGACTTCGACACCCGCGCCGGCACCCTCGACGTCGCCATCCCCAAGCTGCGGTCCGGTTCGTACTTCCCGGATTGGTTGCTCGAGCGCCGCAAACGCGCCGAGAAGGCGTTGACCTCGGTCGTGGCGACCTGCTACCTGCTCGGGGTCTCGACCCGGCGGATGGAGAAACTCGTCGACTCCCTCGGCATCACCTCGCTGTCGAAATCACAGGTCAGCGTCATGGCGAAGGACCTCGACTCCCAGGTCGAGGCGTTCCGCAGCCGGCCGCTCGATGCCGGGCCGTACACGTTCGTCGCGGCCGACGCGCTCGTGCTCAAGGTGCGCGAGAACGGGCGGGTGGTCAACGTGCACGCGTTGGTCGCGGTCGGTGTCAACGCCGAGGGCTACCGCGAGATCCTGGGCCTGGACGTGACCTCGTCCGAGGACGGGGCCGGCTGGCTGGCGTTCTTCCGCTCCCTGGTCGCCCGCGGCCTGTCCGGGGTGCGGTTGGTGACCTCCGACGCCCACGCCGGCCTCGTCGCGGCAATCGGGGCGACCCTGCCCGGCGCCTCATGGCAGAGGTGCCGAACCCACTGTGACTGTAAGGAATTAATGTGTCGATTCGGGTGTGTCGCCCTCTCGTGGTGGTATGGCAGCGAGGAGGGCGGCGGCGGTGCGGTAGCGGATGGTTGCCGGTGCCGGGGTGTAGCCGTCCTGTTCGAGCAGTGGCCGCACGTCGAGCAGGGCATTGCCGATGGTGCGTGGGCTGACCTGGAACAGTTCGGCCAGGACGGCGCGGTTGCAGAGCTGGCGCATATGCAGAACGGTGGCCAGGACGCGTTCGGCATCGGTGATCTTCTGGAGGAAGATTCCGCCGCGGCCCCCGGGCATGCGTTCGCCGCCGCGTTGGGCGTAGCGGCGTCGTTCGACCATGGCGGCTTGCCGGACGGCGAGGCGTTCGACGAGGTCGCCCAGTTGCCGGCGACTCATGCCGGTCAGAGCCGGATGCGACAGTGCCTCGGGGAGCGGCCGATTCGGTGTCGGGTCGGGTGCCGTGCCGTCACGGAGAAATCCCGCGAGGTCTGCGGCGGTGCTGAAGCGCAGCCCGATGGTCGGGGTGACGTGATGGCCGTGTTCGTCGAGCAGCATCCGCGTTTCGGCGATGATTTCGCCGATGGAGTTCGGATTCACCCCGAGCAGATCCGACAGCACCCGCTGAGGGCAGACCTGCCGCAGATACACGACGGTGATCAGTAGGGCCGCGGCGTCCGACAGCAGGCGTCGCCCGCCGGCACCCGGGGCATTGCGGCGCCGGCCGCCGCGTTGGTGCCAGCGGCGTTGCTCGGCGCGGGCGGCCTGAGCCGGTGCCAGCCGTGCGGTGAGTTCCTCCAGCTCGTCGCCTGTCATGCCAGTCAGGCGCGAGTCGGCGAGCATCGCGACGGCCGCGGCACGCTCGCCTTCCCGGTCTCGGTTGGGAACCGGAGCGGCGTCGGCGTGAGTGGGTTCGATGGTGTAGTTCCACGTTCCGCACTGGGCGTGCGGGCGGATGGGCAACGCGCGCAACTCCTCTCGACCAACCGAGATCCCGATCGGGTAGTCGCCGGTGTCCAGCTCGGCGTCCACGCGCAGCCCGGTGCGGGTGCGGGTGGAGGCGATGGTCTTGACCACGACCTCGTGGCTGGTCAGCGGCCGCCCCCGCCAATTCATGGTGATCTGGGAGAACAGCCGGTGCTCGATCTTGTTCCACTTCGAGGTGCCGGGCGGGAAGTGGCAGACCGTAATCGCCAACCCGGTCTCGGTTGCCAGCGCAGCCAATTCCGCCTTCCACAACCGGTACCGGTAGCTGTTGGAGCCACCGGCGTCGGCGGTGATCAGCAGCCGGCGCGCGTGCGGGTAGTCGGCGGCGCCGCGGGCCTGCCACCAGCGGCGGATGGAGGCGACCGCGAACGCGGCGGTGTCGTGGTCGACGCCGACATTGACCCAACCTGCGTCGGTGGTCAAGTCGTAGACGCCGTACGGGATGGCCCGGTCCGCATTCGGTCCGGTGAAGAAGCTGTGATCGACCACCCGCACCGGATCGCCGTGCGGCCGCCACTCGCGCCCCGGGGTGGGCAGCTGGCCGAGTTGTTCCTTCTTCTTCGAATCGACGCTGATCACCGGCTCGCCCGCGTCCTGGTGCGCCTTGACCTGCTCGTTGATGTAGCGGAACTGCACGTCCCGGTCCGGGTGCTGCTCGCCTTCCAACGTCTTGGCGTTGGCCTGCAAACTGAATCCGTTGTCCCGCAACAACCGTCCCACCGTCGGTGCGGACACCGGATGGCCCTGCCGGGTCAGCTCCTCGGCCAGGTGTCGCAGCGACTTGGTCGTCCACCGCAACGGAGACTCCGGATCCCCACGCTCATCCGGCTCGACCAGCGCCAACAACGCAGGCACCAGCTGCGGATTCAGCGCGTCCGCACCCTTGCGGCCCCCACCCGGACGGCGGACCCGACCCGTCGGCGCCGGCTGCTCGCCGGCCGCCAACTCGAACACGCCCCTGCGAACCGTGGTCTCGCTGACACCGACCGCCCGGGCCACCGTCCGCACCCCGCCATGCCCCAGCGACCGGGCCTCCGCCGCCAACGCCAAACGCCGCTGCCGCTCGTTCAGGTGCGGCAACAAGACCTCGAACCGCTCCCGCAACCGGTCCTCGACCTCGCTCACAACCGCCCTACCGCACCGACCTGACTCAAACTGCAAAACACCATGTTATTACCTTACAGTCACACTACTCGACGAATCTGATGGCGCAGACCCCGAAGGGGTCGTGGCCTTGGGTGAAGACGTTGCTGCACTCGGTCTACGACCAGCCCGACGCCGATTCTGTTCATGCCCAATATGATCGGATCATCGATGCTCTGTCGGAGAAGCTGCCGAAGGTCGCCGAGCACCTCGATGCCGCACGGTCTGACCTGTTGGCGTTCACGGCATTTCCCAAGCAGATCTGGAGGCAGATCTGGAGCAACAATCCGCAGGAGCGCCTAAATAGGGAAATCCGCAGGAGAACCGATGTGGTCGGGATCTTCCCCGATCGCACCGCCCTGATCCGGCTCGTCGGGGCGGTCCTCGCCGAGCAACACGACGAGTGGATCGAAGGACGCCGCTACCTCGGACTCGACGTACTTGCCCGATCCCGCGGCGACAACACCACCACTACCGAACCGAACCAGGAGGTGACACCACCCGCGGAACTGACCGCATAACCCCACGAGGAGTCACACGACGACTTCGTACACCACGCCCCGGGACTTGACCGAAGTGAGCCGCCATCTGCAACCTCGCTGACATCGCGGTGGCCGATCGGACGCGTCTGCTGGTTCTACTCTAAGACCGCGCGACGCACTCGATAAGGGTGCAGGGTCCTCGCCGACGCGCACGCCTGCGCCGACGCATCCGCGATGCACGGTGGTACCCGCGCAAATGCCTCCGATAGTGTCGCCGTGGTGACGAAGAATCGAGCGCGCGCCGTGGACCTGCGAACCCAGGACGACGCGGACGACGCCTTCGCGCGTGGGGACGCGTTGCAGGCAACCGTGCCGTCCCGTGCACACGATCACGCCTCGACCGGCGCCGACAGGCCGGATGTGCTCGACTTCGTCGAGGCCGATAACGAGGGCAGGCTGGCGAATCTCGTCCCGCTGCGGATCGGTCGGATGATCGCCTCGCCGTTCGCCTTCTTCCGCGGCACCGCCGGTCTGATGGCTGCCGACCTCTCCGCTACTCCGGTCACCGGATTGACAGCGCAGCTGTGCGGTGACGCGCATGCGGCGAACTTCGGCCTGTACGGGACGCCGGACGGTCAAATTGTCATGGACATAAATGATTTCGACGAGACCATCCCCGGTCCGTGGGAATGGGATCTCAAACGCCTCGCCGCCAGCCTGGTCCTCGCCGGACGCGAAGGCGGAGTGTCCGAGAGCGGGTGCGTCGAGGCCGCCGAAGACGCCGTCAAGTCGTATCGGCGCACCATCCGTGAACTCGCCGAACTTCCGTTCCTCCAGTCCTGGAATGCGCTGCCGGACAAGTCGGTGCTCACGCGGGCGAAGGCCGACGCCCTGCTCGACGACTTCGACAAGGCCGCACAGAAGGCGCGACGCAACACCAGCGAGAAGGTGGCGGCGAAATGGACCGCCCACATCGAGAACCACGAGACCGGGATCCGCAGCCGACGGTTCATCGACGATCCGCCGATTCTCACCCACGTGGATCGCGCGACCGCCGATGCGGTGACCGACGGGCTGGAACGCTATGTCGGGTCACTTCGGGAGTCGCGACGGAACCTGATCACCCGATTCGCCGTGTCCGACGTCGCGTTCCGGATCGTCGGAACCGGCAGCGTGGGTCTGCGCAGCTATATCGCCCTGCTGCACGGCAATCGGGACGAGGTGCTCGTACTTCAACTGAAACAGGCCCGGCCCTCCGCACTGGCGGCATACCTGCCGGTCGACGAACCGAAGCACGAGGGCAAGCGGATCGTGCACGGCGCCCGGCTGGTGCAAGCGGAGTCGGACATCCTCCTGGGCTGGACGACCATCGACGGCCTCCCCTACATCGTGCGGCAGTTCCGAAACCTCAAAGGCGATATCGATCCGACCGGTCTGGAGCAGGATCATCTCGACGACTACGGCCGCCTGGCCGGTGCCCTGCTCGCGCGTGCACACACCCGCTCCCTCGATCCGCGGGCGCTCGCTGGATACTTTGCCGGCGACACGGAACTCGACGAGGCGATCGGACGGTATGCCGTCCGCTACGCCGATCAGACCGAAGCCGACCACGCAGAACTGGTCGCCGCCGTGAAATCGGGGCGGATCGCCGCCGAGCCGGCCTGATCCGGCACTGGTAGCTGGATCGTCGGGGGCCGAGACAGGTCGCCACTCCGCCGAGATACGACGCGCGGTTGCGCCTCGTATCCACCCGAGCCGAACTGCCTCGGATTCGTGAGTGTGAGTGGCGACCTGCTTCGTCGCAAGCAGAAACCTACCTCGCCCCACCGACACGAATCTCCCGGCCGGACTCTGCAGCGGCGGACCGCTGCCGCCAGTTCAACCACCGGAGGGACAAGGCCAGAACTCGCGGCACGACGAAATACACCGCGGTGGGAACGACGACACCGGTCAGCGACAAGGCCCTGAGCCAGGTCGGCCAGGTGGCAGTGATCGGACCCGACAGCGTCATGACCGTCATGCCCAGCGTGACGAGCGGGAAGATCGAGACCCAGGTGACGGCAACCCGCAGGTGAATGGACGGCACCGGAACGCCGCCCGGGGCAGCCTGTCCCGTCCGTGTGCGGTGACTCCTCGTTGCCGCCGGGGCGAGTTGCTCCAGCACTGCGGACGCGAGAGCGAGAGATTCCATCCTGAGGGTGACCCTTCCAAATTCCAACTATTCAGTTGCACTTGGAGAGTAAGGCGTGGAAGAGCAACTTGCAACCAAACAGTTGGAGTTTGTCCTAGGATGCACCGGTGGCGTGGGATACCGAACGAACCAAGAGACTCCTGCTCGACGCAGGCGCCGAGGAGTTCAGTGCGTTCGGACTGGCCGGCGGCCGAGTCGACCGGATCGCCGCGAAAGCAGGAGTGAACAAAGAGCGCATCTACCAGTATTTCGGCAAGAAGGAGGCGTTCTTCAGCGCCGTCGTCGAGAATGAACTGACGGCGTCACTGGCCGCCGTCGAACTGTCGGGAGACGGAGTGTCCGCCGTCGCCCACTACGCCGGCCGTCGATTCGACTACCAGCGCACGCACCCGGCCTTCACCCGGCTGCTGTTCTGGGAAGGCCTCGAACTCGAGACACCGGTAGCCGAGGAAACCCGCCGAAAGCACGCGCAGACGTTGGTCGCGGCGGCTCGGAAAGCCACCGGCCTGTCCGAGGCCGACGCGCAGGAACTTCTCATCACGGTGATCACCCTCGTCGATGGTTGGGTCACTCTCCAGACTGCGGACCGGCTGTTCTCGCCTCCTCCTTCGCGCCGCGACGACCGCGATTCACGAAGACGCGAATTCATCGTGATGACCGTCGACGCCGCCACCCGCGCGGCGATTGCCCGGACCGATCAGACCTGACCCATTGCGGTGCACGGGAGCGGATCGAACTGGCAAGGTCTAGTCATGGCATTCGGGTGGCGGTCGGTCGCTACGGAGTGGCCGCTGGTGATACCGCCCGTCGCGGTTGCGGTGCTGGGCCTGACCTGGGGCCGCCACATCGGCACGGTCCTGGTGCTCGCCGTCGCCGTGGTGCTGGTCGGTGCGGTGCTCGCGGCCGTTCATCACGCCGAGGTGGTTGCACACAAGGTCGGTGAACCGTTCGGGTCGCTGATTCTCGCGGTCGCGGTCACCGTCATCGAGGTCGGACTGATCGTGACATTGATGATCTCGGGCGGCCCGGCGACTGCGTCGCTTGCCCGCGATACCGTATTCGCGGCGGTGATGATCACCGTCAACGGCATCGCCGGGTTGTCGCTGTTCGTCGGCGCACGAAAGTACGGGGTCGCACTGTTCAATGCGGAAGGCACCGGCGCAGCACTGGCGACGGTGGCATCACTCGCGACGTTGAGCCTGGTGCTCCCGACCTTCACGACGAGCCGGCCGGGTCCCGAATTCTCTTCGGCCCAATTGGTATTCGCGGCGGTGGCCTCGCTGGTGCTGTACGGGATGTTCGTCCTCACCCAGACCGGGCCGCACCGGCACTTCTTCCTGCCTGTCATCGCCGATGAACCGGAAACCCGCGACCGGGACTCCGCGCCCCCGACGGGCAGGATGGCCGGGATGAGCCTCGCCCTGCTGGTGGTGGCACTGTGCGCAGTCGTGGGATTGGCGAAGGTGGAATCACCCGCGATCGAAGACGCGGTCGAGGACGCCGGATTGCCGCAATCCATCGTCGGTGTGGTCATTGCCTTGCTCGTACTACTGCCGGAGACCCTCGCCGCGGTGCGGGCAGCGCAGCGAAACCGGATCCAGATCAGTTTGAACCTGGCCTTCGGATCGGCGATGGCCAGTATCGGCTTGACCATCCCCGCCATCGCCGTCGCGTCCATTTGGCTGGACGGGCCGCTTCTGCTCGGCCTCGGTCCCACCCAGGTCGTGTTGCTTGCGATCACCGTGGTTGTCGGCATGCTGACGGTGGTCCCCGGCCGCGCCACCCGACTCCAGGGCGGCGTCCACCTGGTGCTGTTGGCCGCGTACGTGTTTCTCTCCGTCAACCCCTGACCACGGTCCGCCGCCGCGCCGCCCGTGGAGACGTCACCAGCGCGCCTGCCGGATTCGCGTTCGGGTAAGTTTCCGCGCATGAGAACCGCATCGTGGGTCAGCGCGGCGACTGCGGTGCTGCTCGGCGCCACCGCTGCCGCAGCGTGGAGAAAAGCGAATCTTGCCGATCAGGCCAGGCGCGAAGCGGAGGCCGCACTGGATGCGGCGCTCGAGCAACTCGAAGCGATGACCCGGATCGCCGAAGCCGCACAGCAGGCGCTTCCACGACCGCTGGAAGTCGAATTCGACGTCCAGCGCATCCGTGGACCCGTCGACCGATTCCGGCTCCACAACGTCGGAACGGGAATCGCCACCAACCTGCGGTTCGTCGTCGATCCCGCCGAGGAGCAGAATCGGCGGGTCCCGACGCCGCAGTGGCTGACCGACGACGCTGTGACGCTGCTGCCGAAGGAGTGGGCCGATTTCTCCGCGAGCGCGCTGTCTCCCGTCGCAGGCTCCTGGCGAATCGTGTTTCCGGCCTTTGTCACCGTGATCCACGACGAGGCCGGGACCCCGCGGCGCGTCGACCTGCCGACGGCCGTCGCCTCCGAGGACGGAGTGATCGGCTGACCGCCCGAACACCGGCACCCGGCGAGACGCGGCGGAACGATCACTGCCCCAACCGGTCCTCGACCAGGTCGAACCAATCGAGCACTGCGCGCTCGTACGCGATCCCGAAGTCGAGGGTGGCCATCGCGTATCGGTTGGATCCGTGCACGGCGGCGTCACGCTCGTACTCGGCGAGCTGCTTCTCGTGGGCCGCGCGGTGCGAGTCCAGCATCGCGGCCAATCGCTCGGGCGGAAGGTGCGCGCCGAACGCAACCGTGAGAAGTAGCGGGTAGCGAATGTTCTCCTGGCCGGGTTCGCGCTCGATCCATTCCGCGAACGCCCGGCGACCCTCGTCGGTGAGCGTGTAGGGCTTGCGCTCGCGGGCTCCGCGCTCCCCTGCCTCGATCAATCCGGCCCGCTCCATCGCCGCGAGTTCCCGGTAGACCTGGCTGGTCGTGATCGACCAGAACTTGCCGATGCGTTCCTGCGCGGTCACCACCAGATCCCACCCGGTCTTGGAACCCTCGTGCAGAAACCCGAGGAGCGACGCCGCAGTGGCGTTGAGGGGGCGTTCGTCCATCTCGCGGTCCTTCGCTCGATCGGGGGTTGACATTCCACTGTGGCATATCGATTATAGTGGTAGCGACATTCCACAGTGGAACGTCCTCGCCGAGGAGGGTCCGATGCAGTACGCGGACAACATGCGGATATCCGATTCCGAACGTGAACAGGTCGTCGGTGAACTCGGGCGGCACCTCACCGCCGGGCGACTGACCATCGGGGAGTTCGACCAACGGGTGGCAGAGGTCTATCGATCGACCACCCGGCAGCAGGCGCATCAGGTGTTGCGCGACCTACCGTCCGCAGCCTCAGCGGTTGCCGCTGCCCCGGTCGCGACACCACCCACCCGTCCGGTGCGTCGCCGCGTCCCGGGTCACCAGCAGATCGAGTGGCTCGCCTGGGCCGCCGCGGGCGGAATCAACATCGCGATCTGGGGCATCATCTCGCTCGCTGCCGGCGTGATGATCTACTTCTGGCCGGTGTGGGTGATAGGCCCGTGGGGGTTGGTGCTGCTGGGCAGGACCCTGCTCGGCCGCGAGAGCGGGTGCAGCAAATTGACCGACGCTCTACGCGACGACCGGATGAGAGCCGTCGCGAGTCGCTGAACCGCCGCCGGCACCCGTCCCGCCCGGCCGAACTGCGTCACCCGGTGAAACGCGTGGTCCAGAGCCGGATCGTCTCCTCGGTGGCACCGCGCTCCCGCAGCCACGCGTGGACTCCACCCGGGTGAGCGTCCCAGCGGGCGAGGACACCCTCGATTGCCTCGGGGACGGCACCGCGCAGATCGCGGTCGTTGGGATGCGTCTGACCGAGTTCGGGGGCGAAGCGGGTAATGCGCGCCAGGACGGCACCCATGTGGTCATTGGTCGATTCGTAGTCGGCGACGATGTGCTCTGGCTCGACTCCGGCGGTGCGCAACAGCAAGGCCACGGCGACCCCGGTGCGGTCCTTGCCCGCCGCGCAGTGCAACAGGACCGGGCCGGGCGCGGTGGCCGCCACCTGGAGGATGTCCACGAGCCGCTGCCCCGCATTCGCGAGGATGCCCTGGTAGATGTCGGCGAGCCGAGACCCCTGATTCGGTGCGGTGACCTCCGCGTCGGACAGCAGGGAGATCAGGTGCACCACCGTCTCGTCCGACCGCAGCGGGTGCTCCCTGGTCGCGAACTCGCGGGGGCTGCGGAGATCGATGACGGTGCGGGCAGGCCACTCGTCGACCGCGGTAGGGCGGGCGTCGCCCGGCGCGGGCAGTGCGCTGCGGTACAGCACACCGCTGCGCGTCCGGCCGCCCTCGGCAACGGGAAGTCCGCCGAGGTCACGCAGGTTGGGGAGTACGTCGAGGTCGGTCACTGTCATATGAGCTTCTTTCTGAGGTAGGCGGCGGCGCGGTCCAATGCGACCACGACCACCAGGACAACAAGGACGATTGTGAGGACGTTGCCGTACTCGAAGAGCCGGAGTTGCTGGGTCAATTCCATGCCGATGCCGCCGGCGCCGACGATGCCGAGCAGCGACGCGGCCCGCACGTTCCCGTCGAGCACGAGCAGGGTGTAGCTGGCCACGGTCGGCACACTCTGCGGCAGCAGAACCCAGCTGATCCGCTGCGACCGAGTGGCGCCGGCGGCGGCAGCCGACTCCCATGCCCGCATGTCCATGGTCTCGAAGATATCGGCGAACAGCCGCGCCATCCCTGCCGCGGATCCGATGACGATCGCCAAGGTGCCCGCGAGCGGGCCCAGCCCGACCGCGGAGACGAACAGCAGCGCCCACATCAGTTCCGGGATCGCGCGGGTGACGTTGATCGACGCCCGCGCCGCGTGGTGGAGCAAGGCCTGGTCGAACACCGACCGGGCCGCCAGCAACGCCCACGGCAGCGCGAGCAGGACGCCGATCGCGGTACCGACGACCGCGATGGCGAGGGTCTCGCCCATCAGCGAGACGGCGGTCGGCAGAACGGCGAGATCGGGCGGAAACATGCGGCCGATGAAGTCGGCGATATGGGGTAGGCCGTCGACGACGGCGGCCAGGGAGAACTCGGTGGTCTGCGCTGACCACAGGACGACGGCGAGTACGACCACCACCCCGGCGCCCGTCTGCCAGGAGGGCCGGCGCAGAGCCGCGAGATCGGCGGTCGAGGGCGTGCGCTCGGCAGGCTTCGTGTCGAGTGTCATGGTCACTGCACTCCTGCGAGGGGGCGGGCCGGATCGGCATACAGGAGATCGAGATCGGTGTCGGAAATAGAAGCGGTCGGCCGGTCGAACACCAACCGTCCCGCGCGCAGGCCCACGAGCCGGTCCGCGACGTGCCGCGCCAACTCGACGTCGTGGAGATTCAGCACAGCGGTGAGTCCCTCGACACGGGCCAACCGCACGATGTCGTCGACGACTCCGCGAGCCAGGACGGGGTCGAGGTTGGCGACAGGCTCGTCTGCCAGCAGCATGTCGGGCTGCTGCGCGAGCGCACGGGCGATCGCCACACGCTGACGCTGTCCGCCCGAGAGCGCGTCGGCACGCTTGCGGAGTTGTTCCTCGAGACCGAGCCTGCAGACGGCCTCGACGGCAATCTCGCGGTCACGGCTCCGCACGAAATGCACGAGGCTCGGCAGGAGTGGCTGACAGGCGAGCCGCCCGATCAGGGCATTCGACAGCACCGTCGCCCGTTCGACGAGCTGAAACTCCTGAAACACCAATCCCACTCGCGCGTGCGCCCGCCGCCTGGCGCGGCCCCGCAACCCGCTGCGGTCGACACCGTCGTGCAGCACCCGGCCCGATGTCGGCGCCTCCAGCCCCGCAAGACAGCGCATGAGCGTCGACTTCCCCGCGCCACTGCGACCGAGCACCGCGACGATCTCGCCGGGCGCCACCCGCACCGACACCTCGTGCAGTGCCGTGGTGCCGTCGGGATATCGGTAGCTCACCGCATCGGCTTGCACGCGGGGAATTCCGTTTCGTGTCGACGTCATTTCCGCGACAACTCCTCGAGATCCACCCCGAGTTCGGACGCCGCGTCACGGAAGATCGTGAAATCACTGTCCTGCGCCTTCTCGAAGCTGGTTGCCCCGACCACTCCCAGTGCCGCCGCATTGTCTCCGTTCACGAATGCGTCCACGATTCCCTGCGAGATGGCCGGGTCGAGATCCTTGCGTGCAATGACCACCAGAGAGACCGGGATGGGGTCGGACTCGGCGACGATCGTCTGCGCTGCTCCGTCGATGACGCCCTTGTCGACCATCGTCTGATACGACGACCGGGCGTCGGCGGCGCAGTCGACCGAGCCCTGTTTCACGGCGAGTTCGGCGGTGTCGTGGCCACCGGCGTAGCTGCCCTCTATGTCGGTCTCCGGATCGATCCCGGCCCGCTTCAGCAGGAGCTTGGGGATGTAGTTTCCGCTGGTCGATCCGGCGTCGACGAACGCGATCCTGCGCCCGCGAAGATCGTCGAGCGAGTCGATGCCACGGTCCGTGCGGCACACGAACACAGAACTGTAGGCCGCACCCTTCGCCACCACGAGCGGCTCGACACCGGCGACGGCCTCGGCGAGGGGCGTCGGGAACGGGCTGAACGCAGCAACGTCGATGAGCCCGGACCGCATGGCCTCGACGATGGACAGGTAGTCGCTCGTCGGCTTCACCTCGACCGACTTCCCCGTGCCCGCGGCGACCAGCGAGGTGACCGGCTCGAACTTCGCCTGCAGGTTCGCATTGGCCTCCGCCGGTGGTAGCCCCATCTTCAGCACGTCGGGCGCGCCGTTTTCGGCGGAGGAGTCGCCGCAGGCGGCGGCACCACACAGCGTCACCGCGCAGGCGGCGGCGGCCAAGGTGCGGCGCAGGGTCGGGTTGATGCTCACGGGCGGGGCCTTTCCGAGATGTATCCGAAGTTGATGTCCGAATATTCATCTAGACAAGTAGCCTAAACCACCTCTTCGGGTGACCGCCAAGTGAATGCATCTTGAACTGGAAAGACGTGTCGATCACACCCCCCGCCCCAGGTCGAAGTCCTCTAGACTTGTGGAATGCCGAGCAAAACGCCCACGGGTCGGGTGCCGCTCTACCGACAGGTGCAGGACGTCTTGCTGCAGCGACTCGACGGTGGCACGTTGCGGCCGGGAGACCGGTTGCCGCCCGAGACCGACCTCGCCGCCGAACTCCGCGTCAACCGGCTCACGGTGCGGCAGGCGATCGGCGAACTGACCCGGGCCGGGCGACTGGTCGCCAAGCAGGGGTCCGGCACGTTCGTCGCCCCGCCGCCCCGGCACTTCCCCATCGAACTCGCCGCCAGTTACATCAACGATGCCGACGGTCTCAGCGCGGCGTTCAGATCCGTGGGGCGCACACTGACCGAGTCGCTCGTCTCGAGCGAGACCGTCCTCGGCGGTAGCGCACCGCAGGCAGAGGAGTATCTGCCTGGATGCCGGTTGCGCCGCGTCGACACGGTGCTCGCGGTCGACGATGAGCCATGGTTCGCGAATTCGGTCTGGATGGACGACCGCCGGTTCGCCGACATCGACCGGCACCTGCGAGACGGTGTCCCGCTGTACACCGTGTGGCGCGACGTCTACGGCGTCCGGCTGAAGGCGGCGTGGCGTTCGCTCGCCGCAGGTGCTGCGTCTCCGCAGGTAGCGGCACTGCTCGGGGTGCCGTCGGGTACAGCGGTCCTTTTTCGCGACGGCCTGAATCTCGACGAGGACGACGCTCCCACCGTGTACATCCACCGCGCGTGTCGCAGCGACCGGGTGCGGTTCGTCGCGAACTACGCCGCGAAAGACTGACCGGGTATACCCGGAGCGTGGGGTGGGCGATCCCCGACGCTGTGACCAGGCCAAACATTCCCGGTCGCCGACCGGGAGCCAGCCGCGCGGACCAGAAATAGGTATACCCCCCGGTGATTCGGCCGATGTGTCACGTACCCCGAATGGGCCATGATGTGAGCTGTCTCACTCATAAGCACGGAGTCGCCCGAAGGTTCGACCCGCCACTGACGGAGGATGCCCGCACCGATGAACGCACAACCGATGACCTGCGGTGACTACGTCACGGCTACCTTCGCCCGCGACTTCGTCGCCGAGGGATTCGACCACGACACAGTCGAGCGCATCCACCGCGGACTGTTCGACGAGTGGACACACGCTCTCGCCCAGTCGGGCTTGTTCAGCAACGGAACAGTCGCGGCCGCCGTGGACTCCTGGCAGGACGACCCGCATTCCCTCCTCAGCGCCCTGCTCGCCAACGCGGACGAGATCACTCTCAAGCGCTACGACCTCGTCTGGGAAGCCCTGGAACGAAGCGCCCACGCCGGGGCCGACGCCGTCGTCGAATACGCATGACCGTCCCGCCGGCGGCGATGTCACCGCGAAGTCCACCTCGCCCGGGACCGATCCCTCCGCTGCACCGACCACACCACCCACACCGACGAACGAGACCATGAGCACCAACACATACCCCACCATCGAAACCATCCGCATCGGGCAGTACGGTCACGAGTGCCGCTACTGCGGGCACGCCGTCGCGAAGGACGGCCGGGGCTACCGGCACACCACGACCGGTCAGTACCGCTGCGATCCCACCAGTCGAGCGCTGCAGGAAGCGCGACTGTCCGACAGCCTGGTTCGGAGCTGAGCACGATGAACACACAAGCGATGCAGTTGCTCCCGCCCCGTGACGGTCTCGCCGACTACCGCGACGCGGTCGATGCGCTGCGCGCCCTCGAAACCCAGGGCAGCCTTCGGGCCGATCCCCGCACAGCACTGCTGTTCGACAGCCTCACCGACGACCTCATCGAGGCCGCTCAAACGAACGGCTTGGGCGACACGATTTCACAGCGCGACATCTTCGCCGTGATCGATTCCGCGATATCCCGCCCGCGCCCCTCGCTGTGAGCTAGTCGCACCGCGACTTCCCTTCGTCAGCAACACCTCACCCGTCTACTACGATCCTTCGTAGATGGGACGCACGGTCCGGGCGCCCGGTGAGACGAAGGATCGGCGATGACGAACGACCACAGCGAGAGCCCGCAATCCCGATCGAAGCCGGGCGGCCTGCGGCGGCGTCTGCCCTGGCTGGTGGCTGCCGCGGTAGCGGTGGTGGGGGTTGTCGCCGTCGGTGCGTACGTGCTGACCGCCGGTTCCGACGACGCCGGCGAAGCCCTCGACTTTGCACCCAGCGCGGACAACCCTGACCCATCACTGGGAATCGAGGGGATCGTCACCGTCGACTATGGGCCCGCCGACCATGTGCAGGCGCCGCAAAGGGTGGCCTACGACCAGAGTCCGCCGTTCGGTGGTGCACACGATCAGTACTGGGCTACGTGCACCGGAATTGTCTATCCCGACGCGATCCGCACCGAGAACGCCGTGCATTCCCTGGAGCACGGGGCCGTGTGGGTGACGTACGACCCGGATCGTCTGAGCGCCGACGACGTCACCGCACTGGCGGCGCACGTCGACGGGGTGCCGTACACCCTGATGTCGCCGTACCCGGGTCTCGATTCGGCGGTGTCGCTGCAGTCCTGGGGTCACCAACTCCGACTCGACGATGTCCACGATCAGCGGATCGCCGACTTCCTCATGGCGTTGCGACAGAACCCGAACACCTACCCGGAGCCCGGAGCGACCTGCTCGACGGTGCGCGGCGGATTCGATCCCGCCGATCCGCCGCCGTTCGATCCCTCCGCACCGGGTGCGGACGCAGTTCCGGTGGACGGCAACTGACTCTGAAATTTCTTGCCGGGAATCTCGGCGAAAGTGTCGATATTGCGCTTGCCCGTTCGACTCATTGGTAGAAGCACAATGAGGAGGTGAGAGCGATGTTGTCGGCACATCTGTTGTCCGGTCTGACCAGTGACGAGGTCGATCTGATCGTTGCAGAGGAACTGCATCTGCTCGATGCCACCGAATGAGGGGCAATGTCCGCCACGGCGCATACCATCAGCCGCTTCGGGAAATGTCTGCGTCGAGCGTAGCGGCGATCCGGTCTCTGATCGAGCGGAAATCGACGTCGGTCACGAATCGGTGCACCGGCCCCCGCGCCGGAGTGACGCCCCAGACACTCGACCGCCCGTCCACCCGGTGCACCCGGGGTTGGGCGTCGGTGGCGGACAGCACGACCGTCGGGTCGAGCATCACGGCGGCTGCGACGGAATCGTGTGAGGTGTAGATCGGGTGGTCTGCGCGGTATGTGATTGTGCAGTGCCGGTGGTAGTCCTCGGTGATGTCGCGGACGAACGTCGCGACTTTCCCCGGTACGGAGCGAGCGACCAGGTCGGCCCAGTCCAATCCGAGTCGGCCGGTGACATTCATTCCCACCCACGTGATCGGCCCCGGCGCTGCCGCGACGGCCGTGGCCGCGGCCGGATCGTGGTTGGTGTTCGTGTCGCCTTTTCCGAGGAACTGTGGTTGCACGGCGGCCTCGGCGCCTCTCCGCGAGGCCGGCCCCATTCCGCCCATGATGGTGACGGACCGGAACCGCGTGAGGATCAGTGGATCGCGTGTGACGGCGGCGGCGATATTGGCCAGCGGTCCGAGGCACAGAAGGTCCACCGCACCGGGCCGTTCTTCCGCGGCGCGGAATAGTTGCTCGACGGCGGAACCGGGCGCCGGACCAGTGTCCGGCGGCGGCCGATGGCCGCGGTCGCCGAGTCCGTCCAGACCGTGTACGGACGGCGTTGCGGGCGGTGGCCCGGGACGTGGCCGTCCGATACACACCGGAACGTCGCGGAGGCCGACGACGGAGAGGACTGTGAGGGCGTTCGACGCGGCCTGCGTTTCGGTGCAGTTGCCGAAGACGCTTCCGACACCGACGATCTCGGTGCCGGGGTCGTGCGCGAGGGTGAGCAGGGCGAGGGCATCGTCGACGCCGGTATCGGTGTCGACGAGTACGTAGCGACCGGTCACTGCCCGTCCCCCACGATCCACAATCGGATCAGACTCGAATGTACTCGCGCGCAGTGTAACCGAGTCAGCCGCGCGCACCCCGTGCCGTTTCAATAACTGAAAGTGACCGCTCCTTCGTCACCGATCCACTTCCACATCGGCACCGTCCCGGCGAGTTCGGCATTGGACACCAGCGCGTCCTTGTCGAGGTGCTTGGCCTCGAAGCAGATCGGACACACCATGTAGGTGCCGCCTGCGTTCTCGAATCGTGCCGCCAGATCGGGAAGCGGCGGACAACCTTCGCAGGCAACGCCCTGAATCGTGCCGTCGAGCGCGAGCCGTACCGCTTCCTTCGTGAGAAACATCAGCGTCTGGCGCTGTTGTTCTGCCGCGCCGACCGCGACCAGAAACGCAACCGTCACCTTCTCGGCGTCCTCGAGACCGGTGGTGAGACTGACCACTGCTTTATTAGTCATGAATTCGAGTCTTCGCCGCGCGACAACTACCGACAAGGGCCCGAGGGGGAGAGTATCGCGCCTAATCTGAGGAGGTGTTCGAACAGCGTCCGTTACAGCAGATTTCGATGCGGCGGAATGGCGACGGTAAGGTCACCGCTCGGCTCGAAGTCCGCCGAAGTCGCTCCACCAGCGCAAACGTCGCCGAGCATGTCGGTATTCACCCGCGCCTGCTGGCCCGGATCGGAGCCGAGCCCCGTCAGCAGGCACGGGTGAGTCACCGGGGAACGACCGCACTGTTCACACTGATACCGGACGCCGATGTAGGAGGGATCGAGACCGTTCGGGTAACCGATGGTGGATGCCGTCGGATCGGCGCCGAACCGGGACACGCGGTGGTCCTCGACCTTCGGTGTATCGATCCCACCGTGTCCGAGGCAGAGGCCGAAGTCGAGGGTGAATTCATCGAGCGGCTCGAAGACGACGGGCACCATCACCGCCTCGTGGTCCTCGCACCGCACGGCGGCGCCATCGAAAGCCACACGGATCGGCAGGCCGAACAGGTTTTTGCGGCGCTCGGATCGCGCGATTCGACACTGTGGACGTGCAAAGGGTGGCGACCGGCAGGCAACGCATACCGGGCATGGCACATTTCCTCGGGCGATCTCAGCGTGCGCAGCTTCCCCCTTCTACATTCCCTGGGTGCACGACGATTCCAGTGGGCGGTGTCGTTCCACGGCTACCGAGGACACGACGTCCTCATCGGGGGCCGTGCACCCGCACGACTCAAATCGGATGTGCTCAACGCAGTCGCGAAAGCACTCGACGGAAGCGGAGTCCGTGTTCGCGTAGCCGAACCCGGAGAACGGTACGCCGGTGAATCCGCGTCCAACCTGGTCAACCGCCTCACCGTCGACGGTGCGGGCGGAATCCAGATCGAACAGCCCCGACCCGCGCGGACGCTGTACGGAGAAGCCATCGCTGCCGCTGTCACCGAGGTGTGTGAATCCTGGATCGCCGCCGACGCCGGGCCGTGATCGCCTCACCTGGTCGCCGATACCAACCTTCGCCGGTGCGGCTCACCCACCGGGTGCCCAGCACGGCCCGTCCGGAGGCGGAGTGTGCTCGTAGCCCGGGTAGCACGGCAGCACCTCAGGTGCGGGTGCAGGCGCGGGAGCGGGCACAGGTGCCGGAGCGGGTGGCGAGCCGGGCGGGAGACACGGTCCGTCCGGAGGCGGAGTGTGCTCGTAGCCGGGGTAGCAGGGCAGCACCTCAGGTGCGGGCGCGGGTGCGGGTGCGGGAGCGGGTGCCGGTGCGGGCACGGGCGCCGGCAGCACCGGCGGTGATTGCGGCGCCGGAGTCGCTGCCGGCGGGACTTCGTCCTGAACCGGAGCCTCCGCGGCCGGTGGCGCCTGCTCGGCGGCCGTCGGGTTCGTCGGGGCGGTCGGTGATGTGGCGGGTGCCGGCCCGTCCGCGCTGGACGCCGGCACGGGCACCACGATGTCGGGTGATGACGATTGCGACCCGATGATCACGCCCCCGACGATTGCGACGGCAATGATCGCGGCGAGCGCGAGCCCTGCGAGCAGGAGACGGCGGTTGCGGTCGTTCGGAGGGGTCGCCGGAGTGGGATCCGCGGCAGGCTGCGGACCTGTCGCCGCGGCACGAGCGGCGGCCGCGGCCAGGTCGCGCGGAGACCGGTAGCGCCGCCCGGGATCGGCTGCCGTTCCGCGTGCGATCACGGCCTGCATGCCGACGGGCAGCGTCGAGAACATCGACGACGGCAATTCCCGGCCGTTCGACGCGAACTGCCCGCCGGTCAGGCACTCGTACAAGACGGTGCTCAGACCGGGGACTCCCGACGCGGCGCCGGGAGCCGTAGGGAGCCCGACGTCCGTGAGCTGAACCAGTCCCCCGTCCAGCACGACGACGTTCGCCGACGCCACTCCCCGCTCGACCAGCCCCGCCGCGTGCACGGCCTCCAGCCCCGACGCCAGCTGATCGACAACTCCGACGGCGCGGGATGCCTCCATCGGTCCGCCCGACTGAAGGATCGTCCGCAGGTTCGTTCCCCCGATGAGCGGAGTCGCGAGGTAGAGCCGGTTTCCGATCTGCCCGAAGTCGTGGATCGGTACCACGTGCGGGTTCCGGATGAGTGCCGCGATACCGGCTTCACGGACGAACCGATCGCAGTATTCGTCGTCCTCGGCCGCGTCCCGCGGCAACGCCCGCACCGCGACGTGCCGAGCGGTCACGGTGTCGAATGCAGCCCACACCTCGCCGTTCTCGTCCACCGACAGCGACCGGTCCAGCCGGTATCTGCCGAATAGCGCTCCAGTTTCCATTGCCACTCTCCGCCGATCGAAATTACCGCGTCTGCGGGTCTGTGCACCTGTGACGGGCGACGCATCGGAGTGGGGCGCCCGCCTCCACCGAGATTCTAGGCGGTGGCGGCCGGCGGTTCGCGGTGGAGGCGATCAGGGCACGTCGAACGTGCCGAAGCCCGGAAGTAGCGCCTGTGGATACTCGGCCGGGGCCATCGTGCCGACGACGATTCGTCCGCTGCCGGTGGCCACGTCGATCTCGGGGCGAGGCGAATCGGTCGACCCGGCGGTTCCGATGGGGATCGTGGCCGCGCCGGTCGCGCCGGTGTTCACGTTCAGCCAGTGCACCCGCACAGCGTTCGCCTTCATGTTGTTTCCCGGTCCGGGTATGCACGTGTCCGCACTGATGGGATTCAGGACGTAACACTCGCTCACGGTGCGTAACCGCACGACTCCGGGTACCCGGCCCGTGACGGCGTCGACGGTGAAGTAGGCCGCGAGAACCGGGCTCGTCCCGATCGGTGGGACCTGCAGAGTCGTCACTCTTTCCGTCGTGTTCTCGGGCGCCGCGACTGCGATGCCCTGCCCGGTCGTGGTGATCACCGCCGAGATACCGATTCCGGCGAGAATCATTCCTGCTCTACGCATCTGCACTCCCCCTACCTGCGCCGAGCCGTTCATTGCGAAGGGCCCTTCCCGCATCCTAGGGGCCGCACGGGTGTCACCGGATCGGAAGTTGCCGGATCACCGGATTCGCTGCGGCAGGCGCGATTGACCGGCGCAACTTTCGCACGCACCGCCATCAGGCATGAATGCCGGCGCGGTCGAGTTGAGAGACTCGTTGCGGGCTCAGGTCGAGGATGACACCGATGTCACGCACCGAGAGACCCGATCGGCGCAGATGCGCCACCGCCGCCCGCGAGGCCCGCGCTGCGCATTCCTGCGCGTGGGCGGCGGACTCGACCTGCCAGTGGGCGGCGCGGGCCTCCATGAGCGCGGCCGAATCTCCGATTTCGTAGTCGAGTTCCACCTCGACGTCCTCGGCCCGAACACCCCGGACAAGATGCACGGCCTCCGCCACGATCGCGCACACCTGATCGAGCCGCCGCACCTGGGTGAGCGCGCCTTCGACTCCCGGAACCTCCACCACCCACGATCCGCCGCGACGGGTGGCCGTCGCCGTCACCTTCATCACGAACCTCCCGGCCCGTATCCCGTGTGAAAAATCGCCTCCTGACCACAAGTCTAGTCCCCCTCTACTGCGCACAACGACACGGACAGAAGACATTCAGAGTGCGCACATGCCGGACGACAACTCGTCACCTTCACCAGAAATCAAGTGCCTGCGCGGTCGCCGTGGACTCGGCGTGAGTGGGCCGCAGTGCACCGCCGATCGCGTAGACGGTGTGCCCGACCGTCGCGACGGACATCCCGTGAGCGCCGGTGGGCATCGGCGGCAACGTCGACCAGGTCGCCGAAGCGACGTCGTAGGCCTCGACCGTCGAGAGCACCCGGGTCGGCTGTTCACCGCCGACCGCGACGATGCGGCCGTCGATGAACGCCGCCCCGAGCCCACCGCGAGGGGTCGGCATGCTGGGCAGCGTCGCCCAGGTCCCCGCAGCCGGATCGAACCGTTCGACCGCGGCCGTGTTCTGATCCGACGCCAGATCGCGCCCGCCGATCGCGTAGAAGTACGTCCCGTCCGACACGCCGGCCAGATGCTCCCGCGACGTCGGAATGTCCGCGACGGTCGTCCATTTCGTTCCGTCGAACACCTCTGCCGACGCCACCAGTTCGCCGTCCGCCTGTCCCCCGGCGACGACGATCTCGTTGCCCACCACGGCTGCGGCACCGGCCGCCCGCGGCACGTTCAGCGGGGGCAGGTCCACCCAGTTGCCGTCCCGCAGCGCGAGCACCCGGTCCGACGTCTTCCCGGTGAGATTCGGCCCTTCCGGCACCCAGCCTCCGAGGACCACCAACTCGCCGCCGTATTCGACGGCCATCGCATGATTGAGCGGGATCGGAAGATCGGGGCCTGCCTTCCAGGTGTCGATGGCCGGGTCGTTGCCCTCGACCTTCGGGGTCGATCCCACGTTGTCGAGTCCGCCGAACACCCAGATCGTCCCGTCCGCGACAGCAGTCGCGGTCTGCTGGCGGGCGATCGGCGCGTCCCTCAGCGGGCGCCACGCCGGTGCCCATTGGGTCTTGCGTGGCGCGACCTGCAGCGCCTCGGAAACCGCTGTCGACTCGGCATGCGTGGGTTTGATGCCGCCGCCGACCGCGTACACCGTGTTGCCGACCGCGCCGACCGCCATCCCGTGCCGCGGCGTGCGCAGAGCAGGCAATTGCGACCACGTCCCTGCAACCACGTCGTAGGCCTCGACCGTGGACAGCACCCGGGTCGGTTCTTCACCGCCGACCGCGACGATGCGGCCGTCGATGAACGTCGCCCCGAGCCCACCGCGAGGGGTGGGCATGCCGGGCAGCGTCGCCCACGTCCCCGCAACCGGATCGAAGCGTTCGACCGCGGCCGTGTTCTGATCCGACGCCAGGTCCCGCCCGCCGATCGCGTAGAAGTACGTCCCGTCCGACACCCCGGCCAAATGCTCCCGTGGCGTCGGGATGTTCGGGACCGTCGTCCACTTCGTTCCGTCGAACACCTCTGTCGGCGCCACCAGTGCGCCGTCGGCCTGTCCGCCGGCAACTACGATCTTGTCGCCCACCACGGCCGCGGCACCGGCGGCCCGCGGGACGTTGAGCGCGGGCAGGTCGACCCATCGTCCGTCGCGCATGGCCATCACCCGAGCGGAGGCGACGGCTGTCAGGTTCTGTCCTTTCGCTTGCCATCCGCCGATGACTACGGGCTCGTCGTTGTAGGTGACGGCCATTGCATGATTGAGCGGGACGGGGAGGTCGGGGCCGGCCTTCCAGGTGTCGATGGCCGGGTCGTAGCCTTCCTGCCGGGCGGACACACCGTTGTCGTCCAACCCTCCGAAGACCCAGATGGTCCCGTCCGCGACCGTCGTCGCCGTCTGCTGGCGGGCCACCCGGGCGTCGGCGACCGGTCGCCACGCCGCAGTCGGGTCGACGGCTGGGGGCTCGCTCGCCTCCTGGGCGGTCGGTCCCGCGGTACCGGGTCCCGATGCCTCCCGGTACACGAGGTAACCGCCACCTGCCAGCACCAGCGTCACCACCAGAGCGAGCGCGATCAGGATCCCGCGCCGCCGGGTGGGCGCCGGCCCACTGCTACCCGGCACTCCGGGCGGCGGCCACGGAGACGGACCCGTCGGCGGCCAGAACGGGCCCGAGGGGTGCGACTCCGGCTGGATCTGCTCGGTCGGTGCGAAGAATCGGCGCTGACCGTCCGAATCGTCGAACCGGATCTGACGGTAGCCACCGGTATCCGCCGCAGACGGGTGCGACTCGGCCGGCTGGGCGAGCTCCAGCGGTGCCAGCGCCATCGCGTCCGAACGCAACCCGATATGTCGCTGGGCGGCTTGTAGTTCGTGTCCGAACTCTTCGGCGGAGGCCGGCCGAGCGAACGGATTCGATGCCATCGCCCTCTCGATGACGGCGCACACACCGTCCGGGATGCCTTGAGCGCGCAGGTCCGGCACCGTTTGGGTGCTGATCCTCACGAATTGCGCGACGAGTTCCTCGCCGGTCTTCCGCTCGAACGCCGCCCGCCCCGCGATCAGCGAAAAGATCGTGGCGCCCAGACCGTAGACGTCCGAACGCGCGGTCGGCGATTCGCCGTTGAGGACTTCCGGCGCGGTGAACGCCAGTGACCCGGTGAACCCGCCGGTGGCGGTTTCGTAACCGCCGGCGATGTGCGCAATGCCGAAGTCGGTCAGCTGCGGTTCGCCGTAGTCGGTGAGCAGGACGTTCGCGGGTTTGATGTCGCGGTGCAAGGTGCCGGTCCGGTGCGCCGTCTCCAGTGCACCCGCCAGCTTCACTCCGATGCTGATCGCCTCCGGCCAGGGCAGCGGACCTTCTCGGCGTATCTGCACCGCCAGCGAATCGCGGGGGTGGTAGTGCATGACGATGTACGGGCGACCGGTCTCGGTCACGCCGACCTGCAGAATGTTGACGATGTTCGGGTGGCCGGAAAGCCCGCCCATCGCGTAGCCCTCCCGCAGGAAGCGCTCGCGGTTCTCGAAGTCCAGGTCCGACGTCAGGACCTTGATTGCGACGATTCGACCGAGCGAGCGCTGCAGGCAGCGGTACACGACACCGAACCCGCCCCTGCCGACCTCCTCGGCGTCGGCGAACCCGGCAGCGTCCAACTCCGCCACGATCCCGTGGCCGACTGCGCGGATCGACGCCGCCTGGGTCGCGTCCGGGTCGAATTCTGCCATCGAGCGCCTCAGTTCCATCCGACATCCACGCCGGCGCGCACACCAGCCGCCGAGGACGCGAATATCTTTCTCCCACAAGGGCGAAACGCGGAATTCTCTCGTCGAATGTCGATGAGAACCGCCTTGTCAGCAAGTATTCGACGCGTCGCGAAGCGCGTCAAGATGACAATTTCCCCACCCCAGGGTGCCTATCGGTGGCCACGATTTCGTGTCGCGTCGGCAACACCGCACAGATCGGGGTCTGACGCCACCCTAGAAGGTGTCGTCGTAGAGCGCGTACCCACCCGCTCCCGCTGCCTTTGCACGATACATCGCCGAGTCCGCCCGCCGGACGAGCTCTTCACGGGTGCACTCCGGATCGGACAGCGCGACACCGATACTGGCACTGATCGGCCACTCGAGTGACCGCGCCCGGTTCAGGTCTGCGAAGCTACCGGCGATCCGGGCGGCAATCGCGACCGCCTCCGCCGCGCCCGCGACGTGCTCACAGACAACCACGAATTCGTCACCACCGAGGCGGGCAACCGTATCGCCCGGGCGCACCGCCGACCGCAGATGCCGGGCGAGCACGATCAGAGCGTCGTCGCCGACCGCGTGACCGAGGCTGTCGTTGACAGTCTTGAAGTCGTCCAGATCCACCAGCAACAGCGCCACGCGCGGGCCGCCACGCGGCACCGCGTCCAGGGCCTCGTCGAGCCGGCGGCGAACCAAGGTGCGGTTCGGCAATCCCGTCAGCGGGTCGTGCAAGCTCTGGTGCACCAACGCAGCCTCGGCCTCGATCCGGCGGATCG
This sequence comes from Rhodococcus sp. USK10, assembly GCF_019378875.1. NCBI lineage: Bacteria > Bacillati > Actinomycetota > Actinomycetes > Mycobacteriales > Nocardiaceae > Rhodococcus > Rhodococcus sp. USK10. The sequence continues at coordinate 325,808 of NZ_CP076048.1, forward strand.
CCGCAGAGAGCACAGCGGTCACCGAGCGCAGAAAGTTCAGGTCACGGTCGGTGTATTCGCGGGGACGCAGACTGTGCGCCGTCAACACACCCCACACCGCGTCTGAGCCGATCGGAACGCACACCCCGCTCTCCAGCCCGCGCCCACTCATCCCCACCGTGGAGAACCGGGTTTCGTGGACCCGATCGGTGCACACGACCACCGACCCGTTGGCGGCGGCGTACCCGGGCTGTGATCCCGGCCCCGGGGAGAACGTCTTCGGACCGGGCTCGGGTCCGCGATAGGCGAGCACGGTGAGTTCGTCGTCGGCCACCCGCGCGATCGACGAACAGTGCACACCCATCAGCGCGGCCGCCGCCCCAGCCGCCGCCGTGAGCAGTTCGTCGAGGTCTCCGCCGACGGCGAGTTGGCTCAGGTCTGCGATCGCCTGCTGCTCCCGGGCCCGGTATGCAGACTCTCCCAGTGCGCGTTGCAGCCGTTGCTCGTCGCCTTCGGCGCCGCGGCGATTCTGAGCAATCGACCCGATCACCGACGGCCCGGTCTCGGTGTATTCGAGCACGAAGGTCGAAATCAGCATCGGAATCGGCTCGCCCGTGACGAAATGGCGAAATTCCGTCAAGCCGGTCCACTCGCCCCGGTCGGCCAGAGCCGACTCCACGTCACGCGCCTGCACGAGACCGACGTCGGTGAAAAGCTCCGCCGTCGTCCGCGAGTACGCATGCACGGCATCACCGAATCCGAGGACGCCGACACCCGCGGGATTGACATACACGATCCGACCGGACACGAATTCGGACACGAACACCAACGCCGGACTGTGTTCGAGGACAGCGAGCAGCATCCGCGAATCCGGCAGCGACTCCATGGACACTCCCTCCGCAGCGAACCTTCCGTCCCGCACCCGCCTCGACCTCCATCCACAATAGGCGTCCCCGGAAGTGACACCTCGAGCGTCGTCACGCCATTGTGCCGCGCCTGCCGTCTCGAGCAACGTCCCACGCACGCGGGCGTGGGACGTTGATTCCGCCTCGATGTAGGTGCACCATCGTGGGCATGCGCAGAGCGCGTTGGCCGGCATTCGCGCCGCCGACAGCCAGTGGGACCGCAGTGCACGGTCCCACCATTCTCGCGTCCGGAACTCACCTCACCCTCGATCTCCTCGGAATTGTCGCGTTCTCGTCGGGAATCCACGTCCGTCTCGCGTTGACCGCCACGGGGCGCACCGCCGAGCGTGCACACCACGAGACACGGGTGCTGTCCGATCCTGCGGATCCCGACACCCAGTGGTCGTATCTGTCGGTGCTGCTGCAGTTGGGGTCTGTCGTGGGCGTTGCCGACCCCTATCTTCCACGGTCCGGCTCACCCCGGAAGTGGGGTGGGGTGCCCGCCTACCGCACGGAGCCGAACTACTGGCTCGGCACGTGTACGCGCCCGCACGACATCATGATCTCGGCGGGGTGGCCGGAGATCGGCCTGGGGCCGACCTGTCTGACTGCGCTCCTGGAACCCAGTCCGTCGACCGTCACATCCGACTGACTCGCGAAGTTCAACCTCACCCATTCCGGAGTGGTTCCGGCTAGCGTCGAAACCACAGGCCCCGAGACGGAGGTTCACGATGCGTTTGTCCACCCGGAACCAGCTCACCGGAACGATCAGCGAGGTGACCCTCGGCAGTGTGATGGCGACCGTGAAGGTGCGTCTCGACGGAGGCGAGCAGGTCGTCACCGCGTCCATCACGAAGGAGGCGGTCGAGGAACTCGGACTGCAGGCCGGCGTGACTGCAACGGTGCTCGTGAAGTCCACCGAGGTGATGCTCGGCGTCGACTGACCGACGGCCCCTGGTCCGGTTCCCGCCGGCGTCGACTCGCTGTTAGAACGCCGAGATCGTGAGGGACTCGGACGCGGTCACGACCTCGAACGGCATCTCGATGCGGGCATCCGTCCCGGAGCGTGGTCCGGGACGGATGGAGAAGCTCCCCCCGGCCGCGACGACACGGAGTTCGTGCGACGTCAGTCCGATGTGCCCTCGGCTGAGACTGCGGTCTATCGCCTCACGGGAGATACCGCACCCGTCGTCGGTGACGTCGAGGACCGCATGCTTACCCGTCCGCGACAGCTCGACCCGGACGGTGCGAGCTTTCGCGTGCTTGACCACGTTGCTCAGCAATTCACGTGCCGCGCTGAACAGCACGTCATCGGCCGACGTGCGCAAGTCGTCGTCCCATTCCACCGTCTGGAGATCCACGTCGAATCCGCCACGCGCCTGGGCGGACCTGACGATGTCGCCGAGAGCGCGGGCAAGTCCGACGCGATCGAGCACCGTGGGATGAAGTTCCGAGACGGTGGCCCTCAGCAGCGACGCGGACTCGGTGAGTGCGTGGGTGATGCGGTCGACGGCCTCCGGATCGGCGCCGCCGGTGAGGTCGTCGAGATCCATCTTCGCGGCCAGCACGAATTGCAGCGCCCCGTCGTGGAGTTGCTCGGACAGTGCCCGTCGTTCGCGCTGTTCGAGGCCCATCAACTCGGCGAGCAGGGCGGTGCGGTCGTGGACGAGGTGACCGATGGTGAGCACCCTGGATCGTTGAATTCTGCTGAGCACGACTGCGCCCGCCGAGAGAATGGATAGTGCCATCGTGCTGAGCAGGATGGACGACCACGGTTCCTCGTTCGACGCCATCGTGGCCCAACTGGCGGCGAGGAACACCAGCACCGTCGGCACGACCACAGCGGCGCACACACCCGGGCGAAGCTGAGTGCAGGCCAGTAACGGGATCACGAACAGTCCGTTGGTCAAGATGTCTGCGGTCCAACTCTGTTGCGCCGCAATACCGGTCAACAGGGTGAGGCTACCGATGACCGCAAGGTCCACGAACAGGGCGAGCCACATCGCGTTCACCGGGCCCGGACCTCCTCGACGGGTCCACAGCGCGAGCCCGACGGTCCAGAATGCGTAGCCGATCAGGATCGCCAGGCACACATTCGCATCGTTCATGGGCGGGACGAACAGCAGTGTCAGCGCAATGAAGAGCGCGAGCAGACCACGCAGTCCGAGTTGGAGGTGCGCGCCGCGATACGCGTGTTCGAGGACGATGCGTTCGAGATCCGGGCTGCCGCCGAGATCCGCGGGTAATACCGATGACTCAGCCATGGAACGGCCTCCTCGGCCGGGCGACTCCGACAGGAAGATCCGGGCACATCAACTGCTGGACCTGCGACAATGCCCCAAAATTCTAGCACCGCCGAGTTTACGAACCGCAGGATCGGCAGACCACGTCCGCTCGCCCACCACCAGCGGTGTTCGGGGCCGATCCGTCGATGCGACGCGACACCCTGGTATTCATGGGAACATCTCAGGCGTTCGGTCCCGCGGACCGAACAGAAAGGGGTCTGACGCATGACCAGGATTCGACGGCGGTCGGCGGTGGCTCTGGCCTCGATCGCCGGTGCCACGTTTCCCCTTCTCGCTGCCTGCACCCAGGATGCGTCGTCGACCGACGGCACGGAATCGGCTGCACCGAGCGCTTCCAGCGAGCAACCGACAGCCGAACCGGCGATCAATGGGGTCGATGCAAATCAGTACGCGTCGAGCGATCCGACCGGCGACGCATACGGCTTCGTCACGCCGTCGGGAAAATGGCTGTGCGCGATCATTCCTGCGATGAAGCTCGCCGGATGCACGTCGCATCCCACCGCGGGTCCTCTGGGAGTCCCGGGCACCCCGCAGATCGCGTCGCCGGACGGCGGCGCGCCGGCCGAGGCCAACCTCATCGCGGTCGAGGCGGGGAAGGAGCCGAACTTCCAGAACTGGAACCAGGCGCTCTTTCCCGGCAACGCCAACGTCCTCCCCTATGACACCACCCTCGCGATCGACGGATTCAGTTGCAATGTGCAGTTCTCGGGAGTCTCGTGCCGGGAGGATGCGACGGACAAGGGCTTCACCGTCGCCACCAGCGGGTACAAATTCGAGTTCACACCGCTGCCGATGAGCATTCCCAGCGCGGGCCCACCGCCGATCGCACCCACCGCCGCGCCCCTCCCCCAGCAGGCCCACGGATCGAATCAGTGTGGCCCCGTTACCTACCCGGAGACCGGAAAGCCCGCGACGGTGGTCATCGTGAAGGGGACACTCCGCTGCGACGAGGCGCACACGATGCTCACGAAATACTTCACCGGACGCGATAAGAGCGAACCGGAGTACAGCTTCGACGGGTGGGAATGCCGCCTCGCCGGAGACCCGGAATCGGCTCAGATCGGCTACACGATCAACTGCACCGACGACAACGGAAACACCGTCGTCGCACAACCGTAGAAAGCCTGTGCGCGCCCATCGCCGATGAGCCGATAGTCCGTGCGGTTGCGGAAGCAACAATCGGTGCGGTCGGGGGGCAGGCCGATGAAGTCCCAGCGGGACTCGGCACCCGATGTCTACGCTGACGCCATGCACCCACCGAATGACCAGGCCGGTACCTGGGAAGGTTCGTGGCTCGCGGCGATGACGGTGATCAAGAGCGCTCAGCGGGTGTTCACACCGGAGAACCGCCCACCCTCCGAGCTCATCCCGCTCGTCGAACCCCTGAGTCGGCTGGGCGATGCGCTGCGTGCAACACCGCCCGACCCCGAGGAGTCGCGTCGTCGCGCGGCCGACCTGGTCGCCGATCGAGACCTGATCACCTGGGCTTGTCGGCCGGACCAGCCCAGCGAAATCCGGAAATTCGGGTTCACCTTGGCCTTCCTGTCCATGAAGCTGACCACCTGACCTCGATCCCGCCTACGCGGCAACCCGAACAGCTCAGAAGTCGTAATCGACGACGACCGGCGCGTGATCGCTCATCCGGCGATCCGCCGCCGGGTCCCGGTCGGTGCCGGCTGTGACCGCAGCCCGCGCCAGTTGCGGCGTCGCGAGGTGGTAGTCGATGCGCCAGCCGACGTCGTTCACGAACGACTGTCCCAGCCACGACCACCACGAGTACGGACCGTCGACCTCCGGATGGTGTCGCCGGACGACGTCGACGAGGGTGCGCGGCGACACGATGGAGGCGAACCACTCGCGCTCCTCCGGCAGATAACCCTCGGCCTGATTGCTGCGCCGCCAGTTCCGTACGTCGTATCGGGTGTGCGCAATGTTGAGGTCACCCATCAACAGCAGTTCCCTGCCCCGTGCGCGAGCCGTTCGGCGCGAGCGGGTCAGCTGGCGCGCAAACGCGGACAGAAAACGCATCTTGCGGTCGTAGCGGGCGCCCCCGTCGGGTGCCTCCCGCATCCGCCCGGGCTTCTGGAGATGGGCGGGCAGTCCGCCCTTCGGCAGGTACATCGAGACGACGGTGATCGGCGACTCGGCGAGGTCGACCTCGATGTACCGGCCATGGTTCGCGAACTCCCCCAGCCCCCGAGCCAACGGCTCCGGATCCAGTTCGACTCTCTCGATGTGCGTTTCACCCGGTGCCTGCACCAGCGCCGTACCGCTCCACGTCCGGACCGCGACGGGCGGGCGCCGAGTGAGGATCGCGACACCGTTGCGGCCGGCGAACTCGCCCTCGTCGTACGCGAGGTGATATCGGCCGAACACACCCGGCGGGATGGCGGCGGCACGAGCGCGGACCTCCTGCAGCGCGACGACGTCAGGTTCACGCTCGCCGAGCCACTCCTCGAAGCCACGCCGCTGGGCCGCGCGGATCCCGTTGACATTGAAGGTCGCAGTTCGCACGGGTCACAGTGTAGGGATCCGTCCCACCCCGCCCGCCCTCCGGCGGGGTGGTCGCCCGCCCCCACGCGGGTTTCGCGGAGTTGGCGGATTTGTGTGTGAACTCGAGTACGGATTGCTAGCGTTCGCGTAGTCGGGTCCACGGCGGGGGGAGTTCGTGATGCGGATCGCCAGAATGCGGCGAGGTGTGGCTACCTCCGCCCTTGCCGTGTCGGTCGTTCTCGGAATCGCGACCAGCCCCGCGCCCGCGGTCGCGTCGGCCGAGACGTTCTTCTTCAACGACGTCGGATCGACGGCCGTTCCGCGGGCGGACTGCGGTCCCGGTTCGCTGCCGGAGACGGGTATGCAGGGCGACGTTCCGGCCGAAGACCGCGACAGCGGACGAAGCACTCAGGGTTATCGGTGCAACATGTCGCTGATCGGGGGGCTGCAGGATCGCGGGGGTGGCCTGCTGTCGGTGACCTATGACCACTGCTCCTACACCAGCACGTTCTTCCCCGGGAACCTGCTCGACCCCGACACGCCCGGCGTGCAGGTGCTCGACGTGTCGGACCCCGCCCAGCCGGTGCTGTCCGCCACCCTGAACGAACCCGCGATGCTGGGCGGCACCTGGGAGAGTCTGAAGGTCAACAAGGCACGCAAGTTGCTCGCAGCCACCGCGGTCCCGGCCGCTCTGGGCACGGGCTACTTCTCCGTCTACGACATATCCGACTGCGCCCACCCTCGATTGCTCAACCGAGGTGCCGGAACCGACGTCACCATGCCGCTGCCGTTCATCTCGCACGAGGGCGGGTTCTCCCCCGACGGCAACACCTACTGGGTGTCCGGCCCCGCCCCGGGATTCCTCACCGCGATCGACATCAGAAACCCGGCCGAGCCACGGATCACCTGGCAGGGACTGCACGGACTCGGCGGGCACGGTTTCGGCATCACCCCCGACGGGAACCGGATGTACCTGTCCAACCTCGGGGGGATCACCGTCCTCGACATCAGCGCGGTGCAACGCGGCGACCCGTATCCCACCGTGCCGCAACTCGCCACCTATCTGTGGACCGACGGGTTTTTCAATCAGCACAGCATTCCGGTCACGTACGGGGGGAAGCCCTACATCTTCACCGTCGACGAAACCGGTGGCGGTGGGATCAAGGTCTTCGACGTCGCCGACCCGGCGCACGCCGACATCGTGCAGAGGATCAAGCTCGAGATCCAGCTTCCCGCCAACGCCGCCGCGAACCTTCGGTCCTCGCAAGGCGGCTCGGTCTTCTCCTACGATCCGCACTACTGCGTGGTCGACCGCCCCACGGACCCGACCGCGCTCGCGTGTTCCTGGGAGTCGTCCGGGATCCGCGTGTTCGACATCCGCGACCTGGACGGCATCCGGGAGATCGCCTACTACAACCCGCCGGCGCAGACCGGCAAGAATCTCCAGTTGACCAATTCACCACACGCGCTGTCCTCCCTGATCGGTGTGTCGCTCTTCGATTTCGTTCCGCTCGCCCGCGCGGTCTTCGAGGGCAAGACGGATCCGCGGGTCGCGTTCGGTCCACGCGCGGGAATGGTGGCGTTCGGCGACCTGTCTGCGGATTGGTGCTTCTCGCCGCCGGAATTCCATGGCAACCAGATCTGGACTTCATGCAGCGACAACGGTTTCATGGCGCTCCAGTTGGACGACTCCGTCTATCGAGCACCGGCGAATCAGGCTTCGACCTATGGGCAGTGACACTCGGCGGTCGCCGTTCCGTCGTCCCCTCGTCCTGTTGCTGTGCGCCGTGCTGCTCGGTGCCGGGGTCGCGGCCGGAATGTCGCTGCAGTCGGCGCGTGGTACCGGCGCCGTCGGGGTTCAGTTATCTCCCGCGGACGTCGGTTTCGCACAGGACATGTCGGTGCACCACGAGCAGGCGGTGCTGATCGCCCAGACACTGCCGCAGGACGTCGACCCGCAGGTCCGGGTCATCGCCGACCAGATCGTCGTCGCGCAGACTTCCGAGATTGCGACGATGCGGGGCTGGCTCAACCTCTTCGACGAATCCTTCACCACAGCGCATCCGATGCAGTGGATGCACGGTTCCGATCACATCATGAATGAACAGGGCAGCGCACCCATGCCGGGAATGGCGAGCACCAGCGAGATCACCCGGCTCGCCGGCCTGCACGGACCAGACGCCGAGGCACTCTTTCTGCAACTCATGATCCGGCACCACCAGGGAGGCGTCGACATGGCTGAGGCCGCCATCCACGCGGTCGCCTCGGAACCGATCCGCCGCGTCGCACGCGGGATGATCCGCGACCAGAGCAACGAGATCGCTGTGATGACAGCACTACTCGGCACCAGAGACGCGAATCCACTCCCCCACCCCTAGTCCAATCCACTCGATCGTGGTGGCAGGTCGGCGGACGACTGTCGAGAGGTAGGGCCGGTTTCCCCAGCCCCCGGTGGTACCTCCTGCCGAATCGACTTTATTCAGTGTTTTGTACGGCCACATTCCCTCACAAGCAGCAGTCATGTCAATCGCAGTCCCCTCAGCTGCGCGATATTGCTTGCAGCAGAGGGAATGACAGCATTGCCGATTGGGTCTAGATTTGGCCGCACAAATTGTTGTAGCCTTGTGCAAAACCGAAGGAGCCTTCATGACGCATCGGCCGTCGCAGCCGCGTACCGATTCACCGCGGTATCTCACCGAGGACCGCCTGGCGATCCGCGACCTGGCACGCGAGTTCGCAATGACGCAGGTGCTGCCGGTCGCGAACGAGTTGGATCCGGTGCAGGGCACCATCCCGGACACGTTGAAGAAGGCGATGGCCGAGGTCGGGTTCTTCGGGATCATGATCCCCGAGGAGCACGGCGGTCTCGGCCTCGGCGTGTTCGAATACTGCCTGGTCGCGGAGGAGTTGTCGCGGGCGTGGATGAGCGTGTCCGGACTGCTGGCCCGCGGCAACGGGATGGGCGGCGGGTTCACCCCGGAGCAGGAGGCGGCGTTGCTGCTGAAGGTGGCGCGCGGGGAGTATCTGGGCGCGTACGCGTTGTCGGAGGCCGAGGCCGGCTCGGACGTCGCGAACATTTCCTGCCGCGCGACCCGCGACGGCGACGACTGGGTGATCAGCGGCACGAAGATGTGGTGCACCTACGCCGACGAGGCGGACTACCTGGTGCTGTTCGCGCGCACCGATCCGGCCAAGGTTCCGGCGAAGCCGCACCGCGGGATCAGTGCGTTTCTGATCGACAAGCAGCGCGGCGGGTTCCCCGAAGGGATCAGCGGGACGAAGATCCGCAAGATCGGGTACTTCGGGTGGAGCACGTGGGAGCTCTCGTTCGACGGCTTTCGGGTGCCCGCGTCCGCGATGCTCGGCGAGGAGGGCAAGGGTTTCTACCTGGCGGTGTCCGGTCTCGAGGTGGGGCGGGCGCATACCGCGGCCCGGGCGATCGGTCTGGCTCGGGGTGCGTTGGAGGATTCGATCGCGTACCTGCGCACCCGCCGTCAGTTCGGGCACGAGTTGGCGGATTTTCAGCATTTGCGGTTCAAGATCGCGACGATGGCCGCCGATATCGAGGCGGCGCGGCAGTTGATGTATTCGGTGGCCACCGATATCGATACCGGTCGGCGGTGTTCGTTGGAGGCGTCGATGTGCAAGCTGGTGGCGACGGAGATGGCCGAGCGGGTGACCAGTGAGGCGGTGCAGATCCACGGTGGTGCGGGGTACACCACCGATTTCCAGGTGGAGCGGCACTGGCGCGATGCCCGGTTGACGAAGATCTTCGAGGGCACCAGCGAGATCCAGATGCGGATCATCTCCGACGAACTCCTGGGTGCCGCAAGGTAATTGTCTGGATTCATTGCCCGCATCGAAGTCGGTTGACCCACCGTCGCGTCCACCGGCCACTTCGGGCGTCGCACGTGATAGAAAGCGGACAAGGGCCGGGACCCGCCGAACATGGCAGCGGGTCCCGGCCGCACCGAGGTCTACTTGCCGCGAAGACCGATCGGGTTGCCGTCGGCATCGGCAAGCACGCATACCCGCGCCTCCGGCGCGACCTGGCGCGGGGCACTGCGCTCGGTCGCACCTGCCGCGAGCAGGGTCGCGCGGGCCGCATCGAGATCCTCGACATCGGCGAAGGCCACCGGTCCCCCGCCCTCTTCGCCTGGGTTCAAGGCGACCTCGAAGCCGTCGACGTTGTATCCGACGTAGTAGGGCTGGTCGGTGTGCGGTTCGCCGAGCAGCGCGGTGTAGACGGCCTTCGCGGCGTCCAGGTCGGACACCGGAATCACCAGGCTGCGAATCGTGGCACTCATACTTGTCTCCTCAGGGTCCGGCGGCCGCGTCGGCGACCGCTCGGTGTCCACGCTAAGGGCAGTCCTAGGACCGGCGCTTCTTTATTCCTGATCGGTCTGCGACCTGTTTCGCCCGGCTCAGTCGAATCGCGAGCCGACCAGAGAAGCGATCTCGTCCACGTGGTCATCGATATAGAAATGACTGCCCGAAAATTCGCGGGTGTCGAAGGACCCGGTCGTGAATTCGCTCCAGAGCCGAATGTCCGTGTCGGTCACCGACGGGTCGGCGTCGCCGCGAAGGGCGACAATCGGACATGACACGTCCGGCCCGGACTTGTACCTGTAGGTCTCCACGGCCTTGTAGTCGTTACGCACACTCGGCAGCACCATCTCTGCAAGGTCGGGATTCTCGATCAGCATCTGCACCACATTCGAGTCCGCACCGCCGAGCCGGCGCATGTCGCCGAGTAAGGCCTGATCGCCGGCCAAGTGCAACATTGTCGGCTGGACGACACTCGGTGCCGTTCGACCGGAGACGAACAGAGCCACGAGCGCGTGACCTTGCTGCTCGAACCGTCGCGCCGCCTCGAACGCAACTGTGGCACCCATGCTGTGACCGAACACTGCAAGACGCCTACCCGCAGCCGGAGTCGACTCGCGCACAACTTGCTCCGCGATAGCGCCGATGTCGGAAATCATCTCGTCGCCGAAGCGATCCTGCCGACCCGGATACTGCACCGCGAGCAACTCGATCCGCGGGAAAAGTGCCTCGGCCAGCTTTCGATAGGCACTTGCTGTCCCACCACCGTGTGGAAAGCACAGCAAAACCCCGGATGCGTTCGGGGAGGCCTGGAAACACCTGATCCACATCTTCACTCACCACTCCCCGCTGTCGAGATGACGGTGGACGGTATTCACGTTAGCGCGTCCCGTGGTCGATCACCGAGACGTAGCCGCAGGCCGATCCCGCCGGCCCCTCAGGTGGCGGGCTGGAACAGTTCGATCAGGTTGCCGGCAGGGTCGGCGATCAAGATCTGACGCCCACCCGGACCGTCGACCACATCGCTGCGGAACGCGACGCCGGCATCGCGCAGGCGAATGACTTCGGTGTCGAGGTCGGTGACGATGAGGTGAACACGGTTTCTGCCCGCACCGGCGTTGTCGACCGGGGTCGCGCGAGCACCCGAACTGGCCGGGCCTGACAGCAGAAGCCTCAGCGAGCCGCGGATCACGTCAGCGAAGGCGGGGGCCGGATTGGTGTGCAGGGTGAAACCGAGGTGGCTGGTGTAGAAGTCGATGGCTGCGGCCACATCATCGACAAGGTAGCGAACACTGGCATATTCGTCCGGTGGGGTCATCATCGCAATCTCCTTTTCACGTTTCGGCGGTGAGGATTGGTAACAGGTACCGGATGCGGGTGTCGATCTCGGCGGCGGTCGTCTGGAATGCCGGGTACGTGTCCTCGTCGGTGCTGCCGGGTGTCGACGGGTCGGGGATGCTCCAGTGGATCCAGCGCACGTCGTCGCCGAAGTCCGGACAGACTTCACGGGCCTTGTCGCACAATGTGACTACCGTGCCGAACCGGTGGTCGGCGAGGGTGTCGAGGTGGCGGGGATCCTGGCCGGAGATGTCGATCCCGAACTCTTCTCGCAGCACCCGCACCGCATTCGGGTGCATTATCGGTTTAGGGCGGGTGCCGGCACTGCGTGCTGTGACCCGGCCGTTGGTGCGCTGCCGCAGCAGAGCCTCCGCCATCACGGAACGGGCGCTGTTACCGGTACACACGAACAGCACCGACGCAGGTGCCTGCGAATCGAACTGCGGGGCGGTGGGAATCAACCCGAGTGCCGGGTGCAGCGCGGCGCCCGCGCCGGTCAGCATCTCGGCACAGGAGTCCAGATCCAGGTGGTAGTAGCTGTCGCGGCCGTCGAAGCTGCTGCGGGTAGCCCTCACCAGCCCGCCGTCGCGCAGCAGGCGCAGGTGGTAGGAGATGAGGTTCTGCGACTCACCCAGCAGAGTCACCATCTCCCGGACCCGGTAATCGCCGCCGGACAGCGCTGCCAACAGCTGCCACCGCAACGGATGAGCAGCCAGCTGCACGAACGACGGGACGGGTTGACGCACCAACATCACAACACCAGACTACCACCGGATACATCAAATGAGTTTGATGTATCCGATGAGATCCCTCAGGCTTCGGAAATTTCGAGACCGAATGTCTCGCGGGTGATGTGGTCGGGCTCCGGTCCGCCGCGCACACCGGTGTCGAGAGCGTCGATCGCGGCGAGTTGGTCCTCGGTGAGATCGAAGTCGAAGACGTCGAAGTTCTCGGTGATACGCGACGGGGTGACCGACTTCGGGATCACCTGGCGGCCCTGCTGCAGGTGCCACCGCAGCATCGCCTGGGCCGGCGACTTGCCGTGCGCCGCTGCGATGCTCTTGATGGTGGGGTCGTCGAGTGTGGAGCCGTGGGAACCGTCGCGATAGAAGGTGATACCACCGATCGGCGACCATGCTTGGGACACGATGCCGTGTTCGGCGTTGGCGGTGAGCACGTCGGATTGCCGGAAGTACGGGTGCACCTCGATTTGGTTGATCGCCGGCACCACCGATGTTTCGTCACGCAGTCGCGTGAGGTGGTCGGGCATGAAGTTGCTGACACCGATGGCGCGGACGCGGCCGTCCGCGAGCAGCGTCTCGAGTGCCTTGTAGGCCTCGATGGTGAGGGTGAATTCGCCGGGTAGCGCCTGGTGCAGTATCAGCAGGTCGATGTGGCCGACTCCGAGTTTGCGGGCGCTCTTGTCGAAGGCGTGCAGAGTCGCGTCGTAGCCGTAATCGGTAATCCAGATCTTGGTCTCGATGAAGACGTCCGCGCGATCGACGCCCGAGCGGCGTATGGCTTCGCCGACCTCGCGTTCGTTCTGATAGGCAGCAGCGGTGTCGATGTGCCGGTATCCGGTTTGCAGCGCCGCCTCGACCGCGGCAATCGTGGCATCGGGCGGCGTCTGGAACACACCGAAACCCAGTGCTGGCATGGTTGTTTCATTGTTCAGTGTCAGTAGCGGGATGGTCATGCTTCAACCTTGGGGTCGGTCATAGGGTGCTGAGTGTGTTTGTCGGACGAGGTGGCCGGACCCGCAGTGCGGTGTCGTGCGGCGGGCACTATCACCGTGAGCACGACGGCCAACGCGAGCACGAGCAGAATGGCGCTGCCGGTGAGGGCGGCGCCGACGTGGTCGGTCACCGCTGCCGGCCGGTCGAGGGTGCCGCCTGGGTTGGCCGAGAGTGCGACGAGGATGCCCAGACCGAGTGCCATCCCGAGTTGGTGGGCCGTGTTGACCAGTCCGGAGGCCGCGCCGGCGTCCGCCGAGTCCACACCGGCGACTCCTGCGTTCGTCAGCGGCCCGAACGCCAGGCCCTGCCCGGCGCCCACCAGGATCATCGGCAGCGCAACGTCTACGAGGTATGCATCGAGTGTGCCGATTCGGCTCAGCCATGCCATGCCGGCCAGGGTCAGCGCCGTCCCGGTAGCGAGCAGAGTCCCGTTCGACAGCCGGGCGCTCAGCCGGGGCACCGCGAGTGCGACGGCGAAGTTGACGAGGGTCATCGGCAGGAAGGCGAGGCCGGCTTGCAGTGGGGAGAAGCCGAACCCGTCCTGGAGCAGTTGGGTGGTGAAGTAGAAGAACCCGACCATCGCCCCGAGGTAGAGCAGCCGAGCGGTGTAGGCACCGCTGCGCTCACGACTGCGGAACAACCGCAACGGCAGGATCGGCTGCTGCACCCGACCCTCGTGGACAACCAACGCGACCAGCAGGACGGCCCCGATTACCAGAGCGGCCTGCACCCGTACCGATCCCCATCCAGCGTCGGCGGATTCGATGATCCCGAAGATGACGGCGCCCATGCCGAGTGTGGCAGCGAGCGCACCGATCACGTCGAACTGCCTGGTTCGCCGCGGTGTTTCCACGAGCACTGTGCCGGACCACGCTATCAAGGCGACTGCGATCGGGACGTTGACCAGAAATGCCACTCGCCAGGAAATCCACTCGGTGAGCGCACCCCCGACGAGGAGCCCGAGACTGGCGCCGATACCCGCCGTTGCGGCGTACCAGGCGATGGCTCGATTGCGGGCCTCCCCGCCGAAGTACGTCGTGATCAACGCCAACGAGGTCGGTGCGACGATCGCCGCACCGATTCCCTGCACCGCGCGGGAGGCGATCATCCACCATCCCGCCGGCGCCACCCCGACGAGCAAGGACGCGATACCGAAGATCGCGAGCCCGATCCTGAACAGTCGGCGCCGCCCGACAATGTCCCCCGCGCGGGCGGCGAGCAGGAGCAGGCCGCCGAAGACCAAGGTGTAGGCGTCCTGCACCCACGAGAGCGCAGCCGGCGACAGTTCGAGTCCTGATCGGATGCTGGGTAGCCCGGTGAAGATCACCGAATTGTCCAGCAACACCATGAAATAGCTTGCCAGGATGATTCCCAGAATCGCGGTCTGTGGGGCCGAAGCCCGACCGGAAACCGCGGTGGTCACGGCCGGACCGCGACCTTGAGCGCTTCCCTGGCATCCATCGCGGCATAGCCCTGCGGTGTCTCACCGAGGCCGACGGTCCGGTCGAACACCTTTCCCGGCTGCACGGTGCCGTCCAGGACCGCCGGAAGCAGCTGCTCGATATACGCGCGCACCGGCGCCGGACCACCCGTCAGAGTGACATTCGGTCCGAACAGGCTTCCGAACCCGATCGGCGCGTCCTCGTACTGAGGCACCCCGACCCGGCTGATCACTCCGCCCGCGCGGACGACGCCCACAGCCTGGTCGTAGGCGGGCCGGTGGCCAACCGCCTCGAGGACGATCGCGCTGCCGAGTCCGCCGGTCAGCTCACGAACCTTCGCGATCCCCGCCTCGTCGCGCTCGGCGACGACGTCGGTTGCACCGAACTCGCGACCGAGGTCGGTCCGCGCGCGGTGCCGACCCATCAGCACGATCTGCTCGGCGCCGAGTTGGCGAGCCGACAGCACGGCCAGCAATCCCACCGCCCCGTCACCGATCACGGTCACGACACTGCCCTCGCGGACGCCTCCGCGGACCGCGGCATGCCAGCCGGTGCCGTACACGTCCGACAGCGTCAACAGGGAGTTGAGCAGCATCTCGTCGACGTCCTCGCCGACCGGCGCCTTCACCAGTGTGCCGTCGGCCAGCGGCACGCGGACTGCTTCGGCCTGACCACCCGCCGTTCCCAGCGCGGCGTCGTTCCAGAATCCGCCGCGCACGCACGAAGTCTGCAGACCCTGTGCACAGAACACACAGGTGCCACACGACACCGCGAACGGCGCAATGACGAAGTCACCGGCCCGCAACGTCCTCACGTCCGATCCGACCGCCTCGACGACGCCGATGAACTCGTGCCCCATCGACGTGCCCGCAGGGGCGACGCCCATGGAGTTGTAGGGATGCAGGTCACTGCCACACACGCAGGCCCGCACGATCCGTACGAGAGCGTCGGTGGACGTTTGGATGGTGTGATCAGGGACATCGATGACGCGGACATCGCCCGCTCCGAACATGTACGTCGCTTTCATGCCTTCCAGTCGACCTCCAATCCGGCCGTCCGGGGAGTCACGGACGTTCCGGGTACTGCCAGTACCTCCCACACCGAGCGGTTACTCCCTACCGTGGACCTCATGAGTTCGATCGACCTGCGCACCGAGATCCGCGAATTCCTCAGCACGCGGCGCGCACGCATCACCCCCGAACAGAGCGGACTCCCCGTCTACGGAAGTAACCGCCGAGTCAAGGGCTTGCGCCGCGAAGAGGTCGCCATGCTCGCCGGTGTCTCGGTCGACTACTACGTACGCATGGAACGCGGCAACCTTTCCGGTGCTTCCGACAGCGTTCTGGATTCCCTCGCCGGCGCCCTGCAACTCGACGACGCCGAACGCGACCATCTCCTCGCCCTCGCCCGCCAATCGCGAGCAAGCAGCACCCGTCGCCCCCGCACCCCGCCCATGACGATTCGCCCGGCGATCCAGCAAATACTCGACGCCACCACCGACGCACCGGCGTGGATCCGCAACGGCCGCCACGACATCCTCGCGATGAACGACCTCGCGCGGGCCCTGTACTCCCCCGTGCTCGCCGACCCTCGCCGTCCAGCGAACACCACCCGATTCGTCTACCTCCATCCCCGCGAAGCTGAAGAGTTCTTCGTCGACTACGACACGATCGCCAAGGACGCCGCCGCCATGCTCCGACTCGAAGCCGGCCGCAACCCCCACGACAAAGCACTCATCGCACTGGTCGGGGAACTGTCCACCCAAAGCGAACTGTTCCGCCAACGCTGGGCATCACAAGACGTGCGCTTCCACCGGAGCGGTCGAAAACGACTGCGCCACCCCGCCGTCGGTCAACTCGACCTCGACTTCGAAGCACTCGAACTGCCCTCCGAACCGGGCCTCCAACTCAACATCTACACCGCCGCCGCCGGAACACCCACCGCCGACGCCCTCAAACTCCTCGCGTCCTGGGCCGCCAGCCAGGAAATACGCGACACCGAACAAGGCACTTCCCATAGTTCACGGTGATCCCGAAAGCACACGGGTGACCGTCACCGACATCAGGACACGAGCATCGCAGACCCCGCCCACGGTCTCTACCGACTCGGGATGCGAGGTGGGCCGGCCCGCAGGCGGTCCCGCATCTGCCCGGCGCGCCCACCGAACGGGTACAGAGTCTCCAGCCACCATGTCGCACCGGCGCCGACCCACTCCGACACCGCGGCAACATCATCGGACCCAGACGTCGAGCCGCTCGCCACGTACGCGAAATCGTCCTCCCGCCCGATCGCGAGCCGGATCGCACGGAGGTCATCGGTGGTGACCAGCCCCGTTTCGTCGTCGGCCTTGCGGGGAACCACGCCGTCGAAGCGAGCCGCCCGCTCGAACGGCGCCAGGTTCGGCCAGTGACCGCCGACCCAGATCGGGATCGTGCCGTTCACGGGCGCCGGCAGCATCGGTGGACAATGCACGTGGTGGTACCTGCCGTCGAAGTCGACCGGACCACCGGTGAACATCGCCGTCAGGACGGCCAACGATTCGTCGAGCACATCCCCGCGCGCGGTCAGTCTCTCACCGAAGACCTCGTAGTCGTAGTCGCCGCCCAGACCCACGCCCAGGAGCGCGCGTCCACCCGACAGGTGATCGACAGTCAGGACCTGACGAGCCAAAATCTGCGGCCGACGACGCGCCAGCGGCGTCACCACCGTCCCCAGCAGCACGTGCGAGGTTGCCGTCGCCGCGGCGGCCAGGCACGTCCACGCGTCAGCGATGGGCGGCGTGCCACCCCACTCGGGGTTCCACGTCACGTGATCCCACAGGAAGAAGCCATCCCAGCCCGCCGCATCCGCCTCGGCTGCCATCTGGACAACAGTCAACGGGTCGGACCACTCCATGAACGGTGGCAGCGTGACGCCATAACGCATGGGGTCAACCTACCGAGACGACGCCCCTCGGACGCAGGAAGTTCGTCGTGAACTTCTGATCAATACCGAGATTCTGTGCGGCCCCGTGGTTACGCTTCGCATACTCTTCATCTCTGTTTTGAAGCACTCTGAATGGGGTCGGCATGACGGACATCAGTACATCTCGCGTGGGGTACAAGAGGTTCACTCGCGGTGTCGCGGTCGCGGGCATCGCAGCGCTCGCCATGGTCATGGGCAACGGCACGGCGTCGGCCGGCGTGGACAATTCCAGCTCGGTCGTCGACGCCGCCGGTAACCGGATCGAAGTTCTCCAGGGCGACACCTCGTACCAGGTGGTACCGCCGCTCGACGGCGTACCCACCAGCGTGGAGTTCTTCCACAACGGCTATGCCGGGGTCAACATCACCGGGCCGAATGCGGCGGAATTCAAGGGCACACAACTCACCGTCGGCTACCAGATCGGTTACCCGATCGCGTTGGCGGGCGCAACGATCGTCCTGAACACACCCGGTCTCGGGTTTGCGATCGGCTCGAGCAACGGCATCGACCTGGGTCTCGTCCCGGATCTCACTCTGGGGCTGAACGCAGGCACCAGCGCCACACTCGCCGGCGACATCATTCCGTCGCAGGAACTCGACATCGACCTCGAGCCGGGCGGCATCACCACCGTCCCGATCCTGGAGGGCCAGGAGTTCGACGGACCGGCGGCCTCGGTGAGGATGCAGGGCGTCCACGGTTCGATCTCCGGTGCCCTCGGTGCGGTCACGATCCGCCCCTACGCCATGGCAGTCACCGCGGACGGCGACACGGTCATGACTTACGGTGTGCCGCAGAAGCTCAACTAGTTCACTCCGGCACGAACGACGATGTGCAGGCCGGCGCGACCAAGTCGCGCCGGCCTGTCGTCGCGCGGTGGCCCGAACCACAAGCGAACTGAGACATGTTCGGAAAGAACAGAATTCGTGGCTGTTCGGCCCATGCATTCGAGTAGCATTCAGGGTGTGCTGCTGCAAGTTCGATGCAACCGATCCAGCGGCATGTCGGCCCCCGCTCACTGCCCTCGAAAGCGGTGGCGGGGGCGCGTCGCGCGTACGTCAGTTACCCGTATCGGTAGTGCATCATGCCGTGATGTCCACCCCCGTGAGTGATGACCGCGACGGCGACCAGGGTGTAGAGGATCGCGAACAGGATCAGCAGCCCCCCGAAGATCCACAGCGACAGTTGCCCGAGTCGGCGCACTCGGTCCGACGCGTCCTGTGCGCCGTCGACGTCGCCGCTCGCCCACAGCGGATACACGTTGAACGCATGTGTGAAAGCGGAAAAGGCCAGCGGCCAGAAGAACAACGCGGACGCCACGGCCCACCCGGCATTCGCCGACGGGCGCGGCCTGGCCGACTCATCCGAGGTGCGGGCAGCAGTAGTGGGCGGGGTCGGGTCCGAAGGAATCGGATCGGTGGCGGAGGACGACATGGCAGCGCTCCTGAGGATCAATGGATTCTCTGCTCACGGTAGGAGCCGAAGCTGAGGAGCGCCTGAGATCCAGCTGGCAATGCTGCACTTCTACGGCGCAACCGGATAGTGGCTGGTGACCGCGACCCGGTTCCAGGCGTTCATCACCGTCGCGAGCCAACTGATCGCGGACACCTGCTCGCCGGTGAGGGAGCCGTCGTCCCAGGTTCGCCGTTCCGGAACGGCAAGAGCGGTGACCTGTTCCGCGAGAGCGAGCGCAGCGCGCTCCTGATCGCTGAAGTACTGCGCCTCCCACCACGCCGCGACGACCGCGAGCCGATCCGTCGTCTCCCCCTTGGCCAGGGCGTCGCGGGTGTGCATGCGAAGGCAGAAGGCACAGCCGTTGAGTTGCGAGACGCGAATCTTCACCAACTCCACCAGGAGCGGGCCAACTCCCGCCGTTTCCAGGGCAGCCTTCACGTCCGCATCCAGCTTCATCAGGCTCTTGTACACGGACGGGTGCTGCTTGCTGAGATTCACGCCGGTCATGATGTTCCCTTCGATAGGCGGTGCGTGCCGGTCACGCGGACCAGGCCGATTCCATGATCCGCTCCACCATGCTGACGCGGCGGAAACCCGGAACGAAATGTTCGAGCACGTCGGCATTGACGGTGCCGTACGTCGTGTCCGGCCGGTAACCGAGCCCGTCGACGAAGGCACGCAGAAACTCGTTCTTGAAATCGCCGCGCGGATGAACAGCGGTTATCTCCTCCACCTGCAACGGATCCAGGCGGTCCAAACCCAAACCCACCACATCGGTGAGGACACCGAAGTTGGTGGCAGCGACCTCGTCCCCCATCCGGCCCGGAATCCCGGGCGTGGTGTGCAACGCGATCGCCGTCCAGACCACCTCGGCAGCGGCACCGGAGAAACCCCGATCGAGCAGGAATTGGCGAGCGTGGTCGGCGCCGTCGAGCTCGAACCGCTGCTCGACTTCCGAGAACGGGCGCAGCAGACCCGTGTCATGGAACAGGGCAGACAGGTACAGCAGTTCGGGGTCCGGCCGCAGGCCGAGCTCACGAGCCCGGATCGTGCTGAAGAGGAACACTCGCCGCGAGTGATGGAAGATCAGCGGGTTCGTCGTCTCCCGAATCAGGCGCGTCGCCTCCTCCGCCGCCTGTGTCTCGGGAATTTCCACTCCTGCGATGATCTCGGACATGGGCCCTGCCCTTCCAGATGTCGATGTTGTAGAACGGACGGTGTGCCCGCCCCCTTACGATCCCGAACATCCCGGATCAGCGCCGCCCCGTTCCGGCCATGAAGCACCCGAATCCGGACAGGCGGTAAGAGTGGACAGCAGCGCCCACCCGCATCGGGTCGCGATCCTCGTCTACGACGGCGTGAAACTGCTCGACGTCGCCGACCCCGCCGAGGTATTCGCAGAGGCCAATCGCTGCGGCGCCGACTACCGGATCGCGCTGCTCTCCCCCACCGGCGCCGACGTGGCCTCGTCGATCGGCATCGGCCTCTCCGTCGACGGCGACGCCGAATCGGAGCCTGCCCCCGACACCTTCCTCGTCGCCGGCGGCGACGTCTATCCCCGAACCGCCGTCGCCCAAGACCTCGTCGACGCCACCCACACCCTCGCCACGCGAGCCGCGCGGGTCGGGTCCATTTGCACCGGGGCGTTCATCCTCGCCGCGGCCGGACTCCTGGACGGCAAACGCGCCACCACACACTGGAAAGTCGCACACCAACTCGCTGCCCGTCACCCCACGACGCACGTCGAACCCGATTCGATCTACGTTCGCGACGGCACCACCTACACGTCCGCCGGTGTCAGCGCCGGCATCGACCTGGCACTGGCACTCGTCGAGGAAGACCACGGCCCCGACGTGACCCGCGACGTCGCCCGGCACCTGGTGGTCTACCTGCAGCGCGCCGGCGGACAATCACAATTCTCCGCCCCACTCCAGGGCCCACCACCACGAACGCCGGCACTGCGCCGCGTCGTGGACCTGGTGACAGCGGACCCCGCCGGGAACCACTCCCTCACCGGACTCGCCGAACACCTCAACGTCAGCGCCCGACACCTCACACGCCTGTTCCGAACCGAACTGTCCACCACCCCGGCCCGCTACGTCGAACTGATCCGCTTCGACATGGCAAAGGCCCTCCTCGACCAGGGACACAACGCAACACAGGCAGCATCACTCGCCGGATTCCCCAGCTACGAAAGTCTGCGACGCGTCTTCGTGCGAGAGCTGTCGATGTCACCGACCGCCTTCCAACGCCGCTTCGGCACCGCCCACCGCGCCGACGCGGAGTAGCTCGACAAAGGCACACTCCTCGAACGGCTTTACAGCTCAGCACCTGGCAGCGCACTGATCGAAACGGACAGATACTCGACTTCCATTGAACACCAACATTATTGAGCAAATCGACCCACTGAACGACACAGGCGAGCGCGGGCCGTGGGCGGGCCGTTCCGCAGCCGTAACACCCGGACCGCCGTCCTCCGCGGAACCACCCCCGAGGGGTGAATTTCGACCCCGTACAGGGGTGGGGGGGATGCCCACCCTGTGGGTGTTACCGCGGGCCCGCTCCCGGAGCAGAGTTGGTGTCGTTCGCAAGACGCGGACTTCACCCACCAGGCAGGAGTAACACAATGACCTCGATCAAGACCCGCACCGCCGTCGCAGCCGCCGCAGGCATCGCCGTAGGACTGGGGGTGTTGATGGCGCAAGGTGCCACCGCCGGTGCCGCACCCGCCGACGGGGCCGCTCCGCACGCGATTTCCCCGTACACCGTCCAGGTGCGAGACCGCATCGGATGCGCCGACGCCTGGCCCATGGTCTCTTGCGACGCCCCGGACGAGGACCGGCCCCCGCAGGTCACGTTGGTCGAGCCCGGCACCTCGCTGACCCAGCCCGGCGGCACCGATCTCTTCGGATCCTCGAGCGCCCAGTTCCACCCGGCGAACTACCCCCTCGAGCCCGACGACGGCGTGATCTCCCACCCGCTCGATCCCGACATGCCCTGGATGTGAACCCAATATCGTGGAGTGGTGGGCGACGACAGCTGGGAAGGTTTGGCCGACCATTTTGCCGACGAGGCCTACGCCTCGGTGAAGGGGCTCGTGCGCACCACGGTGTTGCACCAGCAACTGCTCGAGCATCTCCCGGCGCCACCGGCGGCGGTGCTCGACGTCGGAGGCGGCGCCGGCCATCAATCGTTTCCGCTCGCCCGAGCCGGATACGACGTGACCCTGCTCGACCCGTCCGCGGCGATGTTGGGCAAAGCCCGCCAGCGACTCCTGCAGTTGCCCGATGACGCCCGGCACCGGGTGACGCTTCTACAGGCCGACGGCGAGAACGCCGAGGAGGCGGTCGACGGCCGACGCTTCGCCGCTGTGCTGTGTCATGGCGTGGTCGGATACCTCGAAGACCCGGAACCGTTGATCGACCAACTGTGCCGGTGTGCTGATGCCGGCGGAGTCGTCTCGATCATGGCCGGCAACGCCCGCGCGATGGCGGTCCGCCCGGCGCTGGAACGACGATGGGACGACGCCCTGGCCTCGTTCGATGCCGGCAGCGAGATCGGGGTGCTGGGAGTTCCGACCCACGCCCACACCGTCGAGCAACTCAGCGACCTCATCCGAGACCGCGGGATCGAGCCGGTGCGCTGGTACGGGGTCTGGCTGTTCGTGGACTGGCTCGACCTCAGCGGCGCCCGGCTGGATCCGAGCGATTCCCAGCAGGTCGCCGCGGCCGCCGCCGTCGAACTCGAAGCCGGCCGACGAGACCCTTACCGCCAGCTCAGCCGAATCTTCCACCTCGTCGGACGCAAAGGCCCCAACTGACCGGGATCACGCACCCCCACCGCGCCGAATGATAGATTCCCACTATGCGGAGTGAACACTCCGCTTCGTTGGGAGTATTCATGAAAACCGCTTCGCCGCGGACGCACTATCAATTGACATTTTCCGTTCTCACCATCGGTGTCGGCGCCTTCGCCCTTCTGCAGTCACTGGTGATTCCGGTGCTGCCGACCCTCGAGTCGGCACTGGGCACGACTCAAGCCGACGTCACGTGGGTGTTGACCGCCTACCTGTTGTCGGCGTCGATCTCCACCCCGGTCATGGGACGCCTCGGCGACATGCACGGGAAGAAGCGCGTGTTCGTCATCGCACTCACCGCGCTGGCGGTGGGGTCCCTGCTCGCCGCCCTCGCCACGTCTCTGCCGGTGATGATCGCCGCGCGGGTGATCCAGGGCATCGGCGGCGGTGTGCTGCCCTTGGCGTTCGGCATCATCCGCGACGAGTTCCCCGAGGAGAAGGTGGCGGGAGCAGTCGGCACCATCGCCGCACTCACCGCTGTCGGCGCAGGTCTCGGCATCGTCCTCGCCGGTCCCATCGTGACCGTGCTCAGTTACCACTGGCTGTTCTGGATTCCGCTGATCATGGTCGTCCTCGCGGGGGTGGCCGCGCACATCCTGATCCCCGAGTCCCCCGTGCACACCGCCGGCAAGATCAACTGGCTCACCGCACTGCTGCTGTCCGGGTGGCTGGTCACGCTACTGCTCGGCGTGAGTCAGGCGCCCACGCGGGGTTGGGGCTCACCGATCGTCATCGGGCTGCTGGTGGCTGCCGCGCTCCTCGTCGTGACGTGGGTGGTCGCCGAAGCGCGATCTGCCAACCCGCTGATCGACATGCGGATGATGCGGGTCCGCAGCGTCTGGGCGGCCAACCTGCTGGCGCTGCTGATGGGCGTCGGCATGTATGCCGCATTCGGCTTCCTGCCGCAGTTCCTGCAGACACCCACGTCCGCCGGATACGGCTTCGGCGCTTCGGTCACCGAGTCGGGTCTGATGCTGCTGCCCCTGAGCGTGGGAATGTTCCTGCTCGGACTCGCCTCCGGCCGTCTGGCCGCTCGACTGGGTTCGAAAGTCCTGCTCATCGCAGGGTCGATCGTGGGTGCGATCGGTTACTTCGTGGTGGCGTTCGCGCATGACACCGAGATCGACATCTACCTCGCCACGTCATTGATCGGGATCGGTTTCGGGCTGGCCTTCTCGGCGATGTCGAATGTCGTGGTCGCGGCGGTACCGCCCGAACAGACCGGTGTCGCCAGCGGGATGAACGCCAACATCCGCACGATCGGCGGCTCTGTGGGCGCTGCACTCATGGCCAGCATCGTCACCGCAGGGGCGTCCTCCACGGGAGTTCCGCCCGAATCCGGCTACACCCATGGATTCGTCATGTTGGGCGCGGCAGTGGGTCTCGGCGCAGTTGCGGCCATGTTCATCCCGGCGATGAAGCGGGACGAGACCACGCATCTCGAGGAATCGGCCGCACTGCGGCACCCGGAACTCGCGATGGTCGCGGGAGGCACTCTGGTGGGCGACGAATCCGAATGAAGTCCGACGTGAGGGTTCGGGGAAGCGAAAGGGCTCTGCGCCGCGACGCCGCGGAGAATCGGCAGCGGCTACTCGACGCGGCCGCGACCGTGTTCAGCGAGCGCGGCCTGGATGTGGGGGTCGACGAGATCGCCCGGGTCGCCGGCGTCGGGATCGGCACCCTCTACCGCCGGTTCCCCACGAAGGATGCATTGGTCAGTGAACTCGTCAGACAGGTATACGACGACTTCCTGGCCGTGGCCGACGAAGCTCTGTCCGCGCCGGACGGTGAAGGCCTCGAGCAGGTTCTGTACGGTACCGGCGCAATCCTGGCGTCCAACCGCGGATGTTTGTCCCGTATGTGGAACGACGACGAGACCACGATTCTGCGGGACGAATACCGACGGATCCTGTTCGAACTCCTGGCGCGAGCCAAGCAACACGGCCGCATCCGCGAGGATGCCGCCGACGCCGACCTGGACCTCATCTTCTGGTCCGTGCGCGGCGTCGTCGCGACAACCCGCGGCGTCACCGACACCGGGTGGCGGCGGACCATGGCAATCATGATCGCAGGACTGCGGCCCGGCGCGGACGCTCTCGACGCGAGCCCGATGAGCGCCCACCACATCGCACAAATCATCGACAACATGTCGGCCCGATAGGGCACAGCGGATCCCTGCTGCTTCAGGCACGGCGCAGGTGGCCGGCCGTCCAATCGGCCACCTGCGACAGCACCTCCGGATCCACGGCGTCGCGCACGAGTCGCCGATAGGCCCGCAGCGACGGCGGATCCGCATCGCGCCGGATCAGATGCGTCAGGTCCGGCACCTGGACGGTGTCGACCTCGCCGGGCACCAGTTCCGCGATCACCGCGAGGTCGTCGGGATCCACCTGCACGTCCTTGGCTCCCGTGATCGCGAGAACCGGCGCGGTGTTCTCCCGCAACAGCGGTGTCGGGTCGAAGTCGAGAAACTCGCGGAACCATCGCGCATTCACCCTGCGACCACCCATCCGCGCAGTATCCGTGGTGGTCCGGGACAGCTTCTCGAGCGCCGCGCGTTGCCTTTCCTTCACGTCGATGCGCAGTGCCCGCAGGACCGCGCGCACCGGAGTGCGCAGGCCGGCGATGGCCTTATCCGACTGCCAATGCAGCACCTGCCGTCCCGTCACCGCCGGACACGCGAGTAGCACGACTGCGGCCGGGTCGACCCCTCGATCTGCCCCCAGC
Organism: Rhodococcus sp. USK10; assembly: GCF_019378875.1. Classification (NCBI taxonomy): domain Bacteria; kingdom Bacillati; phylum Actinomycetota; class Actinomycetes; order Mycobacteriales; family Nocardiaceae; genus Rhodococcus; species Rhodococcus sp. USK10. The sequence continues at coordinate 351,332 of NZ_CP076048.1, forward strand.
GCCACTGCCAGGCAGGCACCCTCGCTGTGCCCGATGACCGCGATCGCATTTCGTCCGAATCCCCCGGTCCCACGCAACCAGTCGACGGCTGCTGCGGCGTCGGCGATGTTGTCCGACAGGCCCGCGGACAGGTAGTCGCCGCCCGAGTGCGCGACCCCGCGCTTGTCGTATCGCAGCGACACGACACCGGCCTGGGCCAACGCCTCCGCGAGGGCACGGCTCACGCCGATCGGGAGCTTTGCGTGGTCGCCGTCGCGATCGAGCCGGCCGGACCCGGTGAGGATCACCGCCGCCGGACCGCTCTCAGCACCCACCGGAACCGTCACAGTGCCGGTCAGTACGGTGCCGTCGCCGGACCGGAACCTCACGTCGCGTTCGGATACTCCCACTCGTTCGAATTCGAGCACATCGCGGATCTGCGCCGCGCCGCGAGCGGCGTCGGGCACGGTCACGATCAGTTCGTCGAACTCCGCTCCCGAGCCCCGTCCGAGGGTGCGCACGCGAATCGCCGGGACACCCGCCCGCACCGCGACGAAGGAGCGCACTCCCCTGCCGCGCCAGGTCCCGATGCACCGACGCCGAGGAATTCCCAGACCCGGTGCCCGCACACCCCGGATGTTCGCGAACGGGTCGGCGATCACCTCGGCGCCTCGAATCAGTGGCATGGGGACGGCGACGGCCCCATGCAGTCCCGCGAATTTTTCGAACCTGGATAACGCGAGACGTACCTCGCTCGCGCTCACACTGATCTCGGCCATCGGACGCCCTCCCGTCGGTGCTGTCCCATGTCGATCTCATCACTGTATGACCGCTTCGCGCACTCAATTGGAGTCGCCGCCTCGCACAGGGACGGCGAGGCGGCGATGGTGAACTCGCAACTCAACCCTTGATCAGGTCGTCGGTCTGGCCGATCGCCTGCGAGGACCCCTCGACCACACCCATATCGAGCACCTGCTGGAGACCTTCGGCGGTCGCGTAGGTACTGACGTAGGTGGCGACGGTGCTGCCGTCCTTGTCCTCGAAGGAGAACTCGTTGGTGGACACCGGCATCGATTCGACCGGGGTAAAGTCCGCATCGGCAAATCCGTCGGTGAAGGTGAAGCCGGTCGGCTCGTCGATCTGCCAGATCCGCGCTCGGGGTGCGGCGAACTCGGCAGTGATGGTCAGGGTCAAAACGACACGGAAATATCCGTGTGGCATAGATCACACCACGGTGATGCAGCCCGCTGGTGGATCTACCATTTCCTCGCAACGGTACACACCCAGTGCACCGCGCCGACGCACTCGCTTCCTGGCCAAATCCGAACCGGTCGAAGGCGATTGGCGCAGTTCGTTGCGCCGAGATCCACCGTCCGCACGAGCGCGGCGGGGACCGAAGCAGTGTCTTTCCATACGTCACGGCGAGGCCCGGTCAGAGCGGAAATCCACTCCGACCGGGCCGCTTCGGTTCACCCGACGGATCACCGCATCCACAGACGGACCGGCGCCCGCTACCCTCACCCGACACAGATCAGCACACCCACGACCACTACCGCGACCAGCGAGGCGCCGCCGCAGATCAGCCACGCCTGGGTGGCGAGTCGTCGCCACTGATCGCACCGACCGGTTATTTCCGCGACCGCGACCGATCGCCCCTCATTCGCATCGGGCGCAGGTGACCCCGAAAGACGGCGAGCCTTCGCGTCCGCGCGTGCCGCCACACCGAACGACACGGGGACCACCAGCAGCGCAACCACCAGCAGGCCCACCATGGCGCCCAAACCCGTCCCGAACATTTCCAATTCCTTCCACACCGGACGACGCCCGTCACAGGTGCCGCGCGTCTGCCACCGCCCACCCGCACCCACGGGCACAACCAATCCCCCGTCAGCTATATCGCCAGACGGCCGCCTGGTGTTGCACCCCCGGACCGCGGGCCCTCGCGAAGGACAAGAGTCACCGCCGGACTACACGCCCGGCACCGGGAAGTTCCACATCGCCACGACGATCACGCCCATGACCAGTCCCGCGCACACGACAGTGCCAATGACACTGACACGTAACGCATCCAGTAGATCGGCCCCCGATTTCTTGCTGATCCGCGCCATGACAACTCTTTCTTTCACGTGCAAGGACTCCTGACTGCCCCGTCGATGACGGTGCACCACATACATTCGCCCGACTTCGCCACCGGCACAACGGCCGATATACGTACACCCATACCTCCATCGGGCTTCGAGCGGGGTCGCGAACCACAACTCACACCTGAGCGCCGAACTTCCTCGCAGAATTACGTGTGTTTCATGTCACACGTTTGCGTTCGCCCTGGTTGCCGCACGACGAACTCCGAGATCACACCTACCGGTCGGTAATTCAGGGAGTTGGAAAATTATGCAATGGCATAGGTCACACTCTATGGACTTCCGCGCTGCGCCTCACGAAAATCGTTGATACGCCGCTCATTACTACGGGCGGGCTGTCCGTGTAGCGCCCCTGCCAGCTGATATCCATCGTTGGCGGGGGCTGCGCTTGGTTGCGCCGCAAGATCGTACGCGCAACCCCGATGCCCCGACCCGGTCGTACCGCCTTGTATTGCGGCGCAATTCGACGAGACATCATGAGATGTGGGCAGACACCCGATCCGTGTGTCAACTGTTGATCGCGCGGACCCTTGTGCCAGAAGGGGTTTCGCCGTATCGTCGCCGGTACGCTGCCGCGAAGCGGGAGAGGTGAACGAATCCCCACCGGTAGGCGATGTCGGTCACCGACTCCACGTCCGGCCCGCTTGGTGCGAGAAGATCCTCTCGGACCCGGGCCAGTCGAAGCGATTGGAGATAGCGGCTCGGGGACGTGCCCAGATCCTCCTGGAACGCGCGTTGCAACGACCGCACGCTGACACCGACGTGCTGGGCGACGTCGCCGATCGTCACCGGCTCGGTGAGGTGTTGTTCGTAGTAATCCACCGCGCGGGCGAGTGCACGGCGGGCGAGCCGCGGCTGATCGTGTTGGTGGAGGACAGCCGAGTAGGTGTGTGGCTGTGCGAGGAGCAGACCGGTGAGCAGCATGTCCTGCACGCTCGCGGCGGCCAAGGGGTGGGCGGTCAGGCCACCGTCCGCGTCCAGGTCGCGGATCAGTACCTGCAGTGACGACATCCAGGTCGACAGTTGGGGCGTCGTCAGATCCACGGACAGATCGAAGATCACCGGCGCGGGAACCGACCGTCCGATCAGGCACTCCAGTCGACGGTCGAGGGCGAATTGTTCGATGCGCAGATGCATCTGCCGGTACGACGCGTCCATCTGCATCCGGGCGCGCATCCTCGGCGACAGCAATGCGGCGTGGGCAGGCCCGACGTGCGTGCGAGCGTCGTCGCAGGTGATCCGGTTGGTGCCCTCCACTGCGAGCATCAGGTCGTAGTAGTCGAGGTGTTCGAGGATGTCGACGTCGATGCCGATGCCCTGTTCCAGATAAACCAGTTGGAGGTCGCCGAGCGACGCCGCACGCACCCGGCCCCGGAACGGCGCCGTGTCGACCGCATCTATACGCCGGATGCGGTGCTCGCTGAGCAGGCTGGAGGCCTGGTGGCGGAACTCGTCGACGCTGGCGGTGTCGAGTGTGTCGTGGCGCGCCAATGGGCCCGGCAACGTGGCGGCGTGTCCAGGACTGTGCATATCGAATTGGTGAGTGCCCACGTCAACCTCGTCCGATCGAGCGCCCGGTCATCCCGATGGTATCCCGGCTGAGCGTCCGCACCGGTGCGGCCGAAAAGTTCGTGGCGTGATGCGGCTACCGCTGGCGCGTTGCGGATAGCGACCCGGATCACACCCTCGTAGCTTCGTGGCAACGGGCAGAAAGCCCCAGGTAGCAAGGAGTTGTGGTGTCCCCAGATTTCGATGTCGCGGTGGTCGGATACGGGCCGACCGGTCTTGTGCTCTCGTCGCTTCTCGGTCGCGCGGGCCACCGAGTGGTGGTGTTCGAGCGGTGGCCGGATCTGTACGGTCTTCCGCGCCTGACTCACATCGACGGCGAGACCGCGCGGATCGTTCAGGCGGCAGGCGATATCGAGTTCGCGCTGCGTGATGCGTCCCCGAAGCAGGTGTACGAGTGGCGCGGATGCGACGGCGAATTGTTGCTCGAGGTGGACTGGTCCGGGCAGTCCAGTGGTTTCGAGGCCCATTACTCGATGTACCAGCCTGATATCGAGTCGGCGATCGATCAGCGCGTCCGGTCGTACCCGAATGTGGAGGTCAACCAGGGAGTCGGTGTCGTCGCCGTCGGGCAGGAGCCAGGCCAAGTGGCGCTCGAGGTGCGGCCGTCGAAACGGGATCGGGACGAGCAGTGGTCCAGCGGAGCCGAGGACCGGACCGTGACCGCGCGGTATGTGGTGGGCGCGGACGGCGCCAACAGCTTCGTGCGCAACGCGTTGGGCATCGAACGTTCGGACCTACACGTCGAGGACCGCTGGTTGAACATCGACACCGAGTGTCTCCGTCCGCTCGGTCCCGAGTTCGAAGTCACTCGGCAGTATTGCGATCCGGCGCACCCGAACATGTTCATGCCGATCGGACGCAGCCGGCAGCGATTCGAGGTCGCGGTGTTGCCCGGCGACGATCCCGAGGAGATGGAGTCCACGGAATTCGCGTGGTCGTGGTTCCGCGAGCGGCACGGCCTGGGACCGGACGATATCCGGATCTTGCGGCAGATCATCTACACCTTCTCTGCCCGCACCGCCGACAATTGGTGCAGCGGTCGGGTGCTGCTCGCCGGGGACGCCGCGCACACGATGCCCCCGTACATGGGCCAGGGCGCGTGCTCCGGGATGCGGGACGGGATCGCGCTGGCATGGAAGTTGGATCTGGTGTTGTCCGGTCGGGCGGGCCCCGAGCTGCTCGATACCTACGAGACCGAACGCCGGCCCCACGTCGAGGTCATCCAGCGGTGCGCGGTCGAACTCGGCCGGGTCGCGAATCTGAAGGATCCCGAGGCTGCGGCCGCCCGCGATGCCGCCTTCAGGCGCGGCGACGTTCCGCCGATGCCACCGTTTCCCATACTCACGACCGGGATCGTCGCCACCACGGCGGACGGGACACCGCAACCGTTGGCGGGGACGTTGTCACCGCAAGGCGTCATCGCGGTCGGCGACCGGGTGGGCCGCTTCGACGACGTACTCGGGTGGGGCTTCGTCGTCGTCACGACAACCGCTCCCCGCGCGGTGCTCGATGCCGACCACCTGGACTTCCTGAATTCGCTCGGCGCCGTCCTCGCAACAATCGAGCCGGGCAGCGCGCATTCGTTCACCGACGTCGACGGGACCTACACCGACTACCTGGCCGCGCACGGAATCGAGGCGTTCCTCGCGCGACCCGATTTCCATCTCTACGGCGCGGGAACGATGCCGGAGCTGCCCGGACTCGTCGATGGGCTGCGTGCCGCGTTGGGCATTGCAGAGGTGCCGCCCCGCCGACCCGAGGGAGCCGCACTGTGACCGACACCGTCATCGACGCTGCGCTCTCGGCGGAGAATGCGGCGCACCGTCGGGCGATGCCTGCCACCCGGTTGCTCGACGGCGGCATGCTCTACGCCGATGTCGTCCTCCTCGAACAGGCGATCCTCGCCGGCGACCACTGGGATGTGGCCGCCGAACGCCTGGGTGAGCACCGCTTGGAGCTGGCCGAGTGCGCGCTGGGGTCCGGGCACGCGGTGACCGCCCGGCAGCAGTTCCGGGCCGCGGCCGCCGCCTTCGTGTTCGCGCAGATGGCGATCAATTCGGACACGGACCGCAAACGGGAGCTGTACGACAGATTCGGGGCCGCGGTCGCCGCGGCAGCCGCGGTGGTTCCGTCGTCGATACGGAAGGTCGAATTGCCTTTCGCGGGTGGTTCGTTGGTCGGCTGGCATGTGCAGCCGACGGGCACTCCGGTGGGCACGGTGGTGGTGTTCGGCGGCCAGAGCGGTTGGGGTGCGACGTATCTGCGATACGCCGACGCGCTCGCCGAACGCGGGGTGGCGACCATTCTGGCCGAGGGCCCCGGGCAGGGTGAGACGCGGTTGCGGCACGGGATCTACCTGGACGTCGACGTCGCTGACGCGTACGGCCACTTCGTGCGATACGCGACCGAACAGGCCGGCGGCCCGGTCGGGGTGTGGGGCAACAGTGTCGGCGGACTGTTCGCGGCACTGACTGCCGCCCGCACTCCCGCCGTCCGCGCATGTTGTGTCAACGGTTCGTTCGCCGCGCCCCGGTTGCTCCCGTTCCGCACGTTCACCGAGCAGGCCGCCGCCATGCTGGGCACCACCGACGAGGCCGCGATCACGGCGAACTTCGCCCGTCTGCGCTTCGACCCGGGCAAAGAATCGATACGGTGTCCACTACTGGTACTGCACGGAGGCGCCGATCCACTCGTGACCATGGAGGACCAGCAACCGTTCCTCGACGGAGTGACAGGCGGCGACGTGGCCCTGCGGGTCTGGGACGATGGTGAGCACACCCTCTACAACCACGCCGACGAACGTAATGACGTCGTTGCCGACTGGTTCGCCGACCGACTCTCACTGAGCGAAGGGAACACGCACCATGCGTTTTGAACACGAAACCCTGCCGCAGCGTGTCTGTTTCGCCGCGGGCGAGGCGAAAGCGATGCTCGCCGGCGAGGTCGCCCGCCTGCACGCGTCCAGGGTGATGGTGATCGCCTCGGCGGCCGAGGCCGGGCGCGCCGAACAGGTCATCGCCGACCTGCCGGGCGTGTATCGCCACGACGAGGTGGTGATGCACGTGCCGGTATCGGTGGCCGAACGGGCCCGGGCAGCGGCCATCGCACACGACGTCGACGTCGTGGTCTGCGTCGGTGGCGGGTCGGCCACCGGGCTCGCGAAAGCGGTGGCGTTGACCACGGGACTGCCGATCGTGGCGGTCCCGACCACCTACGCAGGCTCGGAAGCGACGAACGTGTGGGGTCTGACCGAGGCATCGCGCAAGACCACCGGCATCGACGACCGGGTGCTTCCGGTGTCGGTGATCTACGACGCCGAGCTGACGCTCTCGCTCCCGGTGGAGCTGTCCGTCGCCTCGGGTGTGAACGGGCTCGCGCACTGCATCGACTCGATGTGGGCGCCCCGCGCCGACCCGATCAACGGCGCCCTGGCAGTGGAGGGCATTCGGGCACTGGCCGCCGGCCTGCCCGCGATCGCGACGGACCCGCACAATGTTCCCGGCCGTGAACAGGCCCTGTACGGGGCCTACCTTTCCGCGGTTGCCTTCGCGTCCGCCGGCTCCGGGTTGCATCACAAGATCTGCCACGTTCTCGGCGGCGCCTTCGACCTCCCGCATGCCCAGACCCACGCCACCGTGCTGCCCTACGTTCTCGCCTTCAACTCCGCTGCGGCCCCGGAAGCCGAACGTCGCATTGCCTCCGCTCTCGGGGCGTCCACAGCCGTCGATGGCCTCGAGCGGCTGCGGCAGCAACTCGCTGCTCCGACAGCGCTGCACGACTACGGATTCCGCTCCACCGATATCGACCAAGCGGTCGAGGCGATCCTGCCGGTGGTGCCGACAAGCAACCCCCGCCCCGTCACGGCCGAGGAACTTCGGCGCCTTCTCGACGCGGCACAGCGCGGATCCGATCCGAGAACGATGACCACGAATCCGAACGCACGGAGCCGATCATGACCGAGCAGCCCACGACTGCACCCGACTCAGCCAGCACACAGAGCGACGAGCAGCAAACGGTGGAGGAGGAACTCGTTGCACGAGTGGCCGCCTCGTTTGCCGGCACCGCGGATCCGCGACTGCGGCAGCTCATGCAGTCCCTGGTGAAGTATTTGCACGGTTTCATCCGGGAGGTCCGGTTGACCGAGGCCGAATGGAATACCGCCATCACGTTTCTCACCGAGTGCGGGCACATCACCGATGACACGCGGCAGGAGTTCGTCCTCCTCTCCGACGTGCTGGGCGCTTCCATGCAGACGATCGCGGTGAACAATCAGGCCGACCATGATGCCACCGAGGCGACCGTGTTCGGTCCGTTCTTCGTCGACGACGCACCCGAAATCCCCTGTGGTGGTGACATCGCCGGCGGTGCGACCGGACAACCGTGCTGGATCGAGGGCAGCGTCACCGACACCGACGGCCGTCCCGTCCCCCACGCCCGCATCGAGGTGTGGGAATGCGACGAGGACGGCTACTACGACGTCCAGTACGACGACCACCGGATCACCGGCCGGGCCCACCTGTATTCCGACGACAACGGACGCTACCGATTCTGGGGGCTGACACCGGTCCCGTACCCGATCCCGCACGACGGACCGGTCGGCCGGATGCTCGAGGCCACGGGCCGCTCCCCCGTGCGGGCGGCGCACCTGCACTTCATGGTCTCCGCACCGCACCAGCGGACGCTGGTCACCCACATCTTCGTCGCCGGCGATCCGCAGATCGACATCGGAGACTCCGTCTTCGGCGTCAAGGACTCGCTGATCACCCACTTCGAGCAGCAACCCGTCGGCACACCCACCCCGAATGGACGCGAACTGAATGACCGCAGCTGGGCCAGAACCAATTTCGACATCGTGCTGGCTCCCGAGACTCGGGCCTAACGCTCAGGGTGGGCGTCGGTGTAGGCATCCCAGACTTCGGCGCGTAGTCGTCCGCGGTCGGAGACGGGGAAGCCGTGTTCGCGGGCCCACGCCCGGACCTCGGCAGTGGACGGTGGAGGCGCCGCAGCACTCCCCTCATCTGCGGTAGAAGCGTCCGCGACGGACGCGTCGGCGACCGGTTCCTCGTCGTCGGTGTCGTCGTCTCCGTCGGTCTCCACGTCATCGGCGGGGACATCCTCGACCTGGTCCACGGCGCCCTCGGCCAGGTCTTCGGCGGTCCGGAGGATGTCGTCACCGCTGCTTGGGAGCAGACGGTCGATGTCGACGTCGCTCCGGGCGGTGCCGGCGGTCACGGCCGCCACCCTCACGGCATCGAGGAGTTGACCGCGCACCGATTCGTCGAGGGCGACGAACTCGGGCGATGCCTCCAGCAGCTTCGCGGCGTGGTCGACCATCTCCTGCGGGCTGCCTGCAAGGCGTCCGGCACCCGCCGCGACAAGCTTCGTGTGGCGGGCCCGGCCCAGCCAATATCCCACGATCACCGCGATCGCGACCTGCAGCCTGGTCATCATCGTCGACTCCCACGGATGGATTTGACCGTGCGGACTACTGAGCCGACTACCCTGGACCGCCCGCGCTCAATCGCCCGTAAGCGACGGTGAAGGCATCACGAGAGACCCGATCTAGCCGTTTCGCGATGAACACCCAAAGAGTGCAACGGCAATTGCAGTGGCACGTCTTGAAGCAAGATCGCAACCATTACGATGGCGTTAGCTCGACTGTGATCACCCACCGGTTCCCGAGGAGAAGAGGGCGCGCATGGCCACGAAGTCCAAGACGGCGGGTCCTGCGACCTTCGAGGAATTGCTCACCGAGATTCGTCAGCGCGAGGGCACGTTGTCGCCGTCGCACAAGAAAATCGCCGAGCGGGTGATGTCCGACCCTGAGGCGGTGGCGTTCATGACGATCTCGGAACTAGCGGCCGCGGTCGGCGTCAACGAGGCCACCGTCGTACGGTTCGCGACGGGACTGGGACTCAAGGGATATCCCGGGCTGACGCGCCTGTGCCGCGAACGCCTCCAGGAGCAGGCGCAGCTGCTGCGCCGTTTCGACAACCTCGAGCACATGGCCGCGGACGGGGCCGGGCTGCTGGAACAGACCGTCGCCCTCGACCAGGCCAACATCGCCCGCACGTTCGCCCGGATCGAGGATTCCACCTGGGATTCAGCGGTCGAACACCTCGCCCGGGCTCCGCGTGTGCACGTCATGGGATTGCGCAAGTGCCACGCCCCGGCGTATTTGCTCGGATACTTGCTGCGCATGCTTCGCGAGGACGTGGAGACGGTCAACGCCAGCGTCGGTTCGCTGACCGACGATTTGCGTCGGGTCCGCGAGGGCGACTGCTTCGTGGCGATGTCCATCCACCGTTACAGCGTCGACACAGTTCGGGCCGCCGAGTGGGCGCGGCACAGCGGTGCACACGTCATCGCGTTCACCGACAATGCCAGCTCTCCGCTTGCCGCATCGGCGCACGACACCTTCTACATCGACGCGTCGAGCGCCTCGGTGTTGCGGTCGATGACAGCGTTCACCTCGCTGGCTCAGGCCATGTCCGGCGGCGTCGCACAACTTCTCGGACACCGGGTGCGCGAAACCCTCCTCGAGGAGGAGAAGCTCTTGAGTAGCTTCAGCGTGTATGTCACCGATGCCGCAACAGGCAAGCCGCAGTAGCCGATCCACGCTTAGACCGCCAGAGGAGAGTGGGTGCATCCGATCGGATGCACCCACTCTCCTTGTGCGCGAAGGCTACTGCCGGCGAGATTCGGTCAGCGTGGTATTGCCGTTTCCGGCCGGCACGGTGGTGCGTCGCTGGCGAATCAGGCCCGCGGCGACGGCCAGGGCGGTGACGATCATGGTCAGCACCAAGGGCGTTCGAGTGGCGGGAGTGAACGCCATACCGACGACGATGGCGAGCAGGATGACGCCAACCACATAGGACAGGCAGGGGAAGCCCCACATCTTGACCGGTAACGCAGCCGTCTCCTCCGCGGTCTTCTTGCGGCGGCCGACGATCTGCGTACCGCAGATGCACAGGTAGACCACCACGGCGACGGCGCCGGACGAGCTGAGCAGGAAGGTGAACACGGCCCCGGTGGGCAGGAAGTAGTTCGCGATGACCGCGACGAATCCGGCACTGGAGGCTGCGAGCACCGCCTTCACGGGAACTCCGGACTTACCGGTCCGGGCGAGCACTCGGGGGCCTTCCCCGCGGCGGGCCAGCGAGAAGAGCATCCGGGAGGAGGAGTAGATGCCCGAGTTCAGGCAGGACAGCACCGCGGTGAGGACGACCAGGTTCATGATGGTGTGCGCGCCGGGCAGGCCGAGGAGGTTCAGCACGGCGGTGTACGGACTCTTGGTGACCTCGGCGGTGTCCCACGGCAGCAGCGTGACGACGACGAGGATGGAGCCGACGTAGAAGATCAGGATTCTCCAGGCGACGCTGCGCATGCTCTTGCGGACGGCCGTGACAGGGTCCTTTGCCTCACCAGCGGCGATGGTGACCAGTTCGGTGCCGAAGTAGGAGAAGAACACCGTCAAGGTGGCGATCAGCAGAGGTGTGACACCGTTCGGGAACAGCCCACCGTGCCCGAGCAGGTTCGAGGTGCCGGGCGAGTCGAAGTGCGGCAGGACGCCGAAGATCGCGGCGACGCCGATACCGATGAACAGCACGATCGCCGTCACCTTGATCATGGCGAACCAGAATTCGAACCGCGCGAAGGAGGTGACCGCCGCCAGATTCACCCCGGTCAACGCGGTCATGAAGATCAGTGCGTACAGCCAGGTGGGCACGGCGGGGATCAGTTGGTTTGTGATCGCGGCGCCGGCGATCGCCTCGAAGGCGACGGTCACGCACCAGTGATATGCGTAGAGCCACCCAACGGAAAGCCCTGCCCACGAACCGAGTTCGCGGGAGGCGTAGGTCGAGAACGAACCGGTCTCGGGGCTCGCGGTGGCCAGTTCGGCGAGCATCCGCATCACCAGGATGATGAGGAGCCCGGTGAACAGATAGACCAGGACGATGCCCGGGCCTGCGGAGGAGATCGCCTTGCCGCTGCCGACGAACAGGCCGGCACCGATGACGCCGCCGATGCCGATCATCGTCAGCTGACGAGTGTTGATGGAGTGCTCGAGGTTTTCCGAGCTGGAAATCGAGGTTGGCACGATGCCTTCTTCCGTGAAACGCGGATGTGACCCAGGTAACTGCGTGCCAGCCATGAAACACGTCATCTGCGCTGGATGCAAGTCCATTTGCATATATGCCACTCAATGCAATTCATTACTGCGTTCACGGAAACGCCCTCTCACCTGGCTAGACGCCGAACGGTCGACGCTCGGACGTCGCCCGAAATGAGCATCCCCGCTGCGTCCAGCGATCCGCACTCGACCGGAATCATCAAGTGCCACAACGACAACCAGGTTCCCGACACGAATGAAGGACTCCCCAATTTGCGTCAACTCACATTTTTGCAACTTTTCTTGCATCGACAGCCTGGATGCGGTTATATGGATCACAGCGGCCCCTCTCGGAAGCACCCCGACGGGCAGTACCCTGCGGCCACACCGTCAGCAGGACAACGCATTACAGCCAGATCGACGAGAAAGAGACGTGAGACGATGACGACCGTCCTGGCAACCCGTTCGGGTTCGACCGCGACCCTGGCCCTGAACCGCCCCGACCGCCTCAACGCGGTGAGCGAGGAGCTGTACCAGACGCTGATCGACGAACTGGTCGCGGCAGATTCCGATCCGGACGTGCGCGCGGTCGTGATCACCGGTGCAGGCCGCGCCTTCTGCGTCGGCGCCGATCTGAAGGCCCACAAGTCCGGCACCCGCAGCCGGGAGGAGCAGGCTCGCTATCTCGACCTTGGCCAGAGAGTGTGCGAGCAGATCCAATCGATGGACACCCCGGTGGTTGCCGCGGTCAACGGCTACGCACTCGGCGCCGGCGCGGAGATGGCGGTCAGCGCCGACTTCCTCGTCGTCGCCGAGGACGCCCAGTTGGGCTTCCCCGAGGTCAGCATCGGCACCTTCGTCGGCGGGGGTGTCACCAACCGACTCCCCCGCCTCGTCGGACTGCGGCGGGCCACCGACATGCTGATCCTCGGCGAACGCTTCACCGGCGCCGAGGCGGTGGAGTGGGGACTGGCGCACTCGGCAGTTGCCGCCGACGCACTATTGGACGCGGCGCACGCGCTCGCCGACACGCTCGCCGGGAAGGCCCCGCTCTCGCTCGCCCGGATGAAGGCAGCGCTGCGGCGTAACGACCCCCTCGACGTCGTCCTCGAGACCGAGCCCCAGGAGTTGCTGGCGCTGATGGGCACGCAGGACTGGGCCGAAGGCGTGGCGGCATTCGCCGAACGCCGCACTCCGATCTTCCAGGGAAAGTAGAGATGACAACGATGGCTCAGCCTTCCTCCGTCGCGGTCGCCGAGACCCTGCCGGCCGAGACGCGCACGGCGCTCCAGCGCCTGTTCGATCCCCGCTCCATTGCGATCGTCGGTGCCTCGACCAGCCCGACCAAGCGCGGTTTCCAGGCCGTGCGCGCTCTGCAGCAGGCCGGGTACGCGCACCCGGTGTACCCGGTCAACCCGAAAGCAACCGAGATCCTCGGCCTCGAGGTCGTCCCCTCGATCGACGGACTGCCCTACGGCGTCGACGTCGCTCTCATCGCGCTTCCCGGCGCCGCCGTGCCCGACGCCCTGCGCCACTGCGCGGCCGTCGGCATCGCCGGAGCGGTGGTGCTGGCCAACGGATTCAAGGAAACCGGAGACTCGGGCGCCGAGCTCGACGCCGCGCTGGCGCGAGCGATCGCCGAGACCGGTATCCGGGTCATCGGCCCGAACACCTCGGGAATGCTCAACGTCTCCACCGGCGCCAACCTGGTGGGCCTGCAGGACGTGCCCACGGGCCCGATCAGCGTGGTCACCCAGAGCGGAAACATGCTGCTGTCCCTGGTCAACGACAACCGTGCTCTGAAGGGCCCCGGCTTCCACGCCTACATCGGCCTCGGCAACCAGGCCGACGTCCGCTACGACGAATGCGTCACCGAACTCGCGCGCGACACCCGCACCGGCGCCGTCGCCATCCACTCGGAGGGTTTCGCGGACGGCCGGGCGTTCCTGGTCGCCGCGGCGAGCGCGGTGGAGGACAAGCCGGTGGTAATGCTGCGCGGCGGCCGCTCCGAGATCGGGCAGCGCACGGCGCTCTCCCATACCGGGTCGATCGCCGGTTCGGACGCCGTCGCCACCGCGGTCCTCCGCCAGGCCGGCGTGGAATTGGTCGACCGCTCGGACGAACTGGCCGTCGTCGCAGGAGCAATGGCCACCACCGCGCCGATCGCATCAGGCGGCAAGGTCGCCATCCTGTCCGACGGCGGCGGCCACGCCACCTTGGCCGCCGATGCACTGACCGCGCGCGGGATCGAACTCGCGCAGATCGGTGAGCGGACCCAGCAGGTCCTGCGTGATCTGCTGGGTGGGCCGGCGTCGGTGGTCAACCCTGTCGACGTGGCCGGGGCCAGCGATGCCGATCCCACGGTGTTCGCCGACGCGGTGGACGCCCTGATGAGCGATCCCGCAGTCGGGTTGGTGCTGATCGTGGGACTGTACGGCGGCTATCACCTGCGGTTCGACGCCAGCCTGACAGCCGCCGAGGACGCCACCGCCGAGCGACTCCTCGAGTTGACCACCGCCCACCGGGTTCCCCTGCTGGTACAGAGTTGCTATGCCGGGGACATCGTCTCCAACCACGACCGCCTGCGGGCCGGTGGGGTTCCGGTGATCAACTCCATCGACCATGCCGTCCGGGTGGTCGCCGCCCTCGACCGGCGCGGACGACGACTCGCCACCGCGTCGCAGCGGTCGTCCCTCACCCTCCCCGCCCCAGCACCACGTGCTGCGGTGGGCACGGGGATCCTGGACGAGCCCACCGCCCGCGCCCTCGTCGAGGACGCCGGGGTCGACATCGGCGGATGGACCTTCGCCCGCACCATCGATGAGGTCGTCACCGCGGTCACCGGATACGGGCGGCCGTGTGCACTGAAGATCGTCTCGCCACAGGTGATCCACAAGTCCGACGTCGGCGGCGTGAAATTGAACGTGGTCGGCGCCGGCGCCGCGGAGAATGCACAGGCGATCATCGACGCGGTCGCCGAGAACGTGCGCGGCGCGGTGATCGACGGCATCGTCGTCACCCCGATGGCCGATCAGGGCGTCGAACTGCTCGTCGGCGCCACCCACGACCCGATCTTCGGTCCGGTGGTGGCGTTCGGCAGCGGTGGCGTGATGGTCGAAGCCCTGGAGGACGTCACCTTCCGCGCGGCACCGTTCACCGAGATCGAAGCCCACGAGATGGTAGACGAGACCATCGCCTCCCGCATGCTCGACGGCTACCGCCACCTTCCGGTGATCGACCGGACAGCGTTGGCCCGCTTCCTCGTCCGCGTCGGTGACATCGTCGCCGCGCACCCGGAAATCAGCGAACTCGACCTCAACCCCGTCATCGCCTCTGACACCGGAATCGTCCCGGTTGACGTGCGGATCGTACTGTCCGACAAACTCTCTGGAGCACACGCATGAGCGACCCCCTGCTGACCGACCGCACCGGCGACACCGTCGTCTGGACTCTCAACAACCCCGAGGCCCGCAATCCCATCTCCGAGGCCGACACCATCGACGCGCTCGAGGAGGCCGTCACCGCGGTCAACCGCGACCCGAGCGTGCGGGTGGCGATCCTCACCGGCGCCGGCTCCGCGTTCTCGTCCGGCGGTAACGTCAAACACATGCGCGACAAGGACGGCATGTTCGGCGGGTCACCCGCAGAACTGCGCCAAGGCTACCGGCACGGCATCCAGCGCATCCCGAAAGCCTTGTATCACTGCGAGATCCCGACGATCGCCGCCGTGAACGGGGCGGCCATCGGAGCCGGCTGCGACCTGGCGATGATGTGCGACCTGCGGATCGCCTCGACCACCGCAAAATTCGCCGAGAGCTTCGTCAAGGTCGGCATCATCCCCGGCGACGGCGGCGCCTGGCTGCTGCCCCGCGCCATCGGCATGGCCCGCGCCAGCGAGATGGCCTTCACCGGTGAGGCGATCGACGCGCACACCGCACTCGAGTGGGGCATGGTCTCCGCGGTCACCGAGCCCGAGTACCTCCTGACCGCCGCCCACGAACTCGCATCCCGGGTGTCGGCGAACCCGCCGCACGTGCTGCGGATGACCAAGCGACTGCTGCGCGAAGGGCAGCACCAGAGCCTCGAGAGCATCCTCGAGTTGTCGGCGGCCATGCAGGCGGTCGCGCATCACACCGAAGACCACCACGAGGCAGTCGGGGCCGTGCTCGAACGGCGAACCCCGCAGTTCAGCGGACGATGAACGCCCACATCGACGAGACCACGGTCGCCGGACTGCGATGGGTGGTGGTGACGGGTGAACGCACCGCCGCGTTCACCCTGCTCGGTGAGTACGCCCGCGCCTCGATCACCGCCGTGCAGAACCAGTTGCCCGAACGCGAAGGCCTGCACGCCTTCACCCGCAGCGGTCGCGGACGACGCATCCTGACCGACGTGGTGACAGCCACCGAACAGGCGTTCCCGCACCTCACCGCCGAACTGCGTGCGCTCGCTGCCGGCGCCGCGCTGCCCTACGAGGACCTGCTGCTGGCCAATCTGCGCGGCGACGTCGGCGTCGACGACGGCACCGGCTGCACCGACCTCGCCTGGCGCGGCACGTCGTCCTTCATCGCGCACAACGAGGACGGCGCTCCCGCCCTCGACGGACATTTCATGCTCCTGACCCTGCACATCGACGGGGACCTGCCGGTCACCGTCGAGTGGTATCCCGGGTTCGTGCCTTCCAACACCCTCGCCGCCAACGCCGCCGGACTGGTGTGGGGCATCAACCACATCCAGGTCACCACTCCGATCTTCGCTCCCGGCCGCCATTTCGTCGCCCGCGGACTGCAGCAGTGCACCACCTTCACCGACGCCGTCGATTTTCTGCGCACTCACCCCAGCGCCGGGGGCTTCGCGTACACGATCGGCGAGACCGACACCGGTCGCGTCGCCGTCGTCGAAACGGCCGCGGGGCGTCACGCCGTCCGTGAACTCTCACCCGAGAGAGCATTCGAATGGCACACCAACCACATCCGGTTCATGCCCAACTCGCCGGACCGGGCGCCGGCCGATGCCGCCACCGCCAACCTCGGGCAACGCGACGAGAGCCTTGCCCGGGGCAGGGTCCTCGAAGACATCACCCCGGCCCTGGAACCCGACGTCGACTGGTTCGATCGAGTCCTGACCGGGTCCCCCGTTCCCACCGGTGTGCACCGCACCGCCGCGGGCGACGACCCGCTCGCCACCCTGTGCACCACCGTGACCAACCTGACCGACCGAACCATCTTCATCCGCAACCGACACGACCGAACAGCCACACTTTCGCTGGCCGACTTCGTCGCGGGACCGCCCTCCGCTGAACGATCGGCGACCGAGTGACGTAACGCGCAGGACTTCGTCCGATGTAGCCGCTGTTACATTTTCCTGGTGACGAGTGAGGGAGCCGGAGCGCGCTGGCTGACGGAACCCGCCGCCGACAGCGAACGGCCATGACCGGAGCCGCGTCGCCAGCCGCGCGGTGGCGGATGTGGCCGCTGTACGCGGCCGGTTTCACCACGGCCTTCGGGGCGCATGCCGTCGCGGCGAACCTCGCCTTCGACCTCGAGGACCCGGCCGGCTCCCTCCTGTACCTCGGTCTGCTGCTGGCGCTGTACGACGGCGCCGAGGTAGTGCTCAAACCCGTGTTCGGGACACTCGCCGACCGGATCGGTGCCCGACCGGTCCTGCTCGGTGGGCTCCTCGGATTCGCCGCAGCCTCCGCCCTGTTCGTCGTGGTCGGCGACTCGAACTGGCTGTGGCTGGCCCGGATCGGGCAGGGCGCTGCCGCGTCCGCGTTCTCCCCGGCCGCAAGTGCGTTGGTCGCACGGATGACCCCGAAAGCCGGGCACGGCACCGCGTTCGGAACATACGGCTTCTACAAGAGCCTCGGCTACACGCTCGGCCCACTGCTGGGCGGCGTGCTGGTGTGGCTCAGCGGCCTCACACTGCTGTTCGCGGTGATGACCGCCCTCGCGCTCACCATCGCGGCATGGGCGGCGCGCGTGGTGCCCGCCCTGCCACCCCTGCCGCGCGACCGGCAGACCGTCCTGGACCTGGCACGCCGACTGACGGATCGGGCGTTTCTCCGGCCCACCGTCGCACTCGCGTTCGCAACCTCGGCGCTGTCGGTGGGAGTGGGATTCCTGCCGGTCGCCGGTGCCGCCGCCGGGCTCGACTCGGTGGCGACCGGCGCTGCCGTGTCCGTCCTCGCCGCCTGCGCCGCCCTCGTGCAGCCGCGAGCCGGGCGGGCACTGGACACAGGTCGCATCTCGGCCGGCGCCGGAACCGCGCTGGGCCTGCTGATAACCGCCACCGGACTCGGGTGCGCGATGCTCCCCGGCCTGCTCGGTGTGCTGCTTTCCGCAGTGGTCATCGGCACCGGCACGGGACTGATCACCCCGCTGGCTTTTGCGGCGCTGGCCGGCGCGACCCCCGACGAAAGGATGGGACAGACCATGGGTGCCGCCGAACTCGGACGCGAACTCGGCGACGCCGGAGGACCACTACTCGTCGGAGGCGTCGCCGCGGTCGCCACACTCACCGCCGGGTTCGGCGCCATCGCCGCGCTCACCCTCGTCGTCGGCGCCGGGACCGCGGCCGCACCGCTGGGCCGCCATCTCGATTTCGTCTCGCCGAAGGACGAGTGACAGCAACGGCAACAACTGGTCCGTCTCGCCTCGCGCGTTGGCCCAGATCGATTGAGACAAATGGAGATTGTCAGGTTGGTTCGAGTTCAACCTGTGCTTGATGCAGAGCTGCATGGCCAAAGCCCGTTTCCAGCCGTTGCCGCACCGTGGTGAGGTAGCGGGCGGCGTCGGCGTCGACGCCTTCGACGATGCGGTGGTCGTGGTGAAGGTGCCGCCGGACAGATCGTCGGGGCGGACCGTGCCCGCACGCACACTGTCCGCGACACTGGCGATGGACCGGATGAGGTCGGGAATTCCCAACGTTGCGGCGTCACGGATGACGGGCACCATCAGTCCCTTGTCGCTGTCGACGGCAATCCCCAGGTGGACGGCACCGTGGTAGGTGACTTCGGTGCACTCGGCGTCGAGCGAGGAGTTGATCACCGGATGGTCGCCGAGCGATTCGACAGCGGCGGCCACGAAGAACGGCAGGAACG
Source organism: Rhodococcus sp. USK10 (assembly GCF_019378875.1). Classification (NCBI taxonomy): domain Bacteria; kingdom Bacillati; phylum Actinomycetota; class Actinomycetes; order Mycobacteriales; family Nocardiaceae; genus Rhodococcus; species Rhodococcus sp. USK10. Next base: position 370,236 of record NZ_CP076048.1, read on the forward strand.
AAGCTTCATACCTGTGCGTGCGTGGAACACCGCTTTTCCCGGTCCCACAAGCGGGCGATCCTGGTGACATCGACCTCGACGACTGTCGTGAATTGTACTGCTGTGTATAGTGATTCGATCATTCTCCGGGCAATGGTGCGGCGGATCCGTGGTAGCTTCTCGACGCGGTCCGCGCCGGACACCGTCACCGGTTCGACGATGGGCGCGGGTTCCGGCAGTGTCACCTCCGCTGCGTTCGCTCCGATCATCGCCAGTGGGCCGCCGACCTCGACGACAGTGTCCTCTGAAGCGAGGATTTCAACGAGAATTCCGGCCGTCGGCGACGGACCTCGGTGTCGACCTTGTCGGTGGACACCTCGAGCAACGGTTCCCCCCTTCGATGCGGTCACCTCGTGATGTGAGCCAGTGGGTGATAGTCGCCGCCGTGACGTTTTCACCGAGCGACGGCAGCACCACGGTGGTCGCGGCGATCTGATTCAGCGGGGCTTCGCGCTTGCGGGCGACCGCACTTACGTCGCGGTGGAACCCTCGGGGAACGGCTTCGGCATTGCAGCATCCTTTCAGCGTGCAGACTGATTTTCACAGGTCAGATGTCACCCCATGCGGGTGTGGCCCCCGTCGGCCATTTGTCAGCGTGCAATCTATCCGGTGGGGATTTCGCAACGGATCGCGAAATCATCGATAATCAATACCGGTGGCCGAGTGTATTCCCGCATCCGCTGACCGATGGTGCGATCACCGTGACCGCCGGCCAGGTCGGCGAGCATGCGGGAGCACTTGGCAAGCGAAGATAAGCGGCGTCCTGTACCCGAAATTGCACGGCCCGGTAGGGCCATCTGGATTCGTCCCATTCGGACACGATGATGTGAAAGGTGTCGAACGTGCTGTCCGGGTGCATGTATCCGCCGTACCGGCGGGTCACGACGTCGGGGCCACCGTTTCCCGACGGTCCCTGTACCGGCCGGAACGTGGGAGCAGTGCGTCAGCTGTCGGTGATCTGTCCGAAGATGGGGATGGTGAGTCCGACAGCCACCAGCAGATGTTCTCGAAGGCGTCTATACCGCCTGCCACCTACGTCGATGGATTCGTCACGCAGATATGCCGTCAGCTCCGCGCCGTTGAAATCCAACCCGCAGCACAAATCGATCGCGGAGTGCTGTGCATGGTGCATCCAAGCCCGGCAATACAGGCATCAGGTCTCCTTTGGACCGAATTCACCTTCCGGCAGGAGGATTCGACAGTCCCGTGATGTCGAGAACCGAGCGTGGATTACGATCGTCATTGCGAGAGTTGGGAAGACCGCACCCGAACAAAAGTCCACACAGTTCCACGCGAGCGACTGGCCGTACACCTACACTTCCCCCATCAACGCAGCACGAATACGCGATCTGCTAGCCAGTGATCACGGAAGTAACGTGCGATACGATTTCACATCGGATGAACCGTGGGAGTCAGTAGCCGAACGCTGTGCCGACCTCACACCACCGCAACGGCGAAACCGGCACACGTCACTGCGGCGAACCCGCGTCCTTCTGCCGGCGTCGATGAAACCGCTCACGCTGCTCATCGAGCAAGATCACACCACGGCGCCGGACGCGATGATCTTCACGAGCAATCAGCAGTCGCACCGAGGTGGTCCGCCGCTCGAGGTCCGTCGCGCACCTTGCCGCGTTCTCATCGTTGAGCAGGTACGCCGCTGCACGGTCGCAGCCGATCAGGATCTGCTCGTAGGCAAGCCGTATCGGCTCCTGTTCGTCGAGCCGCGACACCGCCAGGTCTTCAATCAGTTGTAGCGGAAGCCGCGCCAGCCGATAGTTCACGCGTAGGAGGGCCATGGATAGGGAGCCGAGTGTCACCCGCGGAATCGTAGGCTCGGCAAAAGCACTTGCAAAGAGTCTTAGGTCCCGTTGATGTCCGTTCATTCCCGGGAGCGCTCATGCCGAGTTCGGCTGTCGTATCGATCGCCATGCCACATCGAATCGACCTCGACGCTCACCGGCCAGGCGGGTACTCGGCGCCGATCACACTGAGCCCCAGCCGCTCCCACACGTGAAAGTCCCATCTCCAGGCCGAATGGAACACGCTGCAACGACTCGGTATTGCACCACTCGACCAGGAATGTCAGCGATTCACATTCTGGTTCGGCCCTCCATCCGGATCTCTACACCCGGCGCACCGCGGGAAAGTAGCGGTCGCGCCCTCGAACACGATGAACGACGAGTGCGAAGCCCGTCTCTCTGTGCAGGTCGCTGGTCGGCGTCCGCGTTACGCCACGGGTGCGTATTCGTTCGGTCCCCGTAGAACGCTTGACCAACTCAATCCCCACGCAAAGTGAGCTTAGCCAGCACCGGCGGCGGTCAATGTCGGCGATCCCGTGTTATACGGAAGGGTTTCGGGCGTTCTGAACATGGACAGTTGCCTAGTGGCGCTCCCGACAGCAATGCGGTACAAACGAAGCCCTGCAACTAAATTGTGATCCAAATCACCCTTAATCGTTACCGGAGGGGACAGACAAACCCCACAGGCGGCCTGCCAATCAGACCCGATTTCAGAACCGCCTGCATCGATCCCTTGCGAAAGGAGCATGGAATGCATCCCTCGCTACCCATGAAGCAGTGGAGACCCGGCGGTACAGAACGCTTCACCCATCCAGGCTGCGGTGCGGTTGCCTCGCTTTCTGTAGCCATGCCCGCCTGGATGGTCACCAACTCACTGGGCGCCACCGCAGCGATTGTCGCCGCGACATTCGCCGGCCTCATCGCGGCACCGGTGATGCTTCGACCCTCTCCATTCGCGCCCCACGCCCGGGTCGACCACATCCCGTCGACGTCCCAGAAATCGTAAAGGCTCGGTAGCCATATGCCCTGGACTGTTGTGGTCATCGCCGTCACGTTGATTGTGGTGGTCGCCTCCCTCAGCGCAGCGCTCGCCGCGGATGCGATGTCGCACCGTCACAGCAATGAACCCGAACAGTCAAGTATCAGTGAATTCAGGACTGCCCCCGCGCCGTCCATCAGGATCCACACTCCCCACTGGCGCCGGACCGCTGTGCAGGCGTGGACAATCTGTGGTGTCGCCTCGGTAATTGCGATTGCAATCGTTGGATTGCTGACGTCAGCTCGATGAGGGCAGGCCCTCATCGAGGTGCCAGCACTGGCACCGTGCCGCCTAATGGGGATTGATCAAACGTCGGCAGGTAGCAGCCCAATCCAGGGCACACTGATCACCGAGCCTCCGGCCGGTCTCGACCATCCGTAGATGCAAGGGCGTGCAGGCACCCCACGGCCAAAGGATCGCACCGGAATCACCAGAGACGCAAAGGGCGACGGTGCCCCACAGCGGTGCCGGCGAACGAGTCGATGCCCGACGCGTCTCGTCGGGACAACCCGAGCACAACAAACTGCCCGTCGTTGCAGCGCACGAGAGCGTGCACGACTCAGTCGCAACAACTATGACCGTGCCCCGTCACGCCCAACTCGGTCCACCGCCGACACCGCCATCTCACCCACCTACTGCTGGGCGTCAGACAGGCACACCACGGCTCCGGTGCCGTCGTGTGCCGGGGCCCCGCCATGGCACCGCAGAACGGCTGCCAGATCGCCCCGTGGGCGCGCGCAATTGCCGTCAGATTCACCTCAGAGTCCACCTGGATCGCGCTCTCGTCGTCGACCCACATATCCAAATCCCGGGTCAACGGCACCACATCGAACCTGCGAACGACCTTCCACACCAGGCGTGAGCCGTCACCCGTCACGCTGTGAGCGGAGGACAGCTCTTCGCTCGAGTGCTACGCGCCGATTGTGTTGCGACTGCGCTCGCCGATCAAGCTCTCCACTGTGGAGGTCGAATTGGCTCTGGCCTGCAAAAGGCTCCTGCCCTGTTGACCAACATCTCGCGGCGTAAGCCGCTATGCCATCCCGGCTTTGAGCATGCAGCCACGTGATCTTCCCGAGTCCCCGAAAAGGCCAGCTCGTAAGCACTCGCGGCGGGTTCATTGGTGGTGAAGTGCTCAATGTATTCGACAGCGGCGTGTGCCAGCCGCGCCCGTTCGGGAATCGTACACCACCCATACCATTGGATAAATTACTAACCAATAGTATGGTCCGGATATGACATCGGTTGATGACGGACAGCGGTGGCCGCCCGTCGCCCACGAGGAGCATCCCTGGGTCAGCACCACCGGCGACTACGGATCTCGACGCGAACGTCGCCTCACCGCCGGCCCCTACCGCGCGGCGGTACCGCCATTCATCGCGAACCGGACCATCTCACTGAACGGCGAACTGCAGGCACTGACGGAGGAAGCGGCGACCGAACTCACCCGCTTCGACGCCGAGGTCGGCCACATCACCGCCCCGTTCGCATCCATTCTGTTGCGCACCGAGAGTGCATCGAGCTCAGAGATCGAGAACCTCACCAGCGGGGCCCGCCAGATCGCGCTGGCAGAACTCGGCGAGCACGCCTCCCGCAACGCCCGCCTGATCGTCGGAAACGTCCGGGCCATGCAGGCCGCGTTGGAGTTGTCCGACCGCATCGACGCCGACGCGATCCTGCAGATGCACCGGGCACTGCTCGAACACGGCGATCCGAACATCGCCGGCCGATGGCGGCAACAGCAGGTCTGGATCGGCGGCGGAAGCCTCGCACCACACACCGCGCAATTCGTCCCCCCACACCACGACCGCGTTCCCGAACTGATCGACGACCTGACCGCCTTCGCCAACCGCGTCGACGTACCCGTGGTCGCCCAGATAGCGGTCGCACACGCACAGTTCGAAACCATCCACCCGTTCCCAGACGGCAACGGGCGCGTCGGTCGCGCCCTGATCCAGGCGATGCTGCGCGGCGGACAGCTCGCCCGCAGCGTCGCCGTACCGGTGTCCGCGGGCCTCCTGCACGACACCGCCACCTACTTCCAAGCCCTCGACGAGTACCGGTCGGGCAACCTCGAGCCGATCATGCGGTCGATCGCGGAAGCATCATTCGCCGCCATCGCCAACGGCCGCACCCTCGTCCGGGACCTGGAAACGGTTCGAGCCGACTGGCACACCCGGGTGACGGCGCGACGAGACGCGGCGGTACACCGCCTCGCCGACCTCCTCCTTCGCCAACCGGTCGTCGAGAGCAAACTCGTCACCTCCACGCTGGGGGTCACCGGCGCCAACGCGCAAATCGCGATCGACCGCCTGGTCGACGCCGGAATACTCACCCAAATCACCGACGGACGACGCAACCGGATCTGGCAAGCCAAGGACGTCGTCCGTGTCCTCGACGAATTCGCCGCCCGCGCCAAACGCCGCCGAGAGTGACCCCGGCGCGTTCTCACTGCCGACTGTGGAATCAGGGCATCGCCACACTTCTGCGCCGATCCAATACACGGTCCCATGAGAGTGTGTCTCATGGGGAGTGCTTCTTGAAGCGGGTGAGTGCGGCTGCGAGGTGGAGGAAGCCGGCGAAGTGTTCGTCCAGGTTCTTGAACACTTTCACCGGTCGTGCGGCAGAACTTGCGGGAAGGGGTCGGTCCTGGTGGATGGCGGAAGTTTCGTCAGGTCGGCCTGCGTATCGGCACTCAACCATGTCGGCCGCAGTGCTGTGTGTCGCGCGATGTGCGGCGGATCGTCGGCGGCTTCCTCGATCTCGGCGACCGCACGGTGCAGCCTCAGCAGGGCACCGTCTCCGCACGGAAGGGCGTGCTCGCGCGCGGAACCGGTAGATCACCTGATTGATGCTCTCCGCCACCGCGCGAGCGCGGGACCAGCGGCGGAACTCGGCGGGCGTGAGGAAGCGAGCCGCGACAAACGTCACCACGGCGAGACAGACCGCGCCGACGGTGGGCACCACGACCTGCGGCAGCCCCGAGGTCCGCAACACGGTCGCAGTCATCGCGGCAGCGATCGCACCCACACCGCCGAGGTACAGCACGGCGGCGCGAGCGTTGTCCACGCGCTTTCGGATATGGAGTTGGGATAACGTCCGGTGTCGACGAGCAGGCAGGACCTTCCCCCGGCCAGATCGACGCGTTCACCCGGGGCAGAATCCGGCGATCTTCACGAGGACGCGCAGGTGCGGCGGGCGTCGCACCAGGCGATTGTCCGCCTGTTCGAACCGACCGAACGACCGATGCGGACCCAGAACTTACCGAGGGGCTTACGTGACGGAGTTGCCCGGCGCCGGGTGGACGGGGTCGATCCAGGGCACATGCTCGGGGTCGGGCACGCCCTCGATGTTCAGGTTTACCACCACCGGTTCCTGGCCGCTGCGCGCCACCACACACTCCAACGGCTCGTCGTCGAGGGCGTTGATCTCCTGGTGCGGCACGTAGGGCGGCACGAAGATGAACCCGCCGGGCCCGACCTCCGCGGTGTACTCCAAGCGCTCGCCCCACCGCATTGCGGCCCGACCGCGGAGGACGTAGATCACGCTCTCCAGCTCACCGTGATGGTGGGCGCCGGTGCGGGCGCCGGGACGGATCGTGACCGTGCCCGCCCAGATCTTGTCGGCGCCGGTGCGGTCGTGGGTAATGGCAGCGGCCCGGTGCATGCCCGGAGTCTGCGGTGTGTTGGGGTCGAGCGAATCGGGCGGGATAACTCGTACCCCGTTGCTGCGCCAGTCGGGGGTCTCGCTGTTCATGGCTTTCGGTCCTCGCTTCCGATCCTGCCGCACCCCCGGCCCCGGAACAAGCCTTGACCCCATTCGACGGGCAGTCGCAGCCCGATGGGTTCCCACCCGGGTTCCCGCACAGGCGTTGGCGTACGTGGATCGCCGCAGACGAACTCGGCGGCGGTGGTACATCCGTGACCGTTCGGGCAGGGTTGGGGTGAGCCCGTTGCGGACTATCCCGGTCATGGCGTCTATGAGTGCGTGGATCTGTGTGTCGTCGGCTCGGAGTCGATCCGCGCGCCACTGGAGGGCGAGGAATCCGTTCCGTGCCGCCCAGAGCGCGGTTGTCGCCATCGTCGAGTCGATGTCGGCGGGATGGTTTCCTCGGCGACGCCGTGCCCATCGCCCGCGCCGAGTTCGATGACAACGATCTGATCACCGCGATGCGCGAACAGCTCTTTTCCAAGTTCCTCGCCTCCGCAATCGAATCAGAAGTCGTCGCCGACCGGGTGGTCACCGGAATCGAGGACCGATTGGCGCGCATCATGGTTCCTCGGCGGTGGCAGCCGATCTCGGCGCCTCGGGGCATCGTCAACCCACTCATCGACCGATCACTCGAACGCAACCCGCACATCGTCGACGCCGTCCTCACGGTCGCAGACCCGGACGAACAAGACGTGGGCACCGACGATCACGACCGACCGTGATCCATCGACCGACAACAACCCGGTGACAACCACCGTCACCACCGCTCAGCAGGTACGGATTGCGGACATCTCTCGTCGCGGTCGTCCTGAAATCCGGATAGCTACTTCCTCCCCGAAACTCCTCTACCCCTGCCCACCCGGCAGCGGGGAACCCACCGTGAACTTCACCCCGAACGGATCGGTAACATCCGCGGTCCGCCCGTACACCATGTCCGTCGGGTCCTCCGAGATACCCCCGTGGGCCCGGGCCGCGGCGACGGCTGCATCGGTATCGGAGACCTGGAAGAGCGTGCCCCAGGAAGACTCCGAGGCGGCCGTATCGCCCACGATGCCACCGATCTCGTGCCCGTCCGGCCTGCGCAGAAAGGTGAAGTCCATGCCGGGCAGGTCGGCGTTCCCGTCCAGCGTGAAGTCGAACACCGCCGCGTAGAACTCCCGCGCCGGACCGGGATTTGGTGTCACCAAGTCGTTGCGCAACAACGTGTTCGGCTCGTTCACGAGCTCGCAGCCGACGTGCACCCGCCCCTGCCACAGGCCGAACTGCGCACCGGCCGGATCCCGCACCATCGCCATCCGACCCTGGTCGGCGATGTCCATCGGCTCCATCAGTAACGTGCCGCCCGCGGCTGCGGACCGAGCGACCGTCGCATCGAGGTCGTCCGTCGCCAGGTAGACGTTCCACCAGAACTCGGTGGCGTTCTCGTCGGGATTCGGCATCAGCGCGGCGACCTTCTTGCCGCCGAGCAGACACATCGTGTACTGCCCGTACTCTTCGGGACCCACGTCGAACTCCCACCCGAAGACCGACCCATAGAAGGCCATCGCCCGGTCGAGATCCGGGATGCCCAGGTCGATCCACGTCGGGGTACCGAGTGGTTGATTCGTCGTGACCGCGCTCATCGCTGCTCCTCAGCTGTCGGATACCCACCCGACGCTAGCCCGCGGCACCGACATTCGGCGGCAGAGCCACAGGATTCGCTGTCCACTACGCGAACCCCTCCGCAATCGACAGGACGGAGACCTCAGGTACAGCGCGGCCGATGCCCGGTATTCAAGATGCCCGGTATTCAAGCTGTGAAATCTCTACATCGATCCGGAGGTGGCGTCGCCCGAGCGGCAGGACTGCGGACGTCGAAAGTGGGCGGACAGAGGAAAGTCCGGGCGTCAATGGGCCCCGACGTCGTGGGGGTGACGCCGGGGCGGGGGTTCCGAGAATCGAATGGGGGAGGAGTCGCGGAACTGCGCGACATAAGGCCGCTGTGACGGTCCTACATCGTGCCGTCGCACCAGGAGGCATCCGCTGACTTCGAGTTCGAGCTCGGACCCGAAGCCTGTCGCCTCGGGGGGCACACCACACGCAATCAGACGTTCCCCTGCAGCGCCATGTCGACTAACCTACGGACGAGGCGTGGGGTCGCGGTCATCTCGTCGAGCGCAACGTAGCGCTCAACATTGATGGCAAGGTGTACGACCCGACCGACCCGATAGGCAAGATGTTCATCGGGGTTCTGGCGGGCGCGGACTACGCGGGTTGCCGTTGGTTCCCGCGGACTGCCTTGCCCTAGCAGGTAGCGGCGACGGTTAGGTACGCGAAGAAGCAGTGACGTGTGGTCGCCGCGAAGCCGGACGACAGATACACACCGATTCACGTCGGCGGCTCACATGGCACCTTCCCCCGCTTCACCGCGTCGACCAAAGTCGCGTGGTCGCGTTCGGTCTGATCCGCGTAGGCGTGCGCGAACCGACTCAGCGCGACGTCGAGCGTGTCCGACTTTCCGACGTAGCCGGCGATCATCGACGCCCCACTGGTCCGCGCGTGGCCCTTCGCGAGCAGACGCCCGCAGATGCCGGCGTAGTCGGTCAGAGCTGCCGCGCTGAGGTTGTCGATCGGGACCGCCCCCTTCATATTCCGGAACTGCCGCACGTAATACTGGCGGCCCTCCACCGTGGTCCAGCCGAGCAACGGATCGCTGACGGTCTGCAGGGCCTGCTGGTACTCGACCACGCGCCGCCCCTGATGGTCGTGCCAGGCGGATTCGCCGTGCACGAAGCGCGCCACGACGGATCGACGCGCCTGCTTGAGCTGCAGGAACACCACGTCGTCGGCACTGCTCCCTTCGCACAGCACGACGTAGGCACGCAGTCCGACGCTGCCCACGCCGACCACCTGTGCGCGACATCGACGACGGTGTAGCCACTGAGCAGTCGTGCCCAGTGGCTGGGCAGCGTGGTGAGGTATTCGTCGAGCCCGGCGGCGAGATGCTCGGCCTCCGCCTCGGACACCCGGGTGATCAGCGGCGGCTCCTCCACGATGCGCCGGCCGGTTTCGTCCTGCTCGGTGAATCGGGGCAGCGCCCGGTCACTGACACGGCGCCGGGCCCGCTCCGCGGCGCGGGTGATCTCATGGCGCAGCGACTCGTCCGACGCCGTCGCGTGCAGCCGGTCGAGGTCGAGTCGCTCGAACGAGCGCGCCAGCAATGGTTGATCCGCGAGCCAGCGCACATGCTCGCGATAGGTGGCGACGCACGACTGCACTGCACTCTCACACTGCCCCTCGGTCGCCGAGTTCTGCCGGCCCGCCACCCAGATGCTCGCAGTCAATCGGCGCAGGTCCCATTCCCAGCCGCCGGGATGCGCCTCGTCGAAGTCGTTCAGATCCAGCACCAGGTCGCGCTCCGGCGAGGCGTAGAACCCGAAGTTGCCCAGATGCGCGTCCCCACAGATCACCAGCCGGATTCCGGTCGCCGGCAGCCCGGCGAGATCCTGGGCCATCACGATTGCGGTACCGCGCAGAAAACCATACGGCGAAGCCGCCATCCGCCCCGCCCTGACCGGTATCAGGGATTCCACCCGACCCCGGTGCGACACACCGATCTGATCCACCACATCGGGGCGATCGTCCGGTGCGCGCCACTCGCCGAGCGCCGACCGCGGTGCCTGCTTGCGCAGGCGTTTGCCGAGCGAATACCGCTCCGCCCTCGGCGTGGCCCGGCGGCGCAACGACGCGAACGACTGCCCGTCGATGGTCGGCAACACGATGTGCGCGTCCACGGTTACCGTGCGCCGACGTCGACGATGGGCCGACCACCACGGCGTGCAGCTTGTCCGGGTTGGTCACGTTGCCCATCAGACAACTCGATCACCGTCTCTTCGCTGTCAGCAGTAAGGATGCGTGCAGCATATCGACGGGTACCTAGCACTCGCAGCGAAGGGCCGCTAGCCGTCCACCGGTTGCCGGGGCATTGCATCACGTGACGGCCGGGTGCGGTCGGATCGGCCGTTCGCGTCGCTCGCGGCGACGCCCTGGGAGGTAAGCGCGTCATGGTGTTCGAGAGATTCTCCGATCAAGCCCGTCACGTGGTCACCCCTCGCCGCCGGCACCCACCACCAGAACCGACGCCGGCACCGACCACCTTCCTCCTGGGCCCTGCTCGACGACCCCGGCTCCACCCGGCGCTCAGATCCTCACCAACCTCGCATCCCTGCGCATCAGCGAGATGCGCGAGCAAGGGGTTCGCCGGGCTGCAGGACTCGACGATCTGCCGGTTCACCGTCGGCGAGCGACGGAGAGCCGATCCGCCTCGCCGAGCCGCTCGACCGCCGAGCCGCCGTTCAGGGCCACCGCCACGTGATCCGCCGAGTCAATCACCACGAGCAACTCACCTGACCGCACGTCGGCGAATGTGTGGGCGACGGTGGCGGGCACCACGGCCCCCTCGGCCCGGATCGTCACGTGATCCCCGCGCCGTAGGCCCGCGGCAGCCAGATCCGTTGCCGTCGCTGCGAGCTGGATGTTGCCGAATCGGTCGACGGTGAGCACCTCGCTGCTGAGTTCGCCGGGTAAGGCGTCAATTTCGGGTGCCCTCAGACGCGCGAGCGAGTCCGGGTCGATCGGGGGCCCGAACCGCTCCGGCGCCACACCGACGGCCAGGTGGGCGGCGGCCGGCGCGAAGATGTCTCGACCGTGGAACGTCGCGGACACCGTACTCAACCGATAGTCGGGTGCGGCAAGCAGGTACGCGGAGCGGACCCCGCCCAGCGCCTCGGCCGCCGGTCGCAGCAATCCGTTGTCCGGGCCCACCAACACCCCGGCGTCGGTGACGACCACGATCGGGCGGCGATCGGTGCCCACGCCCGGATCGACTACCGCCAGATGCACGGAAGGCGGCAGGTACGGCACCGTCTGTGCCAGCACCGCCGCACCCCACCGGAGGCGCTGCGGCGGCACCGCATGGGTCACATCGATCATGCGCACACCCGGCGCGAAGCGGGCGATCACGCCGTGGCACGCCGCGACGAACCCGTCGGAGAGCCCGTAATCGGTGGTGAACGAGATCCAGTCGTAGCCCACGTCGTCATCCCGTCCGTTGTTCTCGGTCCGCGGTGCCCTCGCCGGCCTGCGCCAGATGGGCCGCCGAAGGGGGTAAGCCGCAAGGCGAACCGATCGCCGATCGCGAAAGAGATCGGTTCGGGCGCGTTTCCTGGATGCAGTGATCGGCCCCGGCCACTCGACAACCACGTGATCGGGAAGGATCGCCCGCGTCCAGGGAAGCAAGCGTGCGTTCGGGTCCGAACGCGAAGTCCATCATGCCCCACACGAACAGGGAAGGCGTGGGCCCGAGCGCGGCCGGCACCTCTCACGCGAGGCGCTCGAGCATCGGGCGACGCGCACGCTTGCTGCTCAACGCGTGCACCGCGTGCACCGAGCACGCCGGTTCACGGTTCCCTGGCTCGGCCGACACTCCCCCGAGGCGCCCATTGCACTCTGCCGTGCCGTGGTGCGCAGTCCCCCTGATCGGAACACCCGCACCGGCGCGCCGACAACCCCACCCCATTGCGGTGTTCGCACGGCATGGTCTCACCGGTGATTCAGTTCCGGTACAGCGACGCCTCAAGTGCCTGCAGTGTCCTGGCCACTCCGTGGGCGATCACATCGACCTCGGGGCATACGGCACTGTCACCGACGACGGTGATCGTGACCTGCCCCGCGTACGAGAGAGCACCGACACCCACCGCGATGTTGCCCATCAGGGCCACCACCGGGATCATCTTGCTTACGTCAGCCCCGAGAAAGAAGAGCGGGGCGGGTGGGCCGGGTACGTCGGCGACGTAGGTGTTCATCATCCGTTGACGAGGCAGCATCGTCAGCGCACTCCACCGGACGATCGGGCCGCCGACCACCGCTCCGAGGCGAGGACGGACAGCCCGCTTGCGGGTGGCGGTGTCGGCGGCTATCGCCGCCAGTCTGCGGACGGGATCGTCGATTCCGAGTGGGAGCGGCACGATCATCTGCCCGAGCACATTGCCGCGCGCCGGCCCCGGCAGTTCCCGATGCAGCGACACCGGCACCACCGCACGCAACTCCAGGTCGTCCGGCTCCCCCCGACCGCGCAGCAGCTCGCGCAGGCCACCGGCGAAGGCGGTGAGCAGAACATCATTGATCTTCGCGCCGTACCGATGAGAAATATCGTGCATCGTCCCGAGTTCGACATCGACGACCGCGAATTCACGAGCAGCACCGATTCGCCGATTCAGACTGCTCCGCGGCGCCCGCCCCTCGGCGACCATCTTCCGCGCCGATGACCACGTACCCCGAACACGGCTCACGATCATCACCGGACGCAGACACGCCGTCAGCATCCGAACGATCGCGGCCCGGCGGCGACGAATGTTGTCGACGACAAGCTCCGTCACCGTCGGCACCGGTGCCGGGATCCACGGCTCCACAGGAAGTACCGCGCCGTGGAGTGCAGCGTCGAACAGGGCACCCAGCATGGCCACCCCGGCCGGGCCGTCGGCAATCACGTGGTGGACCCGGAGATAGATCGCGGTCCGGCGTCCCGCCGGCTCGGGTACGAACCACATCTCCCACAGCGGCCGGGACCGGACGAGCGGACGCCGATGCAACTCCTCGACCACCGCGAGAAGCCGCGCCTCGTCAGCGTGATCGGCCGGCCGGACGGCATGCACGTGGTCGCGGATATCGAAGGCGGACGCATCCACCCACAGTGGCCGTCCCAGACCCCACCGAGGCACGAACACGATCTGCCGCAGACGCGGCACCAGCGCCAGCCGCGCCTCGATCGACGCCTGTACCTCCTCGATCGGGAATCGGCCGTCCGTGTCGACGAGGTCGCCACCGTCGAGCAGGGCCACCAGGCCGATGTCCTGCGGCCATCCGGCCTCGTCCGGCCACAGGGTCATCACGTCCTGTGCGGTCAACCGCTCCATGAGTCTCACCCGATCCGCGCCCGAACACCCCGGAAACGACGCCGGACCCGCCCGCGTCTCCTCACTCCAGCAAACCAGATCACCCAGACCTAGGACTGTCCTTCGGAAATCGGCGACGTCATGGCGGCATGATCCCGTCACCGGACGTGTCAGCGAACCCACGCGTCGACTTTCGCGGTCGATCAGCGCCACCCCGACCGCATAAGCGAATTCTCATGCTCACCAGATCCGGTCGATCCCGACCTTTCACGGTTCAGCGGGCGGCGCACGCGTGCAGGAGTGATACGCCGAGGGTGACAACACCGAGGAGGATCCCGGCGAGCGCGAGCACGGGCGGCGCCAGGGCAGGGCCCCGCCAACACCTGCTGAGCGGGGGCAGCACCGATGATCTCGACGGCGTGGCGGACCGGGACATACGAGGAGAAATCTCGCTGACCCGTGCCCGGATATCCACCGTGAAGTTCAGAGACCCGCCCCTGCTGGTCAACGGCTGCGTGGACATTCGAACCGTCGCACTCGAGGAGAAACTTTCCGTACGCCCGCCGCACCGGCGCGTCCTCGTCGAAGATCACTGGCAGCACCACATCGTCGACCAGGTGGAACGGGAAACGAACAAGCCGGTAGGCGGCCCGTACCAGCGCTCGCACCCGGCACCCGGTCCCATGCTCCGATCGTAACGCCGCCCTGGGCCGCGGTGACGCCGTCGTCGGGCCGAATCCCGACGGGCTGCCTCACCGCAGTGGGAATGGTGTCGAGGACCCGCCGCGGCGTTCGGGCGCGCGGTCTCGCCCGCGGCGCAGGCCTCCTATTCGGTACCCGCGCCGCCGGCACGGGCCGCGTCGAGGATCCTGTCTCGGATCCACGCGTCGAGGGGTTGGCCGGCCTCGGCGGCCGCGGCTACACACAACGCATGTTCGGTGTCGGTCAACCTGAGGTTGGTGACGTGTGTCGGCTCCAACCTCAGCTCGGCGGTGAGCCGGTGCTCGGTGACTTCTCGGAGGATGTGCTGACGCAGTTGGTCGAAGTCCACCGGTAGGACTTCGCCGAGCAACCGTGCGCCGGTCGATTCGCGGTCGTCGATGAGCGCGAGGAGGATCTGTTCGGTGCCGATGCGCTCATGGCCGAGTAGAGAAGGCTCGCGCAGGCTATGTTCGAGGATCCGTTTGGCGTGCCGGGTGAACGGGATGTGCCCGGATCGGGCAGGCTCGCCGTGACCGGTGGTGAGCCGGCTGTCGATGACGGTCGCCGACACGTCGAACGATTCCAGCGTTCGCGCCGCCGCGCCGTCACGTTCGCGGATGAGGCCCAGCAGGATGTGCTCGGTTCCGAGATAGTCGTGGTGGTGGGCCCGGGCCGCTTCCGAGGCCAGGACGACGGTGCGCCGCGCTTGGTCGGTAAACCTCTCGAACACCGTTGCTCCCATCGGATGTGGCCGCTGCACGCGGTTACCTCATGTCCCCGTTGTGTACACCACCGCAGGCCCGGGGCGGGGTGTCTCCATCGCCCACCCGGTGGGCCGCAGCAAGGCACATGCCCAGGAGTACCTTGACGAGGCTGCGGGGATGCGCACCACACCCGCCTGAGCAGGATAAGTAGCCTCATCTGTACTCCACGACCCGCTACGTGAGCCTGATGATCACCCGGGAGCCGGCGGCCAGCTTCTGGGCATACGTCGTCAACTCGGGATCGGTGATCGCCGCATCCGTGGCGTCCTCCCACGCCTGCGCCACGCGACGTTTCGTCTCCTCGACCGACTTGCCCTTGCATTCACGCTGTAACCGATCCATCACGCGTTGCAGCGTTTGTTCCACTGTGGCTTTCGCGACCTGCTCGAACTCGCGCTCGTCGAAGTCTGACACGTGTGGTCTCCGTCGTTTGAGCCCTGAGTGCGAACTCCGGCTCGGTACCTCATGGCCATGATCGACGAGACGTCGCGACGGCGATAGAGGAAATCGGCCCTGACCGCTGGTCTGTCGTCCTCGCTGCGGGTATCCGATCTCCTTGGAGGCAGGTCGGGGCAGGGTCATACCCGGCGAACTCTCTTGTCACCGAACGTAACCGGACAGCCGACTCAGCTGCTGCCGAACATGTCGCCAAACGGGTTGGACTGGCCGAACAGACCACCGAACGGATTCGATCCACCGAACATGTCGCCGAACATGTCGCCGAACGGGTTGGACTCACCGAACAGACCACCGAACGGATTGAGTTCGTTCTCGTCCTGCTGATCGTCCTGGTCCTCGTCCCCGCCTCGGGGGTGCTGCCCGTTCCGATCGACCTGCACAACCCCCGACACGGCGGCGGCCGCAGCGGGTGCTGCCACTGCGGCCATGGGAAACGCGGCAAATGCTCCGACGACGACGATCTTCGCCAGCAGACGCGACAGGTCATTCTTCTTCGCTTGTTTCAGCACGGTCGTACCTTCCGTGGCGTCGAAGAGATCGTGGTAGGGGCCATGTCCTCAACCAGGCGGGGCCGTCTTCGAAAAGGGCGAAACCGACCAAGTTGTCGTGCTCGAATCCTGGTCTCTTCAGCGTGGCTGTTGTCGGGTGCGCCGCCGGGACACGGCACAACTTCTACTACACGCCTCAAACCCTGATTCCTCAACTCCCCATGCGGGACAGCCCGGGTCCAGCTGATCGGGCTCCCTCGCCGCGACCGCCACCGGGAGCCCGATCACCCACGCCAGTGCGTGCGGACGTCAATCGAGCGGTTTTGGCGAACGAGCCCGGCTCCATCTGCGTGTCAACAGGTTCCGGTGCCATCGCACAGAGAAACAGCGAGTTTCACCTCCAGGCCGACCGGTAGCGTGCAGTCCACACAGCTACTCCGAAGGCGAACGTCGCACATTCGAGAAGG
Source organism: Rhodococcus sp. USK10 (assembly GCF_019378875.1). NCBI lineage: Bacteria > Bacillati > Actinomycetota > Actinomycetes > Mycobacteriales > Nocardiaceae > Rhodococcus > Rhodococcus sp. USK10. Next base: position 386,633 of record NZ_CP076048.1, read on the forward strand.
GCGTATGCCACATCGTCGGGTCGACGACCGGAAACCGGCGGCCAGTCACCAGGGTGGGAACGAGTCTGACGAACAGGTTCTTCGCCCCCGCCTGCCACGGAAAGAGCGGCAGATCCACCGTGTCCATCAACTCATCGATTTCACGGATCCCCTCGGCACGCCCCTTGATCACCACACTCCACGCTTCGTGCGCCGGCGCCTGGTAGCCGTCGACTTCCAGCGCAACCGGCGCATCCGACAGCGCAGCGGACACTTTGGTTCCTCTCCCGGACCTGAACACGATGGTTCCATGATCGACCGCATAATTGAGGGGAAAGATATCCGGGTGGTCGTCCACCCACACGGCGAGACGGCCCACACTCTCGGTACGAAGCAGTGCCCAACATTCGTTGACAGCAAGTTCCCTGACACTTGGCTCATTGTTTCCCATTGCCTTCGCCTCCTTTCATGGCATGAGAGGAACGGGGCCGTCGCGTTCCGGCACGGCGAGACGGCTCACCAAGAATCATCGTCGCTGTCTCGGCTCTTCGCGACGTATCCGCCCCTATCTGCTGTCGGACAAACTGAGCGTGCCCGACCTGATTCGACGTCCAACTCGTCCAAGTGGGAAGCGCTGCATCAGCGCATCCTGGTAATCGGACGCCGCGGGTCGGCCGCCCGCCTGCAGTGTGGCCGCCGACCCGACGTCAGGCGTTGAGCACAACCTTGAGCGCTTGCGTCTCGGCGGCCCGGCCGAACACGTCGTAGGCCTTCTCGATGTCGCCGAGGTCGAAGGTGTGGCTCACGAACAGGTCGGCGGGCAGGGTGTGTTCGGCGACCATCTTCAGCAGCGTCGCGGTCGTGTCGGTGTTCACCAGGCCCATCGCGATGGTGATGTTCGAGATCCACAGCGTGTCGAGCGGCAGCGGCACGCCGGCGCCGTGCACCCCGACGTTGGCGACGTGCCCGGCGGGTCGGACGACGTCCAGACACATCTGGAAGGTCGCCGGTACCCCCACCGCCTCGATGGCGACGTCGACGCCGAGCCCATCGGTCAACGCCATCACCTGGCCCTTCCAGTCGTCGTCGCTGGACAGCACCCCGTGTGTGGCGCCGAATCGCTTCGCCTGTTCCACCCGGTTCGCGTCGAGGTCGACGGCGATCACCTTCGACGGGCCGTAGAGACGCGAGGTCATGATCGCGGCCAGCCCCACCGGCCCCGCGCCGACGACCACCACGACGTCGCCGACCTTGACGTGCCCATACTGCACGCCGATCTCGTGACCGGTCGGCAGGATGTCGGACAGCATCGCGCCCTCCTGCGGTGTCACCCCGTCGGGCAGCCGATACACCGACGTCTCAGCGAACGGCACTCGGACGTACTCGGCCTGCGTGCCGTTGATCAGGTGCCCGAGGATCCAGCCGATGCCGGACGCACCCTCGTCGGCCAGGCAGTGTGAGAACACCCGCTGCTTGCACATATCGCAGTGCCCGCACGCGGAAATGCAGGAGATGATGACCCGGTCGCCGACCTGTAACGAGGTGACCGCCGAGCCGACCTCGGTGATCGTCCCGACGCCCTCGTGGCCGAGGATGCGCCCGTCCTGCACCGCGGGCACGTCGCCCTTGAGGATGTGCAGGTCGGTACCGCAGATGGTGGTGGTCTCGATCTTGACCACCACGTCCGTTGGCTTCTCAATGGTGGCGTCGGGAACGTCCTCCCACGCCTTCCGGCCGGGACCGTGGTAGATCATTGCCTTCATCGGTGGGCCTTTCGACTGTGGCCTTCTTCGGCGAGCCCTCGACGGTGACCGCCTAATCCGAAAATGAGGTGACCTTGCCTGCGGTGCCGGCACGCGTGTTGTCCCGGCGGAGCGCAGCGGAGCCGGGAAGGTCGTGGTGGTGTTGTTGTGCGGGTCAGGCGGCCGGGGTGAGGGTGACGGTGTAGCCGAGGGCTTCGAGTTGGCGGATGTGGTTGCGTTTCTTGGTGTCCGGGTTGATATGGCGGCTGTAGTGGTCGGGGCCGAGGTCGTGGAAGGTGGTGTGGTCGTCGGAGAACAGGTGCCAGACGATGACCAGGATGGAGCGACCGACGGCGACGATGGCCCGTTTCTTACCCCGTCGTCTGGCGATGCGCCGGTACCGGGCGCCGAGGAAGGTGTCGGTGCGGCCGGCCACGACGGCGACCTCACCGAGGGCGCGGGCGAGGTAGCGGTTGCCGTGCCCGGTGGCACCGTTGCCCTTGGACTTGCCGGCCGAGGAGCTGATTCCGGGCGAGAATTTCGCCCACGAGCACAGGTGCCCTGCGGTCGGGAACCGGGACATGTCCACCCCCACCTCGGCGAGAATGGCGGCGGCGGCGACGGGACCGATGCCGGGGATCTCATCCAGGCGTGCCGCCGCCGATCCGAAAGGGGCCAGCTGCGCCTCGATCTGCTCGTCGACCGCGGCGATGTCGGCGTCGATCGCGTCGATCCGGCCCAGCATCCGGGCCAGCAGGAACCCGTGGTGGTCGTCGAAGTGCCCGTTGAACGCCTCCTCGAGCCGGGCGATCTTCGCCCGCATCCTCGACCGCGCCAGCTGGGCGAGGACCTTCGGGTCCCGCTCGCCGGCGATCAACGCGTCCATCATCGCGCGTCCAGATACCCCGAAGATGTCCGAGGCCACGACGGAGAGTTTGATGCAGGCACTCTCGAGAAGTTTTTCGACCCGGTTCTTCTCCGCCGTGCGCGCCCCGACCAGATCGGTGCGGTAGCGGGTCAGGTCCCGCAGCCGGCGGATCGGCCAGGGCGGCACGAAACTGGGTCGCAGCATTTGCCGTTCGGCGACCTTGCACAACCAGACAGCGTCGAGGACATCGGTTTTGGGCCTACCGGGCAGGTGTTTGACGTCGCGGGCGTTGACCAGCCACGGATCGAGGCCGTGCGCCTCCAGAAGATAGAACACCGGTTTCCAATAATCCGACGTCGCCTCCATCACCACCCGCTCGACAGCCAACTCGACCAGATGATTCGCCAGCTCGGTCAACGCCCGGGTCATCGTCGAGTGCGTGGACACTTCCTGCAACCGTTTCTTCCGTCCAGCCTCTGCCGGGATCCGGACGCAGCACACCACCTCCGCCTTGCCGATGTCCAGGGCCGCGACCCGGGCGATGATCTGTTCCTCGTCGTGCGATTCCACCAGCATCTCGTCCTCTCCTCACCGGCGCACACACCGATTGATCAGGCGTGGTCACCCGTGGGGATCACCGGGGTGAAACGGAATCTAATCCTCGTGCTCGACAACGACGGCAACAGTGAAGGGCCCACGGCGTGATCCCCAACGCCCGGCTAGATGACGGCCTCGAAGAACCATAGGGGGACGGCGTCGACGGGCGACCACCACACCATTTTCAGCCCGGAACGGGCGTCCCACCAGGGACAATTTGGCTAGATGATTGATTCCTTGAAGCGTGTCGCGGAGGAGGAGTAGGCGGAGGGTTTCCAAGATCAAAGCGTGACCAAAGAACTGGAAACCCTCCTGACCGAACTGTATGTGCTCATCGACGATCATGTCGTCGAACCTCGCTCCGGTCGGGGTCTGCGGCCCGTGCTCAGCGATGCCGAACTGCTCACCCTGGCCGTGGCACAGATGCTGCTCGGGTTCGATTGTGAACGCCGGTGGATCCGGCACGCCCACCACAGCGTCGAGTTGCGTGCCCTGTTTCCCTACATTGCCGGACAGTCGGACTACAACAAACGTGTCAGGGCGGCACGAGGGTTGCTGTGCAAGGCAATTCAGACGCTGGCGCGGATCTCACCATCCTGGTTCGACGACCTGTGGATCACCGACGCCACCCCTGTGCCCTGCGGGATGTCTCGTGAAACGGTGAAGCGATCGGACCTGGCCGGACACGCCGGGTACGGCTATTGCGCTTCCCATTCGCGCTTCTACTGGGGGCTGAAGCTGTATCTGGTCTGTGCGGGCGACGGGATGCCGATCACGTGGTGCCTGGCGAATCCGAAGCTCGGTGAGCGTGAGGTGGTGACCGCGCTGCTCGAACGCGATCATCACCTGATTCGGTCGGGGCAGATCTTGCTCGCCGACAAAGGCTTTTCCGGCGCACAGTTCGCCGCCACCACCGCCGCGATGGGCCTGCAGCTGCTACGCCCGGACCGTAAGGACGAAACGTACAAGAACGGCAATCTCGGCGGGGTGCGGCAGTGGATCGAATCGGTCAACCACACGTTGAAAGGGCAGCTTGGCCTGGAGGAACACGGTGGCCGTACCACGCACGGGGTGTTCGCCCGCGTCGCCCAGCGTGTGCTGGCGATGGCCGCCGGCATCTGGCACAACTGGAACATCGGCGCCACTGCCAAGCGATCATTGATCGCCTACGACCACTGATCCGTTCAAGGAATCAATCATCTAGGGCCGCCCTCCCGTCAGCGAGCGAGACGGGGTCTCGGACGGATCGCCGGAACTGCCCACTCGCGCTCGCCGCTGCGGGAAGTGACGCGACGGCACCGAAATCACCCCCGCTTGCGATCACCCAGCTTGCGGATCAATCCTATTCCGACGTACGCGTGCCGCACACCGGATCCAAAGTAAACGGCAATCGCGGTCGCTTTTCTTCTCCACATGGATCTCCCGGCTGCAGGCCCGGCACCCCGAGGTGGAGGTGGTTCACCGATTGGGCGGGGAGGACCCGACGTGCTCTCCGAACCGTTGCGCGACCTCCCGGGGCCGTGGAACGAGGTCCCCGAATCCGCTGCCGGCGTCGTCCGACCGGGAGACGACGACTCGCCCGTTGCAGCCGATTCCACCCACCTGAGTCGAACCTCGCGATTGCCCGCCTACGCTCGCGGATCCAGGTCCGATCAACTGGGTTTCTGCGCTCCGGGAGTCTGCGCGCCACGGTGATCCGCGCGGTCCGCTGTCTCGGCGACCGATCCGATTCCCGGCCCAGACCCCGACTCCATGACACGCCACGCCACGCCACCGTCCGTCGGAGGCGCCCGGCGATGCACTCGCACCGGCGCCTCGACTGCAGGTCGCCCCCGCCGAGGAGAAGCGGCGAACCCCGTCCGGAGGCTGTCGGCGCGAGATATCGTGTGAGCCCGACACCAGGACCGCCTGTGCGGTGGTTGGCCCGGGTGTCGATCAGCGCCATGCGGAAGGTGTGGTCATGGCCGAAGATGCGACATCGTCACCGCTGGCGCCCCGCGCCCAGGCGCTGACACTGCGCATCCTGGCCCGCGACCGCGTGCGCGTCGACCACAGCGCGTCGGTCGCCGCCCACGCGCTGGCGCTCGCACCCACGGTCCCCGCCGCCGACCGGGACACGTTGGTGGCCGCCGCGTGGCTGCACGACATCGGCTACGCCACCGAACTGGGCGAGACCGGGTTTCACCCGCTCGACGGCGCCCGCTACCTGCAAGCCCAGGGGTGGCCGGCCCGAGTGTGCGACCTGGTCGCTCATCACTCCGGCGCCCGGTTCGTCGCCGCCGTCATCGGCCTGGGCGAGCAACTGAGCCAGTTCGGCTTCGTCGAGGACGCAGTCTCGGACGCGCTCACCGTCGCCGATCAGACGACCGGACCACACGGCGAGGCGCTGAGCCTGGACCAGCGGCTGCGCGAGAAGCACGACCGGCACGGCCCCGACTCCGCCGACGCCCGCGCGCAACCGCAACGCGACCCCTACCTGCGGGCCGCCGCCGACCGAGTCGAGCAACGCCTGCGGCTGCACTGAACCCGCCGCCTGGTAGCGGAGACCGGCACCGGCCCAACCCCGCCCGTCGCCCCGCGGACTCGAGCCGCGATCCATGCCCACCCCACTACACCTCACCAGTAACGCTGTCCCGCACCATCTTTTCCCGATCGGCCATCGACGTCCCGTTGTCCCCTCGAACCCCACACCCGGCAAGACACTGCCTCCACCCCTCTCCGGCGTCGCTCCCGCACACTTCCCTCCGGGCCTGCCCACAGAGGAGCGAGGTCCGCGCGGTCAATGATCCGGTGACCCGAACCGACACACCCCAGAAGGCCACCGGCCCCATGCCGCCGCATTGCACACCGCAACCACCGAAATCCCAAGTACTCCGCGGCCTCACCAATTCACACAGGCAGACAATGCCAGAACCCATTAACTAGTTTTAGACATATCGGCAACAGTTGAAAGCCTGCGCAGATGGGCGGCGAACCTCGATTCGACCTCGGGGGTGAGGGCGAGCCCGGTTCCGGGAACCGCGGTGTAATCGGCCAATGCGGTCGGGTCGGGCCATCGGCCCGCGATCCGTCCCGGGAGGAGCGCTCGGCTCCTCGTGCCCGACCCCGCCGGCGGACTCCACGGTCGCGATGCCGTCGTGACCCACATCCGGACCCGGGGTTATCCGCCGTCTCCGGTACGCCTGACACCACGTCCGGGTCGACTACAGTCCATTTTCGGCGGCCCGAATTTTGGCAGATCGTCCTGTCATGTCACCGATCGACCGAAGAGGGCTCGCCGCCCAAGGTGCCGAGGTGACACCTGATGTCCAGCCCCCACAGCAGGAGAGCGAAGATGAGTGAGTCCCCAAGTGAGTCCAAGGTCATCGACAACGTAACGAGGCCGCTGTACGCCACGGTCGGTGCCGGTGATGCGGCCGTCCAGGCCGTTGCCGATGCCGTCGCCGAGGTGCGCCAGCGCGCCGAGCACACCGGCACCGAGGTGTCCGGGTGGTTCGAAGACGCCCGGGAGCGTGTCGGGTCACTGCCCACCGATGTGCAGGAGCGTATCGAGGCCTTCCGGCAGCGCCTCGCCGGGTTGCCCTCGGAACTGCCCGGATGGGCGCAGGTGCGGGAGGCGTTCACCGTCGAGGAGCTGCGCAAGAATTACGACGAGTACCGCAAGGGTGCCGTCGACCTGTACGCCGACCTCGCCGAGCGAGGCGCGGGGACCGTCCAACGGCTGCGCACCCGCCCGGACGTTGACGAGCGCACCGAACCGGCCGACGACGCCGCCGCCGACCAGATCGACGAGGCCAACGCTGCCCCCGCCGAGAATGAGACGACCCGCTGACACACCCCGACCCGATCCCGGACCGTACGGTCTGGTGGTACCGAGCCGCCCTCGCGCCGCACCTGCGCGAGGGCGGCTCCCGCACCAACGACCCGCGTGAAGTAGCACGCGGCCCGGGCAATCGACGAACGCATTACCGGCGATCTCGACGTGCCGACGCGCATCGGACCGCTGAACCGGTCGGCCCGGCTCCCCGGTTCGGTCTCCGCCCGGCTGGGGATACGCAGGAATCCAGTCATGGATTCGATTGGGGTGGCAGGTTCCCCGAATAATGAACACCGAGTGGGACCGAAGGCCTCGCTGGAAGGATATTCACTATTCGGGAGGAACCCCAGTTGCCTTGGCGCCCCTCTTCGCGGACCGCGTCGGTTTGGCAGTTGCCTTGGCGGCCTAGGCCTTCCTCGCGGGTGTCTTCGCGGCAGCGGCCTTCTTCGCGGGTGTCTTCGCCGCTGCAGCCTTCTTCGCGGGTGTCTTCGCCGCTGCAGCCTTCTTCACGGGTGTCTTCGCGGCACCAGCGGCCTTCTTCACCGGCGGCACCTCGGACGGCACCGATTTGGCAGTTGCCTTGGCGGCCACGGCCTTCTTCGCGGGTGTCTTCGCGGCAGCGGCCTTCTTCGCGGGTGTCTTCGCGGCAGCGGCCTTCTTCGCGGGTGTCTTCGCGGCAGCGGCCTTCCTCACGGGCGCCTTCGCGGCAGCGGCCTTCCTCACGGGCGCCTTCGCGGCAGCGGCCTCCTTCGCGGGTGTCTTGGCGGCAGCAGCCTTCTTCACGGGTGTCTTCGCGGCACCAGCGGCCTTCTTCACCGGCAGCACCTCGGACAGCGCCGACTTGGCGGCAGCAGCCACCTTCACGGGCGACACCTCGGACGTCGTCAGCTCCGACTCGGGCTTGGTAGTGATCTGAGGTTCCCCCTCGAGTCCGGCCTTAGCTCCCTCCGATGCTTTCATCTGTTGCCGCAGCTTGCTGTTCGTCCAGGACCAGGCGCCCTCTCCTGCGTCCCGAAGAACCCCGACTGCATTTCTGGCGGCGCGTGCGGCGCCGCTGATAACGTTCATGGCCAACTCCGCTAGCCTTCCGCAGTCATGGCCGCCGACGCACAGGCGGCCTTCTCGGACGTATCCATCACCGGACAGACTAACCGTGAATGTGAGTCAACGAGCGACCGGCGGATTGTGCGGTACACATCGGTAAGTAGTGCGGCTGACACAAACGCCGCCTTGCCTCAGTCGCCTGCACCCGTCGACGTTTCGTTCTCGCAAGTGAGGGTCCTATGCTGCGGTCCGGTCGAACCGCACCGAAATGTACTGAGCACGTGCCGTTTTTACCAATACGACCGCATCGGAGACGTGGCGATGACCCCTGCGTCGATCGCACGGGCATCTCGCGTGCCCCGTGGACACGCGCGCCGTCTGTTGTGCCGCCCTTTGGGATAACGGGCACTTCGCGCGAACCGAACCAACCCGCGAGGTTTGACACATGCAGCCGACTAAACTTGAGATCACCTGGTCGTGAGGTGATGCCATGGGTGTGCAGGGGCGGGCACCAAGCTTCGGGGGCGATGGGTGATGGCCGCATTCGATCCGCTGGTCACGCAGCGTGACCTGACGTCCCGGATCGCGGTGGAGTTGGCCGGTGCCGGGTTCGAGGGCGCCCACGAAATCGGGCGCGGTGGCTTCGGCATCGTCTACCGCTGCCTACAGCGTGCCCTCGACCGGACGGTCGCGGTCAAGGTGCTCACCGCCGATCTGGATCCGGACAACCTCGAACGGTTCCTGCGCGAACAGCGCGCCATGGGCGCGTTGTCCGGCCATCCGAACATCGTCAACATTCTGCAGGTCGGTACCACGCCATCCGGGCGGCCCTACATCGTGATGCCGTACCACTCCCGCGATTCGCTGGAGGCATGGATCCGCCGGTCCGGCCCGCTCGAGTGGAGCGAGGCGCTCGGGATCGGCGTCAAGGTGGCCGGGGCACTGGAGGCAGCACACCGGATCGGCACCCTGCACCGCGATGTCAAACCGGCGAACATCCTGATCACCGACTACGGCGAGCCGCAGTTGACCGACTTCGGCATCGCCCGCGTCGCCGGTGGTTTCGAGACCACCTCGGGCGCGGTGACCGGGTCGCCGGCGTTCACCGCCCCGGAGGTGCTCGAGGGGCGGTCGGCGACCGTCGCATCGGACGTCTACGGATTGGGTGCGACGCTGTTCTGTGCCATTACCGGGCATGCGGCATTCGAACGCCGCAGCGGTGAGCAGGTGGTGGCTCAGTTCCTGCGGATCACCACTCAACCAGTTCCGGGCTTGCGGGGCGCGGGCATCCCCGCCGACGTGTGCGCAGTCATCGAAGCGGCCATGGCCCGCAATCCCGCCGATCGGCCCACCGCCCCCGCCGAGTTCGGGGAGAACCTGCGAATGCTCCAGCAGCGGCACGGCCTGATCGTCGACGATCTACCGCTGCCCCCCGACCCGATGGTCGCCCCCGACGACGAGTCCTCGGGCCGGTACGGCGCCCAGCGGCGGTCCGGGGCCCGCATTCTCACCCCGCCGGCCCCGGAGACCCGGTTCCGTCCGCCGACACCGCCCCGGACGCTGGTGCACCGCGGGCGGTTGCTCGATCTGCTGCGGGCCGGGCAGCGGCGACTACTGACCGTCGTCCATGCACCGACCGGCTTCGGCAAGACCACGCTCGCCGCCCAGTGGCGCGAGGTACTGGCCGGGGAGGGGCTGGTCGTCGCCTGGCTGACCGTCGATCGCGATGACAACAATGTGGTGTGGTTCCTCGGGCACCTGCTCGAGGCGATCCGGCGGGTGCGTCCCGCCCTGGCCGAGGATCTCGATCAGGCGCTCGAATATCACGGCGAAGGGGCCGACCGGTACGTGCTGACCGCGCTGATCAACGAGATCCACGACGCCGGCGAACCCGTTGTGCTCGTCATCGATGATTGGCACCGCGTCGACGCTGCCGCGACCATCGCGGCGATGGAGTTCCTCCTCGACAACGCCTGTCACCACCTGCTGGTCGTCGTGACCACCCAGAGTCGCTCCGGCCTCCCCGTGAGCCGGATGCGGGTGCGCGACGATCTGGTCGAGATCGACTCCACCGACCTCCGGTTCGACGCCGTCGAAGCTCACGCCTTGCTCGTCGACCTGGGCGGCTTGACGCTCGAGCAGGACGACGTGGACGAGCTGACCGCGACAACCGAGGGGTGGGCCGCGGGCCTGCAGTTGGCGTCATTGTCGCTCCGCGGCAGCGACGACCCCGCGCAGCTCATCGAGTCACTGTCCGGACGGCACCGCGCCATCGGCGACTACCTCACCGAGAACGTGCTCGACACTCTGGAGGCGGACATGCTCGACTTCCTGCTCGCGACCTCGGTGGCCGAACGAGTCCACGGTGACCTGGCCGCCGCTCTGTCCCACGTCGACCACGGACAAATCATGCTCGAGCGGGCCGAGGAGCGGGATCTGTTCCTGCGCGCGATCGACGACAACCGGGAGTGGTTCCGCTATCACCCGCTGTTCGCGCAGTGTCTGCAGCAACGCCTCGAACGCGAGCACCCCGAGCGGATCGCCGACCTGCGCCGCACCGCGTCCCGGTGGTTCGCCGATCGCAAGCTGGTCAGCGAGGCCGTCGACCATGCCCTGGCCGCCGGTGACCCGGACCGGGCCGTGGAGTTGGTCGAACGTGATGGAATCTATCTGCTCGAGCGGTCGCAGATGTCCACCCTCCTCGGACTCGTCGCGAAACTCCCGCCACGAATCGTTTTGTCCCGCCCCCGATTGCAGCTCGCGGTGGCGTGGGCGAACATCCTGCTCCATCGCACCGAGCCCACCCAGCGGGCACTCGATCTAGTCGAATCCACACTCGACGACGGCTCGCCCACCCCCGCCGAGATCGCCGAGCTGCGAGCCGAGGCCAACGTGGTGCAGGCCGTGGTGGCGGCTCGCGCCGACCGGGTCGAGGGCGTCGACGAGCTGCTCGCAGCAGCCCTGTCGCGGCCGGACACGTTGCGGCCGTTTGTCGTATCCATAGCCGCGGACGTGGCCGCCTTCGCCGCGATCTACCGGTTCGACTTCGCCGAGGCACTCCGGCGACAGCAGTGGGCCGCCCCCTATCACGCAGAGAACATCGGTCCGTACGGCGTGATGCACGGACACTGTTTCGTCGGCATCGTCGCCAACGAACGCCTCGATGTCCGCGAGGCCCAGGACAGTTTCCGGAAAGCCCTGCGGGTTTCCCGGCGATCGGGCGGGAGCCATTCGTTCGCCGCGCGGCTCGCGGGATCGCTGCTCGGCGAACTGCTCTACGAGCAGGGCAAGCTCGAGGAGGCGGAACGACTCCTCGACGAGGGCTGCAAGCTCGGCGCCGGCGGTGGCCTGGTCGATTTCAAGCTCGCCCGGTACGCCGCCGGAGCCCGGATCAAGATGCTCCGCGGGGACCGATCCACTGCCGCGCAGCGGCTCGACGAGGGCGCCCGGACCGCCGCGACGTTGGGCCTGCCACGCCTGCGAGCCCGGATCGAAAACGAAAGGGTCAGGCTGGGCCTGCCCCCGACTGCCGGCCTCGAACCGCCGTCCCGCGCCGAGTACGCCACGCGCCGGCGGCCCGTCGAAGGCATCGACGCGATCACCGCGCAGCTCGAGGAAGACACCGCCATCAGGCTGCTGATCGCGGACGACTCCCCCGAAACCACCCGGCTCGCCTGCACCTGGGCACAGGAATGGGTGAACATGCTCGAGGGTTCGGGGCGGCGCAGGGCCTTGCTGCAGGCCAAGCGCCTGCTCGTCGTCTGTCTGGCAGCGGCAGGGCGCACCGACGAGGCGAAGAAGCTGCTCGCCTCGATCGCGGCGCAGTGCGCAGAGCTCGGCATGACCCACTACTGCTCGACAGCCCGCTCTACGTCCGCGAACTCGTCGTGGACCTGCGAGACGACCAGCTCGCCGGCCGGTGCCCGCCCGACTGGGCCCCCGTCCCGACGTCCTTCCTCACCGACGTGCTGACCGCAGACACCGCCACCGTCGACGTGGCGTGACGCGCGCTGCGTACGTGAAACCCGACCTTGTCCGCCGTGCCGCGCACACGCTGTCCGAGCCGTCGAGCGATACGGGCATGCCGTGGTCTGTGATCCCGCGCGTCCGATCAGGAGGTAGTGGGTGGCCGGCTCGAGGGCGAAGTGGTTGCGGGGGCCACGTACCGCCAGAAGGTCCTCCACCCGGACACTGTCGTGGATTTCCTTCGACCCACCGCGTCCCTCGTCCTCTTTGAGGGCGGCGATCCGGTAGGCGGTTTTGTCGGTGGGGTCACCGCACAGGCTGTACTGCCGGACAGTCCCGGAGGTCTTCACGATGTCGATGTGTGCTCCGGGCTCCCATTCGCCGAGGGCGGCGCCGTCCGGTCGTTCCGGGGTCAGCGACAACACGCCCTTGGATTCGAGTCGTTGTTGCCGGACCAGCAGGTTGTTGGTCTCTTGTGTCATTTTCAGATACTTGGGGTCGAGAGAACAGGCGCGTACGCACCCGCGGTGCGATATCCCCCTTGAGGACATCGACGAAGGCGGTGGCGAGCGAGACCTGGGTGATGGACACCAGCATGTCGAGTTCCATCCTCAGTACTGCCATCGCTTCGGCGCCTTGCGGGCTGTCCCAGTCCTGCTGATCGACCAGGACACCGGCCAGCAGGTTGCCCGACTGGCGGGCTGCTTCGGCCATCGTGATGGCGAAACCGACGGGGACTTGGGGCAGCGCCGAGCCGATGAGAATGACCATGTCCGATTCGGTGACCAACTCGTCGATACGGCGCATGGTGGTGGTGTCGGCGTTGATGTCGCGCACGGTTGCCTCGTTCGGTGAGTGCTCGGTGACCACCTGCACCTCGGTCAGCCCGGCCGCAGCCATCTGGTCGACGAGTCTGTGACCCGATTCCCCAAGGGCACCAGTATAATTCGTGCCGCGTAGGACAGTCGGCGTGGTGTCATCTCGCTCATGACAACGTTCCTCGTTTCTGATCGGTCGAGCGGCGCAGCTGCGGGCGGATGACGACGTGCGGGCTCACCGGCCCCTGTCCGGTGACCATCCGTCCCAGCATGTCGTCGACCTGATCCAGGTCGATGTCGACGGAGGGCACGATCTCCAGGCCTGATCGCCCGTCGGCGAGAAGTTCGATGCTGCGTGCGACCGCATCGGGAGAGCGGCCGCGGACACCGACGATGGTGTTGGCGCCGCGTACCAGGGATTTGAGATCGAGTTCGCAGACCGGGGTCGAGCCCAGTCCGCCGATGACCAGCCGGCCCCGCCTGTGCAGCACGCGGGCGGCGGCGGCAACGGCCTCTCCCCCAAGTCCGACTGTGTCGAGTAGTGTGTCGGCTTCCTCGCCGCCGGTTGCTCGCAAGATCAGCTCGGGGAGGCTGTGGTTGTTGTTGATCACCGGTACCGCACCGAGTGATTCGGCGATCTCGAGTCGGCCGACCGACTCCGGCACCCCGATCACGACCTTGCAGGCGGTGCCGACGGCTCGGGCCGCGGCGACCGCGGCGATGCCGTGGTAGCCGGGGCCGATGACGACGACGGTGGAGCCTTCCTCGGCGCCGCCGGCGTCGACCGTCCAGTCGAGCGCGTTGGCGAAGGGCAGCGTCCACGCCGCGAGATCCGCGTCGAGATCCGCCGGTAGTCGGTAGACGAGACTGTTCACGCTGAGCTGCATGTATTCGGCGTTGCCGCCGTGCAGGCCGGCCCCGTCGTCCGCCGAGACCAGACCCACTCGCCGTTTCCCCGCGAACAGATCGGTGTGGGCACATGCGGTAGTCCCCGATGCGGCACGCCGGGCAGGCCTCCCGCAGGCATGGCAGGTATTCCTCCAACGCGACCCGGTCGCCGGGCCGCACGTCCCACGCGGTCGACTGGGTCTCTTCCACCGAGATGACGGTCCCGACGACGTGATGACCGAGCACGGTGGGCGAGTCGAGTCCGTCCCGGTAGAAACTGACATCGGTTCCACACACCGCGGAGGATTCGACTTCGAGACCGGTGCGTTCGTGCCCGGGGTTGCGGGGAAGCTCAGCGGTTTCGCGACGGGAAACGCGACCGTCTTCTGTTTCGGTGGCACGGCGCCGTTCTTCATCACCGGCAGCGTGGCGGTGAAACAACCCTGGTCAGTCGCCCGGGGACATGGTCTCGGGCTGGTTCGTCCACCGGCCGGGGTCGGTCTACCCGGAGGATCCTGGCGTGCTCAGGTCGGCGGTGAGGTCGTCAGTGTCGGCGAAGACCAGGCGCCCGTCGTCGAGGGCGATAGCCCACCGGTGCACCGGCGCCCAGGCGTGCCCGCGCTCCTCGGTGTTGGTCAGCTCGGCGTAATCCTCGATGATCCGACCGGTCTGTGCCGACTCGGACGGCCGGCGCACCAGCACCCGCGCGCCCGCGCCGAATGGACCGGGTTCGGGTCTCGGACTGCGATCCTTCTTCTCGGGCATCGGTCTGCGCCTTCCGCTCGGCTACACATCTGGATCATAAGCACTGATGACGCGCCGCTGCGGTGCTGCTACACGGCTTCCCGGACACCGCGCCGATCTGGCGCCACCTCGGCACTGGCCGCCGAGGGCTGGCGGGCGGTCGCGCCGTTCGCCCGGGGGCTACGCCCTCATCCTCGTCACCGGCGAACAGCACCTGTGACGAGTCGATGCGTGGCGTTGCGGTGGGCCGCTGAGCGGGCGTAAATTAGAATTCGCGGATCGAGAGAGTAATCGGTAACGGTGAAAGACTCGAGAAGCAGAGATCCGGCCGAGAATGTGACAACATTCCCGGCCGAACCCCTGTCTGGGGCATGACCCGTGACTTCCCGGTGTCAGCCCCCGGGGACGTTCACCACCCCTTCCGTCGAGCGAGCCTCCGCCGTCGGTGCGACGCCTGCGGGCTCGTGCTGGGAGGGGGAGGGTTTATCGCATCGGGATCGGGTACGCCCGCTCCATGGTCACCGAACAGCAACCCCACCGGCATGCCCTGCGGTCGAGCGAGTTCCCCGACCCCCGTGCGACGGATGCTCGGGAGCAGGAGCTACAGCACACCCTGGTGCGGGTGGTGAAGCTCCTCTCGGCCAAGGGGATCCGGTTCGCCGTGGCCGGCGACTGCGCCGCACACCTGCTCGGCGGGCCACCCGCCGGGCAGGACGTGACCATCGTCCTCACACGAGACGATGCGCGGCGCGCAGCCGAGGCCTTGGCCACCGCCGGAATGCGGGCCGCCGGGCGACGCGAGGACCGGCTGAACACGGTCTATGACGGCGACACCCCGGTCGAGCTGGTGTTCGGGCGCCCGAACTCCGTCGCGGTCACCGGGCGTCTGCTGGACCGGGCCTCATCGGTGCAGATCGGGAGCGCCGCGGCCCCGGTGATCGCTGCCACCGATCTGATGATCGACAAACTTCACGAACTCGGCACGCATCGGTGCGACTTCGTGCCGATGGTGCAGCTCGCCCGGGCCCTGGGCGAACGGGTCGACTGGCCGGCCGTCGCCGCAACCACCGCCGACTCCCCCTATGCACGCGCCTTCCTCGGGCTCGTCACGGATCTGTCGATCGCGGCGGCGACACCCGCCGCCGCGGGTGGAGGCCCGCGGTCGTGTCCGACGACCCGACCATCGGGCCCCGGGCCGGAACCCACCGTCCGATGAGCAGCTCGGGCCACGGGGAGGGGGTGCAATGGTGTTCGAGTCGCAGGGCCCCGACCTGTGGCGGTCGGTGTTCAAGCGGGCCACGGACCTGGTGATGGTGTCGGACTTCGTCTCCGGCCGCATCCTGTCTCTCAACCCGGCGGGAATCCGGTTGGTGGGCCTGCGCGACGACGCGGACGCCCACGCCCGGACCACCGCCGAATTCCTCACCGACGCCGGGCTGGCCCAGACCCCCGCGGTGGAGGCGGCCCTGACCCGCGACGGGCACTGGGAAGGGACCAGCGAGCTGCGGCACTTCGGCACCGGGGCGCCGATCCCGGTGTCCGTCTCCACCTTCACCGTGCGCACCGGGGAGGCCGGCCCGGCGGTGATCGCCATCATCGCCCGCGACCGCCGAGGTCGCCGCACCCAGGATCGCCGATTCCGGAAAGCACTCGATGAGGCCGCGCACCGGGCCCACGAACAACACGCCCTGGCCGAGCTCGGTCAGCTCGCCGTCGACGCCGACCTCGACACCCTGCTGCCCGCCGCCGCCGGTGCGGCCGCCACCCTGATCGGGGTGCAGTGCGCCTCGATCGCCCGGCTCACCGACACCGGCGACGCGCTCGACATCGTCGCCTACCGCGGACAACCCCCGACCCCGCGCAGCTTCGCCGCCGGGCCGGCAACCCAACCGGGATACGCCCTCGCCACCGGTGACGTGGTGGTCTGCCCGAACCGGGAGCACGAAACCCGGTTCGCCACCACCACGATGGCCGGGCGCGGGCTGCGCAGCGGCATCAGCGTGCCGATCAGCGACGACGCCCCGTGGGGGGTGCTCACCGTGCACAGCGCCCGCCCCCGCGACTACACCGACCGCGATGTCGCGTTCCTGCGGGCGGTCGCCGCCGTGCTGTCCGCCGCGATCGGCCGGATCGACACCGAAACCCGGGTCCGGCAGCAGAGCAACCGCGACCCACTCACCGGGCTGCCGAACCGCACCGCCGCGTACCGGCAGATCACCGCCGCCCTTCACACCGCACACCGCGATCGCACCCCTCTCGCTCTGCTGCTGGTCGATGTCGACGACTTCAAGGTCGTCAACGACAGCCTCGGCCACGCCCACGGCGACGCAGCGCTGATCCGGCTGGCGGAGCGACTGGTCGGGGCGGTCCGCCCCACCGACACCGTCGCCCGCCTCGGCGGCGACGAATTCGTCATCGTCTGCGAGGACGTCGGCACCGCGGACACCGCGGTCGACCTCGCTACCCGGATCACCACCGCGCTACGCACCCCGGACCACTCCACCGGAACCCCGGTGCCGCTGCGCGCCAGCATCGGCATCGCCGTCTCCGACCCCACCTGCACCACCGAAGAACTGATCCGGCGGGCCGACCTGGCGATGTACCGGGCCAAGAGCGCCGGCGCCGGCGGTCACGCGCTCTACCACCCGGGCGAAAGCGGCAGCTACGACGCCGACCGGGTGCTGCGAATGTCCACCGACCTGCGCACCGCACTCGACCGCAACCAGCTGACCCTGCTCTACCAGCCGATCGTCGACCTACGATGCGGCGCCGTCGTCGCCGTCGAGGCCCTGGTCCGGTGGGCGCACCCCACCCTCGGGATTATCAGTCGCACCGAGTTCGTCGCCGTCGCCGAACGGACCGGCCTGATCGGTCCCGTCGGCTCCTGGGGGCTGCGCACCGCCTGCCGGCAGGCCGCCGCCTGGCCGGCGCACGACGGGACCGAGGTCCGCGTCCACGTCAATGTCAGCACCGTGCAACTGCGCGACCCCCTCTTCGCCGACCAGGTCGCCGACATCCTTGCCGACACCGGGCTGCCCGCGCACCGCCTGGGCCTCGAGATCAGCGAGACCGCATCGGCATCGGTGACCGCCCGAACCGTCGACACCCTGACCGCGCTGCACGAACTGGGAGTCGTGCTGCTGCTCGATCACCTCGGCACCGGACACGGCCCACTCGGATATCTCATCCGCTACCCGATCTTCGACTCCCTCAAGATCGACAGGTCCTACATCACCGCCCTCCCCGGGCCACGCCCCGAGGCCGTCGTCACCGCCTTCGTCACCATCGCCCGCGCCTACGGCGCCACCGTTATCGGCAACGGAGTGCAAACCCAGACCCAACTCGACACCCTCCACGCCTGCGGCTGCGACCTCGCCCAAGGCTCCTACCTCGCCGAACCCGCCCCCGCCGACGCCATCCCCGCACTGCAGGCAGACCAGCGGGCCGGCACCGACGGACCGAACTCGGTACCCCCGCCAGCCCACTGAGCCGATACCGCACGGCCCGGCTCCGCCCAGGACCACGCGGAAATGGCGGTACGCGCTGACAGCGCTGCAACGACAATGGGGGTTTGCAACGACAATGGGGGTTACAGCCTCTCCGTCGGCCGCGGTTCACGAGGTCGATCGCCGTTCTCCGCAGGGTTATGCGCAGTTCGCTCACGGCACGTCTCGGCCGGGCTACGATCCGTCGGTGACACTCGGCTCCCTCCCGAGGGCTCTCCTACGCGTGAACAACGACATCGCGCACTTCCCTTTCAACTGGTCGAGGATGTCGGGATGTCCCGGCTCGATGAGCGGGCACCGCTGCGCCTGGCGTACGAGATCGTCCTCGTCACCATGGATCGCGCTGCTGGCCGAATGCTCGATGACCAGGCAGCTGCCACCCGCTCCCATGCCCTACGCCAGCGAACCACCACCGTCCGGATCACGATCGCTCTCGGGCACCACCGGGCACAACCACGACGAGACGCCGAGGGAGCGGCCAGGATGGCACGCATGTAGGAGTGGGAGCGGCATCGACAGAGACTGCGCGATGATCCACCTACGCACCCGCCCAGGCCTCCAAAATGAACAGCAGGGAGTTCAGCAGTGGATCGCGTCACTCGCGGCGACGCCTCGGGAGGGAGTGCGTCATGGTGTTCGAGAGATTCTCCGATCGAGCCCGCCGGGTGGTCGTCCTCGCCGCCGGAGCCGCCCGCACCCACACCGCTGCCCGCCCCGCCGGCCAGAACCTCGAAACCTCCGGTCCACGAACGAATCACCAACGCCCTCGACACCCCGAATAGAAGGTTCAGCCGGGGGTGAAGAACAGCTCCATCGACATGGAAATCCACGCCACCATTGCCGCCATCGGCACGAACGCACCCACCAACGGCAGAGCGAACGTCCCCGCGGTGTCAGCCGCGAGTCGAACGACCATAATAGGCCCCGGACTCTCGGAGTTGGCCTGAAGTGCAAAGTGATCCGGACCTGACTGACCCAGAGGCGACACCGTTGGATTTGTCTGGGTACCGTGGTCGAGGCTGATTCGGCGTCGATCATGACCATTGATGAGTACCGCTGACGAGCTACTAGCGTCCGTGAGGACGTCGACGCGCTGCGTCGCCGTCTCAAGGATCTGGCCGAGTCGGTGACAACGCCTGGCCCGTTGCGGCGTGCTGACTCTCTACTCGCTGGTGCATCGGTTGAACTCCAGATCGCCGAGCACCGCGCTGTGGACGGAAAGCTGCTGGCGGATCAATACGAGCAGGCATCACTGCCACTGGCCTGACCCGCACGGATGGCTGCTTCGTCTGACGGCCTCAATGAAGATTCCTCATGACCTGGCGATTCGTCAGGTCGTCTTGACGAACCCGATCCGCACAAACCGGCCAAGATACGACGGAAACCGGCAACCAGTGATCTTGAATTGAACTTGCCGCAGGTGAGGTGCTGGGGCGGATCGGCGTCGGCTGCCCGACCAGGACAGCGATGCGCAAACGCAGCCGGAGGCCCGATCTCGTGTCACCGTTCGCAGTGGACTTCTTCGCGTACCCGCTCAGATCGGTCAACGGCGCACCCGATAGCGCAGGTGAAGCACCCGGTTGCCCTGAATCACCACGTCAGGATCCTCCAACAGGTGCTGCGCGTGGACCGACCCGAAGTAGCGCTTGCCGGACCCGAACACGACGGGTACGACGTCCATGCGCACCTCGTCGACCAGGCCCGCGGCAAGCACCTGGCCACCGACGTCGCCAGCGGCGACCTCGACCATGCGGTCACCCGCAAGCTCCTGCGCCTTGGCCACGGCTGCCTCGACGCCGTCGACGAAGTGAAACGGCGCCTCGGGGTTCCAACCCTCGGGCTCCGGCCGGTGCGTCACGACGACCACGTGGTCGATCCCGCCCGGAGGCTTCCCGTCCCAGCCGTCCGTCATGTCGAAGACGTGGCGGCCGACGAGTGTTGCCCCGATCTGGTCCCAGTACGGCCGGGTGTAGTCGTAGGACGTCTGCGACACCGTGATCTCGCCGCTCTCGTCCAACGGGACGTCACCGCTGGACAACCAGTCGAACAGCGGTCCGGGCTGGTCATTCTCGTCCGCGACGAAGCCGTCCACCGACACCGAGCTGTACATGACCACCTTGCCCACGGGGCTCTCCTCTGCTTTGGGGTGCACCCAAATTAGCGTGTCGTGAGCTGTCGCTCTTATAAGAAATCAATCGGCCGGCAGCGGCCAGCTGCCCAGCACGTGACCTGGATGTTCGCGCAGGAACCGCCGCCGGACTTCGACGTACCGGGTCGGCGTGAGCCCGGTGAACGCCCGGAACTCGTGGCCGAAGTGGGCCTGGTCGAAGTCGCTGCGCCACTGGCGAGGTCGCCCCGGTCGATCGGTCCGGCGGGGTTGATCGCGAACACGGTGGCGGCGACACCGGCATCGTCCACCGTATGCGCGACGGCCGGGTCCGCTGACCCTTGCGCACCGATCAACACCTTCGAGGAGTAGAGATGAACCGTCCAATCCATGCAGAACTCACCGGCACCGTATGGAAAGTCCTGGTCAAGGTGGGACAGGCGATCGATGTCGACGACACACTCCTGATCATGGAATCGATGAAGAGGGAGATCCCGATCCTCGCCGACACTGAAGGAACCGTATCGAAAATCCCCGTCAACGAAGGCGATCCCGTCGAAGAGGGAGACCTCCTCCTCGAACTCGCATGATGTCACTGAGTCGCGGTTGGCAGATCCCTGACAACACGATCACGTCTGCTCCCCGGGGACCGATAGCCGATCAGCACCCAGAGCATGATGCGGCCGGGCGGCGGTCCATACAGATGCCGCCCGGTCGCGATGCCGACAGCGATGACACCTTCGGAAGGAAGTGGATCCAGGCAATCGGATTTCACGCGCCAAGCAGGATTTGACGGGTTGTCTCGAGATGTTCGTTGATCTCCTCGTGCACCCGGTGTCTTTCCCTCGGCCGGCCCCTAGGAGTCATGCTGTACTCGGCGGCGATGCACTGCCGATTCTGTCGCTGCTCTGGACGGCCGCCGGGCAATCCCGACTGGGACCGACCAGCAGGTTTGTGGGGCAGGAGGCCGGATGTTCCACCGTGGTGACCGTGTCGCTACCGAAGCCCCTACTCTCGATGAGGGCCTGGTCGTCGAGCCCGAGGCCCGCCGCCGTCGGTGGATGGACTTTCTCGTCTCCACGCCGGGACGGCTGTCCGTGCTGGGGATCCTGCTCGTCGCGGCGGTCCTCACCGCTGCTGTGATCACCTCGGCCGCGGTTGCAGCCCGGCAGCAGCGCGTCGAGACCCTCCGCACGCACACCGAACCGCTGATGAATGCCGCCCAGAACGTCTACAGCGCGTTGTCGATCGCCGACGCCGACGCCACCACGTCCTTCCTCTCCAATGGCACCGAAACGACCGCCGTCCGGCAGCAGTACACCCAGGCGGTCGGCGAGGCATCGAGCGCGTTGGTCACCGCAGCCAACGGCGTCTCGTCGCAGGACGCCGAATCGCTGGCACTGCTGTCGGACATCGTGCGCAACCTCGCCGAGTATTCCAACCTGGTGGCGACTGCGCAGGCCAACGACCGGGCCGGCAACCCGGTCGCGGTGGCGTACCTGTCCGATGCTTCCACGCTCATGCAGGACACCATCCTCCCGATGGCCGAACGCCTCTACGTCCACCAATCCCAGACGGTCGCCGATACCCAGACCCACATTGCGCAACTGCCCACGACCGCCCTCACCGTGACCGTCGCCGTGCTCGTCGCCCTCATCCTCGCCCAGCTGTACCTGCGGCGGAAGAACAAACGTCGGGTCAACCCGGCCTCGCCGCCGCCACCGCACTGATGGCCGTTCTGCTGATCTGGTTGGTCGCGGCAAGTGTGGTGTCGTCGATGGCGAGCGACCGCGCGAGAGTCGAAGGGACCCAACCTCTCGATGCCGTCGTCCACGCTCGCATTCTGGCCCAGCAGGCCCGCGCCGACGAAACCCTCGCCATAGTGCAACGCGGATCGGACACCCGGTACGAGATCGACTATGCCCGGCGTACGGAGGCGCTCTCGGAGGAACTCGCCCGGCAGCTGGCCGACTCACACGGACGTGCCGCCGCGGAACCGATCGACGGCGCCGTGACCGCACTCGACGGGTGGCGTGCCGCGCATCAGGATATCGACAGTGCCCTCGATCGCGGTGACTACCCGGCCGCCGCGGCGATCGCCGTCGGATCCGATCCTGCCGCATCGACGGCACGGTTCGCCGCCCTCGACCAGTCCCTGCGCAGCGCAATCGACCGGCTCCGCGACGACGAGGTCGACGCCGTGACCGACACGTATCGGTCGATGTCGAAGCTGGCCATCGGTAGCATCGTAATCGGAGTTCTCGGCGGATTTGCCGTCGGCGGGGGTATCTGGCCGAGACTGAACGAGTACCACTGATGACCCGGATGACGCTACCGACACAGAGCGGGGGACCGCGGACGCGGCCCGGGATCCTCGTCGGCGTCGCGATCATCGCCACCGCCGGCGCCGTCCTCACCGCGTGCGCCGCACCGGATCCGCTCACCCCGACCGCCACTGGTCTGTACACCCGACCGATGTCGGGTGGCGCACAGATCATCGCGCCCCTGGGCACCGCGCCTCCGGAACCACCATCACCCGAATCGTGCGGTGCCCTGGCCAGCCTGCGTCCCGGCCCACCGCCGGCACCCGGACAGATGCCACCCGGCGGCTCGCTCGCCGAGATCGCCGCTCGCGGCCGGTTGATTGTCGGTATCGATCAGAACACCAATCTGCTCAGCTTCCGGGACCCGGACACCGGCACCTTGCAGGGCTTCGACGTCGACATTGCCCGCGAGATCACCCGCGACATCTTCGGCGATCCGGCGAAACTCGAATTCCGACTGCTCACCTCCGCCGGCCGATTCACCGCACTCGAGAACAATGACGTGGACGTCGTCGTCCATTCCACCTCCATCACCTGTGATCGCGCACAACGGGTCGGCTTCTCCACCGAGTACCTGCGCACCTACCAGCGCCTGCTGGTCCCCAAGGGCTCCGACATCACCGGACCCGCGGACCTCGCCGGGAAACGGGTCTGCAGCTTCATCGCCACCACCTCGTTGGCCACCGTCCAGCGGGTCGCGCCGCAGGCCACGATCGTCGCAGTCCCCGACTGGGACGACTGCCTGGTCACCCTGCAGAAGGCACAGGCCGACGCCGCCAGCACCTCCGACTCACTTCTCGCCGGATTCACCGCCCAGGACCCGGAACTGCAGATCGTCGGACCACCGCTCGAGACCGAACACGCCGGAATAGGGGTCAACAAGGACCGGAGCGACCTGGTGCGGTTCGTCAACGGCACACTCGACCGCATCCGCGCCGACGGCACCTGGATGCGCATCTACGACCGGTGGCTGGCCACCCCGCTCGGACCGGTCTCGGGCCCACCCCCAGCGATCTACCGCGACTGAGCAGACACGGAGTTGCAGTCCGCGTCCAAGCCTTCCACGCAGTGAAGTTCGGAACTGTCCAAGAGCGTCGAGTCCGGCCGCGACAGCCATGCTCCGGTTCGACTGGCGGACTTCGCACTAGCAAAACAGTTTCGCCGGTCAGCTGGTGTCGGCGATCTGGTCCCAGTCCTCGACGGACTCGGGGGTGCGAGGTGCGAGTCCGGTGTAGATGACGGCGGGGGAGGACGAGCTTGCCGAGGCGTTTCTGCGACGTCCGCGCCTCCGTCATGGCCCTGTCCTATGTCGCCCAATCCGCCCGCGGCATTTACCAGCCCGCCGTCCGGCAGAAACGGATGCATCGCTGCGGCGCGGGCCCGCACCGGGCCGAGCAGCAGACGGTGCCCGCCGTTCAGGTGTGCGCGTTCGTGGGCGAGGACGGCGCGCAGTTGGTGGTCGTCGAGGGCCGCGAGGGTGTCGCGTCAGGGGGTACCTGAATGTTCGTCAGGTCCGGGTCAGGACCCGGGGCCCGATGTGATGGGCGAGTTCCAGCGCGAGTTCGAGCGCCAGCCGGCGTTCGCCGGGATGGTGACCGAGGAGTTCGGTTGCACGCGCGACACGTTGCAGGACGGTATTGCGGTGGGTGTGCAGGCGGACGGCGGCGCGGGGCGCGTTCTCGGCTTCGTCGAGGAACACCCGCAGGCTCTCGCGGAGCCGCGCCGCGCTGGGCGTGTCCGCGGCGAGCGGACCCAGCGTCGTGGCGACGAAATCGGCCGCGCGGTCTTGGTTTTGCGCTGCCAGTGCCGTGACTTCGAGGTCGCGGTAGAGCGCCAGGCGCGCGCCGCTCGGGTGCCCGCTGAGCAGCCGCTGGATGGTCAGCGCCGCATCGTGTGAGCGGCGGAACCCGGTGATGCCGGGCTGGGTGGGGCCGACCGCGACGCGGACGTTGGGTTGCGCTCGGGTGAGCGCGTCGTGCAGTGCGTCGAGCGCAGGGTCGGAGTCGGTGCCGAGCCAGGCCCACAGGGTCGAGGTTCCGGCGGGGAGGGTCAGCGGAGGGCGCGCACCGGCGGCGCGGGCGAGGCTGGTGGCGGCGGACTCCAGCGCGCCCTGCACCTCGCCGGGCGGTTGGGCCCACAACACGAGTGCGGTATGGCGGCGGGCCAGTTCGTACCCCAGGCGTTCGCTGGCTCGGCGGCTGTCGATCGGGGCACCGTCGAGGATCAGACGAACGGTCTCGGTGCGGCGTGCGAGCGCACCACCGAGCACCTCCTCACGCTCGCGCTGCGCGTCGGCAATGACGCGGCCGATCACGTGGTCGACGTTCTCGAACAGGTGCTGCGAAAACGCCTCCAACAACTCGACGAGCTGCGGGCCCGGCGGGACGACCCGAGCCGCATGGGCGATGAAGCTCTGCCACACCAGGTTCTGCCCTCGCCGGTAGGCGTGGAAGATCACGTCGAGGTCGATGCCGCGGCGCACGATGGTGCGGACCACATCCAGCGCCTCCGGTGGGACGTCGATCGGTGCGGCGCGGCCGTCGCGGCGTGCGAGTGTCGTCAGTAGACGCGCGACGTTCGCGCGGTTGCTTGCCGACATCTCCGCCGCGATCGCGGCATCGGCGCCCAGCGCTGGGGCCAGCTTGACCACCTCGGCGTCCATGTCTTCGACGAACCGATCGAGTTCGGCGAGCATCGACTCGGCGACGTCACCCATGAGCCTGACGATCACCGCGGGGGTCGTTGCGCTGGTCATGAACAGAGTGTGCTACCGCACATAGTCGGGGGCAAGGTGTAGGCGTGCGGACATGTCGTCGGGTGCCGATGCGGATTTACTGTGAATCACATCACACCCCCGCTCGACAGCGTCCAGGAGACACCAGTGACGATCACGACCATCCCCGAGGTGGAGACCATGGAATTCGATGTGTTGATCATCGGCGCCGGCATCTCCGGAATCGGCGCGGCCTACCACCTCAAGACCCGCCGGCCGGACACGACGTTCGCGATCCTCGACGGTAAGGACGCGATCGGCGGGACGTGGACCCAGTTCCGCTACCCGGGGATCCGCTCGGATTCGGACATGCCGACCTTCGGCTTCGGGTTCAAGCCGTGGACGCACAAGAAGGCGATCGCCGACGCGCACATCATCCTGGACTACCTGCAGGAGACCGTCACCGAGAACCACATCGACGAGCACATCCGCTTCGGATACCGGGTGTCGTCGGCGGAGTTCTCCTCGTCGGCGGGGCGCTGGACCGTGACCGCACACCGTTCCGGCAGCGACGAGACCGTGCAGATCACAGCGCGATTCCTGTTCTCCGGCACCGGCTACTACAACCACGAGTCCGGCTTCACTCCCGAGTTCGACGGCATCGAGGACTTCACCGGCCGGGTGGTTCATCCCCAGCACTGGCCCGAAGAACTCGACTACTCCGGCAAGAAGGTGGTGGTCATCGGCAGCGGCGCGACCGCGGCAACGTTGATCCCCGCGATGGCCGGCACCGCCGAGCACATCACGATGTTGCAGCGCTCGCCGAGCTACGTGCTCTCGCTGCCGGCCGAGGACGCGATCGCGAACACGCTCAACAAGCTGATCGGCCCGAAGCGGGCCTACCCGATCATCCGGCGCAAGAACATCATGATGCACCGCGGGATCTTCAAGGCCTGTCGCCGCTCCCCGAAGCTCATGCGCAAGCTGTTGATCGCCGGCGTCCGCCGCCAGCTGCCCAAGAACTTCGACGTCGACACCCACTTCACCCCCCGCTACAACCCCTGGGATCAGCGCCTGTGCATGGTGCCCAACGGCGACCTGTTCAAGGCGATCTCGACAGGCCAGGCCTCGGTGGTGACGGACCGGATCGAGCGTTTCACCGAAACCGGGATCCGGCTCGAGTCCGGCCAGGAACTCGAGGCCGACGTCGTCGTCACCGCCACCGGTCTGAACATGCTCGCGTTCGGTGCGATCCGGATCAAAGTCGATGGAGAGCCGGTGAATCCGCCCGACACGACCGTCTACAAGTCGATGATGCTCAGCGGCCTACCGAACTTCGTGTTCGCACTCGGCTACACGAACATCTCCTGGACGCTCAAGGTCGACCTCATCAGCGAGCACTTCTGCCGACTGCTCGACCACATGGACGAGCGCGGCTACACCACCGTCGAACCGGTCCTCACCGATCCGGACATGGAACGGGTCCCGTTGCTCGACCTCACCTCCGGATACGTCCAGCGTGCGGTCGCCGCGTTCCCCCGTGCCGGCACCAGCGGCCCGTGGACGGCCGCGATGGCCTACGACAAGGACGTCGAGCGACTGCGTGAGGGGCCGATCGAGGACCCCGACCTGCGATTCACCGCCCACCCGCCGGCTCTGCTGGCCTCGTGACCGGAGCGAGCACGATGAACAACGAGATCACCTTCACCAGCCACGGCGTCACCTGTGCGGCCTGGCACGTTCCGGCCACCACCGACGCGCCGGACCGAGAACCCGGCCGGCCGTGCGTGGTCATGGCACACGGCTTCGGCGGCACCCGGGACACCGGCCTGCTGGGCTACGCCGAGGCCTTCGCTCAGGCAGGCATCGATGCGTTCGTCTTCGACTACCGCGGCTTCGGCGACTCGGACGGCACACCCCGCCAACATGTGTCGTTCCGCCGTCAGCGACAGGACTACCGCGCCGCGATCGAGGCGGCCCGCCGCCTGCCGGGCGTCGACCCGGACCGGATCGCACTGTGGGGGACGTCGTACTCCGGAGGTCACGTCATCGCGGTCGCCGCGGAGGATCGGCGCATCGCGGCGGTCGTTTCCCTGACACCGGCCACCGACGGGCTCGCCGCCCTGGTCCAGATCTCCCGCTACGCCGGCCCCGGCCAGCTGGTTCGCGCCACCGGACACGGGCTGCGGGACCTCGCCCGTGCGCTGACCAAACGCGCGCCGCACCACGTTCCGGTGGTCGGGCAGCCCGGGTCGGCGGCGATCCTCAGCACGCCCGGTGCCGAGGAGGCCTACACCTCCATGGCCGGCGCGACCTGGCGCAACGAAGTGTGCGCACGCACCGCACTGGAGGTCGGGGTGAACCGGCCCACCACCTCCGCTCGTCATCTCACCTGCCCGATCCTGGTGCAGATCGGCACACACGACCGCATCGCGCCGCCCGACGCCGCCCGCCGGACCGCCGCCAAGGCCGGTCCGCTCGCGCAACTGCGCGAGTACCCCGTCGATCACTTCGACGTCTACCAGGGGCCCTGGCAACAGCAGGCACTGGCCGACCAGCTCACCTTCCTCCGCCGAGTCCTCGACCCCCTCCACAGCACGCCGTCACCGACGAGGTGAGACCGCACCCACCGCACATCAAGAATGTGCACCACCGAACACCAATGGAGAAGTGATCTCCGACCCGAATCGGGTCACCGCAATAGGCGCAGGCATCCTCGGCGGGCAGATTGCCCGGCACAGCGCATTCAAGGGAAAAGACCTCTCCGCGCACGGAATGTACGCCGACGTCAACCGCGCCGACGAGAACATCGCAAAGACCCGGAAACGGTAGACCTACAGCACCAACATTTCCGAGGCCGTCCAGCACGCAGACGTGGGTCATCGAAGCGGTAACGGAGAGACCCGACGTGAAGACCAGCGTCTACGAGACCATGGCAATACCTGCCAAGCGCGACTGGGCCGATACTCGCCAGGCTCTGACACCGCCCCGCCACACCGACGCCGTCGCGATCATCCCGATGACCCGCAGCTGCGCCGTGAGGTGCGGTGGACCGCCGCCGAGCTCCTGCAGGAAGCCGGGATCCCGAGCCTGCTCCGGTCGGGGGGCAAGGTCGGTTCTCCTCGCTGCCGCTGCGGGGACTCCACCTTGCCTCCTTGGTCGTCGACGACCTGCAGGCAAGGACCGGCGAACGGAGGGAACCCCCACCAACGTCCGGGATGAATCACAAGGTGTGGTGACGGCAGCGCCTGGGAGTGATCCGTGAGCACACTATGAGCAATCCCCAACTCCACGTTGGGATCACGCTCGATTTAGACGAGCGACCCACTCCAGCCGAATAACCGTCCTGCGGTAGCCAATCCGCGCAGATCAGAGTTGACCACGCGTCGAAACCGACACGCTCGCCACCCACCCCAGATCGACCGGGCCACAGAGGCGGCGCCCACGACGACGGTCCTGGACGCCGCCTCGCCCTGCGCACTTGACAAACCGGCGTACATATCAGTGTGCCAGTTTCCCGGATGGCACCGTTGTCACCCAGTGCAAACGCCGGAACCACCCCGAAAATCGGCCAACCCGGTGCAACTCACGAGATACGCGGAGGCGGCGGGTGCATTCAGTGGATCCACAGGATCCATACTCACCTCCCGACGACATCACATTCCCGAATTGCGATCCAAATAGAACTGGACTTTCCTTCCTTGAGTTGTACGGACAATTCTTGCGTGTGCGTACACCCCGGACCCACCTGCCGTGAATCAAGGTCGGCCCACCCTGGGCGTGCGCCGGCGCCCCGCAACCGCCCTCCACGCGGCCTTCAGCTGCTCCGCGACCACCGCTGGATCGTCCTCGTCGCCGATCCGGACAACGTCTGGGCAAGTGCATTGCACTGGCGGGCACGGCGCTGCTGCTGATACTCGAGCACATCGCGCAACAACAGCCGATGCCGAGTGCCGACGTTCTCCGCCGACAACTCCCACGTCGATCAACCGTCGCACCGTCGGCCGGCCCACCCCCAGCAGATCCGCACCATGCGGGCCGATAAGAAGGCGTTCAGAGCTGCTTAAGCTCTGAGCGGCATCCTGGATGCGCACACGTTGCGGGGCCTGATTCGGCCATCGCATCGACCGCTGCGGATCGATGCTCCACATGAGTGGTGGAAATGGAGTGAATGGAATTGCTTCGATGCCTCGCACGCCGATCTCGCCCACAGTCGGAGACGTGGTGAGTGAGGGCAAACGTTGGCAAGCAGGCTCCCCTACTTCGGAATCTGTTTTACCGCTTCAGAACCCGGGAAATCAGGGATCTCGCTTGTCGACGTGAGGGCAATTATGTTGGCGCACTCTACGAGCAGGTGCCGATCAGGGCACACAGGTTTCCCACCATCAGTAATGACACACCGCCGGACAGCTCAGTCACCGTCTTACCATCGAACTAGCGTCATCACCGGAAGGCTCGGCCCATGACCGAACAACCACCAGTTCCGCCCGGCGGCTATTCACCACCCCGGCCGCCGAGGGGTTCTCAACCACCTTCGTCCGGCGGCGCTGGGTATCCGCTCCCAGCTCATCACGTGGGCGTCCTGCCGGCGGAGGCCTATACCTCATGGATCAGGCGTGTCGGTGCCTTCGTGATCGACCAACTTCTGTACATGATCCTCGCCGTTGGCCTCGGTGTCGGCGGCGGAGTGATCATCGGCATGGCGGATGGCACGTCCTGCCCTACCGGCGAGAGCACCGATGCCACGTCGTGCAGCTCGTCGGTCTTCGAAGGCATCGTTTCGTCGATCATCACTCTGGTGGTGCTCGCGTACTGGTTCTGGAACTGGGGCTATCGCCAAGGCCGGACCGGTTCGAGCATCGGTAAGTCGGTGCTGAAGTTCAAGGTGGTCAGTGAACGAACGGGCCGGCCGATCGGCTTCAGGATGTCGCTCGTGCGTCAGGTCGACCACATCCTGGACGCGATCTTCTACATCGGTTATCTGCTGCCGTTGTTCACCGCCAAGCGGCAGACGATCGCCGACACGCTCGTGAAAACGGTCTGCCTGCCCATCGAACCGCTGCGTGCCTCGACACCGCAGCCACCCCCGGCCTACGGAACTCAACCGCCGCCGCGGTACGGCACTTCGGTCGACGGCACGTCACCGGCTCACTGGTCTCCGCGGCAACCCTACGGAACGCCAGCGAATTTCACCCCGTCCTACAACGCTCCGGGCTCGGTGTATGGCACTGCTCCGTCTGCCGGCTACGGCATCGCCCAGCGCCCCGGGACGGTCACCGCGGCAGCGGCCCTCGCCCTTGTCATGGCCGCGCTGACCACTATCGCCAGCTTGGTGTCGCTCTATACGAGCAGTCACTACTATCCCAGGACCGGTGCAGTCACAGCAGCCCTATATCTTTCCCCCGTCGGCCTTGTGTTTGCCGGGTTGTTCATATGGGGTGGAGTCGGCGTCTCGAGGGGTCGCGCCAACAAATCCCTCCTGTGGACTTCATCAGTCGCAGTGGGGCTCTATCTCGTCAATGTCGGGGTGAGCACGAGTGATTACGGACGAGTTCTCGGAGTCGTGTGCTCAGGGCTTGCCGTGGTCGTCGTGACACTGATCTTGCAAACATCGAGTAAGGACTTTTTCCGTACGAGAGGCGCTACGACAATCTAACCGGTTGCGTCGGAGTCAGCCGGCACAACCGGACGAGCGTCGGTCGCCTCGGCAACCACCACCGGAGCACCAGCGCTGGTGGTCCCCTACCAGCTGCGTAGTCGACGCCAACTAGCGGCGACAGGGTCATCGCCACAGTCGTTGGCGCAGTTGGCCCTACGGCCCAATCACCTCGAACGACCATTCGGTGCTGCCGATGCGGATGACGTCGCCATGGCCGAGAACTGCGGAGTCGATGATGCGCTCGCCGTTGATCAGCGTGCCGTTTGACGACTGCAGGTCCCGGATTTCGTATTGCGGCCCGGTGGCCACGACGATCGCGTGGTACCGGCTGACGTTGCGGTGGCTGAGCACGAGATCGTTGGTGTTCTTTCGCCCGATCCGCAGACCAGCGGGGGGAACCGGGATCGCCGTGCCGGCGCGGTCGCGGAGCTGTCCGGTGGCCACTCTCTGTTGCTGCTCGATCAAGGTCAACGTCATGGCGCCGGTCGTCACGGTCAACGGTTCCTGATTCAGGATTCGTTTTTCGAGGTCTTGTAGTGGTCCGGATGGGTCGATGCCCAGTTCGTCGGCGAGGGTTGTGCGTAGCCGCCGGCATGTGTCCAAGGCGTCAGACTGCCGGCCGGCCAGGTAGAGGGCGGTGATCAGCTGGGCCCACAGTGGCTCTCGAAGCGGATGCTCATTCGTCAGATCGATCAGGGTAGAGATTACTGATTCGGCTCGGCCACATGCAATTTCGGCCTGGGTTCGCGCCGATGCGGTCGCCAGCAGTTCCTCTTCGAGAGTGGCGGCGAACGCATCGGCAAAGCTGTGCCCGCGTAGATCGTCGAGGACCGGCCCTTTCCACTCGTCCAGGGCGTGAGACAGTGCGGCGCTCGCCTCCTCGAATTGTCCGGCCTCGGCGAGCCGGCCACCGGTCGACGACAATGCCCGAAACCGGGCCAGGTCGAAGTCGTCGTCCGCCACCGACAGTCGGTATCCCGGTGCTACGGTCGCCAATACGGTCTTGGGGTCCACATCGGCGCCACCGAGGGCCTTTCGCAGTTTGGACACGATCACGTGCAAACTGGCCCGGTAGTCCGGGGGCGGATCGTCATTCCACGCCGCCGCGGCGAGGGCGTCGGCCGCGACCACACGACCGCGCCGGATGAGCAGCATCGCGAGCACAGCGCGCGGTTTGGTGCCACCCAGGGACTGCGGCGCTCCATCGATGGTCAACTCCACTGAGCCCAGGACGTGGAGACCGAGCCGGGGACTTATTGCCTCGACATTCTCTGCCACACCAATCACCGAGCCTTTTCGCTCCGGGCGCCCGCGCGAGGTTGTTGCGTCGGCATCAATTATGCCGTCCCGGACACGGGATCTACCAGGCCCGGCAGCACGGGGCGTCGGCGGCGCTCGCCGGGGATGTGCTCGACGGATGCGGGGATAGGGATTTGATCAGGATCGGATAAGCGGCGGACCACACACTTCCTCACGTCCCCAGCAAGACAATGAGAGAAGGTCCACCGTCGTGTTCACCCGCAAGATCGCCACCGCCGCCAGTACCTGCATCACCGCCGCTGTTATCGGGGTGGCAGCTCTCGGCCTCGTCGGCACCGCGAACGCGGTGAGCCCCGCCGCGGTCTCGACCATGTCAGCCTCGGTGGTGGTCGGCGATCCGGTAGGAGCCGCCACATACTGGCAACGTCAGCACGGTGACGACTGCGCGGAGATGGCGGTCGCCGACGTCGTCGGAGAAGTCACCGGCCGCATTCCCTCCGAGGCCGAGATCGTCGAGGTCGCACGCAACACCCCCAGCACCGTTACACCGGGCCCGATCTACACGGGCGACGCGGCCGGCGGACCCGCGGACGCCGATGCCAGCACCGGCGGGACGGCTTCCGAGGACATTCCCGTGTTGCTGGCGAACTATGACATCGCCGCCGTCCTCAGCCACGCCGAAAACGCGACGGCCGGCGTCGATGAACTCGTCGCAGATCTCGTGATTGGCCGGAAGGTCATCGTCGGGGTGAACGCGGAAATCATTTGGGGCGAACGCGGCGACCGCACCACCGCCGATCACGCCGTCGTCGTCACCGGCATCGACCTCGCCGCGGGGTTGGTCTACCTCAACGACAGCGGCATCGACACCGGTCGCGCCGAGACGATCAGCCTCGACGTGTTCCTCGTCTCCTGGAGCACCAGTGACTACGAGATGATCACTACCCTGTAGATGCTGCGCTCGGTGCCTGCCGGTCCGGCACCGCCACCCCAAGCAGGCAACAGCTCGCGATTCCGGCATGGCGGCGACGCCGCGCTGATCCCACCGGAGTTCGGTACGCCGGCTGTGCGCACTCATTCGGACATTCCGATCCCGACTGTGCGGTGTCCACCGGCGGCACCCTTTCAGTGAGGCTTCCAGAGAACGCCGACATCGTCATCGACGCCGGCGTTCTCCATGTCTGCCGGCATGACCGGCACGCGACTACCACGATCGCGCACCATTCCGTATCATGAGATTGCCATATGTTACGGCAATCTTGTTGTTAGGCAGCCGAGTGAGATGACTGCTTCACGATGACTGTTCGTGTCGAGGGTTCCCAATCGGCCCACGCCCACCTCGGACTCTCGGCGCGATGCCCGCGTTCGACATCGCAGGAAGGATCTGGGAGAAACGTCAACGACTCGGTTGACATGGTGATACGCAGGAAAGTAACTCGGCATGCGAACGTCATCACGGCGGTTGGCGTCGAGATGATAGTGGTTGGCGCCCGGATGCCGAGATCCTGCGTTACGACTCGCGGGCGGTACGCAAGCACCGGTCGCTGGGCGCCGGACTTCGACGCTCGCGTACGAGATCATCGCACCGACACACAATTGCTCCCGGCACTGCCGCTATGAACCCCGACGACTCCCCACCCAACGGGCCCCCAGCACTGGAAGTTGCGGCCGACGGGCACCGGTGGCGGGCAGCGCCGGGCCACACCTTCACCATCGGCCGGTCCGAGACCGCCGATGCACAGTTGGCCAATCCGCGCATCTCACGCTCGCATGCGGTCCTGACCACGACACCGCACGGCTGGACCTTGAGCAATCACAGCCGAAACGGCATCTTCCTGGACGGACAGCGGGTCGATCAGGTGCCGGTGCACGGACCCACGACGGTCGTACTCGGGAACCCGTCCCACGGTGTGGTCCTGCACCTTCGTCCCGTACCGTCGGCACCACCCCCGGAACCTGCGCCTACACCATCGGAGGGCGATCGATCGCCGCGGCCCCCCACCGCTGTTCATGCGATCGAGCAGCCTCGGATCAGGATCGGCCGCACCGACGACAACGACGTGATCCTCGACGACCTGCTGGTCTCCCGCCACCACGCGGAACTGCGATATTCGGGCGGGAGCTGGGACATCGTCGACCTCGGCAGCGCCAACGGAACCTACGTCAATGGAATCCGGGTGTCCCAGGCGCGTATCGGTGAGCCGGACGTGATCGGCGTCGGTCATCAACTGCTGCGGCTGAACGGCAACCGACTCGAGGAATACGTCGACACCGGTGACGTGTCCTTCGAGGCCACCGACCTGGAGTCGGTCACCGCAAACGGACGTGTCCTGCTCACGGGTGTGGGGTTCACCCTGGATCAACGCAGCCTTCTCGCGGTGGTGGGACCGACCGGTGCCGGAAAATCCACCCTGCTCAATGCCCTGACCGGGTTCCGGCCGGCCACGAGTGGGGCCGTGCAGTACGGTGGGCGCGATCTGTACGCGAACTACGCGGAACTGCGACACCGTATCGGTTTCGTCCCGCAGGATGACATTCTGCACACCCAGCTCACGGTGCGCCGTGCACTGAACTACGCTGCGCGGCTGCGGTTTCCGCAGGACGTGTCCGCCGAGGCCCGGCAGCAGCGTATCGACGAGGTGCTCGCCGAACTCGGGCTGACCGGCCAGGCGGACCAGCGCATCACCAGCCTCTCGGGGGGACAACGCAAGCGCACCAGCGTCGCGTTGGAGTTACTGACCAAACCCTCGCTGTTGTTCCTCGACGAACCGACCTCCGGGCTCGATCCCGGATACGACAAGTCGGTGATGCAGACGCTGCGCGGCTTGGCCGACGAGGGCCGATCGGTGGTGGTCGTGACGCACAATGTGTCCCAACTCGACCTGTGCGATCGGCTTCTCGTCCTCGCCCCCGGGGGCCGGCTCGCTTACTTCGGGCCCCCTGGGCAAGCGCTCCCCTACTTTCACTGCGAGGACTTCCCCGATCTGTTCACGCTGCTCGAGCACGACACCGTCACCGATTGGGCCGCCCGCTTCCGGCAGTCGCCTCTGTACCCGGTGTACATCGGCCCGCGCCCGACCGATGCCACGCCTGCACCGCCCGGACACCGGTCGCCGCCCGAGAACCCGAACGCCCAACAATCCGCGCTCACCCAGTTCGCGATCCTGTGCCGCCGCTACCTGGCCGTCATCGCCGCCGACCGCCAGTACACGGCCTTTCTGCTGGCGCTGCCACTGCTGCTCAGTCTGTTCACCCATGCTGTTCCCGGCACCGCCGGGCTCTCGCTCACCCAGGCAGCGGTCCAGCACTCGAACGAGCCCGGCCAGTTACTGGTCCTGCTGATCATCGGCGGCGCCCTGATGGGCTGCGCAGCAGCGGTCCGCGAGATCGTCAAGGAAAAGGCCATCTACCGACGGGAACACGCAATCGGTCTGTCCCGCAATGCCTATCTCGCCTCCAAGCTCGCGGTGCTCACCGTGATCACCGGTCTGCAGGGACTGGTTCTCGGGATCCTGGGATGGGTCGGGCGGCCGGGGCCGGACGGCGCCGCCCTGCTGGGATCCGGTGAAGCCGAGATCGCGATCGCAGTGATCGCGGTGACCGTCACCTCGATGATCATCGGGTTGCTCATCTCGGCGATGATCGACAACGCCGACCGGGGTATGCCCTTGTTGGTGCTCGTCGTCATGGCCCAACTCATCCTCTGCGGCGGCCTGTTCCCGCTACACGGGCGTGTGCCCCTCGAACAGCTGTCCTGGCTCTCCCCGTCGCGGTGGACCTATGCGATGGCCGCCTCCACCGTGGACCTGGCGGCGATGCCGGGATCTCCCGGAGCCGACGATCCGCTGTGGCGGCACTCTCCCGAAATCTGGCTGACCGACCTCGCGATCTGCGGCGTCCTCGCCGTCATCATGATCGTGGTACTCGCTCTGCTGCTCGGCCGCGTCGATTCCCGCCGTCGCGTCGACCGATGAACGCGCCGACACCCCCAGCGGCAATGACGGCGTAACCCCCGCCTTCTCCCGTGCACCGCACCGGATTTGCTCCTGCCGAGCGGACAGGTGCGGACGGGCCTGCGAGTCGCCGGTGAAACCCACCGAGCGGCAACCCATACCGGCTCGACGGCGATCCGATCCGCCGCGGGCGGGAGGGTCGGCAGCGACGGCTCGCGTCGACTACCCCGGTCGGTCGAGCACACGCGGTGCCCGTGACACGGCGCGGCGGCCACCGGTTGCTCCCGTCCTACTCGAACGCCCCCTGCTTCGTCCACCATTCATACATGGGTGTCATGCCGTTCGGGTCGTCCGCGAAGACCTTTCCGATCGCCAGATCGGCTTCGTTCGTCCAGGCGATGGCGGGCACCGGCGGAGTGTCGGCGGACATGAAACACGCCACCTGGCCGACGGTCTGGGGTTCACCGTGCGAACTGTACGGGCCGGGACCGCCGCCACCGTCCGGGCAGGAAATGACGTCCGTTTCGTTGAGGACATCGTCGTAATGGCTCTGCAGTGCCGCGAGATCGGTGAACAGGAAGAAGCGGGCGGAGGGCGCACCGGTGGCTTGGTTCGGCTGGCAGGAGAGGGAGGAGAGTTCACCTGGGGTCGACTGTTCCGATTGGCAGTTGAATTCGCCGTATCCGGTGGGCATGACCTGCATCAGCTGCTGATCGGCGGCGGTGAATTGGCCGGACGGTTCCGGGGACGTCGGGGGTGCGGACACCGGCGCGGGAGCCGATGCGGGCGGCGTGGGTGCCGGTTTCGCGAGCCACATCGCCACACCGGCCGCGGCCGCGGCCACGACGAGCGCGGCGCCGGCGAAGACAATCCACATCCGCTTGGACGGACCCGGGCGCGGCGGCTGGCGCTGCTGGGGGCCGCCCCACCCCGGGGGCGGGGGTGGGGCGACCTGTGTGCTGTCCCACCCGGGGGGCGCGCCGGCCCCACCGTGTCCCGCGGTCGGTGAGTGTGAGTCGATCCAGG
Source organism: Rhodococcus sp. USK10 (assembly GCF_019378875.1). Lineage (NCBI taxonomy): Bacteria > Bacillati > Actinomycetota > Actinomycetes > Mycobacteriales > Nocardiaceae > Rhodococcus > Rhodococcus sp. USK10. Next base: position 423,644 of record NZ_CP076048.1, read on the forward strand.
TGTCTGCGTTGGCATTCGGGGCACCGTGTTCTTGCGGTGGCACGGGGCCGTAGGGCGGAGGCGGCGGAGTGCGGGTGCCGTACGGCGGAGGCGGCGGCGTGCGGGTGCCGTACGGCGGAGGCGGCGGGGTGTCGATGTAGGTCGGTGGTGCGGCGGCGGGCGGCGGCGTGTGCGCCGGTGGGGGTGTGCCGGCCCGTCCCGCGGCATCCGGCGGGCCGGGCTCGGCGGCGTCGCCCTGGGTTTTCTCGATGAGGGTGGCGGCCTCGTCCTGATCGCCGGCGCTGAGGGCGTCGTGGGCGGCGAGTGCGAGATCGCCGGCGGTGGCGTAGCGATCCTGCGGGCTCTTCGCCATGCCGCGGGCGATGACGGCATCGAAGCCCGCCGGCACGCCGGGGCGCGCCACACTGGGCCGCGGTGGTGGCTCGAACAGGTGTGAGCTGATCTTCACCCGGATGCTGTCCGCCGGGTAAGGCCTTGCGCCGGTGAGGCATTCGTGTAGAACGCAGGCCAGCGAATAGATGTCGGCGCGGTAGGTGACCTCGCTGCCGTCGCCCTCGAAGCGTTCGGGGGCCATGTAGTCGTAGGTGCCGACGGCGGTTCCCAGCGTGGTCAGCTTCTCGTCGGTGGCCGAGTTCGCGATGCCGAAGTCGACGAGGTAGGCGAAGTCCTGCCGGGTGACGAGGACGTTCTCGGGTTTCACATCGCGGTGCACGAGCTTGTCGGCATGGGCGGCGTCGAGGGCGGCGGCGATCTGGCTGATGATGGCGACCGCCCGCGGCGGGGCCAGCGGCCCGTAGCGGGTCAACAGTGAGCGCAGGTCGGCGCCCTGCACCAGGCGCATGTCGATGTACAGCACGCCGTTGACTTCGCCGTAGTCGTGGATCGGCACGACGTGCGGTTCCTGCAGGCGGGCGGCGGCGTGCGATTCGCGGCGCAGACGTTCGCGGAAGACCGGGTCGTCGGCCAAGGCGTCGGGGAGGAGTTTGAGCGCCACGATGCGGTCCTTGTCGAGGTCGTACGCCTCGTAGACCTCGCCCATGCCGCCTTTGCCGAGAAGCCGCTTGAGATGGTAATGCCCGAACTGGGTGCCGATCCGTGATCCCTGCGCGGTGCCGCTCATCGTTGCACTCCCTTCGGCGCGATGGTCGCAGGCGGCCTTCCGCCGGCGACCATCGTGATCGGCAAGGGGAACGGGGAGTGCAGGTCGAGCAGTGGCGTCTGTCCCCTCGGGCGGGCCGCGCACGCGATCGGCGCAGGACGGGTGTTGCGGCGGGCAGGACCACGGCGCTCTAGAGGAAGCTCCCGCCCAGATTCCCCTCCATCGCTAGATCGCCTCGCGCGCGAGGCCGACAAAGTCGTTGCGCTACCACCCCGACTCTAATAGCTCGGTAGCCGAGACACAAGGAATCCTGAAAGCACGGAGCCCTGGTCGATCCCGGGTACTCTGACAGGCATGGAACGCGATATTCGCTTGGCGCTGGCCGTCCGCGATCTGGTCCTGGCGGTGGAGCGGTATCGCGGTCACGCGGCGCGCGGGCACCTCCGCATCGGTGTGACCGAGACCGTGGCACTGGGCCATCTCTACGTCAACGGCCCTCTGACTGCGAGCGAACTCGCCGCCGAACTGACCATCACCAGTGCCTCCGCGACCGAGCTCGTCGACCGGATCGAGCAGGCCGGATACGCCCGGCGGGTGCCGCATCCCACCGACCGGCGCAAGCGGCTGATCTCGCTCAGCGACCACGGCCGCGACGAATTCAGTCGCATCTACGGGGAACTCGGCGAGATGCTCGGCGAGGTGTACCACCCGATGCCCCCCGCCGATCAGCGCCTGATCGATCAGTTCATCACCGAGGCCAGCGCCGCCATCAACAACCGGGTCCGGGCGGACGCGAAACCGCAGACCTCCCGACGAGCGCTGAACGACCAGACCCCGGCCTGACGGGCGCGCCGAGGCGGCCGGTGAGCGGTGGCAGAGGCTCCCGCTCTCACGAGATCGCACCCCGGATGGAGCACGGATCGGAGTCTTCCTGCGCGACAGTCGATCCGAGTGGCTCCCCGCAGGCCACGGGGCTATCTCGGTCGCCAGAACCTATGCCAGTTCGAGCACCCGATTGTTCCCGAGGTCGGAGAGGTAGAGGTGACCATCGTCGCCGGCTGCGATTCCGGCGGGTCGATCGAGGCCCGTGAACGGAAGGGTGGTCGGGGCCGACGAACCGGACTCCAGTTCGAACACGTCGTTGGAGTCCAGGGTGGTCAGCAGCACATCGCCGGCGTCGGAGACCGCCACCGCGTTCGGTGCGTGACCGTCATTGAACGGCAGGGTGGCGGGGGTGGACGCCCCGGCAGTGAGTTCGAGGACCCGATGGTTCCGCGAGTCGGGGACGACGACATCGCCCGTATCGCTCACGGTGACATCGGTGGGCCGGCTGAGTCCGGTGAACGGCAGCACGGTGGGTGTCGAGGACCCGGCCACCAGTTTCAGGACCCGGTTGTTGCCCCCGTCCGCGACATAGACGTCTCCGCCGTCGCTAACCGAAACACCAAGGGGCTCATCGATTCCGCTGAATGGCAGCGTGGTGGGAGTAGCGGAGCCGGCGACCAGTTCGAGGACCCGGTTGTTGCCCGTGTCCGCGACGTAGACGTTCCCGCGGGCGTCCACCGCAACCGCCAGCGGGTCGTCGAGCCCGCTGAAGGGCAGCACCGTTTGGGTGGTCACGCCGCTGGCCAGTTCGAGAACGCGGTTGTTCTTGGAATCGGCGACGAACACGGTCCCGTTCGCATCGACCGCGACCCCCTGCGGGCTTGCCAGGCCGGCGAAGGCGAGCGTGGTCTGGGTGCGGGCGGCCGGTGGGTGCGGCGATGCGAGATAGGCGGCGACCGCACCCACCCCCGCGCCCACGACCACCATCGCGGCAAGCACACCGACCACGATCGTCGTCGTCCGTCGCCACCAGCGCACCGGTCCGGGCTGCCCACCTGCGCGGGTGCCGCCCGGCCGGCCTGCGCCCTCGACACCGCGGTTCAGCGGCGGGGTGTCGATTCGAACCCGGCGCAGCGGGGTCGCCGCCCGGACCTGACGAGGAGGGCTCGGGGCGCGGATCCGGTCCGGTACCGGGGGCATCTGCGGGGTCCGGGTCTCCCGTGGTCCGGGCGCCGGCGGGGGGGACGACAGGGCGCGGCGCGCCGCCTGCGCCAAGGCGCCGCAACTGTCGAACCGGGTGTCGCGGTCCTTCGCCAGCGCCTGCCGGATCACCGGATCCATCGCGTCGGGAAGAGAGGGTCGCAGCACGGTCGGCCGCGGGATCGGCTGGTTGAGATGCGCATCGACCACCGCAGCGGCCGACCCCGAGTACGGGAGCCGACCGGTCAACAACTGGAACAGCATGCACCCGAGGGAATACACGTCGGCGCGGTGGTCGGGTTCGACGCCCGCCACCAAAGCCTCGGGCGCCGCATACACCAGGGTGGCCACCAGCATGCCCGTCCTGGTCAGACGCCGGGTCTCGTCCAAGTTCTTCGCGATCCCGAAGTCCGTCAGCAACACCCGCCACACCCCGGCACCAGCGGCCGGTCGCCCGGCGAGCAGCACGTTGGCCGGCTTGACGTCGCGATGCAGGATGCCGTGCTCGTGTGCGAAGTCGAGGGCCTGCCCGATTTCGGCGACGATGTGGACGGCCAGATCCGGTGGCAGCGGACCGCGGCGCAGCAGCGTCGCCGCGTCCGTTCCCGCCACGTACTGCATGGCGATCCAGAGCCGGTCACCCTCGCAGCCCCGGTCATATACGGTCACGATATTCGGGTGCTCGAGTCGCGCGGTGTGTTCGGCCTCGCGCACGAACCGCGCCCGCATGTAGTCGTCGGCGGTCCCGTCGAGAACTTTCACCGCGACCCCCCGGGGCAGACTCCCGTGCCGCGCCAGATAGACCGTGCCCATCCCCCCGGTACCGAGCACCCGCTCGATCGTGAATCCGGCGAACATCGCACCCGGCACCAGATCGTGCTCGCTCATCCCCACGCACCCACCCTGCCCATCACGGAAGACCGCCTCACTCATTTCCGGTGTGCACGAGTAGTTCGTCCTCGTGAGGTCACTGCGGATGTCACCGCCGCCCTTACGGACCAGCCACCACACGAGCCCCCACCTCGCCTGGTGAACCGATCCATGGCACGCACCAAAGACTGTCGGCATGCCCGCCACGCGAGCAACAGCGGTGCGTCGGACGACCCGCAGACCGCTCGAACGCACCACCAAGTATAACTCGGTATCCGAGTTATACGGGTGCCGAGGCGGATCGTCGCGCCACCGAAATCGCGGACAGACCCATCCGTCCCCCCGCACCGCTGGCGGCACGGGGGCACGAGGACCGGGCTCAGACGGGCAGCTGGTCGGTGTACAGAGGGCAGTACACCGACACCGAACCACCGATGACGTAACCCACGTCGTACGCGGACAGGGACGAATGCTGCAGACCCTCCGCAGCGACCTCCTCGAAGGTGGCGCCATCAGCGAATTCACCGCAAATGTGGTGGGCCAGCCCGACCCCGGCGTCGTCGGTGGTGAACGTGATCCCTTCATCGGACATGCCCTCGAGGAACACCGCGTCCTGGCCGGAGAGCGAAGTGGCGGTATCGGCGTTGGCGATCGAGACGGCGCCGAGGGCACTCACCCCGATCACGGCGGCAAGGGTCAGGGTGCGGGCGGCGGTGGTGATACGAATGAACATGACAGGCGTTCCTTTTGTCTTCGTCGGGGGAAACTGACAAGAGAAAGTCTGGAAGACCGGCCTGATCGAACCCTTACCGAATTCTTGAGCGCCGAGAACGGAACCGACACGCAGACCCCCGAACTCGGCACAATGAATCGTCCCGAGTTCGATGCACACCTTCCTTCTCGGGAAGGTCATCCTTGTGCCGAATGTCTACCGCGCCGAGGTACGGGAGAAGACCGTGCACCTGGCCCTCGAGCACCGTGACGGGCACACCTGACGAGCACGAGGCGAACCGTACGATCACCGAGCGGATATCCCCGAAAACGGAGACGCCGCGGGTGTGGGTCCGCAAGGCCGAAGCGTCCGATGGCGGCATGCCTGCTGCGTCGGCATCCGAGGCCGACGCCGAACTGCAGGCATTGCGGAGGAAGAACGCCGAGCTCGAAGACCATGGAAATACTAAAGACTGCAACGCCTTTATTCGATCGGGACGCTACCCGCCACACACGTGATCCGCCGGTTCATCGCCGAACATCGCGATCAGCTCTTCGGTCGCACCCATCCGCCCGGTGCTCACCGAGCGCGGATGCACGAACGCCTGGCGCAGCCGTCCGTTGTCGAGGCGTGCATTGTGGGACGCGTCCATCACCGCGTCGCCGGCCTCGTTCTACGTCGAGCGTAGCAAGCGCAGTCGACGCAGGCCGAAGTCTCTCTGCGACTCGCCCAAAGATGCTGGACCACCTGCACCATCAGGGCATCGAGATGGCCCGCCACACCGTCGAGCGACTCATGCGTAGCGCGGTGCCACCCCATCGAAGAGGGTCCGCACCACCGCGGCGGAGCCATCGGCGCCGCGGCGCACACCGCGTTCGTCCTCGATGCGTTCGCCGGCACGATCGCCGATGGGGAGGTGTCGACGCCCAAAGAGAGCGCCTCCGCGCGGCGAGCGGAGAATCACACCTGCGCCGCGCGGGCGATGCACGGGTAACCCATTGCGCGGAAGCATTATTCATCACATCGGGGTCGCAACATACGGCCCTGCGCTTCCCAGGAGACCCTGTTCCTGCAGACACTGCTGCCGTCGATCGGGACGTTGGCCGACGCCTTCGACAACGCCCTCGCCGCGACGACCGCCGGGCCCTACAAGGCCGAGGGCATCGCCGACGACTCCCCGTTCCGCATCGAGCCGTTGCGCACCATCAGCGACGTCGAGGAGGCCACCACGGCGTGAGTGAACCGGCACAACACCGCCCGGCTGATGCACCGGCCTGGGCGGATCCCACCCACCGAGTACGAGGCCAAACACTACGCTGCACACCGTGCCGATCAACCGTTCGCACACAAACAACGCAAACAACACTGCGTGCATCGGACTCGGGATGGTTCACAATCCCCCGTCCGAGGCAGTTCACCGTGAACGCGGGGTCGCCCGAGCAGAAATGGCACACGCACAGGTATGGCCATCCCGCACCCCGAATCCCCTGCCTCACCGCACAACCCGGCCAACGACCTCCCGCAGTACCGTCCACCGCGGCCGATCGCGCACGGCGAAACCCTTCCCCACACACCACGACGTCCGTCCCGGTCCACCAACGGACCGGGACGGACGTAATGCAGGGCACGCCGTATCAGCAGATCCAATACGTGGTCGAATAACCGTCGTCATACCAGCAGATGTAGACGTCGTCGGTGTGGCGCGGCGCGTCGGCCGACGCCGCGTTCGCTGCGCCGACACCACCCAACACGGACAAGCCGATAACCGACAGCAACATCGACGAACGGGCAAAACGGCGGATGCGGGGGGTAAACATGGCGGAAACTCCTCAAAACGGGGCGGAATGACAAATCCAAGAATCCGCCCCCACCCCTACCGATCCCTTATCAACTCCTGACCGATGAACCGAGCGGCGGGACGAGTCCGCGAAAGGTCCTTCATGGACTGCTTGCATCCGATCGACACACTGCCGCAACGGCAGCGCACTGCAATCGGTGATCACGATCGGCCCGCCGCCGCGCCCCGATGGGCGGGAGTACCGCATTCTCAGCCCGCAGCCGATCGGCTACGCCGGCTACTGGCAACCCGACGGGCGGGTCGTCGACGATCCCGCCCACCTCGAGATCACCGAGACAAAGACGCGGATGGGCTGGCACGGCGCAGGTACCGCGTTCGACATTCCACCCGCTGCTGATCTCCACCCCGACGAGCCCCGGCACCGGTTCGACGTGCCCGCCGATCTCGTGCTCGAGGTCGACATCACCCACCCCGACTACGATTGGTTCGGCGACCTCGGCCTCAAATGGCATGCCGTCCCCGCTGTGTCGAACATGGACCTCGACATCGGCGGGGTGATCTACCCGTGCGCCCCGTTCAGCGGCTGGTACGTCAGCACCGAGGTCGGGGCCCGCAACTTCTCCGACGAGAACCGCTACGACATGCTCCCGGACGTCGCCGCCAGGCTTTAACCTCGACACCCGCTCCGACCGCACCCTGTGGAAGGACCGGGCGCTGGTCGAACTCAACCGCGCCGTGATCCACAGCTACCGGCAGGCCGGGGTCATCATGGTCGACCACCACCTGCGGCGATACCACGCGACAGGCGAACGGTCACGGGAGGAGGATCGAAAGCATGAACACCAACCAGACGACCGGAACCGAATGCGCACCCTGGTGCACCAACGAGGACGCCCGCGGGCGCACGGATCACACCTGCATGGGTGACAGCAGCGACTGCATCGAACTGACCGCAGCACTGGATTACCTCACATTGGACGAAGACGGCATCGAATCGTCGTTCTGCTTCGTCACGCCCGTCCGAGAGGCAGACCGTCGACCCGGCGTCTCAATGACCTGGGAGGTCGGTGACCACCCCGAGTTCCGGCCACGCCTGACACCAGGAGAGGCCCGCAGGATCGCCGCCGAACTGGTCGCGGCCGCGGACCTGATAGAAGGTGGCGGATAACCCACGAGGACATCGAGACCGGGTGGCGGCGCAGATCGGGATCGATCCGACCAAGGCGACTCCGGCGCAGCTGCCGAAGATCGAGGAACTGACGATGCGCGCCGAGGCGCTGTACGTGTCGAGCCCGGTTCAGCTGCCCGCGTTCGGGCCGGTGGCGGGCTGAAACGCGGACACGTCGACCCGGCACGTGGACTGCTCCTCCGAGATGTCCTCTACCATCTCTTCCCATCGGATTCGCCGCCAACGACGAGGTACGGCAGGAGGCGGCGCAGCGCTTCGGGATCTCCTGGGCCAGTGGGCTCGCAAAGTCGACGTGGCGGGCCTCGTCGACGACGCGGCAGACTCGATACGGCTCGCTCAGCTCCCGGCGCTTTCCGGTCGGCTCCTCGATATCGAGTCCGAGACCCGCATCGACGAGACCACACAGGTCAAGCGGCGAGCGGAGGTCGAGTACGAGATGGGCATCGAAGCGGATCGGATCCGGCTGCTGTTCGGTGGCCAAATCGTCTCCATCACAGCCTCCGCCGCGGTAGAGGTGAACCATCTCCTCGAGGCCGAAAAAAATGCGCAGCGAACCAGTTGCCCGGCGAGCTCGACCAACCCGGGCGTGTCGTGCTCATCCGGCGCCTCGTCCGCGAAGGGCTACTCACCTTATGTAGGCCATCCGACCCCGCGCACGACACGATTGCGCCGACACTCCGGGACTCGAACCGCTGACCATCCTGCCGCCCGAAGCCCCGTGCGGCGCCGTGCGGGTGGTGCCGTACCGGCGCGACGGCGCGCGGATCTGCGGCCGCTGTGACGCCTGCACCCATCTGATCGTGTGCGTGCGAGGCGGGCGGCAGGGGCGAGCCACGGTCCGCGACCCCCGCGGCGGCACGGTGTGCGACCTGTCCAGTTGGGGACATCGACGTCATCCAGTTGCGCACCGGGACGACCCAACTGCGCGCCGACATCGACGGGATCGACCGCCGGCTGACGTTGCGGCCGAACATAATCCGCTGGTCGATGTCGCGGGTGCCGACATGATCGAACGGTGGCGAACGCCGATGCGCAGCGTCGAGGCGCGGCAATCCGGCTACCGATGGCCACGCTGGTGCAGCGCTCGACCAACCGGCGATTCGACTGCTCTCAAATCAACCGGAACCACGACGCGCCGAGTGACGTGACCGGCCCGGGCCGACCGGCGGTTGTCACTCTTACCAACCGTGACCACCACGGCGACGCCGTCACTCAATAACGGTGCGGCAATTCCACCCACGCCAACCACACCGGGCTGCGGCTCGACGGCCCCAAGCCGGTCGAGAGGCACAGGCACTCCAGATACTCGGTGATCGCCTGCGTGTAACGCCACACCCTCCCCCACGAATAACCAGCGAACGTTTCCGCGCCCACTCCAAGGCACGGGAAAAAGCAACAACCACCTGATGTCAACACCCCCAGGTGGGGCGTGTCGCCACGGGTATCGACGATGCACAGCGAAGAATCAACGTAGAACGCAACAAGCGAGGAGGGTCCAATGAACCCCAGCCGCCTGCGCAGACTCCGGCCGGTACCCGACACCAAGCCGCAACTGACGTTCCGCACCATCCACGGACACCGACGCGCCTTCCGCATGACCGGTGAAGGCCCCACACTGCTACTGCTGCACGGCATCGGCGACAACTCCACGACATGGACCGAGATCACCCCGCACCTCGCCGAGAACTACACCGTCATCGCACCCGACCTACTCGGCCACGGCCACTCCGACAAACCCCGCGCCGACTACTCCGTCGCCGCCTACGCCAACGGCATACGCGACCTACTCTCCACCCTGGGAATCGACCACGCCACCGTCATCGGACACTCACTCGGCGGCGGCATCGCAATGCAATTCGCCTACCAATTCCCACACATGGTCGATCGGCTCATCCTGGTCTCCACCGGCGGCATCACCAAGGACGTTCACCCACTCCTGCGCCTCGCAGCGACACCGATCCTCAACGAGGCACTGAAACTGCTGCGCCTGCCCGGAGCAGTGCCCGCGATGCGATGGGTGGGAACCATGTTGACCCGACTGCACGGCACCCCCCTGCACCCCGGTGCCGCGCTGCACGACACCCCGGATCTGGTCCGCATCCTGACCGAACTACCCGACCCCACCGCATACGAGGCCTACCTACGCACCCTGCGAGCCGTGGTCGACTGGCACGGACAAGCCGTAACCATGCTCGACCGCTGCTACCTCACCGCCAGCCTCCCCATTCAACTCATCTGGGGAGACCGGGACACCGTCATCCCCGTCAGCCACGCCCACACCGCGCACACATCAATGCCCGGCTCCCGCCTGGACACCTTCCCAGACGCCGGCCACTTCCCCTTCCGGGACGACCCCCTGCGCTTTGTCCACACCATCGAAAAATTCCTCTCCGAAACCCGCCCCTCACCATTCGACGAGGCCCGATGGCGGCAACTACTCAACACCGGAACCGTCCAGCCGACCCTCACCCCCGACGCCTCGACACGTGCCACCGCGCTCGACACGATCGGACCCCCCGAACGCAAAGCCACCTGACCCACGCTCACAAGACCACCCCCGGGCACAACACCCACCCGGCACCCGAATACGAACCCACACGGCACGATCACCGGCCACAGGCAGACACCCCTCCCGCGCCCATGGTGGCTTCGGTATGGCGGCACCACCACACGACACGTCAGGCGCTGACGTCGCCACCCAGGGGACCCCGCCGAGGCCATCTCCGTGCGCGTTTCAGCACGAAGTGTGCGTTTTACTGCAAGACCGGAGACCCCCGCCGGAGGGATGCTTATGCAGGCCATGACACAGCATGTGGGAGCGCACTCTGATGACTGCAGCACACGAGAACGTCGGTGCCACAGGGCTTCCTGATGGAACCGCAACGCAGCTGTTCATCGGCGGACAGGCCGCCAGTCGCACCTCGCCGCGCGATCCGCTGAGCGTGTCACCGTTCAAGTCCGAAAGCGACCCATCTGCTGTGCCTGATCATCCGCACCACCCCATCGACCGGAACTGGCAGCAGCGCGCCTCCTGCCGCGGCACCGACACCGACATGTTCTTCTCCCCCGACGGTGAACGCCGTAGCGTCCGCGCCCGGCGCGAGCACGCCGCCAAACAACTCTGCCAGAGCTGCCCCGTACTCACCGACTGCCGCGCCCACGCCCTCACCACCACCGAAACCTATGGCATCTGGGGTGGCCTCTCCGAAACCGAACGCGCCCGCCACACCCGCCGCACCCGCCGCGCGACTTCCCGACCCCCGGGCGGCACACCGCGCCGTCTCACTCTCTAATGGGAGACGACCAGCGAGCCTTCGACAGGTAACGGACCCTGCGGGGGAAGCTGATCACCGAGCCGCCGGCCGGTGAGCACTATTCGTGCATATTCGCGGCAACGTCTACATCACCCCTTCGGGGATGTTCAGCCAGGCGCAGCTGCAGTACTGCGTCGAAACCCTCGGCGTCGACCGCATCCTCTACTCCGGCGGCGCCTCGCTTACTACCCGGTCTGCTGAAGGTTCAGTTCGGGAAGGCAGATCTGGGCGAGGTCCTCCAGCGGGACCGCCAGCACAGCCGCGAGTGCGGCGACTGTCGTGAAGGCCGGGGTTGCGAGGCGTCCCGTCTCGATCTTGCGCAGGGTCTCGGGTGAGATCGACGCGGCATGTGCTACTTCGGCGGGCTTTCGGTCGCCGCGCGCCTGCCGGAGGTAAGCACCGAGTCGCTTGCCGGCAGCACGTTGCTGCGGCGTCAAAGGGGATCGCACCATGCGACAAGGATACGCCACACCGGTATGAAAATACCGAACTTTCCGCTAGCCTGGTATTTCTATACCGGAATGATGGCGAAAATGTGGAGGGTGAGCGCGTGTTGGAACTGAAGACGTCACGGGAGATCGAGGCGATGCGCACCACCGGCGCGTTCATCGCGGAACTGCTCGACGACCTGCAACAGCGCGCTCTGGTCGGGGTGAATCTGCTCGACCTCGAACACCGCGCCCGACACCTGATCGAGGAGCGCGGAGCGGTGTCCTGCTACTGGGACTACGCGCCCTCGTTCGGCCGCGGTCCGTTCCGCAACGTCATCTGCCTGTCCGTCAACGATGCGGTGCTCCACGGCCTGCCGCACGATTACGACCTGCGCGACGGGGACCTACTGAGCATGGACATCGCGGTCTCCGTCGACGGGTGGGTGGCCGACTCGGCGCGAAGTCTGATCGTCGGCACACCCCGCGCCGACGACCAGCGGCTGATCGAGGCCACCGAGCGCGCCCTCGCCGCCGGTATCGACGCGGCACGTCCGGGCGGGCGCCTCGGCGACATTTCCGCGGCGATCGGTGCGGTCGCCGCCGACTACGGCTACCCGGTCAACACCGAATTCGGCGGGCACGGACTCGGTCGAACGATGCACGAGGACCCGCACGTGTCCAACCAGGGGCGCGCCGGACGGGGCCTGGTGCTGCGCCCCGGACTGACCCTCGCACTCGAGCCCTGGTTCGCCCGCGGCACCGACAAGATCGTCTACGACCTCGACGGGTGGACCATCCGATCAGCCGACGGCTCGCGGACCGCCCACAGCGAACACACGATCGCGATCACCGACGGTGATCCGCTCGTCCTGACACGCCGCGCGGCCTGAGTCCGGTCGGCGCCCGACGGTCAGGGCATGTTGTAGGGGGTGATGATCCGAATCGGTGACTTCACCGTGGTCACGCCCGACAGTCCGCCCCGTCCCTGAATCAGCATGCGGCAGGCCAGGTTCGCGTCCGACCGCAGGTCGTGATCGAGGACGGCCGAGATCTTCTTGTCGCGGAGCAATTGCTTGTTGTCCTGATCGAGGTCGTGGGCGATGAATACGCGGTAGCGGCGGCCGAGTTTCTCGAAGGCGCGCACGGTTGCCATGTTGCCGCCACCGATCGAATAGACCGCCTCGATGTCCGGGTGGCGTTCGAGTGCGTCGAGGACGAGACGCTCGACCGTCGTGTCGAGGCCCTCGCTCTCGGAGATGTCGATCAGTGTGCGCTGAGAGCCGCTCCCCCCGACATCGATCGAGCGGCGCAGGGCACCGCGAAATCCCATCTCTCGCTCCTCTTCGCCGCGAAACGCGTTGCTACTCAAGGTGATGAGGACACTGGACGCGCTGTCGCACAGCCATTGCTCGAGCAGGTAGGCGGCCGTCTCCCCTGCCGCCCGGTTCTCGATACCGACGTAGCCGACCCGACTGCTGTTCGGCACGTCGGTGGCATAGGTGACGACGGGGATCCCCGCCTCGGTGAGCCTGTCGATGGCGTCGGAGACCTCGGTGGTGTCGGGCGCCTTGACGATGACACCTTGCGAGGGGCGTTTGACGAGCTTGTCGAGTGTCTCGACCATGGCAGGCACCGAGCCGGTCTCCCGGAAGTGAAACCGGGTCCGGACCACCGCAGGGGCGAGGGACGGCAGTTCCGCCTCCACCGCCTCGCGGAACGCCCCGGAAAATCGCGGCGGCGCCTGCATGACGACGTCGAAGAGATACTTTCGCCCGGCCAACCGCAGCTGGGAACGCTGCTTGTCGAGGTCGGCGACCGCTTGCGCGACTTCTGCGCGGGTTCCCTCACGCACCCCCGGGCGGTTGTGAAGCACGCGGTCGACCGTCGCCTCACTGAGGCCCGCCTGTTGGGCGATCTCCCGAACCTTGTAACGACTGTGCGCCACAACTTCTCCCTCGAGGTGAACATGATGGACGGTGCCAATTGATTGAGGCACGTTTCACAGCAAGATTAGCAGGCATACACGAAAGAGACTCCCGATGAACAACTCCCGCACAACCACCCGAGGAGTCGCCGCCCGCAAGCGTGGTCCGTACCGGATCAGCGACCCCGCGCATCCGGTCCGACGGCCTCCACATAAACCTGTTGGCGGATCACGGCGACCACTGCTACTTTTCCGGAGGCCGTGCGAGAGAACCAGGAGGTGGTACCCGTGAACGCAGTATCGATACGGGTGCTCCCTTTCGGGGTCACGGTCGGACGACAGGTCGTCCGGGAGCGCCGATCACGAGCACTCCCGAAAGGCACACCATGCACTTCACTTCCGAACGGCGCCTCGACGACGACGTCCTCGAACGCGAATTCACCCTGGGTGAGATCCCCGGAATCCTGTGGACACCCCGATCTGCATCCGGATCCGCACCGGCACCACTGATCCTGGTCGGCCACCCCGGCGGACTGCACATGATGTATCCCCGACTCGTGGCCCGGGCCCGGCACGCCGCGGCGGAGGGCTTCGCCGCGGTCGCCATCGAGCTCCCCGGAAGCGGTGACCGGCCCCGTTCCGCCGCCGCCGAGCAGGCCCGCGCCGACCTGCGCCGGGCACTGGAGGCCGGCGAGCCGGTCGATGGTGAGATCGTCGACCGGCTCGTCCTCCCCCTGGTCGAAAAGGCCGTCCCGGAATGGCGGGCGGTCCTGGACGCCCTCCTGTCGCTACCCGAAATCGGTGGCCCGGTCGGGTACTCGGGAGGGGTGATCGCCATCGGCATCCGGCTGGCGGTGGTCGAGCCGCGCATCTCGGCCGCCCTCCTGTTCGCCGGGAGTTTCGTGCCCCGCAGCATGTTCGAGGAGGCTCGACAGGTCACCATTCCCCTGCAGGTCCTACTGCAGTGGGACGACGAAGGAAACGACCGGCAACAGGCCCTGGATCTGTTCGACGCCTTCGGCTCCAAGGAGAAGACGCTGCACGCCAATATGGGCGGGCACACCGGCGTCCCACAGTTCGAGGTTGACGACGGGAACCGGTTCTTCGCCCGGCACCTGAAATAGGGCAGATCCATCAGGCCCGCAGCAGACGCTCGGAGCTGCCGGCCAGGATGGGCAGTGAGATACGCGGCGGTGTGCGCAGAATGTGTCATCGGCGAGATGGTTGCTGCTAATTCCTTCACAATGAGGAGTCGATCCGGATGGATCGACCCGGTCCAGCACCGCGAAGGAGCAAGACCATGGCAGATCCCCGCCCCCTGGACATCACCTTCACCGCCCGGCTGAGCAAGGTCCGTCCCGGGGACACTTGGACATGTGTGCAGCTACCCGACTCGGCACGGATCTTCGGTACCCGCGGTTTGGTCAAGGTCGCTGGGACCATCGACGCGCACCCGTTCACCGGAGCGTTCATGGCACTGGGAGACGGCACCCACAAACTGCCCGTGGCTGCTGCCATCCGCAAGGCGATCGGCAAAAACGACGGTGACGACGTCGAGGTACACCTCACCGAGCGACTGAACTGAACTCACCAGAGCCAGGACTATCGGAGGCCGCGTCAGAGCTGGTCAGGGACCGTCCGGTGCCGCGTGCGGATGCAGCGGCCTGTCTGTGGTGGTGGGTACACGTATCGGGCGATGGTCGCTGACGTCCACCCCGCCAACCATCCGGCAAAGAACAGGAGGACCGGGGAGCGCGATTCTGGTCGCGTGGTGCCGATGATCGACCACACGATGGCCCACGCGATGCCGCATCCGATGCTGTAGGTCGTGTAGGTGTGAGGCTTCATGCTCTCATTGTCCTTCGGCCGGGGGATCCTCATGCGATCCGACGTTCACCGAAGTTATCTCGATGAGGTGGCGTTTCCACGTCGGCCGGCAGTGAGTGCAATGCACGAGAGGGCGGCTGCGGCAAGGCCCAGTCCCGTGCGTATCCAGTTCCATCGATACCAGGCGACCCGGTTGGCGACGCGTGACGGTCGAGTACGTCGTCATGCCCAGCAACACGACCGAAGCGACCTCGAACGGGAAGACCGTCGCTCCGGTGGTGGGTCCGGAGCTCGCGAATTCCGACAGGAATTCTGCCGGATCCATTTCCCGCCAGTGCGGAACGATCACGGTCTGGGTGAGCAGGGCTCCCCCGGCGAAGGCCGAGGTAACGGCAACCGCGGTGGTGTCGATGATACGAGCCGCGGGTCAGCGAGGAGGCGAGGCACTTGGGGGCTGAACCATTGGGCCACTCCGGATCTCTCGCTCGATCGGTTCCGGTCGGCGGCGTTTGCGTTGGCCATAATTCCGCACAACTCCATAGTCGCCACCTCGACGCACTTCGTCGACAAGCGAGGGTCTGTCTGCCAAGATCTTCAATCGGCTGTGCCCCGAGACTGTTGACAATTTCTGCGCCGTCGGCGAAAAGTTGGTCAGAGAACGTGTGACTCGATCTGTCGACGTCGGTGAGTAGGTGAGAAGCGTGGGCGCAACCGATCCCCCGCCGCTGGTCGTCGTGCCGCCGGGGACCGGCAAGACCGGCGACCTGGGCCGCTCGATCGGGGTCGAATTCAAGCTCTGGGGCCGTGACACCGGTGGGGTGTTATCGGTCGGATTCCGCTCCGGCGATCGGGAGGCCGTTCTCGAATCCGGCGGATACATCACCAAGCCCCGAGGCGAGATGCACGCCATGTGGAACGCCGGCACCGAACCGGCTCGCATGACCGAGATCATCAGTCCAGCCGGCTTCGAACATTGCTTCCTGGAAATGTCCGAACTGATCGCCGCCGGCGCACCGGATGTCACGCAGATCGCCGCAATTGCAGAGCGTTACGGACTGCAATTCGGCGAACCCGACTGGTTGCCCGACGTAATCGCCCGATTCGCCCTGACACCGCCGTGAGCCAGGCCGGCACCGTCGGACAGTTGAATTCGGCGGGCGGTGAACACTGGTCGGCTGCGATACTGAGCTGATGGACGGCCCAACTGCTCATGCCTTCGACAATGCCGCCCGACGGTTCCTCGAAGTCAGCGCCTCCGCGACAGGTCACTATGACGACCCCGGTCTCGGTGAGTGGTCGGTGCGCGACCTACTGGGTCACACCAGCAGGTCGCTGACGACGGTGGAGACCTACCTCGACGTCGCCGGCGACGAGTCCGACCCCGTAGACCTGGCTGATGCCGTTGCGTACTACCTGGCCATCGCCGGTGCCCTGGCTGACACCGCAGCGGTGGCGCAGCGGGGACGCGCCGCCGGCGCCGCGCTCGGGGAGGACCCGATGGCCGCGCTGACCGCGCTGGTTGCCCGGGTACCCGAGCGCGTCCGGGCCACGCCAGCCACCGCCCTGGTGCGCACACCATTCGGGACGATGACCTTGCAGGGCTACCTTCCAACCCGAACCCTCGAGCTGACGGTGCACACCTGCGATTTGGCAGCCACCCTCGGCGTCAGCGCGGATGTCCCTCACGATGCAGTAGCCGAGACATTCGCCGTGATCGGTGGCCTGGCCGCAGCACAGGGAACGGCATCCGCGGCGCTGCTGGCCTTGACCGGCCGCCTTCCCCTGCCAGCGGGTTACTCGGTCCTCTGAGTCAACCTCGCCGGGGCGCCGTCGTCGACTGACGCGGGGTTGCGACGGCCAACCATCGGCATTGGTTCTGAACAACACTGTTGCTCAGCTTTTTTCGAGGCGGCCCTCCGGCTCGAACAAGGGGGGATTCAAGCCGGAAGACCTGGCTGGCGCGCTGCCATCGCATGCTGCGCGCGCAGCGTCCACACGGAGTACCCGCGACGGTGCGGTTCATGCCCCGGCGATCACCCTGATTCGCGCAGCAGAATATGCGACGGTTGACCCACGAGATCTCCAGTGCCGAATGTTAAGCGGAGGACATCATGTTGCTCGACGGGGTCAACCATATTGCCTGGATCTCCAAGGACGCCGCCCGCCTGGGCAGGTTCTATGCCGACGTATTCGACGCCGACGTCGGGCCGACGCGGCCGCACGGCCGCGAAGGAGGAGAAACGATGACCGTGATCCGGATCGGCCCGCACACCGAGTTGAACATCTTCGTGATCGACGGCAACACCGAAGCCGCGCGTCAGACACCGATGTGGGGGCGAGGTCGCATCGACCACGTCGGTCTGCAAGCCGCCTCACCGGAAGCCTTCGCAGTGATCCGGCAGCGGCTGATCGACGCGGCCGCCAGCGATGGAACCATCAACGACTTCGGTTCTGCACAGAGCATCTTCTTCCGGGACCCCGACGGACTCGAAGGGGAAGTGCTGATCGCCGTCGTTTGAGACGCAGAGTCCACGGGTAGGCGGAGAGCACGAATTCGATGGGAGGAGCGCCGGATGGCAACCAAAGATTCGCAACCCCAACTCAAAGACCAGGACCTGTACGAGGAACTACGCGACAAGGGTGATTCCAAAGAGAAGGCGGCGCGCATCTCCAACGCGGCTGCCGCTCGCGGGCGCGAGAACGTCGGAAAGTCGGGCGGGAAGGCGCAGTCCTACGACGACTGGACGGTCGACGAGCTCCAGAAGCGAGCCAAAGAACTCGGCTTGGCCGGCTATTCGAAGCTGAACAAGAAGGAACTCATAGACGAGCTCCGCAATCACTGAGGCGGCCGCCACGATGCGGGCTTCGGCTCACCAGCAGCACCGACACCTGCCGACCGGTCCGATCCCGATATTCACTCGAATCGAACACCTTTCGCGTGGTTTGGGGTTTTCAGCTGGGGGCAAGCTGTGCAGAGGGCGTTCGGACGACGGTTCGGCTGACCTGCTCGTGCCACACAACAGTCAGGAGATGTCATGCAGAAAGTGTTGACCTTCGCAGCGGGCGCGGCCGTGGGCTTCGTCCTGGGCACCCGATCCGGCCGGCAAACCTACGAGAAGATGAGGCATCAGTCCCTCGAACTCTGGCACAACCCTGCCGTCCAGGAGAAGGTGAGCGGCGCGACGGAAACGGTGAAGGACAAGGCGCCGCAGGTGCAGCACAAGGTCGGCGAACTGGCGAAGAAGGCCACACACCACCACCACACCGATACGAGTTCGACGACGGCCCCCACAAACGGAGCGTCGCTGGGTGATGCTGCGACCCCGGCTCCGGCTGCACCAACTCCCACGGACGCGGAACCCACAACAGGTGTGCCGCCAACGCGCGGCGAATCTGCGGGATGAGCCGCCTCGCCGGTTATCAGCGCGGCGGCACCATACCGGCGGGCGGAGCAGGTTCGGTGCCGGAGGCGCCGAGGACGTCGCCGGTGTGCTGTTCGGCGGTGCCGTAGGTGTTGGCAGCGACGGAGAAGTCGGGTCCGAACGATGCGGAGGCGACCACACTCGCGCCGTCGTCGGACCATCCCCATTTGGTTCCGGTGACCGACGGCAGTGCACCGGTGCCCCAATTCTGGTGGGTGCCGTCGACGGCGACGGGGGCGGCAGTGGCCAGTTGCCCGAGTTCGAGGTCTTCGGGCGCGCCGTCGCCGTGCCGGATCATGTAGTCGGCGACATACAGTTTCACGATCGACAGACCGGGTCGCGCCTCGCCCTGATTCGCGGTTCCCACTCTCGTTCCGCTGGGTGTATGTGCGAACGACAGCGCGGTCCGTGGGGGAACGTCCGCGATTCCGCTGGGAGCCGGAGCAGCCTGTGCCAGTCCTGTCGCTGCGCAGACGACTCCCCCTGCCATCAGCACTGCAGCGACGGCGGACCGCATTCTGCGTGATCCGGAACTGGATGCCATGGTCTCCGTGTACCCATCCCGGCACACTTCAAGGCGTCGATGCGGCGTCACGCAATTCGGCGTACGCATCTTCCATCGCCACCGCCAGCCGGGCAACGTCGGGCAGCGCCTCCGGGTCGGTGCAGAGCCCGATTCCGACGATCCCGGCGCAGGAGATCGCCGAGATCCGCAACGCGTGGTGAACGGCGGGTTCCGAGGACGAGAACAGCCGCTCCACCCGGCGTCCGGACACGCTCACCGGCACGCGCGGGCCGGGAACGTTCGAGATCGCGAGGCTGAACTCGCGCGCGCTGCCCGCGAGTCGTTGCACTGCCGCCCCGACGCGCTTCACGCGTCCGAGAGCGTGGAAGAGATCGAAGAGCTCGTCGGCGTCGTCGAGGTGCTTGCGCTTGCTGGTCTCGGCGCTGATCCGGTCGAGTCGGATGAGCGGATCAGCCTCGGCGAGCGGCAGATCGATGTTCAGGAATGAATCGCGGTTTCCGACCTCCGCTCCCTCGCTCCGGTGGTGAAGGCTGACCGGAACCTGAGCACGCAGACGCGGCAGCGCAGCGTCGCCGGCCGAGAGCCAGCTGCGCAGGCCCCCTGCGACGATCCCCAGAAGTACGTCGTTGACGGTTGCGCGGGTGGGGCGCGAGGCGCCTATTGCTTTCAGCTCCGAGAGCGGGGCGACGGTGAACGCGAGTTCGCGAGCGGCACTGATCGGACGGTCGAAGGGCGAGCGTGAGCCGCGATGGCCCAGTTCACGATGCACGGCCGCGGGCAGCCGCAGCACCTCGTCGACTCGCGAACGCTGCCCCGAATCGGCGCGAACACCCGGACGCGACCCGTGCGGGGCCGGTTCGGCGTGTCGATCCCAGAGCACGTCGTGCAGGAAGCGCACAGCGCCGATCCCGTCGGCCATCGCGTGATGGATCCGGACGGCGATCGCCTCGCGCCCGTCGTCGAGTGGGCCGATCAGATCGAACGTCCACAGCGGGCGCTCGTGATCGAGGTGCGCGGACATCAGCGTGCTGACGGCCCGCCACAGATCGGCCCGCGTGGCACACGGCTCTTCCCGGCGCCGGATGTGGTCGCTGATATCGAAGGCGGTCGCCGCGGTCCAGCGCGGCGCCGGACCCGAGGCGTCGATCCGCTGCGTCGCGCGCGGCTCGCTCGAAAGGCGCTCCGCCACCGCGGTTCGCAGGGCCCCGAGGTCCAGCGGGCCGGGGCTCGGTTCGAGAACCACCAGCTTCAGGGTGTGGCCGGATATCACCGCCGATTCGAGCCCCAGAATATGGGCATCGTCGGCGGAGAGCCGATCGGGATCCTCGCGGGTCACCTCGACAAGTCTATTCGGGTCTGCACGTCGTCGAACCAGGAACTGCGCTCTCGACTGGGACGGCCCACCGGACGTCACCCAGCGGACGCCGGGCTCCCGGTGACGGCGACCGCGGATCCCACCCATCGGCGCAGATACGCACGCAGCTCGTCCTGGCTACGCGGCGGGTTTCCCGGCGAGATGAAGAACGATTGCATCGTCCGCAACTGATACTCGACGAGCTCACGCAAGGCGTGCTCCCCGTAGCCGTGCCGCTCCCAGTCGACGTCGAACCGCCGGATCATCGTCATTCCGAAGGCGAGGGCTTCCTCGGACGTGATTCCCTCGGCGTGGGAATGGGAACCGGACAGCATGATGCCGAGCTGCGGAACGCGGGGCGCTTCGTTGAGCGTGTAGATCACGGCCTCGACCACAGCGTCTGCGGGATCCTTGATACCGGCGACGTGTTCCGTCAGGCGGTCGAGGAATCCGTCGACCGCGGCGATGGCTGCGGCTCGTAGAAGCGAGTCGGTGCTGGGAAAGTACCGGTACACCGTCTGGCGGATGACGCCGAGGGATTCCGCAACGTCGGCGATGCTGATTGCCGTGCCTTTCCGGCTGATGAGCTCGACTGCGGCGATGACGATTCTCCGGGACGCTTCCTCATCACTTCCGGGTGGGCTGCCACCCCACCCACGCCTGCCTGCCATTGCCCGTTCCCCTACCTCTCGCACTGCGTCGTCGGCCCGAACGGACTGCACGGGACGACGGCACAGTGCCCGACCTGGACTCAGAGATTACCGCGAGCGCGTCCCGCTTCCGGCCACAGCAGTCCTCCCCGAATCTGTCGAAAAGTGATCATACAAATACTAGGGTATGTGTATGTTGTTGATGCTTGGGTCTCCACCTGCCCACAGACTTCAGCCCACTCATGCCGCACGAGACGAGGAATCGCACATGTCCGACCTGCATCCCAGAAAGATGGATTTCGCGTTCGACGAACAGGACGTCCCGTTCCTCTGGAACCCCGACAACCCCGCCTGGTCGAGCATGTCGAACGCGATCTCGTTCCTGGCCATTGGTTTCGAGAAAATGATCGTCAAGGCGATCATGCAGGCCAAACCGTTGATGACCGATCCCGAGGTCGCGGAGGAGGCCGTGGCGTTCATGCGCCAGGAGGGCCACCACTCGACCGCACACCGTCAGCACGTCAAGGCCCTGATCAGGCGGTATCCGGGACTCCAGAACACCCTCGACGCGGTGATCGGCGAGTTCGACCTCCTCACCGAGGCGACCAGCCTGAACTACCGACTCGCCTACACCGCGGACCTGGAGGCGACGTTCACACCGGTGTTCAAACTGATGCTCGACAACGACGCGACCCTCTTCCGGCCGGGCGACGACCGGGTTGCGTCCCTGTTCATCTGGCACTTCGTCGAGGAGGTCGAACACCGAAGTTCAGCGCTGGTGATCTTCAATTCCCTTGTCGGAGACGAGCTGTACCGGATGAGGATGGCGCCCTCGATCTTCACGCATGTGATGAAGGTCGTCCGGATCGCCTGCGCCGGGTTCAACCAGCACGTCCCACTCAGGGAGCGGAAGGTCGATTCGATGTCGATGTTCGCGACGCACCGCACCAAGCAGAAGCTGCTCACCGCGTTCGCGCCCTACCTGAGCAAAGGGATCATGCCGCGCGCGTTCGACGACCTCCCCCGCGGGGAACAACTCACCGCCCTGGCCGGCGTCGTCCGCAGTCAGATGCCGAAGCACAACCCGACGCACGAGAAGCTGCCCGCTCTCGCCGACGAGTGGTTCACCCGATACGACGCCGGCTACGACTGCACCCGCTGGTACACCGCCGAGTCGGGTGAACGCCGGACCGAGTCCGCGGCGGCGGTGGTCAACTGATGACCGATCTCTGCTCACCCACCTTCGACCAGCTGTCGACGGCGCTCGGCTTCTCGTGCGCCGAGGCCGGTGGACTCGTCGAGCTCCGCAATCCGTTGGCCCTGGAGAACTGGACACTGCCGGTTCTCGAGCTCACGATCGTGCTCGGGTCGGTGCTCGCACTCGTGTTCGCGATCCTGCGCTGGCGCCGCAGCGGCGATCCGACCACCCTGGCGCTCTGGTTCGGCGCCACCGCGTATCTGTTCGTCATCGAACCGCCGCTGTACTTTCCGGCGGCGTTCGGGATCGAGGAACACGTGGACACGATGTTCGCGCACAACGTGTTCACGGTGGACTTCCTGTTGGGTCGGCTGCCCCTGTACATCATTGCGATTTATCCACTGATGGCCACGCTGGCCTTCGAGCTCGTCCGGATGCTCGGCGTCTTCCGGAAATACGGCGTGCTCGTCGGCGCGGTCTGCGTGGGCTTCGTACACCACGCGTTCTACGAGATCTTCGACCAACTGGGCCCGCAGCTGAGGTGGTGGGAATGGTCGACCACCAACCCGGTCAACCAGCCCATGTTCGACGCGGTCCCGTTGCCGAGCGTCGTGGTGTTCGCGGCACTGTGGCCGATGTCGCTGGCGCTGTGCGTCCAGTTCTTCGTAGGTCGCCACGCCGACCGGGGCCGGGACTTCACCGGACTCGAACTGGCTTGGCGGACAATCGTAATCGGCCTCCTGGCGTCGGCGGGCACGTTCATTCTCCCGATCCCGGCGACGGTCCTCGGCATCGAGAGCACCACGGTCCGTGGAGTTCTCTACGCGGCGGAACTGGTCGTCGTCGCGCTCGTCGCGATCCCGGTCCTGGTGCGGCAGTGGTCGCGGCTGCGCCGGGGGACGTCGGATGTTCCCGCCTACTCCAACGACTTCGTGCGTGTCTACAGCGTGGTGTACCTCGGCGTGATGGGCCTGCTGTGGGTGACCGCGTTACCGGACTACTTCGCCGCCGTCGACGGTGTCACGAGCAACGGCGATCCCATCGGAAATATCTGGTACACGATCCTCTGCTTCGCGATCGCAGTACTGTGCGTCGCCGCCGCCTTCACGGTGCCGCGGAGTTCCGTGGACGGACACGGCCCGGTCTCCGGTGAGAGGACGCCGAACGCTGTCCGATAGCTGCCGCGCATTTTCGTGATCGACGACTGCATCCTGCCAGTCCCGGTCGGTGACCGGACTGCCGCCCGCAGTCGGAGCGGCCACACCGAGCCGAGTACCGATCTGCTCCCACGACATGCCACCGGCAAGCGCATCGATCACCGACCGGGCGAGGAGTTCTTCGTCCTCTTCGCCCGGTAGACGGACCGGGGATTGCACCAGCCGAAGCTGTCGACGGTTCGGGCCCGTCTCCTCATCCATTCGGGCGACTGTACCGGGGCCGGATTTCCTGTCCATTCGCCGAACGGCACGGCTGCGACAACCGGGCACTTGGCGACCGGGCCGAGTGGCACACGACCGGGTATGTGGTGTACAACATAGTCGGCCACGATGTGAACCAGATCACAGGCGTGACCGTGAGGCACACATATCGGTAACCGACGAAAGCAGGACGCATGGCGACAGTCTCGATCACCCCGGCAACTCCCACCGTGTCGCGGACGCCCCGCCACGGCGGCTCCATGAGCACCGCGGAGATCAAGTCGAGGATCGAGGCCATGTTCGCCGACGACCGCACGCCCGCCCGACGTGCGGGCACCGCAGTCTCCCCGTAGCTGCAGCGGACGCTGTGCTGCCCTCGGCCTGGTGCGCGACGTCGCCCTACAGGGCAGACACATCGAGAGGCGTGTAGTGCTCCACGACCGGGAAGGGATCGTAGAAGTGGTGCAGCAGGTCCTTCCACTGCTGGTATCCACTCGAATGACGAAATCCTTCGGTGTGGTATTCGAGTTCATCCCACTCCACCAGCAGCAGGTAGACATTCGGGCGCTCGTGGCCGCGGGACAAATGCAGTCGGCGGAATCCGGGCATCGACGAGATGATCGACTGCGCCTGCCCGAATGCAGATTCGAACTCGGCGACCCTGTCCGGGGTCACGGGCAGCAGTGCGTGTTCCAAGATCATCTCGGGGAACGCCGTTCTCTCGGGGCGGTGACGGGTTCGCGGTCGTCGGGCCGATGCTACGTGAATACCTCGATGAACACCGACAACCTTGCCTCAGGTGAACCACCCTGCAGACGTTCTACCTTCAACTCGTTCCTGGGAGACGACCGCCGGGCGCGGGCTTCTGCGTCGCCCCTGCTGATGCTCCTGTCAACTCGGTGCGCGCATGTAGCGCGGCTAGTCGATCATGAACCAGCCCCTCACCTGTGCCTCGTGGTCGACGTAGTGCTCCCCGGAGACGTCGACGACAACCTTGTCGATGGTGCCGCCGGTGAACGCGAACGGTGCGGTGTAGTCGGCGGTGACCGGGGAGGCACTGTCGCGTCCGACGCAGATTCCGTCTCCGACGAGGCAGAACACGCCGGGCTGGGTGACGATTTCGCTGCTGGCCACCTGCTGCTCGTCGAGGTAGAGGTCGAGGGTGCCGGCGAACCCGGGCATGGCCGGGTCCTCGTTCTTGCCTTTCACGGTGAATTCGGCGGTGCACACGTGCCCGCCGGGGGTGATGTCGCGGTCGGCGGCCACGTCCTCGATTCGGGTGCCGAGCCAGTTGAACGTGTAGTGGAGTCGGTGGTCTTTGACGTACATGCTGTGCCCGCCCGCGACGCCGCCGTGCGCGAAGAGGACACCCTCGGCGTCGGAAGTGTCCACGTGGACGCCGGCCGCGATGGTGTACGAGCGGCCGGTGATCGGGGCACCGGCGCTTTCGGGGACGTCCGCGCAGTTCGGGTAGTAGACGTAGCGGTCGCGGGGTTTGCCGGGGTGGGGGCGGTCGGCGAGGACCTGTTCGAGGGCGTTGCGGTCGTCGAGTGGAAGGCCGTTGAAGATGCCGGCGTAGTAGAACCAGAGTTCCTTCATCTCGGCGAGGCGTTGCGGTTCGGTGTCGGCGAGGTTGTGGAGTTGGGCCCGGTCCTCGTCGAGGTGGTAGAGCTCCCAGACGTCGTGGCCGAAGTTGCCCCACCCGGAGATCGGCGGGTGCAGCGAACACGCGAGCCATCCCTCGTGGTACAGGGAACGTTGCCCGAGCATTGCGTAGAACTGGGTCTGTTTCCCCGGGGCGGTGGGGTCGGTCAGCGTCGCTGCGAAGCTCTCCCCTTCGATCGGACTCTGGGTGTACGATGCCACCCTCGTACCCCGCCCATCGCTTCCAGTACGGGAACGGGGTGTCGAACGCCCAGGCCCATCCGGTGTTGTAGTGGTTGTACGAGGCGGGGCCGCCGTAGCTCGTCGAGGTGCGGCAGCGTCATTTCGGTCGTGTCGGCGACACCGTTGAAGAACCGCCATTCGTTGAACGAACCGTTCCGGCCGCCCTCACCGCTGGCACCGTTGTCGGAGATCACGACGATCAGGGTGTTGTCGAGTTCGCCTGAGTCGGCCAGGAAATCGATCACTCGCCCAGCTGATCGTCGGCGTAGGAGATGAATCCGGCGAACACCTCGGCCATCCGGATGAACAGGCGCTGCTCGTCTGCGGTGAGCGAGTCCCACGGGCGCACTGTGTCGAGCATCTGCCACAGCTGACCATTCGGCCCGGTGGTATTCGCCCCCGTTACCGTTTAGGTGGCCCCGACACACGGGGCCGTCGGTCGCCAAGTTCGGTATGACTTCTTGCCCCTGTCTTTCGAATGATCCGGGGGGTGGTGCCGCCGAACCTGGTGGCGTCGATGGACCGCTTATAGGGACAAAGCCACCGGAAGTCACGGTAGGTCTCCTCGTAACGTGGGTGTCGGGTATCGATGCTGGATCGGCGACCGGACCGGCCGGACGAAGAACTGCTGAATGGACACGAGTTACGCCGTGTTTTGCGGCCTCGACGTGGGAAAAGGCGAACACCACGCCGTTGGGCTGGATCCTTCCGGCGGCCGCCTATATGACAAGGCGCTACCGAACGACGAGGCGAAGCTGCGGGCGGTGTTCGACGGCTTGGCCGTTCACGGACCGGTCCTGGTGATCGTCGATCAACCCAACACGATCGGCGCCCTGCCGGTCACCGTCGCCCGCGCCTGTGGGCACGATGTCGCGTACCTGCCGGGGCTGTCGATGCGCCGCATCGCCGACCTCTACCCCGGGCAGGCGAAAACCGACGCCCGGGACGCATTCATCATCGCGGACACCGCAAGGACAATGCCGCACACCCTGCGACGCGTCGACACCGGAGACGAGGCCCTCGCCGAACTCGAGGTCCTCGTCGGTTTCGACGACGACCTCGCCGGCGAAGCCACCCGGATCAGCAACCGCATCCGAGGCCTGCTCACCGGAATCCATCCAGCGCTCGAACGGGTCCTCGGACCCCGTATCACCCACCCCGCCGTCCTCGAGATCCTCTCCAGATGCGGCGGACCGACCGGAATTCGTAGGGCCGGCAAACGCAAACTCACCAGCCTCGCGGTCAAGCACGCCCCCGGATGGGTGCGCGTCTGGCCGACGAGATGCTCACCGCCCTCCATGCGCAAACGGTGACCGTGCCCGGTGGCAAGGCCGCGGAGATCGTCCTGCCGAACCTCGCAGACTCCCTGAAAGAGGTTTTGCTGCAAAGAAAAAGCATCGGCGAGGACGTCGAGAGGATGCTCGATGACCACCCTCTTCCCCACGTCCTGATCTCGATGCCCGGCGTCGGCATCAGGACCGCAGCAAGAATCCTTCTCGAGGTCGGTGACGGTTCCGCGTTCAAGTCCGCCGGACACCTCGCCGCCTACGCCGGAATCGCACCGGTGACCCACCGCTCCGGCTCGTCGATCCGAGGCGAACATCCCGCCCGGTCAGGCAACCGCAAACTCAAACGAGCCCTGTTCCTGTCCGCGTTCGCGGCGCTGCACGACCCTGCCAGCCGCGTCTACTACGACCGCAAACGCGCCGAAGGTAAAAAGCACAACGCCGCCCTCATCTGCCTTTCGCGACGCCGATGCGACGTCATCTACGTCATGCTCAAGAACAAGACCTACTACCGAGCACCATCCGCAGCAGCGGCTTGATGTGATGAAAAGGGGGCGGGGGGCCTCCCGCTCCTCATGGTTCCCAGCGGACGCTGGGGGTGTCCAGACCCCAATCAAGAGAAGGGTGGCCCCTCATGTACGAGTATGAACCAGGCATGCAGTTCGTAGGAGTCGATCTGCATCGGCGGCGGTCGGTGATCGTCCGCCACAACGGCGAGGGCCAGCAGCTGTCGGTGGCCCGGATCGCCAACGACCCGGACACGCTGAGGCGGCAACTCGACGACGCCGGACCGCACCCCGAGGTGGTGCTCGAAGCCACGTACGGGTGGTACTGGGCAGTCGACGCCTTGCAGGCCGCCGGCGCGACCGTTCACCTCGCGCACCCCCTGGGCGTCACAGGGTTTCGTTACCGTCGAGTCAAGAACGACGTCCGTGACGCCTCGGATCTGGCGGATCTGCTGCGCATGAACAGACTCCCCGAGGCGTGGATCGCCCCACCCGAGGTCCGCGAGTTGCGGGAACTGGTGCGTTACCGAGCGAAACTGGTCGCGATTCGGTCGAACCTCAAGGCGCAGGTCCACTCGGTGCTCGGGAAGGCCGGAGTCCAGATCGCGGTCTCGGACCTGTTCGGTGTCACCGGCCGAGCGAGACTTGCTCGTGTGCCCCTCGGCAAGGCCTACGCCCAACGGGTGCTGTCGCTTCTGCAACTCATCGACACCCTCGACACCCAGGAGGCGCGGTTCACCGCCCTGATCGCTCGCCGGCTCGGCGATGATCCCGGGTACCGGGCGATCCAGGAGATACCGGGTGTCGGTCCCGTCCTGGCGGCGATCTTCGTTGCGGAGATCGGTGACGTGCACCGGTTCTCGGGCCCGGACCAGCTATGTTCGTGGGCCGGGCTGACCCCACGGCACCACGAGTCCGACACCACCGTCCATCGCGGGCACATCACGAAGCAGGGCTCGAGACTGGTGCGGTGGGCGGCAGTCGAGGCGATCCAACTGCACCCGAGCACCGCGAAGATCGTCGCCGATCGCACCCGGATCCAAGCACGCAGGGGCAAGAACATCGCCAAGGTCGCCGCGGCGAGAAAACTGCTCACCCTCGTCTACTACGGGCTCCGCGACGGACACATCCGCGCCCTTGCCCAGCAGGCGGCGGCGTGAGCACCCCGGACGCAACACATGCGTGGCCGCGTTTCTGTCTGACCCTCGAGGACTCTCGGCGTGGTCGCCGGCTTGATTGACCCCGTGTGTTGCCACCGCACCACTCCATGCCCCATCACCGGGGGTCCCTCTTCCGAGGAACCCCCCGGCTGGGCGAAGGGATGACCGGTAGCCGAGGTGGCTCGGCCTACCCCCACCACTTGCATCACAGTGGAGACGTGCTACCCCCCATAACTTGATACGCCCCGCGGATTCGAGGGCCTGCGGTCAGTCTGCGTCGACCCCGGATCCGCTCACGGCCGAGACCGTTCGTCCTCGCTGACGCTGCGGGCGCTGCGTCCCGCCCCGCGGCCAGGGTCGACGCTGTCTACCCACAGGCCCGAAACCGAATACGCCCAGATGGCAGCACTTGACTAACCCGCCCCTTTTCAGGGATGACAGAAACCATAGGGACACCCCCCGTGGGGGTTGATCGGGGAAAGCTCGGTGTCCTCGGGCAGCAGACCCAGTTCCTTCTGCCGGGCGAGGATCTCGGCGCGGATGGCCTCGTAACCCTGGTCGAACGTGCCTTTGTACCGGTCGGCCCATTCCGCGGGGACGTGGTGGGGGGGCATGCCCGACCTGCGGATCCAGGTACATGAAGAAGGGTTTGTCGGGGTCGACTGCCTTGGCGTCACGGATGAACTGAATCGACTTGTCGGACAGGTCCTTCGACAGGTGGTAGCCGTCTTCGGGTGTTCCGGGAGCCTCGATCGGGTGGTTGTCGTATACGAGGTCCGGGTACCAGCTGTTCGACTCGCCGCCGAGGAAGCCGTAGAAGCGCTCGAACCCCGGCCGAGCGGCCAGCGACTCTTGACCGCCGACATGTTGCATTCCTCGCTCGGGGTCAGGTGCCATTTACCAACGCAGTAGGTGTTCCAGCCGCGTTCGGCCAGCACCTCGGAGATGAATCCGTTCTCGAAGGGGATGTGGGTCAAGATGCCGGGGAACCCGGAGCTGAGTTCGGCGACCGTGGCCATTCCGTTGGAGGTGGCGTTACGGCCGGTCAGCAGCGATGCGCGGGTGGGTGAACAGTGCCGTGGTGTGGAAGTTCGAGTACCGCACACCGCGGTCCGCGACGCGAGCCATGGTGGGAGTCTCGATGGGACCGCCGAAGACGTCCCATGCGACGATCAGCACGTTCGGGGCGCCCTCGGGGGCCGCCTGCGGCAGATACGGCGACCAGTCCGCAACCGAGTCCCGGATATCGACCGCGATCTTGACTTTACGCTTCGTGGCCATGGCGGCCCTCCTCCGGTCGACAGCGGCACGCGGGAGCCTCGAGGGGTTTGTTCACCCGCGGCGCAGGAGCGCCGCGCCCCGGCAGCGACCGGAGCGCGTGCTGGTCCCGACACCCGACTTCGTCCATGATTGATGCATGGCCGATCCGCGCAGCGGAGCCCATTACCGCCACCTGCGGACGCCCCGGGCCGCAGCAGTCGCGGGCATCGTCTTCGGTGCCCTTTTCGCCGCCAGCATCGTTCTGCTGGCGGCGGCGATGCCGACGACCGCGAGCACACCCCAAGCCGAGCAGAATGCCGATGGCCGCAAGGCGGCCACCTGTGTCACGATCCTCCGTTCCGTCGCTCCGGTCGGATTGTGTAGGTGTCAGGCCTGGTGCGCGGCGAGGGAATCGATCGCGGCCCGGAGTTTGGTGGCGGCGTCGTCAGCGACGTCTTTCAGTCCGGGTTCGTTGGTGACGTCGACCATCAGGGCCGGGTTCATCGCGTCGATGATGATGGTGTTCTCGGTGACGGTGTCTGCGCGCACTACGACATTGCAGGGCAGCAGCAGTCCGATCTGTCGGTCGACGTTGACCGCGCGATGAGCCAGAGGCGGATTGCACGCGCCGAGGATCAGGTAGTCCTCCATCTCCTCACCTAGTTTCGCCTTCAGGGTGGCTTTCATGTCTATCTCGGTGAGTACCCCGAAACCCTGCTCTGACAGCGCCTTCCGGGTTCGTTCTACTGCATCGGCGAAGGTTGTGTGCAATGTTGTCGATAATGCGAGTTTCATGACGATTCGGCTTTCTTTTCGGGGGTTCGTCGGATATGGCGTATGTAGTCCCTGGCGGCTGATCGCGTTCGGTGAACCGGAGAGGAAGGCGCCGCTCAGGCGAGCGCGAGGAAGAGCTTTTCCAGTTCAGCCTCGGTCATGGGTTCGGCACCCTCCGCGGCCTCGCCGCTCAGGCATTCACGCAACCCGGTTGCGACGATTTTGAACCCGGCGCGATCCAGGGCGCGTGAGACCGCAGCGAGCTGAGTGACGACGTCCTTGCAGTCGCGGCCCTGTTCGATCATTGAGATCACCCCAGCCAGCTGCCCGTGCGCGCGGCGGAGCCGATTGAGTACCAACGCAGTGCCTTCTTCGTCGCCGACCATGATTGCCCCTTTCGTAAAACCTGACACGATTATACCCCCGGGGGTATCCAGTGTGGCGTGTATGGGAGGGTCCGCGAGGGCGACAGCGTTCGGGCGCCTGGTCGTGTCCCCCTGTCGTCCGCACCACCCGAAGCGGTGCGTTACTGAGCGACTCCCCCGCGACGTCGACGAGGTACCGCAGGGAGCGCTGCGGTACACATACCGAGCCCCCACGAACTCTGCGGACTTCAGCGCACCCGTTGTTACTTCTTCTGCAGCGCAGCGCTTTCAGTGCGATCCTCGTCGGCAGATGGGTCGTGCTACACGGCTGGGGGGTTCGCTCACCGTGACTTGTACACCGAATACCAGGTGCGCCGCGCCACACGCATCATCGCGGCGTGCAGATGTTCGGCTCGGCGATACAGTTCTCGCCTGCGTAACTCCCGCCGGACGTCGGGTTCGTTTTCGAGGTCGGCGATCGCAGCGCGGTAAGCGTGTTCGACCATGGCCAATTCTTCGATGGCGCGGTCCGCGCAGTTTGCCGCGTCCCCGCTCGGCAGTGCCCGCAACCCCTGCGCGAGCGGGACGAGCGCACTCGCGAGCCGGTCTATCAACTCGACCAGGTAAGGATCAGGCGGGGCACAGGTCGGGCCGGAACACGACAACTCGGACTCCCGGATCAAGGCATACCCGGCCTCGGTGATCTCGCCGAGACGCTCCCCCAGCTCGAATAGATCTTCCGCCTCGATGGGGGTGCTGAAACTGTCGCGTACGGCATTGTTGAGAGTGCGGCGGGCACGATGCTCGTTTCCCGCGGCGACCCGCAACTCCGCGACCGCTTCGTGGGTCGGGGTCTTGCCGTGTCCCCAGTCGTTCAGCACGTGTATGCACTGCTCGACGATGTCGAGCTGTCGGCGCAGCATGTCCAGCACGTCGAACGAGCGTGGCAGGAACCACGCATTGGACAGTCGCGGCCGATGCATCAGATCGCCCCCCACACCGGAAACAGCATCGCCCCCAGCAGTGCGGTCATCGGTAGCGTGACGACCCAGGCCACGCCCATCTCTGTGACTACCTTCCAGTGCACATGCCGTGCGCGGTGTTGTGCTCCAGTGCCCACGACACCGGCGGCAACGACATGTGTGGTGCTGACCGGCGCACCCACGAGGGATGCGCCGAGGATCACGCCGGCGGCGCCGGCCTGACTGACCAGCCCGTCGAGCGGTGTCATCCGAAACACCCCACGCCCCACCGTCCGCACGATACGCCATCCGCCGAACGCGGTTCCGACCGTCAGACTCGTCGCAGCTGCCAGCTTGACCCACAGGGGCACGGTGAACTCGGTGAGATGGCCACCCGCTATGAGCAGCAGCGTGATCACGCCCATGGATTTCTGCGCATCGTTGCCGCCGTGGCTCAATGCGAGTGTGGCGGCGGTGACCCATTCGGCGCGGCGCACCGGGCCGAGTGCTCGGCGTCGGGCACGTCGCATCAGTCGCCAGGCGATGGTCGCGAGCAGCGCACACGCGACTGCGCCGAGAAGTGGGGAGATTGCCAGGCCGACCAGGATCCCCACGACGCCGGAAGGTCGGCCGTCGGTGAATCCACCCCAGTGCACCCCACTCGGACCCGCAGCGACCAGGGACGCACCGACCAGTCCGCCGACCAGGGCGTGCGATGAACTCGATGGCAGCCCGAACCACCAGGTGACAAGGTTCCACGCGATCGCCGCAGTCAGTGCGGCGCCGACCGCTGTGACCGTCGCGCTCGCAGGGAGTGTGACGACTCCTCCGACGGTGTCGGCGACGGCCGTTCCCACGACCAATGGACCGATGAAGTTCCCGGCAGCAGCCAGGATGAGCGCATGTTCGGGGCGCGCGGCCCGGGTGGCGACGAGCGCGGCGATCGAGTTCGCGGAGTCGTGGAAGCCGTTGGTGAGGTCGAACACGAGCGCTGTCGCGATCGCCAGGAGGACAGCAACCTCCACGGCTCAGCACACGCGATCGGTCTGCGGGCCCTCTGCGGCCGGTGTCGAACAGGCCATGACGACCATCTGCAGTGCGCTGGCGGCGCGATCAGACCCCTTCATCCTCAGGACTCCGATCGGTCGCGGAAGAGAACCTCGGAGAGCGGTCGTCTCGGCGTTGTCGAGGGCGATGCGCTCTGTGGCCGGAGGCCGACCCTGATGAGAACTTGAGGCAGGCCATCGCCGTCGAGCAACTCACCTACCCGGGTTCTCGTCTCCCCCAACTCGGTCATGTGCGTCACCGGGCACGTACCAAGGCCACGAGCGGTGCAGGCCAGCAGGAGCGCCGAGAGCGCCTCGCCGCATCTCAACCAGTCCAGCCGCGAGTCCGAGTCGGTTGTGAGTACGAGTATCGCGGCACGGTCCTCCATGTCGCCGGGGTCACACGTGGCAGTGCCGGTGGGGAACTCACGTCCGACCGGAACCGTTCCGGGTGACGATGCGGGTAGTGCGGCCGAGGGAATCCCGTCGGGATACAGAGCGTGACCGGCCCACCACTGCAGCTCGGCTTGGTATACGGGGTTTCCGCGGCGCAGACCGCTGAGGCGACGTGACATTGCCTCGAGTGTGGGGCGGGCGCGGTCCCCGATGTCTTCCACGTGTATTCCTGCGCGCTCGGCGAGTTCGGTCACCTGTGCGAGGGCGTCGTCCCACGAGTTGGGAGCGGCCATCGGTAGGCGCTCGGTGTGCCGGCGTGCGATCGCCGTTGCCAGGGCGATCTCGGATCCGGACACCTCCGCCGCGGGGGTGAATGCAACGGTAGCCAGACACTGGCGGCTCGCCGAATGCGGCATGCGTTCTATCACCGCATCCCAATGATGCTCGAGTAGAGCGTATTTCAGATGGTTGAGCGCCGCACCGCAGGACACCACCATTTGACGTCCGAACGAATCGGTGGCGGGCAGGATGCGGTCGGGGTCACTGAACAGTGTCAGGCCCTCATGCTCGAGGACCCACCGCCACGGTTGACTGTTGTGAAGCGATGGTGCCCGGCAGGCCAATGCGACCACCGACTCGATCGTGCGCCAACTCGGCATCGTCTCCGCAGGTGTGCCCATCACCCACCTCATCATTCGTAGGACCGGGTGCGCCGGTTGGTGCCGTCGTAGTGATATCGAGTCTCGCCTGTCGGGCCCCACGCCGGTAGGGCCGGAGGTCATTGCCATTAGCTGCCTGCGGTCTCCAAGCGGGCGGCCGTCAGCAGTGAGGACACGCCCTGTTCGATCGACGTAGCCAAGTCGGCGAGGTCCGGGGTGCTGTCGTAGTCACCGGTCAGACCGAACGTCAGAGTGTCGGCGTAGCTGAGGATTGCGATGCCGATGCGCAACCGCAGTGCGATGGGTACGTACGGGAAGATGTCGAGGATTCTTCGGCCCAGGACGTGACGATGTTGCCGGGGTCCGGGGATGTTGGTGGCCACTGCCACCACGCTGTGCTGGGGGAATCGGGTGGCCAGCCGCAACGCCCAGGCCAAGGGCATGAACGGCCCGTACTGTGCCAACGTGGTGAACACCTTTCCGCCCTGGGCTTCCTTGCCTGCCTTGTGCGTGGACAGCCTCTGATGCACTGCGGTGAGCTGTTCGACGTGATCCTCGATGTCGACCGGCAGAAACGGCAGCATGAGCGATACCTGGTTGTGAGGAGAGTCGGCGTCGTCGTTCGCGGACCGCACCGAGACCGGAATCAGTGTGCGCACCGTGTGTGCGTCGGGTTGCTCACCCCGACGGAGGAGCAGGGTGCGTAATCCGCCGGTGATGGCCGCGAGAGCGACGTCGTTGACCGTGACACCGTATGCCCCGCAGATCTCCCGGACATCCGTCATCCGGGTGCGGGCACCGCGGTAGCGTCGTTGCTTTCCGATCGGACCGATCAGTGACGTGTCGGACGACGACGTCAGCATCTCGGCCAGGAGGCGGGCAAGTCCCCGGCACGCACCCAGTCCCGCCTGAGCGATCGTCAGAGGAGCGCGCAGGATCGTCTCGAGTAGTGCGTACTGGTGGCGCGGGGAGAGCAGCGTGGAGATCGACGGCGACGGCGGTGGTTGATGCGCGGGGCGCTCCGGGCCTGACGAGTCGGCGGCGGGGTCCATTGTCGGCTCTACCTCGTCGCACATCGCCTCGAACAGTCGTGTTCCGGTGATCCCGTCGGCCATGCAGTGGTGGAGTTTGGCGAGCATCGCCCAGCGGTCGCCGCTGAGTCCTTCCACCACCCAGCATTCCCACAGCGGGTGGTCCCGGTCGAGCCGGTGCCCCATGACGCGGGCAAGGAATCCGAACAGTGCCTCCTCCTCGCCCGGGTTGGGGATGGCGACCCGTCGCAGGTGTCGGTCGAGGTCGAAGTTCGCATCTTCCGTCCACGACGGGGCACTGACGTCGAGTGGAGCAGTGCGAAGTTTGTCGCGCGCGTGGGGAAGGTCGAGCAGACGCGCCGCGACGGCGTCGCGGAACTCCCTCTGGCTGGGCGGGGGTCCTTCGATGACTGCCAGCGCTCCGATGGTCAGGCTCGCATGCCGGTCGGAGTCTTCGGTTTCCAGGAAGCCGGCGTCGAGGAAACTCAGCGTGTCAGTGCCCATGGTCGCCCTCATCGCCTTTCAGTGTGGTGTTTCTGGGTCCGGATTCACAGATGTGTCGACTTCAGCTCACGGGCCATCCGGGTGCCTTTCCGATACCGGACCATTCCCGGTTCCATTGCGCGAGGCAGTGTTTCGATGCGATCCAGTGAACACCGAGAAGGAACAGCACTCCCGCGATGATGCTCGTTGCCCACACTGCGATGGCGCCGATGACGGCGGCGACCGCGCTCTCCCCGCCGGTCATCGGCGCGGCACTGAGATTCCCGTTCGTGTCGACCCAGATGCTGACAGCGTCACCGGCTTTCGCCTCGGAATCGGCGTCGATCATGTGCGTGTGCCCGATGCCGCGGATGGACCAGTGCACCCGTGCCTGACCGACATCGGGGCCGCCGCTTCCGCGCACCGCATCCTCGTTGTATACGCGGACCGCATCCTCGACGAGCACAGCGCTCACCTCGCTACGGGTCGCTCCTTCGACTCGTGCTTGGTCTCTCAGTCTGGTGTAGGTGGCTGCTCCGAACGCCGCGGCGACCGGGAGCAGGAGCAGGACCACCGCGACGACAACGATGAAGATGACGGATTCGAGGCGGTCGCTCGGACGCATCAGCGCGTTGCGGCTCCATGGCACCAACCGCCAGATTCGCACTGGTGTAGTCAGTTCCCCAGCCATCACGACCTCCTGCGTTCCGCACTCTCAGTCTTGCGGCTCGTGTCACGGGTCTATAGAGCCCAAGGTCATCTCGCGTCCGTCTCGTGGAGACTTCGGGTCAGCCCCGAAACCGTCAGGAGCGGACCGGTTCGGGTGCGCGGAAGCTCCCCGCTCGTCATATCTGGCGGGATTTTCTCCGCCGCCTCGGCCACGGGATACGAACACCAGCGATCAGGCGTTCGTCCCGCGTCACTCGGGAGGTTCGGACGGGCAGTCTTCGGCCGGCGAGTGGGTCAATCTGAATGCATCGGTTGTTGCTTCGCCGACGGCATCGGTCGTCAATACACGAGGTCCACAAGGTAATGGCCGAGAGCGCAACCGGCCCGATCAGACAGGCGCCGAGTCTGGTTGCGAACGCCCACGTTCCCGCCACCACCGCCAGGACGAGCTTGGTGACGAGATTCGTACCGACCGCCACGGCTGCGGCGATGGTCGCGGTATCGACAGATATTGTGCCACCGGCTGCGACCGCAGCCGGTGGCGACGAGGAATGGGCATCAGCCAGGCTGCCGACAGTCGATGCTGCGATGACACCACCACTTCCGAGCCGAACACCACTGCCAGTTGCGCGGACACTGCCGAGTTGACGACCCGGGTGATGCCGATAGCGAGAACGATGGTGGATACGTTGACGACCAGGGCCGCGGGTGAGGCGTCCTTGGTATGGGTCTGGCGGGCTGCGCGTGCCATGACCGCGGTGGTCGCGGCGCCGGAGACGAATCCACCGCCGATGCCGACGATGAGCAGCCCCCACCGCGGCCCGAGGATCCGGGTGGCAACGTAGCCCGCCCATCCGATCAAGCTCAGCGCCAGTACCAGTCGACCGATAGTCGCGGGGTTCAATGCGCCGTAGGGCCCGACATCACGGTCCGGGAGCACGGGCAGGACCAGGAAGGCGATCGCCAACAGTACGCAGAAGTCGATGATGTCGCGTTCGTCGATCATGTGCTCGGCGAATTCGTGTATCGGGGACTTGACCGCGAGGAGAACCAGCACGATGACGCCGAGCGCGACCGCGAGCGACGGATAGCGCAAGGCGAGCACACCCAGCAGGAAGGCGACCAGTGCGGCGAACGAGGTGGTGGTTCCCATGTCCGGTCGGTCCGGCGCATGCGCTCGGACCCAGTACCGGCACACGATGAGTGCCGCCACCGCAACAAATGCGGCGGGCACGACCACGTCACCGAGGTGGGCCGCCACCGCACCGGCGAGGGTGATCAGAGGGAACGTTCGGGCGCCGGGTAACTCGGGAGCGACCGCGTCCGCGCCATCTGCTGCAGAACGTGCCGCGTGTTCGCGCTCGATCCCCAGCCCGAGTCCGATCAGCAGGGCGGCTACGTACCCGTATACGTGGAACTGTGCGAGATCCATGATGGGCGGGCCGCGTGACGGTCAGCGCTTTGGACGGGTTCCGGGGTGACCGGAGCCCTCTCCCTACCGGTGCCCGGGTCCACGGGCTCAGGGGCTCAGGGGCTCAGGGGCACCGATCGACCAGCATCGTGGGCTGATCCGGGCCGTGCCGAGGACGCACTCGTAGGCCATAGGGTCAGACTGTCAGTGCGATCCTCTCGCCAGTAGGGTCTTCGGACCCGACCCTCGCCGAGGGGCAGGCCCCTCAGCCCCCGGGTGGGCTCTTGGTGCACGGCGGCGGAAGGCGGGACCTTCGGCTCTATGAGCCCTTCGTAGCGGCGAAGACGATTGGTGCACGGGACGAACGCCTACTCACGCGAGGAGACCATCATCATGACCGCCCACCAGCCGATCGTCGTCGGAGTTGACGGGCAGTCGGCGCTGGCCGCCGTGACCTGGGCCGCACGGGAGGCCGTCTATCACGACGCCCCGTTGGTTCTGGTCACCGTTACCTCGATGCCCGGGGACTCGGGTGTCCCGACCGGCATACCCGCCGGGTTCTTCGACGACCAAGGACTCGCCGCGAGGAAGCGACTGGAAAAGGCTGAGGAATTCGCTCGGGCGGCCGCCCACGGCCACGACATCGATATCGAGATCGAGATCGCGCGCGGCACAGGCTCACCGACTCGCGAATTGCTCGAGCGGTCGGAGACGGCACGCATGGTGGTGGTCGGCAGCAACCGGTACGGGCCGGTGGAGCGGGCACTGCTCGGTTCGGTCAGTACCGCAGTCGTCACCCACGCCCGGTGTCCCGTTGCCGTGGTCCGCGAGCTCCCCCATACCGAGGTGACCGAGATAGTCGGACCGGTCGTTGTCGGAGTGGACGGCACCGCGAACAGCGAACCCGCGATCTCCGTAGCGTTCGAGGAGGCTGCGCAACGGCAAGTCGGACTGGTGGCAGTGCACGCCTGGTCCGATATCGACCTCGATCTCGCGGGCTGGCGCGGTAGCGGATTCGAATGGGAGAAGCAGCACACCCGCGAAATGGCACTGCTGGCCGAAAGCCTGTCCGGTCGCGCCGAGGAGTACCCGGACGTCAAGGTCCAGGCGGTGGTGGTGATCGACCGTCCTGTCCACAATTTGCGCGCACAAGCCGAACGCGCACAACTTCTGGTTGTGGGCAGCCGAGGTCGTGGTGGATTCGCGAGCATGTTGCTGGGATCGACCAGTCGGGCCCTGCTGCATACCGTCACCTGCCCGCTGATCGTCGCCCGCTGAGCCGACCCGCGCTTGGGCACGCTCACGCACCGATGACCGGGGGCGTCCCTATCGTCGAGTGTTGCAGCCGCGGTGCGGTGGACTTACGCGGTGTGCGGTGCGGTCTCGTCGCGGCGACCGCGTGCGAAGTAGGCGATAGGGCCGATGAAGTTGACTGCGATAATTGCAGCCCACGTCCTTTTGCTGCCGTTGATCTGCCGCGGATCGCGGCGTGCGAGATCGGTCCACGCGGCGACCGCGAGTGCCACCTGCACCGTCGCTGACATGGCGACGGCGGTGCGCTGCCGGTGCGTCAGATCGGACCACTTGTAGCGTCGTCTGTTGCGCATTATTTGTCTCCTTCTCTCACGACGAGATCTGCGGGTGTTTGCGGAGAGGACAGGGGCGGATTGTCGGCCCACTGCTGTTCGGGGGAGATGCGTCAGTCCTCCGATCGCGGGCGCACGATCAGCAGCGGGCAGGTGGTGATATGCAGTAGCGCCTCGCTGGTCGAACCGAGCGTCATGCCGGCGAATCCGCCGCGGCCGTGGCTTCCGACCACGATCAGCTGAGCTTGTTCCGCCTCGGCCAGCAGGTGTCGCACCGGACGGTCTCTGACCACGACGACCCGCACGACGACGTCGGGATACCGCTCCGTGCGTCCCGCGAGGCATTCGGCCAGCAGGACCCGCTCTGACTGTTCGGCGGCCTCCCACTGGTGCGGATCGATGTGGATCTGTGACAGGTTCTGATCGGACCAGGCGTGCAGCGCAACCAGTTCAGCACCGCGCAGTGCACATTCTTCGAAGGCGACGTCGATGGCGGCGGAGCTGGCGGCGGAGCCGTCGGCTCCGACGACGACCGGTCCCGAGCCGTCCTCGACCCGAGACCACCCCTCGATCACGGCGACCGGGCAGCGTGCGTGGCGGGCGACGATCGAACTGACGGAACCGAGCAACCCGCCCGTGAATTCGCCGAGGCCGCGCCGACCGACGACGATCATCCCCGCAGAGTCCGAGCAATCGACGAGCGCCGCAGGCGCGTACTGCGCATGTACCTCGGTGCGGATGTCGACTTCGCCCTCGCGGTTCTGGGTTTGTGCGATCCCGACCGCGGCCGCCAGGTCTCGTTCGGCGCGGGCGCGCAGTTCGGTTCCGATGCACGGAACCGCGGCTTCGGCGCCGCGATAGCTGATGCACGACAGGAGCAGAAGTGGAGCGTGGCGAATTTCGGCCTCGCGCGTCGCCCATCGCACGGCGTCCGACGACGACGGGGATCCGTCGACGCCCACGACTATTGGTGCGTTCGTCATGGTGCTCTCCTCGACTCCGTTGGGACGGATGATGTCTCGGCGTGAGGCGGTGCCGGAGTCGTGTCCGGATGGCAGATCGTGACGGGGCAGGGAGCGCGGTGCAGCATGTCTTGACTGGTCGATCCGAGCAGCGCTCGTCCCAGTGCCCCTCGGCCGTGGCTTCCGACGACCAGGAGCTGCGCCTGACGACACCGCGCGAGCAGGACATCCGCCGGGGTGCCGCGTTCGGTGACCTGTTCGATCGTCAGGTCGGGGTACTCGGTCCGGCAACCGGCGACGCTTTCCGCCAGTAGTACCTTCTCTGTCGCGTCGACCGGATACTCGTGGCAGTGCGTACCCCTTTGGGGTGCTGTGCCGGTCCAGATGTGGACAGCTACGACGGGCGCCTCGAAGGAGGCCGCGAACGAACACGCCCACCGCACGGCCGCGATGCTGATCTCGCTTCCGTCGACGCCGACGATCACCGGCCGGCGGTCGGGCAGGACAGGACCCGAGGCCAACCGCCACACGGTGACCGGGCAGGCGGCGTGGTGCGCCAGCCGTAGGGCCGTGGCGTTCAGGAATCCCTCGACGGGCCCGGCACACGCCGACCCGATCACCACCATCGAGGCCGATGGTGCCACATCCAGCAGGACATCGGCGGGAGTCGGCCCCGTCCTGGTTGTGCATTCGATCGCGACGGCGGGTTGTTCGCCGCGGATGATCTCGGCGGCATGCGAGAGCGCGGCGTCGCCGACCGCACGGACCGCCTCGATGTCCGGGACCGGTGCCGGCACCCCGTAGGAGACAGGTGCCGGTGGTAGGACGTGAACCAGTCGGAGCGGCAGATTCCCGTGCGCGGCGACAGCGGCGGCCCAGCGTGCCGCCGCCTCTGCCACGGCCGAGCCGTCGATCCCGGCGACGATCTGCCGGCCGCCCGTGGCGTGCCCGGTCACCCGTTACCTCACTACGTCCCGCCGGCTGAAGCCCACCACCGCAACGGCGATCAGCACCGATATCGTGGCCAGGGAGACCACTGCCGCGGTGATGGAGAAGCCGTGCCGAAGGGGGTCGTGACCGGCGTACTGATAGAACGGGGAATACCGTTGCCAGGGGGCGAGCCAGGACACCACGGGGCCGAGACCGTTCAGCACGTACGCGAGTACCGCGGCCACTGCCGGGACCGAACGACTCAGCGCCGGGCGTCCGGTGACCGCCCCCAGTGCCAGAGCGAGGGCGCCGAACACCAACGCGAGCAAGGCCAGGTGGGTCATCGCCGCGAACACTTTTGCTGTCGGCAGGTTCATGTCCGCCAACATCCCTTCGGCGAGGAGAGCGATTCCCGTCGCGGCGGCGAGCAGCACCGTGCCGAGGACGAGAGCGCCGACCTTCTCGAGCAGGATGCGCCGGCGAGTCAAGGGGGTGGCGAGCAGCAGGGCGAGGGTTCCGCGGTCCTCCTCACCGGCCACCGCGCCGGCACCGCTACCGGTGGTATAGACGAGGAACAGCAACGGCGCCATGAAGGAGAGCAATTCGATCTGGATGTAACCGACCGGGGTCGACATGTCGGCCCCCGACATTGCGAACAGCGCCCGGAATGCTTCGGGCATCTGATCGAGGAACTGGTTCATCGACGGCTGATCGCGCACGCTGGGCCAGATGGCCACGTACATCGCGACGAGCAAGACCAGACCCAAAGCCCACCCGGGCAGCGCGCGGCGTTGGTCGTACAAGGTCTTGGTGAGCACGCTACGCAGCATCGCCCGCCCCGATTCCGTAGAACGCCATGAAGGTTTCCTCGAGGTCGGCTTCGGCGCACGCGAAGTCGACGACGGTGTATCGGGCGGCGGCCCGGATCAATGAGTCCAGTGCGGACTGCGGGGCGCTGCACGTGAGGCTGCGGTCGTCGATCGCGAGATCCCGGATTCCGTCGATCCTGCGGAAGTCGGATTCCTGCACCGGGTCGGCGAATTCGGCGGTCACATGGTGGAGTGACTTCTGGCGGAGTTCATGCAGGCTCTCGACCGCGATGAGTGTGCCTTCCCGCAGCACCCCCACCCGGTCGGCAACCTGCTGGACTTCGCTCAGCACGTGCGATGACAGCAGGACAGTGCCGCCGGATGTAGTGTGCTCCCGCAGAATTGCGTGGAATTCTCGTTGCACTAGGGGGTCGAGTCCTCCGGTGGGTTCGTCGAGGATCAACAGTTCGGGTCCGGACATCAGCGCGAGAACCAACGCCAGTTTTTGCCGGTTTCCCTTCGACAGGGTTCGCGCCGTCTTGTCCAGGTCCAGATCCAGCCGGTCGGCGATCATCACGGCCGCCTTGTCGTCGGTGTTGCCGCGCAGGTGCCCGATGTAGGTGACGTGCTGATGGCCGGTCAGCCGGTCGTAGAGGGACAGTTCGCCGGGAACGTAGCCGACGCCGCGGTGGACGTCTGCTGCGGATGACCAGGCGTCCAGTCCCAGGACCTCGGCGGTGCCGGAGGACGGCCGGAGCAATCCCATCAGCAGGCGCAGGGTGGTCGACTTGCCGGATCCGTTGGGGCCGAGGTAGCCGAAGACCTCTCCGGGGTGGACTCTGAGGTTGACGCCGTCGAGGGCGAGGACGGA
This sequence comes from Rhodococcus sp. USK10, assembly GCF_019378875.1. Lineage (NCBI taxonomy): Bacteria > Bacillati > Actinomycetota > Actinomycetes > Mycobacteriales > Nocardiaceae > Rhodococcus > Rhodococcus sp. USK10. The sequence continues at coordinate 466,454 of NZ_CP076048.1, forward strand.
ACCGTACGATTTCGTGAGCCCTTCGGTGCGGACGGCGAGCGGAGTGGCCATGTGCCCAGGCTCGCAGGGTGGGGACGCTGCCAGTAGGGTCTTCGGTCCCCGAATGACGGTCGCTGGGTGGGTCCTGCAGACGGTGTGCCCTGCCTGGCGGTGACAATCGGCCCTAACCTAGGGACCCCGTGCGATGGACACTGGTGTCATGCACCAGATCTCCGGCACGGGTCGTGACGTTGGGTGGATTGAAGTGGAGACGATCGTGGACACCACAATTCCCGATGTGAACGTGGTTCGAATCGCGGTGGACCTTGCGTGTCGTGCACCCTCGGTGCACAACAGCCAGCCGTGGCAGTGGACCTATTCGGACGGTCGCCTGGACTTGCACACCGACCGCGGCCGGCTCCTGGCGTCGACCGATCCGAAGGGTCGGCAACTGGTGGTCAGCTGTGGCGCTGCACTGCATCACCTGGAGACTGCGCTGACCGCGCTGCGATGGACGACAGACATCGAGCGCCTTCCCGACGGGCTGCATTCCGGGCATCTGGCGACGATCAGATTCCACCATGACGCGCACCCCCGCTCGCACGACTTCGATCTCCTCTCCGCGATCCGCCACCGATATTCCGATCGGCGTCCGTTCGGTCCGTTGAGTGTGAAGGCGCCGCTTCCGCGCACTTTGCCGGATATGGTCCGCGCCCGTGGGGCCCATCTGACCGTCCTGCCGCCCGAGGCGCGCGCGACCCTGGCCGAAGCCACCCAGATCACGGCCGCAGCACGCCGCTACGACACCGCATACCACACCGAATTGCACTGGTGGGCAGGTCATTCCATTCCATCCGGGGGGATTCCCCCGAATGCCCTGGCAACGGCGGAGAACCTCTCCCGGGTGGACATCGGGCGCGGTTTTCCCGCGGGTCTCGACAATGATTCCGCCGAGGAGATCGACCGGTCCACGGTCCTGGTGGTGAGCACCGATGCAGATAGGCGGCCGGACTGGCTCCGCGCCGGTGAGGCGTTGTCGGCGGTGCTTTTGGAGGCGACGGTGGAGGGCCTCGCGACGTGTCCGCTGACGCATATGACCGAACTTCGGCAGAGCCGTGAGTTGATCCGTGTACTGCTCCCTGATCGCGGATTTCCTCAGGCCCTGATCCGGCTGGGTGTGACGGACAAGAAACTCACTCCGCGGCAGACACCGCGGCGCCCCACGGACTCGGTTCTTTCGGTCGTGTCGCATCCGCGGTAATCGGCGACAGCATTCCCGCCGAGATCTCGTCGTCCATTCGCCTGCTGCCGTAACCTGGGGGAAGTGGCGGCACCAACCTGCAGAGTGGAGGTTGCCGAATGATCAGCGTCTTTCTCGTCGACGATCATGAAGTCGTCCGCCGTGGGATCGCGGAACTTCTCACCGAGGACCCGGAACTTACCGTTGTGGGAGAGGCAGCGTCGTACTCTCAGGCGCTGGCCCGGATACCCGCGCTCCAACCCGATGTCGCCGTGCTCGACGTCCGTCTTCCGGATGGAAACGGCATCGAGTTGTGTCGCGAACTGATGTCGAAGTTGCCCGGTATCCGCTGCCTGATGCTCACCTCGTACACCGATGATCAGGCGATGCTCGATGCCATCCTCGCCGGCGCCAGTGGGTACGTCGTCAAGGACATCCGCGGCATGGAGCTCACCGAAGCGGTCCACGACGTGGGCGCAGGCAAGTCGCTGCTCGACAGTCGCGCGGCGGCAGCGTTGATGGCGAAATTGCGGTCGGACGCGAGCACCGAGCACGGCGCCATCTCTCGCCTGACCAGCCAAGAACGAACCCTCCTGGCCCTGCTGGGTGAGGGCTTGACGAACCGGCAGATCGCGGAGCGGATGTTCCTGGCGGAGAAGACGGTCAAGAATTACGTGTCCCGGCTGCTGACGAAGCTGGGGGTGGAGCGACGGACCCAGGCCGCCGTCATCGCCACGAAGTTGACCCCGCCCCCGCCTTGACCGCGCCCGGGGTGTGCCCCGCTTTCCCGCCCTGACAGACGGTGGCCGTGGAACAATGCCAAGGGTGATTCCACCTGAGGATGAGCGGGATCCCCGATCTCTCCTCGGACCCCTGTCCGAGTTGCGGCTGCGGGAGTTGCTCACCGAAGTCCAAGAGCGCATCGAACAGATCATCGAGGCCCGGGACCACGTCGATGGTCTCCTCGAGGCCATGCTCGCAGTGACGTCGGGGCTGGATCTCGACGACACGCTCCGCACGATCGTGCACGCGGCGATCAACTTGGTCGACGCGCGCTACGGGGCGCTGGGGGTGCTCGGACCGGGTGAGGACCTGGCCGAGTTCGTGTTCGAAGGTATCGATGACGAGACCCGCGCGGAGATCGGCGATCTGCCGAAGGGGCGAGGGGTACTCGGATTCCTCATCATCAATCCGAAGCCGATCCGCCTCAAGGACATGTCGCACCACCCCGCATCGGTGGGGTTTCCGCCGCATCATCCGCCGATGCGAACGTTCCTCGGGGTTCCGGTCCAGATCCGCGACGAGGTGTTCGGCAATCTCTACCTCACGGAGAAGGCAAACGGACTGCCGTTCACCGAAGATGATGAAGCGATCTTGCGGGCGCTGGCGGCAGCCGCGGGGATAGCCATCGAGAACGCCCGGTTGTACGAGCAGTCACGCATCCGGCAGGCCTGGCTGGAAGCGACCCGAGAGATCGCCACCGAACTGCTAGCGGGCAGCGAAACGGTCGACGTGCTGCAGGTCATCGCCGACGACGCACTGGAGCTCACCCGAGCCGACAGCACCTTCCTCGCGGTGCCGGACGACCCACAGACCCCGTCGGACGACGTGACGGAACTGGTTGTCACGGTGTCGGCCGGCAACGTACCGGACCGCGTCATCGGCGGCGCGATCCCGCTCGAGGGATCCTCGTCGGGAGAAGCGTTCCGCAGCCGGATGCCGCTGCGCGTGGACCGGCTGGCGTTCGACCCCGGGTTCGACGCGACCACGCCGTTCGGCCCCGCCCTGGTTCTCCCGCTTCGTGCCGCCCAATCGGTGACCGGTGTCCTCGTGGCCCTGCGCACCCAGGGCGCGGTGCCGTTCACCGAGGAACAGTTGGTCCTGATGTCGGGTTTCGCGGACCAGGCGGCTGTGGCCCTGCAATTGGCGAACACCCAACGTCGGATGCGGGAGCTGAATGTGTTGTCCGACCGGGACCGGATCGCCCGCGACCTGCACGATCATGTGATCCAGCGGCTGTTCGCCGTCGGCCTGTCGCTGCAGAGCACCGTGCAACGGGCCAAGTCACCGGAGATCAAGAGCAGGCTCGGGCACACCGTGGACGAACTCCACGACATCGTGCGCGATATCCGGACCGCGATCTTCGATCTGCACGGCGGCGCGGGTGAGACCACTCAGCTGCGGCAGCGGTTGCACGAGGTGATCGCCGAGATCACCTCGGACTCCGGATTGCAGACCACCGTGCACATGTCAGGCCCACTGTCGGTCATCGACTCACTGCTCGCCGAAAATGCGGAAGCGGTTCTGCGCGAGGCACTGAGCAACGTCGTGCGGCACGCCGCCGCCGACACGGTCACGGTCAAGGTGTCCGTGTACGACGATTTGGTGATCGAGGTGGCAGACAACGGCGTGGGCATTCCGGACGACGCCGTCATCCGGGGACTCGACAATCTCGCCGCCAGGGCACGCCAGGCCAACGGGCGGTTCAGCATCGACACGACCGCCGGCGGCGGCACCACGATTCACTGGTCCGCGCCGCTGCCCTGACGTCGTTCGACCAGTGCCGGGAAGGTGATGACCTTCTCCCCTACGGCGCCGACCTGGGCGACGGTGACGATGGTAGGGACGGGATCATCCAGCGAATTCGAGGAGACCATCATGACCGCCCAGCATCCGATCGTCGTCGGGGTAGACGGGTCACAGTCGTCCCTGCAGGCTGTGTCGTGGGCTGCGCAGGAGGCTGCGTTGCGCAGCGCCCCATTGACATTGGTCACCACCATGTTCGTGCCCGGTACCTACGGTGTGCCGATCGGGGTTCCCGCCAGCCTCTTCGAAGAAGAGGAGCTCGACGGCAAGCGGCGACTCGCGCAGGCGGAAGAGGTGGCCGCCCAGGCCGCGGCGGGGCATACCCTCGACGTCGATACCGCGTTCTGCACCGGGGTGCCCTCGGGTGAGCTGATCGAGCGGTCGAAGTCCGCGCGGATGGTCGTGGTCGGCGCGCACCGGCACGGGTTCTTCGACCGTGCGGTCCTGGGGTCGGTCAGTGCCGCGGTCGTGGCCCACGCCCACGCACCGGTCGCCGTCGTGCGCGGGCTCCCGCACACCGAGGTCAACGCCATTTCCGGTCCGGTCGTCGTCGGGGTCGACGGCTCCGCGCACAGCGAGTCCGCGATCACGTTGGCGTTCGAGGAGGCGGCGCTGCGCGGCGTCGATATGGTGGCGGTGCACGCCTGGTCGGATATCGATCTGTATGCGCCGTTCCCCAGCGATGTCGACTGGGCGCAGGTCGAGACCCGCGAGCGGGCACTGCTGTCCGAGAGTATGGCCGGACGCGCCGAGGAATTTCCGGATGTGACGGTGCGACCGGTGGTGGTCATGGATCAGCCCGCGCGGAATCTGCGGGAGCAGTCCGAGCATGCACAGCTGATCGTGGTCGGGAGCCGCGGGCGGGGCGGGTTCACGAGCATGCTGTTGGGTTCGACCAGTCGAGCGCTGGCGCATTCGGTGACCTGCCCACTGCTGGTTGTCCGGTAAGTCCTGCGAGTTCGGAGAGCACCGCCTCTACCACCGACTCGACCGCACCTGCGGCCGCGGGTGAGAGCCCGCGGCCGTAGCCGACGTCGAGCACCTCGACGACGTAGAGCACCCACCGGCAAGGTAGTCGGTCGAGCACGCTCCCCAATTCGAGTGCCGTGACCAGTCCGAGGCCGTGTGTGCTGACGGCCGGGGTCGGTAGCGCGGCAACGGTATTCGAGTCGAATCGATGAACGGTCCCGGGTCGCGGTGGTGCGGACACGACGGCATCGACCAAGACGGCCAGATCCGCTCCGGCCCAGGCATCCAGCATGCGGGTGGGGTCACCGTCCGAGGCCGAGACCCGAACGTCCGCGGCCACGCGGGCAGCGACTTCCCGTGCGACGGCGGGTCCGAGGCCGTCGTCGCGGCGGCAGTCGTTGCCCAGGCCGAGCACCACGGTGATCATCGGCGGTCGATGGTGAGGGTGAGGAAGTGGGTGGAACAGGAGATACACGGATCGTAGTTGCGGATGATCCGCTCGCACACCGCCGTCAGGTCGTCGTCCGCGAGCGTCAGATGGGAGTTGACGACGGTGCGGAGGTCGTGTTCGATGGCCGCCTGATTCTGTGAGGTAGGTGGAATGATGGTGGCCGCCGTGAGGAGGCCGTCGGTATCGAGTTCGTAGCGGTGATACAGCAGCCCTCGGGGCGCTTCGCTGACGCCGTGTCCGACGGCGTATTTCGGTGCGGCGGAGGCGAAAGATGGTACGGGCTGCTGGTAGCGGTCGATGATCCGCAGGGCCTCCTCGACCGCGTATACGACTTCGACGGCGCGCACGACGATGCTGCGATACGGATTGCGGCATTGCGCGCCGAGTCCCGCTGCGGTGGCACTCGATGCGGCTTGCCCCGTCAACTGGGACGAGTTGAGGGAGTACCGGGCGAGCGGGCCCGTGAGGTAACGCCGACCGTCGAGTTCGGCGTGCAGAGCGGTGGAGTGCGGCACCTGGTGTTCGACGACGTGCCGGGGGAATTCGTCGGCCGGGCAACGCAGGCCGGTGGACGAGACGATGTCGCCGTCTTCGATGGCGTATCGGGATTCGTGCCGGAGCGCCAGGAGATCGTGGTCGAGTTCGAGGTCGGGGTAGGTGAACGACGACACCCAGTCGACTGTGGCCACCGCGTACTCGAGCGCAGTGCGGAGTTGTTCGGCGAGCGGAGCCAGTTCGGCGCGGGTCGGTGCGCGATGGAAGCCGCCGACGCGGACGTTGACCGGGTGGATGGGACGGCCGCCGACGGTATCGAGGATGGCGTTGCCCGCCTTCTTCAGGGCGAGTCCCCGCTCGAGTGCGGCGCGATCGGTGCGGGAGAGCGCGATCGAGTCCGGCAGACCCAGGAAGTCGGGGGCGTGCAGGAAGTAGATGTGCAGCACGTGGCTCGCGATCCACTCCCCGCAGTAGAGCAGGCGCCGCAGATCGAGAACGGCGTCGTCGATCGTGAGCGCACAGGCCTGTTCGAGCGCATTGCAGGCGCTCACCTGATAGGCGACCGGGCAGATGCCGCAGATCCTGGAGGTGATGTCCGGTGGTTCCACATAGTGCCGCCCACGCAGGAACGACTCGAAGAACCGGGGTGGCTCGTAGATGGCGAGGGCCACCCGGTCCGCGTAGCCGTCGCGGATGGTGACATCGAGTCGGCCTTCCCCTTCGACCCGGGCGAGGGCGCGGACGATCAGCTCCCTACGGGCGGATGTCATTGCGGATTTTCTCCGCTGCCGGGGCCGTACGCCGCGACGTTGAAGGTCGCGAAGACGCGGGCGATGGCGGAATCGGTCATTCCGCAGGTGCGCAGCCAGCCCGTCATCGACGTGAGATTCGGGTCGGTCGTCGGTCCGAAACATCCATAGCACCCCCGCGAGACCGCCGGACACAGTGCACCGCAGCCGGAGTGGGTCACCGGACCCAGACAGGGGGTGCCGTCGGCGACCATCACGCAGGTCAGGCCACGGCGTTTGCATTCGGTGCACACGCTGGTGTTCGGAATGTTCGGCCGCCGCCCCGCCAGGTACGCCGTGATCACTTCCAGGAGCTGGCGCCGGTCGATCGGGCAGCCGCGCAGTTCGAAGTCGACCGGAACGTGCGCCGAGATCGGGGTCGAGGTCGCGAGGGTGTCGATGTAGTCGGGGCTGGCGTAGACGACCGCCAGGAACTCATCGATGTCGGCGAAGTTGCGCAACGCCTGAATTCCGCCGGCGGTGGCGCAGGCCCCGATCGTGACGAGGACCCGCGACTGCTCGCGGATCGTGCGGATGCGGTCCCGGTCGGCGGCCGTGGTGATCGAGCCCTCGACGAGGGACACGTCGTACGGTCCACCCGTGACGGTGTCGGACAGCTCGAGGAAGTGCGCGATCGACACCGCCTCGGACAGTGCCAGTAATTCGTCTTCGCAGTCGAGGAGGGTGAGCTGGCAGCCGTCGCACGAGGCGAACTTCCAGACAGCGAGTGTCGGAGTGGTCTTCGGGGGTGCACTCATCACAGCTCCGGTGTTCGTAGGAGGGGTTCGGCGACGGTGTAGTCGACGACCGGGCCGTCCCTGCACAGCAGAAGCTCACCGAGCTGGCAGTGACCGCAGACTCCGGTACCGCACTGCATGTTCCGTTCGAGGGACACCTGGATGTCGCCGGGGCGCACACCCCGATCGGTCAGGGCGCGGGCGCAGAACCGCATCATCGGTTCGGGGCCGCACAGCAACGCGGTGGTCCGGGCCGGGTCGACCGGCACCCGGTGTAAGGCTTCGGTGACGAATCCGACCGCACCCGTCCAGCCGGAGACCGGTTGGTCGATCGTCAGCTCGACGGCAAGGTCGTCGCGGGATTGCCAGGCGGAGAGCTCGGATCGAAAGAGGATGTTCGACGGGGTCCGCGCGCCGACGACGAGGGTGATCCGCCGGAATCGGTCGCGGGCGGCGAGGGCGGCGAGGATCACCGGACGAAGCGGTGCCAGTCCCACCCCGCCCGCGACGATGACGAGGTCCCCGCCGGACTCGGTGCGCAGGTCCCACCCGCGTCCGAAGGGACCGCGGACACCGAGCACGGTGCCGACGGGGGCGTCGTGGAGGGCCCGGCTCATGGCACCCACGTTCCGGATCGTGTGGACCAAGGTGTCGCCGTCGCGCGACGGGTCGCCGCTGATCGAGATGGCCACCTCCCCGACGCCGTGTGCGTACAGCATCATGAACTGGCCTGGCGTGAAATGATTTTCGGGTAGGCCACCGATCGGATGCAGCGTCAGGGTGACGGTGTCGTGCGTTTCGACCGTGCGGGAGCCGACGCGGTACCCGAGCGGAAGCATGCAGTCCTGTGACACGGTGTCACTCCTGGCGGCGGCCGGCGTAGAGGTCGAGCAGCCGCGCCCGGGTGGAGTGGAGGCGGGCGATGAGCACCCCCGACAGGGCCCGGGTCACCGCGTAGGTGAAGGCCGGATCGTCGGCGGCGCTCGCCTGCAGGGCGATCACATCCAGTTCGGTGGCGTCGGTCGCGGTCACAGCGTGCGCGGTGAATTGCCAGCGTGGATTCGTGCCCAGCCAGGACCAGCCCAGGATGTCCCCGCCGTGCAGGGTCTCGAGGCTGACGGTGCCGTGCCCGGGCACCACTGTCGTCAGGACCACACTGCCGGTCTGCAACAGCCAGCAGCGGGTCGCCGGGTCGTTCTCCCGGAAGACGAGGGCGCCGGCAGCGAATCGGGTCGCCGTCATGAATTCCGCGAGCCGGACACGCTGTTTCTCGGCGAGCGCTGCGAGCGCGGCCGGAAGGACCGGTTCGGCGGCGTTCACTGGTTCTCCTGCCCCCACGCCGGCAGGAGTTGCGCCAGCCGTGCCGCCTCCTCGGTGATGTCGATGCCGACCGGACACCAGTCGATGCACCGTCCGCATCCCACGCAGCCGGAGCTGCCGAACTGGTCGAACCAGGTGCCGAGTTTGTGGGACATCCACTGTCGGTAGCGGCTCTGCGCCGAGGTACGCACATCGCCGCCGTGCAGGTGGCTGAAGTCGAGTTCGAAGCAGGAAGACCAGTGCTGCCACCGCTCGGCGTGCTCGCCGGTCAGGTCGGTCATGTCCTCGGTGGTGGTGCAGAAGCAGGTGGGGCACACCATGGTGCAGTTTCCGCAGGTGAGGCACCGGTCGGCGACGTCCTCCCAGACGTCGGCGTCCCGCGCCCGCTGCAGCAGTTCACGCAGGTCCGTCTCCGGCATGCGCCGGCCCATGCGCTCGGTGGCGGCGGCGACCGCGGTGCGTGCGGCGTCGACGTCGCGGGGTTCGGCAGCGCGGCTTTCGACGTCGTCGAGGATCGTGGCGCCGGATTCGGTGCCGACATCGACCAGGAAACGGTGGCCGCGGTCGTCGAGCGTTTCGGTGAGCGCCAGATCGAACCCGGGACCGGCGGCGGGGCCGGTCCCCATGGAGGCGCAGAAGCACACCCCGCCGGGCTCGGTGCACTGCGCTGCGACGACGAACAGGTTCCGGAACCGGCGTGCGGTGGGAGTGTCTGCATCCGGGTCCGGACACAGGACTCGACGCAGGACCGCGATCGCCGCCAAGTCGCAACCGTGCACTCCGAGGAACGCATACGGTGTTTCGTCGACGACGGGGGCCTCCCATGAGCCGTCGCGTTCGGTGGCCCACAGTTGCCGCCGCGGCGGGTGCAGGAATTGTTTCCACGACTGCGGACCCGATGAGTGCGCGAACACTGCGTCGTCGTCGCGGCGGTGCAGCCGGTATTTTCCGGGGCCGGTTTCCACGCCCCACCCCGCCGGCAGATCGGTGCCCGAAGCCAGTTCTCCCAGAACGATGGCGCTGTCACGAACGGTCGGGCCGACCACCCGATATCCGTGGCCACGCAGCACCTCGATCAGAAGGTCGAGTCCCGTGCGGTCGAGGATTCGTTCACCCGAGTGCGGGACACGTGTGCTGTCCATACGTTGACTCCTCTGCCGGCGGAACTGCCGTTGTCCCCTCCTCTCTTCCCATTGAGCCAGCGCACGCCCGGCGGTGATAAGGGCCGTTCGGCCTTTCCTGCGGCATATTCGGAGCCGGGCACGGCCGCGCTCACGTTCGTGGCATGTTGCCGGTGTGATCGTCTGATCGGGCGAGGGTGAAGTAGTTTTCCTCTTCCTGGACGAAGTGCAGTCGCAGCAAGGCATACAGACCGTACAAGCAGGCGAGGAGGTCCTCGAGTTGGTCGGGGTCCAACTCGCCACGCGTGTCGATCTGGTGTCGATGGATGTGTAGGCGGCGACCGAGTCGATCGATCTCGGCGTGCATCCGGCTCATCGTGGCAGTGGCCTCTCCGCTGCCGAGCGGTCCGGCCAGGGCGGGGTAGAGTTCGTTCTCCTCGGCGTGCTCGTGCGGCAGTAGTGTGCCGGTGAGGAAGTCGTCGACGCGGCGCAGCGACACCTCGGCCCGGCGATGGTCGCCGGTGGCGACGAGTTGGGCGGTGTCGCGAAACATGGTCAGCTTGTCGCGCATCACGTCGTGTTCGGCGGAGAAGCGGTGCAGCATGTCCTCGGTTCGGGCGGGCACGACGGTATTGTGGGCGCGGTCCCCGCGCAGTGCCCGGAGTGCGTTGAGGATGACGGCGACGTCGATCGCTTCCTGCAGCAGCGCGCCCAGCGCCGGGGTCAGCCAGCCGAGCGCGGCAGATCCCATGGCCACCAGCGACAGTCCCATGCCGACCGCAGCGCTTTCGACGGCAATGTGGCGCGACCGGCGTGCAATTTCCATCGCATCGGCGAGGCGGTCGAGTCGATCGGTGGTCAAGACGATGTCCGCGGCCTCCGAACTCGCCGTCGACCCGCGAGCGCCCATGGCAACTCCCACCGTCGCGGCGGCGAGCGCCGGGGCGTCGTTGACGCCGTCGCCCACCATGACGGTCACGGCCGACTGTCTTTCGCGGCGAACTCCCGCCACCTTGTCCGAGGGGGTCTGCTCGGCGTAGACACGATCGAGACCGAGAACCGTCCCGATCTCCTCGGCGGGCTCACGCCGGTCCCCGGTGAGCATCACCAGCCGGGTCAGGCCGGCGGACCGCAGTCGTCGCAGTGTTCGAGGCGCGTCTCGGCGCAGTGGGTCGACCAGCAGGATGGCACCGGTGAGCTGGCCGTCGACGGTGACCCATGCGACGACAGCGCCGTCGAGAGCGCTGCGGGTGAGCACGGTGCGCGCCCACTGCGGTGCCTGCGGCGGCAGCGTCAGTGCGCCGACCGTCACCCGGTGCCCGTCGACGGTGGCCGTCACGCCCGCGCCGGCTTCCTCGACAACGTCGGTGGGATACGACAGCGCCAGTCGCCGCACCTTCGCTTCCTGCACCAGGGCGGCGGCGAGGACGTGGGGTGAGACCTGGTCGGCGGACGCCGCCAGGCGCAGCACCTCGACGCTGTCGTGTCCGGGGGCCACGACGATGTCGGTACTCGAGGGTCGGCCGCTGGTGAGGGTGCCGGTCTTGTCCATCACGAGGGTGGTCGCGTGGCCGAGGTTCTCGAGGGCGCCGCCGCTGCGAATCACCACACCCACCCGGGAGGCACGCGAAAGTCCGGACACGATCGCGACCGGTGCGGCGAGGAGCAGCGGGCACGGGGTCGCGACGACGAGGACGGCGACCGCTCTGGTCGCCGAGCCGCTGAGCGCCCACGCCGCGGCGGCGAGGAGGAGGGCGAGCGGGAGGAACCAGGCCGCGATCCGATCGGCGAGTCGGACTACCGGGGCGGACTCCGCGGCGGCTTCTCGTGCGAGCCGCACGACACCGGCGTAGGTGCTGTCCTCGGCACTCGCGTGTGCCTCCATCTCGAAGACGGCGCCGGCGTTGACGACACCCGAGCGCACGGCCTCCCCTATGCCGCGCTGAACGTGCATGGGCTCCCCCGTCAGCGCTGCCTCGTCGAGAACGGCGAGTCCGCTGGTGACCCAGCCGTCGGCGGGGACGGTTTCGCCGGACCCGACGACGAGGACGTCTCCCGCACAGATCTCGTCGATCGCCACGACCTCGATGCCGTCCCCGACACGGCGCCGCGAGGACCGTGGGGCTCGGTCGAGCAGGGTGCGCAAATCCTTGGCTGCTCGCCTCGTCGCCGCAGCGTCGAGGGTCTGACCGGTTGCCAACATGACGGCGATCAAGGCACCGGCGAGATACTCGTCCACCAGCAGTGTGCCGAGCAACGACAGTACCGCGATCAGATCGACGCCGATGCGGCCCCGGCGCATCGCTGCGACCACCCACCACACCGACGGCACGATCGCGAGGACGGTGCCGGCGATCCAACAGCGGTCCGCGACACCGGGTGCCCCACTCAGCCAGGCGAGCCCGCCGACGACCAACGCGGTGAGGGTCAGCCCCAGCAAGGCGGGTTCGACTGCACGGCGCCAGCGTTCCCACCGGCTGGGCTCGGGGGTCGGCACGTCGACCACGGCGATGCTCCTCTCCGACGCGACGACGAAGGTCACCGCGCCCAGTGACCGGGTGCCCTACCTCGGCGCTCGCAGCCCGCGGTTCGCTGAACACAGCGATCGAACGCACGGGACGAGGGAGCGGACAGTGAATGAGCAGCAATGGTCGGTGGATCTCCATCTCGTCGAGCACACCGCGGACGGTTCCGAGATGTCGGTGTCCGCGCGGGCACGGCTGGTGGGGCTCGACGGTGTGACGCTCGAGGGCGCTGGCCGGGCACGGCTGTTCGCCCGCCACTCCACCGCGGTGACCATCAGCAGGGAAGTCGCGGTCGCCCGCGCGTTGGCGGACCTGTCACACCGACTGCTCCGATCGGCGGCCGACGAGGAGGCGGTCGCCAGTCGCGCGAACCGCGGGGGAGAGGAAATCGGGTCACCGGCGCAACCCGATATCGGGTAGCCCGTCATCTCCCCGCCATCCGTGTGGCCAGGTATTCGGTCACGTCCCGCAGCGTGACGAGTTGGCGGTAGTCGGCCTCGGGGATGTCGACCCCGAATTTCGTGTGCAACCGCACGAGGAAGTTCAGCCAGTCCATCGAGTCGAGGTCGACCTGTTCACGAAGCGGTGAGTCGGCGGTCAGGTCCTCCTGCGCGACCTCGGGTGCGATGTCCTGTAGTGCCGTGACCACGGCGGTACTGATCTCGGTGGGGTCCACGGTCAGCTCCTCACAAGTCTTGCGGATGTTGTAGTAGTTCTCGGATTTCGGTGAGGAACCGGGCTCCGCGGTGCCCGTCGGAGACACGATGGTCGGCGGCCAGCGTGGTGGTGACGATCGGGAGTACGTCCAGCTTGCCGTCGACAGCCCAGGCCCGGTCGGCAGGCATACCGAAGCCGACCAGCGCGACCTGCGGTGGGTAGATCACTCCGAAGACCGATCCCACGCCCCGCTCGCCGAGATTGGTCACTGTCAGTGTCGGATCTGACATCTCTGAACTGCGCATCGATCCGGCGCGGGCGCGGGCCACCAGGTCGGTGAGTTCACTCATCAGCTGTCCGAGTGGTTTGTCTGCAGTGTCGTGAATGGCCGGCGCGACGAGACCGCCCTGTCGTAGGGAAATCGCCACCCCGACATGCACGCGGGTCTGGGGATGGAACGCGTCGTCCTGCCAGAATCCGTTCATCTCCGGAATGCGTTGGGCTGCCAGGGCGACGGCCTTGAGTTGGAGGGCGGCCATCAGAATCCGCGCCGTGACCGGGCGGCCGGTGTTCTCGTGTTGCAGCCAACGTGCCGCGGCCTGCAGGGGGATGTCGTCGGCCAGGTAGTAGTGCGGGATCTCCCGCTTGGATCGGCTCATCAACGCGGCGATCGCCCGCCGCATCTCGCGGGCCTTGTCCACTGTCACCTCGGGCGCCGGGGCGGCAGGCTTGCCGGCTTCGGCGGCGCGGAGGACGTCGTCGAGAGTGACCGACGACAGCGGTCCGGTGCCGGTGAGTGTGGTCGGGTCGATGCCACGTTTGTCGGCTTCACGCCGCGCCACGGGAGAAATGCGCGGTCGCCGGTGCGGTTCCGGCTCCGTCGACTCGATCGTGGCCGGCTCGGGCGCTCGCTCCGGTGCGACGGGCCCGTGCGCCGTTGCGGGCTCGTGCGCCGGCTCCATGGTCGGCTCAGGCTCACCGGGTTCGCGCAGCGTTGCCAGGGGCGTTCCCACGGACACCGTGGTCCCGGGTTCGACCAGCAGCCGATGAATCGTCCCGGCACGCCAAATTTCGACGTCCACAGCCGCTTTCACCGTGTCGACGGTCGCGACGGCTTGGCCGCGCGCCACGTCGTCGCCGGCTTTGACGAGCCAGTCGGTGAGGGTGCCCTCGTCCATGTCGGCACCGAGAGCAGGTAATGCGAAGTCGAACATTTCGTCCTCCTCACCGATCGCCGATGACGTTCCACGCGGTGGAGACGATCGTGTTCACCTGCGGTATCGCCGCCTGCTCGAGGTGCTTGGCGTAGGGCACGGGAACTTCGGCGCTGCATACCCGCCGTGGGGGTGCGTCGAGTTCGTAGAACGCCGTCTCGACGATGCGGGCCATCACTTCGGAGGCGAGACTTCCGCTGCGCCATCCCTCGTCGACGACGATGGCGCGATGCGTCTTGGACACGGACCGGGTGATGAGGTCGGTGTCCAGAGGGCGCAGGACACGAAGGTCGACGACTTCGGCGTCGAGTCCCTGGCCGGCCAGCGTTTCCGCCGCCGCTATCGCTTTCGGCACGGACCCGCCGTAGGCGATCAGACTGATGTCGCTGCCGGTGCGCCGAATCCGGGCGGAGTCGATGTCCACGGGTTGCGGCCAGTCGAGATCCTCGGTTGTGTTGTAGAGCTGCACGTGTTCGAAAATGATCACCGGGTCGGGATCGGCGAGGGCCGGCGCCAGCATCCCCCGCGCGTCGGCCACCGTGGAGGGCGCGAGGACCCGAATGCCAGGGATGTGGGCATACCAGTTCTCGAGACTGTGTGAGTGTTGGGCGGCGAGTTGCCGACCTGCGCCGGTCGCCATCCGCACGACCACGGGCACCGAGAACTGCCCACCCGACATGTGCCGCAGAGATGCCGCGGTGTTCACGATCTGATCGAGGGCGAGCAGACTGAAGTTGACGGTCATGATCTCGATGATCGGCCGCATCCCACCGATTGCGGCCCCGATCCCGACGCCGACGAACCCCAATTCGGACAGTGGCGTGTCCCGGATCCGTGCGGGCCCGAACTCGTCGAGCAACCCCTTCGACACGGCGTAGGTGCCGCCGTAGCGGCCCACGTCCTCACCCATCAGGAAGACCCGGGGATCGGCCTGCATCGCCTCGCGGATCGCATCCCGCATTGCCTCGCGATAACTGGTCTTCATCACGCCTCCTGCGCCGCGTCGGCGGGGGTGTTGACGTCCCGCATCAGTTCACTGGCCTCCTCGAAGGACCCGGCCTCGGCGAACGCGACTGCGGCATCGACCTCGGCTGCCACCTCCGCGTCGATGCGCAGGAACTCGGTCTCGCTGAACAGCCCGAGTTCCTTGAGCCGGGCGGAGAAGGTGTGGATGGGCCCGCGTTCCTTCCATGCCGCCACTTCCGCTTTGTCTCGATACAGTTCGGGATCGAACATCGAGTGGGGACGGAACCGGTAGGTCTGGAACTCGATGAAGAACGGGCGACCGGTCGTGCGGACGTGGGCGGCGCCGGCGCGGGCCGCCTCGTGGGTGGCGATCACGTTCATTCCGTCGGCGCAGAGTGTGGGAATGTCGAAGGAGGACGCTTTGACGCACAGGTCGGTCTGAGACTCGGACCGGGCCAGGGCCGTCCCCATCGCGTACAGGTTGTTCTCGCAGCAGAACAGCACGGGCAGTTGCCACAGGGACGCCAGATTCATCGATTCGTGAAAGGCGCCCTCGGCCATGGCGCCCTCCCCGAAGAAGCAGGCGGTCACGCGCTGGATGTTCTGCATCTTGTCGGCGAGCGCGAGACCGACCGCGAGGGGGATTCCTCCGGCGACGATGGCGTTGCCGCCGTAGAACCGTGTCGCGGCGTCGAAGAGGTGCATGGAACCGCCCCGGCCTCGCGAGCATCCCTCGCGTTTGCCGTACATCTCCGCCATGATCGCGTTCATCGAGACCCCGTGCACGAGGGCGTGGCCGTGTTCGCGGTAGGTGGCAACCACCGCGTCCCCCTTGTCGAGGGCGTGCAGTGCCCCGACCGCGACTGCTTCCTCACCGATGTACAGGTGCAGAAACCCGCGGATTTTCCCCGCCCCGTAGAGTTCCGCCGCCTTTTCCTCGAGCCGCCGGATCCGGAGCATATCGGTGAGCAGCGTGACCGCGAAGGTCTTGTCGTACGAAAACTCGGTGGTGCTCATCCGCCTGCCTCCAACGTCGACGTGTCCCCCTCCGGGAGACCGAGTTCCCGGGCCTTGAGCAACCTGCGCATGATCTTTCCGCTGCGGGTGTGCGGCAGGGCACTCATGAAATCGATCGCCTTCGGGGCGACGGCGGCCCCGAGTTTGGTGCGGCCGTATCCGAGGAGTTCACGGCGCAGTGTGTCGTCGGGGGTCCAGCCGCTGTTGACGGAGACGAACGCCTTGACCACTTCCCCGACCAGTTCGTCGGGTACGCCGATCACTCCCGCCTCCGCGACCGCGGGATGTTCCATGAGAATGTTCTCCACTTCGAACGGTCCGATGAGATGACCGGCGGACTTGATGACGTCGTCGGCGCGCCCGACGAACCAGAAGTAGCCGTCGGCGTCGCGCTTGGCGAGGTCCCCTGTGAGATACCAGTCCCCGGAGAAACAACGGCGGTAACGTTCCTCGTTGTTCAGGTATCCGCGGAACATCGCCGGCCACCCGCGGCGCAGCGCGAGTTCACCTTCGATGTCCGGGGTATCGATCACCGCCACCTCCCGGGCCTGCTCGCCGCCGCGGGGTGGGGTGACGACGGCCGCGTCGACACCGGGAAGTGGCCGGCCCATCGAACCCGGTTTGATGTCGAAGCCGGGGGTGTTGGCGATCATGATCCCCCCGGTCTCGGTCTGCCACCAGTTGTCGTGGATGGGACGGCCCAACACATCTCGGCCCCAGAGCACCGCGTCCGGGTTGAGCGGTTCGCCGACGCTGGCGATGAACCTCAAGTGGGGGAACAAGAATTTTCGGGCGAGTTCGGAGCCGGATTTCATCAACATACGCACTGCCGTCGGTGCGGTGTACCAGACCGTCACCGCTTGTTCGCTCAGGATGCGGTACCACCGTTCGGCGTCGAACTCTGCGGTGTCGACGATCGAAGTGACACCGTGCAGCATTGGGGTGATCACACCGTATGAGGTCCCGGTGACCCAGCCGGGGTCGGCGGTGCACCAGAAGATGTCCGAGGGGTGCAAGTCAAGGGCGTAGCGGCCGGTCGCGAAATGCGTTGCCACCGCTCCGTGCACATGGATCGCTCCTTTCGGCGTCCCGGTCGTCCCACTCGTGAAATGCAGCAGTGCGGGGTCGTCCCGGCTTGTCGGGGTGATCTCGGCATCATCGTCCGCCTCGGATATCGCGGACTCGAAGTCGACGGTGCCCGGTGTCTCGGTGTGTTCATTGTTGCGATCACCGACCACGATGATGTGCCGCAGGGTGGGTAGTTCCTCCCGGATCTTCGCGACCCGACGCCGGTACAGCAGATCCGTGGTCACCAGGACCTGGGCACCGCCGAGCCGGATCCGGGTGGCCAGTGGTTCCGGTCCGAACGCGGAGAACAGCGGAGAGACGACACACCCGTTACGGAGGGCACCGAGAATCGCGACGTACAGCTGCGGTATCCGACCGGTATAGACGAAGACACGGTCCCCTTTCCCCACCCCGAGATTCCGCAGCACATTTGTGAAACACCGCACACGCCGGGCAAACTCGGAGAATGTCAGGTTCTCCACGGCGAGCACACCGGTGTCATCGCTCGCGCCGACGAATCGAAACGCAAGCCTCTCCCCCTGCGGGCCGTCGGCATGCCGATCGACGGCATAGTAGGCAATGTTGCATCCACCGGGTGCGTCGCCGAGTTCTCGCTCGGTGTCCGCCCAGGTGAATCGGGCGCGTTCGCCCTCGTAGTCGGTGAAGTTCGGTGCGATCCCGAACCCGACGGGAGCGTGGGAAATGATGGTCATCCAGCTCTCACCTTCTCCGACGGCGCACGATCTGCCTTACGCGTCGAGGTGGACGGTCTTGCGGGTAGCCGCTTCGAGATCCGCGACCGTGGTTTCGATCAGTTGGTGGGCGAGGTCGGCGAGCGCGCGGGCGGTGGCCAACTCGTCTCCGATCTCCGGAATCTCGGTGTCGTGCGGATTACGGCGGGCCATTCCGACGCCGACCAGCGACGTGGTGTCCTGTGTGCGCAGGCGTGCCTCTGCCCGGGTCCGGGATCCGCCTTCCTCCGAGTCGTGTTCGTCGATGACGATGTCCACTGACCATTTCTTCTCGTGCGCGCTCATGGCTGTCTCCTCCTGCTAGTGGTGGCGGCACGTCGCGGTGCGACGTGTTCGATGTCTGCGGGGCCCACTCGTCTGGTCGCCCGGGGGCGGCGTTTGGGTGGCCCTGTCGATCTGCGAACGGTGGGATCACTCCTGTGCCGGCTCGACGCGGCATCGAGCCCGGTCCCAGCCCTGGGGGATGGCAGTGGCGCCCGGGCGCCCCGCGCGGGCCTGGCCAGCGGATACGGGCGGCGAGTGTGGTGTCTGCGGGCATGATCACTCTTCCCAGCGAACTGTGCCGGTTCAGCCGGACGTACGCACCAGGCCCCCGCGGTCCCACGAGGCGGCCCGCTCCAGGGCGGCGAGGAGGCGTTGGCGGGCGACGCGTTCGGCCAGTTCCGGAATGTCTGCCGCCGGAACTCCGGCGAGGTCTCGAACGCTCTCCGCGACGACCCGGGAGATGGTGGTTCGGGAGATCGACTGGTCGAACTCCGCTGCAAGGCGCGCGACCACCGCGTGTCCGGGGTCCGCATCGGTGCTGTCGGTGGGCGTATCGGTGCTGGCCACGAGTGTCGATTTCCTCTCTGTGTGGCGGAGGGGTGCCTTCAGCATCGCCGCCGCGACGCCGGGATCAATAGAGGCGAAGGACCGTAGTCGGTGACTTATGGCTCTGACCCGCGGGCCCACTGCGGAGGTTGAATTCTGTGAGACGGCATCGACGGATCAGGTGAGTACGGATGGTGAGCACGTTTTCCCGGTCGCCTGCGGGCCTGGTGGTCCGCCCACTGCGCACCGCCGACCATGAGGCGGTCCGTCGGTTGCACGAACGGTTGAACGCGTACGACACGTACATGCGGTTCTTCACCGTCTGTCCCGCGCACTTGGCTGCGCTGGCGGAGGCGATTTGTGTGGCCGATCCCCGTCATTACGCGCTCGGCGCGTTTGTCGATGGCACGTTGGTGGGTGTTGCCAACTATGTGGCCCTCGACGCCGGCGACGCATCCGAGGAGGTGGAATTCGCCCTTGTGGTCGACGACGACTACAGGATGCACGGGATCGGGACGATGCTGCTGACCCGCCTCGCCGCGGCCGCGAGACAGCGCGGCGTCACGCGCATGAGGGCCGAGATTCTGGCGCAGAACGCCATGGTGCTACAGGTGATTCGCGATCTGGGCTGGTCCGCTGCGTTGCACCGCGATCGCGCCGAGATGCACCTTGATCTCGACCTGGGTGACGTTCCTTCGTCTGCGGTTGCGGGCGGATGAACGGGGTCGGCGTGCACGGGTGGACCTCGGCGGAGTCAGTGAACCAGTCGGTCGACACTGTCCCGGCGGTGGTCCGGGAAACCCACACAGCATATGTGGTGATGGTCGGCGACGTGGTCTTCAAGGCAAAGAAGCCGGTTCGGACGGCATTCCTGGATTTCAGCACCGCCGGTAAACGCAGGGCGGCATGCCTGCGCGAAGTGGACCTGAACCGGCGGCTGTCTCCCGACGTGTATCTCGGCGTCGCCGAACTCACAGATCCGCAGGGCGGTCCGGCGGAAGCACTCGTGAAGATGCGCAGGATGCCGGACAGCCGACGCTTGGCCTCGATGGTCGTCCGCGGTGAGGACCCGACGGAACCGCTGAACGCGGTCGCCGGTCTGCTCACCGGCTTTCACCAACGGTGCCACCGGGGTCGGGACATCGACCGCGACGCGACCCGGGACGCCGTGGCCGCGCGGTGGCGGGAGAACGTAGAAGAGGTGGCCGGGTACGGCGGCGGCACGCTGCTGCCGGGCGCGGAGGTCGACGAGGTCCGATTCCGAGCGTGCCGATATCTTGCGGGCCGTCGAGAACTGTTCGATGAGAGGATCGAACTCGGACGGATCGTCGACGGCCACGGCGACCTTCTGGCGGATGACATCTTCTGCCTTCCGGACGGCCCGCGCATCCTGGATTGCCTCGACTTCGACGACCGTCTGC
Source organism: Rhodococcus sp. USK10 (assembly GCF_019378875.1). NCBI lineage: Bacteria > Bacillati > Actinomycetota > Actinomycetes > Mycobacteriales > Nocardiaceae > Rhodococcus > Rhodococcus sp. USK10. Next base: position 486,570 of record NZ_CP076048.1, read on the forward strand.
GGCATCTCGATGTGATCGATGACGCCGCCTGTCTTGCCATGGATCTCGACTTCCTCGGCCGTGCGGACCTCGCAGAGACGTTCCTCGCCCGGGTTCGGGCGGAATCCGGCGACGATCCGCCGCCCTCGTTGATCCACCATTTCATCGCCTACCGCGCGTTTATGCGGGCCAAGGTTTCCTGTCTGCGCCACACCCAGGGTGCGGCAGACGCGCGGACCGAGGCACACGGGCATGTCCGTCTGGCGCTGCGTCACCTGCGCGCGGGTTCGGTTCGATTGGCCCTCGTCGGCGGCCTCCCCGGCACCGGAAAATCCACGCTGTCCCGCGCCCTCGCAGAGCGCACCGGTGCGGTCGTCATCGCAAGCGATCACGTGCGGAAGGAACTCGCCGGTGTCGATCCCGGTGTGTCCTGCAGCGCCGACTACGGCCACGGTCTGTACACCGAGGCCAGGACCGATGGCACCTACGCCGAACTGCTGCGGCGGGCAACACGATTGCTGTCCCGAGGACGGTCGGTCGTCCTCGACGCCTCGTGGACCGATCCACGACTGTGCGCGTGGGCCGCGGCGGCCGCCGACCGCACCCACAGCGACCTGATCGAAATCGAATGCGCGGCGCCCCGGTCGGTCGCGGTCGAGCGAATCGGACACCGGCCCCCTGGTGGCGTGTCGGACGCGACCTCCGAGGTGTACGACGCCCTCGCGGCCCGCTATCGGCACCGGGTGTCGGCCACCCTGATCGACACGACGGCCGATCTTCGTGCCGCGACTGATGCTGCGTTGGCGCTGTGGGGTGAGACTGGAGAACGGCCACAGCCTGCTCCGTCGGTACAGGCCGACGAAGCAGTATCCGCACCGGGGAGCCCACCATGAACGACATCGTGACGCTGACGATGAACCCCGCCCTCGACATCACCACGGTCACCGGGCGGGTCATCCCCACGGACAAGATGCGCTGCGGTACCCCCCGGCGCGACCCCGGGGGCGGCGGAATCAACGTCGCCCGGGTCCTGAACGTGCTCGGCGAACAGGCGACCGCGGTATTCCCGTCCGGGGGACACAGCGGCCGGGCACTCGAGGATCTCGTGGCCACCGAAGGCGTGCACAGTCGCACTGTCACGATCCGCGGATCGACCCGGGAAAGCTTCACCGTCAACGAGGAACAGACCACATTGCAGTACCGGTTCGTCCTGCCCGGCCCACTACTGACACCTCTGGAGGTCGATTCGTGCCTCCACCTGCTGACCACCACCGCTGCGGATGCCCGGTTCGTGGTGGCCAGCGGAAGTCTCCCCCCGGGCGTTCCGGTGGATTTCTATCAGATCGTTGCGGACATCGTGTCCAACCGGGGCGCGCAACTCGTGCTCGACACGTCGGGTCCGCCGTTGCGGGCGGTCCACCGCGGCGTGTACCTCCTCAAACCCAGCATTCGGGAGCTGCGTGAGTGCGTCGGGCGCGAGTTGGTGACCATCGACGACCAGGTCATTGCTGCACGAGATCTCATCTCGTCCGGGGTGTGCGAGGTTGTGGTGCTCTCGCTCGGCGCGGCGGGCGCGGTCCATGTGACGGCGGAGGAGGCGGAGCACTGCCCCTCCGTGAAGGTTCCGGTGGTCAGCGGTGTCGGGGCGGGCGACAGCATGGTCGCCGGCACTCTCTTCGGGCTGGCACGCGGGTGGGACATGCGGGACTCGGTGCGTTTCGGCATTGCCGCGGGAGCGGCCATGCTCGGGACCCCCGGCACAGCACTGTGCTGCCGCGCCGACATCGAACGCTATTACGCACAACTCACCGACCGCGCCACGGTGGGTGGTGGCGAAGTCTGACCAGCACGCCCGTTGTGCGGCGGTGTGACCGGCGCTGCGCCGGTGTCGATTCGGCGTACGACGGCCCTGCACATCACCGTCGCACTGGAACGAGTACGCAGCTATCTCCCACCGTCAATGGGTCATGTTGGTCACCGAGTTCGGCGCACCGGGCGCGCCGCGCATAGGTGACTCCGCCTGTGCCGGGTCCCAATTCAGCCTTCCGCACGGTGCTCGGACCGTGCACGATCGAGGAGGATCCGGCGTTCGGCAGCAGACACCATGCGCCTGGTGCGCGCCGCCGCATCCGGTGCCACCGACACCGAGGTGATCCCCTTGCGGACCAGATGTTCGGCGAGGGCCGGGTTCGTCGACACGGCCTGACCGCACAACGACGTGGTGAGCCCCGCGCGGGTCGCTCGTTCGATGATCGAGTCGATGGCATCGAGCACTGCCGGATCCATCGTGTCGAACAGGTCCCGGCAGATCTCGGAGTCACGATCGACGCCGAGGACGAGTTGGGTAAGGTCGTTGGTTCCGATGGAGACTCCGTCGATACCCAGGGCCGCGTACTCGGGGATCCAGTAGATGACCGACGGGACCTCCGCCATGATCCACCGATGCATCCGGCGATCGGAGCCGAGCGGATGCGCATCGAGATGGCGCAGGCAGCTCTCGAGCTCCCAGCGGGTCCGCACGAACGGGACCATCAGGTGCACGTTCGGGTGACGTGCCCGCACGCGGTGGACGACGTCGAGGTCCAGCCCGAACAATTCCGGTTCACGCACGTACCGGAAACATCCGCGGTAGCCGATCATGGGATTGTCTTCCACGGGCTCGACGTCGCCACCCCTGAGATTGGCGAATTCGTTGGTGCGCAGGTCTATCGCCCGGTAGATCACCGGCCGCGGCGCGAAGGCCGCGGCGATTCGTTCGACGCCCGCGGCCATTTTCGCCACGTATTCGTCCCGCCGGCCCTCGGCCAGCACGGTGGCCGGGTGGGTCCCTTGCAGCGCGTCCATGATCATGAACTCGGCGCGCAGGAGCCCGACCCCATCGACATCGGTTGCCGCGACTGATTCGGCGGCGTCGGGTGTCGCGAGATTGACATATACCGCGGTCGCCGTCGGTTCCGTCCAGGCGTGCCCGCCACCGCGCGGAGGCGTCACGAGACCGGTCGCGGTATCGACGGTGGGCGCGGTCACCGCCACGCCGCCTTCGGATACGGTGCCCGCGTCGCCGTCGACGGTGACGACCATTCCATCGGTGAGCGTGGTGGTGGCATCCCGGGTTCCGACAACGACGGGTCGGCCCAGTTCCCGGCCGACGATCGCGGCGTGGCAGGTGATTCCGCCCCCGTCGGTGACGATCGCCGCGGCGCGACGTAATACGGGCAGCCAGTCCGGTCGTGTCATCGGGGCAACCAGGATGTCGCCGTTCTGAAGTCGGTGGGCATCGGCGACCGACCGGAGCACACGCACCTGCCCCGATACCGTTCCAGGGCTCGCGCCGAGCCCCTGCGTGAGCACCTTGCCGACGGACATGGTTCCCGATGCCGGTGGTGCAGCGGCGATCGGACGGTCACCGAGCGTCGTGATGGGGCGGGTCTGGACTATCCAGAGTTTGTCGCCGGCGAATGCGAATTCGAGGTCCTGCGGCGCCTGGTAGTGATCTTCCACCGACACCGCCAGCAGGGCGAGGCGCTCGACCTGGGTGTCGGTGAGGACGCGGATACCGCGCTCGGTGACGGGGATCTCGGTTCTGTGTTCCCCGTCTGCGTCGACTGTGATCGCGAAATCCTGTGCTCCGATATGGACATCGAGGATGCGGAATCCGTTCTTGGAGACTGTGTAGGTGTCCGGTTCGACCTGCCCGCCGACCACCACCTCGCCGAGTCCCGTCGCGGCCTCGATGACGACATGATCACGTGCCCCGGTACGCGGGTCGGCGGTGAACGCCACTCCGGAGCGGTCGGAATCGACCATCCTCTGGACGACGACCGCGACCGCCGGCTCCTCCGTCACACCCTGGACGCTGCGGTAGGTGAGAGCGCGCTCGGACCACAGCGACGCCCAGCATTTGCGGACCGCCTCGACCAGAGCCTCCAGCCCGGCGACATCGGTGAAGCTGTCGTGGATACCGGCGAACGACGTGTCAGCGGCGTCTTCGGCGGGCGCGGACGAGCGCACCGCGACACGGACCGTCGGGCCGAGTTCGCGATAGGCGTCGGCGATCTCGGCGCGCAAGGAATCGGGCGCGGGTACCCCCAGGACGACGCCGCGCAGCTCGTGCGCGGCGACCGTGAGCGCCGCCTCGTCCGCCCCGGCGGGGGGCAGTGCCCGGGCGCGCAGGGTGGACCGCACCCCGGCGCCGTCCATCGCGTCCAGATAGGCGTCCTTGGTCACGACGAACCCCGGTGGGACGGGGAAACGAGCGTGGGTCAGCTCGCCCAGATTTGCGGCTTTTCCTCCGACCGAGGGAGCGTCGGGCAAGCGGACCTGATCGATCGGTCGCACCCATCGGTGCTCGACCGCCGCATGGGTGGTGTTCATGGGATCTCCTCACCGTCTCGCTCCAGACAACACCGCGGGTGTCGCGACCGCACAGGGTCGAAAGTCACCGTGACGGCGGCGCCGTGCCGCGACCGAAGACCCTGGTGCCGCGCCCGGCACCGATCCGAGGATGAAAGCTATGACGACTACACCGACCGGGCACGCTCCCGCGCTGCGGCGGGCCGCGGCAACAACAGGGCAGGCGATCGCCGGCGCCGCCCTCATCGGCTTCCATGTGGCCCTGACGAAACCGCTGCGTCGGTGGCGGACCACCTGGGGTGCCACTGCAGCGGAGGCCGCAGCCACGCTCCCCGGCGACGAACTGGTCCCGGCGGCGCGCTGGGGCTACACCCACGCCCTCACCATCGAGGCACCGCCGGATCGGGTGTGGCCCTGGATCGTCCAACTCGGGCAGGGGCGGGGCGGCTTCTACAGCTACGACGGACTCGAGAATCTCATCGGCTGTCGGGTCCGCAACACTGACACGGTCCTGCCCGATTACCAGATCCTGGCTGTCGGCGACGAGGTGTGGCTGCACCCGAAGGCTCCCCCGCTGACCGTTGCGATGGTCACGGCGAACCGTCACCTGGTCCTGCACGGACATGACCCGCAGACCACCGACGCGGCGATCTGGGCGTTCCACCTCCGCCGTGTCGGCGACCGGCAGACCCGGCTGGTGGAGAGAGGGCGCGGCAGCTACGGGACCGGCCTCGCCAGTCGTCTCGCGTTCGGTCCCACCCTCATGGAGCCCGTCAGCTTCGTCATGAGCCGGAAGATGCTGCTGACGATCCGCCGCCTCGCCGGTCCGGTACCCGAACACAGTTGACCGGGAGTTCTCCCCCGGTCACCTCGCGGGTGTTTGTCGCGCTAGCTCGGGGCGGGTGTTCCGGGTGCCGGGGGTTCCTCGTAGAGTGCGGCACCGGCCGTCACCCCGGCACCGGCGGCGACGATCAAGGTCCGCGTCCCCGCCGGCGCGTGGTGGTCGCCACCGTCCAGTCCGGCCACCAGGGCAGCGGTGTGCACGCGGTGATCCGCGGCGATCGTGATGCGCGATTCGGGCAACTCCAGTCGTTGCGCGAGTTCGGCACGGAACTGTGGTCGAGCCGGTGCCGCCGCGATGCGATCGATGTCCCCCAGTTGCAGGGATGCGTGTTTCAGGCACGCGGTGACGGCGGCGGCTGCCGCCGCTGCGTAGCGCGCGTCCATCCATTCGGACTGATCGACGCGCAGCACGTTCCGGTCGTCGAGGTGACCGACGGTCGCGCGGAAGGCACCGCCGAGGTCGTCGTCGGCGTTCGTCCAGTGAACGCGGCCCAGGCCGTACCGGCGGTCCGTCCAGCTGCACAGCACGGCCCCGCCCGTGGCGGAGAACGGGAAGTCCTCGCTCATCCCGTGGCCGGGGTCGGCGTCGCTGGCGACGACGAGCGCGTACCGAATGGTGCGCGAGCGGAGGAAGCCGTCCACGATCTGCAATCCGGTCAGCACTCCGCAGGTGCCGTTTGCGACGTCGAACGAGAACGTCCCGTGGGCGTCGGTGTGTGGGTCCTCCGGATGCGCGCCGATGTCTTCCTGAATCATCGCGGCGAGGGCCGGTTCGCCGAGATTGCGGTCCCGATAGATGCCCGCGTTGACGAGGAGGTCGAGATCGTCCGGGCTTCGGCCGGCTCGGTCGAGGCAGGTTGTCGCGGCGTTCACCGCAAGGCGGAGCGCGCTGTGCCGGGAGCGCCATCCACCGTGCGCGACGTCGACCCGTTCAATGATCGTGCCCATAGCCGGCCACCAATTGTTCGTCTACTTGTACCAGGACAATGCCGATTTCCAGGCCCGATGCCAACGAGATCATGGCAACGGTCTCGCCCGGCCGGATACGACCGGCCTCGAGCTCCTCGACCAACGCCACGGTATGGGTTGTCGATGCGGTGTTCCCGTACCGGTCCACCGTGATGACTGCATCATGGCGGGGTGCGTCGCCGAAGGACTCCGTCAACTTGGCCATTCCTTTCCGGATCGCACGTGCGGAGGTCTGGTGCGTGATCACGTGGTCGATGTCGTGAACCGCCAGGCCGACGGTCTCGAGGACTTCGTGCAGCAACAAGGGCGTGTCGGCGATCGCGGCCTTCTGGATGGCGCGCGAATCGGTGAACATGCGCGCACCGGGATCGTCGCCCTTCGGATACGCGGTGCACAGTCGGCTGTAGTCGGCCACGGTCGTGAACCCGGCGAGCCGGATACCTCCCGATCCGGCCGGGGCCCGTTCCAGAACGAGCGCGGCGCCCGCGTCGCCGAGCGTCAACGACGCCAGCTCCCTGCTCATGATGTTGTGGATGTGCTGCGCGGCATTTTGTCCGAGCTGGGAGATGTACTCGCCACTGACGATCAGGGCGCGTTCGATGACGCCCTGCCGAATCCAGTTGTTCGCGACCGTCACCCCGGTAAGCATTCCGGCGCAGGCATTGGCGAGGTCGAAGGTCATCGCGGTGACGGCACCGATCGCGTGGGCAACCGCACCGCTCATCGTCGGTTCGAGCCACTGGGTCAGTCCTCCCCGGAATTTCGTGATACTGCAACTGATCACGACGTCGATCGACGCCGCGGTATGCCCGGACCGGCGGAGCGCGTCCTGGGCGGCGGCGGTGGCCAGGGTGTAGGAATCCTCGTCGCCCACCGAGACCCGGCGCTCGCGGATGCCGGTCAACCGTTCCAGGTCGATGTGCGTCGTGTGACGTGTCGTCGCCATCAACTCGTCGGTGGTGAGCCGCGTCGACGGCAGATGCCGGCCCGCTCCCGCCACCCGCGTGCGATACGGCGCCCGGGCGCCGTCGTCCTCGGTCTCCATGACCAACCAGTGCTTGACCATCGAACGTGCCTCCTCCGTCCACCCACCATCTCGCAGACGCGGGGCCGCTACCAGAGCACTTCGGCCCCTGTCCGGGCCCAACTCCCGACCCCCTCGGTGGGGGCGCATCGGGGTCGATGACGACCAGGAGAGGCCCAATGGCCCTTTCCTCGAACACGTCCGACGATGAGGCTGGATTTCGAGGGAAGGAGCCCGCCATGCATGCGCGACACATCATGAGCAGCCCGGTCACCACCGTCACTGCGACGACGCCGGTCGACGAATGCCTCCGGATCGTCGAGGAATCCGGATATACGGTCCTACCCGTGGTCGACGAGGAACACCATCTGGTCGGGATCGTCTCCGAAGGCGACCTCCTCCGCGAGAAGTTCCGTACCTTGCCCCGGCCCGGCGCGGATATCACAGAAACGATGACCAGTCCGGTGATCGCGATGACTCCGGACACCGACGTCAGCAGTCTCGCGTCCGCGATGCTGCGTTCGGGCCTGCGCGGCATCCCGATCGTCCACGACCGTGACGTCATCGGAATCGTCACGCGGCGAGACCTTCTCGCACTTCTGACGATGGACGACACACACATCGCGCACGAAGTGCAGCACCGCCTCGACGTGTACGCCGGATCACCGCGGTGGACGGTCACGGTGACAGACGGCGAAGTCGCGATCGCCGGTATACGCGGCGACGACCCGGAACGCGGGGTTGTCGAGGCCCTCGCCGAAACGGTGCCCGGCGTTGCCGAGGTTCAGTTCGTCCAGACGTGAGTCGCCGCGACGTCCTGAGCGTCCGGGCACAGTGCAAGCACGTCCCGGAATCCGTCTGCGAGGCATGCTGTCAGGGCATCGAGATCGGGGACGGCCTCGGTGTCGGCGTCGATCCCGACGCAACATTGCGACGTGTAGGACATCAGCGTCACGTTGAACGCGGATCCCAGGGTGGGGCTGAACGCGTAGTACCGGAGGACTTCCGATCCGGCGATGAACAGTGGTACCGGCGAGCCCACCACGTTCGAGGCGACGAAGTCGACATGTTTGAGCATGTTGCCCAGGGTGGATGCCGGAAGCAGATTCAGGGCACCGGCAATTGTGGGCGACAGCGCCACCGCGGGTTCGTTGCGCCATACGTCGACGGTGGCGTGAACGCTGCGGATGAGCTCGGTGGGATCACCGATGTCGGTGGGTAATCCGAACCGGGCGAGCGTGATGTGATTGCCTCCCAGCGAATCGTCGGCGGACCGGAGACTGATGGGCAGTGTCAGGCGCAACTGGGGGACGTCGACGCCGTGGAGACGGTGGTACCGTGCCATTCCCCGCAGCACCGATGCCAGAAATGCATCGTTGATCGAGCCCCCGCCGAGGGCGGCGGCCCGGCCCAGAGCTTCCACCGGGACGTCCAGGACGGCGAAGCGTCGCCGGGTGCTGCGCTTGGTCATCACCGGGGAGAGGGTGGTGACCACCGGGCGTGTGAAGCGCGTAATCGATCCCAGGACGGTGGTGGTGTTGCGCAGCGCGTCGGCTGGGTGCCGTGCCAGCTCCGCGCTGTGCAGGGCTACTGCTGTCGACGCCCGTCGCGCAAAGTTGGTTGCGGTATCGCGGTACCAGGCGAGACCGCTCCGGGCCCCGGGCTCGGCCTCCCGAGCACGCCCTGTCGGGGCGGGCTCTGCGCGGGTGGTGCCCTCGCGGGTGAAATCGACTATTTCCCGGGCGATTTGCATGCCGCCGACGCCGTCGGTCAGGGAATGGTGCACTTTCATGACGAGGGCGGCCTGCCCCGAGTCGAGGCCGCTGAGTACCGTGAATTCCCACAGTGGGCGATCCTTGTCGAAGGCTGTCATGCCCGCGGTCCGGGCGAAGTCGAGGACGGCGTCCCAGCCTCCCGCGGCCGGCACCGCGAACCGCCGGATATGCCAGCTGAGGTCGAAGTCGGGGTCGGTCACCCAGTAGGGCGGGGCCGGACTCATCGGGTCGGTGACGACCTTGCGCCGGAAGATCGGAATGTGTTGGGTTCCGCGATTCATCATGTCGACGAACCGCGTCCAGTCCGGGTTCCGGTCGAGGAGTGCCACGGCGACGATCGTCGAGCGCAGGATCGGGTCCTGCTCCATCCGCCACGACATGTAGTCCGTCTGTGTCATGTACCGGTGGCGTACCGCGCTCATCCTGATCACCTCGCTGCCGCCGACCGGATGTCTCGGAGGGAAACACATGCGGTCGGGCACTTCTCGTCTCGGGTCTCGCTTCACGCTCGAGTATTTCGGAGAGTTTGGGGCTGCTCCAGTGCCGAAATACTCTTTCCCGCCTGCCGCCGGCGACGGACGCTGAGTGGCGACCGAATGTGCCCATCCAGGGGAAGGAGCAACCGTGTACCAGATCCATTCCGAGGTGCCGAGACTCCGATGGCCGTGGGTCGTTGCCTCGGCGCTGGTCGGGGTGGTCGCGCTCACCCAGCTCTCGCCGTTCGAGCTGCTCGGCGTGTCGTCCGCTCTGGTATTGATCGGGTTGACCGCCTTCCGCACCGAGCATGGGCGAGATATCGCGGCCTGGACGACATCGGTGGGTGTCGGCCTGATGATCCCCGCCGTACCCATGGCCGTCCTGCGGGGAGTCAACTCGTTCTGACTCCCCGAGATACCCGCGGTTCGCACATCATCACATCGGCATCATGTTCATGGGCGGCAGTATGCCCATGCTGTGCAGCCACATCATGAACTGGTGCATCATCTGCATCGCATCCATCGTGGTCACCTCCTTCCACTGCGGCAGTCCCCGGCGTCGTCGCGGTCCGGGGTCATTGCGGTCCGTGCGTCCTCAACGTGGTGAGGCGTTCCCGGTACTCGGTGTCGTCGATTTCTCCTCGCGCGAAGCGTTCCGCCAGAAGCTTTTCGGCTCCGTGGAGCGCGGACGGTGTGTGCCCCGGCGGCGTCGACGCGTTGCGCCCGACGTAGTGGACGAGTACGCCGATGCCGAGTGCGAGCAATCCCCAGAACAGCGCCATCCCAAGGAACATCAGTACATACCCCCAACCCCAGCCGGGTTCGTAGTCGTACATCACGGCGAGGCCTCCTACTCCTCGGTGGCGGCCGCTTTCGCTCGGTCGGCGGGTCGGCGGCTCCCGCGCCTCCAGTGTCCCGCTCCGTCGAAGCCGGGCACAGGGCCTTTCGGCTCCTGCCCTGGTCACCTTGCAGACCTCCGCCATCAGCGAAGGGCCGTTCGGCCCTACGTGAATTGTGGGCGCGGCCGGATTCTGGAGATGTCGGCGACCATGAAGCGACTAAGGAGATCCTGATGCGCGCAGATGCCCCCGTCATAGTGGGTGTCGACGGCTCTGCCGCCGCTCTCGACGCTGTTCGATGGGCCGCCCAGGAGGCGGTGCTCCGGTCGGTCCCGCTCTTGCTCGCGTCCTCGATCGTTGTCCGACCCGGCACCTTCGGCGACGCGGTCAACTTGTCCGCCGGCGCCTACACAGACCTCGAGTTCGTGGGGCGACGGCGCCTGGGTGCTGCCGCGGAATTGGCGGCGAAGACGGCGGGAGCAGCGTCCCTGACGGTGCACCGCACATTGCGGGAGGGTTCTGCGGCCGCTGCATTGCTCGAGTTGGCGACGACCGCGCGGATGGTTGTGGTCGGCTCGCGCGGACTCGGCGAGTTCACCGGTGGGCTTGTCGGCTCGGTGAGCACGGCGGTAGCCACCCACGCGCCGTGCCCGGTCGTGGTGGTCCGCGGGATGCCCGATTCCGACGACGCGGTTCTCGACGGCCCGGTTGCCGTGGGGGTCGATGGCTCCGCGCGGAGCGAACCGGCGATCGGGGCGGCGTTCGAGGAGGCACGGCTGCGTAACACCGACCTGGTGGCGGTGCACGCGTGGAGCGACTACGACATCGCCTCGGTATTCACAGTGGACCAAGACGACCACAATCTCGGATGGCCCGCGGTCGCCACCGCGGAGGAGGCGGTGCTGTCCGAGAGTCTGGCCGGGTGGGCCGATCCCTACCCGGATGTGGCGGTGCGGAAGGTCGTAATTCGGGATCGGCCCGTGCACCACCTCGTCGAACAGTCGCGGCACGCGCAACTCGTGGTGACCGGGAGCAGAGGACGTGGCGGATTCGCCGCGCTGCTGCTCGGTTCCACCAGCCGGGCTCTGCTTCGCGCCTCGCATCGCCCACTGATGATCGTCCGGAGCTGACAATTCACTTGTGTGCTGTGCCGCCTTGGAATGGTTCGGGGGCGTCCGACGTTGTATAGACAACTCGACGAGGCCGCAGGAGGCGACCTCCGAATGCACGGAAGAGCACGCCATGACCCACGCCCACGAAGTCCCGAACCAGAGCGGATCCGACCACGTCGCCTCCCGCCGGGAGTTGCCCGTACCGACGGTGATGGTGGTCGACCCGCGCTTCGGCGCGCTGGCAGGCCAGTTCTTCCGACTTTTCGAGCAGACCTCGGACGGTGGCGGTGCGCTGGCGGTCTACCTGCATGGTGAGCCGGTCGTTGACATCTGGTCGGGCTGGGCCACCCGGACCACGCGGTGGCAGTCCGACACCGTATCGGTGTCGTTTTCCACCGGTAAGGGTGTGGCCAGCACCGTTCTCCACCGGCTGGTCGACCGCGGACTGATCGACTACGACGCACCGGTCGCCCAGTACTGGCCCGAGTTCGCGAGCGCGGGCAAGGACACAGTCACGGTGCGTGAGCTGCTGAGTCACCGGGCCGGGCTCCATCGAGTGCGTGGCCTGGTCCCAGGCCGTCTGGCACTTCTCGATCACGACGGATTGGCGTCCGCTCTCGCGTGCGCAACTCCGGACCGTCGACGAACGGTCATGCCCGGCTACCACGCGGTGACCTTCGGTTCGCTCGTTGCCGAACTCACCACTCAGGTCACCGGAATGTCGTTCACGGACCTGGTCCGCACCGAGATCGCCGAGCCACTCGCCCTCCGCGAGTTCTGGTTCCAGGTCCCCGATCAGGAGCGTCGCCGCATCGCGAAACTCTTTCCGCGCATCAATCCTTTCGGAATCCCCTGGGGTGTGACATCCTTCGCCCTGTCCCGAACACCCGGGTTGAAGAACCTGGCCGCCGCAGGCATGCCGGACGGCTTCGACGAACTCGTCCGCAACCCGGCGATCCACGACCACGTGATGCCCGGCTGGAACGGGGTGTTCAATGCTCGGGCGCTCGCGCGCATGTATGCGGCGATCGCCAACCGCGGCATGGTGGACGGCATCCGATTCCTGAGCGAAGATACCGTCGCACAGATCGGCGAAGTGCAGACCACTGCCCGGGACTACGTATTGGGTCTACGCATGAACTGGCGGCTCGGGTACCACCACGCGTTCGTCGCAAGCCGCGACCAGTCGCCCAGCGCCTTCGGTCACTACGGTCTCGGCGGCTCCGGTGCATTCGCCGACCCGGACACCGGCCTGTCAGTGGCATTCGTGACCAATCGGATGGGCAACACCCTCACACCCCTGGCCGACCTACGACTTGCCAAACTGGGCGCGACGGCCGAATCGATCGCGCGCCGACTGTAAGCCGGAACGCGATCGACGTCTGTACAGATCCGCGTGTGTGCACCCTGAGGAATACCGCAGCACAGGCCGCTCACGTGTCGGTGCGGCAGATCATCACCGGGCACATCGCGTGATGCAGGAGATTCTGGCTGGTCGATCCCATCAGGGAGCCGGCGAACCGATTGTGGCCGTGGCTTCCGACGACGACCAGTTGGGCATCATCGGCGTATTCGAGAAGAAGCTCTGCGGGATTCTGCTCCTCGATGATCGTTGTCAGCTGCAGGTCGGGATACTTCTCTCGCCACCCGGCCAGACTCTCCGCCACCAGGACGGCCTGTTCCTCCGCCACGATTTTCCAATTCACCTGCTCCTCCGCCGGCCGCCGACCCACGATGTCACCGGCACCCCAGCCGTGCACTGCCAGGACCGGAACCTCGAACAAGGTCGCGAACTCGACCGCGGACTCGACGGCCTGCGCACTGAGGTCACTGCCGTCGACACCGACAATGACGGGACTGCGATCCGGCACCGGAGATCGACTCTGCGACCGGAAGACCGTGACGGGGCAATGCGCGTGGTTGACCACTCGCATGACAGTCGAACCGGTGACGAGCGACTTCACCGTGCCGGCACCGGTGGCGCCGGCCACCACCAACTCCGCATGTTCGCTCACTGCGACGAGGGCCTGCCCTGCGGGCCCGGGATGGGTGCTGCGCGACAACCGGATATCCGGGAATTCCTGCCGCACTCGGCGCTCGACCCGATCAAGGATCTCTTCCGCGGATCGTTCTACCTCCGCAGCGAATTCGTCCTGAAACAACAGTGCCGCCTCACTGAAGTGATATCCGGGGGTCGGCAGCGAGTGCGCCAGATGCAGAGGCGCATTCTTCCGCTGGGCTACCGCCGCAGCCCACACCGCGGCCCGCAACGCCCGTTCCGAGCCGTCGACACCGACGACGATGGATTGCCGGTTCGCGAGAGTGCTCATGGTCTACTCCTTCTCCGGATCACCCGTGTCAGGCTCGGCGGGCATGGGGCTGTCGGGCGATCGCCTGCTGAAGTTCGGCGATGCGGCTCCGCTCGTGACTGTCCGCCTTCAGCTTTTCGGCGGCCGTCACCACATGGGCGTCGGGTCCCGGAAAGACGAGCGCTTCATGGTCGTTGCGCAACCACCTGACGCGATACGGCGGCCCGCCGTCGGCCTGACGGACCTCGACAATCTGCCCGACCTCGTCCGGCGTATCGACAATCGTGCCCTTCACCACCAGCCAATCCCCCGCTTCTGCATGCATTCCGATCTCCGTCCGCCACAACCCACATGGTCGATTGGTGCGTAGCGGTTTCGATTGTCGGTGGTGGGGGTGGCGGCGGGGAAGAGGCTTTCGGCACCTGTCGGCGCCCGAGGCGGCCGGGAGCAGACGAGCGGTGGCGGCCGAAAAGTGACGGTCGGCCCTAGTCGGGCGCCGGGCCGTGCGGGTTCGATGGCAGTAGAACATCTCCCCGGTTGGAGTCGACATGAAGCCAGCACCCAGAGAACGCCGACTGCCTGCGGCGGCACCGCCGGCCCCCGCGGCCCGGCGAATCCCGCCGTCGAATGCCGGAGGCAGGCAGCAGCGCGTTCCGGTGCCCGAACCGGACGTTGTGACGTGGCCCGATCCGAGTCCGTTGGCCAACTGGTGGGCGCGCGTCATGTTCGACGCCGATCACGATCAACGCGCGTCGTGACTGTCCCCTGTCATGCGAACTTGTGCACGAAAGGCGTGCTGTCACAAGACCTTGTGCCCTGACCGGGCGGTTGCAGCGGATGAAACGGTCGTGGATGAACCCGTCGGAGAACTACACATGTAATCGGTCCACTCGCCCCGACGGGGCACTCGTTACAGGAGGAAGAGATCATGAGCACACTGGTCGTCTATGAGTCGATGTTCGGAAACACCCGTCACGTCGCCGAAGCGATCGCACGCGGAGTGGCCACCACCGGTGCGGTAAAAACTGTTCCGGTGTCGCAGGCACGTGAGGAGGACCTGTCCGCGTACGACCTGTTGATCGTCGGCGGTCCGACGCACGTACACGGGATGAGCCGCGAGTCGACGCGCCGCGGCGCAGAAGCGACCGCGCGCAAGCCCGACAGCACGGTCACGCTCGAGCCGGATGCCACCAGCGAAGGTATTCGAGAATGGCTCTCGTCGCTTCCGCCCTCACATGGCAGGGCCGTCACGTTCGATACCCGCTCGGATGCACCCGCCTTGTTGACCGGAAGGGCATCGAAAGGTATCGGGAAGAAGCTTCGCCACCTGGGGTTCGATCTCGTCGCGGAGTCGGAGAGTTTCCTCGTCGACAAGGAGTCGCACCTCGAGGACGACGAAGCGACGCGGGCCGAACAGTGGGGGCGAGTGCTCGCGCAGCATCAGTGATGGCGACCTCGTTTTCGCTGCGTGCCCGCGGTCGCACGCCGTTTTCAGCCATAGCCACGCCACCTCGGAGGAGCCTCCCATGGCAAATCCCGTGAACCTCACCTTCCACGGAGCCGCGAAGACGGTAACCGGTTCGTGCATGGAATTTACGTTCGAGGACCGGCGCATTCTGGTGGACTGCGGTCTGTTCCAGGGATCACGCAGCCTCGAGACGCTGAACTACGGGGCTTTCGCCTTCGCACCGGACACCGTTGACGCAGTCGTCCTCACCCACGCCCATATCGATCATTGTGGCCTGCTACCCAAACTTGTGGCACAGGGCTACGAAGGACCGATATTTTGCACCGACCAAACCGCCGACCTCCTGGAATACATGCTCGCCGACGCCGGGCGAATCCAGGAGTTCGAGGCACAGCGACGAAACCAACGCCGCGACCGCGCCGGCGAGGCGACATTCGAGCCGCTCTACACCGAACAAGATGCCCTCACCGCATGGCGGCAGACCCGACCGGTACCACTGGAAGAATGGTTCGAGCCCACTGCAGGCTTTCGGTCACGGCTATGGAATGCGGGGCACATTCTGGGTGCGACATCGGCGGAGGTCGCCGCCGGGGACGTGCGCCTGCTCTGTTCCGGCGACCTCGGCCCTCAGAACAAGGCATTCCACGCCGATCCCGAGGGGCCTGCAGGGTTGGACTACGTCGTCTGTGAATCGACCTACGGCAGCCGAACCCGGGCGCAACTCACCATCGCCCAGCGACGCGACCTGTTGGAAGAAGAAATCAACACGGCCATCGGCCGCGGCGGCAATCTGGTGATTCCCGCGTTTGCGCTCGAACGCACCCAGGAACTCTTACTCGATATCGCGTATCTCGCCGATCAGGATCGGATCCCCCACGTGCCGGTCTTCGTCGACTCACCGCTGGCCAACCGTGCGACCAGTGTCTTCGCCAGACATGCATCCGAACTCGAGGATCTCGGCGGCAAGGACATCTTCCACCATCCCTCGATCCACTACGTAGACGACGCTTCCGCTTCCATGCGAATCAACAACATGTCAGGGGTCATCATCATCGCGGCCTCGGGCATGTGCGAGGCCGGACGCATCCGCCACCACCTCGAGCACAATCTGCATCGCCGGGATTCGACGATCCTGTTCGTCGGGTTCCAGGCACAAGGATCGCTCGGACGGATACTCCTCGAAGGCGCAGAGCGCGTGCGCATTTCAGGAACCGACCTCAACGTCAGAGCCCAAATCCGGCGGATCGACAGCTACTCCGCCCATGCCGACCAGTCCGAACTTCTGACGTGGATCACCGAGCGGAAGCCGATCTCGGGCAGCTTGTTCCTCACACACGGGGAGCCGGGGGCAGCGGCGGCGCTGGCCGAACTGGTCACAGAGCACGATCCTTCACTTCCCGTGACCATCCCGGCAATCGGAGAAAGTTACCAATTGCAGTCCGGCACCCCGGCGAAGCTGGTCGGCACCGCGCGTTCGGATGCAGCGCAATTGATCGGCCGTGACTGGCAGAACGACTACGCCGATTTTGCGGTCGGTCTCAAGCACCAACTCGCGCGGATTTCCGATTCCGGGAACCGCCGGAAAGCCATCGCGGACATGCGCAAGGTTCTCGACGAATACGCCGAACCCCACCACACTCGCCGGAATCGGGTCCGCGCCTGATCGGGCAAGATTTGCCCGTACCGAGATTCGCCTGTTGCTGGACCGAGCGAGCGGCCCTCTCCACTCCCCACTCCGTCGACCGCTACCGGCTCGGACAGTGATGCCCGAGATCGCCCCGACTATGGGGCATGCGGCCCCGGTTTGCCGACCGCCCGCACCGGCAGATAGGTCGTGAACCAGTCGCGCGCCAATGCTGCGGCCTGCTCGAGGGTCCCGGCTCGTCGAACAGGTGCGTGGCTCCCGGCACGATCTCGAGGCCGCTGTTGCCGGGGATCGCGGCCTGTGCGCGGCGGTTGAGGTCGAGGACGGCTTCGTCGCGGGAACCGACGATCAACAGGGTGCAGGTGTGCACTTTCCTCAGGCACACGCCCGCGAGGTCGGGACGGCCGCCGCGGGCGACGACAGCCTTGATGTCGACACGAGGGTCGGAGACCGCGCACAGTGCTGCTGCGGCCCCCGTACTCGCCCCGAAGTAGCCGATCGGCAGATCCGCGGCGAACGATTGTGTCCTCAGCCAGCAGGTAGCGTCGACCAGTCGCTCCGAGAGGAGGTCGATGTCGAACACCAGGGTTCGGTCGCCTTCTTCGTCGGCACCGAGGAGGTCGAACAAGAGCGTCGCGAGTCCCGCCCGATTCAAGACGTCGGCAACGTAGCGGTTGCGGGGGCTGTGTCGGCTGCTGCCGCTGCCGTGCGCGAACACGACCATCCCGACCGGATCCTCCGGGATGGTCAAATGGCCTGCGAGCCGGACCGTGCCCGTGTCGATCTCGATGTCGTCGTCGCACAGTGGTCGATGACCACAGTCCTGGTGGGTGGTGGTTGGTTCACGGAAGCCGTCGCGTGCAGCCTGCAGCAGTTCGGTCACGTCACGGTCGGTGGTCTGGGAAAAGCTGCGGTAACCCTGTCCGATCGCGGAAAGACCGTGCGGTGACTCCATGCAGACGACCTCGTCCGCCTCCCGGGCGAGGTCGTCGATCATGTCTGGCGATCCGATAGGCACCGCCACTACAACCCGCGCAGCACCCCGCGCGCGGGCGACCTGGCACGCCGCCTGGGCGGTCGATCCGGTGGCTATGCCGTCGTCGACGATCAACGCGGTCCGGCCAGCCAGTGGGATGGGGGCGAGGCCGCCGTGGAACAGTTCGGTGCACCGTCGTAGTTCGGCTGACTGTTTTTGTTCGACTTCGGCGATTTCCGTGGCGCTGAGACCGACCCGCCGCACGGTGTCGATGTCGATTACCCGGGCTCCGTGTTCCCCGAGCGCCCCGAAGGCCACTTCGGGTTGGTAGGGCATCCCGAGTTTGCGGACCACGATCACATCGAGTGGGGCATTCAATGCCTTCGCGACCTCGAACGCGACCGGCACTCCGCCCCGCGGCAACGCGGGAACGACCACGTCCCCGCCTCGAAACACGTTCAGTCGACGGGCCAGGCGGCGTCCCGCCTCAGCGCGATCAGCGAATGCCGTCACAAGGCCTCCCCTGGGCGACAGCGGGCGGAACGTATCCGCGAAGTCCGATTCGGATCATTTGTCGAGCCAGAGTCGGCGACGGCACACTCGCAGCATCTCCGAGGCTTCCGACGGGGTGATGGTGTCGGGTCGATCGGTTTCGAGGAAGTCCTCGAGACGTCGAAAGAATATCGCCGGCGGCAGCCCGAACTCGGTTCGGATGGCGTCGGCGGGTCCACCGCCGAGGCGATACCAGCGCCGTTCGAAGGCGATCATCTCCATCGGGGTGGCAGTAAGCATTGACTTCCCCTTTCACCGTTCAGCCCGCAGCCTCCGGGCGGTTCTCGGATCTTCGGAGCGCATGGCGCTCGGTGGGAACGCGCCGGGATGGACTGTGGTCGTAGTCAACGTATGGCGATCATCTGGTTCGCTCTAGAGTCCGAAGTCCTCGCCGGCGAAAACCCTCGGTCACCACAAGCTGCCGCCGACGGTGTCAGTTTCAGGAGCGGGGTGCACAGCCTCCTGGACATTTCCCTCAGGCGCTGCTGCCTTCTGAATTTACGCAGGCGAAAGTGCTGTGCGCCGCGTACGTCGGCGTGACACCGGGGCAGTGGCCCTCCCCCGACCGCCGTCGTCGATGGCCAACGGAACGATGACCACAGGTTGGCGGCGACAGTCACGAGCGCCCGCTCCCATGCCTCGATCGCTAGCTGGTGATGCGTAGCCGAATACGAAAGTGCCTCACCGACGGACATTCTCCCGTCGATCTTGCGTGCTTGCTGCGGCTCTCGCCTGGGTCACGGTCGATGGGCCCTCGTCGTCACCTCCTTCTGCTCGTCGGGGGTGCGATCTGATCGGTTGATGACTGTAGGAGCCCAGCACCGGCGGCCGGACTCATGCGTTGTACGCCTATCGATTCGTGGCCGTGGGGACTTGGGCTTGGTCGTGCCATACCGCTTTCGCCCCGCTCTCGCCGATTCGGTAGTCCTGGATGACCGAGCCCACAGCGAGGACCAGTGCGATGGCCGTCAGGGTGATCGTCGCCGCCCTGCCCGCGGCTACAGCGTTCACCCGGTGGGCCCTGGCCGCAAGCCAGGCAGTGGTGCGGTCGTCATGCACGAGCCACCACACCGCGGCGACAACGAACACTCCGAACGACCAGTAGAGCAGTTGGTCGCCGATTTGGGCGTGGGCACGGACCAGCGGGTCGCGCTCGGTGCGGTGTTCGAGCCATTCCCCGGCGTGGGTAGTCAGCGGCACCAGGATGAGTGTGACCAGCGCGATCAGCGGCGTGATAATGCCCAGACGTCGCCGGGCCGCGGGCCAGAAGACCGATAGCAGCAGCATGAGCGCGGCAACCGGGACGAGCACAGCAACGAAATGCACCAACATTGGATGTGCGGGTAGCCCGTTGATCGTGGTGGGGCCCATGGCGAATACTCCGACTCCTCGACTGCTGTGGACCTCCGCAGGCTATGTCGGGATTTTGGGAGAATTCTGGGAAGGTCGAGCCGGGGTGGGCCGATCGGGCGAGACCGCTACGGGGGTGCGGCGGGGAATGTGAGGGTGAAGGTGGCGCCGTGGCCGGGGGCGCCGGCGACCGTGATGTGGCCGTGGTGGGCGGTGACGATCTCCCGGACCAGGGCCAGCCCGATCCCGTAGTGGCGCACCCCGGCGGTGTGGCCGTCGCCGTGCGCAAATCGGGTGAACAACTGTTCGGTGGTGTGGGGGTCGAGCCCGACACCGGTGTCGGTGACGGACACCGACACCGACTTGGTGTCCCGGTGGACGCGCAGGAGCACACGGCCGCCGGGCTTCTCGTGCGCGAGCGCGTTGTCGATCAGCGCGATGAGCGCTCGCCGCAACGCGGATCGGGAACCGATGATCGCGGCGTCCCCTTGGCCGGGGGCCTCGATGTCGAGTCGGATCCCGAGGCTCGCGGCGTGCGCGGCGGCGCCGCCGCGCACCTCTTCGCACAGGGCGAGCGGGTCGACTCGCTCCCGGCCCGGGACGCGGACGCCGGACTCGAGTGACGCCACCAGCAGCAGGTCCTCGACGACGTCGCCGAGGGCTCGGGTGTCGGCGACGAGACCGTGGAGGTGCTCACGCAGCGCTTCGTCGACGTCCTGCTGGTCGGCCCGCCGGGCCGCGAGTTGGGCGCGGGTGTGGAGCAGCGTCAGCGGTGCCCGTAGCTCGTGGGAGGCATCGGCGACGAAACGGCGTTGCAGCGACAGCGCCGTCGCGAGGGGGCGGATTGCCCGCCTCGAGAGCATCACCACTACTACGGTGGCGCCGATCACGCCGGCGATCTCGGCCGCGGCCAGCGCAAGCAGCAGCCGCTGACGTCCGTTCTGCCACGGCGACAGGTCGAGCAGCGCGACGATGCGAGTGCCGTCGCGGTCGGCGACCAACGCCCGGTAATCGGCCCCTCCGTCGTGGACGTCGGAGTATCCGAGGGGCCCATCGAGCAGGCGGGTGGTCGCGGCGGGCGCGCGGTCGCTGACAGCGACGTTTCCCGACAGCGTGCGGATCGCCAGCGCCATGCCCGGCGGCGCGTCTGTGACGTCGTCGGCGCTGGCGACCACGCCGGAAAGCTGCCCGCTGATTTCTCCGTTCTGCACGTGGATGTCGAACAGGAACGTGACCGCACCGATCAGCATCAACACCACCCCGAGTGCGAGTGCGACCTGCAGCGCGGCGACGCGGCCGGTGCGCCGCAGTAGCACTTGGTCGGCGGCCAGTGCCGCGGAGCTACTGCCGCGCCGGAATCTCACGGTGCGCCCAGCCGGTAGCCGACGCCGTGGACCGTGCGGATGACCTCGCGGCCGAGTTTGCGGCGTAGGTAGTGCACGTAGGTGTCGACGGTACCGACGGTGTCGGCGCGGTCGAAGACCCGCTCGAGCAGCTGCGGCCGGGTGAACACCTGGTCCGGGGCGGCGGCCAACAGCGCGAGCAGCGCGCATTCACGATCGGACAGCTCCACCTCCTCGCCGGCTCCTGCGGCGTCGACGACGATCCGGCTCGCGAGAAACAGCCGGCGACCACCGACGGGGAGCGAGCTTGCGATGTCGGTGTGCCGGCGCAGCAGCGCCCTGATCCGGGCGAGGAGTTCCGGGATCTCGAACGGTTTGACCAGATAATCCTCGGCTCCCGCGTCGAGACCGGCCACCCGGTCGGATACTGCTCCCCGAGCGGTCAGCACCAGCGTCGGGGTGCCGACCCCTTTCGACCGCAATGCCCGCAGCAAGTCCAGGCCCTCGAGCACCGGCAGCCCTCGATCGATGATCAGTGCATCGAAGCGTCGAGTCAGACCGAGATGCAGTCCGATCTGCCCGTCACGTGCCACCTCGACCCGGTAGCCCTCCTCGGCCAGGAGTGCCGTCAGCATCGCCGCGAGCTGATGATCGTCCTCTACGAGCAGCACCTCTGCCGTCGGGTGGATATCCGTCATGGACCGAGCCTGCCACCGTGGTTCTGAGAATTCTCCCAGAAACATTCGGCACCATGGACACCGAGGGTCCACCTGACGACATGTGGCTACGACGGATCGGGACGGTCGAAGGGGTCGGCTATGGCATCACCGCAGCAAGGTCGCCGCAACGTCCGCGTCGCCACGAAGGCGCTGGTGGCGTTGAGCGTGGCGGGCACGATCGGCGGAGCAGCGATGGCCTTCGCCGACACCCATACCTCAACGGCAGCCGCCATTACCGCGCCGACCGGGTCGACGATCATCGCGCCCGGTACCGGCGGCTCCGATCATCCCGACGCCTCGTCCTTGACTCCTGGCTCCGCCGACCCCGGTTCCGGGCCCGGTTCCGGGGGCTCGGAGAGTGGGGTATTCGGCACCGCGCCACGACTGTCGACCGGGTCCGGTCACCACCACGCAACCTCGAGCGGGTCCTGATGAACGGAATCGTTGAGTTGGAGCGAAGTTACGAGTGCGACGACGAGAGGGTGGCCGCGGCTGTGTGGCCGCTGTGGGGGACCCAGGCACGGCTGGTGGTCACCGATGCCGGGCGGCTGGCACAGGCGCGGGTGCTGGTCGCCGACCATCTCGCGGCGGTCGAACTCGCCTGCAGCCGCTTCCGTGCCGATTCCGAGCTCACCCTGCTCGCGCGGCGCCGCGGCCAGCCGACCGAGGTCAGCGTGCTGCTCGCCGATCTGCTAAGGGCATGTGACAAAATAATGTCGCTTTAGCTGGTTTCGGGCGTTACCGTTGCGCTATGACGGATGTGGCGGACTCGGTGGCGCGGCGGTATGCCGTGATGCGCCCGCATTTGACGGAGTTTCAGCGGCGGTTGTGGCTGGGCGCAGAGGCCGCCGAGTTGGGGCCTGGCGGGGTCGCGATCGTGGCCGCGGCGACCAGGGTCGCGGCCGACACGGTGCGTCGGGGTCGCAAGGAAGCCGGGAACGGGACGGCTCCGGGTTCGGGGCGGTCCCGGCGACCGGGGGGCGGTCGTAAGCGCGCCGAGGCCCATGACGAGGGTCTGGTGGAGTCGTTCGAGTCGCTGATCGACCCGGTGACCAGGGGTGATCCGATGTCGCCGTTGCGGTGGACCTCGAAATCGATTCGCGCCCTGACCGCGGCTCTACGGGACAGGGGCCATCAGGTCAGCGATATGGTGACCCGGCGGCTGCTCAGGGAGGGTGGATACAGTCTGCAGGCAGGCGCCAAGACCATCGAGGGCAACCAACACGCCGACCGCGACGCCCAGTTCCAGTACCTCAACGACCAGGCCGCAGACCACCTCGATGCCGGCGATCCGGTCATCAGTGTCGACACCAAAAAGAAGGAGCTCGTGGGAGCCTACAAGAACGCTGGCCGGGAGTGGCGGCCGTCCGGCGAACCGGAGCAGGTCAAGGTCCACGACTTCGTCGACCCCGTTCTGGGCAAGGCGAACCCGTACGGGGTGTACGACGTCGGCGCGAACACCGGATGGGTGTCGGTGGGCACCGACCACGACACCGCCGCGTTCGCGGTCAACACCATCGCAACCTGGTGGAATGAAGTAGGAAAACCCATGTACCCCAATGCTTCCCGTCTCATGATCAGTGCTGACGGTGGTGGTTCCAATGGGTACCGCACCCGGCTGTGGAAGACCGAACTCGCCAAGTTCGCCGCCGCCACCGGCCTGAGGATCACCGTGTGCCACCTGCCGCCGGGCACCAGCAAGTGGAACAAAATCGAACACCGGTTGTTCTCCCATATCTCAATGAACTGGCGCGGGCGGCCGTTGACCAGTCACGAGGTGATCGTCGAGACCATCGCCGCGACCACCACCAGCACCGGACTGACCGTCCGCGCCGAACTCGACCAGGCCGAGTATCCGAAGGGCGTCAAGATCCCCGACAAGGAGATGAAAGCCCTTGAAACCCACGGTATCCTGACGCGCCACGAGTTCCACGGCGAGTGGAACTACACACTCCACCCCGCACCCGACGACACGCCCGAACCGAGCTAGATTAATTCATCACAAGCCCTAAGGGCAGCATTGACCGCAGCCGACCGCACGGACGGGGACGTGGATCCCACGGTCGGCGCCGCGCTCGTGGGTCTCGGCTACGACTGTGACCTCACGTTGATCGACGACGCGAATACCCCGGTCGGGGCGGTGCTCGTCCGGCCGGCCGAGTGGTCGATGGTGACGGTGCAGGACCGGACGGTCACCGTCCCGGATGGTGTGCAGCTCGATCTCGGTGCCACCGCCAAAGCTGCCGCCGCCGACCAGTGCGCATGGCTGGTGGCGAAGGATCTGGGCTGCGGGGTACTGGTCAGCCTCGGCGGGGACATCGCCACCGCGGGGCCGGCACCCGCCGACGGGTGGCAGTTGCTGGTCCAGGACGGCGCCGGCGAACCTGCCTGCCGGGTGTCCCTTCCCGCCGGTGCGGCGTTGGCGACCTCGAGCACCCTGCAACGGCGGTGGATCCACGCGGGCAGGCAGGTCCATCACGTGCTCGATCCACGGTCCGGCCGCCCGGCAGACCCGATCTGGCGCACGGTCAGCGTCGCCGCCAGCTCGTGCTTGGCCGCGAACACGCTCACGACGGCATCGCTCGTCCGCGGCCACGCGGCCGCCGGTTGGCTTGAGAAGCTGGGCCTTCCCGCCCGGTTGGTCGACAGCGGCGGATGGGTGCGCACGATCGGCGGCTGGCCCGACGAGCCGTGCAGGGCCGCCTGATGACCCCCGCCGAGTTGGATCAGGCGCTGTGGGCGCTCGGCCGCGGCGCGGGGATCACCGCGCTGGTGTTGCTCACGGTCGCGGTGGCCACCGGCATCGTGACCCGTTCCGGGCGCCCGCTCGGTCCGTGGCCGCGGTTCGGGGTCTCCGAACTACATCGCACCGCCGCTCTGCTCGGTACCGCACTCGTCGGCATTCACCTGCTGACCCTGCTCGCCGATCCGCACGCCCAGTTGCGGCTGGTTGACTTCGTGGTGCCGTTCCTCGGCGTCTATCGACCGTTCTGGTTGGGGTTGGGCACCCTCGCAGTCGACCTGCTGGCCGCGGTGGTCGTGACCAGCGTGCTGCGCCACCGGCTCGGACCCCGGCCCTTCCGGCTCGTGCACTGGGCCGCCTACGGGCTGTGGCCGATCGCGTTGATCCACGGCCTCGGGAATGGCACCGACTCCGGGCGGCCGTGGCTACTCGCCGTCGCCGCCCTGTGTACGTGCGCCGTCGCCGGCAGCGTGGCCTGGCGTGTGCGCAGGGATTTCGTGGAATACGACCAGGTACGGGCCAGGACGACCCGATGACCACCTCGACTGACCT
Organism: Rhodococcus sp. USK10; assembly: GCF_019378875.1. Lineage (NCBI taxonomy): Bacteria > Bacillati > Actinomycetota > Actinomycetes > Mycobacteriales > Nocardiaceae > Rhodococcus > Rhodococcus sp. USK10. The sequence goes on from NZ_CP076048.1 coordinate 511,597, forward strand.
TCACGAAAGTTCGAGCACCGGCCACCTCGGCGAGCCGGCCCCGTCCGGTGACCGGAGGCTGCTGGCCGCCGACGGCCCCGATCTGCCCTGTCACGCGGCACGGTTCGGGCCACCGCCCCGCCCCGATCGGCCGCACGAGCTGATCGGGCAACTCGTCGAGGCCGGCCTGCGCGGCCGCGGTGGGGCCGGGTTCCCGACCGGCAGCAAGATGGGTGCCGTAACGGGCCGCCGGCCCGTGGTGATCGCCAACGGCGCCGAGGGTGAACCTGCCAGCAGCAAGGACACTGTGCTGCTCGAGCACGCACCGCACCTCGTGCTCGACGGTCCCGCGTTGGCCGCCGCAGCCGTCGGAGCCCGCGAGGCCCACCTCTACACGTCGGCCGACGTCATGCCGGCGGTGCGCCGAGCCGTCGCCGAGCGGCGTGCCGCCGGCTGGGACCGGCTGCCGGTGAAGCTCACCGAAGCTCCCGACACCTTTATCGCCGGCGAGAAATCCGCGGTCGTCAACGCGATCGAGGGCCGCCCCGCGATCCCGCGGGACCACCTGACCAGCCTCACCCGGTCCGGGCTCCGCGGCAGGCCCACCCTGGTACACAACGTGGAGACCCTTGCCCACGTGGCGCTGATCGCCCGCTACGGTCCGAACTGGTTCCGCGGGGTGGGCAATCAGGCCGAACCCGGAACTATGCTGGTGACCCTCTCCTGCACCGCAGCGCCGGGTGTGGTCGAGGTTCCGACCGGGACGGCGCTGACCCGGCTGCTGCGCGACCACACCGGCATCGACCCCGCCGACGTGCGGGCACTGCTGCTCGGCGGATACCACGGCACCTGGATCACCGGGACCGACGCGGCACACGCAGAACTCTCACGAGAGTCGCTGTCCCCATTGGGATCTACCCCCGGCGCCGGGGTCGTCCAGGTCCTCAGGAGCGGCGAGTGCGGCCTGCGCCGATCCGCCGACATCGTCGCCTATCTGGCCGACCAAAGCGCCCGCCAGTGCGGACCCTGCCTCAACGGGCTACCAGCACTCGCGAACATCCTCACCGACCTCGCCTACCGGCGGCCCGGGCCGGACAGCGCCCGCGAGATCACGCGGCTGACCGCGCTGGTCGACCGCCGCGGCGCATGCAACCATCCCGACGGCACAGCCCGCTTCCTCCGCTCCACCATGCTCGCCTTCTGCCGCGACGTCGAACTACACCTGCGCGGGACCTGCGAAATCGCCTTCCCCGAGCGAGAGCCTCGAAACCCGGTGGCCCTGCCATGACCAGCTCACGCCGGCCGGCACTGCGCCTGCACATCGACTGGACCCGCTGCGACGGGCGCGGACTGTGCACCGAACTGCTCCCGACCGTGCTCGACCGCGACGACTGGGGCTATCCTCTCGCCCGCGACCACACACCCGAACCCGACATCCCGGCGCACCTGCACCCCGACGCCCGCGACGCGGTGCGGCTGTGCCCACGACTGGCGCTGACCCTGCACCCGAACAACTGAAAACTAGACCACAGAACGGATTCCCTGGAAGTCGTCATCTACCCGGCGGCCACCCGGAGACCGAGCCAACAGTGGTCGTCAGTTCTTGACCCGGCTCGCCCTCGGCAACTGTGCCACCACTACCGGCGTGGGCTATACCGGCAGTGGCCGCGCAACGGGCGGGGGAAGGCAGTGACATCCCACCGATCCGGGGCCACGCCCGGTAAGGATGTGACGGGCTCACCCCGCCCGCGGTGGCTTGCACCGCCCGCGGTGGCTTGCACCGATTTGGGAAGGATCCGGCCGTCGGCTCCGGTCCCCTCGCGACGGTGATACGGGATCTGCTGGCGGTCATGATCTGCGTCACCGCGGCTGTCGCACTGGTGACGTGACCGTCTGGCGGTTCGAAGTATCGGGTGTTCCGCCTGCACCGGGGCCGATCACTGAGCCGATGAACGTAGCTGAACATCCTGACGCCGCACGGCCCGAACGAACGACGCGCGAGAGCAGATGCCTCGTCGCCCGTCGACGGGGAAAGACGTGTTCGACGCCCTGTCGGCAGATGTGACGTAAGTCCCTGAGTGTCGCCCAGGGGTTGCTCACCTCTGGCCCTATGACCGCCATTAGCTGGGCACGACACTGACAAGTGAGACAACTCAGGGAGGCCGTCATGATCGACAATGACGCATCGCTTACCCGCTGGTGGCGTCTGGGCCCGTGGAGCCGTAACGCGCTCATGCGGAGTGGTGACCGAGTCGAATCCACCCTCGTTCTGGTAGTGGTGATGTTGATCCTGCTGCTGGTTCCTTTCGCCGGTGCCTTCGGCACCGCGACGTACACCCGTCTCACCGATGAAGCGCGCATCGCCCGGCAGACCGAGCAGCAGGTATCTGCCGTGTTGCTGGCCAATCCCCTCCCACCGATGGGAGACGTGCCAGTTCGTGGACCGGTCGGCCCAGACCGTGCACCGGCGCGCTGGTCGGTCAACGGCACGGAGCACACCGGTGACGTGGAGACCGGCATCGGGGACAAAGCTGGCCAGACGGTGACCATTTGGGTCGACGCCCACGGCAACTACATGACAAACCCGAACACCGGCACCGAAAACGGTTTCGAAGCGGTTGTCTCAGCACTCGCCTTCTGGTCCCTGGGGACCGTCGGGTGCGGCGTCCTCCTGGCCGGGGTCCACTCGCTGATGGCGAAACATCATCGAGCGCAGTGGCAGAAGGAATGGAACAGCCTCGGACAGGCACCGGGATGGACGGTCCGATGATGTCGTCGATTCAATTCCTGTGGGACCGGAGTCCCTCGACAAAGGACCGTCGGCCCTACTGCGCGCAGCGGGCGTCAGGTGGAATCGAAGAGTCCCCCAGCACTACGTACCGAAGAGGAGTCACGCTATGAGCACCCTTTCCCCTCGGCAGGCAATCATGCCGACCTGGCCCGCCCTGCCCGACTGGTCCGACCTGGTCGCCCGGTTCGAGTCCATGCCGCCCTGGAAATCCCTCGAGGGTCACATGATCCGTGTGGAGGAACACTTTGCTGAGGATTGCTACACCATCAAAGCGGAACTTCCGGGTGTAGACCCGGCGAAGGACGTTGACATCAGCGTCCGCGACGGAATGTTGACGATCAAGGCCGAACGCTCCGAGAAGCACAAAGAGGGCACCCGTTCGGAGTTTCATTACGGCAGCTTCTATCGATCGATGCCGCTGCCCCCAGGGGCGAAGGAGGATGACATCGATGCCACCTACGGTGACGGAATCCTGACGGTGACCGTGCCGGTGTCCGAGTCTGCGACCCCGGAGAGGCACGTGGAAATCACCAAGACCACATCAGCCGGAAGCAGCGAGAGCTGAAGCAGCCCCCGACAGCGGGCCGGTGGATCTCCACGACCACCGACCCGGATCGGTGACCACAGGTTCTGGCGAATACCGCACCTTCCCATCCGATTCGAGACGTTATGTTCAAGACGATCCTCCCCGTTGCGGTGGCATTGTGGCTCGCGTTGGCTGCGATCGGGGCCTGGAACGTCGTCGCGTTCGCTGTCGCAGCCCTGGCCGCTGTGGGGCTGGGAACGTATCTGCTAGCCCGGGCGGTCACGGAGCCGGGGCAGCGATGACCGAGACCGGCCGCACACCCATCGCGCCGGATCACTGCAATTCGTGCACACATCGTTCGACACACCTTTTGGAGGATTCCTGCCATGACCGAAGCACGCCAGATCATGCACACTGGGGCGACCTGCATCAGCGAACACGACACCCTTACCACCGCCGCGCAGCGTATGCGCGAACTCGACGTGGGGGCACTTCCGATCTGCGGTGACGACGACCGCCTCCACGGCATCATCACCGACCGCGACATCGTCATCAAATGCGTGGCCGCTGGCGCGGACCCATCCACGATGACAGCCGCCGAACTCGCACAGGGCCACACCTACCATGTCGAAGCAGAGGCGAGTGTCGAGGAAGTACTGACAATCATGGAGGAACACCAGGTCCGGCGCCTGCCCGTCCTCGACGAGCATCGGCTTGTCGGAATGATCAGCGAGGCCGACATCGCCCGTCACCTGCCCGAGCACGCCGTCGGCACCTTCGTCGAAGCGATCTGCGCCCAGAAGGCGCTGCCCAGCCACTGACGGCGGTGCGGGTGGCCTCGGTGCGCCGACCAACCCCGCCCACGTCGCCGACGGATTGATGTTCCCTGCCGACCGGGGTCGGTGCGGACCGCTGACCTGAACGCCCGCCGGTCACCGGCTCGGCCGCCTCCGGGCCTATCTGCTGCGGAAGGAGGCCGCTGTGACCGACTCCGACCCCAGTCCGATCGTCGTGACCGTCGACCAGCCACCGATCGGTCACGACGCCGCACTCTGGTCTGGCGCACTCGCCGACCTGGTGCGCTGCCCGCTTCGCATCCTCTACCTCGCGCCCGAGGCCCGGCACAGTCACACCGGCCTCACCGCCGCCCGCACTGCACCTGACGCTGATCCAGCACGCGAGAGACAATCGATCACCGGTGCGGCCGCTGCCGCGGTCCACCGCCGTTTCCCCGACCTCGAGATCATCGAGGCACTGATCGAGGGACCGGCCGCACAGTCATTGGCTGCCGCCGCGTCAGGTGCACGGATGGTGGTGCTCGGCCACCCTAAGATGGGTACGGTCGACGTCTTCGGGGCCGCCTTTCACGCCGATTCCGTCATCGCCCACACCGCCTGTCCCGTCACCGTCTGGCGTGGACCACCCTGGCAGCTCCCCGACCACCGCCCGGTGATCCTCGCCGCCGAGTGCGCCGACAACTGCGGTGCCGCCCTCGCCGCGTTCGACTACGCGCACCGTGTCGACGCCCCGATCCTCGTCCTGTCTCTCCTCCCATTGATTCCGGAGCCAGCTGCGACGGACACTACGACCCTGGGCAAGCCCACTGGCGTCGGAGCGAGCGTGGCCGCGGCTCGCCGAGCATTCCCCGATGTCGCCGTCCTCCCGCCGACCTTTCCGGTCCCGAATATCCGACGACCCTGGAGGAGCAGACCACACCCGCTCAGCTGGTCGTCCTGGCCGGTGTCCACACCGGCCCGGGCATTGCGATTCCGAGTTCACGGTTCCTCCACCACAGTCATTGTCCGATCATGATCTGCCCGCCCCACTACCAGGCGCCGACCGGTCACCCCTCGCAGCCGAGCCTGCGCCCACTGCCGCTGAGGGTGACATCACCATCCGCGCTCTGACCGCCGACGACCGCGCCGTCGTCGAACGGCTGCACCAACAGCTGTCGTCGACAGACGCGCACCTGCGGTTCTTCGGTCCCCGCCCGAAGCACCTCGGCGACTTCGCCGACCAACTCTGCTGCCAGGACTTCAAGCATCTCGCCCTCGGCGCGTTCGAGAACGGCGAACTGGTCGGTGTCGCCAATTACGTGGTCACTGACACCACCCCGGGTCGCGTCAGCGCCGAAATCGCCCTGGCCGTATCCGGACACAATCAGCAGCATGGCATCGGCACGCTACTCGTCCGGCAGCTCGGCACCGCCGCGTACTTTCATGGGGTGGCACGCCTGACGGCCGAGATCCTCGCCGAGAACACCCTGATGCTCGCTGTCGTCACCGAGCAGGGTTGGGCGCATGCGCTCCACCATCATGGTGCGGTGGTGCATCTCGACCTCGAACTAATCAGTCCTCCGCAGCCACACCCATCCATACCGTCGATGCCACAAGACGATAACGCGGGCAAGGCAATCCACAAACGATGACCGATACGCACCGGGGCCACGAAATCCGGACACATTGTCGGTGTCGAATGGTCGGTCGTACCAAGACTGCCCGAGCCCCGCCGATCCGGTTTGCCATATCGAACGCCGGGACCGCGACCCCTGACCCGATTGCCGCGAAGGCGTTGCAGTCGGATCGAACTGCACGGGGTACGGCTCGCGGGTACGAGTACTACGCGATCACCGACGTCGCACCGTTGCTCTCCATGCAGCGCATGACCAACGCGAAAGCGTTGGCGCAGCGGAAGCAGATCCGGGAACTCGAATGCGCCGCGGGAATTCGGCTGCTGCACGGCACCGAACTGAACATTCAGCCGGTCGGGTCTCTCGACGGGGACGACGAGTTCCTGTCCACCTTCGACATCCGTGGCCTCGGTGCATTCCCAGTTCCACCAGTCGCGGGACGAATGACCACCCGAGCACTGCGCGCCGTCGAACATCCGTGCGTCGATGTGATCGGCCATCCCACCACCCGCTCATCGGGACCCGGCCACCTGTCGAGGTAGACCTGGACACCATCTTTCGCATAGCAGTGCACACCGGCACAGCCATGGAGGTCAACGCGTCTCCGGACCGCCTCGATCTCAGCGGCGATCTGGTCCGGCGAGCGCTCCGCTTCGGCGTATCGGTTCGCGATATCGACCGACGCCCACGCTGTCCCCCACCTGAACAACATGCGGTTCGGTGTGGCGACAACACAACGAGGCTGGGCCTGCCCTACCGACGTCATCAATACCTATCCATTCACTGAACTGCACCGGTTCCTGGACAAGTAGCGGCGGCACTGACGCGGCGTCCGGGACCGCACGATCGAATGACCGTGGACAATGACATCTCGATGGCCGAGCCGCGGGTCTCGCCACACCCGAACCCGGTACGGGCGCGAAGGTCTCGTCGCCTGTTCCGCAGCCGATGACAAAATCCCCTATCCTCTCCGCCGCCCCGAAAGCGACACTGGAGTCCGACACGATCCGCACGCCAACGTGTCCCACACAAAGGTACCGGCACCACCACCCCGACCTGGTGCCATGCAGTCGCTATTTCCTCTGTATGACAGCAAGATTCATGATCGGCCCGAAGGCGAATCACCTTGACATTGACGCAGCTGACCCGGAGGCCTATGTACGCCTCGCCGAGAGAGAAGTAGGCCCACCCAGATGAACGACGGAACGATCCTGGTCGGTGTCGACGGATCACCGAATGCGCGTGTCGCCGCATTGTGGGCGGCAATGGTCGCCGACCGTCGCCAGTGCCTACTCCGAATCGTGCATGCCAGCCGGGACGAGTCCGCATCGATGGCAGGATCGGCGGTTCCCGGAGAGCACCCGTACGCGACCCGGGTGCACCGCCGCCAAGCCAGAGAAGCACTCTTACGGGCGCTGATACCTGTTCGCCGGCACTTTCCCGACGTCTCGGTGCGTTGTGAGACGATGCCCGGCCTGTCGGGGCCTGTCCTGGAAGCGGCCGGTGCCGATGCCGCATTGATCGTCGTCGGCGCCGTCGGTGTCGGAGCTTCGCACACACTGTCAATCGGGTCGACCGCGATCGAAGTTGCCCAGAACGCCGCCTGTCCGGTCGTCGTGTGGCGTAGTGAGCTTCGCTCCTCACCGAGCCGGGCGCCGATAGTCGTTGGGGTGGGCGGCAGCGGCACCAGCGCGCAGGTGCTGCTCACTGCCGCCGAGTACGCCACGCTCTTCGATGCACCACTGATCGCCGTGCAGTCTTGCTCGTCCTCCCACATCGGGGAGTTGACCGCCCCCAACCTCGCTTACTGGAACACACACGAGAGCGTCAAACGTGACCGACTCGACTCCGCGGTCGATGCCGCGATCACACGATTTCCTGCTCTATCGATCCGCACATTGATCACCATGAACAGCCCGGAGCGGGTACTCCTCGAACGCGCCGAACTGGCCCAACTGGTGGTCATAGGCCCCCGAGACGACACCCGCCCCCAGGCCGGTCCCATTCTCGGACCGGTCGGCCGGCACCTTCTCCTGCACAATCCCTGCCCGACGATGATCTGCCACGACCCGATTCCCGGGCCCCGGTAGACAGCGCCCGCGAGCCCTTCCGGATTCGAGGTCAGTCCTAAGCTCAGTTGACCGTGGGGACAGTCGAGGCCGGGTAGTGCGGCATCGATGATGCTGCCCGGTCGCCGTCCGCGGTCGTTGTATTCGTCTGGTCGACGGTCGATTCCATGACGGGAGCTGCAGCGGCCGCCGCTGTCTCACGGGAGAGGAACGTCGCAACCTCGCCGATGGCAGTCATCAGCGGCGCCGGGAAAACAACGGTGGTGTTCTTTTCCACACCCAGTTCGAGGAGGGTCTGCAGGTTCCGCAACTGCAGCGCCAGCGGATGGGCCATCATCGTGTCCGACGCTTCGCCGAGCGCGGCGGCCGCGCGTGCTTCTCCCTCTGCGGCAATGATCTTTGCTCTCTTCTCCCGCTCGGCCTCGGCCTCACGCGCCATCGCCCGTTTCATGGTGTCGGGTAGCTGGATGTCCTTGAGTTCGACGAGGGTGACCTCGACACCCCATTCGAGGGTGGTGGTGTCGAGGATCTGGCGGATCGCCCCGTTGATGACTCCGGTGTCGGCCAACGCCTCGTCAAGCGAATGCTGTCCGACCACATTGCGGAGGGTGGTCTGCGCGATCTGGTTGATCGCGGCATCGACGTTCTCGATGACCACAACGGATTTTCGGGCGTCGACGACCCGGAAGTACGCGACGGCGGCGATGTCGACGCTGACGTTGTCGCGGGTGATGATGCCCTGCGACTGGATCGGCATCGTGACGATCCGCATCGACACCTTGGTCAGTCGGTCCACGACCGGGATGATCAGCAACAGGCCCGGGTCGTGCACCGCGATGATCTTACCCAGCCGGAAGTGCACACCCTTCTCGTACTGGTTCACCACATGGATCGAGGCCGCCAGAAGCAGGCCCACAATGACGATAACTACGACGACAGCGGCAACGACGGCGGTCACGGTTACTCCAACCTCTCGACGGGAATAGGTTGCACAGTCCAGTCAACCGACCGCCGATAGCGAGCATCAGAGTCCGCGGTCACCGGCAGGAGGGGATTTCGGCACCGACTACCCGTGCGCACCATCGACCCTGTCGCAGCCACGCAGGCGTGCTGCCTGTCGCCGACCTGGCCCACATCTGGTTCCCACCCCGCTCGCCTCCTATTTGGTGCCGCATGGCTGGGGCAGTGTTCGGCTTCGACGTGTGTATCGGCCGCACCGATGATTCCCGCTCGGTATCCGAGGACCTTCAACTCCTGACAACAGTGCCCTGGTGCGAGAGCCTGGGGACATCAGCCCCTCGCTGATGATCCGGGTTCTGGGTGCGCCGCCTGGTTTGGCAGGTATGTCGCGTCCGCGGGCACGCACGCCGGGGCGCCGGGCCTCCCGGTCCCGGCGCCGCGGGCGGGATACCCGACGACGCGACCGAGCCTGTCTACCTACGAATATGGTGAGAGCAATGCAATTCGGCAACAGAATTTCTCGGATGGCCACTGATGCAGGTGAAGCCGCGCCCGGCCGCGCCCGGCGCTGCGGGAGGTGTTAGCTGGGGAGCTCTGGTAGGCAGCGCCTCAGGTGCGGTAAGGGCGCCCGTCAGGGCGCACGCCAGGGAAGCCGGTCGCCCACTGCTGCCGCGCTAACGATGGGCACGATAGCGCTGACCGATGTGGTCGAGTGGCCGGTCGTCGTGGTGAAGGGTGGTGCGGTGCTGCTGTTCGTTTCGACGGGACTGTCCGAACCTGCAAGGTTCTGCCCGAGACAAACTGGTGTTTTCCTGCGTCGCGGTATCGGAGTCGGTCGGTTGCAGCCTCCAGTCGTCGCAGGAGCGACTTCCCTCACCGCGATCTCTAACCAGTACCTTCCCGGCGAAACGGTTGGCTGGTCAGAGTGCGAACGGGTAGGTCTCGGGCCGCTCACCATCCACCCAGAGGCTCGAGTACTCGAGGGGTTCGAGGGCGTGGGTGGTGTCGATATGGATCACGGCATCGAACTGCTCGGTCAGCCGGGCGTGGACGTAGTGGCTCTGCCTCTCGGTGTCGGGTCGGTAGATCACCCCGATCGCCCGCCCCAGCCTGGCAGTCCGCAAGGTATCGGCGACCAGCCCGTCCTGCATCCGAACAAGGAATGACTCCTTCCCCACCTCATGGAAGAGTTCTTCGACGCTGCTCGGTAGCGCGGCTCGCACCGTCTTGCGTTCGGCGGGACCATTCCATTCACTGGCGGCGGTGACGCTTCCCGAGTACGTGGTGAAGCCGATGAGGCGGCAGTACTGCGGGTAGCGTTCGCGGACCAATTGGCCGACGGTCAGCTCACCGTGTGCGCCGACCTCGGTGGCACGGGCGTCACCCACGTGCGAATTGTGCGCCCACACCACGACACGGGAGGGGGTATCCGCCCGTCGGTCGAGGTGCGCGATCAGGGCGTCGAGGGTGTCGGCCATGTGGCGGTCACGCAGATTCCACGATGCGACCCGCCCTCGGAACATCGTGCGGTAGTACTCCTCGGCGTCGCGCACGCTCCACGCGTTGCGTTCGGCGTAGAACAGGTGGTCCTCTGCGTCCGTGCCATCGTCGAGGAGATGGTCGATCGTGTGGCGTTGAAGGTCGATCAGTTGCTCGACCACCTGCCTCTCGCAAGATTCGCCGGCGCCGAAGGCTGCGGCGTAGCCGTATGCTTGGCCGTCTTCCCCGGCGGCGTGGTCGAAGCAGGAGTAGCGCGTTCGCGCGCGGCGGGCCGCCTCCGGATCGACGCGGTCGAGGTAGTCGATCACCTCTCGGATGGACCGATGCAGGCTGTAGAGGTCGAGTCCGTAGAACCCGGCTTGACGGGCACGGTCCGGGCCGCAGCTGTCGTTGTGTTGGCGCAGCCAGGCGACGAAGTCGAGGACGGTGGTGTTGCGCCACATCCACGCCGGGAAACGCTCGAATCCCCGCAGCGCTTCCTCGGCCGAAGTGTCGGGACCCTGTCCGCGTACATAGCGATTGACGCGGTAGGCGTCCGGCCAGTCAGCCTCCGCCGCGACGGCCGTGAATCCCTTTTCCTCGATCAGGATTCGTGTCATTTCGGCGCGGGCGGCATAGAACTCCTGAGTCCCGTGTGAGCTTTCTCCGATGAGCACCACACGGGCGTCACCGACGATGTCGAGGAGGTCCGCTCGGGAGGGAATGCCACCAGGTGCACCTCTGCAGGCGAGTCGCACGACCCCTGCCGCAGAGGCGAACTCGAGGATCCGCGCTTCGTGCCGACCGCGGCCGATCGTCGGCGTGGTCAGGAGATCACGTACCTCGTCGTCTGTCACCTGGCGGAAGTTCCAGAACGAGGCACCGACCGCCCGGAACGGGAAGGGCATCGTCGCGCACACCACATCGTCGACCATCGCCCCGAGTTCGCGGCACGTCGATTCCGGTGCGGCGGGGACCGCGACGACGATCTGCGCGGGCTCCTGCTGTCGTAGGGCGGCGATTGCCGCGAACATGCTGGCCCCGGTGGCCAGACCGTCATCGACGAGAATCACGACCTTGCCGGCGACGTCGGGCGGCGGCCGATTGTCTCGGTATTCCGTTTCCCGCCGGATCAGCTCGCGACCCTCGCGGTCGACGACCTCACGCAGTTGGCGCGGGGTGATGGCGAGGTCGCGAAGTAGGTCGTCGTTCAGGACGATCGCGCCACCACTTGCGAGTGCGCCCATCGCGAACTCTTCGCGTCCGGGCACTCCGAGTTTGCGGACGACGAAGGTGTCGAGCGGCGCATCCAGCGCCGCGGCTACCTCCCACGCAACGGGAACGCCGCCGCGGGCGAGGCCGAGCACGACGACCCGAGGATCCGTCCGGTAGGCCTCGAGCAACTCGCCCAGGACACGTCCTGCCTCCCGGCGATCCTGGAAGACGTGTTCCGCTCTGTCCGCGGAGGTTTTCGTGGAGTTGCTCATGGAATCGGCCCTCCCTCAGGCATATCCAATCGACGCTTCCTTCTCGATCCTGCCGCGTGCCACCCGACGGCGACAGGGCCGAATGGCACCAAGGGCTACCCCTTTCGCGACGTCGGCACCGGGAAGTCATCGAGCGACGCCGGATTTGCGGCGATCCGTCCGGGCCGGCTCAGGTTGCGCAGTCTCGGCAGAACTTCATGCCGTCCTTGGTGGCGGCCAGGCGTGAGCGGTGGTACACGAGGAAGCAGCCGGAGCACACGAATTCGTCTGCCTGCTTCGGCAGGATACGCACATTCAGCTCCCCCTCCCCCGACAGGTCCGCCCCGGGTAGCTCGAACACCTCCTCCTCGGCGTCGACGTCCTCGTCGATCACCAAGGAGGGTTGGTGCCGGCGGCCGGCCAACTTCTCGACAGAATCAGCGGTTTCGTCATCCTCGAGGTCGGCGCGCCGTGGTGCGTCGTAATCGGTGACCATGAAAACCTCCGTATCCCCGCCACGGAGCGGGCTTTCGGTTGGTGTCGATGCGATCATCGCACCCGTCCATTTCGTTCAGCCGCGCTCACCCCGACGCCCCGCGTCCGACTGCCTGCACCGCGTCGTGTTCGTGGAGGGCCTTCTCCGCGTCGTGGTGAACCGGTTGAAGGTCGAACACCACCTCCTTCACGGTCCCGGTGAATGCGTACGGGGCCTTGTTCTCGTAGTCGAGGTCGACGACGAGACCGTTGTCGCGGCCGATGTCCATGCCGGCGTACGACGAGAAGGCCACCGGCACCGTGCGGGGCATGTCGCCCTCGCCGATGATCTCGTTGTCGGCCCACAAGGTCACATGACCGCTGGTGCCGGGCTTCGGCTCGTCGGCGTCGAACTGCATCTTCACCGTGATCTCGCCGGTCGGGATCGGGGTCTCGGATACCTGTTTGTAGGTCTCCACGCCGAGGAAGGAGTACGTGTGGTGCAGTTTGTCGGTGTCGTCGACCCAGAGCGCGAATCCGCCGATGAAGTCGGCGTTGGCGACGATGACGCCCTCGGCGCCGCCGTCGGGCACCGTCAAGTGCGCCTCGATCGAGTAGGAGCGGCCGAGGATGCGGGGCATCATGCCACGCTGAATATTCTGGACATCACCTTTGAAGGTGAAACGGGTCGTCGTCGGCATCGGCGGGAGCAGACCGAAGAAGATCGACATCCCGCCGAGTAGTGGCAGGGCCCGGTTGCGTTCGGCCTCGCGCCACCACAGCGCTTCGAGGTCCGCGAGCTTCTCGGGATGGTCACCGGCGATGTTCTTCGCCTGGGAGAAGTCCCCGGGGAGGTAGTACAGCTCCCAGAGGTCGTTGTCCGGGTTGTAGACGCCCGGGGCGAATCGTTGGATGGTCTCCGGTGAGAAGTCCCAGGGCGCCTTGTCCAGTCGGGTGCATGCCCACCAGCCGTCCTGGTAGATGGCGCGGGATCCGAACATCTCGAAGTACTGCACGGTGTGCCGTTCCGCGGCGTCGCCGTCGGCACAGGTGTAGAGGAAACTGGTTCCGTCCATCGGCTCCTGATCGATGCCGTCGACCACACCGGGCTCGGGCAGCCCCACGGCCTCGAGGACGGTGGGGGCGATGTCGATGCAGTGGGTGAACTGCCCACGCATCTTGCTGTCGGGCGTGATCCGTTTCGGCCACGCGAGGACCATCGGGTCGCGGTCCCCGCCGAGGTGGCTCGCCATCTGCTTGCCCCACTGGAACGGGGTGTTGTTGGCGTGCGCCCACGCAGCCGCGAAATGTGGAGCGGTGTGATCGTTGCCGAGCGCCTCGATCCCGCCGTATTCGTCGATCAGCTTCAGTTGGTGTTCGGCATCGAGCACCACCCCGTTGAGGAAGGTCATTTCGTTGAACGAGCCGGTGACGGTGCCTTCCATGCTGGCTCCGTTGTCACCCCAGATGTAGAGGATGAGCGTGTTGTCGAGGTCGCCCAGGTCCTCCAGCGCGTCGAGGAGACGGCCGACGTTCCAGTCCGCGTTCTCCGAATATCCCGCGAAGACCTCCATCTGCCGTGCATACAGCTTCTTCTGCGCCTCGGACAACGAATCCCATGCGGGGAACAGATCAGGTCGGTCGGTCAGTTCGGTGTCCTCGGGGACGATGCCGAGGTTCTTCTGTCTCGCGAGGGTCTGCTCGCGGTAGACGTCCCAGCCCTCGTCGAACTTCCCCGCGTATCGGTCCGCCCATTCCCGCGGCACGTGGTGCGGTGCGTGGCTGCACCCGGTGGAGTAGTACATCATCCACGGCTTCTTCGGGTCCTGCGCCCGGACGGCGTGCAACCACTCGACGGCCTTGTCGGTGAGGTCGTCGGGGAAGTAGTAGGCCTCGCCGTTCTCACCTTCGGGGACGCCGCGAACCGAGTTGTCCTGGCTGATGATCGGGTCGTATTGGCCCGCGGCGCCGCTGAGGAATCCCCACCAGTGGTCGAAGCCCCACCCCTGCGGCCAGTGGTCGAACGGGCCAGCGGCCCCCTGCACATTGTCGGGAGTGAGGTGCCACTTTCCGAAACCGCCAGTGACGTAACCATTCTCACGCAGAATTCGGGGCAGTGCCGTGCAGCTTCTCGGACGCGCAGCTGTGTAGCCGGGAAACGGGCCGGGATATTCGGCGATCGATCCGAAGCCGACGCGGTGGTGGTTGCGTCCGGTGAGCAGCGCGGCGCGGGTGGGTGAGCAGACTGCAGTAACGTGAAAACTGTTGTAGGTGAGACCTTTTTGTTGCACCCGAGTCAGGGTGGGGGTATGTATTGCGCCGCCGAAGGTGTCCGGTCCGCCGAACCCGGCGTCGTCGATCAGCACGATCAGCACGTTCGGGGCGCCGTCGGGGGCCTGGGGTCCGGGCACGATCGTCCAGTCCTCGACCGACTGATCGAGTGTTCGGCCGATCGTCCCGCCGAATGTGCGATCCGGGATCGGCAGTCGCGTCCGGTCCGGCTCGAACTTGCCCATTGCCTCGGCCAATGCCGATTCGAGGTCCCGCAGGCTCGCTCCGTCGATTTCCACCACCGATTTCATCGGCGCGCCGGCGAGTATCCGCTCCACCGGGAGCCGGCTCGACGACGGCAGCACGGCGATCACCACACACGTGCCCGCGGTCAGTGCTTCGCCGATCTTGTCCTCCAGGCCGCTCTTGATCCGGTGGTCGGTGAACTTTCCGACCAGCGCGCCGGCTCCGGCGCCGACCGCGACCGCGGCAAGCATCGGCGGCGCGAACAGGCCGACCGCGAGACCGACGGCGGCACCCCAGCCGGCGCCTTTTCGGCCCGCATGGTCGCCGGTGTCGACCAGGGTGGCGTTGCCCTCGGCGTCCCTGGCCACCAGCACCGTGCCGCGAAGCGCGATCGTCCGTTCGCGCACCTGATCGGCGAGGGCGTCGAATTCGAGGTGTCCGCGGTCGAGATCCTGGTATCCGGCCACGAGAACCAGCGTGGTGTCGTCACTCATGGGCTTATCCGCATCGGATGTGTCGTCCCCGTCTGAACGGGGACGGACTCTCTTCTCGATGCTCGTCGGTGCCTTTGCGGGCGACAAGGAGGAGAAGGTCCTCGACTTCGGGACCACCGGTTGGTTCCACCCTCTGTCGGCTCAGCCGGTGGGACCTCGCCGCAGCCGAGGTCGGTGCGCGGCCGCAGCCTCGGTGCGGCGGATTCGCATCGGGCGGGTCGGCGCACTCGATCGGTTTTTCACGGGCACGATGTCGTCGTCACCGGGCAGAAATCGTCCGGTGACGACGCCCAGCGCGGTTCCGGCGACCAGACCGGTGACGGTTCCCAGCGCGGCCACCGACGGTGTCGACCAGGTGCTCTCGGGTGTGGTCGCACCCAGGAAGATCACGGCCATTGTGGGAGGCCAGGCCAGGGTGTTGCCGAGCACCCACCGTGCGGGTCGCCGGACCAGGCGACGAAGTGTCGTCGCCTGCGCGGCACCGAGGATCGCACCCATGACCGCCCCGAGGGCGAGGGCTCCTGCCAGCACGAGGGGCAGCGCCGGTTCCGGCGCCCCGTCGTCGGGGGTGAGCACGCCGGGAACGGACGCCACCGCCCATCCCAGTCCGGCGACCGCCGTGGTGACCCACCGCCACCGACGCGCGTTCAACTGCGGAAGTCGGCGCCGAAGTCCGCTCGCCTGCAGGGCGCCCAGGGCACCGCCCTCGACGAGTCCGCCCGCCACCAGCACCGCCAACGCCAGTGTCGTGGCCTGTGGATCGTCGCCGAGTACATGCTGGGCGAGTTTCGCGGCGAGGGCGGCGGCGGTCATGCCGATGGCTTCCGCGCCGGCGCACAGGACGATCCATCGACCGGGTGACAGCCCGCGGACCTCCCCTTGCGATCGGGGGTCGGGATTGGACGGCGCGGGCCGGGCGCGGGTCATCGTCTGTCCCGCACGACATCGGCGCGGATGGCGGCGACCCAGTTATCGATGTCGTTCCAGTCGCGGGCGTCACCGTAGCGCCCGCCCATCACCCGGAACACGATCCGGCCGAATCCCGGCCAGTCGCCGGGAGCGATCGCCCCGGCGAAGGACCGGTGGTCCCGCACGTCCGCTGTCGACCGAAGAGTCTGCACCGCGCGAGGTTCCGGGGTGACCCGGCGCAGGTACCGCGCCAGCCGCGGCGACAGGATGGTGCTGGTCGCTCCGACCGACGACACCGAGTACGCCCACAGTGCCCGGCCGGTCAGGGCGGGGCCGAGGCGTTCGACCCAGGCTGTGGCCTCGGTGAGCCATTGCCCGTTGTGGATCGCGCTGCCGACGACGAGCGTCTCATACTCACGCACCGAGGTAACGTCCGCGAGGGGACGGAAGTCCACGACCTCACCCGCGCGGTCGAGCCCCGTGGCGATATGTTCGGCGATTCCGCGAGTGGATCCCTTCGCGGTCGCATGCCCGACCAGTATCGGCATGGTGTCCTCTCTATCACGGTTGATCGCCGGCCCGGCTCTGATGCGCGGGGTTGGCCGCTCTCGGCGGTCCATTCGGGGGCACCCTCCCACCCGTGCCCACCGGGTGCGGCGGCGGGCCGTTGCGGCCGAGTCCGATCACTCCGGTGACGACCAGTGCGATTCCGGCGCCGAGTAACACCACGGCACCGATGAGCACGCCGAGCGCGAGCGGACCGAGGAAGTTCCACCGGGCGCCCACCTGCACGTCGATCGAGATCCCAGGACTGCCGTCGGCATTCATCACGACCACGGTCCAGGAGCCGGGCTGCAGATCCCATCGCACCTCCTGGGGACCTGCCCCCGCGGCGGCTACCGACCAAAACGATTGCGCGGACGGGGGTTCAGGAATCCGGTCGCCGGAAATCTCTCGGTAGCTCGGCCGGAACGGGCCGAACTCGACGGCGGTCACCTGGGTGTGCGCGACGCCGGCGAGGTAGGCGTCGACGGCGTCGCCGGGGCCGATGCCGACGAAGATCGGGCGATCGGGCTCGTCCGAGGTGACACGCAACAGCACCCGGCCGACGTTCTCGGTGCTGAGACCACGTGGCATCTCACCGTCGTCGAGCAGGTCGATTCGCTCCGACACGAGGGCGGTCGCCGTCGACCGAAACCTCTCCGCAGCCGACGCCAGGTGGCCGTTGTCGTTCTGTTCGACGTAGGCCCACCCCAGGAACACCGCGGCGCAGAGGAGGGCGAACCCGGCCAGAGCGCACACGCAGCCGAGTACGAGCGCGACGGTCCTGCCGGGTTTCACGGATCATCCCTTCCGGGTCTCGGTTGCCGACTTCAGTGTGCGGCGTGAGCGGGTGATCTCGTGAGAGCCTTTGGTCACCACCGTTGACCGGGTTCCCGGTCGGTGTGTTCGAGGACCGTGGACCCTAGTGCGGGCGTCGAAGGTGGAGTCGAATCGAGGGGTACTGTCCGCTCGATGTGGGAGGCGCCGTGACCGATGTCCCGTTCGGCCCACCTGGGCCCCGGTCGACGGACGCGGCGCCTACCGCGAGAGCTACTGGAAAACAAGCGACCATGCGCGCGTGTGATGGAGACTGAGACCGTGCCCCGGCCGCTGATCGATCTGCGCCACCACGGCGCCGTCGTCTTCGATCTCGACGTGGTGGTCGACACGGCGGCGGCGAGAACCGCAGCATGCACCGAGGTTCTCGACGCCTTCCTGTCCCGCCGCGCAGGCGACGGCGGTGTGGACTACAGCCCGTTCCGAGACCGTGACTACCACCGATTCTTCGCGGGACGCACGACCGCGGCGGGCATCACCGACTTCCTGACAGCACGCGGGATATCCCTGCCGAAGGGAATGCGCGGCGCGGCGGCGGACGAACAGACCGTCGCCGGACTGTGCGCACGCGTAGGACAACACTTCCGGGCGCGCATCACGCGCGACGGTGTGCCGTGCGTCGAATCGACTGTGGCACTGGTGCGCCGATTGCGGGGTCTCGGGGTCGCGACTGCGGTGTTCTCGGCGGGCGGCGACGTGAAGGACGTGCTCGCCGCCGCGGGAATCGATGAACTGTTTCCGGCCGGGATCGACGAAACCGCTCCGCGCGACGCCGCGGCCCGGCTCGGCGCCCCCCTCACGAGTGCGGTCGCGGTCACCGGCTGCGAGGACGCCGTCATGGACGCCGGCCGAGCCGGGTTCGCCCTGGTGATCGCCGTCGGCCGATCAGAACGTGCCGGTGTGTTGCGGGGCCGGGGCGCAGACGTGGTGGTCGCGGACCCGTCCGAGGTCGAGCTACGCGCCGGCGATCGCCGGCTGTCCGACATTCCCGACGCGGTGACGTCCCGTCACGAGCTCACCGCACTGTTGCGCGTGCGCAGACCGGCGATCTTTCTCGACTTCGACGGCACTCTGGCGGAGATCGTGCCCGATCCGGCCGCCGCGGTCCTCGTCGAGGGAATGGCCGCAGCACTGTCCCGATTGGCCGCCGAATGCCCCGTCGCCGTGATCAGCGGACGTGACCTCGCCGATGTCCGGGAGCGGGTCGGCATGCCGGGGATCTGGTACGCGGGAAGCCACGGTTTCGATCTCGCCGGGCCCGCAGGCCAGAGGTACGAGAATCCCGGCGCACTCGCCGCCGTTCCCGTGCTCGACCGGGTGACCCCTCTCCTGGTGGAGCGTCTGCAGCACATTCCGGGTGTCCTCGTCGAACGCAAGCGGTTCACCGTCGCGGTCCACTACCGGAATGTGCCGCCCGAGCACGTCGACGAGGTCGCAGCGGTGGTGTACGACGTCGGAGGCCGGGAGGAGGCGCTCCGGGTCACCGGTGGTCGGAAGGTGTTCGAACTGCGCCCCGACGTCGAGTGGGACAAGGGCCGGGCACTGCAGTGGATACTCGAGCACGTCGTCGATGCCGGGTCGGCGCTTCCGATGTACATCGGCGACGACCTGACGGACGAGGACGCGTTCGACGCGGTGTCGGCCGAGGGGGTGGGCATTGTGGTCCGGAGCCGGGAGGCCGAAGATCGGCGATCCGCGGCGCAGTTCGCGGTGAACGCCCCGACACAGGTTCGGGAACTGCTCGCGCGGCTGGCGGACGTGCTCGACCGAGACCCTGCTGCCGCATCCCGGGCGGGGGGATGGATTCTCTTCTTCGACAGCTACTCCCCCGCGACCGAGAAACTTCGGGAGGCGATTTGCACGGTGGGTAACGGATTCTTCGCCACCCGCGGCTGTGCACCCGAAGCCGTGGCCGGGCCCGGCCATTATCCGGGCACCTACGTGGCGGGCGTCTACAACCGTTTGAGTGAGGAGCATTCCGGGACGGCCCTGGTGAACGAGAGCCTGGTGAATGTGCCGAACTGGCTGACGACGACGTTCCGCGTCGACGGCGGGCCGTGGTTCGATGTCGATGCAGTCGAGTTGCTCGACTACCGCCAGTACCTCAACCTCCGTCGTGCGGTGCTCACCCGCAGGTTGCGGTACCGCGATCGGGACGGGCGGACGACGTCGGTCGTCCAACGCCGTTTCGTCGCAATGCATCTCCCCCATGTCTGTGCGCTCCAGACGACGATTGTGGCCGAGGACTGGTCCGGGACGGTCGAATTCCGTTCGGCTCTCGACGGTTCGGTGCGCAATACCCTCGTCGACCGGTATCGCGATCTCGCCAGTGACCATCTCGAACGAGTGCATACCGCCGAGCTGCCGCCCGACTCGGTTCTGCTGACCATGCAGACGAATCGGTCCCGCATTCCGGTGGCGATGGCGGCACGGACCACGGTGTGGTCCGACGGTACGCCGTGCAACAGCCACTACCGGTTCTTCGACAGCGGCGGGAGGACAGGTCACGACATCACCGTCGATATCGAGACCGGACGCGCAGTCACGCTGGAGAAGACGGTGACGCTGTTCACCGGGCGCGATCACGCGGTCTCCGACCCCGGCGATGAAGCCACCCGCTGGCTGCCCGAAGTGGGCCGATTCGATGAACTGTTGGACGGTCACGTGCTGGCGTGGGAGCACCTGTGGGACCGGGTGGGAATCGACCTCGCCGGCCACGAGGACGAATCGCGGATCGTGCGGTTCCACCTCCTGCACCTTCTGCAGACGGTCTCCCGCAACACCGCCGACCTGGACGTGGGTGTCCCGGCTCGCGGCTTGCACGGTGAGGCGTATCGGGGCCACATCTTCTGGGACGAACTCTTCGTCTTCCCCGTCCTGAATCTGCGAGTACCCGCACTGACCCGGTCGCTGCTGCACTACCGGTACCGTCGCCTCCCCGAGGCCCGCCGCGCGGCGCGGGCAGCCGGGTACCGGGGTGCGATGTTCCCGTGGCAGTCGGGCAGCGACGGGCGGGAGGAAAGTCAGCAACTGCACCTCAATCCGCGATCGGGGCGCTGGCTGCCCGACCCCAGCTGGCGGCAACACCATATCGGTATCGCGGTCGCGTACAACGTGTGGCAGTACTACCAGGTCACCGGTGACCTGGAGTTCCTCGGGGATTTCGGCGCCGAGATGCTGGTGGAGATCGCCCGTTTCTTCGCCAGCCTGGCATCGTACGATCGGGCGCGGTCTCGGTACATCATCCGCGGCGTCGTCGGACCGGACGAGTTCCATTCCGGCTATCCCGGCGCCCCTTACGACGGCGTCGACAACAACGCGTACACCAATGTCATGGCGGTGTGGGTGATTCTGCGCGCCATCGAGGCCCTCGATGCCGTTCCGGCACCGAACCGGGCAGACCTCGTCGACGGCCTCCATCTGGACGCGCAGGAGATGGCCCGGTGGTCGGACATCAGCCGCCGCATGTTCGTTCCCTTCCACGATCAGGTGATCAGCCAATTCGAGGGCTACGGCGACCTGACCGAACTCGACTGGGACCGCTACCGGGAGCAGTACGGCGACATCCAGCGACTCGACCGCATACTCGAGGCCGAGGGCGACGACGTCAACGGGTATCGGGCCTCCAAACAGGCCGATGTGCTGATGCTGTTCTATCTCCTCTCCGCCGACGAACTGCGGGATCTGTTCGGGCGCCTCGAGTATCGATTCGAACCGGACGCCATCCCGCGGACCATCGACTACTACCTCGCCCGAACCTCGCACGGCTCCACCTTGAGCGCGGTCGTGCACTCGTGGGTCCTGGCCCGCGCCAACCGCGACAAGGCGATGGACTACTTCGGGAAGGTGCTCGCCTCCGACATCGCCGACATCCAGGGCGGTACGACCGCGGAGGGTATTCACCTGGCAGCCATGGCCGGCAGCATCGACCTGCTTCAGCGGTGTTTCACCGGCCTCGAAACACGCGGCGATCGACTCGTTCTCGGCCCGCAGTGGCCGGAGACGCTGGGCGCGCTGGTGTTTCCGATCTCGTACCGGGGGCACCAGCTGTGGTTGAAGGTCAGCGGGAGGCAGGTCGAGGTGAGCGCCGGCGCCGGAAATCAGCGACCGATCGAGATCATGTGCCGTGACCGGGTCGTCGAACTACGGCCGGGCTGCACCATCAGTCTGGGCTAGCCGTGGGCTAGCCGGGTAGTGCGCCGATCATCTCCAGCCACTCGACGGCCCCGGCTGTGCCGGTGGTGCTGCGGAAACCGACATATCCGTCGGGGCGCACGATGGCGATACCGGTGCCCGGCCAGCTGCCGATCCGGTGGATCCGCAGCCGGTGTCCCGCCCGCCCGGGCGCCTGCCAGCGGGTGTCACGGTGCAGCAGAACGTGCACTGCCGGGGTCGCCGTCAACTCCTGGAGACGTCGCGGTGCGCCGTCGACGGTGACCTCGTCGTCCGGAATCCGGGTCCCGGGTGCGGCCGGCCTCGTGACGATCCAGTGATCCATAGTTCGGCCGGTACCGGCGGTACCGATCGACAGCGGGCTGTGCCGGTACCGGCGGTCGAACTGAGCCAGCACGCGCAGCGCGGGGGCGGACAGGAGCGGGGCCCGGAGCAGCGGCGGTACCAGCGGTGCCCCTGCGCGCGAGAAAGCGTGGCGGACGAGAGAGCACACCGGATCCGGGCCCGCTTCGGCTCGAAACAGCGCATCGCTGAGCGACACCACGTGTCGCCCTACGGGTCGCCGCTCCTGCTCGTAGGACCGCAGCAGTGCGCTGACGTCCTGGGTGCGGCCGGCTGCGCTGTAGGCGAGCTTCCAGCCGAGGTTCGCGGCGTCCTGGATACCGGTGTTCATGCCCTGCCCGCCGGCCGGGGAGCAGGTGTGCGCGGCGTCGCCGGCCAGAAAGATCGGCCCGCTCTGATATCGGGACGCGAGTCGGTGCTCTATCTGAACCCACTCCGACCATGCCACCTCGGTGACATCGGCGGGCAGCTGGGCCTCGTCGAGAAGCTGCTGCACAAAGCGACGCTCGCCCGAGGCGGGTGAGCGGTTCGGTTGCTGTGCGGTGACCACCCGCCACCGGGCCACATCGCCCAGTGGGAGCAGAAACAGCACACCGCGGCGGTGGATCGCGATGTGCGCGACACCGGGATGGAGGTCGCCGTCGAGTTCGATGTCGGCCAGCAGGATCTTCTGCGGATACGCCGCACCGTTCCAGGAGATTCCTGCCGCCCGGCGCACAGTGCTGGCGGTGCCGTCGCACCCGGCGAGGAATCGGCTGCCGATCCTGGTGGGGCAGCCGTCTCGGGTGCCGACACCCACGACGCCGTCGTCGCCGGTGCGGATGGAGTGCAGGTTCGTGCCCCATTCGACCTCGACCCCGCGGGCGCGCAGTGCCCGACGCAGGAACAGTTCCACTTCGCCCTGACGTACGAGGAGAAACCGCGGGAACGCGGTACCGGGAAGCCGAAGTCGTCCGGCGTCGACGGGCAGGCACCGGCCGTGCAGGTGCAGGTGCACCCGTGCGGGGGCGGCGTGCACCACGAGGTCCTCGGCGAGGCCGTACGGACGGAGGACTTCGAGGGTGCGTGGTTGCACGAGGAACGCCCTCGAGTGCCGACACTCGTCGGGTCGGCGATCGACGATACGCACCCGAGCGCCGTGGTCGTGGGCGGACAGGGCCAGGGTAAGTCCGGTGGGTCCGGCGCCGGCGACGAGCACATCGAGCCGCCCGCCGCCGTGGGAGGTCATCGCGGTCGGCTCCCCGTTCGGACGAGTCGCCACCAGGGCCCGCCGGTGGGGACGGCGCCCACCTCGGGTGCGGTGGAGCCTGCGAGGACCTCGTCGCGTCGTGCGCCGGGCAGCACGCAGTATCGGATCGAGGTGCGGTCACTCACCAGCGCCAGGGGCCACCACAGCGCGCTCACGTAGTCGTCGGCGGCCTCGGCGCCGTCCCACTGATAGAACCCCCGATACCTCTCGTCCTCGTCTGCCGTCAGCCACAGCTTGGAGACGAATCCGGGGAATCCGGCGAACAAGGGGGTGTTGAGCAGGCTTTCCGCACGGAAGAAGGCGTGGCCGCGACCGTGAACTCCGCGCAGCCGGAAAGCCACGACGAGGATCACCGGGTCGGCGGGAGCGGCACCGTCCGCCACGGTTTCCCGGTAGACGATACCGGTGGTGCCGTCTGCGAAGGTCATCCGCCGACCCTTGTTTCCGGTTGGTCGGTGAAGGCGGCGGCGTGCGAGCAGGTACGCCGTTCGTGCGGCGCAGCGGGCCAGTCGTGGGGCGGCCACTCGTAACGGCAGCGGTCGAGGTTCGGTATCGGTCGCAGTTCTCGGGGGAAGTGAGTGCGGTGCAGGTTTGCCGATTGTCATCGTTCGTCCTCGTCGGATGGTCCGTGCGGCGACGGTTCAGTGCTCATTGCGGTCGCGGCACGGGATGAACACTTCCGTGCGGGGCGCCGCAGTCCGGGGACCGTCGAGGTAGCACTCCCAGGCGTCACCGGACACGGCGTAGCCGTGGGCGCAGATCCACTGCGCGGCCGCGTCGTAGGCGGCGCACACTCCTCGGTAGTCCCCCACGTGGACTGTGGTGGCGACGGTGCCGCCCTGCAGTGCCGTCGGCTCGACCTGTCCGCGGGCGGTGATACGTCCGCTGAGGGGAAATCCGGCCTCGAAATCCCACTGTCCGCCCGCCGACTCGCGGTACCGCACGAATGGGGCACCGCAGATGCGTCGTCCCTGTTTGTCGGCGACCGCGACCACCTGACCGAACGCGGGCCCGAGAACGTCGCCGAGGCGGTCCCAGTCGACATGGCCCCGGACCACCGCCGCCGGCCGTGCGTCGACTTCGACGAGTTCGACTTCGTAGCCCATGGTTCCACCATCGCGCCGCTCCCCCGGCCCGGGCAGGGCCGAAGGTCCTTCGTGGCCGGTCCCTTGGGCATCGAGTCCCACTACGACCGCAGTTACCGGGGGGCGCGGGCCGGGACGCGGTCCGACGTCGGGCCCGCCATCGCAGTGCTTCGTCGCATCCCCAGACAACGAACGGGAGCGGCAGCAGCGCGGCGACCTGCCACGGCTGCGGGGTGACGGTTCCGAACACACTCTGCAAAAACGGAACGGTGACCACGAGGGCGGCGAAACACACCTCGAAGACGATGCCCCACAACAACAGCGGGTTCGAGGTGAGCCCGATTCCGGCGAGTGAGGCGTGACCGGTCCGCGCGGCGGTCGCGGTCCCGATCTGGCAGGCGACGATCCCGAGGAAGGTCATCGTCGTCGCCTGCTGCCAGGTGTGGTGCAGTGGGCCGCTGTCGACGGACGCCCCGAACGACCAGCCACCGGCGACGAGTGTGGCGAGGAACAGTCCCATCACCAATACCGCCGAGACACCCCCGAGGATCCCCCAGGCGCGGATCAGCATCGGGCGGTCGATCACGGCCTGCGTGCGCGGTCGAGGGGCGCGTTCCATCAGCCCGGGTTCTGCGGGTTCGCGGCCCAATGCGAGCGCGGGCACCGTTTCGGTGCCCAGGTCGATGGCGAGGATCTGCATGATCGTCAGGGGGAGCGGGACAGCGCCCCCGGTCAGCGCATAGATCAAGAACGGAACGACTTCCGGTGTGGCGTGCGCGAAAATGTAGACGATGAACTTGCGCACGTTGTCATAGACCTGCCGGCCCGCTCGGACGGCGCTGACGATCGTGGCGAAGTTGTCGTCGGTGAGCACCATGGTCGCCGCCTCCCGCGCGACGTCGGTGCCCGAGCGACCCATGGCGACGCCGATGTCGGCGCTGCGGAGCGCGGGAGCGTCGTTGACGCCGTCACCGGTCATGGCAACGATGTGTCCCTGCGCCTGAAGGGCATCGGTGATGCGGAGTTTCGCCTCCGGTGAACTGCGGGCGAAGACCAGCTCACCCGGCGTCGCGAGGATCGCGTCGAGTTCGCTATCGGAGAGTTGGTCCATCTCCTCACCACCGACGACCCGCAGGTGCCCGCGACCGATACCCGCACTCTCCGCGATACCCCGGGCGGTCAGCGCGTGATCGCCGGTCACGACGACCAACCGGATGCCGGCGGTGTGACAGCGGGCGACCGCGTCGGGCACCTCCGGTCGCGGCGGATCGATCATTGCGACGATTCCCAGAAGGACCAGGTTGTTTTCGACCTCGCCGCGGTCGTGGGTGGCGGCCAGGTCGGCGACGAGTCGACGATCGGCCAGGGCCAGCAGACGCCGACCCTGCCCTGCCCAGGCGGTCACCGACGCGTCGATGTCGGCGCGGTCCTCAGGTGTCAACGGCCGGTCCGCATCGCGGTCGACGGCGATCCGGGTGCACCGGGCGAGGACCTCTTCCGGAGCGCCCTTGGTGTGAAGGTAGGCCCCGTGAGGTGTCGTGTCGATCGTGGACATGCGCCGGAGGTTGGGGTCGAAATGGAACTGCGCGACCCTGCTGGTGTGATCGTGGTGCGGGTCGACGCCCAGCGACGTTACGGCTCGCAGCAATGCCAGTTCGGTTTGGTCGCCGACCTCGTCCGCGGTGTCGGCGCCGGAAGCCGCTGCGAAAAGTTCGGCGTTGCTGCAGTACACGGCGGTGCGAGCGAGACGGTCCGGGGGCGAACCGGGGGCCGGATCCTGGTCAAAGGCATCGAGATCGATCACGCCGTCGACAGTCCAGATGCGGACCGCTCTCATCCGGTTCAGCGTGAGGGTGCCGGTCTTGTCGGTGCAGATCACGCTCGTCGATCCGAGCGTCTCGACGGCCGAGATGCGCTTGACCAGTGCGCCCTGCCGGGCCAAAGCGCGCACGCCGACCGCCAGCGCGAGGGTGATGGTCGGCAACAGACCCTCGGGTACGTTGGCGACCAGAAGGCCGATCGCGAAAGTGACGGCGTCGCCGAATGACAGACCCGCCAGGAGGGTGCCGAGCGGGATGAAGGCCGCACCCATCCCCACTGCGACGACGGCGATCAATTGGGCAACCCGCTTGACCTGCCGTTCGAGTGGGCTCTGCTCGTGTCCCACCCGTTGCGACAGGGCGGCGATTCGGCCGAGTTCGGTGCGCATCCCGGTGGCGAACACCACAGCGGTGGCTTCGCCTGCCGTGCAGGTGGTTCCGCTGAAAACAACATCTCGGGCCTGGATGAGCGGGACGTGACTGTCACCGATCTCGACGGCGACCGCGACCGGTGCGGACTCCCCGGTCAGCGTGGAGGTGTCCACCTCCAGCGACCCGGACAGCAACCGGGCATCGGCGGACACCCGGTCGCCCTCGGCGATGACCATGACATCACCAGGCACGAGATCACGCGCGTCGATTTGCGTCTCCACGCCGTCCCGCAGGACCCGCGCGTGCGAAGGCAGATACTCCGAAAGCGCTTCGACCGCCTGTTCGGCGTGCCGCTCCTGAATGAACGCAAAACCGGCGTTCAACAAGATGACGACGACAATCGCAACAGCGAGCGGAGGTGAGCCGGACAGTGCCGCCAGAGCCGCGGCCAACCACAGCAGCAGCGCCAGCGGATGCACCATTTGGCGGAACAGCTCACGCCACCATCCCTCG
Organism: Rhodococcus sp. USK10; assembly: GCF_019378875.1. Lineage (NCBI taxonomy): Bacteria > Bacillati > Actinomycetota > Actinomycetes > Mycobacteriales > Nocardiaceae > Rhodococcus > Rhodococcus sp. USK10. The sequence goes on from NZ_CP076048.1 coordinate 538,605, forward strand.
CCGCGTTGCCGCACCAGGTCGTTGGGGCCCACCGCGGTCAGTCGCCGCTCGGCGTCGCGGGCAGACAGACCTGCCCGGCGGGAACGGAGGTCGCGCAGAAGACGGTCGAGTTCCTCCTGCGGGTCGGCAACCGGCAGGTCCTCGCCCGTGGTCGTGGCGGGGGCGGGGGTCGCCCTCATGTCGGGCCGGTGCCGCGACGGCGGTGGTAGCTCGTGGTGGTGGTCCCCATAGTGTCCAGTGAAATCGAGGAATCGGTGGCAGCGGCAGAGTCACAAGTCACCGCATCCGATGGCGGTGGGTCACTTCTGCGGGATGCATCAGGTGGTCGGGACCTCCCACTCGACCATCGTCCCGGGCGAGGCATCCCGGATGACGGCGTGGCCGCCGAGCTGTTCGGCTCTGTTTTCGATGTTCGCCAACCCGTTTCCCCGCGCGGCGTCGGCGGGGATTCCGGTGCCGTTGTCGGTTACGTGCAGTGTTATGCGGTCGTCACCGGCGGTGACGCGGACGCTGCAAACGCTGGCCTGTGCGTGGCGGGCGACATTGCTCAGGGCTTCCCGGAGCACGGCCTGCAGTTCCGGTCCGGCGTCGAGGTCGGACACGCTGTCGACCGGGCCTTCCAGGGAGATGTCGGGAATGAAACCGAGCGCTGCTGCGCTGCTCTCGACAATCTCACCGATCTCGGACGACAGGTTGGGGGTCTCTTTCGGCGGCGTGTCCGCGGTGGGATGAGTGAGATCGAAGATGACGGCACGCAATCCACGGACGATGCTGTCGGTCTCGTCGATCAGCGGGTCGAATTCGACCGCCCGGCGCGGGTGTCGACGCGCCAGGGACGTCAGGGCCAATCCCAGGCCGAAGACACGTTGTAGCGTCAGGTCGTGCAGATCGGCCGCCATCCGGTCCTGTTCGTCGTGTCGGGTTCGTTCGTGTTCGGCCTGCAGGAGCAGCCGGTTCTGGTCGAGCAGACTGGTCCGCATCGTGTCGACGGCCTCCCCGATGGCGGCCACTTCGCGGGGTCCGTCGATGGCGATTGTGCGTTCGTAGTCTCCGCCGGCGACCGCGCTGATGTCGGCGACAAGATTCTCGATCGGCCGTGCCAGCAACCGTCGCGTCAGATATATCGCGGTCACGGCCGTGACGGCGGTGAGACTGAACGCGACCGCGGTTGCGACATTCGCCAGTATCTGCGCCGAACGGACCCGATCGACCTGCACCGCCACCAAGGCGTCGGTTCGGGCACTGAGTACGTCGAGCCGAGAACGCAGCGCATCGAACAACTCCTTGCCCGCAGCAGTCGTGGCCGCGACCTGCTCACTCTCAGTCGCGTTGCCGCGGCGAGCGGCGATCTGCGGCTCGGCCGCGTCCACCGTCCACGCGTCGGCCGCCTCGACGACCTCGGTGAGCGACGACCGTGCGTCCGGGTCGCGGGCAAGTTCGGTGTTCAGATTCGACATCAGCGCAGCCACCTTGTCCCGGCCGGTGTCGTAGGGGTCGAGGAACCGTGGATCACCCGTCAGCACATAACCGCGCTGTCCCGTCTCCTGATCGACATATGCCGTGACCAGCCCGGCTACGGCACGTTGCGCCGGCAGGAGGTGGTCGGCCAGGTCGTCGATGGAGGCGCGGACCACCAGCCGGCCGTATACCGAGAACGCTGCGGAAATGGCGAACAGTGCCACGAGGATGCCGATCGCCAGCCACACGAGTGTCCGCAGGGACATCCGCGTGGTGCCCGTGTTCGGATCCGTCATGGCTGCCTCTCACGCTCGCGATCCGTCGGCGGAATCGACGTTGGTGCGTCGATTATCTCGCCGGTTCCACAGTATTTGTCCAGGGCCGCGGGCGCGGGCGGGAACTGCGGATCCAGGGCCGATCGACCCTATTTCCGGTGACTACGGGACGGGGGTGCTGGGGACCATCCACTCTGCATCGTGGGGCCCGGTCGGGGGTTCGATTGAGGCATGAACGAGACGCTAGGTGTACTCCCCCGCCGGTACGAGCGGGCCGCGGCAATGGTGCGGCCACCCCAGCACCGCACTGTCCGCGAGCAAGTGGTGTTCGTCGGCACTCCGGCGGACAGCGACGAAATGGCACGCTGGGCCACGATGCTGGACTGGGTGCAGGCACATGGCCTTCAGGCAACCACCCAGATATCCGCGGAGGGGCGCACGGTGTGTGCGGTAACCACCGACGATGTCCTGGACGGCTACTGCCGCCCTGCGGACGCGATGACACTGCAGCAGGTCCACGTACAGGGCGTGCCCTGTGTGAACGTGTTCGACGACCCGGACCGGATCCTCGATGTGCTCACCGGAGCGGCGGAGGCCGACGAGCCGCCCGACGCCGATCCGCGTGAGGAGCTGTCAGCTGTCGGCCGGTACATGGGTGTCGCGTGACCCGAGCTGCTGCAGAACACCGGATCGGTCGAGGGCGTCGAGCGACAATGTGTGATAACCGTATTCGTCGAACAGCACCGTGATGCGGTCCGTGTCCACCCGCATGATCGTTCCGTCGCGCCACACCGCGTGACGGACGGCACCGCCGAGGGGAAACGCTGGATCACCGGCCGACCACATGGCGGACGGACTGTCGCAGCGGTCGCAGTTCCCGCACGGGACCTCGAGTTGTTCGCCGAGGTAGCCGAGTAGGAACTGGCGGCGGCAGTGCGGTGTTTCGGCGTATGCCCGCATCATCTCCGTCCGCGACCGGTCGAGACGCTCAGCTACCTCGGCGACGTGCAGGGCCGCCTCCACGGCTGCCTCCGCAGAGGTGGATGTTGCGGTGAAGCCGGTGCCCGCCGAGAGGACGGCACCCGCCCGTTCCAGCAGATTCAGTGCGGAAATCAGGGTGCGGTTGCGCAGGTTCAATACCGCCCGCAGCCGCCGGGCGGAAGCCGGGGTGGACCCCAGTGCGCAGTACACTTTCCGCAGAAGGTCGGGATGGGCACGATGGACGGCGAAGAGCTGCCGCAACGCAAGATCCTCCGGTCGATAGAACAGGACCGCGGTCGCCGGGGCCCCGTCGCGCCCGGCCCGTCCGATCTCTTGGTAGTACTCGTCCAGTGACTGCGATATTGCCTCGTGGACGACGAATCGCACGCCGGGCTTGTCGATGCCGAGGCCGAACGCGGAGGTGGCGACCACGACGTCGTATCGGTCGCCCCGAAATCCGTCATGAATGGTGGACCGCTCGGCCGCCCGCATTCCACCGTGGTAAGCCACCGCCCGCATGCCCCGATCGGTCAGCCACGCGCTGTACCGGAGGGTGTCCTTGCGGGTCGCCACATATACCAGCCCCGGTGTGTCCAGCGCAGATACGCGGCCGAGGAGGGCGCGTCGCTTGTCGGCGCTACGGACGCAGCGGGTCACCTCGAGCCGGATGTTGGATCGATCGAATCCGCGCATGACGACGACGGGGTCGTCCAAGCGCAGCAGGTCGATGATGGCTCGGCGCACGGGCGGCGACGCCGTCGCGGTCAAGGCGAGGATCGGAGGATGACCGAGCCGATCTCTCACCGCCCCCAGACGGAGGTAGTCGGGTCGGAAGTCGAGACCCCAGGAGCAGGCGCAGTGAGCTTCGTCGACGACCAGGAGCGAGACACCGATACACCGAAGCCGTTCGAGAACATCGTCTTTCGTCAGCTGTTCCGGTGCAAGGAACACGTACTCCGCGCCGTGATGCACGATGTCGTCCCAGGCGCGGGCGGTGCGCACCGCGCCGAGTGCGGAATTGACGGCCACCGGGATGGGGGCGTCATCGGCGCCGACGATGCCGGCGACCTGATCGCGTTGCAACGCGATCAACGGCGAGACGACGACGGTGATCGAGTCGGCGAGGGCGGCGGTCACCTGATAGATCGCGGACTTGCCGGAACCGGTGGGCATCCCGACGAAAACGTCGCGGCCGGCCAACAGTGCCGTCATGGCCTCGAGCTGTCCCGGTCGAAGGTGTTCCCACCCGAAGTCTTCCCGGGCCACCCGCCGCAGCCGCTCGCCGTCGCTCACCGGTGCCACCATCTCGTCAGGAGACACCGAGTGGTCGGCCATGCGGTGCTCCCTCGACGGCGCCGTCGGTTTCGGCGTGGAGGACGTCGAGAACCACAGAGCCGTCCACGGTTTCCCTGTCCACCAGCACCGCAGCGAGACAGTCCAGGGCGGCGCGATGAGCCCGGAGCAGGTCCGTGGCCCGGACCTCGGCCGCCCGGAGCAGCCGAGCCACTTCTTGGTCCACGATGCGTTGGGTCTGCTCGGAGTACGGTCGCGGGACCACACTCGGCTGGCTGTCCCCGCGTAGGTAGTCCGGATTCTCCGTCGCGTACCCGACCGGTCCGAGCGCCTTTGAGAGGCCGAATTCTCGTACCATCCGTGTGGCGATCGCGGTCGCACCGGTCAGATCGTTTGCCGCACCGGTGGAGCCACAGCCCACCCGCCGACGGGGTCGGCGGCGGGACGGGATCGGGCGGCGGGCCCGATCGCGCCGATCGTGACAGATGACGGAGTGAGAAGTGCAACCGCGTGATCATGACCGCTCCTGGCGCCGCTCGTGCGACCGGTGTCATCGACGATCACTTCGTCTCGAGTGCACCCGTCAACTTCGTTTGTTCTCCCAGCGTGGTCGGGCCGAAACCTGGCGGCCAGGGCCTAATGTCATCTCACCGGCGCGCTCCCTCGCGGTGGCTCGTCGCGGTCACACCGCGCGCCGTTCGGGGTGTCTTCGGTCGATGCCAGGGGACCTTCGAAAAGAGGGACCAAGTCCTCTCGGCAGCCCGTGCGAATGGGGAGTTTCATCGAAGATGGCACACGGAAACCAACACCACGACCCCACCTTCGACTCGACTCCCCGCCGATGCCCAGCGTGCAGCCGCCTGATCGATTTCCGCGCAGGGCCGTGGCAGACGCGGCCGGGCCCGACTGTGAGAGGCGAAACGATGCTGCTGCTCCATCTGCTCGGCGGCCTGACGGACGAGGAAGTCGACATCATCGTCGCCGAGGAACTCGATCTCCTCGCCAACGGTGAAGAACGGTCCCTCGGCCCCCGAACGCTGGTACGGGCGTAGATCATGACCATCATCGAGATCCGCGATCTGCACAAACACTTCGGACACGTTCACGCATTGGACGGTTTGCGCCTGGACGTGGAGACGGGCGAGATCCACGGTTTCCTCGGTCCCAACGGGTCCGGGAAGTCCACCACCATCCGGATCCTGCTCGGCCTCCTGCGTGCCACGTCCGGGAATGCTCGGATTCTCGGCCGCGACCCGTGGTCCGACGCCGTCGCTCTGCACCGCGAGGTCGCCTACGTACCCGGGGACGTCACCCTGTGGCCGTCGCTGTCCGGGGGTGAGACCATCGATCTGCTCGCCCGAATGCGCGGCGGCATCGACGAGGGTCGGCGCGAGGACCTGATCGCGCGTTTCGCTCTGGATCCGAGCAAGAAGGCGCGGAGTTACTCCAAAGGCAACCGGCAGAAGGTGGCGCTGATTTCGGCGCTCTCGTCACACGCCCGGCTTCTGCTCCTCGACGAACCGACCGCGGGTCTCGACCCGCTGATGGAACAGGTCTTCCGCGACTGCGCCCGGGAAGCCGTCGACCGCGGGGCCACCATCTTGCTGTCGAGCCACATCCTGTCCGAGGTGGAGTCCCTCTGCCACCGGGTGACGATCATCCGCGCCGGTCGCACCGTCGACAGCGGCGCGGTCGAATCGATGCGCCACCTCAGCCGCACCGCGATCACCGCGGAACTACTCGGGGATCCGCTCGGCCTGCGGGAGATGCCGGGCGTCACCGATGTCGTGATCGACGGGCGCACAGTGCACTGTCAGGTCGACAGCGCCGGCCTCGGAGGCCTCATCCGTCTTCTCGGTGACACGGGAGTGCGCAGCCTCGTCAGCGCACCCCCCACCTTGGAGGAGTTGTTTCTCCGGCACTATCGCGCAGAAGGTGACCCTCCCGACCAGCCCCTGCCCGCGATGACGAGCCGAACGTGACCACCGCACCGTTGATCGGACCTCACGGCGCCGTCGACCGGACCTTCCCCAACCGAGGGGCAGAGTGGGCCGGCACCGCGCAGGTTCTGCGATTGTGTCTGCGCCGGGACCGGGTGGTGCTGCCGCTGTGGACGGCGGTTCTCGGCGTCCTGATGCCGATCACCTACGCGGGCAGCCTCGCCACCGTCTACCCCTCCGCCCTCGAGCGGGAGAAGTTTGCGGCGGCCACCGCCGCGAGTCCCGCACAGATCGCCATGTACGGGCCCATCCTGAATTCGAGTTCGGGTGCGGTCACGATCTGGAAAGCAGGCGCCCTCTACACCGTGATCGCCGTCGCGGTGATCCTGACCGTGATCCGGCACACCCGCGTCGAGGAGGAATCGGGACGCGCGGAACTGATCGATTCGACCTCGACAGGCCGCTACGCCGGACTCACCGCGGCGATGCTAGTCGCCGGCGGCGCGTCGGTCCTGACGGGATCGGCGTTTGCGACGGTGTTGTGCCTCTACGGATTACCGGCATCGGGGTCGATCGCGTTCGGCGCCGCATTGACAGCGAGCGGACTCGTGTTCACCGGAGTCGCAGGTGTCGCTGCACAAATGACCACGTCGGCTCGGACCGCCCGTGGCATCGCCCTGGGCGCGCTCGGCGCGTTCTTCGCGATCCGCGCGGTCGGCGATGCCGGATCCGGGACCGTGTCCTGGTTGTCTCCCCAAGGCTGGTCGCTGCAGATCCGGCCGTTCGCCGACGAACGGTGGTGGGTTCTCGTGCTGCACGCCGCCGCGGCCGGCGCGACGATGGCGGCGGCGTATGCGCTGCTCAACCGACGCGACTTCGGCAGTGGCCTGGTGGCCCAGCGTCCCGGCGACCGGGCGGCCAAGCCGCTCCTGGCGGGGCCGATCGGTCTGGCGTGGCGGATGCACCGGGGACCGTTGATGGCGTGGACTGTCGGCCTGACCCTCTACGGGCTCCTGTTCGGCAGCGCCGCGCACGGTTTGAGCGGACAACTCGGCGACAGCCGGACGGTGGAGGACTTCATCGCGCGTATCGGCGGCGCCGCGTCACTGGAGGACACCTTCGTTGCGTTCGCGCTTGCGATGCTGGGCATCGCGGCGTCGGCATACGCGATCTCGGCCGCGCTGCGGCTGTACTACGAGGAGAACGCGCACCGCTGCGAGCCGGTGGTGGCGGGGATGGTCAGCCGGAGTCGGTGGGTCCTCAGCCATCTGTTGTTCGCTGCGCTCGGGCCGGCGACCGCGATGATCGCGGCCGGGATCGCGGCCGGACTGACCTATGGCGTGTCGGTCGGCGACGTCGGCGGGAAGGTCGCCGCCGCCGTCGGCGGCGCACTGGTCCAACTTCCGGCGATCTGGTTGTCGGCCGCGGTGGTGGTCGCATTGTTCGGGCTGGTGCCCCGGTTCACTCCCGTCGCGTGGGGCATCTTCGTGGCGTTCGTGCTGCTCTTCACCGTCGGATCCCTCACCGCTGTTCCGACCTGGGTGCTCGACCTCGAGCCGTTCGGACATCTTCCGAGAATACCGGGAGGCCAAATGAACTCGTCGATCGTGTGGGAATCGCTCCTGGTGATCGCGATCGCCGGTGTCGGGCTGGCCGGGTTCGGCCGACGTGATCTGCGCTGACCCGGGGCCGAGGTGGGATTCACGGACGTACCCCACGCCGAGGGGCGAGACTCACCGACCGGCACCAGCTTTCCCGCGCCCGGCATCGGAATGTGGCCGAGACTCATCGGTGGCGTCGTCGCCGGTAGGACTCATCGGACCGGTGCGGGATACCTCGTCATCCTGACGGGTGTCGGCCTCGAGGCAGGTGTCCTTGTGCCCTATTCGGCGCGCGCCGAATTCGATGGGCTCGGATGATGAGGAGTTCGTGGCAGTGGAGTTTAGTCGCAGCAACATTCGCGTATGTGGTGATGAATCGACTCGGGCATACCTACGGTTCGACGGCACAGGAACGCTCTACCCCGCTCCCCGGAGACAGCGTGGTCGTCAAGCCGCATTGCGTATGCACGCACGCGACCACGATCGCAGCCACACCCGAACAGATCTGGCCCTGGCTAGTGCAGATGGGGTGGCACCGCGGCGGTTGGTACACGGCGCGGTGGGTGGACCGGGTGTTGTTTCCCGCGAACTGGCCCAGCGCCGACCACATCGTTGCCGAGTGGCAGGAACTCCAGCCGGGGGCCTATGTGCCCGACGGCGCACCGGAGACGCACTGCGGCTTCACCGTCCTTGCGCTACATCCGGCGGAGTCGCTCGTGCTGCATTCGACATCACACCTGCCTCGGAGTTGGAGAGCCAGCGGTATCGCGGCGCTGGACTGGACGTGGGCTTTCTCGCTTCGCCCACTCGGCGACGACATGGGAACTCGTTTCCTGTTCCGGTGGCGTGCCCGGATGCGGCCGTGGTGGTTGCGTGTGCTGTGTGAGGCGGTCGTGGTGCCGGCCGATCTACTGATGTCGCGGGACATGCTTCGTGGGGTGAGGTCTCGTGCCGAACCGAAGACGTGATGCCGGTACACCGAGTGCCATTCGTACCTCGTATCGGATCCCCGCGAGGGCGAGCACCAGGGGCGCCAGAGCGGATGTCCCGCCGACAGCGCCGGTCGTAGCGAGCCACAGGGCGACGAGCGGCAGACGGCCAACGAGAGTGCGAGCGTGCGGTGTCGGGTGAGCATGTCGTCTTCGGACTGCGCCAACGCCGCACGGTATGCGACTTCGCACGGTCCCAACGATCGCGGGGCGTCGGCACAACCGCGGTCGCCCTTTTACAACATCACGACACGACGACCCGCGCCGCCTGGTCCGCGAGCATCACGTGGTGCGCGAGGACGGGTCCGATGCCGGCGAGGGCTTCCGGACCCGTCATCTGCTGGTGCGATGCGGGAACGTTGTGGACGAGGATCTCGCCGCTGATGTGCTGCCGCCACGCGGAGACTCCCGTGGGGGCGTCGAAGGAATCTGCCGCTCCGAAGTACAGCAGATCGACGCCGCTCGGTGTCGACGGGCGGTGCGCGAGGGCGAGGTCGACCGTCTGTGTGAACACCCGGTGGACGGCCTCGAGGTCGTCCGCGGTCACGGCGGCGAATGGTCCGCCGGTGCGACGCAGCACCTCCACGGCACGGTCGGCGGTCGTGCCGTCATCTCCGTCAACCGGGACCACCGCGCCGAGCTCCGCGAGAAGCGCTGCCATGGTGGGCTTCTCGGCCGTGCGATCGAGGCCCCCGGCCAGATGGGTGTCGAGCATCGCGAGGGTGACCACCTCGTCGCCGGCGCTTGTGAGCTGCACCGCCATCTCATGGGCGATCTGGCCGCCGACCGAATAGCCCACCAGGTGGTACGGGCCGTGCGGCTGCACCGCCCGGATCCGGGCGACATACCGGGCCGCGAGTTCTTCCAGGGAGTCGACGCGCAGGTCCGGATCGGTCAGCGCCGGGGATTGCAGTCCGTACACCGGACGGTCGCCGAGATACTGCACCAGTCCGGTGAAGCACCACGCCAACCCGATCGCAGGATGGATGCAGAACACCGGGCTGCCGGTTCCGGTGGTGCGCAGCGGCAGCAGTACGTCCAGTGACCCGTCGGCACCATCGTCCGACCCGGAATCCTCGGGGGCCGTGGCGATCATGTGTGCCAGAGCTTCCGGCGTCGGATGCGTGAAGATCCACTGCACCGGCACGACGCGCGCGGAGGATTCGGCGATCCGGGCGATCACGCTCGTCGCGGTGAGTGACGTGCCACCGAGCGTGAAGTAGTTGTCGTCGAGGCCGACCCGGTCCAGTCCGAGCCCCTCGGCGAACGCGGCGGCGACCATCTCCTCGGTCGCATTGCGAGGCGCCCGATACTCGGCACGCCCCGCGGTGAAGTCCGGTTCCGGCAGGGCCGCGCGGTCGAGTTTCCCGTTCGCGGTCCTCGGCACGGCGTCGAGCACCGTCACGGTCGCAGGGACCATGTGTGGGGCCAGGCGCGCGCGGGCGTGTGCCAGGACCGCGGACGTGTCGAGTTCCGAACCCGCGACGGGGACGACGTAGCCGGCCAACCGGTCGCCGCTGGTGTGCACCACGGCGTGGTCGATACCGGGGTATCCGAGGAGGGCTGATTCGATTTCGCCGAGTTCGACACGGAAACCACGGATCTTCACCTGAAAATCCGAACGACCCACATACTCGAGCACCGGCCCACCCTCCGCACGCTCCCGCCACCGCACCACATCCCCGTCCGATACATCCGCTGCCCCGCACCACCGAACGGATCCGCCACAAACCGTGACGCTGTCAACCCCAACCGATTCCGATACCCCCGCGCCAACGCCGGACCCGACAAATACAACTCCCCCGCCGCCCCGAACGGCACCGGCCGCAACCGCGCATCCAACACCAACTCACCGAACCCACCAACCGGACCACCAACCGTCACCAGCTCTCCCGCGACCAACGGGTCGCTCGCATTCGACATGATCGTGGCCTCCGTCGGCCCGTACGCATTGAACATCCTCCGGCCCGGCGCCCACCGCGCCACCAACTCCGGCGGACACGCCTCACCCGCAACCACCAACGTCTGCAGAGTCTCCAACCCGGACGGGTCCAGCGACGACAACGCCGTCGGCGTCAACACCGCATGAGTCACACCCTCACGATCGACAATCTCCGCCAACTCCACCCCGCCATACACCGACGGCGGAACCACCACCAACCGGGCACCCATCCCCACCGCCCACACCAACTCGAACACCGACGCATCGAAACTCGGCGACGCACACTGCAACACCCGCGCACCCGCACCTCCCCCGAATTCCGAACGCTGCGACGCCACCACATTCGCCAACCCCCGATGAGTCACCACCACACCCTTCGGCAACCCCGTCGACCCCGACGTATAAATCACATACGCCGCCTGACCCACCCGCACCGGCGCACCCCGATCCGCATCCGACACCGGCCCCGCCGACACCGACGACAACCGCTCCACCGTCTCCGCGTCGTCGAGCACCACCCACCGCACCGCACCCGGCAACCGGTCCACCGAACCCGACAACGCCACCCCCACAACCACACCCGAATCAGCAACCATGTGCTCGATCCGGCCCACCGGATACTGCGGATCCACCGGCACAAACGCCGCACCCGTCTTCGCCACCGACCACACCGACACCACCGACTCCACCGACCGCGCCACCGCCACCGCCACCACCGACTCGGCACCCACCCCCACCTCCAGCAAAACCCGCGCCAAGCGATTCGACGCCGCATCCACCTCCCCATACGTCAACCGCCGACCCCCACACACCACCGCCACCGCATCCGGATCCACCCCCACCGCCGCCGCCAACAACCCCGGCAACGACACCTCCGGGACCGACCGCGCACCCACCACCGGCGTCAAACGATCCAACTCCTGCGCGCCGAGAACGTCGATGTCGCCGATCGGGCGATCCGGCGATGCGGTGACCGCGTCGAGGATCCGGACGAACTGATCCGCGAAGCCGCGGACGGTGCCCGCGCCCAGGACGTCGGTGGCGAAGCCGAATGCGGCGGACATCCCGGCGGGCGCGCCGGTTTCGTCGACGTTCTCACTCAGGGTCAGGAACAGGTCGCATTTGGCGACCTCGACGCCGGCGTCGACGACCTCGACGGTCAGACCGGGCAGTTCGAGTCGGCTCTCCTCGGTGTTCTGGAATTCGAGCAGCACCTGGAACAGTGGGGCGTGCGCCGTGGACCGCACCGGGTCGACCGCCTGCACGACCCGGTCGAACGGCACCTCCGTGTGCCCGAACGCGCCGAGATCGGTGTCGCGGACGTGCGCCATCAGGTCGGTGAAGGAGCGTTCGGGTGCGACGCGGGTTCGCAGCACCACGGTGTTGACGAACATGCCGACCATCTCGTCCAGTGCCGCGTCGCCGCGGCCGGCGACGGGCGTGCCCACTGCGAGATCCGTCGCACCGCTCAGCCGACCGAGCAGGACGGCGAGAGCGGCGTGCGCGACCATGAACAGTGTCGAATCATGACTCCGAGCAAGTTCGGACAGCTTCCTGTGCAGGTCCGCGCCGATCGCGAACGGCACGGTGGCGCCGTGCGAGGACCGCTGCAGGGGTCGCCGGCGGTCGAGCGGCAGCTCGAGCAGCTCGGGCATCCCGTCGAGGGTCCGGCGCCAGTAGTCCAGCTGCGCCGAGATGGGCGAGTCCGGGTCGGTGTCGCTGCCGAGGGTGCGGCGCTGCCACAGCGCGAAGTCGGCGTACTGCACCGGCATCGGCGCCCACCCGGGCGGACGTCCGTGTGCACGAGCGGTGTACGCGATCATCACGTCGCGGGCCAGCGGCGCCATCGATGATCCGTCCGCCGCGATATGGTGCAGCACCAGGGCCAACACGTGTTCGTCCGGACCGATCCGCAGGAGCGCGGTGCGCATCGGGACCTCGCTGCGCACGTTGAATTCGGCCGACGCCAGAGACACCAACTCGGTGCGCAGCGCCGCTTCGTCGGACACGGTGACCGGAGTGAGGTCGAGGGTCACCTGGTCCACGGGCAGCACCACCTGGTGCGGGCCGTCCGCGGACCCCGGGTAGACAGTGCGGAGCGGTTCGTGCCGTTCGACGACGTCGCCGAAAGCCGCACGCATGGACTCGATATCGAGATCGCCGAACAGGCGCAGCGCAATCGGAATGTTGTAGGCGGGCGAAGCCGTGTCGACCTGGTTGACGATCCACATCCGCTGCTGCGCCAGCGACAGCGGCACACGGTCGGGGCGCGGACCCGCGGTCAGGGCGGCACGCGCCGCGATGCGGCGATCCGATGCATCGGCGCGGGCGGCGAACCCCGCCACCGTGGGTGCCTCGAACAGCTCCCGCACCCCCAGACCGATACCCAGTGCCGAGTTGATGCGGGCGACGACGCGGGTCGCGCTCAGCGAATTGCCGCCCAGGTCGAAGAAGTTGTCGTCGAGCCCGGCCCGGTCGAGTCCGAGTACCTCGGCGAAGGCATCTGCCACGGTCCGCTCGGTTCCGCTGTCCGACGCACGGAAGACGGTGCGTACCACCGCGAAATCCGGTGTGGGCAAGGCCTGCCGGTCCAGCTTGCCCACCGGGGTGAGAGGCAACTCGTCGAGGATCACGATCGTCGCGGGCACCATGTACGCGGGCACACTGCCGCGCACATGGTCGGTGACCTCGGCAACGTCGGGTTCGCCGTCACCGGACGGTAGAACGTAGGACACCAGGACGGTGTCCCCGGACGGGGCGGTGCGACCGAGGGTCACCGCGAACGCAATACGGGGATGCTGCGTCAGTACCGCATCGATTTCGCCGAGTTCGACACGGAAACCACGAATCTTCACCTGAAAATCCGAACGACCCACATACTCGAGCACCGGCCCACCCTCCGCACGCGCCCGCCACCGCACCACATCCCCGTCCGATACATCCGCTGCCCCGCACCACCGAACGGATCCGCCACAAACCGTGACGCTGTCAACCCCAACCGATTCCGATACCCCCGCGCCAACGCCGGACCCGACAAATACAACTCCCCCGCCGCCCCGAACGGCACCGGCCGCAACCGCGCATCCAACACCAACTCACCGAACCCAACAACCGGACCACCAACCGTCACCAGCTCTCCCGCGACCAACGGGTCGCTCGCATTCGACATGATCGTGGCCTCCGTCGGCCCGTACGCATTGAACATCCTCCGGCCCGGCGCCCACCGCGCCACCAACTCCGGCGGACACGCCTCACCCGCAACCACCAACGTCTGCAGAGTCTCCAACCCGGACGGGTCCAGCGACGACAACGCCGTCGGCGTCAACACCGCATGAGTCACACCCTCACGATCGACAATCTCCGCCAACTCCACCCCGCCATACACCGACGGCGGAACCACCACCAACCGGGCACCCATCCCCACCGCCCACACCAACTCGAACACCGACGCATCGAAACTCGGCGACGCACACTGCAACACCCGCGCACCCGCACCTCCCCCGAATTCCGAACGCTGCGACGCCACCACATTCGCCAACCCCCGATGAGTCACCACCACACCCTTCGGCAACCCCGTCGACCCCGACGTATAAATCACATACGCCGCCTGACCCACCCGCACCGGAACACCCCGATCCGCATCCGACACCCGCCCCGCCGACACCGACGACAACCGCTCCACCGTCTCCGCGTCGTCGAGCACCACCCACCGCACCGCACCCGGCAACCGGTCCACCGAACCCGACAACGCCACCCCCACAACCACACCCGAATCAGCAACCATGTGCTCGATCCGGCCCACCGGATACAGCGGATCCACCGGCACAAACGCCGCACCCGTCTTCGCCACCGACCACACCGACACCACCGACTCCACCGACCGCGCCACCGCCACCGCCACCACCGACTCGGCACCCACCCCCACCTCCAGCAAAACCCGCGCCAACCGATTCGACGCCGCATCCACCTCCCCATACGTCAACCGCCGACCCCCACACACCACCGCCACCGCATCCGGAACCACCCCCACCGCCGCCGCCAACAACCCCGGCAACGACACCTCCGGGACCGACCCCCCACCCACCACCGGCGTCAAACGATCCAACTCCTGCGCGCCGATCGCGGCGAGTGGAGTGCCGGGGTCTGCGGCGAGCAGTTCGTCGATCAACCCGACGACGGCGGCGTGATGCGACCGCAGTTCGTCGTCGCGGTAGCGGTACGGGTTGGCCTCGAACTCGACGATCGTCGATGCCGGGGTGCCGCTGCGATATACGTTGACGGACAGGTCCGGGACAGGACCCGTGGTGAGGATCCGGAAGTCTCCGGTCAACGACCCGAACGTGAGGTCCTGATCGAACAGCATCACGTTGATCATCGGTCCCGAGATCCTGCGCGCTTCGGCGGACACACCCAGGTCGCGCAGGATGTCCTCGACGTTGCCGCGCTGGTGCCGCATCGCTCCCATCAGTTCGTGCTGCACCCGGACCACGAGGTCGCCGACCGTGTCGCCGGATCGGACCTGGACCAGTAGGGGCGCGACGTTGGCGAGCATGCCGCTGGACCGTCGCAGTACGGCGGTGGTGCGGGCGGACAGCGGAATGTCGACGCGGACGTCTTCCCGTCCCGTCCGCCGCGACAGATGGCAGGCGAACGCGGCGATCAACGCGGCGGCCGCCGTCGCGCCCGGCCGGGCGGCCGTGTCCTCGAGTCGGGCGACGGTCTCGGGCGACAACGCCGCGCGGACGGTCAGGCTGTGGGCGGCGGGGGGCGCCTCGAGATCGGTGAGGGAGGCCCCGTTCGTGCGCCTGTGGAGTCGTTCGGCCCAGTAGTCGCGGTCGGACGAGAACCGGTGAGATGCCCGGTAGTCCTCGTCGAGGCCATGCAGGGTGTGCAGGTCCGCGGCACGGTTCGGTTCGGGCGCACGGTCTTCGACCGCCGCGGTGTACAGGGCGGCGACACGGTTGACCAGTGTCATCGCCGCGTATCCGTCGAGGGCGACGTGGTGGATCCGGCTGTACCACAGGTGCCGTTCGTCACCGACGCACAGCAGCGACGACTCGCACAGGTGGTCGTGTTCGAAATCCACTCGTGCCGTGTAGTTCTCGTGCATCCATGTCTCGGCCGCCGCCATCGGGTCGGATGCGCCGCGGAAGTCGACGACGCCCATGGCCGCGTCGGCAGGCGGATCGATCACCTGGTGTGGTTCCCCGTCGACGTCGATCAGACGCAGGAACACCGACTCGTATTCGTGGCCGGCCACGAGCGCGACCTCACGGAACAATTCGACGTCCAGCGGCCCACGAATGTCGACGTACTGCGCGATGCAGACCGGCACGTCCGGGGCGAGTTGCTGCGCAAACCACAGCCCGTGTTGTGCCGCGGACAGCGGGAACGGATCCGATCGATGCTCACGGTAGGTCGCTCGTGCGGCGTGTTCCATCAAATCACCAATCAGGGTGTGCGCCGCTGGCTCACGGCGGGACGCTCGGTCCGTCTGTACAGGGCGCCGGACAAGCCGGTGCCACTACAGTCCCTTGGAACGCCGCGCGCGAGAACACACCCTAGGTGTGTTGTGTGGGCACCCTGATCACTCCACGAGCGACTCGCTCTTCAGCCAGTCGTAAACGACATCTGCGGGATCCTCGCCGTCGATGTCGACTCGGCCGTTCAGTTCCTGCATCAAGTCGTCGGTCAGTCGCTCGGAGACCACACCCAGCAGGTCGGCGATCACCGGATATCGATCGATGATCTCGTCCCGGACCACCGCGGTGCCGCTGTAGGGCGGGCGACACCGTCCACTGCGTTCGGGGCAAAGGGCGACGGCCTGCAGTTCAGGCGGTCCGGCGGATCGTGTGGGTGGCCGCGCACATCGGGCACCACGTCGCCTCACCGACGATCCACCCGTTGGTGCGTGCGAAGGCGACCGCCTCCGGACGACCGGCGACGGCAGCGTCGAATCGGTGCTCACACAGATCGCACCGCAGCATCCATCCACGCTTCCCTGAGGACCGCACCAGTATGTGAACAGCCATGTCACCCCCGTGACTTCGTCAGACTTCGTTCTCAGCATGGCACACCCTGCCCCGCGCTGAGTTGTCCCACGCAGGCGCTCCGGGGCCGTCGCCCGGATACTACTCTCGTGTTCGACTCCGGGTGTGCAGTCGAGATGGAGGCGCGACAATTTCTCGCTCCCAACGGATTTGAAGCTCTCGAACGCGCCGACCAGTCGCCGAATCCGCCCTCCGCAGTCCCTGCTGTGGGCACGACCCCGAGTAACCATCACGCCGATCCGAACCCTCCGCCGCACCCGAGACGGGCATTAGCGTCGTTGAACCGGCGTCTCGACCGCGCTGCTCACCGCGGTCGAGAACGCGGTCCGAGCCGCGAGGCGACCCCGCTTGATCGCAACAGGGTCTCGTGTACCCGAGCGCGGCGCGCCCCGGTCCTGTAGCAACGGCACCACGTGATCCCACAGTCCCGACCTCAGCAGGCCGCTCGAAGAATCGGTCGGTGCACTGCTCGCAAGTGATCCGGCACTGCTATTGGCGGACGAGCCCACGCCGGCGCTCGACGTGGGCGGCGCCGGCCGGCAAATTGCCGAGGGTGAGTCCGGCAATCGTCAGTGCGGGCAGGCTCGCGTTCTCGAGAACATCGCGCACGAGAACCCACAACCGGCTGGCGCCCTTCGCGACGGACACCGTGACGTAGGGCGCGTTCAACCCGAGTTCGATGTTCTTCAGCAGCAGCTGCGCGATGGGCGCCGACACCGGTATCGCCAGCGTGACGGCGGGCAGCACGAGAGAGGCGAAGCCGTCGTTCCCGATCGGGGGAAACCACCGCAGTTGAAACGAGAAGACCTGCAGGATCGCGAGCCCCACCAAGAACACCGGTACGGACACACCGGCCGCGGGGAGGGACGCGATGGCCTGCGACAGCCACGAGCTGCGGGTGTACGCCGCCGCACCGTTGTGCCCCCGGCTCGCCGGCTCCCAGTTGTACCCTTCCCGCTTCCGCAGGACGGTCTTCTCCTGGTACACGTGTTCCGTCACGACGAACGGTCCGGTCGCCACGATGTTCTGCGGAAGCGCGCGGTCCTCTTTCCTCAACTGCAGCGTCGTGTGCCCGAGGATCCCGGCAAAGTACATCGAGAGGCCCTGAAGGAAACCGGCACTCGGCTTGTCGAGGGTGACCTTCACGGTGCTCGGATCGATCACCTCCGTGCGGAGGTACCCGCCCCAGTACGCGGATACCGGGACGACACCGAGTTCCTTGTTGCCGAAACCGAGGAGGTCGAAGTTCTCCTTCACCGAGTCCGCTGACAACGGCGTGCCGTCGCTGAACGTGACGTCGTTCCCTCACGGACGTTCGAGGAGGCCACCGATTGGGATGCGGCGCACCCGGTGAGCACCAGTGCTGCGGCGGCCGTAGCCGCAATCAGAGCTGTTGCTCTGCCGACGAATCTTCGGGTCATCTGACGGAACTCCTCAATGCATGGACGAACGGAAGGAAGACGAGACACGCGCGTGGCGCCGAATCCACGCCGACGACGGTCGGGCGGACGGGACGATCAGGGAATCGGAGGTACGAACTCCGAATCGGGTGCCCGCAGGCGCCCGGTCACGAGATCAGCGACAACAGTGGAACGCAGCGGAGGAGAACGAGGGGCCATGGGCGCTCATCACGTTCTTCCTTCCGCGTCTCGACACTCGTCACAACTGTGACCAGCTGAGTGTGCACAGTGCCGGAACGACGAACAACCAACCTGAACTACGAGGTTCTTTAAGATTCGCTCAAGGGAACGATCGGCCGACGATCGGCGGTCGCAGTGCGCCCGGTCGAGCTGATCTGCTTCCCCATCCTCGGTGAACGGGGACGGGAATGCGTCCGTATCCGTTTACGACTCCGTGACCCGGGGAATGTCGTAGGCGAAGGTGATGCCAGATGTTGAATTCCGAGATCTCGAACCCCGTGCGGTCCGCCCGAAGCTTCCTCGACCGGCGCCGGGGGTCGTCGGACCGTGAAGTCGTGACCACTGCGAAGGCGGTCCTGATCACCAGACGCGGCTACAGCGATGCCCAGGCTTTCGACGAACTACTCGACGTGGCGCGCAGGCACCACCTCTCCGTGCAGGGCGCTGCCCGGTGCCTGATCGATCTCACCAGCAACACCGGTCACCTCACGAGTCGCAGGCCGGTCGCATTCCCCGAGTGGGAAGGACTCCGCGGACCGTCCTCCGGACACCACCGTCGTCCGTCGCAGCGGATGGACAGTTTGCAGAGACGCCACCACCCCCACCTCGCGACACAGGTTCGACCGTGATGACACCTGATGTGTAGGCGAATGTGTCAAGTGGGCAGGATAGGGCGCCGCCGGGGAGTTACCCCGACAGCGCCATGCACTTCGTCACGCGGAGGTGGGCGGGCGGATTGAGCGCTGGGTTGACGCAGCTGGTGAAACAGGCGTGACCATTCGCAACGCCACCGTCATTGCAGCGATATCCT
This sequence comes from Rhodococcus sp. USK10, assembly GCF_019378875.1. Classification (NCBI taxonomy): domain Bacteria; kingdom Bacillati; phylum Actinomycetota; class Actinomycetes; order Mycobacteriales; family Nocardiaceae; genus Rhodococcus; species Rhodococcus sp. USK10. Next base: position 557,585 of record NZ_CP076048.1, read on the forward strand.
TAGATACATCCGCGAGAGGCCAGCAGTGATGCATTTCTTCGACAACGACTCGAACCGGAAGAATCGATGTAGTCGATGACTGACATCGATCCTTTCGCGACGCAACGTGGCGCGACGGGTTCGATCACGGCGGAGCTGGCAGCCGCCGGATTCGAGGACGCACAAGAGATCGGCCGCGGCGGTTTCGGCGTCGTCTACCGGTGCACCCAGGCGGCACTCGACCGCACCGTGGCAATCAAGGTCCTCACCGCGGACCTCGACGAGGAGAACCGGGAACGGTTCCTGCGTGAGCAGCGCGCGGCGGGCAGGCTGACCGGACACCCCCATGTCGTCAATGTCCTCCATGTGGGCGTCACCGATAACGGTCGGCCGTACATCGTCATGCCGTACCACGCCCAGGACTCACTCGACACGCGGATCCGGCGCGACGGACCGCTCCCGCTCGACGAAGCGCTGCGGCTCGGGGTGAAGATGGCCGGTGCCCTCGAGACTGCCCACCGCCTCGGGATCCTTCATCGCGACGTCAAGCCCGGGAACATCCTGATCACCGACTACGGCGAGCCGGCGCTGTCAGATTTCGGCATCGCCCGTATCGCCGGCGGGTTCGAAACCACCGCCGGCGTCGTGACGGGTTCGCCGGCGTTCACCGCCCCCGAGGTGGTGACCGGCGAACCCCCGAGCGCTGCTGCCGATGTCTACGGCCTCGGTGCCACGTTGTTCGCTGTGATGACCGGCCACGCTGCCTTCGAACGCCGCAGTGGGGAGCAGGTGGTGGCCCAGTTCCTGAGGATCACGGCCGAGCCCGTTCCGGACCCACGGAAGCACGGAATTCCCGAGGATGTCAGCGCAATCATCGAACGTGCGATGTCCGGCACCCCGGCGAGCCGTCCCTCCGCCACGGAACTCGGTCAGCAACTCCGCGCATCCCAACGTCTCCATAATTTTCCCGTCGACGAGATGGCACTGCACACCGAACCGGGAGACAGCCATCGGCAGGAGAACGTGGCGGCGGCCGACCAACTCGTTCCCACCGCGCACGAATTCTTTCGTGAAGTGACAAGTTTCGTCGGACGCCGAAATGAAGTGGCCGCGGTCAAGGCGCGGCTCGCGGATTCTCGGATAGTGACACTCACCGGATTCGGAGGAGTAGGTAAGACCCGGCTGGCGTGCCGCGTCGCCTCGGAAGTGCGCAGAACCTACGCCGACGGCATCTGGTTCGTGGATCTCGCCGCGATCTCCCTTCCAGAACTTGTCGTCAGCGCAATTGCCGAGGGGCTCGATATCCGGGACGGAGTGACTGCGGATGGTACTCACTACCTCTTCGAATTCCTCGGTGGAAGGCATGCGCTCATCGTCCTGGACAACTGTGAGCACTTGATCGAGGCGTGCGGCACGGTCGCCGCCGAGATCGTTCGCCGGTCGGACCGCGTGGAGATCCTGGCAACCAGTAGGGAACCACTCGGTGTGCTGGGTGAGGCGGTGTTCGAGGTTCCTCCCATGTCGGTCCTGGATGAGGCTCAGCTCGCCGACGGACGAGAAGGAAAGAGCTTTCATTCCGAGGCGGTCGATCTGTTCGAGCAACGCGCTGCATCAGTCGTCCCTGGATACACCCTCGACGACGAGAGCCGCCAGGGGGTTGCCCGTCTGTGCCGGCGGCTGGACGGCATCCCCTTGGCAATCGAACTCGCAGCTGTCCGGATCAGGTCCCTTCCCCTCGACCGCGTCCTGTCGCGGGAGGGCGCACTGTTCGATCTGTTGACTCGGGGAAACCGTGGCGGTCCGGTGCGGCATCAAACGCTGCGTGGCGCCATCGACTGGAGCTTCGATCTGTGCTCGCCGGAGGAACAAGTCCTGTGGGCGCGGCTGTCGGTCTTCGCAGGCGGTTTCGATTTCGATGCAGTCGAGAGCGTGTGCACCGATCCGGACATCGTTCCGGATGCTCTCGAATTGATCTCCACTCTTGTCGAAAAATCGGTCGTCTCCACCGTTCAGTCCGGATCCACGGTTCGGTACAAGTTGCTGGAAAGCATCAAGGATTACGCGGTCGAGAGACTTGCCGAGCAAGGTGACGAAGACAAGTGGCACAGAAATCATCGAGACTATTTCCTGCGGATGGCGGAACGCAGCGAGGCTCAGTCACTGGCATCGGGCCAGCTGGAATGGAACCGTCGCCTCCGGCACGAGCGGGCGAACCTGCGGTCGGCGCTGGAATACTGCCTGTCCACCCCAGGCGAGGCCCGAACCGGTCTCCGGATGGCAGGTTCGCTGTGGTTCTTCTGGAACGCGAGCGGCCTGCTGCGAGACGGGCGGTACTGGCTGACCCGGGCCTTGGAGGCCGACCGCCAGCCGAGCCGCGAGAGGGCGAAAGCGCTCTGGGTGATCGGTTGGTACGCAATGATTCAGGGCGACATCACGACCTCCAAGCGCTACTTGATGGAATGCAGCGACGTCGCGGAATCGGTCGGTGATCGAACCGCCCAGGCGTTTGCGCTTCAGTTCCGAGGCGCGGCGGAGGAGATCGACGGAAATCTCGAAGTAGCGTTGGAGCTTCTCACTGCCGGCACGTCACATCACGCCGAGTCAGGGGAAGTCAACTCCCTGACACTGTTGGGCGGCGCCCAATTAGCTTTCGTGCACTGCCTGTCCGGCAACCTGGAACAATCCCTTGCCTGGGCGGAGGAGACAATCGCCCGGGGTAAAGCGCTGCCGGAGCGGTTCTCGACGTCGTGGGCGCTGTGGGCCCGCGGACTTGCCCTGTGGACCCAGCGCAAGTACCCGCAAGCTTCGGATTCGTTGAAGGAAGCGATCGAACTGAAGCAGTCACTGAGCGACTGGTTGGGTGTGAGTGCATGCACCGAAATTCTTGCGTGGATCGCGATCGAGGAAGGCAATCCCGCTCGATCCGCACGTCTGCTGGGTATCGGGCGCACTCTGTGTGGCGAGATGGGGAGTTCTCCGCTCTTCGGAAACGAAGAGTTGATCCGCACACGAACTCGTTACGAGAATCGCACCCGTCAGCTGCTGGGTGACGCTGCGTTCGAGCGAGAATCCCAGGCCGGTGAACGCCTCGAACACCTCGCGTCGATCGAATTCGCGTTGCAAAAGCGCACGTCCAAGCCGGCGGCGCCGGCCACTCCTTCAGCTCAGGTGAAGCTAACCCCTCGTGAGAAGGAAGTGGGAAAGCTGGTGGCGGAGGGACTCACGAACAAGGAGATCGCGGAGCGACTGGTCATCTCGCCTCGTACCGCAGAAGGACACGTGGACCGCATCCTCACGAAGACCGGGCATCGATCCCGCGCGCAGCTTGCCGCCTGGATCGCCCGCGAGGAGAGCATCGATTCCGGAAAGCCGTAGTGCCGTTTCGAACAGACCGGTCCGCCTTCTCTTTCTCGGAGTACCTGCGTAGGAAATGCAGGTAGTGAAGCACGTAGATCACCGCCGTTACACGCGGCGTGCAATTGCGAGTCTTATCGGCATGAACAGCACGCACCTCCACCAGAACAACTCACACACCAGCATCACTTCCTGGAAGCAGTTCGCCACCGCCGCTGTCGCCACCGCCGCACTCGGCGTCATCCCCGCCGGCACTGCAGCCGCCACCACAGCGGCCGCCACCCCCGTCGCCGCCGTCGTCGCACCTGGCACTCCCCCCGACCACGACAACACCATGCAGCAGCAGAGCCGGCACGACCGGCAACGCGACCAAAGGCAGGACCGCCGCGCCGAAACCACCATCGGCGACCAGATCCTTGCCGGCTGGCACAGCAGCAGCACCCCGATGTAAGGCGTTTGCACCGTCGATCGCCCCGATCTCACCTCACCACCCACCAGAGAAATCCCCAGAAGGAAGTAATGAGCATGACCGAAACCCGCACCACACAGGCGACCACCACCGCGACGATCGCGACCGTCGACATGAAACTCGAGGTCCTCGTCCTCCCCGTCTCCGACATGGATCGCGCCACCGACTTCTACACGAAACTCAGCTGGCGACGAGACTTCACACCGCCCGACTCCGGCGTCGTCCAGTTCACCCCGCCCGGCGCCGCCACCTCGATCCACTTCGGCACCGGCCTGACCACCGCCGCACCCGGCTCCGCCACAGCCTTCCTCATCGTCTCCGACATCGTCGCCGCCCACCAGCAGCTGGTCGCCGCCGGAACCGATGTCAGCGACATCTTCCACTACACCGCGAACGGCCCGGTCCCCGGACCGGATCCCGACCATTCCAGCTACAACTCGTACGCCAGCTTCCACGATCCCGACGGCAACACCTGGAAGCTGCAGGAAGTCACTACCCGCCTGCCCGGCCGCATCGACTCCGCAGCAACAACATTCAGTTCCCACCGCGAACTGATGAAGGCGCTTTTCCGCGCGGCCATCGCCCACGGTGAACACGAGAAGCGCAATGGCGGACAGTACGACGAGAACTGGCCCGACTGGTACGCCGCCTACATGGTCGCCGAACAGGCCGGGACAGAGCTGCCCGTCTGACGCTCCGATCCACCCAAAAACCAATCTCGACCACCAATCAACACAGCAAGGACCCCACATGCCTGTCACATCCGAAGTCGCGATCCGGCCGTTCACGTTCGAGTTCCCTGAGTCCGAACTCGAGGCGCTGCGCCAGCGCATCGCGGCCACACGGTGGCCCGACAAGGAGACCGTCGCAGATCAGTCGCAGGGCGTGCCGCTCGCGACGAGCCAGGCACTCGCGCAGTACTGGGCGTCGGATTATGACTGGCGCAAGGTCGAGGCGAAGCTGAACGCTCTGCCGCAGTTCATCACAGAGATCGATGGGCTCGACATTCACTTCATTCACATTCGCTCGAAGCACGAGGACGCGTTGCCGCTCATCGTCACGCACGGGTGGCCCGGGTCGATCATCGAGCAGCTGAAGATCATCGAACCGCTGACCGATCCCACCGCTCATGGTGGTGACGCATCGGACGCTTTCCATCTGGTGATTCCGTCGGGGCCCGGCTACGGGTTCTCGGGCAAGCCGACCACCACCGGCTGGGGCCTCGACCGCATCGCACGTGCCTGGATCGAGCTGATGAAGCGCCTCGGATACACGCGGTACGCGGCGCAAGGCGGCGACTGGGGCGCGATCGTCACGGAACTGATGGCTCTACAGGCGCCGCCGGAACTGGTCGGCATTCACACCAACATGGCTTCTGTGGTTCCACCCGAGATCGATCAGGCGCTCCGCACCGGCAACCCACTGCCGTCCGATCTCTCCGACGACGAAAAGGCCGCCTCCGACCAGCTGGCCTTCTTCTACCAGCACATCGGCTACGCCGTGGAGATGGGGACGCGCCCACAGACACTGACCGGATTGACAGATTCGCCCGTCGGACTGGCAACGTTCATGCTCGACCACGACGCGAAGAGTTTGGAGCTGATCTCCCGGGCCTTTGCCGGACAGCCCGAAGGCCTGACGCGAGACGACGTCCTCGACAACATCACGCTGTTCTGGCTGACGAACACCGCGGTGTCCGCAGCTCGGCTCTATTGGGAACTCACGTCCCCGGCGTTCCTCGCCACCAGGGGCGTCTCCATCCCGGTTGCCGTGAGCGTCTTTCCCGACGAGCTCTATCAGGCACCGCGCAGTTGGACGGAGAAGGCGTATCCCAACCTCGTCCACTACAACAAGCTCGACAAGGGCGGGCACTTCGCGGCCTGGGAACAGCCACAGCTCCTGGCAGAAGAGATTCGCGTGGGCCTGCGGTCGCTTCGATAGCCGACCGTCGTCGGACGTGTGCACCGGCCCACGTCCTGCCGCGGGCGACCGGGTGGCTCACCGCGAGCCACCCGGTCGCCCCGGCTGCGCGGCCACGCCGTGCGTTCTCACCGCAACCGCCCCAGATCGTCTCGTTTCACACACGAAAAAGGTATGAACCATGTTCGCTGTTCAGTTCGATTCTCCTGGATACATCGATGTGCTCCAGGTGCGAAATATTCCGGTCCCCAGTCCGGGTGAGGGTGAAGTACTCATCGCCCTCGAAGCATCGGCGATCAATCCCGCCGACGTGAAAATTCGTAGCGGGATGATCACACCTCAGGGAAGTGCGCCGTTCACGCTCGGATACGACCTGGTGGGCACCGTAAAACAGGCGGGCCCGAATGCCGGCCGGTTTCTGCCCGGTGATCGGGTCATTGGTGCCTCGACGTCGGCCGTCACCGGAAACGGGACATGGTCGGAGTTCGTCTGCCTCCCGGAGACGTCCCTTGCCCGTGCCCCCGAAAACGTCGACTCGGCCATCCTTGCCCAGTTACCTCTACCCGGCTTGACCGCGATGCAGGCCGTCGATGCTCTGCAGTTGACTCCGGGAGCCGACGTGCTCGTCGCCGGAGCCGCCGGCGCGGTCGGACGTATCGCCCTGCAGCTTCTCCACCTCCGCGGATACCGCGCGCACGCGTTGGTTCGGCGGGCCGAGCAGGCGGAATCGTTGCCGACCGGTGTAGCCGAGGAAGTACATATCGGCTCACTGCCGGTCTCCCGCGTCGACGCAGTGATCGACACCGCCGGAATTGACCTGTCCGCCGCGTTACGGCCCGGGGGGCACTACGTCACCGTTGTCCCGGGAAGCCCGCCCCACAGCGTGTCGCCGGAGAGCGCGACGCTGGTGATCACTCACGAATCCGGCGCGATGTTGCACGCACTCGCCGAACTCCTCGCGAGCGGTGAGCTAGACCTCCCCGGCTCGACAACGTTCACGTTCTCAGAGATCGAGGCTGCTCACCACGAGTACGACCGCCAGCTCGGACGCCGCATCACGCTCGTCGTCTGACCGGCACGGTAGCGGCCCACCGAGATCAGCGAAGAATCCATGAACGACGAATCCAATCGAGCCGGGCCCGCGGGCCGCCCGACCGAACTCACCCCGATGCCCGTGCCGCCGCCCGACGCGAAGGCACGATCGGGCGGTGGTTCGGGCAATTCGATGCCGGTCCGGGGCCGAGGCCGGACCGGAAACCTGCCGGTGGAGCTGACCAGTTTCGTCGGCCGCCGCCATGAGGTGGGCGAGACGAAGAAGATGCTGTCCGCGTCCCGGCTGGTGACATTGACCGGGATCGGGGGCGTCGGGAAGACCCGGCTCGCGCTGCGAGTCGCCACCGACTCGCAGCGAGCGTTCACCGACGGGGCCTGGCTGATCGAGCTCAGCGAGCTCTCCGATCCGGAGTTGGTGACCGGTGTCGTATCGGACGTCCTCGGACTGAGGAATCACACGGTGGACGCACCGTTGGTCCTGCTGACCGACCACCTCGCCGACAAGGATGTGTTGCTGGTGCTCGACACCTGTGAGCACCTGCTGGAGTCGGTGGCGGCACTGGCGGCCACCGTGTTGCGGACCTGCCCGGGGGTGCGCATCCTGGCGACGAGCCGGGAACCGCTGAGGGTCAGGGGGGAAGCGGTGACCCGGGTTCCGCCGATGCAGACCCCCAACCCAGACCATGCGCCGTCGCTTCGCGGGTTGCCCGGCTACGAGTCGGTCGCGTTGTTTCTGCAACGAGCCGTCGCCGCCGTTCCGACGTTCGAACTCACGGAGGACAACCAGGTGGCGGTGGCGCAGATCTGCGCCCGCCTGGACGGATTACCATTGCCGATCGAATTGGCCGCAGCTCGGCTGCGAGTCATGTCCGTGCACCAGATCCTCGACCGCTTGACCGATCGATACCGCCTGCTCACCGGCGGCAGCCGTGCCGCACCCGACCGGCAGAAGACGTTGCGGTGGTCCATCGGCTGGAGCTACGAGCTGTGCACCCCGCAAGAGCAGCGTCTGTGGGCGCGGTTGACGGTGTTCGCCTGCAGCTTCGAACTCGACGCCGCCGAAGCCATCTGCGGCGACGATGATCGGGGCGGCGATCTCCTCGACGTCGTGTCGGCACTGGTCGACAAATCGATTTTGATCAGGGAAGAGGCCGGCGACGTGGTCCGGTACCGGATGCTGGACATCTTGAAAGAGTACGCCCAGGAAAAACTGCAGCTCACGGGCGAATACCCCAACCTGCGCAGACGCTTTCAGGACTGGTACCAGGAGCTGATCACGCGTGCCGCGGCCGACATCATCAGTCCTCGTCAACTGCATTGGCTCGATCTCCTCGATAGGGAACAGCCGAATCTTCGTGCTGCCCTGTATTTTGCGCTCTCCGAACCAGACGAGGCCGATGCCGGACTGCGAATGGCGGTCGGGTTGTCTCCGTTCTGGCTCTCCCGCGGATACGTCCGGGAGGGCCGGCTCTGGCTCGACCGGGTCCTCGCCGCCCACGTCGGCGAATCCGGTGCGGATCTGGCCAAAGCCTTGTACCTGGTCAGTCTCTTCGCGGGAGTGCAGGGAGACGTGGCTGAAGGTGTTGGTCTGCTGGCCCGCGCCGATTCCCTCGAGGATCGACCCGGCGACACCTCGATGCGTGCGCTGCGGGGATTCGTCCGAGGATTCCTCGCTCTCTACAACAGCGACTCCGTATCCGCCGTAATGTATTTCGATGAGGCGATCGGCGCCGCGCAAGAAACCGAGGGTGCTGACTTCTTCCATGTAGTGAGCCTGTTGGGCAAAGGGCTCTCCTGCGTGTCGGTCGGCGACGCGCCGAAGGCGCGCGTCTGCCACGAGGAGATGCTGGCCCTCGCCGGGGCACTCGGCGACTTCGTGTACTGCGGGCGGTCCGCGATGATCGGGGCCTGGGCGTGGTGGTGCGATGGTGATCGCACCCGGGCGCGAGCGGTCATCGAGGAGGGAATCCGACTGTCGACTCGTGCCGACGACTCGTTCGGCACCGGCTGCAGCCTGGAAGCCCTCGCATGGATCGAAGCCGACCACGATCCCGGCTGCGCCGCAGTCCTTCTCGGAGCGGCCGCCGCAATCTGGCGGGACGTCGGCGGAACCATGGCCAACTATCTCACAGGTCTGAGTTACCACAGCGACTGCGAACAACACGCACGCCGTGTGCTCGGTGACCGGCAGTTCGAAGAGAAATACCAGCACGGCAGCGCGTTCAGCGTCGACAACGCGGTCGGATACGCCTTCGATATACAGCCCGCGCCTGCGAAGAAGTCTCCCGAAGTCGGCACCCTGAGCCGACGCGAACGACAAGTCGCCGAGCTCGTCGCCGAGGGACTGACCAACAGGGCGATCGCCGCAAAGCTGGTCATCTCGCAACGCACCGCACAGGGCCACGTCGAACGGATCCTCTCCAAACTCGGCTACACCTCGCGAACGCAGATCGCCACCTGGCTCGTCGAACAGCGACAGCAACAGAACCCTGACCCCGAGACGCGAACTCACCACTCATGACCATGCCTGCGTTGCACGCTGCCGCCACCGATCGCACCGACCAACCACCCGGGCGACCGCGACCGATCGCCCCGCACTGTCCGTCGCCCTCTCTTGTCAGGTGGATGGACGAGCGATACCATGGCGTTTACCAGAACTGGAAACTAGTTTCGAAAGTAGGAAATCTTGATGGTCCAGCGAATTGCCGTGATCGGCGCAGGGCCCGCCGGGCTGAGTGCAGCCAAACACCTCATCGGACGGGGCTTCGACGTCACCGTCTACGAGAAGGGGTCCGAGGTCGGTGGGCTGTGGGTATACGAAAACGACAACGGGATCGGCGCGGCATATCAGTCGCTGCGGATCAATTCCGAAGCGAGGGACACCGGTTACCGCGACTTTCCGATCCCCGCGGAGGCATCCCTCTTCCCCACTCACTATGAGATGAGGGCCTACTTCAACGCCTACGCCGACCACTTCGGGTTGCGTCAGCACATCGTTGTCAACACTGCGGTCGACAGCGTCGAGCCCGTAGCGGAAGCGCCGGGCGCTCCGCGCTGGAAGTTGAAGTTGAACGATGGCACGGAACCCGAATTCGACAATGTGGTGGTAGCGAACGGACACCAGTCGATCCCGAGCCACCCGCCATTCGCAGCCGACTTCACAGGTGAATACATGCATTCACGTGACTACCGGGTCCCGGATCGGTTCGCCGGAAAGAAGGTTCTCGTAGTCGGGACCGGAAACAGCGGCCTGGACATCGCAGCGGATGTCTGCATTGTGACGGATCGGACGGTGCTGGCCGCCCGCTCTCCCGTTCTGATCATGCCTCGAATGATGTTCGGTGCTCCGTTGTCACGTTTTCTGGCGAAGGTGGAGCGCCCCTGGCTACCTTGGCCACTGGCGCGCCGGGTCCGAGAACTGGTCACGCTGGTCGCGCACGGGCGGATGGAGCAATGGGGCTTCACGACACCGAAAACGCGGACGCACCCGGCCAGTCACCCCACCGTGATGTCCCATATCGCGTGGAACCGAATCGCCGTCCGGCCCGGAACACGCAGCGCCGAAGGCACTACCGTTCGATTCGACGACGGAACGGAAGAGGATTTCGACGCAGTGATCGCCGCTACCGGTTACCAGTTCGACATCCCGTTCCTCGGTAGCGAACTGTCGCCGATCAACGGTGGACGCATCGACCTGTACCGAAGGGCCGTATCTCCAAAATGGCCTGGCCTCTATTTCGTTGGACTGTTCGACGTCAGCGGCGGCGCCAATATCCGGATGATCGACATCCAGAGCCGTTGGCTCGCCGCGGTCATCTCCGGAGACGTCGACCTTCCCGACGAGGCCGCGATGCGATCGGCGATCGCTGAAGAACACGAGCAGATGGCCCGGCTGTACCCGTCGGGGCGTCGGTACGGACTCGAGTTGGACCCACGTGAGTACGGTCTCGCCGTTCGTGAAGACCTCGCGAAGGCGAAGGAGAAGGTCGCTGCATCGGCTCCGAACCCGCAACCTGTCTGATCGGTTGTGCCTCAACCGATACGAATTCCTCCCGGTGTCAACGAGAAACGAAGGATCGAGATGAGCCACCCCGTCCTAACCGTCAATCACGTGAGCGTGCCAGCTCGTGCACTGGGTGAGTCGGTGCGCTTCTACACAGACTTTCTGCGTCTCGAGCAGGTCCCGTCCCCCACCTTCGCAGTTCCGACCGCGTGGTTCTCGGTCGGTGACAGGACCCTTCATGTATACGAATACGGGCCGACGACGGACGTAAGTCATATTCATCATTTTGCGCTGGAGACAATCGATTTCATGGGTCTGTACGACCACGCGACGAACCTGGGGATCAAAGAGAAAGGAATTCTCAGCACCATATATGAGCTTCCGGATGGCGGGGTCCAGATGTATGTGCGAGATCCGGCGGACAACCTCATCGAATTGGTTTGTCGTGACCGGTCGACAGTGGACCGTGGCCGAATTCCCGAATACAAAGTGCTTGCCGACACCATCTCGCAAGAACGGGCGTCAGAAGGCGCGCGGATGTTCAATTACCCCTTGCAATGAACAACTCGCCGTAGCCGACGGTCCGTCGTCCAATCCGATCGTGTCGAGAGTCGCGTCTCACGCAGGCGGCACCGTGGGAATCCGCCGACTGATCGGCAAAACGTGATCTCGAGACGTTCTGAACGAAAGGGTCAACCGATGCAGGTCCACAAAGCTCTCGCCCAAGGGCTGATCGACCATGGGGTCACGACGTTGTTCGGCCTGATGGGCGACGGCAACCTCTACCTGGCGAACCACTACTCCTCGATCCCTGGAGCCACATACATCGCATCGGCGCACGAGGCCGGCGCCGTGTTGATGGCCAATGGCTACGCCAGCGTTTCAGGAGAGGTCGGCGTGGCGACCGTCACCCACGGTCCAGGATTGGCCAACGCACTTCCGCCTGTGATCGACAGCGTGCGGAGCCGGATGCCGATAGTGTTGATCTGCGGCGACACCGCCGAGGGTGACCGAAACACCTTGCAGGACATCGAACAAAGAGAACTGGTTCTTCCGACAGGCGCCGGTTTCGAACAGGTACGGCGCCCCGAGACCGCTGTTCAGGATTTGCGCGAGGCCTTGTGGCGGGCGACCGCAGAACGCAGACCGATCGTACTCAACGTGCCGGTGGACTACATGTGGAAAGAGGTTGAGTACCAACATGACCCTCTGCCGCCTGCGGACCGGAACACCACACTGGACCCTGACGCGATGGACCACGCAGTCGGCATTGTTGCTGCCGCCGAGCGACCGATCGTCCTGGCCGGCCGCGGGGCGGCGACGCCGAGCGCTCGGGCAGCCATCTGCCGGCTTGCCGAGCGTCTCGGCGCGCCGGTCGCAACCACCTTGCGAGGAAAGTCCCTGTTCTCGGCGGACCCAGGGGCGCTGGGAGTATTCGGCACACTCTCCACCTCCGCCGCTCTGGACCAGATCGGCAAGAGCGATTGCGTCATCGCGTTCGGTGCGAGCCTGAATTCCTGGACCACGGATTCAGGGGCCCTCCTGAACGGCAAGCGAGTCGTGCAGTGCGATACCGATCCACAGGCGATCAGGCGACACATCGATGTCGATGCTGCCGTACTGGGCGACGCTGCGACGATCGCGGACGCGATCATCGAGTATCTCGACGAGGCAGAGGTCCCTGCCCGCCGGTTTCGGGAAGACTGGATCGAGAAGTCTGCTGATCTCGAGGACTACGAGATCCCACCGGCTTCCACTTCTCTCGTGGGCAGTATCCCATTCCGTGAGACCGTGCGAGCAATCGACCGATTGATACCCGAGGACCGAGTGGTCGTAGTCGATGCCGGTCGCTTCATGTTTGCAGGCTATAAGCTGCTCCACGTTCCTGACCCCCATTCACTGGTGCATACCTGCAACTTCGGCGCGATCGGCCTCGGCATGGGGAACGCGATCGGAGCCGCGCTCGCCGCGCACGGCAGGCCCGTATTCCTGGTCTGCGGAGACGGCGGCTTCATGCTCGGTGGAATCACTGAGTTCGTCAGCGCCGTGCAAAACGGGATCGACTTGATTGTCATGGTCCTGAACGACTCGTCGTATGGTGCCGAGCACATTCAGTTTCGTAACCGGAACATGGATCCTGCCCGGACGCTGTTCCGGTGGCCGGATCTTTCGGCGCTTGCAATTACCCTCGGGGGCGAGGGAGTCACAATGCGAGTTCCGGGCGATCTTACAACGGTGGAGAAAGCTATCGTCAATCGCACACGACCGCTCCTGATCGAGGTCGAGCTCGACCCCGACGACGTGCCCATCGAGTGATCGGAGTCATGAGCCGGTCGATGCTCGACACATTGGGAATGACCTGCCCGAAGTACCCCGTGCTGCTGGTGTGCTGCTGGTGTTCTGAGACTCGGCCGTCGGCGCCCGCGTCGGCATCGGCGCCACGGACGGCGGCGGATTCGGCCTCGCCGTCACCCTCGAGGTCGCGAGGGTCTGATGCGGACCGGGGCGATGTCAGGGCGAGGCCGGATCGCCCCGAAGGGCGCAGCGCAGCGCCTCGATGCGTTGCGCCCATGCCTGACGGGTGCGCTCCGCCCCGGGAGCCAGCTGGTCGAATCCGTGGTACGCGCCGGGGTGGACGTGCAGCTCGAGGGATACCCCTGCTGTTCCCAATGCCTGCGCGAATCGCAGGTTTTCGGGGAGGAAGAGATCGAGCGAGCCGACGTCGAGGAAAGTCGGCGGCATGCCTGTCAGATCCGTCGCGCGGCCCGCGGCGGCGTCGGCGGGGACGTCGGTCCCTCCTGCCCTGTCACCGAGGATGTGACACCACGCTTCGATGTTGTGTTCGCTGTCCCAGACGCCGAGTGCCGGCTGAGCGCCTTGCTCACCGGTGCGGTCGTCGAGCATGGGCGCCGCCAGTGCGAGGAGTGCGATGCGCGGGTCTCTGCGGTGGCGCCAACGCACGGCGAGCGCCGCTGCAAGCCCTCCGCCGCCGCTGACGCCGTAGACGGCAACTCTGGCAGGGTCGATCCCCAGTGTGTGGCCCGAATTCATCATCCAGGTCAGTGCTGCCGTGCAATCGTCGATTGCAGCCGGGTAGGGGTGCTCGGGGGCCAACCGGTAGTCGATGGAGACCGTGGTGGCCCCAGTGCCCGCGGCGAGTTGCGCCGCATATGCGTCCTCGGCCTCGATGCTGCCCATGACCATTCCTCCGCCATGGATGTAGAGCAGTCCGCCGTCGCAGCGGTCTTCGGCAGGTTGATAGATCCGCGCCCGAACCGTTGAACCGGCCTCCAGAACGACGTCGCTCCGGACGACTGCAGGCTGCTCGCCAGGGGCTGTGACGCTCATGCCCAGCCGGTCGTACAGTCGACGCCTTTCTTTCAGGTCGGCGACGCTGAGGAAACCGCGTGGTCCGAGAGAATCACGCAGCGTCGCCAGCTGTCGACGCATCTGCGGGTCTATCCGGTGTGCCTCCGGGATGTCGGTGTCGCTGAGTGCCCTCATGTTTCAGCGCCGCGCCGCTCGTGCAGCAGACTTCGTGGCAGTCGCGCCGGCCGCCCCGCTACCGCGGGCCGCGGTGCCAGGCGCAACCAGCTTGGTGAGGTCGTTGACGCCGAGATCGTCTTGGATGTCCGCCGCGGTCCGCTGGCTCTGCTCGATCAGCTCGTCTTCCCGGGCGGTGTCGAGGCCTGCACTGAGCGCAGAAACGTGGATCGCAGCCACCATCGTCCCCGCGGCGTCGCGAACCGGAACAGCGATTCCAAAGATTCCCGGATAGCCCTCCTCTCGGCTGACGGACAGACCACTCTGCCGGATCCGATCGAACTCGGCTTCCAGCAATTCCGGTTCGGTGATCGTCGTGGACGTCAACCGACGTTGCGGACGCGCAAGCACCCGTGCGCGCAAGTCGTCCTCAAATGCGGCATACAGTTTTCCGACCGCGGTCGCATGTAGGGCCAGGGAATCGCCGATCCTGATGTTGACCGACACGGGCTGCGTCCCGCGAAATCGATCCACGTACACGATCCGGTCGCCGACCCGTACCGCCAGGTACACGTCGTTGCCCAACGTTTTGGCCAGACGTTCGAGATGCCGCCGCCCGAGGGTGCGCACTTCGAGCGAATTCATGATCTTGATGCCGATTCGAACAGCTCGCGGTCCGACCGTGTAGTGGAGATCGTCTGTGGCCGCGACAATTTCGGCGGCGAGCATCGTCTGCAGCAGGTTGTGGGTGCTGCTGACCGGTGCACCGACCGCCTGGCTGATCTCGGTGAGCCGCAACCCGTCAGGTGCATCGGCGAGTGCGTCGAGGACATCGAACGTCCTCAAGAATCGATCCGGGTTCATGCCGTGACCTCCTGATTCGTTGACGCGATCGAGCCGGAAGCGAGCAGCTCGTCGATCCTTGCCTCATCGATACCCGCTTCGCGGAGCACCTCCACCGAGTGCTGCCCCGGTTCCGCCACGCCGCGCCGCACCTGTGTAGGCGTGCGACTGAATCGGGGAGCCGGGGCCGGCTGGGTGATGTCGTCCACCGTGATGAACGCATTCCGCGACACGTTGTGGCGATGACTGGGGGCTTCCAGCATGGACAGGACCGGAGTGACACACGAGTCGGTGTCTTCCAGCAGCGCCGTCCATGCGTCGCGGGTCCGAGTTCGGAAGACCTCTGCGAACACTTCGCGTAGCGCCGGCCACTGACTGCGATCCCATTGATCGGGCAGATCGCGGCCATCGAGCCCGAGCGCCGAGAGCAGGTTTGCGTAGAACTTCGGTTCCATGGCGGCCACCGCCACATACTTGTCGTCGGAGGTGGCGTACACGCTGTAGAAGTGGGCACCACCGTCGTTCATGTTCGACTCCCTGTCGTGGTCCCACATGCCACGCCCGGACAGCTCGTACATCATTGTCATCAGCAGCGCCGAGCCCTCGGCCATCGACGCATCCACCACCTGGCCCCGCCCCGAGTTCCTCGCTTCGAGCATCGCTGCGACCATACCGAACGCGAGGAGCAGGCCTCCACCGCCGAAGTCGCCGATGAGGTTCAACGGCACCGTGGGCGCCTGATCACGGCCGCCGATGTGGTGGAGCACGCCGGCGACCGCAATGTAGTTCAGGTCGTGACCGGCACGCTGGGCCAGGTCGCCGTCCTGGCCCCATCCAGTCATTCTCCCGAAGACCAGGCGCGGATTCTGAGCCAGACACACCTCCGGACCCAAGCCCAGGCGCTCCATCACTCCAGGCCGGTACCCCTCGATCAGTCCGTCCGCGTTCTTCAGCAGTTCGAGCACCGTCTCGATCCCACCGGGGGACTTGAGATCGACGGCCACCGATCGGCGCCCGCGGCCGAGCCCCCCGGTGGTCATTCGGACCAAGTCGTCTGGTGTACCGCCATCGGCGGAAGGTACCCGGTCGATGGTGATCACATCAGCTCCCAGGTCACTGAGCAACAGAGCTACGAAGGGCGTCGGTCCGATGCCCGCAAACTCGACCACACTGATCCCCGCCAGCGGACCCATACTTGAACTCCCAACACTCAATAATTCATTGACTACATAATAACGGATTTGATTTCGATTTCTCGAAAGTGTCGATCTTTGGGTCGATCTCGAAGCATGCTCAACGTGGACCCATTCTGATCGCGCCGTCGAGTCGGATCACCTCGCCGTTGAGCATCGGATTCTCGATCACGTGCTGCACCAGGCTTGCATATTCATCGGGATTGCCGAGCCGGCTCGGGTGTGGAACCTGCGCTCCCACCGAGACGCGCACCTCATCCGCGACACCTGCGAACATCGGAGTTTCGAACAAACCGGGGGCAACGGTGACGACGCGGATCTGGTGTCGGGCGAGCTCCCTCGCGGCCGGGAGCGTCATTCCTGCGACTCCGCTCTTGGAGGCCGCGTAGGCCACTTGCCCAACCTGCCCCTCGTACGCGGCGATCGAAGCGGTGCAGACCACCACCCCGCGGTCGCCGTCGGACTGCGCATGCTCACTCATTGTGGAAGCAGCTTGCGCGAGGAGGGCATAGGTTCCGCCGAGATTCACCGCCACCGTCCGCGCGAACAGCTCTCCTCTGTCACTGCGCGGGCCCACAAGACTCCCGCTGGTCGCAATTCCCGCGGCGGCCAACGCGATCCGCAGCGGAGCAAGTTCCCGTGCCGTCCGCATGGCAACGCTGACGTCGTCCCAATTTGTCACATCACCGGGTACGAAAACGGCGCCGCCACCCAACTCTGCGGCAAGCGCAGTGCCTGCCTCGTCCGCCCGGGGAAGGTCGAGTAGCACTACGCTCGCGCCCGCCCGGGCCAACCGGCGAGCGGCAGCCGCACCCAGACCCGACGCACCGCCGCTGATCACCGCCGAGCAACCTGCAATCTTCATCCCAAATCTCCTGAAGTACGTTCGGTGGTCCGGAAGTCGCCCAGATCGGCTCGACGGATCATGTCCCAGAAATCGACCACCTTGAACGGGTTGTTGACCACGACCCGGCCCTTGGAGTTGCGGTAGTAGACGTCCATCCCCGGGTGGGACCACACCATCCGAGAGTGTGCGTCGTCCACTTTGCGGTTGTAGTCGTCATAGACGTCCTGGCTGCACTCCACCGAGTCCAGGTCCTTGGTGATCATCTGGTTCATCAGATCGGCGATGTAATTCATCTGGAGCTCCATCATGGAGATGAGGCTTCCGCCGTGGCCGAATTGAGTGTTGGGACCGTACAGGGTGAAGAAGTTAGGGAAGTCCGGAACCGTTACGCCGAGGTAGGCACGAGCGTCGTCACCGTCCCAGGCCGCCTCGAGTGTGCGGCCGCTGCGGCCCGTGATCCGCATGGGAGCGAGGAATCTGACGACGTCGAAGCCTGTTGCGAACACCAGAACGTCGACTGGATGGGTGAGACCGTCCGTGGTGCGGACGCACTGATCCTCGATCTCGGCGATCGGTGTCGTCTGTAAGTGGACGTCGTCGCGGGTCAGGGTGGCGAACCAGCGATTATCGAGCAGCATTCGCTTTCCGAACGGCGGATAGCTCGGCAACACATCGCCGAGCATCTCCAAGTTCCCGTCGAGCTCCTTGACCAGATACCGGGTGAGGAAACGCCGGTGGCCGTCGTTCATCGCATTGATCGAGCGATGCTGGTGCGGCCATTGAACATCTCTCTGCAATCCGTCGTGGCCACGGTCGTTGAAGATCCAGGTCAGCCGGAGCCGATACCACGACCGGTACAGCGGGACCTCAGCCATGAGGTAGCGGATCGGCTCTGGAACATCGACCTTGAATTTTTCGAACGGGGCGGCCCACTGTGGCGACCGCTGGAATACCGTGACCGACTCGGCGGCATCGGCGATCGCGGGAACCAGCTGCATCGCGCTCGCTCCATTGCCGATCACTCCTACTCGCCGGCCTGCGATGTCCAGGTCCTCGGGCCACCGTGCTGTGTGGACCACGGGCCCGGTGAACGAATCGGTGCCCGGGATCGTGGGGATCTTCGGCTTGTTGAAGGCGCCGACTGCGCTGATCACGATCGCGGCAGTGGTGGTCGATCGGTGACCGTCCTGGTCGATCAGATCCAGTGTCCACCGCCGGGTGTCGTCATCCCAGGTGGCGCCCTCGACCTCGATGCCGAACCTGATGTTCGGGCGAATTCCGAACCGGTCGGCAATCTGTTGGAAGTAGCCGTGCAACTCGTCCCGCGAGGCGAACCAGCGGGACCAGTCGTGCCGGGCGAACGAGAACGAGTACAGGTGACTCGGTGTGTCGACACCGCATCCCGGGTAGCGGTTCTCCAGCCATGTTCCGCCGACTTCGTCGTTCCGCTCGAGCACGGTGTAGGAAATGCCCATCTCGCCCAGCCGGTATGCGGCACAGAGGCCCGACGCGCCGGCGCCGATGACGACGGTGTCGAAGCCCGGCGGCGGGACCATCGGGGGAGCCGCGCTCGTCTCGCCCGCGCCGACCTGCAATTCGTGGGTGGCCATGTCGGCGTACTGGTCGGGCACGTGCTCCCCGACCGAGACGCGCAACATCTCGATCAGCTGGTCGGGTGACAGGTGCGCAACCGCGATGGTGCCGCTCCTGCCCCAATTCAGGATCGCCTCTGCCGCGGCGTGTCGAATCTCGTCCTGGAGCGACTCTTCAAGCCCGGCTGTGTCGTTGTCGCTGAGGCCCCGGACAGGGGTCGGCAGGTAGGGCTCGGCCAACCAACGCTGCTCCCCTGTCATCTGGAACAACACCATCAGCAAGGTCGGCACGTTGGCCACCGCGACAGCCTCGCGAATCTTTCGTTCGTCCAGCCGCGAGGTCTCCGCCTCGACATCGGTGTTCGTCACTCTGTGTACTCCTTCGTGTTATCGGACGACGCCCACACTTCCTTGGCTTCGTCCAGCAAAGCGTTTCGAATGAGCTTCCCCGTCAAGGTTCGAGGTAACTCGTTATGTTTCATCACGATTCGGACGGGAACTTTGTAGGAGGCGATGTGATGGCGGCAGTAGTCGACCAGCGCGGCCTCGTCTGCGATGGCGGAGCCGTCGACGCGGACGAACCCGATGGGGACCTGATCCTTGTCGCTGTCGTCGACCCCCACGACCGCTGCTTCCAAGACCTCGTCGTGAGTGAGCAAGAAGTCCTCCACCTCGAGTGGGGAGACGTTGATGCCACCGGTCCGGATCATCTCAGAGGCACGGCCGGCGAAGTGCAGCCTGCCTTCGTCGTCGAGTTGCCCGAGGTCACCGGTGCGGAACGCGCCGACTTCGGTGAACGCGGCGGCGGTCTCATCCGGCTGGTCGAGATAGCCGGATGAGACGAAGCCGGACACTGTGATCTCGCCGACCTTCCCTGCGGGCAGTTCGGCGCCGGTCTCCGGGTCGATAATCGACACCAGGTTTCCAGCCAGCGGTGGCCCCTGGGTCGAGCACTTCATCTCGAGTGGCCAGTCATGCGGGGTGACCGTGGCGCCGCCGTACATTTCCGTCGACCCGTATGCGTTGCAGATGTCGGTCACACCGAGTTCTTCTGCGGCGGCACGGACATCGGTGTCCGGGCCGATCGTCATCCCTCGTCGCAGACTCGCGGTGCGGGCACGGGAGAACCCCGGGTTCGCCAGCAGGCTACGGGTGATCGAGGGCAACGTGTAGATGGCAGTGCACTGGTGCCGCTCGATCTGCTCGAGGACTCCGCCTGCATCGAAGGTCTCCTGGAGGACGATCGTGCAACCGGTGACGAGGGCGACCATCAGTGCGTTGGCCCCGCCGTAGCTCCAGAAGAGCGGGACGGGCACCACGATTCGATCCTCCGGTGTGATCCCCATCCGCTCGGCGACCTCGCGAGCGTGGTCGATGGCATCGTGTTGTCCGAGCCGGACAGCTTTCGGCCTCGATGTCGAACCCGATGTGTAGAGGACCAGAGCGGTGCCTTCGGTGTCGGTCTCGATGTGGGAAGCGGCGCTGCCGCGACGATGTTCGCCGAGGTCTCGGAACGCGTACGCCCCCGCTGGGACCCGGTTTCCGATGATCACCACACCACGCAGTGCGGGGTAGGCCACGGAACGCCAACCTGGCCCGGCGGCACTCCACGCTTCGGGGACGAGTTCGCGGATCGTGGGCATCAGGTCGGTCGGACCGAATCCATCTACTGTGATGAGCACCTCGCAGCGCGAGTGGGTGAGTAGATGATCGAGATCCCACCGCCGCGACCACGTCGCGAAGGCGGCCACGGTCGCTCCGACCGTTATCGCGGCATAGGTGGCGACGAGCCACTCTCTGCGGTTCGTGCACAACAGACCGACCCGGGTTCCCGGGCCGACTCCGATCGCGCGCAGCCCAGCCGCAGTCGCCGCCACGGACTCCGCGAGCTGACCGTGGCTGAGCTCTCCTTGTTCGTCGATGACGGCGGGCTGGGAGCGGCGTCGTCGTGAGGTGTACTGAATGATCTCGGAGATCGACGCGGGCAGCGGCGTGTCGGCGGCCGTCATCGTTTCCTCCTGCGTGCAGCGCGACGGCGCGCGGCCACTGCGGCCGCATGCACCGTCTCCACCAGAGACGGATGTGGGTGGATCGTTGCCACCAAATCTTCGGCGCGGCAGCCGGTCTCGACTGCGACTGCGGCCTGAGCGATGAGATCACACGCGCTGGGGCCGACCATGTGTACCCCGAGCACCACGTCCGTCTCCGCGTCGACGACGATCTTCACCAACCCGTCGGCTTCGCCGAGCACCACAGCCCGGCCGGAGGTGGCGAACGAGCTACGGCCCACTACTACCTCGTACCCTTGCTCCTCGGCCTGCTCCGCCGTCAGCCCCACGGCAGCGATTTCAGGGTCGGTGAACGCGATGAGCGGCACCTGCGTGTCGAAGGCGCTCGGCAGCCCGGAGATCGCCTCGGCGGCCACGACTGCCTCAGCCATCGCCTTGTGGGCGAGCGCGGGTCCTTCGGTGATGTCCCCGATGGCGTATACGTGGGGCAGCGCAGTCCTGCCCTGCCCGTCCACGGGGATGTGTCCGGTCGCAGTCACTGCGAGTCCCAGCCTGTCGAGCTGCAGGTCGTCGGTGACCGGGCCGCGGCCCACGGCGACCAGGATCGCATGCGCGGGCACCTGGTCGTCGGTGCCGTCTGTGCGGACCAGCAAGCTGTCGGCCTGGACTCCGACGGCGGTCGTGCCGAGGCGGATGTCGATCCCCAGCTCGCCCGCGCGCTCGGTGACCACCTGCACCAGGTCGGGGTCGAATCCCGCAAGCAACCGGTCGGTGGCCTCGACAACGGTGACGCGAGTGCCGAAATGGGCGAACGCCATTCCCAGTTCCATCCCGACATAGCCACCTCCCACAACCACGAGCGAGGGCGGCACCTCGTCGAAGGCGAGCACTCCCGTCGAGTCGAACACCCGGATCCCGTCGACGGGCAGAGCCGCGAGCTCCACAGGTTGGGAGCCGGTGGCCAGGATCGCCTGCTCGAACCGAAAGTGCTGGACGTGATCACCGCTCTCGACCGAGATCCGGTGATCGTCGAGAAAGAACGCGGTGCCCGACACCACCCGCACCCGGCCCAGGGTGGCGCTGACGCCCCCGACCAGCCGGTCGACGACCTGCTTTCGCCAGGCCTGCAGACCGGAAAGGTCGATTTTGGACTGTAGCTGTGGTCCCTGGACGGGAAGTCGCGCGCTACGGGCAAGGTCGTGCGCGGCGGTCGTGAAGACCTTCGAGGGGATGCATCCGACATTCAGACACACCCCACCGAGATCGCTCCGCTCGACGAGCAGAACCTCTTTGCCCAGCTCCGCGGCCCGGGCGGCGGCCGTGTACCCTCCGGGGCCGCCTCCCACCACCAGCAACTCGATGGGCTCGGCCATCTCTCCTACAACCATGTCATCCTTCCTCGACGAGAAGCTGCACCGGCGCCTCTAGCAGCGTGATCAGTGCCTGGCAGAAACCGATCACGACGTCGCCGTCGACCAGCCTGTGGTCGGCGGAGTACGAGATCGGCAGCAACGTACGTGCGACAATTTCGCCGTCGCGGACGACGGCCTGCGGCGTAGCGCGCCCGAAGCCCAGGATGCCGCCCTCGGGTGCGCGGATGATGGGCGTACCGAAGTTCCCGCCGAGCGGCCCGTGATTGCTGATGGTGAACGTGCCCTCCTGCATCTGCTCGATCGCCACCGTTCGGGTCCGTGCCGCGGCGGTGAGGGCCTCCACCTCGCGTGCGACAGCCAACAGCGGCTTCCGATCGGCATCCTTGACCACCGGAATAACAAGGCCGTCAGGGGTATTGACGGCAAACCCGACATTTCGCCGTGCCCGCACGATGATTTCCTGGGCTGCGTCATCGAAACTGGCGTTGGCCATGGGGAACTGGGCCAGCGCGAGCGCCGTGGCCTTCACCAGGAACGGGGTCAGTGTGAGGCCGATTCCCTTGGCCTCGGCTCCGGGCAGCAGCGTCTTGCGCAGGGCGAGCAGATCCCCCACGTCCGCGTGGTGCATCGCGACAGTGTGCGGAATGTCGCGGAGTGCACGGACCATCGCCTCCGCGGTACGCCGGCGCAACCCCCGGACCGGTATTCGCTGGTCTTCTGTGAGACGAGCCGGCTGGTGGGATCCGGACTCCGGAAGCGAGCGCTCGGTGGCTGCCACCGCAGCGGCGCTGGAATTCTCCTGCGGCGCTCCGTGAACGGCAGCGCGAACGTCGTCGTCACTGATGCGTCCCGCGGGCCCCGTGCCCACCAGGCCCTCGAGGGTCACGCCGACCTCCCTGGCGAGCCGCCGGGTCGCCGGTGTTGCCAGTGGCCGCTTCTGCGCACCGGATCCGTGTGCACTCTGGGGAGTGTGATCGGCTGAGCCGGCCGGCGGCGCGCCTGCCTCGCCGTCAACCGACTGCGCCGGCTCGGCCGGCGTGGGGGCCGCGCCATCGTCGATGACGATGAGACGTTCTCCGACCCGGACCATGGCACCCTCAGGTGCACAGAGCTCGGCGACCTGACCGGTCGCCGGGGAGGGCATTTCTACCAGCGCTTTATCGGTTTCGATCTCGGCGACGGGCTGGTCCTCGACGACCTGGTCTCCTGGGCCGACGAGCCATCGGATTATTTCCGCCTCTGCGATGCCTTCGCCGATGTCGGGCAAGTGAAATGTGTAAGACATGTATCGATCCTCAGAAGTGGACGGCAGCGCGGATCGCGCGCAAGATTCGCCTCGCGTCGGGGATGTAGTGATCCTCGAGCTGGGGCATGGGAAACGGGATGTCATATCCGCCGACGCGGGTGACCGGGGCTTCGAGATGCAGAAAAGCCTCTTCGGCGATGGTAGCGGCGACCTCGCCGGCAAACCCGCCGGTGTAGGGAGCCTCCTGAACTACGATCGCTCGGCCGGTGCGCGCCACAGCCTCACGTATGGCGTCGCAATCGAGCGGGACAAGTGAGCGCAGATCGATGACCTGCACGTCGATCCCCTGCTCAGCGGCAGCAGCCGCGGCCTCCATTGCGACCTGGACCATCGCGCTCCACGCGATGACGGTGACGTCGGTCCCCTCACGTGCGATGCGCGCCTTACCGAACGGGACGAGGTGGTCACCGTCGGGAACGTCGTCCCGCACAAGCCGGTAGCCACGGAGCGGCTCGAGGACGAAGATCGGATCCGGATCCCGAATTGCTGTGGCCAGCAACCCCTTCATGTCCGCTGCCGTCGCGGGGGCGACCAACCGCATCCCGGGGTTGTGGGCGAAGAGCGCTTCGAAGGCGTCGGAATGGAGTTCTGGGGTGCGTACGCCACCGCCGAAGGGCGCGCGAATGGTCACCGGCATTGTCAGAGCACCGTTTGTGCGATAGCGCATCCGGGCGAGCTGATTGCCGAGCTGATGGAACCCCTGCTGAGTGAAGCCGAGAAACTGCATTTCGACGACGGGCACCAGGCCCGAGCCGGCGAGCCCGACGGCGGCCCCGATTATCCCCGCCTCACTGGTCGGCATGTCGAAGACGCGGTCAGCACCGAACTCCGTCTGCAACCGGTCCGTCGCCCGGAAGACGCCGCCCGACTTCCCGACATCCTCGCCGAGCAGGACAACCCGTTCGTCGCGGCGCATCTCTGCCTCGAGCGTGCTGCGCACCGCTTCCACCATGTTCATGCCGGTCATTGGTTCTCCTCGATACTGTTACGCAGTTCTTCCTGCTGGCGACGCAGTCGCACATCGGGCTCTGCGTAGAGGTGCTGCAGCATCTGCCCGGGGTCGGGCGGCGGCGTGGCATCGAATTCGGCAACTGCCGTGGCGATCTGGTCGTCGCACCAGGCGATCGTGTCGGCGTCAGCGGTGTCGTCCCACTGTCCGAGGCCGACGAGGTAGGCCCGGAACCGGTGGATCGGATCAACCTCGGCTGCCCGCTCGTCGAAGTCGGCGGGTCGGTAGCGCTTGGGGTCGTCGGCTGTCGAATGGGCGCCGAGCCGATGGCATCGCGCCTCGATCAGTGTCGGGCCGTCGCCGGCCTCGGCACGGGTCCGCGCATCCGCGACGGCTGTGTAGACCGCGAGCACATCATTACCGTCGACTGCGATCCCCGGAAACCCGTAACCTGCTGCGCGCGACGCCACAGACTCTGCGGCCGACTGCTCATGCCACGGGATCGAGATGGCCCAGCCATTGTTCTGGCACACCATGACGAGTGGCGCACGTTTGACGCCTGCGATGTTGCACGCTTCGTGAAAGTCGCCCTCATTGGAGGCGCCGTCGCCGAACTGGGTCAGTACCACGCCCGGCTTGCCCTGCAGTCGCATTCCCCATGCGAGCCCGACCGCGTGAGGCAGGTGCGCGCCCAGCGCGACCTGCTGCGGCCACAACCGGCCGTGGGACGGCAGGGCCGAGCCCGCGGGGTGCCCCATCCGCTGCAGAAGATAGGTAGACAGCGGCAATCCCCAGTGCAGCATCGTGAGTTGTTCACGGTACTGGGGCACGAAGTGGTCTACTTCGGCATCCATCGCGTATGCCGTGCCGACCGCAGCGGCCTCCTGCCCGGACAGCGGTGGGTAGGTGCCGAGTTTCCCCCTGCGCTGCAAAGAAATTGCCTTCTGGTCCAGGCGGCGTCCAAGCATCATCAGGCGCAGCATCGCACGCAGGCGCTCCGGCTCGATTTGCGGCGGCTCCCCTACCAGCATTCCGTTCTCGTCGAGTATGCGCGCAGGCGTCAGCACGTGCGCCGACGCACTGGCATTCGCCGTATTTGTACCGTTCATGACGTCCTTTTCTGCCGTCGGGGAAGGGTGTCCGCGATAGCGCGGTCAGCACTCGCCCCATCCGCGTCCTGGTCGGCCGCGTCTCGCTGGCGGCACCGCTTCCCCTAGGAGCAAACCGCGGCGATCGTCTTCGTAAATTCGAAATCGAATTCCTAACATCGAATACTTGTCGCTCGGGTACGCCATGTCAACCCTCATTTCTTCCGCGGCACCCCACTTCGGTCTCGTGCAGCACCACATGCCGGCGAGCCGGAGGCCCGTGGGCCTCCGGCTTACCGGCTAGCTATTGATCTGCGTGCCCGAATGATTCGGCCCGAACGACAAGGGCCGTATGCATCCCGGCGCCACGAAGAGCGTGGAGACCGAACCCTGCGAAAAGGCATGACCGTGTGTTCATGTCGATCAGACTCGCAATCACGCGGCGAGCGTGACGGCGGTGATCTACCTGCTTCACTACCTGCATTTCCTACACAGGTATGCCCGTGGACCCAGCGAGGTACGCCCTGGGTTCATTCTGGCCCGGCGCGCACGAACCTATTTACCTGCCAGCGCGTCGATCGCGCCGTCGTAGCAGCGGCGTGCTGCGTCGGCTGGTTCGAGTCGGGCGAGTTCGTCCGAAATCACCTCGACGGACACCGGTGCGGTCACACCACCCTCGGTCACGGCGTCGACGAAACCGTCGAGGTCGAAGTCGCCGGTGCCCGGCACCGCCCGATGGTGAAGGGTCTCCACCAGGAAGTCGGGATCGGCGGGATCCTTTGGACCGTCGTTGATCTGGATCATCGTGACTCGTCGAGACGGAATCGATCGCAGCATCTCGAGGTCGTTGGCTCCGCGCGTGTGGTGCCACGAATCGACGCAAAGGCCGGCATTGTCCCGGCCGGACTGCTCGACGATCGAGAGAGCCGTGCCGGCGTCCGGGATATTGGTCGTCGGCACGAACTCGAGAGCGATCTGCAGCCCGACGTCGGCCGCACAATCGCAGAGCGATGCGAATCGCTCCACGACGTCGGGTTCCAGATCCGTTCGGTCGAATGCCCCGACAGCTTGCAAGTGCCGTGCGCCGAACAGTTCGGCCATGGACCAAAACTCGTTCAGGTCGTCGGGGCTGGTGTAGACGAGCCCACCGCCGAACGGCACGCCGGTCTCGGCCGTGGGAACGGCAAACCCGAATACTGCTTCGAGCTCGACGATTTCCAGACCGTTGTCGACCACGACGGCCTGGAGCTCCTTCGGGCTCATCTCCTCCGCGACGACCCGACGGTAGGTGTCCAGGCTGATGCCCAGCGCGTCGAATCCGGCGGCCGCCGCCACCTCGATGCGTTCTCGAAAGCTGGCCGTCGTCACAGTGGTCATGTTGGCCAGCACCACGTACTGCTGGCGACCATTTACCTCGATCATTCGCTTACCCGCTACCGAAGAACCGGCTCGGGGGCGCCCGCCGCGGACGCGCTGATCGACCATTTCTCGACGTCACCGCTGCGCGAGAGCGGCGGTTCCTTGTGCCAGACGCCATCCTTCATGATGCCGGTGAACGTCGACTGATTCTGCAGGATCGCGATGTCCTCCAATGGGTCACCATCGAGAACCAGCAGGTCGGCGAGGTAGCCGGCCTTGATGCAACCCAAGTCGTCCGGTTGGAGCATCAGCTCGCCACCGAGGCGGGTTGCGGACTCGATGGCCTCCATCGGGCTGAACTCCAGGAAGTTGACGAAATGCTCCAGGTCCCGGGCGTTGTTGCCCATCGGGTTCCAGGGCACGAAGTAGTCACCGCCGGGCAACACTCGAACTCCGCGCTTCTTGAGCTCGATCATGTTCGCGATCAGGCTCTCGAGCTGTTCGTCGAGACCCATCGAAGCAGTGACTTCCGGGGTCAGCCCCCAGTCGCCGGCCTCGTACCTCGACGTGTGGAGGAAGCCGAAGGCCGGGGCCACGAAGTGTTTGTCCTTGTTCTCGGCCACCAGGTCGAGACCTTCCTCGTCGGTGAAATCGGCATGGAAGATGATCTCGATGCCGTGGCGGACGCACATCTTCACCGATTCCGCGCTTCGGGCGTGCGCCGCCACGCGTTTTCCGCGAGCGTGGGCAACCTGGCACGTGGCGGCAACCTCTTCGTCGGTCATGGTGGTCATGCGACCTTTGGCATAGGGAATGAACTCGTCACCAGAGATGTCGAGCTTCATGTGGTCGACGCCTTCACGCATGTACCACCGAGTCGTCTGGCGGAATTGATCCACACCATCGCAGACATGCTCGACGGATTGCCGATGCATGTGCGGCAGCCGGACATCACCGACTCCTCCGGTGACGGTCAGCTCGGGGGATGCGACCAGCATGCGCGGTCCGATCAGGTTGCCCGCGTTGATTTCGTTCCGGACAACCAGGTCCAGTCGCGGCTTCGCCGATGCGGCGCACAGGATGCTGGTGAAGCCCTGATCCAGCATCAGCCGTGCGTTGCGAGCAGTGAGCAACGTGTGCTCCTCGACCGGCAGATTGCCCATTTTGGCAAGGTCGATCTCGGGAAGGAAGCTCGGATGCGAGTGGGCATCGATCAGTCCCGGCATGACCGTGGCACCCCCCACGTCCACGACTGTGGCATCGGAGTCCTGCCGCTCGCCGGTCCCCTCGGCAGCGACACTTACGATCCTCTGCCCTTCGATCACGATCTCGGCGAGATACGGCTCTGCCCCCGTCCCATCGATCAGCCGTGCGTTGCGAAGCTTGATCGTCACGATTTTCTCCTTCTCAGCCTCGGGAAATCCAGGATTGGTGAAGCACAGCGGCAAGGCCCGGACAGGATTGTCCGTTCCACTTCCAGGGGCATAGGGCGCCCTTCGCGCGTCGCTTCGGTGAGCGGAATGCGACCCCTGCACAGTCTTCCTAAATTCGGAATCATTTTCCTAGTTGTGAAATGTGTCACCGGACCGTGGGGCTTGTCAAGAGAAATCCCGCATTGGCCGGATAGTCGCAATGAGGCAAGTCGGCAGACTTGACACCGGCACGGCCTGCCTTCCGCATTACTGCCGTCTCGCAGTAGACGGGTCCGACGGCCTGGGCCGTGCTCGCATGCAATTGACTTCTCCCGCTTCGCTTATCGCGCCGTTGCGCTGAAGTCGCCCGGGCGGGGGCAATTCACGCACGCGGGGCGCAGGCGACCCCGAGCGGTCCGAAGACGCCCACCCGCCCGGACCCTTGACGTCGCCGTGCGCGGATCGCTAGCATTCGAATACGCGAAATCAATTTCGAAAACCCGAGAGCTTGAAGGTTGCCGGTTCACCGTCGCGGGCTCGCGGAGCGCTGAGCGGAACCCCAAGAGGAGATAGATCGCAATGTGCCATCACGGCTCGACGTCGTGACCGGAAAACTGGTGCGTCGAGGTCTTGGCGAACACGCGCCGGCACTGGCGCCGGCACAACTGATACAGGATCGGAGTTGCGCATGAGCAACAACTGGGGACGATGGGGCGCCGACGACGAAGCCGGTGCGCTCAATCTCGTCACAACCGGCGTGACGCGCAGAGCCGCGGGCTTGGTCGCCACCGGACAGACGCTTTCACTGGCCCAACCTCTCGGCCCGAAGACACCTGCGCCCGGCCACCGGCAGCAGCCGTCGCGGTTCATGAACCGCGACGCCGGCGACTACGCGCTCGGCGCACGCACGCCGGGAGGATTCAAATTCGCCGAGGACACAGTGCAATTCGCGACGCACAGTGGTACTCACGTCGACGCGCTGTCCCATGCGTGGTCGGGGGACGAACTCTACAACGGGCATTCGTCGGCCCTCACCAGAAGTACGCAGGGCGCACAGCGGTGCGGCGCCGAGAAGCTCGCACCGGTCGCCACCCGTGGCATTCTCGTCGACTTGGTACGCGCATCCGGTCAGCCGCTCGCCCCGCAGACCGCGGTCGGCCCGGAAGACCTCGAGCGTGGCATTTCCGAAGCCGGCGTGTCGGTTGAGCCGGGCGACGCTGTACTGATCCGGACCGGATGGTGGGAATCGAAGGGATCGAGCGACTCCTACTTCGCGGACGAACCCGGCATAACCGAAGAGGCCGCCCGCTGGCTCGCAAGCCGTGACGTGGCGCTGGTCGGTGCGGACAATTACGCGGTCGAACAGCAATCGGCTGAACCCGGCTTTCCGGCGCATCTGGTGCTCCTCCACCAGTTCGGCGTGCCGCTGATCGAGAACCTGGATCTCGCGGAACTCGCGGAGGCGCTGTCCGTCCTCGACCGTTCGACGTTCTTCCTGCTGTTCGCTCCGATCCCCCTCGTCGGCTCTACCGGAACTCCGGTAACGCCCGTTGCGGTCCTGTGAACATCAACTGGCCTGCCGATCTCGTGCGGCCCGGAGACCTGGTTGTGGTGGCGCAAGGCGTCGGGGAGCCGACGCCACTGCTCAATCAGCTTC
The DNA here is from genome assembly GCF_019378875.1 of Rhodococcus sp. USK10. Lineage (NCBI taxonomy): Bacteria > Bacillati > Actinomycetota > Actinomycetes > Mycobacteriales > Nocardiaceae > Rhodococcus > Rhodococcus sp. USK10. The sequence goes on from NZ_CP076048.1 coordinate 587,474, forward strand.
TCGCGGCCTGCCCACGCGACGTCGAGATCTTCGTCGGACTCAGCCACAGCGATGCGCTCACAGGATCCGCGCCGCAGCGTCCGCTCGTGTCCTTCGGCGCCATGGGGCCGCTCGGCAAGCTCGCGGCCACCGGCCACGCCGAGGTAATCCCCTGCAATTTCGACGACCTGCCACGCCTGTTGCCTTTGCGTGCCCGGAGCAACCTCGTGCTCCTGATGCAAGTGTCCCCCGCTGATTCGCAGGGATGCCACGGCTTGGGAATGGCGATGGACTACACCTACGAACTGATCTCGCAAGCACGAACCGTGGTGGCCGAGGTCAATGCCGCGATGCCGACCACGTCCGCGCCTACACTCCCGGCCTCCAGGTTCGATGCCGTTATCCACACGTCCCGGCCTCTTCCGATTGTGCACACACCAGCAGTGGATGAAGATCACCACGGAATCGCCAGGCATATCCTGCCGCTGATCCCTGACGGCGGGACCATCCAACTCGGCATCGGCGCGGTCCCCTCAGCCATCGGGAAGGCGCTGACCGCACGCCGCGGATTGCGTGTTCGATCGACCCTCGCCGGCGACTGGCTGCTGGATCTGCATCGCGCTGGATCACTCTGCGAGGAGCCCGGTTCGGTCATCATCAGCGAGGCCGCGGGCTCCGAGGAACTGTACGAACACATCGCCACGTCGACAGCGTGGGTACGGCCGGTCGCCGAGGTAATCGGTCCGGCAGCCGCAGCGTCGATCCCGCGACTGTTCGCAGTGAACTCGGCACTGCAGGTAGACCTCACCGGTCAAGTCAATGCCGAAGAGATCGACAGCAGATATTTGGGAGCGACCGGTGGGCAAGCAGAATTCCTGCGGGCCGCTCAGCGCTCGCCCGGCGGGGCATCGATCGTCGCGCTCGCTGCGACGGCAAACGGCGGACGAACCTCCCGGATCGTTCGACAACTGCAGCCCCCGACCGTTACGACGCCGCGAACGAGCATCGACTTTGTGGCCACCGAGTTCGGCGTCGTCGATCTCAGAGGGCGGACCCTGCGCGAACGCGCCGAAGCCATGATCGCGATCGCGGCGCCTCAGCACCGATCGAGTCTTCACGAACAGAACGGACACCAACGATGACACCACCATCCGAAATCGACGACCGTCTCACCAGATTCCTGTCCGACCAACTGAATGGGGCCGGTGCTCGAGTAGCAGGCCTGAACCGCATCGGTGTCGGCAGGTCCCGGGACAATTGGGTGTTCGACCTGGTGACCGACCACAATGGCACCGAGCATTGCGAGCCTTTGATCCTGCGCAGCGACCCGGACGGAGGCCTGGTCGACACAGACCGCAACGTGGAGTTCGCTTTGCTCCGAATACTGGAGAACAGCGATCTGCCAACCCCGGGTGCCCGCTGGCTCGACGCCGACGGGCGATGGCTCGGCCGGCCCTCGCTGATCATGCAGCGGTGCCCAGGGGTCTGCGATTACCGGGTGCTTTCGGACTCGCAACGCTCGATCGCTCAGCGGCGGGCCCTTGCCGAAAGCTTCTGCGACCTCATGGCGCAAGTCCACAGCACCGATTGGCAGGCGCTCGGGTTGTCAGCGGTACTCGATGGTTCCGGCCAGCTCGGTGCGCCTGCCGAACTCGACGCCTGGGAGAAGGTTCTGCGTCAAAACCAGCTGGAGCCATTGCCCGAGTTGGATTTTGCGATTGCGGGACTACGAGCGTCAGCACCCGAACCGGCGCGCACCGCTCTGGTCCACGCCGATTTCAAGCCCGGCAACATTCTGTTGGACGGTGATCGGATTACCGCACTGCTCGATTGGGAGTTGGCTCATCTCGGCGATCCGCTCGAGGACCTCGGCTGGGTGACGCAGCCGCTGCGCAGGGCGGAGCACCTGATCGACGGAGCGTGGGATGCCGACGACCTGATCGCGCATTACGAGCAAGCCACAGGATTCGACGTCGACCGCAGCAGCCTCCGATGGTGGCAGGCCTTTTCGACGTTCAAGACCGCGGTGATGCAGGTCAGCGGTCTGCGATCGTTTCTCGACGGCCGTAGCGACGAGCCATTTCGCCCCACCCGCCGCGTGCTTTCCACACTGCTCGATTTCGTAGTCAAGGAGGACTTCCGGTGAGACCGACCATTCACGAGCAATTGTCCGGGGTCGATCGGCTTCTCGATCTCGCAGACGAATCCCATTCGCTTCCGGCCGAAACGTCCGAATTGCTGAGCAACGCGCGCCGACTGATCAAGCGGGTTGCCACATCATGGGACACGGCATTGCCTTTCCTCCTGGACGACAACGCGCGACTCACCGAACTCCTGACCGGCACCGAGGCGCGGGAACCTGTCCCGACCGACATCACAGCTGTCGCCGCGCGAAACGAAGAGCTACGAGGATCGTTGTCTCAGCTCATCTCCACCATTCCCAGAGACCCCGAGTTTCGACCGCGTCGGGCCGAGATCGGACAGTACCTGCAGTGGCGGGTTGCCACCGATCCCGCCTGACAGCCAGAAAGGCGACAAACGTGAACGCACTATCACCAGAATCGATCTCCGGCGACAATCACTTGGCCGAACAGTTTCCGCTGTCACCGATAGATGACTATTTCGTCCACCAAACCCCGGATCCGGTGCGGGTCATGTGGACAGGGGATCCCCGGGCGTATGAGCGCCACTGGGTGGTGATCCACGACGACACCGGCGAGTTACTGATCGCCACGGGCGGCAGCCTCTATCCGAACCTCGACCGGGCCGAGGCCTACGCGATCGTCAACTCGAAAGGCCGACATACCACGGTCCGGAGTTTCCGCTCGATCGGAGCGGATCGCACCGACCTGCGCGTGGGACCGATCGTGCCCACGATTGTTCGCGGTCTGCGGGAGTGGCGCTACGTCCTCGAGCCGAACGAGTGGGGGGTCAGCTACGATCTGACGTTCCACGACACCACCCGGCAGGTTTTTCGCGAGCCGTTGTCGGACTCTGCACACGGCTTTCCGACTGGCCGCCGCAACGATGTCACCAGCGGATTCGAATGCTTCGGATCGGTGACCGGATGGGTCGAGATCGAGGGCGAGCGCACCACTTTGGGTCCGAATGCCGCAGGCACGAGGGATCGTCACTGGGGCACCGGCCGCGGTGTCGGTGGACCGGAGTTCTCTCTGGGAGGTCGCCTGCACGTAGGGACCAACGGCAACGCGTTCGTGGCATTTCCGGACTGGGCGCTGTGGGGCGACCGACTGTTCTACCCATTCGGCGACCCGGCATCGGGTTCGACACGAGTTTTCAAGCCCACCCGCCGGCTCCGGTTCGAGCCGGACACGGACATCTTCGTCGAAGCCATCGTCGACTACGAGTTCGACAACGGCAAGCAAGTCCAACTCCACTACGAGCGGGTAGGTCAGCAGACGGCCTATCTGCGATGCGGAATGTACGGCGGCACACCGGATCGAGACATCCACCAAGGAGGCTACGACGGCCCCGACGTGACCGAGGGGGAAACGTATGATCTGAGCCGACCGGAGACCCGGATCGGCATCCGCGGCCTCGACGAGCATCTCTGCCGCGTCACACGTGATGACGGTCAGACAGCTCTCGGGATATACCAGACTATCGACCCCGTGGCCTATGAAGTATGCGTGTCGGGCAGGAAGGGCTGGAACCTCCTCGTCTGAGAAGCGCCAGGCCAGGACGGTATGGACCGTCCGCGAAACTTTCTGAAATCCTTGACTTCAGTCATTACGCGCGACATTCTGATAATCGGAACGCATTTCGAGTCCGTGAATTCTAAACCTCCTGTGACCATGGCGAACCAATCAAAATTCGGTCGAAGACCACGAGATTGACCACTTCTGACGCAGCATGGAGCGATTTCGGCCAGTCGCATTCCTCAGATGCAGGCATTTCGTGCAACGAAAATCTTCCTGAAGGGGCAAATTGTGGTGATTTTACGGAGTGCACGGCGAGGCGCGTGTGTTATGTCCGCAGCGTTGCTGGCGTCGGTCGGGTTGGTCGCTTGCAGTTCGACGGGTTCCGGCACAGCGGGAGATGCGATACGAGTGGGCGTGACAACGTCGCTCACCGGATCGTTCGGTACCTATGGAAACATGATCAAGGACGGGCTGGAGGCCGGCCTGTACTGCAGCACCGAAGGCACCAACGAAGTCGACGGCAAGCCAATCGAATTCGTCTACGCCGATGACGGCGGCGATCCCGAGCAGACACTCGCCGCGGCCACCAGGATGGTTGGTGACGGGATCAACATCCTCACCGGCACCACATCGTCCGCCGCCGCGATGCAACTCGGCCACTTCGCCGAACAGCAGAATCTCCTGTACATCTCCGGTGCCGCGGGGATCGATGATGTCACCGGTCTGAACGCCAACACTTTCCGTGCCTCGCGACAGGCGTATCAGGAAGCGGCCGCCCTGAGCAGCGTCCTCGAGAAGAACAATAACAAGACGGTAGTACTTGCACAGGACTACGCATTCGGACAGAAGTACGCCTCTACGATCACCGGCATCCTCGAATCGAGCGGATCTGAAGTAGAGAAAGTGCTTGTGCCTTTGGACACGAATGAGTTCACGCCCTACGCGCGGCGAATCAGCGAGTTGAAGCCCGATCTACTGATCGTTGTGTATTACGGCGATGGGGCTCCGTCCATGTGGCAAGCGATGTCGCAACAAGGAATCTTGGACACGACCACGGTGGCGAGCGTGCTGGTCGAGAAGCCGCACTGGTCAATCTATGGTGATGCCGCCGAGAAGATCAACTTCGTGACGCACTATTACCCGGGCGCACCAGGCGGCGAAATGAACGAATGCCTGACTGAGCGAGTACCAAGTGCCGACCTGTCCACCCACGACGGTTTCGTCGCCGCGCAGCAGATCGTACACGCACTCTCCACTGCGGGCCCCGACGACGTCGAAGGCATGATCGAGGCACTCGACGGGTGGTCATTCGAGGCACCGAAAGGACCGATGACAATCCGCTCGGGTGACCACGCCCTACTTCAGGACATGTACCTCGTCTCGCTCAGTGACAGCGATGGCGAATTGGTCGCCCACACAGTCGGAAACGTCGGCAGTGAGGTAGCGAAACCATGAACGATACTGCAGCACTTGCCCGGACGCTCCCGTCCTCACAAGTACTGGGACCCGCGATCGAATATGCGCTCGAGACAGTCGATCTCTCCTGGAGTGTTGGCGGATTCACCATCGTCAACGATGTCGGACTCCGTGTCCGGCGTGGCGAGTTTCTCACCGTTATCGGGCCCAACGGGGCCGGTAAGAGTACGTTGATGAATCTCCTGTCAGGGGTATATCGCCCCTCATCAGGTTCAGTCCACTTCGATGGTCAGGACATCACCAGAATGGGAGCCGCACACCGTGTCCGGCGCGGCCTGGGACGGACGTTCCAAACATCGAGCCTGTTTGCGGGATTGACGGTCCTCGAGAACGCACGGTTGGCAGCCCAGGCTGCGCTGGGCGGCAGCATGAACCTCTGGGGCAGGCCATCGGCCCACGATCGAGCCACAGAGCGTGCGCGAGAGCACCTCGAAGAGGTCGGCCTGCACGACATAGGCGGAAACATCGTGTCCGACCTACCGTACGGAGACAAGCGGAAGCTCGAGATAGCCCTCGCGTTGTGCGCGCGCCCCCGCGTCCTGCTCTTGGATGAACCGACGGCCGGCGTCTCGGCCGAGGATGTCCACGCGCTGATCGACGTAGTACGGGCAGTCCACGACTCGGGCCGTACGGTGGTGATGGTCGAGCATCGAATGGATCTGGTTCTCGACGCGTCAGATCGTATTGCCGTCATGCAAGACGGCGGTCTTCTCCTGTGCGATGATCCGAACGCAGTGATGTCCGATCCGCGGGTCCAAGCCGCCTACCTCGGGCCGGAGTTCTGATGTCCGCCGGCGACGCGGCCCTGTCCGTGCGAGACCTTCAGGTACACCGCGGCGAAGCACATGTTCTGGAAGGTGTGTCATTCGAGGTACGTCCACGTCGTGTCACCGCACTGCTCGGTCGCAACGGTGCGGGGAAGACGACAACCGTGATGACAATTCTCGGTTTGCTGGAGGGCAGCGGCAGCATCAGGCTCTACGGTGAAGAGACCTTGGGCGTGCCGACCCACCACCTGGTCCGCCGAGGTATCGGATACGTGCCCGAGGACCGCGAGGTATTCGGCACGTTGACTGTCGCCGAGAATCTTCGATTGGCTGCGCGGACACCGGAGGCGACCCAACGACTGGACCTCGTACACGAACTGTTTCCAGACTTGCTGCGCAGGAGCGCTCAGCGGGCGGGAGCGCTGTCCGGCGGCCAGCAGCAGATGGTGGCGATCGCGCGTGCCATCCTGAACCCGAACCGCTTGCTCCTCATCGACGAGCCGAGCAAGGGATTGGCGCCCATCGTGGTCGGCCAGGTGGTCGAGGCTCTGGCGAAGGCCGCCAGCGCCACCACAATCTTGCTGGTCGACCAGAACATCCGAGTCGCGCAGCGCTTGGCCACCGATGCCATCGTGCTGGACCACGGCGCAGTTGTATTCACCGGTTCGATGGAGGACTTGGCTGCGGATGCGGATCTCACGCAGCGCTACCTCGGTGTCGCGCCGTCTTCCCGCGACAGCAACACGATCGGGAAGGGGTCTGCACGATGACAACCCTCGTCGTCCTCACTGCTACAAGCCTCGGTCTCGCGGGCCTGTATTTCCTCCTGTCTTCAGGGCTTTCCCTGATATTCGGTTTGATGGACGTCCTGAATGTTGCGCATGCCGCGATCTTCGGGGTGGGCGGATATGCGGCCTGGGTCGTCATGGACCGGTTCGACTTGATAGCTTCCCTCGCTGCGCGTTTCGCGGTCGCCACAGTTGTGGCGGTCATATTCGGATGCGTTCTAGGATATTTCGTAGAGCGGACGCTGATAGCGCGCAACTACGGTGATCACCTCACACAGATCCTCATCACGTTGGGGCTCGCATTCGTCATGGAGGGGCTCATCGGCGGTATTTTCTCGTATTCGCCGCAATCGATCGCACAGCCGGCCTGGTTCACCGACGTCACGGTGATCCTCGGTGGACGCATTCCCAACAGTAGAATCCTTATCTTCGGCATATCAGCCTTGGTGCTGGTGAGCTTGCTGTTCTTCATGAAGAAGAGCAAGTATGGGTTGATCATCCGCGCAGGTGTGGAGAACAGGCGGATGGTTCAGGCGCTGGGCATTGACGTCGCGCGGAGCTTCACCTTCGTGTTCGTACTGGGCGCAGCCTTAGCCTGCCTGGGTGGCGCGCTGGGCGCGGTCTACTTCACAGGAATTACTCCTGCTCTCGGTCCGAATCTGTTGATCTTCGCTTTCATCGTGGTGATTATCGGCGGACTCGGATCAATCGGCGGCACTGCCATCGCTGCCGCTCTCGTCGCCTTCACTCAGCAAATCGTGAACTTCTACGTGAGCACCGGACTGGGCGACATCGCCGTCGTCGGTCTGCTTGCGGCTGTGCTCTTACTGCGCCCACAGGGCTTGCTCGGAAGGGTTGCATCAGCATGATTCCGTTTTCCAGTACCCAAACACAGTTGCCCGTCGACCGGGGTCCGGGAAAGATACACCCGAGACGGATTTCGGTCGGGGCGCGAGTGGGCCTCACGGTCATTCTCGTTTTGGCTGCTCTACCGATGTTGGATGTTCCGATTCCGATCCTTCTCCCCGGACAGTTGTCGAGTTCTGGTTCTCTGCTCATCTTGTCGATCGGCCTTGTATTCGCTGGTGTCGCGATATCTTTCGATGTCGTATTCGGATACGCCGGCCTGCTGAGCGCTGGTCATGCCCTGGTTTTCGCTCTGGGAATCTACGCAACCAACCTGCTGATGCACGCAGGCCTGGGGTACTTTTCCGCTGCAGCGCTTGCCATCGTGATGTCCGGGCTGGTCAATACCGCGCTGGGAGCGATCGCCCTTCGCGTGAAGGCAGTCGCCTTCACGATGGTCACACTGGCGTTCGGTGAGGCCTTCTATATTTTGCTCCTGGTAGATCCTGTGGGGATTTTCGGCGGTGAGGAGGGGCTGCCTGTTGCCTTCGAGCGGATCCCCGATCTGCTTGCGAGCGCCCGCGATGTCCGCTGGCTCTACTGGCTATCGGTTGCATTCGCCGTGGTCGCCTACCTTCTGGCGTGGATGGCGACGCGGTCTCGTTGTGGCCAGGTGTGGCAAGCGATCCGCGAGAACGAGGATCGGGTCGAAAGTCTCGGGTTGTTGTCGTACAGCTACAAGCTGGTTGCATATGCTTTCGGTGGCGTGATCGCTGCGGCGGGCGGGGCGGTGTATCTCTTGGTTGCGCGGGGCGCCAATCCGTCCAGCGCATCAGTGCACTTCAGTCTTGCATTGATCGTCATGGTGGTTTTGGGCGGACGCGGCCGGATCTGGGGTGCAGCGATCGGTGGCCTCATATACGGAATCCTCACTTTGAGGCTGCCCGAGCTTTCTACATCCGGCGTCCTCGACGGGCTACCTGAATGGGCAAGTCGCACAGTGTCCGAACCGCTCGTCGTCCTAGGATTTCTGTTCATCCTGATTGTGCTGTTTTTTCCAGATGGCATAGTCGGTCTTGTCGACCGTGCCAACTCCCGGCTCCGGACAATGCGACGTCGGAGCATGAACGAAAATACACTCATTCTTCCTCCGGATGAACCGATTGGGGTGGATGAGATCAGGACGAAGCATTAGGAGAAGGCAGGTTTCGCACCGCCCTCCCGCCGCCCAATTTAATCGCAGTCCCGAAAGGAACGCACATGGAATCACCGAACGTCTATCACTACGGAATTCTCGTCAGAGACATCGACAACGCAATCACGCTGTACGGGAAGCTTTTTGGGCTTACCTTCCATGAGCCGACCGAAGTGCATCTCAATAGACTGGCCGATCCCGACGAACACGAGTTCGACCTGCGAGTTACATATTCTCAACAAGGGCCCCCTTATATGGAACTGCTCGAAGCCAAGGGTGACGGAGTTTATTCCGCTGGTCACGGAGAGGGCCTGCATCACATCGGCATGTGGGACCCGAAAATCGATGAAAACAAGAAGCGGTATCTCGATTCCGGAGTGGAATCGGATGGCGAGGTTTTGAACCCCGATGGAACCACGTTTGCGTGGTACACGAACCCGAAGACTACCGGCGGGGTTCGCTTCGAGTTCGTCGATGAATCCGCAAGGGAAGATCTCGAGAAATGGATTCAAACCGGGATAATGGGGCCGGGAGGTTTCGTCGTCTGAGGCCAAATGGCCTCCCGGGTTGGACGCTGAAGTCACACGTCGTCACTGTAGAAGCATTTCCAAAGGCGGACACCGACCCGCGACTCGAGGTCGCGCGGTGCCGGACTGCGACGTGTTCTCCCCGACCGCGCCGACATGGTCGATCGGCGTGAGAGCGCCACGCGTGCGAATCCCGGTGATCAGTGGCCGACGCTACCGATCGGAGAAATCGTGACCAGCGAAACCACACGATGCTCGATGCACCGCGAACCGGAGCTGGCCGCACAGACCGTCGTCCTCATCGGCGGCAGCGCAGGCATCGGGCTCGAGACAGCGCGACGCGCCCGGATGGAGGGTGCCGACGTCATCCTCACCGGGCGCAACCCCGACCGGCTCGAGGCCGCAGCGGCAGACGTCGGCACACAGCGCACCGCAGCGTTCGACGCCAACGACCCGGCCGCATTGCGGAGGTTCTTCGAGGACCTGCCGACACCCATCGACCATGTGCTGGTGACGGCAGGCGGCCCGCGTTACGCTCCCCTGCTCGAGATGGACGCGGACGAGGTGCGCCGGCAGCTCACCGAGCACATAATGCTGGGGCTCGAAGTCGCGCGCAATGCGGCGAACAAGATGCGGCCCGGGGGCACGCTGCCGTTCATGGGCGGCACCGGCGGCCGGCGCATCGGTCACGGCCTTGGGATCGCCTCCGCCGCCACGGCCGCACTGCCCCCGTTCACGGCGGCCCTCGCTCTCGAGCTCGCGCCGGTTCGCGTCAACCTCATCGCCGCCGGCTTCGTCGACACCCCGCTGTCGGCATCGCTGCTCCCAACGGCACACCATGAGCCACGCTTGACATTTGTCGCTTCCTGCTCCCGGAATCAGCGGCGACCAGTGTGGAGTCCAAGTCACCAACGGATGGCGCTGGCTGGTGTGAACCAGTGCCCACCGGCGCCCCTTCACGGGCAAGCCGTTCCGGAAGTCGATTGCGCGCGCCTGATCGGCTGCGGAAAAGGCGTAGCGGATATCGGTGGCAAGCACGGCGATCAGGCGGGAGACAGTCGGGGGCGGAAGCGACGTGTCCTACACCTCCGTGCGGCCTTGGGCTATGCGATGTAGGCCAGACAGTCGCCACCCACAGCCACGGTGATGGCAAGTCCGAGGACGATTTTGCCGGGATCGTTTCTTGCCAGGGCCCGCCTGGATCGTCAGAAGTAATGCGGGAAGCGATCAGGACAGTGTGCGTTCGCGGCCGAGGCCGCTCCCAACCGTTGGGCTTCGTCGTCAGTCGCTCCACCGTGCGAGCAACATCATCGCCACCACCCTCATCTGTGGTGACCGCGTCTGCGCCGACACAGCCTCGAATGAGAACAAGTTGATTGCGGACGCTGTACCCAACCGGCGGCATATCCTTGATTTGACGTCATTCAGAGGTGAGCGGATGTTGCATCTTCACTGTCTCCGTCCCAGTACTGCACTGGTCGGGGCCGGGGCATTGGCATCGGGATCGGTCGGGCAGTCAGATGACCAACGATGATCCTTTCGCGACACAGCGTGACGTAACCCCGAACGTGACGGACGAGCTCTGCGCGGCCGGATTTGATGACCCACATCTAATCGGGCGGGGCGGTTTCGGAGTGGTTTATCGATGCAGTCAGCCCTCTCTGGATCGCACCGTCGCGGTGAAGGTCCTCGCGAGCGATCTCGACGAGGAAAACCGGGCACGCTTCTTTCGTGAACAGCGCGCAATGGGACGGTTGACCGGGCACCCGAACATCGTCAACGTTCTCCACGTCGGGACCACCGACGGCGGCCGACCGTACATTGTGATGCCATTCCATCCACACGATTCGCTGGACGTGCAAATTCGCCGCCACGGGCCGCTCTCATTGGCGGACACGCTCCGGCTCGGCGTAAAGATATCGGGTGCCCTCGAGACTGCCCACCGTCTCGACATTCTTCACCGCGACGTCAAGCCCGCAAACATCCTCGTCACCGACTACGGGGAACCCGCACTTGCCGATTTCGGCATCGCTCGCCTTGGGGGAGGCTTCGAGACCGGCACCGGCACAATCACTGGATCACCGGCCTTTACAGCGCCGGAGGTCCTTGGGGGCACCGCTCCGAGCCGGACCGCGGACGTTTACAGTCTCGCTGCCACACTCTTCTGCGTCGTCACTGGTCACGCCGCGTTCGAACGCCGAAGCGGTGAGCACATTGTCGCCCAGTTCCTGCGCATCACCGCCCACCACGTTCCGGACCTGCGAGAACAGGGCATCCCAGCTGACCTGTCCGCGGTCATCGAACAGGCCATGGCCGCCGATCCGCGAGACCGCCCCGCCACCGCAATCGAGGTCGGGGAGGCGCTCCGCCGGATCCAGCTCCGCGGCGGCTTCCCCGTCGACGAAATACCGTTGCAGGTCGAACCCACAGCGGCGCCGGGCGAGAATGTCCCACGGATCACACTCGCGCCGTCGTCACGAACCACACTGGCTCCGCGTCGAGCTACGGACCTTACCGCCGTCCGGACAAACGCGGGCAACGTGCCGATCGAACTCACCAGCTTCATCGGTCGCCACCGCGAGCTGACCGAAGCAAAGGAACAGCTGTCGGTGTCGCGTCTGGTGACTCTCACCGGGATCGGGGGGGTCGGCAAGACCCGACTCGCGCTCCGGGTGATCTCCGAAGTGCAGCGGGAGTCATCCGACGACGCATGGCTGGTCGGACTGGGCGAAGTGCGAGACGACTCCCTCTTGGCTGACGTGATAGCGGCCGCCCTGGGACTGCGTAGTCAGTCCGCACGCCAACTGCTCGATGTCGTTGCGGAGTATCTGGTCCCTCGACGGGTCCTGCTCATGCTGGACAACTGCGAACATGTCTTGGACTCAGTGGCCGAAGTTGCCGAGGCTCTGCTTCAGTTCTGTCCCAACCTTCGGATCCTCGCCACGAGCCGCGAGCCCCTGGGTATCGGTGGGGAGTCGGTACTGCGTGTTCCCCCACTGAGCGCACCGGACCCGGACCACCAGCCGACCCTGCGCGGGATGCCTGAATCCGACTCGATGACCTTGTTTGCGCAGCGCGCCGCGGCCGCCGTTCCGGGATTCCAGGTCACCGACGACAAGCGCGTCGTCATTGCCCGGATCTGTCATCAGCTCGACGGACTGCCGCTCGCGATCGAACTGGCGGCAGCAAGACTGCGTGCGATGTCCCCCGAACAAATCCTGCAGCACCTGACCAACCGATTTACATTGCTGACCCTCGGCAACCGAGGTGCACCAACTCGGCAACACACGCTGGCATTATCCATCGATTGGAGCCACGAACTGTGCACACCCCGGGAACAGGAGGTGTGGGCCAGGATATCGGTATTCGACGGAGGGTTCGAACTCGATGCAGCCGAATATGTCTGCGCCGGCGTTTTGTCCCCTGAAGGGCTACTCGACACGGTGACGGCGCTGGTCGACAAATCGATCCTCAATCGCGAGGAAGTCAGCACCACAGTTCGCTTTCGGATGCTCGAAACCCTCCGCGACTACGGCCGCACGAAATTGCGGCACAGCGACGAGGCTCTGTCGATCCGCCGCCGGCACCGCGATTGGTACCAAAAACTGGTGGTGACTGCGGAGGCGGAGTGGATCAGCCCGCACCAAATTGAGTGGATTGCACGACTCGCGCGAGAACAATCAAACGTCCGTGCAGCGATCGAATTCTGCTTGGATCAGCCGAATGAGATCGAGGCTGGAGTACAGATCGCCACCGCCCTCTTTCCATTCTGGGTCTCCCGAAGCCTTCTCGCCGAGGGTCGGCGCTGGCTCGACCGTTTACTCGCTGCTGAGCCGGCACGCCCTACCGAGCTACGGATCAAGGCGCTGTGCGCTAACAGCATGCTCGCTGACACGCAGGGCGACCTGGCGAGGAGCACCACCCTCGTCGAAGACGGGAAAGCCCTGGCCGCGACCATGGCCGACGCCGAAATCGATGCGCGAATCACCCACGCCGAAGGAGTCCTGGCGCTCTTCAGCGGCGACCTTCCACAGGCAAGCCGCTGCCTCGAGGATGCGCTGCAAGCGTTCCGCGCACGACACGACATCCCTCAACAGGTCTGGATTCTGATGCAACTCGGTGTTACGTATGAATTGAAGGACGACCCTGCCCGCGCAATCGTCTGCCACGACGAGGTGCTCGCCATCACTGAAACACACCACGAATCGGTGAACAGGTCATACTCACTGTGGGCCATGGGCATTGCGGAATTGCAGCTAGGAAATCCCGTCCGGTCGGCCCGGCTGTTGAAGCAAGGACTCCAGCTGACCCAGGTGATCGACGAGCCTGTCACCGCCGCGTTGTGCCTCGAGGCGCTGGCGTGGACCTGCGACACCCACAACGCCAACCGTGCAGCGGTACTGATGGGTGCCGCCGAATCGCTCAGTCACGCGGTGGGCAGCTCATCCATCCTGTTCCACAACCATGTCCTCCACCACGAAAACTGCATGCAAATGGCGCGCCGGTCACTCGGTGAGCAGGCGTTTGCGGCTGCCCAACTCGAAGGCACAGCCCTCACTTTCAGCGAAGCCGTCGCGTATGCGCTCGACGACTAACCCCGCCTCACGACCCCAACCGGGACCTCGCACCCCACCTGACCACGCTCGCCCCACCCCTGGCCTTTGACGAGCCGTCTCCAGGGGTGAGCTCGTGGTCAACGGCCCAGCGGGTGGGCCGTCGACGGGCCTCGATCTGGGTTGGGACAATGCTCATCTCGGCCGGCAAGAAATACACATGGGCCCGCTTGCTTCAGCGATTGACGCGGGCCCATGTGTACTCAACGGTGCTCACCGCTCACGCGCTGACCGCCGAGCCGCGGGTGGCGTCGGTGTACTTGGTATCCGTCAGCTCACGCATCCGCGCGATCTTGCCATCGCGGATCTCGACGAAGATCACATATAGATTGTCAAAGCGGCCGCCCTCCATCAGCTCCGAGCGGCCGTGGACAATGGCGGCAAATCGATCGTCCTGCTCGGTCTGCGACTCGAAGGTGAACTCGACACCCGAGACGGTCGACTTTCTCAGGTCGACCACCAGTTCACTGACCTCACGGATGTTTCGCTTACCGGCGAAGACCGTCGACCCCATCAACTCGTGGACGAAGTCGTCGGTGACGAGCGTCGTGAGTGTTGCCGTGTCGCCACGCCCCACCGCGTCGAAGTACTCCTGACACACCGCCGTGATCGCACTCATGATTCTCCACCTCTCCTGGACTGAATTTGATCGCCGCTAGTTGTACGGGTTCGGCGAGAGTCATCTCACCGCCCGTTCGGCAATGACGAACGTGTCTCGGTCGCAATATGTGATCTTGCTAGCTTTCGGAAATGATCTGCTGCTAAGGCCGTTTCCCGATCTCCCCCAACTACGAGGTGCGACATAGCATGGTTCAACTTCTCAATCGGACTCCGCATAGGAGAATCGCTGGTGCCGCGCTGCGCCGCCGGCCTGGCCGGGCATTCGTCACGTGGCTCGCGGGCACGCAACGCGGTCGGAAAGTCGATCTCGCAGTAGTGAAGATAACGGGTAAGTCGCTGATGACCTACTCGTTCACTGCGATGAACTCGCTGGACAACCTCGACGTTCTGATCATTCACACCATTGGCCGAAAGACGGGCGAGCCCCGGTCGACTGCCATCCCATACTTTCGCGTCGACGACGGACTTTACGTGATCGCTTCTGCTGGTGGGCAGGATGCCAACCCGGCGTGGATCCACAATCTTCGTGCCACCCAGGGCGTCTCGGAACTCACGATCAACCGTATTCGCCGACCCTCTGTCGGTACTGAACTCCCGGCGAACTCCGAGGAGCGCGCACGGGTATGGGACCGCATCCTCTCCATTGCTCCGGTCTTCTCCGACTATCAGTCGAAGACTACGCGGATTTTGCCGGTTATCCGCTTCGAAGACGTACACCCGCAGCAGGGACGGGGCAAGCTGTGACCGGCCGCCGGCGAAGCGCTCGAAGGGCTCAAACTTCTCCCTAGCGAACTGGTTCTGCAACGACAGGCTAGTTGGCCGTGGCCCGCTTCTCAGCTGATTTCGCCCGCGTTCTGGTCGCATCTCGGGCCGAACCGTCCGCGTGGGTGGACACGCACGCGGAGTCGAAGATCTTCGTGCGTCGGCAAGCGCAGCGTTCTTCGAATTCAGCACCCCGCCAGAAAACAAATCCAGAAAGAAAGGTCGATTCCGCATGTCCCTAACTCTGAACAAGTTCTTTCACGTCAACATCAACGTGACGGACCTGGACCGATCCGTTGACTTCTACAAGAAGCTGGGCTTCGTCGAAACCGCCCGCTTTGTGATGGACGGTCACCTCGGGGAAAGCACCGCCGAGGCGTTCGGCGTTCCCTTCAATCGGCATCGCGCGGCATTTCTGAAGCTCGAGGACTCCGAGAACAACATGGTTCTCGACCTGTGCGAGTACGAGCAGCCGCCCACCTCGGGGCAGCCGTACCAAAGCCTCATCAACGTCGGGATGGTGCGGCTCGCATTTCACGTGCCCAACATCGAGGAGGTCTATCAGGAGCTGCTTGACATGCGTGTCGAGATGCTTGGTCCTCTTCGCTTCACGACTCCTCCGGGCGGGACGCGTTCTGGAGTCTTGGCCTTCAAAGATCCCGACGGTGTAATCCTCGAAGTTTTGACCGGCGTCGAGCACATGGCGAACTGATGACCCGGCGAACAGATTCGGGCCGTGTAACGGTCTCGGAGTTCTCGGTGTCCTTTCCCCGCGATCAGGTCGAGGACCTGAGGGCTCGGCTGCGCCGGACGAAGTGGTCCGACGACTTCGACAATGACGACTGGTCGTTTGGGGTGAACGGCGACTATCTTCGCGACTTCGCGAGCTATTGGTGCGATGACTACGACTGGGGTGCAGCTGAAGGGCGCTTGAACAGATATCCAGGCTTCCGGGTCGACGGATTGCTCGACGGCACACCCATACACTTCTTGCACATCCGCGGTAAAGGGCCGAACCCCACACCCATCGTCCTGACTCATGGGTGGCCGTGGACTGTCTGGGACTACGCCAAGGTCGTCGATCCGCTCACCGATCCAGTTCGCTTCGGCGGCCGGGCAGAAGACTCCTTCGACGTGGTAATTCCCGCATTGCCTGGCTTTGGCTACTCCTCGCCGCTCCGCTCCGCCGTCACCCCCATGGCAACCTCGGACATCTGGTCCCGACTGATGACCGAGGTGCTGGGCTACCCGAGGTACATGGCGGCTGGCGCCGATTGGGGTGCGCTTGTCACGTCCTATCTCGGTCACAAGCACGCCGACGAGATCATCGGGATCCACCTCACGATTCCCACACTCATATCGATTGCCGGCTCCGAAAGCTGGTCGGCGGACGACTACTCCGCCGACGAGGCCGGGCGGTGGTCAAAGATGGTGGACGAGAAGCTCCCCCTGATGACCGCGCACTACAATGTCCATGTGCTCGATCCGCAGACCCTCGCGTGGGCCCTGGAGGATTCTCCTGCGGGCTTGGCGGCCTGGATACTGGAGCGGCGCAGAAGCTGGAGTGACCACGACGGAGACTTCGAGACGTTGTTCAGCCGAGATGAGCTCTGCGACAGCATCTCGACCTACTGGTTCACCCATACCATCGGAACATCCATGCGCTACTACGCCAATGCGGCGCGTACACCGCTGCCACGCGCGCACCAGCACCATCCACCGGTCCAGACTCCGCTGGCGATGTCGGTGTTCCTCAATGAACTCATCCTCCCGCCACGCTCGGTGGTGGAAGAGCATTCAAATCTGGTGCAGTGGCGCACGCATGACCGTGGTGGCCACTTTGCCGCACACGAGCAACCCGACGCTTGGGTGAACGATGTGCGGGCGTTTCGGGACACGCTGGCGGCCAACGCTGAGCAGACACCCGCGCACTGACGCTCAGGTGCCGCCCAGAGCGTCAGCCCGCACGTGTTCGATCATCAGGGCCGCGGCGATCACCATCGCCGCGGCCCTGGCGCGTTTCTTCGGTACGACCACGTCAACGCCGGCCTGCGTGGTAATCGACATGGAATCCGCAGAGCAGATTCGGGCAGGTCCGCAGGTGCGGGTCACGGCGCGAAAACATCGGTCCCTGCCGCGTTTGCCAAAACGGGCACACGCCGCACAGCCACCGAACCTGTTCGCGCTCAGAACAATGACGGCGGCCGTCCCTCGCGTCGTGCGTGTGTGGTGGTGCGTTCGCGGGCCGGGCGGCCGATGCCCTCGGCGATGGCCCGCAGCTCCTCGACGGTCTTCTCCGATCCGTGCTCGGATCCCGCCATCCGGGAGATGGTCTCCTCCATCAGCGTGCCCCCGAGATCGTTCGCCCCACCCTGCAACATCACCTGGGTGCCGGTCACCCCCAACTTGACCCAGCTGGTCTGAATGTTCGGGATCCGCCCGTGCAACATGATCCGCGCCAGCGCGTGCACCGCCCGGTTGTCCCGGTTCGTCGGACCCGGCCGCGACGCCCCCGCCAGATACAGCGGCGCACTCTGATGCACGAACGGCAACGGCACGAACTCGGTGAACCCACCCGTGCGGTCCTGAATCCCGGACAACACCCGCAGATGCCCCACCCAATGCTTCGGGTTGTCGACGTGCCCGTACATCATCGTCGAACTCGACCGCAGCCCCACCTCGTGCGCCGTGGTCACCACCTCCACCCACGTCGCCGTCGGCAACTTCCCCTTCGTCAGCACCCACCGCACCTCGTCGTCGAGGATCTCCGCCGCGGTGCCGGGAATGGTGTCCAGACCGGCCTCGCGCAGTTCGGTCAACCAGTCCCGGATGCTCTGCCCGCCGCGGGAGGCGCCGTTGACGATCTCCATCGGCGAGAACGCGTGCACGTGCATCGACGGCACCCGCTTCTTCACCGCCCGCACCAGATCCGCATACCCGGTCACCGGCAACTCCGGGTCGATACCGCCCTGCATGCACACTTCCGTCGCTCCCGCGACGTGCGCCTCCCACGCCCGGTCCGCGACCTCGCCGGTGGACAGGGTGAACGCATCCGCGTCCCCCTTGCGCTGCGCGAACGCACAGAACCGGCACCCGGTGTAGCAGATGTTGGTGAAGTTGATGTTCCGGTTCACCACATACGTGACCTCGTCCCCGACCGCGTCCTTGCGCAGCGCATCGGCCAACGCGACCACCGCCTCGAGCCCGGCCCCGTCGGCGGTCGCCAACGCCAGGTACTCATCGTCCGACAGCCCCGCCGGGTCGCGTTCGGCGCTGCGCAACGCCGCCAGGACGTCGGTGTCCACCCGCACCGGGCCGGACAACTCGAGCACCTGCTCGCGGACGGTCTCCCAGTCCCCGAACGCGCTGCCCAGGTCGCTGCGGGTGTCGGTGTGGCGGCCGTCGGTGTCGATCTCGGTGTTCAGGTCCACCCGCCCCGCCGACTCCCACGACTCGTCCGGCTCCTGCCACGGCAACCCCACCGGCCTGGTATCGAGCTTCGCCAACCCGGTCTGCGGGTCCGCGAGGGCCTGCACGTGCCCGGTGATCCGCGGATCGATCCACGGCGCCCCGGCCAGCACGAACTGCGGCTGCGCCGCCGTGCGCTCGGTGAGCTCGAACCCGGCGGCCGCGGTGATCTCGGCCAGGGTGTCCAGGTTCGGCCACGGCCGCTCCGGGTTCACATGGTCCGGGGTCAGGGGCGAGACCCCACCCCAGTCGTCGACGCCCGCCCCCAGCAGCGCGGCGCATTCGGTGGTCGACACCAGATTCGGCGGCGACTGGATCCGCATCCCCGGGCCCAGCAGCAACCGGGACACCGCGATCGTCGCGGTGAACTCCTCGAGACCGGCGTCGGGGGTATCGCGCATCGCGGTGTCCGGCTTGGCCAGGAAGTTCTGCACGATCACCTCCTGGACGTGCCCGAACGCCTTGTGCGACTTCCGGATCGCCATGATCGACTCGGCACGCTCCCGGACGGTCTCGCCGATGCCCACCAGAATCCCGGTGGTGAACGGCACACTGAGCCGGCCGGCGTCGGTGAGGGTGCGCAACCGCACCGCCGGATCCTTGTCCGGGCTGCCGTAATGGCATTCGCCCTTGTCGGTGAACAACCGGGTCGAGGTGGTCTCGAGCATCATCCCCATCGACGGGGCCACCGGCTTGAGCCGGGAGATCTCCTCCCAGCTCATCACGCCCGGATTCAGGTGCGGCAGCAGCCCGGTCTCCTCGAGCACCCGGATCGACATAGCCCGCAGGTAGTCCAGCGTCGAGTCGTAGCCCCGCTCGTCGAGCCACTGCTTCGCCTCCGGCCACCGATCCTCCGGCCGGTCACCCAATGTGAACAGGGCCTCCTTGCAGCCCAATTCGGCGCCCTGCCGGGCGATCTCCAGCACCTCGTCCGGTTCCAGATACGCCCCGCGCCCCTCCGCCCGCAACTTGCCCGGCACCGTCACGAACGTGCAGTAATGGCACTTGTCCCGGCACAACCGGGTCAACGGGATGAACACCTTCCGCGAATACGTGACCACCCTCGGCCGACCCGCCGCCAGCAACCCGGCATCACGCACCTTCGCCGCCGACGAACACAAATCCACCAGATCCTCGCCACGGGCCTGCAACAACACCGTCGCCTCGTCCACGTTCAACGTGGCACCGTCCCGCGCCCGCCGCAACACCCGCCGCATCGCGGACGGTGCCCGGGTATGAATGACCGCTGGTTGCTTCTCAGTCAACTTGTGTCCTGCCTGTCCGGTTTCCGGCTCGCCGTTCGGAACGCGGAGCCAGAGGATTCGACCCAGTCGCGTTGCCCTGAATCGTGCGAGTGTCGCAGCGTCCGCGGGTTCAGGAAGCGCGGTCTCGCTCGTACTGCGCGGACTGTCGGTGGAGTGTTCGTCGTTCGTCTTCGGTGTATCCGCCCCACGTTCCGTGACGTTCCCTGGCTTCGAGTGCATAGTTGAGGCACCGGGCGCGCACGGAACAACGTCGGCAGATCCGCTTGGCTTCACGTATCCGACTCTTGCGTGGTTCGCCGCGTTCGTTGTCGGGGTGGAAGAACACCGTGGGGTCAGCATCCCGGCAGGCGGCGGCCAGTTGCCAGTCCCAGGACTCGGCGACCGGTGTCGGAAGTTTCAACATCAACGCAGGCATGGGTGTCCGTCCCGTGCCCGCCGGTACTCGTTGATCAATTCGTCGGTGGAACTGTCCCCGACGGCGGCGGGACTGTCAGGGTCCCCGAGGGCCGGTCCCAGTTCCAGTGCTGATGTCTTGCCGAGTTCGACGCCCCATTGGTCGAACGAATCGATACCCCACACGACTCCCTGCACGAACACCTGGTGCTCATACAGGGCGATCAACTGTCCCAGGGCCGACGGGGTGAGCCTGGTTCCGAGAATTGTGGTGGAGGGCCGGTTGCCGGGCATCACCTTGTGCGGAATCAGCTCGGTCTCGGTGCCCTCGGCAGCGATCTCGTCGGCTGTCTTGCCGAACGCCAGCACCTTGGACTGAGCGAGCATGTTCGCCGTCAGAACCCCGTGCATCGACCCCACCCCGTCGAGGGTCGGTAGATCGGCGAGGGGCTGTGCGAACCCCAGAAAGTCCACGGGAATCAACCGCGTGCCCTGGTGCAGCAGCTGGTGGAAGGCGTGCTGACCGTTGGTTCCGGGCTCACCCCAGAACACCTCACCCGTCGCCGCACCGACGGGAGTCCCGTCCGCCCGTACCGACTTGCCGTTCGATTCCATCGTCAACTGCTGCAGGTAAGCCGGGAATCGTGCCAGGTCGTGCGAGTACGGCAGCACCGCACGAGAATCGCAACCGAAGAAGCTCCCGTACCAGACCCCCAGCAAGCCCAGCAGGACCGGTGCGTTCGACTCGAGCGGGGCGGTGCGGAAGTGCTCGTCGAGCTGGTGGAAGCCGTCGAGGAATTCGGCGAAGCGATCGCGGCCTATCGCGGCCATGACCGCGAGACCGACGGCCGAACCGACCGAGTATCGTCCCCCGACCCAGTCCCAAAACCCGAACGTGCTCGCCCGGTTGATGCCGAACGCGGCGACCCGTTCTTCGTCGGTGGAGACGGCGACGAAGTGCTGCGGGACGGCATCGTCGCCGAGTGCCTCGGTGACCCACCGGCGGGCCGCGGCGGCGTTGGTCATCGTCTCCAGCGTGGAGAACGTTTTCGACACCACCACGAACAGTGTGCTCGCGGGGTCGAGATCCGTGAGAGTCGACAGCAGGTCCGTGGGGTCGATGTTCGACACGAACCGCACATCGGGGCCGTCCGCGTAGTGCCGCAACGCTCGGCACACCATCGCCGGCCCCAGGTCCGAACCCCCGATGCCGATGTTCACTACGGTGTCGATGCGTTTGCCTGTCGCGCCGCGCCACTCCCCGGACCGCACCCGGTCGGTGAACTCGCCCATCCGACGGAGCACCGCGTGCACCTCCGCGATCACGTTCTGCCCGTCCACGATCAGCTCACCCTCGGGCGGCATCCGCAACGCAGTGTGCAGCACCGCGCGGTCTTCGGAGGTATTGATGTGTGCACCCGCGAACATCGCGTCCCGGCGTTCCTCCACACCCGCCGCCCGGGCCAGATCCAGGAGGAGCCCGAGGGTTTCGCGGGTGACGCGGTGCTTGCTGTAGTCGATGTAGAGATCAGCGGCGGTAAGGGCAAGGTCGGTGCCGCGGTTCGGGTCGGTGTCGAACAACTCCCGCAGGTGCGTGGATGCGACTTCCCGGTGGTGATCAGACAGTTTCTGCCACAGCGGGGTATCGGTCACGTTGTGTGTCATGCGAGTCCCCGCAGCCGGGGTGCCAGGTCCTTCTCGAACAACTCCAGGAACCGCTTCTGGTCGTGCCCGGGAGCGTGGAAGACGAGGTGATTCAACCCGGCGTCGAGGTACGGGCGGATCTGCGCCACCGCCTCGTCCGGATCCGACGCCACGATCCACCGCTTCGCCACCTGCTCGATCGGCAACGCATCCGCCGCCTTCTCCATCTCGATCGGATCCTCGATCGAATGCTTCTGCTCCGGCGTCAACGACAACGGCGCCCAGAAGCGTGTGTTCTCGAGCGCCAACTCCGGATCCGTGTCGTACGAAATCTTGATCTCGATCATCTTGTCGATCTCCGCGACATCCCGCTCGGCCTTGGCCGCCCCCTCCGCGACCGCAGGCATCAACTTCTCCGTGTACAACTCCATCCCCTTGCCCGACGTGCAGATGAACCCGTCACCGCTACGACCGGCGTACCGGGCCACCACCGGGCCACCCGCCGCGATGTACACCGGGATCCCGCCCTCGGGCACGTCGTAGATCGACGCCCCCTTCGTGGAGAAGTAGTCACCCTCGAAATCGACCCGGTCACCGAGCCAGAGTTCCCGCATCAACCGGACCGCCTCCCGCAGCCGCGCGAACCGCTCCTTGAATTCCGGCCACTCCCCGGCAAAACCG
This sequence comes from Rhodococcus sp. USK10, assembly GCF_019378875.1. Classification (NCBI taxonomy): domain Bacteria; kingdom Bacillati; phylum Actinomycetota; class Actinomycetes; order Mycobacteriales; family Nocardiaceae; genus Rhodococcus; species Rhodococcus sp. USK10. The sequence continues at coordinate 610,161 of NZ_CP076048.1, forward strand.
GTCGCGATCTCATTGAGCGCCTCGCCGGTACCTACACCGAGCATGATCCGCCCCGGATACAGACAACCCATCGTCGCGAACGCCTGCGCCACCACCGCCGGGTTGTACCGGAACGTCGGCGTCATCACCGACGTCCCCAACTGCAACCGCTCCGTCCGCTCCCCCACCGCCGTCATCCACGCCAGCGAGAACGGCGCATGACCGCCCTCGTGCCGCCACGGCTGGAAATGATCCGACACCGTCGCCGAATCCACCCCGTGCGCCTCCGCCAACACACCCAACTCCACCAACTCCCGCGGACCGAACTGCTCCGCGGACGCCTTATAACCGAGCTTCATCATGACTGCACTGCCTCCGTGGTCCGGTGTCGGCCGAACTGCTGCCGCAGCGCCCTAGACCTATCAAACCCAACTGCACCGGGTACTCCTTGTACGTGTGACATGGCGATCGGCGTAGGACTCGCATGTCGTGGCCTTCTCGTCTCGAGCCAACCAATCCGAAGTGATGTTCCCCACCTTCCGGCCATAGGCTCGCCTACTGCGATCAACTATCGATGAAATCGAGTAGTACCTGGTGAAAACGATCAGGCTGCTCGATCTGTGGGCAGTGCCCGGCGCCGTCGATATCGACATACGTCGCACCGGGGACATCGTTTGCGAGCTCTGGAGCCCATCCACGCGGCTTGAGTTTGTCCTGGTTCCCCGCGACGATCAACACCGGGACATCGATCGAGCGGTAATTGGGCGTTCGGCTCGATTCCTTTGCAGAGGCGGCAGTAGGCCGACGGAATCGCGCCGCTGCTACTGCTTCCCATGCTCCGGGTTGAATACTGGCCGAATGACGCCGACGAATATAGTTGCGATCTGAACGCCAGTACTCACCATGGAACAACGCCCCTAGCAGTCTCTCCATCGCCTCGAACGAACCGTCATAAGCAAACAGCGCGTCCACGGAGTCGTTCTTGGCCATGGCGCCTCCGCCACAGACGCTGACGATTTTGCGCGCAGGCAGCAGCGGGGAAGCAGATGCGGCATCAGCGAGAAGCATCGCGCCCCCCATGGAATTTCCCACGAATACTGCGTCGTCGACATCCACTGCTCGACAGAACTGGGACATGTGCCGAAGGCGTCTTGCCTTGCCGTCGACGAAATCATGCACCTTCGCCGACTTACCGAATCCGAGCCAGTCCGGGGCTATCACACGGAAATGGCTCGACAGCTCAAAAATGTTCTCTTCCCAGCACAATTCGGCGGATGCTCCGAACTCGCCTCCGTGGAGTAGGACCAGGGTGTCGCCCTCTCCAATCTCCAGATAGTTGGTCTCGAGCCCGTCAATCTCAATCGTGCACGCAATCTCGCGCAGGAGCTCCGGTTTGTCGTTCATATTCCATCTCTCGTCGGATCGTTTCAGACTGCGGGAGTGACGCTCGAACAATTTGTACAGCAAGTGAATTCGGCCGGAGCCGCTCATTCCAGCGCTCGAGCGTCGCGGTGACGCGCCGCGCGCGAATCAGGCAGGCGCCTTCGAAACGGCACGATTTGACGATTGTTGATCAAAGCCCCGATCACCGAGAAAACGCTCATCGCGACCAGAGTCACAAAGAACATCACACCGCTGGTCGCTGCGGAGAGAAGAAACCCTCCCGTGAATGTGACAACTATTCCCGCCGAACGTGCGACCGCAGCGGCGAACCCGACACCACTAGAGCGAAATCGGATTGGATAACCCACCGCGACATTGGCGTACAGAGTTGCGCCTACATAGCCGATAATGAAACCTATTGCCGCGATCGAGACGAACAGGGCGATCTCGCCGCCGCCGCTGCCGTCAACCGCGACCGAAATCAGCATCGGCATGGAGGCGAGCACTCCGGCCGCGACGACCGCACCGGAGATTATGGTGACCCGCGAACCGATCCGGTCGAGTCCGACTGCGACAAGGAGCCCGCCGACGGTCGACATAACGTTGAGTACCAGGCTCGCCTGCAACACAGTATCGAGCGCGAGGCCGGCCGACTCTAGGAGAGCTGGTTGCCAGTTGAGGAAGCCATAAGTGATGAAGAAGAGCGCGAAGAACGAAATTGAGGCCCCCACGGTAAGGCGCAAGCTTCGGCTTCCGAAGATTCCTCCGTCATCGGTCTCGTTGTAGCCGTCGGTCGCAGTAGTGCCATCATGCACCTCGACTGCAACTGCATCAGCCAGCGTGCGGATTTCGTCCGCACTTCGGCCGGTAATCCTGTGCAACGTCGATACGGCCTTCTCGACCGACCCGGACATGAAGTAGTAGCTCGGAGACTCGGGCAGGCCGCGCCACGCGGCCGTCACTACGGCGATGGTGATGACGCCAACGAGCACGAAACATCCCCGCCAACCCAGTGGGCCGATCGCGACGAGGGCGATCCCGGCACCGATGACACCACCGAGGGGAATGCCTACCGCAAGCAATCCCATCACTCGCGCGCGCAGGCCGGCGGGAAAAATTTCACCGGATAGCGAATAGATATTGGGTGTGACGGCACCGAAACCGCATCCTGCGAGAAAGCGGATTCCTGTCAGCGCAGTTACATCCCATGCTTGACTGGTCGCCAGTGTCATGATGCCGAAGAACGTTGCACTGAAGAGAATTACACGGCGTCTGCCGAGCCGGTCTTCCAACCACCCACCGACGAGAGTGCCGACGGCCATTCCCACGAGCGCTGCAGTCAGTGCCGGTGCCATCACAGCGGCGTCGATCTCCCAGTCGTCAACGATCAGTGGGGTGGTCAGAGCGAGTAGTTGAAGATCAACTCCGTCCAGCATTATCAGTGCAGCGACCAGGGCAAGGATGCGGACATGTCGCCCGCATGTTTGTTGTCGTCCTAGAAACGCAGGAACGAGGTCGATCGAGGACAATGAGGTCAGCTTTCTTGTTCGGGTCGTTGTTAGCGACCGCACAGGCAAACGGACGATGGTGTTCCCATATCGGCCCTACCGGCGACCGCATCAGTCGTTGGCCACTGTAAGGAGGGGGCGGTCTGGCCAGAATCGCTGTTCGGCATGCCCGAACAGAGCGGAGACTGACACGAACCTCGTGCTCATGATGATCCATCATGAGGCTCCCCCAACGTGGCGTTGTGCGACCGGACAACTGCTTTTCGAGACCCCGGCCGCCGCGCGCTGCACGGCGCGGCGCACCATCTCGGGATTCCGCCGGAACGGATGCAGGGGCAGGGTAATGCTGATTGCGGCATATACATCCCCTACCGCATCACGAACGGGCGCGGCGACACAGCACTGCCGGCCCGTCGACTCTTCGATGTCGTAGCCGCAGCCGCGAAGCCGAACCGCCTCGAGTTCCGCACGAAACCGCGATGACGAGGTGATTGTGCGGGCGGTTCGCTTCTCGAGTCCGTGACGTTCGACGATGGTGTCCACACGGCACACGTCGAGTTGCGCCAGCAGAACCTTCCCCAACGCAGAACAGTGGATCGGTACTGCCCGTCCCACCGCGGACGCGCTGAAGTCCGAGATTCCGGCCCCGACGACCTTGTCGAGGACGATCACCGCGTCTTCACGGAGGGCCGCGACCTGGACTGTTGCGCGCAATTGGTCGGCGAGATACCCCAGTTGTGGGCGCGCAGCAGTGAGAAGATCGGTGCTGTCGATCAGGGTCCGGTTCAGCTCCACGATGCGCCAGCCGAGCCGGTATCTGCCCTCTGCGAGCCTGCGCACCAGGCCGATGTCGCTCAGAGTCGCCAACAGTGCATGCGCGCTGGACTTGGGGATCTGTAGCCGGTCTGCAACCTCGCGAACACCCCACTCCGGGCTCGTGGCGGTGAACAGATCCAGCACTTTCCCTGCCTTGGTAACGGTTCCGAGCATCATGGCTCCTACATCTGCTGTGTTCGACCACCACCGATGTCGTCGCCGGCAACAGAGCGGTCACAAGGTCCAGCGTCAAGCTTCTTGCCATGCCGCGGCCGGGGTACCGGCCACATTGCGGGGATACCTACCCGTTTTCGGCCAGGAACCGCCAGCCGGGCGGTTCAACAGTGAGCAGTCACCTCGCCCGTTTCGGGCGCATGTCCATGGAATATGTTCGTCGAAGATGGCAGCATCGAGAGGTGGTTGAGAAAGCGCGCAAAGTGGTCGGGAACCTGCCCATGGAGCTGACCAGCTTCGTCGGGCGACGACGCGAACAATCCGAGGTCAAGCGGCTGTTGTCGGTGACCCGACTGGTAACTCTCACCGGTATCGGCGGTGTCGGGAAGACACGCCTAGCACTCAGAGCTGCCGCAGCAGCGCAACGCGCATTCAGCGACGCCGTCTGGTTGGTCGAGCTGGGCGAGGTTCGGGACGCTTCGTTACTTGCTGAAACGATCGCGGTCGCGCTTCGGGTGCGCAACCACACCAACCGACCGATCTACGAAGTCCTGGCAGAGCATCTCACCTCGCGACAGCTCCTCCTCGTACTCGACAACTGCGAGCACATCCTCAGCGCAGTTGCCGAGTTGAGCGAAGCGCTATTGCGGACCTGCCCGGAACTGCGGATTCTAACCACGAGCCGCGAGCCACTAAATATCGGCGGCGAATCGATCATGCGGGTACCGCCGCTCGAAACACCCGATCTGGCCCGTCCACAGGCGACGCAGGGGCAGCACGGCTACGACGCGGTGACACTCTTCGCCGAGCGCGCCAGGTCGAACTTGCCCGAGTTCGAACTCACCGACGAAAACAGGATGACAGTCGCTCAGATCTGTCATCGGCTCGACGGCTTGCCACTTCCGATCGAGTTGGCGGCCGCGCGTTTGCGCGCAATGTCCACGTCACAGATCTTGGACCATCTCACTGATCGATACGAGTTGCTGACCAGCGGACACCGCGGCGCTCCTTCCCGCCAACAGACATTGCGGCTGTCAGTCGACTGGAGCTACGACTTGTGTACGCCACAAGAACAATCACTGTGGGCACGCCTCTCCGTCTTCGCCGGCGGCGTCGAATTCGACGCAATAGCGGGGGTCTGTGTCGACGAGTGGACCGACCAGAAGCTGCTCGACGTTGTCGGCTCGCTCGTCGACAAGTCCATCCTCATCAGAGAAGAGCCGGGGCCCGTCGTCCGGTACCGGCTACTCGAAACGTTGCGCGAGTACGGCCTGGAGAAGCTGGGCTCTAGCGGTGACTACCCGACACTACGACGCCGGCACAAGGACTGGTTCGGCCGACTGGCAGCACTCGGCGCGGAAGGCTGGGTCACGTCGCAGCACGGTGAATGGATGTCACGGCTCGACCGTGAACAACCCAATCTACGAGACGCGATGGAGTTCTGCCTCACCGAACCCGGAGAAGGTCGAGCCGGTCTCCTGATAGCCACCACCTTGTACCCCTTCTGGCTCACTCGAGGCCTGTTCGGTGAGGGCCGCAGATGGCTCGATCGGGCCTTGCAAGTTCAGAACGAAAGCACCGGAGACCGAGCCCAGGCACTGTTCATCGACAGCGTGCTGGCCGGACTCCAGGGCGACACACTGTCAGCCACGGCATTGATCGACGAGGCCGTCGCAATCGGCGACCGGTCAACGGATGGTGCGGTCCAACCTTTCGCCGAATACGCCATCGGATTCCACATGCTCTACCAGGGCGAACCCAGCCGCGCCGTCACCCACCTCGGCAACGCCCTCGCATTATTCCGCGACCAGGGAAACACCTTCATGCAACTCGGGTCCGTCCAAGGACTTGGGCTCGCGAACATGATCCTCAGCGACATGGAACAAGCCGTCTCACGTTTCTACCAAGCACTCGAGCTGTCGAAACCCTGCGGCCCGTCCGTCTTGCAGTCCTACCCGCTCTGGGCCCTCGGGATCTCCCTGTGGAGGCAGGGAGACCCCGGCGAAGCGGTGCGGTCACTCGAACGCGGCCTGAGACTCACTCGTCAAGTAGATGATCCGCTGGCGACCGCCTGGTGCCTGCAGGTCCTGGCATGGATCGCAGCGGACCAGCACCACGAGAAGAGGGCGGCCACCCTGTTGGGTGCAGCCGATGCGTTGTGGCAGCAGATGGGTGGGGAGAACGTCACCTTCTCCGACATGCAGGTCTTCCAGGACGTGTGCGAACGCCAAGCACGCAGCGCTCTCGGCACGAAGGGTTTTGAAGCGGCGTCAGTACGTGGCAAGGAGATGGATCGCGACGCGGCGGTCGCCTTCGCACTCGACGAGCTGCCGACTTCGAAGAGAACGCACGGCGGCGAGTTGACCGAACTGACCAAACGTGAAAAAGAAGTGGCGACACTGGTCTCGCAGGGACTCACCAACAAGGTCATCGCGGAGCGTCTCGTCATCTCACAGCGCACCGCGCAAGGACATGTCGAGAACATTCTGATGAAGCTCGGTTTCACATCGCGTACCCAGATCGCCACCTGGTTCGTCGAACAACGATAGAACACTCAACTCGTCGGCGCGTGGTTGAACCCGGGAAGAGTCATGTGGCCGGCATCGACCGGCACGGTGACGCCAGTGACGCTGGCGGCCATATCGGAGTTGAGCCACAGCACCGCATCCGCCACAGCCTGTGGCGGCAGTGCCGTCGCACCTTTGAGCGCGTGGTAATGCGAACCTGCCGCAACAAGATCGGCGGTCGTGCCGCCCGGGCGTCCGACCAGAATGTCGACTGAGACCTGACTGTTGATCATGGGGGTGTCGATCACACCCGGAGCCACCGCATTACACCGTACGCCGTGCGGGGCGAGCTCGTAAGCCAGGTTCCGCACAAGACCGATAACTCCATGTTTGGCAGTCGAATAGTGCGCTGCATTGAATCCCGGCTCGAACCCGGCAACTGAGGCGGTCACCACGATGGAGCCCTGCCCTCGCTCTATCATGTGCGGGGCAACTGCTTTCGCGCACCGCCACACCGCCGAGAGGTTGACCCCGAGCATCTCCTCCCATTGGAGATCTGTGACCTCCCAGAACGGTGCCGACGACCAAATCCCATGATTGATAACGAGCGCGTCGAGTTTGCCTAGCCGGCCAATGGTCTCCGCGACGGCGCGATCGATCTCCGGTTGTGATCGCACATCCGCTTGTACCGCGATCGCCCGCCTACCCAATCCCTCCACGAGCTCGACAGTCTCAGCGAGATCCGACGGTGACGCCATCGGGTACGGAACCGTGTCCAGTTGCGTTGCAATGTCGACGATCACGACGTCCGCACCCTCGCGAGCCGAGGTCAAAGCATGAGCACGTCCCTGTCCACGGGCGCCCCCCGTGATCAGCACGACTTTGCCGTCCAACAAGCCCATCCCACACTCCTTTTCGAATCGAAACACGGGCGGTTGTCCCATGTAGCCCAGATCGCCGAAAGCCGGACGTTGGGCCCGAGGAGCCAGCGTATTTCGTCAGATCAGACGACGACATGACGGTTCGCGTATCGCGAACCACCATTCAGAGCCACTGCAATGCTGCTTAACGTGTGCTCAGCATTTGCCAACAGCATTAACCACGATCCAATCCGCGTACAGAATCCGGCCAACTGCGATCCGCGACAAGGGAGTATCAATGTCCTACTCAAATCAGGCGACCGAGACAAGCGAACCGCAGACCCGGCGGCGCGTCCTCGGACCACTGTTCCGCACCAGAATCGGTCGCGCCACGGTCGATTTCCTCGGCAGCGACCGAGGCAGACAATTGGACCGTTATGCCGTTCGATACCTGGGTGTATCCATGCTGTCGATCGCATTCACGGCCATGCAGGGCGTAAGCCCCCTGACGGTCCTGTTAATTCATTCGACAGGACAGCGCACCGGTCGGCAACGAGAAACGGTGATGCCCTACTTCCGTGTCGACGGCACTGCCTACGTCATCGGGTCCGCCGCCGGGGCCTCGAAAGACCCTTCCTGGGTGCACAACCTGCGGGCCACCCCACACGCGCAGGTCACCCTCCGACGGCGGCGCATCGATGTCACTGCCCGGGAAGTCTCCGGTGGCAGTCCCGAGCGAACGAAGGTGTGGGATGCCGCTGTCGCGATCGCACCCAGTTACGCAGTCTTCCAGGGCATGACCGAGCGCGCGCTGCCGGTCATTGCGCTCGAAGGCGCACTCGACTCCTGACCAATCCAGATTGCGGGCCCCACCAGGGCATGGTCGGGCCCGCAATTTGTTCACTGCCCAACTCATCCAGTCTGGATTCCTCCGAGGACGTCGGCCAGCGCAGTATCGAGATACTTGGTGTCCAACAGCTCCTCCATCATGAAGATCCTTCCGTCGCGAAGATGAAAGAGGATCGAATAGATGTTGTCGTACCGGCCGCCTCCGACAAGTTCCGACTTGCCGGTTACCAACGTCGCAACCCGGTTCCGCTCCTCGGTCATGCTTTCGAACGTGAAATCTACTCCGGACACCGTGATCTGGTCGAGCATCTCAACCAGCTCGAGGACACCCGACAGGTCACGACGGCCTGAAGCGCTACTCGTCCCCAGCTGAACGTGAACGAAGTCATCAGTCACACACGAGCGCACCCCGGCGGCGTCCCCTCTGCCGATTGCGTCCAGGTACTCACGGCACACCGACTTGTTCTCTTCCATATTTCCTCAATTCTGTTTCGGAGCAGCATCTCCCAGAGAAGGCTATCGCCGATGCCCGCAATGGTCGGCAGTTGTTCGGCTATGGTGAACACACATCGCACGCCGGGACCTGGTGCACATACCCTCGCCATTCCAAACCCTGTCACGGAGGAGAACACCCGGTGCCGACCCCGAATGCCGTTGCGATGGCACGAGCCTTGTATGTCGCGCGCCGAAATCACACGCCAATTGAGCCGTTCACCGACGTTCACCGTTCACTGACCATGGCCGACGGATACCGCATCCAGCAGGAACTCGTCAAACTCCTGCTCGCCGAGGGCGATCGTGTCATCGGCCACAAGGTCGGGGCCACATCCAAGGCGATGCAGGATCTGATCGGTCTCGACACCCCCGACTACGGTCCGGTGCTGGCCTCGACAGTATTCCGCGACGGAGCCGAGGTGTCGGTTGGCAACTTCATCTCGCCCAAGCTCGAAGCCGAGATCGGTTTCGTGCTTGGTGAGCGGCTACTCGGTCCTGGCATCACCCCAGAACACGCACGACGTGCAATCTCCGGGGCCGTCGCCTCAATGGAAATCGTGGATTCCCGAATCCGTGATTGGCGGATCCGGTTGGCCGACACGGTCGCCGATCTGGCCTCGAATGGGGCCATGGTCGCATCTGAGAACGTCGTCGCGGTGACCGATTTCGACCCCAGACTGATCGGTATGGTTCTCTCACGCAACGGCGAACCAATCGATGCGGGCGTCGGAGCCGCCGCGCTCGGCGATCCGGTCGCGGTGGTCGCATGGCTTGCGAACGTCTTGGGTGGCGACGGCGTCGCACTCGAGCCTGGGCATCTCATCCTGACCGGCGCGCTCCACGCCGCGGTCCCCATGCTTCCCGGCGATCATTTCCTCGCCGAATTCGACAGGCTCGGCGAAGTGCGGATCTCGGTCTGTGACTAACCCGATGTGGGCCGTCCGCCGGTCGCCGACGGCCACCACCCGCCCGCGCCCGGCGCGGGCATACCACCGAGATGAAAGTAGCGATATGGGTACCAGCACCACATCCGTGACCGCCGCGATCGTCGGTCCCGGAAACATCGGCACCGACCTCCTGGCAAAACTCGAGCGCAGCTCTGCTGTCGACGTGAGATACATGGTCGGCGTCGCCGAGTCCGATGGATTGACCCGCGCCCGGGCCAAAGGCATCGACGCCTCAGCTGAAGGGGTTGACTGGCTCCTACGGCAGAATCCCCTGCCCGACATCGTCTTCGAGGCCACCTCAGCGCACGCACACACGCGTCATGCTCCGCGCTATGCAGAGGCCGGCATCCAGGCCGTGGACCTCACACCAGCGCATCTCGGACCGATGGTATGCCCACCCGTCAACCTGAACGAACACATCACCGCTCCGAACGTCAGCATGATCACGTGCGGCGGCCAAGCCACCATTCCGATGGTTCATGCGGTGTCGCGAGTTACCGCTGTGCCCTACGCCGAGATCGTCGCGTCGGTGGCATCACGGGGCGCGGGCCCCGGAACCAGGGCGAACATCGACGAATTCACCGAAACCACATCGGGCGCCGTCGTCGCGGTCGGTGGCGCCGAGCGCGGCAAGGCAATCATCATCTTGAACCCGGTTGAACCTCCAATGATCATGAGGGACACGGTATTCTGCGCTATCGATCCAGATGCCGATCGGTCCGCACTGATCGAGTCGGTACACGCGATGGTCGCCGAGGTCCAGCGGTACGTACCTGGCTACGCACTGCGTGCTGAACCTCAGTTCGATAGTCCCCGCGAGGGCTGGAGGGGGCTCGGCCGAATAGCGGTGTTCCTGGAAGTGAAGGGGAACGGTGACTACCTTCCCGAATACGCCGGAAATCTAGACATCATGACGGCCGCGGCCGCCCGTGTCGGAGACCTGATGGCAAAATCCAAGATGGGAGCCCCGGCATGAGCCGACCCGAATTGACCCATGATGTGCGCATAGTCGACACCACGCTCCGTGACGGTAGTCACGCGATGGCACATCAGTTCACAGAACGGCAGGTCCGCGACACCGTCCGCGCACTCGATGCCGCTGGTGTAGAGATCATCGAGGTATCCCATGGCGATGGGCTCGGGGGGTCGTCGTTCAACTACGGCTTTTCCCGGACCGACGAGCTTGCCCTCATCCGTGCTGCCCGCGATGAGGCAACCGCAGCGCAGATCGCCGTGCTTCTGGTGCCCGGGATCGGAACGGCGGACGATCTACGCCGCTCCCACGACGCAGGCGCCGAGATGGTTCGTATCGCCACTCATTGCACCGAGGCCGATGTGTCGTGCCAACATTTCGGCGTGGCCGCGGGGCTGGGCATGGAGACCGCCGGATTCTTGATGATGGCGCACCGCACGACCCCCGAGAAGCTGGCCGAGCAGGCCCGGGTCATGGTCGACGCCGGCTGCCAGACCGTGTACGTGACAGACTCTGCCGGTGCGTTGTTGATGCGTGATGCGGCGGACCGCTTCGAGGCGCTGGTGACGGAAGTCGGCAAGGAAGCATGGGTCGGGTATCACGGCCATCAGAACATGTCTCTGGGTGTCGCCAACTCTGTGCTCGGGTTCGAAGCCGGCGTTCGATACATCGACGGTTCGCTTTGCGCCCTCGGCGCGGGGGCGGGCAACTCGCCGACGGAAGTACTCTCTGCGGTTTTCGACCGGATGGGAGTCAAGACTGGACTCGATGTCACTCGGCTGCTCGACGCGGCCGACGACGTAGTCCATCGCTACCTCACGCGATGGCCGAAGATGGATCGTAACGCGATCGTGCAGGGATGGGCCGGGGTCTACTCGAGCTTTCTGCTCCACGCTGAGCAGGCGGCCGAGCGTTACGACGTCCCCGCTCAGGACATACTGCGACGATGTGGGGAGCTGGGCCTTGTCGGCGGCCAGGAAGACGCCATCATCGACATCGCCGTCCAGCTTCGCAGCGCGTCGGCGTAGCGATACATCGGACATCGCCGCTGGCGGCCGTCGCAGCCGCCCGCGGTGATTCCAACTACTGCGCTCCGCGCGGGAGCACGCAACCACGCGAGCGCTGTCGCAACCACGTGACGTTCAGGTGGGCAGCCCTAAGTCCTGCCATCCACACATATCCGCATCGACTACCGGAACCCCTGAAGTGGCGCACGGCGGAGGCCGCGGTCGGCTACCGGACCTGAAGCACCGGCACCCAGTTTAGGGATCGGATCCGGACGACGAAAATCGCAAGGCTGAGCATCACCAGATGCGGGGATTTGACCAGAGCCAGGGCTGGCTCGCGGTCATCCAGCTCACCTGTGACTCGCACATGGACCCAGATGCTCGCCGTGCGCGAACAACTCGCCGAGCCGCGGGATCCCAAACGCACACGGCTACGGGTCTGCCCGGTCCGGCCCGTTCGCCTGCCATGCCCGCTGCTCGGGTTCGACGACCGGGGCCGCGACAGTGCGGGACGGTCGAGGCCATCGGCGTCCTCGACCGTCGAACCAGACCCCGACCGTCGATCAGGCCGGTAGGTCACCCCCACGAACGATCGAGGCTGGAATCGCTGATCTCCGTCTATTGAATCGCAATCATGCCGCCATCGATGACCAGGTCCGTGCCGGTGATAAACGACGCCTCGTCTGATGCAAGGAACAGCACGCCGTGCGCGATCTCACGAGCATCGCCGAACCGTTTCAGCGGAATCAACTGAGTCATCGGTTCCAAGTCGGTGTGCTTACGGGCATCGACGAGAATCTGTGTCTCGATCACACCCGGGTCGATCGAGTTCACACGGATCTTTTCACGACCGTACTGGCAGGCAGCCTGTTTCGTCATCGATCGGACGGCGCCCTTGCTTGCGTGATAGGCGGTCGCAGTCTCGGTTCCCACGATGCCGTGAATCGAGGCAATGTTGACGATCGAACCTCCGCCGGCGCGACGCATCGATGGCACCACCGCCCGCATTCCATAGAACACACCGGTCTGATTGATACCAATGACCTGGTCCCATAACGCCTGGTCCGTATCTTCGAGGCCGACGGTGCGGTGGATTCCCGCGTTGTTCACCAGCACCGTCACGGCACCGTAGATCTCTTCGGCGGTCCGCACAGCGGACGCCCAGTCGTCCGGGTTCGCTACATCGAGGGTCACACCGGTAACCGAGAGGCCCTCCTCCACCAACTGAGCGACCTGAAAATCCAGGCGCACTTTGTCAACGTCGGCCGCAACGACTGATGCGCCTTCCTCCGCCAGCAGCCTAATGTCGGCTGCCCCCATGCCGCTCGCTGCGCCGGTGACGATGGCAACCTTGCCCTGTACGCGTTGTCCCATGATAAGAAGCCCTTCTCGTTTGTGGTCAATACGTGGCGCATTCGTCGGCGCGCGCAATCCGCCGCCTTCACACCAGTACAAGTTGGCAGAGCACTCGTGCGGCGAGGAATTCGATCGCGACTACCCCTTCCGCTTTCCACTCGGTCTGGGCCTTCCGGCCTTTTGCCCGCAGGCTGCGACCGCGCATGCCTTCGCTGAACCCGAGTGGGTCGCCCTGGCGTGTGGAAGTTACTGACAGCAAAGACACTATCCTCACCACGACGAACCGGCAGAGAGGTTCGTGTATTGCGAACGCCGATTCGGCGGATTGATTGCCTCTCTTACGCTGATTGTGGCGGTGACCACACCTTGCAAGCTCAGAACAGCCCACGACAGCGGTGCAGTGACTAGCGAACGGCGCAGTTGGACTGCACGATGCGATCCTCGACAGCGAGGGGTGTGTGACTTCAAGGACGGGCCGCAGCCGCCACCAATCCATACCGGACTGCGAAAGTTGACCATCCTGTCATGACCAAATCTATCGACGAAGCCCGCGAAACGGTGCGGACCATCTATCAAGCATTCAACTCCGCCGATCTAGCAACGATCGAAGCGACCGTCAGGGATAACTTCGCGCCCGAGGTTGTGGTGCGTGAGCCCGAATCACTTCCATGGGGCGGTGTCTACGAGGGCCGCGATCTCGTCATGAAAATGATGGCCGGGTTGACGGATCCGACGTCTCCGATCGACGCGAAAAACCTGGTGGTCGATCAACTCTTCGCCTCGACTGAGGGAGACACGATTCACATCGTCGCCGATGCGTCCTTCCCCTGGCATGGCGCGACAAGTTCGATTCCTATGAGGGCGTTGGAGTGGTTCTCGCTCCGAAAGGGGAAGGTAGTGGAAGTGCAGGTGTTCCTGTGGGACGCCGCCGCCGCCCTCGCAGCGCTCGGAAGCGATAGTCGCTGAGGACCTGCAGTACGGGGTCCCGCAGGAACAGATCTCACCCATATCAGCCAATTCACAGAATTTGACCGAGGAGTACTCATGAGCGAACACAATGCATCCCCCGGCTACACCGGAGGGATCCTGAATCTCAGCGGAACACGACCCGGCAACGCGTACAAGTACGACGGCCCAGCGATGCCCCACCAGATCTACTTCACGATGACGTTCACAAGCACGCACGATGCAATCGAAAAGCTCATCGTCCCGCCCCCGTTGAAAGTCGATCGCGACCTCCCGCCCGAGGTTCAGGTCCTCTACTTCGTCAACCCGGGCTGTCGCGCCTACGATGGCAGGGTTACGCCGTATCAGGGCTTCATGTTCATGGCTCGAGTGCGTCACGGGGATGTCGCTGGACGCGCCGGCTGGGAGTATGTGGACGGCCTCTACGGGGACAAGACCGAGATGGACATCATGGGACCGTGGGGCGTCTACTTCGGCATGCTGAAGAAGATGGCCGACATTCGCTTCACCCCAATCGGCGGAAACGAATTCGAGATCAGCGTTACCCGACGGGGTGTTCGGTTGGTCACCATGACGATTCGGACAGGCACCGAACTCTCCGACGCCGAGATCGAAGCAATCAACGCCGCAAATTCGCAGGTCGGCAAGACCCTGACAGTCCGTGAGATCCCGAACGTCAACTACTCCGGGTTCGTGGATAGATCGATTTGCGTCGCGCCGAGCGACGGCAACACCGTGTCCCGCGCATGGGCGGCGGACAAGAGCTCCATTGTCTTTGGTCACGACGACCTCGATCCATTCGACGAGTTGCCCGTCCTCGGAGTTGGCGGCGCTCTGTCCTTCGATCTGAACTCGGACAAGGAACTGTTCAGCGAGATGGAAATTCTCGAGAACCTTCCTCTTCAGGAGACGGATACGGCAGCGCGTCGCGTTCTCGCCTGACCCCAGCGACTTCACGCACCCCGAGGTGCACCCGCCGCCGCAACTCGAAAAATCTCGGCGCGCGTGCGGTTGAGACTCCGACATACGACGGCAGGCATTCGTCTGCCGCCGTATGTCGAAGAACCTCGCAGGCGCCGAAAGAGTGACGTCACAACATATGCGGAAGGTGCCGCCCCGAGGTTCCACCGCAATGGCGGCACAGATGGAGGAGAGAACTAATGCGCGTGACGATGGAAGAGCTGGAGTTCGCATTGAGGTGGCGGCACTGGGGCGGCGGAGAAGACGAAGATATATTCATACAATTCGGACTGCACCCCCACCAGTACTTTCTACGAGTGAGAATGCTATTGAGTACACCTGCCGCCGAAAGACTGTCCTACGACGAGAAAGACCATATCCGGCGGATATGCCATGCACGCCTGGCCCAGCCGCACCGTGCACCGCGGTGGACGCCGCATTAATGACAGTACCTCCGCACCAGTTTGGTCTTCGAAAAGATCAGATTGCACAGAGTTCGGCATTCGCAATCTGAAGAGATTGACGCGATACTCGGTCTGCAGAACCGATGCTCACCGAATCACCCTGGAAGACGTGCCCGCGACTATCACGAGGCGTGCAACACCGTTTATACCTCGCATGGCCCCCACCCGCGGCCCATGCATGAAGCTCGCGTGGCTTCACGAACGAATCTCCGAGTCTTGTTCGACATACGCGAACAATATTCGCGGAGATCACATCCCACTAACTACCCTCCTGCCTACCTACCGAGGGATCGCCGACGCATCCACTGCAACCAGGTGTGTTCTCGCCATCGAAGATGCCCTCAGTCCTTCGATGGCGAGACGAGTTGGTTGACATCTACTTCGATCCGCGGGATGCGGTCGGCCACCCGAAGTCCAGTCGAACAAGGAAGACACGACGATGACCACGAATCAAGTCAGGCAAGGCGCCGAACGTTGGCTAGGCGACTTCGAGACAGCGTTGGCGACGCGCAGTTCCGACAAGTTGGCGCAACTTCTCCTCGAGGAGTCGTTCTTACGTGACAATGGCGCATTGACCTGGGACTTCCGCCAGTTCCACGGACGAATCGCCGTGGAAAAGCTGTTGTGGTCTGTCGTTGACGACATCAAGCCTGCAAATCTTCGGATCTCTGAAGAGTGGCCCGCACCTCATGTAGAAGGCAAGGGTGAAAGTGCCGTCATCGAAGTATTTTTCGATTTCGACACGGACGCCGGATCCGCAGTGGGTCTGCTACATGGAGCCCCTGACGATTCATCGCCGTACGGTTTCAAGGCCCGCGCGATCTACACCCGGCTGGAAAGTCTGAAAGGTACCGAGTATCCCGAAGCACACCCTCGTGGCCACGGCTACACGCCGGAAAGACGAGGCGAAAATTGGCTTCAGCATCGGGAACGTGAACGGTCATTCGAAGACCGTGATCCCGAGGTGCTCATCGTCGGATCCGGCCAGGCAGGCTTGATGACCGCGGCGCATCTCACACAGCTCGGCGTCACATCCTTGATTATCGACAAGCATGAACGAGTCGGTGACAACTGGCGCAAGCGATACCATTCGCTCAACCTGCACAACCCGATCGAAATGAACCACTTCCCTTACCTACCTTTCCCGGATCACTACCCGGAGTACCTGCCGAAAGACGTGATCGCGAACTGGCTGGAGATCTACGCCCGATATCTGGATCTCGACATCTGGACCTCAACGGAGTTTGAAGGCGCCGACTATGACTACTCGGTCGATTCCTGGTCTGCCACGGTCCGGCGATCCGATGGCACGACACGCGCACTTCGGCCCAAACACATTGTGCTGGCGACCGGCGGAATCGGTGGTAAGCCCAACATCCCGAAACTTCCCGGATTGGATTCGTTCACAGGCGAGACGATGCACTCGTCCGAATTCGGCGGCGGCGAAGCGTACGCCGGTAAGAAGGCTGTCGTCGTGGGAGTCGGGTCGAGCGCGCACGACATCGCACTCGACCTGCACCAGCACGGCGCTACCGTCACGATGGTGCAGCGTAGTCCCGTCATCATCAACAACGTGGAGACCGCAAACCTCGCGTACGCGGCGTACTTCGACGGTACCCCCGCCGAACTCGTTGACATCAGGTACGGCGTCGGGCTGATCAACCCACTGCGGTTCGCCAATTCGCAGACCTACCATCAGTTCGCCAAGGAGCGCGATGCAGAGCTCTTGCGCGGACTGGAGCTTGCGGGCCTTCGCCTGGGTGACGGCTTCGAGGGGGCCGGCTGGCTGGACCTGTTCCTTCGAACGGGTGGCGGCTACTACCTCAACGTTGGCGCATCCGAGGTAATCGTGTCTGGAGGGATCAAGGTCCTCCAGGCAGATCGCATCGACGAATTCGTACCCCAGGGAGTACGGCTCGATGATGGTGGCGTCCTCGATGCTGACCTCGTGGTGCTCGCGACTGGATACCAGAACCGCAAGACCGAGGTTGCTCAGCAATTCGGTGAAGAGGTCGCCGAACGCGTCGGCGAGATTGCAGGCCTGGACGAGGAGGGCGAGTGGGCGAATGTTTGGCGACCGACTGCCCAGCGTGGCCTGTGGTTCAACGGAGGGGGCATCAACCAGGTGCGGCCTGCCTCCCGCAGACTGGCCCTGCTGATCAAGGGTGACTTGAACAATTTGATTCCCGACTCACTGCGTCGAGACGTCACTCCCGGCCGGCAAGAAGACTGAAGACCATCCGTTCATCGAGTGGTGGGACCAGCCACGGCAACCGTTGACCACGGAACTGTGATCCCTCCGCTCGAAGGACGGGAACGACAATGCCCGCGGCGGCGAATCGAAGCGTAAGAACTTCGATTCGCCGCCCCACCACCAGGTGCAGTGCGATGTTTCAGCTACGTGGCACCACTCCTCCGAGTCGACTGTTCCTACGCGCTCAGACATCTCAATCCCACCCTCGCGACGAGCCGTAGGAATTCGCGGACCCGGATCGAACACTAACCCAATACCAGGAGCAGCCATGCAGATTGGCGACATGCGGATCGACAGCCTCATCGACGGCGAGGCCGTTTTGGCCAAAGATGGGTTGTATATCGGTGACGACGCCCCCACTGACGAGGACTGGGCACCGTACGCAAAGTACCTCGACCAGTGCACGGGTCACCAGATCAACACTGTCGGTTCGTATCTGATACGTTACGACGACAGAGTCGTCCTCCACGACGCGGGGATGGGACCCGGCCCGACACTCCCACCGTTTACGGGTGGAGGTCTCCGTTCGGCATTGTGGGCCCTCGACGTCAGTCCCCTCGACATCACGGACGTGATCTATTCCCACCTTCACATTGATCACATCGGATGGACCTCGATCAACGGGAAACCCTTCTTTCCCAACGCCACCATTCGTATTGATCGACGAGACTGGGAGCACTACTCTCGCGCCGACTACGAACTCGAGGACTGGGAGGTCGCGGTGACCCACACTGAGCGAGACCTTGTGTCGGTGCGATTCGCGCCGGTCCTCGACCGTATCGAGCTCTTCGAGGGAGACGCTGAGCTCCTGCCCGGTGTCGTAGCTCTCGAAGCGAGCGGACACACACCAGGCACGACTGTGATCGAGCTGAGTTCCCGGGGCGAGAAGGGTCTCTTGATCGGGGATCTAGTCCACACACAGGGCGAGTTGATCGAAGGTTGGGATTTCGTAATGAACCATGATCACGCGAAGGCCTCCGAAGCAGTCGAGCGATTCCGAAAGTACATTTACGACAACAAACTCCCCTTCGCGGCGGCACATTTTCCGGGAATGAAATGGGGGCGCCTGAGGGCCGGCGGCAATGGATTCGGACTGACCTACGAAACCATTTGACCTGCTCATCCCTATAGTGCCCCGTGGCCGGTCCGGAGTGATCGGTCCTGTGGTCTGACGATTGAACTGGAGCAAACATGTATTCAAGCCTTGTCGACCAGGTCTGCTGGGTCGCGGGTGGCGCGAACGGAATTGGGCGCGCCGTCGCGCTTGCGCTGTCTCGCAGCGGGGCCCGGGTGATGATTGCCGACCTGGACGAGTCTCGCGGCAGAGAGCTGGTAGGCGACATCACCGACAGCGGCGCAGAGGCCGACTTCGTTCAGGCCAGCGTCTTAGATGCCGATTCCATCGCCGCCAGCATCCTGGCAGCTGAGACCCATTTCGGACGCTTGGACGTTGTCGTCAACTCGGCAGGCGTCACGACCGACGGACAGCCAGACGACTTCGAACGCAATATCGATATGTTTCTGCTCGGCGTCTGGCGCGGAATGAACGCAGGTTTGGACGTACTGCGGCGGCACGGCGGTGGGAGCGTGATAAACATCGCGTCAATTGCCGGCGTCACCGGATCGATCGGCCCCGCCGGTTATGGGCCCGCCAAGCACGGCGTTGTCGGAGCTACGAAGGACGCCGCATTGAAATATGCCAAACACGGCATTCGCGTCAACGCTGTCTGCCCTGGCTATGTCGAAACGCAAATGACAGAACGAAATCGATCGACCACCGCGGAGAGCGACTATCTCATCAACCAGACACTTCGGGTGCCGATGGGGCGCTGGGGACAGCCTGCGGAAATTGGCTCTGTAGTTGCATTTCTAGCCTCGGACGAGGCGTCCTTCATAACGGGTCAGGCGATCGTTGTCGACGGCGGCCTCACGGCCCGCTAATCATGTGCCGTAAGTGAAACTGGAGGAGAGGAATTCATGATCAAGATGGTCGCTCTGATGAAACGGCGGGCCGATTTGACGCTCGACGAATTCATCGAGAGATACGAGAACGGACATGCGCCTTTCGCTGACAAGTACCTTCCTACCGCCCGCCATTATCAGCGACGATATATTCAGCCACTCGGCAACCCGATCGACGGTAGCAACTACGAACCTGATTTCGACGTCGTGACTGAAATTTGGTTCGATGATCAGTCAGCGCTCGAGGAGGCTTTGGGGAGAATTAGCGAACCCGAGGTCGCCGCTCTGTTCGCAGCGGATGAGGAGGAACTCTTCGACCGTGTCGCACATCGCCTCTTCACCGTCGCTCACGAGTCACGTACCGACCGCCCGTCAGCGTGAATCGAGTAAGCACCGCTTGCATCAAACGTTCTTTCCGCGATTCGACGGCATCGCAGCCTGTCGAGAACTCGCGCCGTAGGTGGATTCGGAAGCAGACTCGTCGAGATCCTTTGCGCATCCAGTAGCGATCGCGTGCCTATGATTTTCACCCGAAGTGGCCGACCTGGACGCACAGTCCGGTCGGCCACTGGCGTGTGCGGGCTCGCCGGGATCCACTGGTGACCGGCGGCTTCCACCCCACCGTCTCAAGACCAGTGCGGGAGCCCGGACCTCTCAACCCGCACTGCTGGCCGGCCTGATTGCGTTCACATGGCGTCCCGCCGCCGTCCGGTGACCGCTCGAGCGGCTCAACAGCAGCCGTCGGTCTGATCTTCACCGGTATGCGAAATCGTCGGTAATCCATGCGTCGGCAATCAGTCGGCCCTCACTGTGGCGAACCTTCGACTTTCCGCGAACAGACCTCGACGCTCCCGGAACCGTCTCAGGTCCATTCCGGCAGTGAACCGAGTCCCGAACCAGTCGCGTGTCGGGTACGTGAATGTAGCCGCGCGACTGCGGCCGATACGGCGGCGAACTCGCCCGATCCGGCCTTGGGTGCGTTGTCTAGAGATACCCGAACAGCGCGACCGGGCACCGTGCGGTGCCCGGTCGCGCTGTTCGGAACGATGTAGCGCTCTCCTCTGGATTCGCGGAACCCAATCTGCGTAGAGCGCACAAAGAGGTAGAGGATCGGGCTACCCGTGTGCGGCCCAGGAGTAGCCCTGTACCTCGCCGTGTGCTTTCGCGGTGTCGTATGCATCCTTGTAGGAGCCATGCCGGATGTCCTCGATGACGTCGACGTGCGCCGGCGTCCACCCAAGTTCGGTGCGTGTGCGGGGCGACCGGATGCGGCTGTTCACCGCGAGTCCGAGGTCCACCCAAGGCGCGCCCCAGAGTTCGACTGCCTGGTCATAATCGAGACTACGGGTGGGGCAGCCGGTAACCTCGCCGACCGCCTCGGCGATTGCTCGGAAGTTCACTTCTCCGGCCACCAAGTGGTAGACGGCACCGGGGGTCCCCTTCTCGAACGCCAGGTACGAGACTGTGGCGACATCGTCGACGTGTACGTGGGAGTACAGGTTCAGCCCCTGACCGAGATAGCAGACCGTCCCGGTCTTGCGGGCAGACTCGAAGAACTGTGGAATCTGGATACTGCCGGCCCGGCCCCAGATGAGTGGCGGACGGATGATGAAAGTCCGCAGTCCTTCGGATGCAGCGTCGGTCAGCAAACGTTCCGTTGTGATCCGAATCTTTCGATTTCGCAGGGCCGGGAACGGGAAGGGGTCGTCTTCCGCCGCTGTGTAGTCGTTCCAGGCTCCATCGCGGGCTGCAGTAGAGACCACTCCGGACCCCGAAATGAATACCAGAGATCGACCCGGCCGGGTGAATGCGGTGAGCAGTTCTTGGATGACGTCCTTTTCATCCTCGAATGGGACCGTTGCAGCGAAGACCAGTACGTCGAAGTCGTCGACAGTTGCTGCGAGTTTCGCGAGTTCAGCCAGATCCCCTTCGACCGGGATTACACCGGCGGCGGAGAGGACCTCCTTACTCTTCTGGCTACGTGCCAGGCCATAGGTCTCATGTCCGTGCGACCTGAACTCTTGCGCGATGCGTGATCCGACGTAGCCGGTCGCGCCGATGACCAATGTCTTCACTGGGGGACCTCGCTTGGTGAGTGGGGGCATGTGAGTCCGCGGCCGACGGCGCGGCTGTTGTCTCTGATCATCACTTTCGTCGTCCTTTCATGGGTGTGGGTACGAGTTGGTGCGGGACTTGCGCGATCATGGTTGACGACCACATCGCGTCGAAGATCTCGAGCTGTGAAGACATCGACGGCGAAGTCGAGAGGTGTTCGCTCGACTTCGAAGTACGTTGCCCCTCAGTGAAACTAGTTACGTTCACATCGATCCAGTAGTGGCGTTCACATATTTCGAATGGTACGACGGACCGTGGTGACCCAGTTTGTATGTGCACGAGCAGCGGGCCCGTGGCCGCGACGGCGCGGGCGACAGGGCCACGCGGAGCCCGGTCGGAATGGCGCGGTCATTGCGTGGGAGCCTCGGCGTCTGAGTGCGCTCGATTCGCAAGATCGTCGTCGAACGCCGCAATAGTCTCCCCGATGTGCTTGGCCGCGATGAAGCCGAATGTCATCGCTGGGCCGATTGTTGCGCCCGCACCCGCATAGCTGCGACCCATCACGCTGGCCGCGGTGTTACCCGTGGCGTAGAGGCCCCGCAGGACATCGCCGTCCCGGCCAAGGACCCGCGCGTGCTCGTCGGTGACCAGTCCGCCATTGGTGCCGAGGTCACCCGGAACGATGCGAAATGCATAGAACGGCGCCTTGTCGACGACGGCGAGATTTGGATTGGGGAGTGTGGAATCGCCGTAGTAGTTGTCGTAGGCGCTTTCCCCGCGATGGAAGTCTTCGTCGATGGTGTTACGCGCCATCATGTTGAAGCGGTCCGCCGTCCGCTGCAATTCCTCGGCCGGCACGCCGATCTCCTGTGCGAGTTCGGTCCAGGTGTTGCCGGATTTGACGACACCGGAGTTGAGCCAGGCCTGTGGGACCTTACGTCCGGTGGGTACCGGTGCTCCTGGAATTTTCGGCAACGGCAGGTGGCCGGCAAACACGTAGCGGCGCCAGGATCTCGTGTCGATGATCAGCCAGGATGGAATATGGGTTACGCCGGTTCGCTGGCCGGCTATGACCGCATGTCCAAAATCGGTATACGGCGCGGCCTCATTGACGAAACGTTTCCCGGCACCGTTGACCACGAACTGTCCGGGGATCATCCGTTCGTTCAGCATGAACTGCAGCCGCCCATCGGGCCAGGCAATTGCCGGAAACCACCAGGCCTCATCCATGAGATCGACGGCCGCTCCGATTTTTTCCCCCGCCTTGATACCGTCGCCGGTCGATGCAGGGTTACCCAGGCTCCAGTCGCCGTCGATGACTGGTTCGTACTGCATACGCATCGGCAAGTCGTGGTCGAACCCTCCCGTAGCGAGGACCACGCCACCGCGGGCGCGCACGGTGACGGTGTGTCCGTCCTTTTCGATCTCGGCCCCGACCACTGTCCCGGACTCGTCTTCCACGAGTGCAACCATCGGCGAATTGAGCCAGATGTCGATGCCCTGCTCGCGAATGGCCAGGAACAACCGGGCGACCAACGACTGCCCTATGGCAACCATCCGCTCGCCGGTGACTCGAGCGCGGAGCATTCGCCAGGCGAGCCGCAACAGGACCGCTTTACCTCGCCAAGACTGGCGAATCCGATAGAAGTCATGAAGTTCTTTCGGCCCGAGCCAGATCCCACGAGGAGCCAAGGCCAGCGGCTTGATCAGCGCAGCCTCATCTTCGCCCAAGTGGCGCAGATCGATCGGAGGCACGTTGACGGTACAGCCGAGGGCGCTTCCGCCGGGAAGGTCCGGATAATAGTCGGGATATCCTGGCTTCCAGACAAATTCTATGTGGCCGCTCAGCTGTTCGAGGAAGTCGATCATCTTGGGAGTTTGATCGACATACGCCTGCAGACGCTCCTTGGTGACCAATCCGGCGGTGATCGTCTCGAGGTACTCGAGAACCTCCTCAGGTCTGCCGGTGTATCCGTCACGCAGCAAGGCGTCTGCACCCGGCGCCCAGATCCCGCCCCCGGACAATGCGGTCGTTCCACCGAAGACCGATGCCTTCTCGACCAGCAGCGTCTCGAGACCTGCCGCCTTGGCTGCCAAGGCGGCGGTCATACCACCACCACCGGAGCCGATTACGAGGATGTCGACGGTTGTGTCGAAATTCCTTTGAGACGTTTTCACGGAACACTCCTAGACGAGAGATCGGAAGGTGACGTCGCCAACCAGTGCGACGGGTTTCGCTGGGCAGCATCGGTGCATGATCGGTGCCGGCGTCGGTTGGACAGGGTGACGATTCGGCTCACCCACCGAACGGATGGTGTCGGTGGGCCTCATACTGCACCCGCGACAGCATGTTCCGACGTGAACAGACTTCGCGATATCCCCATTGCTGCCCTCTGTACACTGCGGCGCAACACAACCGGGTGCTGTCGAAACTGGGATGCTGGGGCGCTGATGCTTATCGCGGCCTGCACGACGCCCTGAGTGTCTCTGATCGGTGCGGCCACGCAACATATCTTCGAGGCGGACTCCTCCAAGTCGTAGCTACACCCTCGCAGCCGCACCGCGCCGAGCTCGGCGCGCAGTTGCGGCTGCGAGGTGATGGTCCTCGACGTGCATCGGGTCAGCCCGTGCCGTTCGACGAGGGCGTCGGCCTGGCCCTCGTCGAGGTTTGCCAGCAGCACCTTTCCCAGCGCGGTGCAGTGCGCCGGGGCGGCCAATCCGACCGCCGACGCGGTGAATTCGGGCCGCCGGCAACCGGTGACCTTGTCGAGGTAGATCACATTGTGTTCGCGGAGCGCGGCGATATGGATGGTGGCGTTGAGTTGATCGGCGATCTGTTGGGTGCGGCTACGGGCCGCGCCCAAGAAGTCGGTGCTCTCCAGCAGTGTTCGGTTCAACTCCAAGATCCGCCATCCCAGCCGGTACCGCCCGTCGGGGATTCGGCGCACGAGGCCGATCTGGTTGAGCGTGCTCAGTAGAGCGTGCGCACTGGACTTGGGAATGTGCAACTCGCTGGCCACCTCACTGACTCCCCATTCGGGCAGACCTGATGTGAACAGGCCGAGGACCTTTCCAGCCTTGCTCACGGTACCGAGCATCACTAGTTCACCTCCCCCGCCTGCGTGGTGTCCCCGATGGGCTTCATCGACACCCCTGTCGGCCTCGCAGTCGTGACCGCGAAGCCGGCGATGAACTCGGGGATGGCGCGGTAGTACTGTGATGTCACCTCATACCCGCCGGCAGCAGCGAGCGCGGCGAACGCGGCCACCCACGTGCGTACCTCGTGCGCCGAGCCCCCTGCCTGTTCCTCGATCCATTTGTTGCTCCAGGAGTCGACGGCCTCCAAATTCCCGGTAGCGAGCAGGTCGAGCAGAGCACGATCCCACACGGGGTTCAGGGGCCGGAGATTGTCCGTGCCGGCCGCGAAGTCGTTCGCAGCGGCGATCACCCGGTCGGTTCGCTCCTGGCGCTGTGTGCTCGTCATCGCGTTGCCTGTGATCAAGCGTTCGGCGACGTCGGCGGGGGCGCTTGCAAGCGTAGGGACTGGCGCGTCGTGCGACAGGCCACCGGATCCGATCAAGAGAATCCTCTCCGGCCGGCGTGCGAGGTACTCGCCTATTGCCTCTCCCAGTCGACGGGCCCGGGCGATGGGTCCGAGTGGCGCCGCGACCGAGTTCACGAAGATTGGCACCACGGGCTTCGCGCGAAGACCACCGAGAACCTTGTCCAACGGTTGTACCGCGCCATGATCGACTTCCATCTTCAGCGACACGGCCAGGTCGATCCCGGCATCGAGTGCGCTTTGTGCGCATCCCTCTGCGAGCTCTCGTGGAACGTCGAATTCGCCCGCCTCGGTGCCGTAGTCGCCGATTCCAGACGCCTCGTACCCGATGCAGAATTGCGGCATCAATTTGTAGAAGAAACCGTTGTAGTGGTCCGGCGCGAAGAGCACGACTACGTCCGGGTCGAATGCGGCCGCGAAGTTTCGCGCTTGTGACAGGGCTAGGTTGATCTCGGCGAGCAGGTCGGGCTTGGGTGTCGAGATGTCAAGCAGTGGGCTGTGCGAGAGGCAGCAGAGCGCTAGGGGCATGGCGAACTCCGGTGGTAAGTGAAAGCGCTGTGGTCAAAGAACGAGAAAGGCTGGCGGTGTTCTGCGCGATGCAGGCACCCGCCACGCACCGGTCCGGCCGCAGGAAGAGCGTTGACTCCTCGTGTTCGTCGAACCATGCCTTGAGTGCACCGGAGCGGTCACCGACGATCTCGACGTCCGGGTGATCCTGGTCCGGCCAATTCAGCTGTGTGTTGGGTCGGAAGGAGATGAATTGGGCGCCCAGCCGTTTCCAGACCTCGAATTGCTCGGGTCCGAGCAGGGTCACAGGATCGTTGTTCCAGCTCGCGATGGCGAACCACGGCCCCAACACGTCGTCGAGCCGAACGTCTTCGCGCAGCCGTGTATCGACCTTGGGTTGAATAAACAATCGCCCCACCGGTGAGGTCCGCGCGTCGGTGCCAGGTCCATGGACCACCGCACCGCGTTCATATCGCGGCATCGGCTTGAATCGCATCTCCATGATGTAGCGCTTGAGCGCCGGAACGTTGGACAACGCGCCGAACACCAGATCCCGGGCGAGGGCGACTGTCCTGTTGGTTGGCGAGATGATCTTTCCGACCCTGGTCGACAGGTCGATCATGGCGCTGGCATGCCCCCGACGCTCGACGTCGTATGTGTCCAGCAATGCGTCCTCAGCAACGCCGTTGATCACCGCGGCGAGCTTCCACCCCAGATTGACCGCGTCACGGATCCCGCTGTTGTAGCCCTGGCCCTGCCACACGGGCATCAGGTGTGCCGCGTCGCCGGCGAGGAAGACTCGTCCCTTCCGAAAGGCGCCCGCGATGCGCGAGTGGTGGGTGTAAACGCGCTGGCGGATGATGTCCAGATCTGAAGTGTTGGGCACGAAGGGCGCAAGCATCGCCTGGACGAATTCCGGGTCTTCGGCGCGCTCGTCCGATTCACCGGGCAGGACCATGAACTCGAAGCGGCGGATTCCATGCGCGATAGACACCGACACGTACGGCCTCTTCGGGTCCGCCCCAACGTAAATGTTGGGTGCACCGAGCGGGTCGTTGCGTACGTCGATCACCAACCATCTCGTCGAAGAGGTAGTTCCGTCGAACGAGGCACCCATCAAGTGTCTTGTTGCACTGCGACCGCCGTCACACCCGATGAGGTACCTGGCTTCGACAACCGACATGCCGCCGCCTTCGTCCTCGACTGTTGCGGCGATGCCGCCGGAGTTCTCGCTGAATGACTCCAGTCGACGTGACCACTGGACGTCGACCTTCTCGTAACGTTCCAGACCCTTCAATAGTTCGGCGTCCACCAACGGCTGTACGAATCCGTTGCGGCGTGGCCATCCGAACGGCTCGCCGGTCGGTGCGATCTCGGCGATCATCCCGCCCTTGCCGTTGACGAACCGCATGATCTGGTTCGGCACCGTGTGGGGCAGGATGCCCTCGGCGAGGCCGATGCCCTGGAAGCCACGCAGGGACTCGTCGTCCAGGCCGACGCCGCGCGGGTAGTCGATCAGTTCTGAGCGACTGTCGATCACCCGGGTACGAACACCGTGGCCGCCGAGAATGTTTGCCATCGTCAGACCGACGGGTCCGGCGCCGACGATCAGGACGTCGACCGAATCACGATCACGTGTGCGCAGCGGTCGTACCACTTTCACGGTCACGGCCGGACCCCACGCAGGAAGTCGACGTGCAGCCGGTCGAATGCGCTCGCGTCCTCGTACTGCGGCCAATGACCGCATCCATCCATCACCACGAACTGCGCGCCAGGAATCATGGACGCGATGCGCCGGCCCTCGGTCACATCGGCGGTCGGATCGTCGCTGGTCCACAGCACCATGGTCGGTGCCGTGATTCGGCCGTAGTCCCCGGCGGAGAGCAGATTTCGCTCCCGGATGACGGGGTCCTGAAGGGCGAGGCTGTCACTCATCGCTGCCGGGTAGTTCTCCTGCTGATAGACCTTCAGTCGGCTCGCGACGATGTCGTCGTAGGTCTTGGACTTGTCCGCCATCAGCCACACGATCCGTGCGGCCACCTTGTCCCAGCTCGGGTCGGTCGCTGCATCCATCGACAAGGTACGGATGCGGTTCATGACCACAGGGTCTGCCTGCGATCCTCCTGCAGTGTTGAGGACCAAGCGCTCGACGCGCTCTGGGTGGTCGATCGCGGCGCGTGCGACGACCCACCCGCCGAGCGATTCGCCGCTCAGGTGAGCGCGGGGGGCTCCGATCGCATCGAGGACCGACATCAAATGCTGGACGTAGTGTTTGATCTCGATGGGATGGCCGGGCTTGTCGGTGTATCCGTGCCCGAGCATGTCAATCGCCCACGTCGAGAAGTGCTTGGCGTGTGCCTCCATGTTGCGGACATACGCCTCGGCGTGCCCTCCTGAGCCATGGAGGAGAACCAATGCCGGTTTGCTCCGATCCCCCGCGTGCAGATACCGGGTCCGCACGCCGTCCGCAACTAGATACCCCTGCTCGAACGGCACACCCTGAAGGTCGCTCCAGATGCTCTCGTGCATGTCCTCGGTCCTCACATCCTGTTGTGTAAATAACGCACTACTACGTGCGACATATGACTATCCTCATGAGTGGCCACCTTTGTGTCAAGGGCCATTCGGATACGGCTCGGGTTCGAGACGAGGTGCGCCGCCTCCATAGCCGGCATGCATCTGCCGGTCGCGGGAGAGGGGCTGTACCGTTGGCGACGTGACCGAGGACTCCCCCAACGACAGCGCCCGGCCGCCCGGGACGCAAACTCTTGCCCGTGGTCTCACGGCCCTGCAGACAGTCGCCGCCTCGGATGGGCTCAGCGTCCAGCAGATAGCGGACCAGCTGCAGGTACATCGGACCGTTGCTTATCGACTCCTTATGACACTTAACCAATTTGGCCTTGTGTCGCGAGGCGAGGATGGACAGTATCGGTCTGGCGCCGGCTTGGTCGCGCTCGGCAACTCGTTCGATCGTCATGTACGCAGCATCAGTCTGCCCATCTTGCGAGGCCTTGCGGACGAATTGGGCGCGACGGTCTCACTTCTCGTAGCCGAGGGAGACGAAGCAGTCGCGATCGCCGTGATAGTGCCGACCGCCGTGTCCTATCACTTGTCCTTTCTGGAGGGAAGCCGCACACCGCTCGATCGCGGCGCTGCCGGGGTGGTCCTGTCCGCGACGCTTCCTCCTCGACCCGACGAACGACAAGAGATCACCGAAGCCCGCACTGCGGGCTGGGCCACTTCGTTCGGCGAGATCGAACCGGACACCTACGGGCTCGCTGTGCCGATACTTCGACCGCAGCCCGGACCCCCCACGTGCATAAACCTGATCACTCACCGTGCCGATGTCATCGAACGCAGCCGCGACGCTGTGATCAAGGCGGCGGAGAGAGTTTCGGCAGCAATCCGATAGTTGATGATTCGTCAGTCCTGGCGCCGGCGGCGGCGCACCCTCGCGGGGCCGCTCAGGGCCTCGGACAGTACGTAGCCGAACAGTCGTGGACTTCTGAGCACTGCAGGCCCGTAGCCCTCGACGCGTGATCGTCACCAGTTCCTCGGTCAGATCGATGCTTCGAGCCAATCTCTCTGCACACCAAAGCTCTTCGGGATTCCGCCGGATGTTGGATACGGCGCCGTTGCACTGCGTGCGGATCGGCCTGGAAACGTCGCCGATCGGATACCCGCCCGGCGCATCCAGCTCCCAGTCGCCCCTAGACATTCGGCACTCAGACCGGGGCGGTCCAGACCAGTCTCATGTCCCTCCCCCGATCTAATCGACGAGACCCAGCTGCGACACCCGTGACGAAAAGTCGTAAGCAGTTTGCATCGCCACTGCGCCGCCGAAAGAATGACCGACCAGCGTGACGGGCTCCTCGATCCCGATTCATCGATGAACGAGTTCAGCCACTGCGCCAAGCCCGAGAAGCCTTGTTGCACCGTCGGCAATTCGTCCAAACCACCCGAACCCGGCAGTGCAGGCAATAACACAGGAGTCGTCGTCACACGCACCGGACCGACCTCGCTGTGGCGGAACCGAGACCTCGAAAAGAAGGTGTAGTGATACATCGCCGCCTCATTCGCCGTGATAATCGTTGCAGTCACAGATTCGCGGAATGTGCCAACCACGGTCACGGTCGATATACGCGGAAGGTACCTGTTTTCCCTCAGCCTCCGCCGAGACAGCCCGCGCACTCGGTGAAATGAGCCAGGCCGTCAGGTTGTCCCCACCCATGGGCCCACGCTCGCGCGCTTCGGAATGGCTTCTTGCCCCGGTACCCGCATCTTGCGGCATTGATGTGGGCAAACGCGAACACCACGCGGTGGTGGTGGACGCGTCCGGCGGCCGACTTTATGACAAGGCTTTGCGGAACGACGTATGCCCTGTCTCCGCGAGGCACACCGCGCCGAAGTCACCGACGAAGGATCCTGTTTTGTACGACCCTTCGACTTCGCACAGAATCTCGGCGCCACGGACGGACTCCACGATGTGGGAATATTGCTCGTCCGCGACCGTACCGAGTGGTCGGGACGGTGGTGGCAATGGCCTCATCGCGAGAGATGTGGCCGGATGCGGGACTCCTCGAGAAAACCAAGTGACAGCGGCCGGCCCGCAGTGGTCACACACCTCAGCCGACGACGACCGAGTCACCCTGAACCGAGACGCTCCGTGGGGCGAGCGGAACGGACGCCGGACCGTTGTGCACGGACCCGTCGAGATTGAACTTGCTGCCATGGCACGGGCAATTGATGGTGCCGCCGGAGACGTCGGATACGGTGCACCCCAGGTGCGTGCATGTCGACGAGAACCCGCGGAAGTCACCGCCGCTGGGCTGTGTGACGACAACGTCGCCGAGCACGACGCCGCCACCGACGGGAACGTTGCCGGTCGGCACGGTTGCACTCGCGGGCCTCACAGCTGGGCCGGCGCCGCCGCCGGGCGCCGACGACGCGCGAGTTCTGCTGAACAGCGCGCTACCCGCGGCCAAAGCGGCTGCAACGCCGATACCGGCGATAACCGTACGGCGCGGAAACGCCATCTGGTTGATCTGCAGGCTCTGCTCCTGGTTGAGTTCGTCGGACTGCATGGCGGTAGCTCCCTGTCTGGGCTGGGGTCACGCGGGATCGCACACTACGGCTCTCTCAATAGTTCTAACGCGGGACACGGGCAACTGGTTCAAACGCGCGACGCCGGGCAGGTCCGACAGTTTTCAGCCGCCCGTGCAAGGCGGGCGCGATCCGTGATTATCCTTACAGTACAACGTCATTGATGCGGAACTCGCCGAGAGGACTGGTCAGTGCGGGGTTCCGCCCGCGGCCAGGTAGGTGTCGATGGCCTGTTGCAGGCGGTCCAGGGCCGCGCCGTAAGCGGTGAAGTCGCCGGTGCGTTGCGCCTCGCGCAGGTTGGCCAGGGCCGCGTTGAGTTCGAGAACCGCCGCGGTCAGCTGGTCCGAAGCCGGTGGTGGTGGGGCAGGCGGGGCACCCGATGGAGGCGGCGGCGGTTGCCCATCGCTAGGCGGTGGTGTGGTGGCGTCGCCGCCGGGTGCGGTGGCGACGGCCCCGGTGCCGGGGCCGAAGACCTGGTCGAGGGCCTCGGCGAGGGTGGGGGCGTATCCGATCCGCACCCCGCCGGTGCCGGGTTCGCGGTAGCTGACCAGGACCCGGGCCAACTGCGGGAACGTGGAACCGTTGGGCGTGCTGGTCAAGCGTTCGGTGAACACCGGTTCGACGTAGAGGATGCCGCCGTCGGCGATCGGCAGGGTCAACAGGTTGGCGTAGTAGATCCGGTTTGACCGCTCGAGCAGGGTTCGCTCGGAGGCGACGCGGGTGTCGGAGATCATCGAGTTCTGGGTCTGCCGCGGGCCCTGGGTCTGGGTGTCCGTCGGCAGCCGCAGAATGTCGATTCTGCCGTAGTTTTCAGGGTCGGAGTGCACCGACAGGTAGGCGGAGAGGAATTCCCGGTTGAAGCCGACCATGGCGCTGGTGAGCCGGAAGGACGGGGCCGCGGTGCCGGTGTCGCCGACCAGGACGTAGTACGGCGGCTGCTCGCCACCGGTGTCGGCGGTCGGATCGCTGGGCACCGACCAGAATGCATTGGTCGTGAAGAACTCCCGCGGATCATCGACGTGGTACTTCGCCAGCAGGTCCCGCTGCAGGCGGAACAGATCCTCGGGGTAGCGGAAGTGTGCGCGCAACTCGGTCGGGATCGCCTCCGGCGGCTGCACCGTGCCCGGGAACACGCTCATCCACGCCCGCAGGACTGGGTCGTTGTCGTCGACCTGGTAAAGGGTGACGGTGCCGTCGTAGGCGTCGACGGTCGCCTTCACCGAGTTCCGTACATAGGACACCTGCTCGAGGGGCAGGGTGCGGCCGGTGTCGGTGACGATCGGCGCGGCGAGTGCGCCAGCCTGCGCGTACGGGTAGTGGGCGGCGGTGGTGTAGCCGTCGACGATCCACACGATCCGGCCGCCGACCACCGCCGGATACGGGTTGGTGTCGGTGGTCAGCCACGGGGCGACGTGTTCGACACGGGTGGCCGGGTCCCGGTTGAAGATGATCTTCGACCCCGGCCCGATGGCGCCGGAGAACAAGATGTTGCGTTCGGCGTACCGGGCGGCGAACGCCAGCCGGTTGACCCAACTTCCCACCGGCACCCCACCGGTGCCGGTGTAGGTGTACTGGGCGGTGTCGGTGTCGTACTCGCGCGGCGGCGCACCCTCGGGTCCGCCGACGATGGCGTAGTCCGGGTCCGCCTGCGCGATCACCTCACCGAAATAGATGCGCGGTTGCTCCACCGGGATCACCTGGCCGCCGCCCACCTGCGAGGCGATGTCGCTGACCGCGTAGATCGGGTACCCGCTGTCGCTGCTCGCGCTCTGCCCGGCGGCGTCGCGGACAGCGGCGTTGACCCGGTTGGCGGGGGCGGCGACGAACCCGTTGCCGTGGGTATACACGGTGTGCCGGTTGATCCACTGGGTCTGGTTTCCGCTGAGGCTGTTCGGGGAGAGCTCGCGGGCGGCGACGATGTAGTCGGCGAGTCGTCCGTCGATGGTGTAGCGGTCGATGTCGAGGTGCTCGGGGAAACCGTAGAAGTTCTTCAGCTGTTGCTGCTGGGTGAAAGTACGCGAAAGCACGGTCGGGTCCAGCAGGCGGGCGTTAGCGATGGTGGTGACGTCGGCGGGAATGTCCCGGGGCGGTCGCGTGCCCACCCCCGGATAGTCGAGGTAGTCGACCCGGTCCGGGCCGATTCCGTAGGCCTGCCGGGTCGCGGCGATGTTGCGTTCGATGTAGGGGCTCTCCCGGTCGGCGGCGTTCGGGCGGACCGAGAACTGCTCGATCAGCGCCGGATAGATTCCGCCGACCAGAATCGCCGAGAGCACCAGCAGCGCCGTGGCCATCGCCGGGATCCGCAGATCCCGCACCGCGATCGCGGCGAAGAACGCCGCCGCGCACAGCACCGCGATCGCGACCATGATCAACCGGGCCGGCAGCACCGCGTTGATGTCGGTGTATCCGGCCCCGGTGAAGGTGGGCTCCTTCCGGCCGCTCCACAACAAGGAGTATCGATCGAACCAGTAGGAGGCCCCCTTCAGCGCGATGAACGTGCCCGCAAGCACCGCGAGCTGGATGCGCGCCGGTCGGGACACCTCGATGAGGTGGTCCTTGCTCGGTGCCAGCCGGATGCCGCCGAACAGGTAGTGGGTTCCCAGGCCGATCAGCAACGCCAGGAACACCGCCATGAACAGCCACGTCAGGATCAGCCGGTAGAACGGCAGGTCGAAGACGTAGAAACCGATGTCGTACCCGAACTCCGCGTCCACGGTGCCGAAGCCGCCGCCGTGCAAAAACAGTTGCACCGTCTCCCAACTCGACTGCGCGTGCAACCCGAACGGCAGCGCCAGCAGCAGCGAGATTCCCACCGCGAACGACCGCGGGCGGCGCTGCACCACCGTCCGGTACCGCTCGAGCGGATCATTCGCCGCGTCCGCGGCAGCGGCCGCGAACAGTGGGCGGGATCGGTACGCCCACACCGTGGCCGCGAAGATCACCGCACCCACCAGCAGCGTCACCGCTAAGAACAGGATCAGACGGGTGACCAGGACGGTCCCCCACACGCGGCGGTAGCCGACCTCACCGAACCACAGCCAATCGGTATACCCCACGACCAGACGCGGACCGATCACCAGCACCGCAACGACAGCCACCGTCACCACGATCGTGACCCGGGCCCGCCGCGGCAGCGCCCACATCCGGTCGGACGGTTGCATGGCCACCTCCCACGGGTCGGCTCACGAGCAGCCCCGCCGCCGCGGACCACCCTCGCCCGATGCAGCGAAGGCATCCGTATCACCCCATTCTAGGCGGCGCCGGGCTCGTCCTGGCCGGCGCGAATGGGGCACCGGATTGGGCGCAGTGGACTCGCGAACGGAGCGAGCGCCGGGTTCGATGACGCGGCTCGCATCCAGGAAATAGATCGGAAGCAGCGAGAAAGTCCCGACCAAGGCAGCAAGGCCACCGAGATTGTCCAGCCGAAGCAGCCGGACCCGTGAAAGAGGTTTCGCTGCAAAGAAAGACCATCGCCATCGACACGAGCCCTGCCCCTGTACGCGCGCTCTAGGCTGCGCGACCCCACCAGCCGCGCCTGCTGCGACCGCAAGACAACACCCTTGCCCGGCCACGACGACTGTAGAAGCATTTCCATAGGCGGACGCCGACCGGCGACTCGATGTCGCACGATGCCGGACTGCGACGTGCTCTCCCCGACCGCGCCGACATCGTCGGTCGGCGTGAGAGCGCCATGCGGACGAATCCCGGTGATCGGTGGCCGACGCTACCGATCGGAGAAATCGTGACCAGCGAAAACACAGCAGCCTCCGTGCAGCGCGAACCGGAGCTGGCCGGACAGACCGTGGTCCTCATCGGCGGCAGCGCAGGCATCGGGCTCGAGACAGCGCGACGCGCCCGGATGGAGGGTGCCGACGTGATCCTCACCGGGCGCAACCCCGACCGGCTCGAGGCCGCCGCGGCAGACGTCGGCACGCAGCGCACCGCAGCGTTCGACGCCACCGACCCGGCCGCATTGCGGAGGTTCTTCGAGGACCTGCCGACACCGATCGACCATGTGCTGGTGACGGCAGGCGGCCCGCGTTACGCT
Source organism: Rhodococcus sp. USK10 (assembly GCF_019378875.1). Classification (NCBI taxonomy): domain Bacteria; kingdom Bacillati; phylum Actinomycetota; class Actinomycetes; order Mycobacteriales; family Nocardiaceae; genus Rhodococcus; species Rhodococcus sp. USK10. The sequence continues at coordinate 644,896 of NZ_CP076048.1, forward strand.
CCCCTGCTCGAGATGGACGCGGACGAGGTGCGCCGGCAGCTCACCGAGCACATAGTGCTGGGGCTCGAGGTCGCGCGCAATGCGGCGAACAAGATGCGGCCCGGGGGCGCGCTGGTGTTCATGGGCGGCACCGGCGGCCGGCGCATCGGTCACGGCCTGGGGATTGCCTCCGCCGCCACGGCCGCACTGCCCCCGTTCACGGCGGCCCTCGCTCTCGAGCTCGCGCCGGTTCGCGTCAACCTCATCGCCGCGGGCTTCGTCGACACCCCACTGTCGGCATCGCTGCTCGGTGATCGGCTCGACGAACGGCGGAACGAGTTGAGGACGAAGCTTCCGATCGGCCGGGTCGTCGGCCCTGCCGACGTCGCAGCCCTCGCCGTCCACATCATGAGCAACACGGCACTCACCGGCGCGACGTACGACATCGACGGCGGCCAGCAATTCGTCTTCTGACCACCGCACGACGACAGACGCAGCGATTCGCACGACCTGTTCGATCGATCCCTGAGACATCGCGAGAGGAAACCCATGAGCACCAACGAAGTTCACACCGATGAGGCAACCGGCACCACGAATGTCCCGACCGTCGACATGAAGCTGGAGGTCGTCGTCCTCCCCGTCTCGGACGTCGACCGCGCCACCGAGTTCTACACCAGACTCGGCTGGAGACAGGACGTCACACCGCCCGGCTCCGGCGTCGTCCAGTTCACTCCGCCCGGCTCCGACGCCTCGATTCATTTCGGCGCAGACCTCACCACGGCCGCACCCGGTTCGGCCAAGGGATATCTCATCGTCTCCGACATCGAGGTCGCCCGTGACCAGCTGGTCGCTGCCGGCGTCGCGGTCAGCGTGTTCCACCGCGGCGCGGACGGGCCTGCAGACGGGCCGGACCCCCACCGCCGCAGCTACTCCTCCCTGGCGTCGTTCAGAGACCCCGACGGCAATTCCTGGCTGCTGCAGGAGGTCACCACCAGGCTTCCCGGGCGGATCGACACGGCCACCACGTCGTTCGGCTCCGCACGCGACCTGGCGACCGCGCTCCGCCGGGCGGCGGCCGCCCACGGCCGGCACGAAGAGCGCACCGGCGAGGAGGACCCGAACTGGCCCGACTGGTACGCCGAGTACATGGCCGCCGAGCAGTCCGGGGCGGAGCTACCCACGTGAGGAGCGACGACGGGCAGCGGAGCGAGTCGTCATTCTCCGGACAGGTCGGCCGAAAGGTCACGGACCTCGACGCCGGCGGGTATCTCGACCTCGGCGATCAACTCCGGCCGGTCGTCGAATTCGAGGCGAAGGGCCCGGCACATCGTGGCGTGCATGTCGTAGAGAGTGGTGATATAGGTCAGCTGCAGAATTTCGGGATCCGTGAGATGGGCCTTCAGGACCGCGAACACCTCGTCCGGCACCCGGCCGCCGTCGTAGACGAGGCCGTCGGTGTAGGCGAGGACCGCCCGCTCGAGTGCGGAGAAGCAGTCGCTGACCTGCCAGTGCGGAAGGGCCGCGATCTTTTCCTCCGGTGCCCCGAGGGATCGCATCTGCTTGCAGTGCTGGGAGAAGACGAACTGGCTCCCGCGTGCGTACCCGGCCCTGGCCTGCCCCAGTTCACGCAGCAGGGGGTCGAGGGTGACGTTGCGGTAGAGCGAGAATCCGCGGACGGCGTGCCGGAACACGTCCGGTGACTGGGCGAACACGGTCCACCAGTCGCCGGGGGTGGCGTGGATGGTGCCGTGATCGACGGCGGGATCCTTGTCGGGTCCGAACAGTCGGTCGTAGAAGAAGAGGATCTTCTCGTCGGCAACTTCGGCGCGGGGTACCTCACGGAGACGGGGCACGGCTTTTCCTTTCGGACGGTGGCGGTCAGGATGCGGTGGGTACGCGCCGGTCGGCGGCGGTCTTCGGTTCGTGCGCGACGTCGGCTTCGGTGAACGTTCGCGTCCAGCAGGCAAATTCGAGCAGGACGCCATCCGGGTCCTGGAAGTAGAACGAGCGCACGAAGGTGCCCGGGTGCACGTGCCGGGACACGCCGGCGGAGCTGTCGTCGTGGTTGAGGACTCGACTGACCTTGATTCCCTCGGCCTGCATGCGGGTGTAGTACTCGTCGAACTGTTCCGGAGGCACCGCGAACGCGACGTGATTCATCGACCCGACCGCACTCGCGAGTTCACCCTCGTCGGGGAGCCCCTTGGGGGCGGCGAGACCGGGCGCGGCCTCGGGGGAATCGGCCAGCCAGAAGAAGGCGATGGTGTTGCCGTTGCCGCAGTCGAAGAAGAAGTGCTGGCCCAGATCCCCCGGCAGCTCGATGGTCTTGATCAGGGGCATGCCCAGGACGCCCGAGTAGAAATCGATGGTGCGTTGCATGTCCGAGCACACCAGCGCAAGGTGGTTGATACCCCGAAGTTCGTACTTGGAGTTCGGATTGCTCATGGCGGTCCTTCCGATGTGGTGAAGTCGTCGCGAGAAGTGAACAAAAATGACTTGACAGTCATGTCATCTATTGGGAGAGTTTGTCTGTGAGCAAGTCATCTGTCAATACCCCGTCCACGCCGGCCACTGTCGACACCCTGACCGCGCGTGGCCGCAAGACACGCGACGCGCTGCTCGACGCCGCCCGGAAGGTGTTCGAGACGGTCGGATTCCCCGACACAAGGGTCGAACACATCGCCCAGGAGGCGAACGTCTCCTACGGCACCTTCTACCGCTACTTCGAGTCGAAGGAAGAAGTGTTCCGGGAGCTGAGCACTCGATTGTTCGAGGACATGCACCGCCGCGAGCCAACCGACGCCGACTTGTCTCCGGCGGAGAAACTGGTCGCGTCGAACCGCTCGTACTATCAGTCCTATCGCCGGAACGCCCCGCTGATGGCGATCGTCGAACAGGTCGCGACGTTCAACGACGAATTCCGCGAACTCCGTCACGAGCACCGCCGTCAGCTGATCGACCGGACCTCTCGCGCGATCGCACGCTGGCAGCAGGACGGACTGGTCACCGCCACTCTCGACCCGGTGCTGGCGGCCCGCGCGATGGCCGCCATGGTAGACCACACCCTGTACCTGTGGTTGATCCAGGGTGACGACGCCGACGAGGCGGCCCTGCTCGACACCCTCGACCAGATGTGCCTCGGCGCACTCGGTCTCGACCGGAACTGAGCGCCGCGCGCTCCCCCACCGAGAACCGTGCCGGGTCACGATCCCGACGGTGCGCTTCCTGCACACCCCTCACCATCGACTGACCAACGGCCGACCGATCGATCTCGTCGACTCGGCCGTTGTTCCGATCTCCCCGAAGGCACGCACAATGACAACGCACTCACCGTTCGCGTCCGCTACCACCGACACACCGCCGGGAGCGCTCGACGGCCTGCGGGTACTCGAACTGGGCACCCTCATCGCAGGCCCGTACTGCGGACGCCTCCTCGGTGACATGGGCGCCGACGTCATCAAGATCGAAGCCCCCGATCGTCCCGACCCCCTGCGGGACTGGGGCCAGGCCGAGGGCGGTCACCAATACTTCTGGTCGGTGCACGCCCGCAACAAACGGTGCGTGAACCTCGACCTGCGCACCGAGGCCGGCCGGCGGATCTTCCTCGACCTCGTCGCCACCGCCGATGTCGTCGTCGAGAGCTTCCGGCCCGGCACCCTCGAGCGCTGGGCCGTCGGCTACGACGTCCTCCGGGAAATCTCCCCGCGGCTGGTCCTGGCCCGGGTCTCCGGATACGGCCAGACCGGTCCGTACGCGGCGCGTCCCGGATACGCGTCGGTGGCCGAGGGCATCAGCGGCTTGCGGCACCTCAACGGATTTCCCGGCCAGGCGCCCCCGCGGATCGCGCTCTCGCTCGGCGACAGCCTCGCCGGGATGTTCGCCTTCCAGGGTGTCCTCGCCGCGCTCATCGCGCGCGAACGCACCGGACGGGGACAGATCGTCGATGCCGCGCTCACCGAGGCCGCACTCGCCATCCAGGAGTCCACCGTTCCCGACTACCACAAGACCGGTCACGTCCGGCAACCCTCCGGCACCCGCCTCGACCGCGTCGCACCGTCCAATCTGTATCGGACGCAGGACGGGCTGTGGGTGATCATCGCGGCGAACCAGGACACGCTGTTCGCGCGTCTGTCCGCTGCGATGGGCCGCCCCGACCTCGCCACCGATCCGCGCTACGCCACCCACACCGCGCGCGGTGATCACCAGGACGAGCTCGACACCCTGATCGCCGAGTGGGCGGCCGGCTTCCCCGCCGCAGAGCTGATCGAGCTGCTGACCAAGTTCGAGGTGGTCACGGGCCCGGTCAACACGGTCGCCGAGGTCATGGCCGATCCCCAGTTCAACGCCCGCGAGATCTTCGTCGACCACGTCGACCCCTCCCTCGGGCCCGGTGACACCGGATTCGATCCGGAGCCGGTGAAGGGAGTCGGGGTGATCCCGAAACTCAGCGATACCGCGGGCGGCGTCCGCTGGGGCGGGCCCAGCCGCCCGGGCACCCACACCGACGAGGTGCTCACCGAAATCCTCGGCTACGACGCCGACCGGCTCGCCGCACTGCGCGAGCAGGGCACGATCTCGTGACCGCGATTCCACCCGAGGTCGACATCCGGGAGGTCGGGCCCCGCGACGGACTGCAGATCGAGAAGCCCATTCCCACCGCCGCCAAGCTGGAGCTGATCGACGCGCTCGCCGCGACCGGTGTCCGGCGCATCGAGGTCACGTCCTTCGTTTCCCCGCGCGCCGTCCCGGCGCTGGCCGACGCCGAGGCCGTCGCCGCCCAACTCGGCCGCTGGCCACACGTCACCTTCTCGGCGCTGGTTGCCGGACTCGGCGGCGTCAAGCGAGCACTCGCGGCAGGCCTGACCCGCCTCGAATACGTCGTCTCCGCGTCCGATGGGCACAGCCGGGCCAACGTCGGTCGCAGCAGCGAGGAGTCGATCGCGCTGATCACCCCCATTGCCGAACTGATTCACCGGGCGGGCGGCACACTCGAAGTGATCGTCGCCATCGCGTTCGACTGCCCATTCGACGGACCCACCCCACCGGACCGCGTGGCCGACATCGCGCGGCGTGCGGTTCTTTCGGGTGCGGATGCGCTGTCCGTTGCCGACACCATCGGCACGGCAACGCCGGTGCGCACCACCGATGTACTCACCCGGGTGCGCGCCGCCGCCCCCGGCGTGGACCTCGGCCTGCACCTGCACGACACCCGCGGCCAGGGGCTGGCGAACGCGTGGGCGGCATACGCCTCGGGCATCCGCCAGTTCGACGCCTCCGTCGGCGGGCTCGGTGGGTGCCCCTTCGCGCCGGGCGCGAGCGGCAACATCGCCACCGAGGAACTGGTCTACATGTTCGAAGACGGCGGCATCGCGACCGGCATCGACATCGACAGGGAACTCGACGCCGCTCGACTGGCCGAGCGCCTGCTCGACAGATCCCTCGCAGGCAGACTGCGCGCGGCCGGGGGCCGACCGGCTCCCGCCGGCAATTGACCACCTCGCTGCCGACACCGCGACGGAACACTCCGCCGCGCCGCAGGCAGCACCACACGGAAGAGACGGATTTTCCCATGAACGAGCTGGCTGATCGCTTCTTCGCCGCCGTCGGCGACGGCGACGAGGCGACACTGACCGAGCTGTACTCACCGGACGCGCGGATCTGGCACAACGACGACGGACGCGAACAGACGGTCACCGAGAACCTGAAGGTGCTGCGCTGGCTCTCGCGCACTCTCGAGGACCTGCGCTACGAGGACATCCGCCGCCACGAGTTGCCGGGCGGCTTCGCCCAGCAGCACGTCCTGCGCGCCACGCTACCCGGCCACGGACCGCTGGAGGTGCCGGCGTGCCTGTTCGTCCGCGTCGACGACGGCCGGATCACCCGCATCGACGAGTACGTCGACTCCGCCGCCACCCTGCCCCTGCGCGCGCAGGCCGACCGGCGACGGGAGAAGTGACATGACCGGAACCCGTTCCGCCGTCCCGCTCGCCGAACTGTGCGCGCGGATGCGCTCGTTCATCGACGACGCCGTCATCCCCGCCGAACCCACTCTGGTGAACGAGGACGGCCCCGCACACGAGGCCATCGCCGAATTGCGCGCGCGGGCCATGGCACTCGGCCTGTGGGCGCTCGGCCACCCCGCCGAACTGGGCGGTGGGGGTGTCCCGTTCCTCGACTTCGTCCATCTCAACGAGATCATCGGACGCTCGGAGTTCGGCCAGTTGGCCGTCGGCTCGGTGTCCATGCAGGACACCCTGATGCTGCACAAACACGGCACTCCCGAGCAGCGGCAGCGGTGGATTCCCCCGCTGGTCGCCGGGGACTTCCTCCCGTCCGTCGGGTTGACCGAACCGGACGCGGCGGGATCCGATCCCACCCTCATCGAGACGCGCGCCGAACTCGACGGCGACACCTGGATCATCAACGGACACAAATGGTTCACCACCGGAGTGAAGGACGCCGGCTACTGCTCGGTCTTCGCCCGGACCGAACCCGACACCGCCCCGCGGCACGAGCGCATCAGCGCGATCATCGTGCCGACCGACACCCCCGGATTCGAGATCGTCCGGTCGATCCCGACGATGGGGCACGACCCGAGTGATCACTACGAGGTCCGGCTCACCGACGTGCGTGTCCCCGCCGCCAATCTCCTCGGCGAACGCGGCAGGGGCTTCGCGGTGGCCCAGGACCGGCTCGGGCCCGGCCGGATATTCCATTGCATGCGGTGGCTCGGGCAGGCTCAGCGCGCATACGAGTTGATGTGTGCGCGCGCGAACACCCGCTACACCCACGGCTCGCTGCTCGCGGACAAGGGTGAAGTGCACCGCTACATCGCCGAATCCGCCGCCCAGATCCACGCCGCCCGGCTCATGACTCTCGATGCCGCCCGCGCGATGGACGCGGGGGAGGACGCCCGGGTGCGCATCGGACTGGTGAAGTTCTGGGGCGCCCGCATGCTCCACGACGTCGTGGACCGGGCCATCCAGATTCACGGGGCGCTCGGCCTGACCGCCGATACCCCACTCGAGCGGATGTACCGGCAGGCGCGGTACGCTCGCATCTACGACGGTCCCGACGAGGTACACCGCATGTCGACCGCCCGCCGGTTGCTGCGCGATCCCGAGGCCGCCCCATGGCGATGACCGACGCTCCCGTGGCCCTCGCGGACGGCATCCGCGCCGTCCTGACCTCCGCCTACGGCACAGACGCCACGGTCGGGGAACCTCGGCAGCTGACCGGTGGCGCCAGCAGGCAGGTGTGGGCCGTCGACGCCGAAGGCCCGGACGGGCAACCCCGGCCCGTCGTGCTGCGCCGCGACCCGCCCGGACACGGCGACGCGGCCCGGATGCGCGCGGAGGTGGCGTGCCTGCGGGCCACCGCCGCCGCGGGCGTCCCGGTGCCCACCGTCCTCGCTTCCGGGGACACCGCGCCCGGCATCGACGCCCCGTATCTGATCATGAACAAGGTGGAGGGCGAATCGCTCCCCCGGAAACTGCAGCGGGACCCTGCCTTCGACGAGGTGCGCAGCCGTCTCGCCGAGTACATGGGTCACGTCCTCGGCCTGATCCACCGGACTCCCCTGGACTCTCTCGCCGTGCTCGACACCACCGACCGGGTGGACGCGCTCGAGGCCACCTACCGCGACCTCGGCGAACCCCGGCCCGCGGTCGAGGTGGGTCTGCGATGGTTGCGCGACCACCGTCCGCCGTCTCGACCGCAGGCTTTGGTACACGGCGACTTCCGGATCGGCAACCTCCTCGTCGACGGAACCGGCATCCGCGGGGTGCTCGACTGGGAACTCGCTCACCTCGGTGATCCCGTCGAGGACCTCGGCTGGCTGTGCGTGCGGGCGTGGCGGTTCGGCGCGGCCGCGCCGGTCGCCGGGATAGGCACCCGCGACCAACTCCTGGACGGCTACGAGAAAGCCACCGGGACGAGACCGTCGTTGTCCGAACTGCACTGGTGGGAAACGTTCGGAACCTTGAGATGGTTGGTGCTGAGCAGGTTTCAGGCCGAACGTCACCTCGGCGGGGCCGAGCGGTCCCTCGAGCTGGCGGCCATCGGACGCCGGGTCTGCGAATCCGAGTACGACTTGCTCGACGTCCTCGGACTGCTCGACGACGCCGCTCCCGTTCCCCCGCCGGCGCCACCCGGGCGCACCGTGCACGATCGGCCCAGCGTCGCGGAGATCCTCGACCTCGTGGCCGGCACCCTGACCGACGATCTCGGACCGGCCCTCGACGGAACGCACGAGCGGGAGCGGTATCTCCTGCGGATCTGCGTCAACCTGTTGCGCACCGCGGGGCGCGAACTCGAAGCCGGGAACGGCGCCGATTCCCTGCTCGACGGCGCCCTCGGTGCGCTCGGATGCACGTCCGAGGCCGAGCTTGCCGCGCGGATTCGCGACGGGGCGCTCGACTATCGCAAGGACGGCGTGCGCCGGGCGATCTCGATCGCCGTTCTGGCCCGCCTGCGGGTGGCCAATCCCCGACACCTGAACCGGTAGCCGCGAAAAGCGAGAAGTGCCCGGCGGATTCGTCCGCCGGGCACTTCCCGCATTCGGGGCTCCTATAGTTCGTCAGTGGGAGACGACCAGCTCCCGCGGATCCTCGTCGGCCGAAGACGCAGCCGCCCTGTGGCGGCGAGTGCCGGGGATCTTGTTCACCAGCGGCGCCAACACCCACCGGATCACGCTGATCAGCCCGTACGGGATCACGAAGATGAAGACGATCAACGCCGCACCGTACGTGATGCCCGCAGCCGACTGGTTGATCTCCGCCGTCCACTGCGGCACGTACTGCACGAAGAACGCCCCGAACACCACACCGGGGACGGTCCCGAGGCCACCGATGACGATCATGGTGATGAACGCGATCGCCAGCGGGAGCCCGAATGCCTCGGGGCCGACGTACTGCACGACGAAGCTGTAGAGCACGCCGCCGACACCGGCCAAGGACGCGCTGAGCGCGAACACCGTCGTCTTCGTGCGGGTGGCCGGGACGCCGAGCGTGGTGGCGACGGCCTCGTAGTCCCGGATCGCGATCAGTGATCGGCCGATCCGGCCGGTGGAGAGTCGGCGCACCACGAAGAAGGCGATCAGCGCCACCACCAGGCACAGGAAGTACACCCACTGGTCGCGTTCGAGGCCGCTGAATGCCGGTGGCTCGGCGCCGGCGATGTTGATTCCCGCCTGCCCGTCGGTGACGTGCTCGAACCGTTTGATCACCGCCGGGGTGACCAGTGCCAGCCCCAGGGTCGCGAGCGCCAACTGGAGTCCGTGGAGCCGCAGGGCGGGCAGGCCGAACAGATACCCGATCACGTAACAGACCGCGAACGCGACCGGGAGGAGCAGCAGGTACGGGACGTCGTGATTCTCGACGAGCACGGCGCTGAGATACGCACCGACGGCGAAGAAGAAGCCGTGGCCGAGAGAGATCTGACCGGTGTTGCCGGTCAGCAGGTTCAGTCCCAGCCCGACCACCACGTACACCAGCACCATGGATCGGTCGAAGTTGACGTACGGCGCCGACACCAACGGCGCCACCGCCGTCACGAGGATCACCGCCGCAACGGTCGCTCTCGCCAGCCACCGTGGTGGGTCGAGTTCGGCTCGGGGACGGCGAAGCAATTCGACGATTCTCATACTCGGGCCACCTTCCGTGCACCGAACAGACCCTCGGGTTTGAGAAGCAACACCCCGAGGATGAGGGCCAACGCCACGGCCTGTTTGAAGTCGTGGCCGATCCAGGAAATGTAGGTGCCGGCAAGGTTTTCCGCGACACCCACGCACAACCCACCGACGAGTGCACCGACCGGGCTGTCCAGGCCGCCGAGGACCGCGGCGGCAAACGAGTAAATCAGCGAGGCGACGAGCATGTTCGGTTGCAGGAACAGCTGCGGCGCCGCGAGGGAGGCGGCAAGGGCTCCGATGGTCGCGGCGAGGCCCCAGCCGATCATGAGCATCCGGCCGACGGGCACACCGATCAATTGCGCCGAGTCCGGGTTGTCTGCCGCCGCACGCATCGCCAGACCGACCTTCGTTCGCTGGAACAGGACGAACAGCAGCGCCGCGACAACGACGACGGCGGCGACGATGACCAGCGACTGCTGGGACACCGCGACAGGACCGAGCGTGAGCACCGGCCCGGACACGATCGCCGGGAACTCCTTGCTCTGCACGCCCCAGATCCAGCCGGCGGCGCTGTTGAGCACCAGCATCAGGCCGAGGGTGATGATGACCAGCGGCATGTGGTTCGGGGACGATGCCAGCGGCCGGATCAGTACCCGTTCGGTGGCGGCTCCCCCGACGAAGGCGACCGCCATCGCGCCGAGAACGGCAAGGTACAGCGGCGCACCCCATGCGTGGAACTGCCAGGCGAAGAACGCCGAGAACATCGCCATCTCGCCCTGCGCGAAGTTGACGATTCCCGATGCGCGGTAGACCAGGACGATGCTCAGCGCGAACGCGCCGTACAGGGCGCCCCACATGAGCCCGTCCACCAGTTGTTGGAGAAATACATCCATGACCACTCTCCTGTGCTCAGTAGCCGAGGTAGGCGCGTCGCACCGACTCGTCGTGCGCCAATCCGGCGGCGGGGCGTTGGGCGACGACTCGGCCCGCGTCGACGAGAACCGCGGACGTGCCGATCTCGAGGGCGAGGTGCGCGTTCTGTTCGACCACGAGGATCGTGGTCTCGGTCTCCTGGCTGATCCGGCCGAGCGCACGGAAAACCTCCTGGGTGATGCGCGGGGCCAGGCCGAGGGACGGTTCGTCGAGCAGCAGCAGACGCGGCCCGGCCACCAGCGCGCGGGCGATCGCGAGCATCTGCTGTTCACCGCCGCTGAGCCCGCCCGCCTGCTGGTTGCGTCGCTCGCGTAGTCGCGGGAAGAAGTCGTACCAGTGCTCGACGGCCCGGTCGGTGATCGCCGCCGACGTCGTGAATCCCCCGACGCGAAGGTTCTCCTCCACCGTCAGGGTGCCGAAGGTGCCGCGGCCCTGCGGAACATGGGCCACACCGAGCCGGGCGATCCGGTCGCTGCGCATGCCGGTGATGTCGCGACCGTCGAGCCTGATGCACCCGCTGGTGCGGACCATCTGGCAGATCGACCGGAGGATGGTGGTCTTACCTGCGCCGTTCGCGCCGAGTACCACGGTCACCTCCCCCGCCGGTACCCGGAAGTCGATGCCGTGCAGCACTTCCGCACGGCCGTATCGGGCATGCAGGTTTTCCACGGTGAGCAGGTTCATGCCGCACCGCCCAGGTACGCCTCGATGACCTCGGGGTGAGCAGCGACCTCTGCCGGTTCGCCCTCGGTGACCTTCTGACCGAAGTTCAGCACCACCACCCGGTCGGAGATCGACATCACCATGGCCATGTGATGCTCGACGAGCAGCACCGAGAATCCTCGCTCGTCGCGCAACCGGCGGACCGTGTCGGCGAGTTCGAGGACCTCCTCGTGGATCAGTCCGTTCGCCGGTTCGTCGAGCATCAGCAGGCGAGGTCGTTGCATCAATGCCCGTGCGAGCTCGACCCGTTTGAGGGTGCCGTAGGGCAGGTTACCTGCCGGTTCGCGGCCGACGTGCGCGAGATTCATCGACTCGAGCAGAGCCCAGGCCTCGTCCCGTTCGCCGGCCTCCTCCCTGCGGGTGCGCGGAAGTCCGAGCGCGGTGGCGAGGAAGCCCGCCCGGGTGCGCGAGTAGGCCCCGGTGAGGATGTTGTCGAGCACCGAGATCGTCGGGAACAAGCCGATGTTCTGGAAGGTGCGCGCGATCCCGGCGTCGGCGACCCCGTCCGCCGACAGCGCGAGCAGATCGGCGCCCCCGAAGGTGATCTGTCCCGAATCCGGTTCGTAGAGTCTGCTGATGCAGTTGAACAGGGTGGTCTTCCCGGCGCCGTTCGGGCCGATCAGCCCGACGATCTGTCCGGGCTCGATCGTGAACGACGGCCCGTCGAGGGCGACGACTCCTCCGAACCGCAACCGGACGTCGCTGACCTTCAGCGTCGGCACATCCGGTGGCCGGGCGGTCATCGTTCGGCGCTGCGCGTGACCACAGCGTCGTAGTGCCAGCTGCCGTCGCGGAACGTCATCGGCGCCATCGACGTGATCGCGTACGGGTAGTCCGCGCTCGTGTCGAACGTGACACCGTCGATGGACAGGTCGGTGGTGACCGCGTGCAGATTCCGGACGGAATCGAGCAGATCGGCGCGGGTGCACCCCTTCATCTGTTCGAGTGCGGCCACCAGCAGCTGAGCGGTGTTGTACCCGGTGGCGGCGATGGTGTCGGAGGACTTGAACGCGTCGGCGTGCCGATCGGCGAAAGCGCGCCATTCCTGCACGCCCGGCACCTGGTCGTGGTCGGTGCTGCTGACGTCGTAGATCCAGTAGAACGAGTGCACGCCGTCGGCGGCGTCGAGACCGGCCGGAGCGAGGACGAAGTTGGTGTCCGTGGCGCCGGAGTAGATGTACGTCTCCGGCGTCCAGCTCAACTCGTGGGCCTTCTTCAGAGACTGGGTCACGAAGCCTGCGGTGGCGAAGTTGACGAACACGTCGGCTCCGGAGCTCGCGAGGTTGACCACCTGCGAGTCCACGGACGGTGTGGTCTGTTCGTACGACTGCTCGGCGACGATCTGTGTGCCGCTGCCGTCGAGGGCGGACTTCAGTGCGTCGAGACTGCCGTTGCCCAGGCTGTCGTTCGAGTAGAGCACCGCGACCTTGCCTTGCGGGTGGTCGCGAAGGATCTGTTTCGCCCGCTCGGCGACCTCCCAGCCGGTCTGCGGGTTGACCGCGCCGGCCACCACGGGCCGTTCGTCGAGGGTGGCGAGCAGCTCGTCGGTGCCGGTCATGGGAAATACCAGCGGGACGTTCTTCTGCGCGAGATAGTCGACGACGGCGAGAGTCGACGCGGTGCCGATCAGATTCTGGATCGCGAACACCTGTTGCTGTTCGACCAGTGACCTGACATTGCCGACCGTGCGCGCCGGGTCGTACCCGTCGTCGAGTGCGGTGTAGACGATCTTGCGGGACTTGCCATCGCCCATCGCGACGCCGCCGGCGGCGTTGATCTCGTCGAACAGGGCGGATGCCGCGGTCGCCTGGGGTCCGGCGATCGACTGGACCAGGCTGGTGCCGAAATGGATCTCGGCGTCGGTTATGCCGGGATCACAGCCACCTGCGGCGGTCGACGTGTCATCTCGGCCAGAACATGCGGTCAGGGCCGCGGCGGCGCACAGGGCGGTCAGGCCCGCGGCGAGGGTACGTTTCATGGTTGCTCCGTTGAGGGGAAGGCACAGGGACGGAAGACGTTCCAGCTGGCTTGTTTTCGGCAGCGCGCGGCGGGCGGCGACGAGAATCGTCGCCGCCCTGCGCGGTGTGTGGGACTAGACCGGGGTGCGGGAGAACCGTTCGCGTAGATCGCGTTTGAGGATCTTCCCGGTGACGTTCCGGGGCAGGGTGTCGACGAACTCGACCCGGCGGGGCACCTGGAATCCGCCGAGCTGTTCCCGGCAGGAGGTGATGATGTCGTCTGCGGTTGCGGTAACGCCGTCACGGAGAACGACGACCGCACAGACCAGTTCGCCCCAGGTGGCGTCCTCGACGCCGATCGCCGCGGCCTCGGCGACCGCGGGGTGATGATAGAGGGCCTGCTCGACGGCGAGGGAGGCGACGTTCTCGCCGCCGCTGATGATCAGATCCTTCTTCCGGTCGACGATGTAGACGAAGCCCTCCTCGTCGCGTCGGACCAGGTCGCCGGTGTGGAACCAGCCGTCGGTGAACGCGGCCGCGGTCGCGTCCGGATCCTGCCAGTAGCCGGTCATCACCTGGTCGCCGCGAACCACCATCTCCCCCACCTGACCGGTGGGCACGTCGCGCATGGCATCGTCGACGATGCGGATGTCGACCAGGCGCATGGGTTTGCCTGCGGCCGCCAGCAATTCGCTCTCACCACGGGCGGCGCGCCGATGCGCGTCGTAGTCGAGGTGGAGCACGTTGCCGGCGAGTTCCGTCATTCCCATGCCCTGATAGAAGTCGCAGCGGAGACGTTCGAGTCCCTGCCGCAGCACTTGCGCCGGGATCGCCGACGATCCGTACCCGATCGCCTGCAGGGTACTGAGATCGTGGTCGGCAAGGGCCGGATCCTGGAGCAGGAAGTTGATCATCGTGGGTGCCAGCCCGGTCTGCGTGACCTGCCATTGCTCCACGAGACGCAGGAACGTCGCGTTGTCGTAGGCGCGGACGATGCCGACGGTGCTCCCCATCAGGTGGTTGAGCAACGTCACGTACCCGCCGACATGGCACAGCGGGAAACAGAACAGGAACACCGTGTCCTCCGGCAGAGCCCACTGCAGCGCCGAGGACGTGATCCCGCTGACCAGGTTGCGGTGGCTGATCATCACGCCCTTCGGCGTGCCGGTCGTGCCGGACGTGTAGACCAGCCACGCGATGTCGTCCGGTGCCGGCCGAACCGACGGTGCCTGCGCGGGTCCGACGCCCACGAAATCGTCCCAGCCGACGGTCCCCGGGGCGGCCCCGATCGAGACGACCGTGTGCACCGACGGGATCGAACCGCGGATCTGGTCGACGGCGCCGGCGAACTCTTCGGCCACGATCAGCACGGTGGCACCGGAATGCTCGATCAACGCCGCGATTTGGTCGGGATGCAGCCGGAAGTTGAGGATGGTCAGGGCCATCCCGGCCATCGGCACACCGTAGTAGCAGTCGAAGTACTCGGTGCAGTTGGTGGACAGGATCGCGACCCGGTCCCCCTGCGCGGCAACACCGAGCAGTGCACCCGCGAGCCGTCGGCTGCGATCACGCAGCTCGGCGTAGGTCACTGCCTCGACCTCGAATCGCAGCGCGATCCGGTCGGGATGCTTGCGCGCGCCGTACTCGACGATGTCGCTGACCAGCATTCAGTTTCTCCTTGGAACGGATGAGGTGGTGGTGGACTCGGTACTCACCGGATCGCGAGCGGGTTGATCGGCGACCCCACCCCGCGGGTGAACTGCAGAGGCGGTCCGGCATAGAAGAAGTCGTACATGCCGTCGGCGGCGCAGGCGGCGGAAAGCTCCTCGAAGTCGAGCAACTCGGCAAGGGTCATACCCATGTCGCGGATCAGCACCATGTGAAGCTCGAACAACGCCCCCGGATTCTCGCCGGGCATCACCTCGACCGCCCAGTTGTCCGAGCCCACGACCGCGACGTCGCGCTCCCGCAGCCACGTGGCGCACGACAGACTCAAACCCGGCTCACCCGCCATGAATCCTGCCGGATCGTGGTCGGCGAGAAACTTTGCGCGCCAACCGGTGCGGATCAGCACGATGTCGCCCGGACCGACCTCGACGTTCTGTGCGGCGGCGACGGCGTCGAGTTCGTCCGGAGTGATCGCCGTCCCGGCCTCGAGCCACTCCACACCGCGCGCCCTGGCGACGTCGAGCAGCACGCCGCGACCGGCGATCCCCTTCGCCTGAGTGTGGATCCCGCACTTGTCGGCACCCTTGACGGTGACCCCCGTACCGGGATGACCGTTGTAGAGCTGATCGTCATAGTGCACATGGGACAGGGAGTCGTACTGCGAGCCCGCCTGCAGCGGCATGAAGACGTAGTCGTCGGCCCATTTGAAGCCTCCGGGGAGCACCTGCTCCTGCCCGTTCTCGGCCATCAGCCTGATCGGGTTGATCCGATTGCCTCCCGGCTGGGGTCCGTCACCGTCGAGTGGGATGCCCAGTTCGAATATCGTGCCGGTCCGAATCAGCGCAGCGGCAGCCGCCACACGCTCGGGCGTGATGAGGTTCGTGGTTCCACGCTCGTCGTCGGCGCCCCAGCGCCCCCAGTTGCTCAACTGCCGGCCCAGTTCTCGCATGTCGGATATGGACGTGGTCATCCTGCCTCCTCGGGCAATCGAACAAAGTATGACGTGACAGTCATGTCAACTTCGTGAATTGTGACCCCCGGCACCCCCGGTGTCAATACCGGACATGCGCGAGGTCGGAAGAGGCGCCCCACAGCCTGCGTCAACCCTTGTCAGGAGTTCCGCCGAGGGTCTTGACTGGAACGTGGGTCTCGATCGCTCACGACGACAGACAGGAATGATGCAGATGCCCACCCATCAGGCAGTTCACGTCCAGGCCCCCGGCGAGCCACTGAAACTCGTCGACGTCGAAACGGCATCGCCGCCGCGCGACCACGTTCGCATAGCCGTTTCAGCGTGCGGCGTGTGCGGCACCGACCACGCGTTCGTCAGCGGCGCGTTCCCCGAGATGTCGTGGCCGTTGACACTGGGACACGAGATCGCCGGAACCATAGCCGAACTCGGCGCCGGCGTCGACAACTACGCCGTCGGCGACCGCGTCGGGGTGGGCTGGTTCGGTGGGCACTGCAACCAGTGCATTCCGTGCCGCAAAGGGACCTTCATCTACTGCGAGAAGTTGCAGGTGCCGAGCTGGCAGTACCCCGGCGGATACGCCGAATCCGTGACGGTTCCCGCCAACGCGCTCGCCCGGATTCCGAGCGAACTGTCCTTCACCGAGGCCGCGCCCCTGGGCTGTGCCGGGGTCACCACGTTCGACGCGCTGCGGAAGACACGGGCCGTTCCGGGTGACCGCGTCGCCATCCTGGGCATCGGCGGGCTCGGCCACCTCGGGGTGCAGTTCGCCCGGGCGATGGGCTTCGAGACGATTGCCATCGCTCGTGGCGCCGACAAAGCCGACGACGCTCGGCAGTTGGGCGCCCATCACTACGTCGACTCCACCGCCGGCGACGTCAGTGAAGCGTTACGCGCACTCGGTGGCGTGTCGGTGGTCCTGGGGACGGCGGCGAACTCGAAGGCGATGGGTGCCGTGGTCGGTGGGCTGCTTCCGCTCGGTGAGCTCACCGTCGTCGGTGTCACGCCCGACCCACTGCCGATCAGTCCCCTGCAGCTGATCACTCCCGGCGTCAACGTCACCGGTCACCCCTCCGGCACCGCCCGCGACGTCGAGGAAGCGATGCAATTCGCGGTCCTGTCCGGCGTGCGCGCCCGGATCGAGGAGCGGCCCCTGAGCGAAGCCGCGGAGGCCTACGCCGCGATGGAGGAAGGGCGGGCGCGCTATCGCATGGTCCTCACCATGTGACCGTTCCCGGGCTGATCGACCGTCTTCAGCGGAGTTCGTCGCCGCCGCGCCGCTCGACGCCCCAGGTGACGGAAGGTCCGTGAAGCTTCTCGTACGCCGCCTTTTCGGCGTCATGACGGGACGCCTTCTTCGGGTTCTCCAGATCGGGCGGCAGCCCGTGCCTCTCGAGGCGTCGAGATCGGTTCTGCGCCATATAGGACACCGCATAGAACACGGCGAGTAGCACTCCGAGCAAGACCATGGAGGCTCGCAGCCCGAGCGGTCCCGGGAACAGGAAGAACACGGCGAAGACCGGAACGAACGGGACCATGCTGCGGACGAGGTGCCGGGGAACGGCCCAGTCACCGACCAGGTCGTTGCGGACCCAGTCCTGCATGGAGTCGGGAAGTGTGCGGCCTACCGCGTAGCCCAGCCACCGCAGGGGTCCGGGCCGTGTTCGTTGCGTCTTTCGCGACATGACAACTACCTGTTCATGTTGTGCTGAAATCGAATTCGACATGGTTGTCCTCACTGATCGAGCGCGCCCGCTCTGAGCGCAGCCTGATTGACGCGGGTGAGAACGTCGTGCAGTTCCTCGAGTTCGGCCAGGCTGACGCCGAGCTTTTCGATCACGGCGGGCGGAATCTTCAGCGCTTCCGCCCGCAGCGCAGCACCGGCTTCGGTCAACTCGACATCCAATTGCCTCTCGTCGGCCCGACTGCGGGTGCGCGTGATCAGTCCGGACGCCTCGAGGCGCTTGAGGAGCGGCGAGAGGGTGGGTGAATCGAGTTGCAGTGCGGTCCCGATCTCCTTGACCGCCATAGGGGCCTTTCCCCAGAGGGCGAGCATGACCAGATACTGCGGATGCGTCAGCCCCATCGGTTCGAGCAAGGGGCGGTAGACGGCGAGCACCGCCCGGTTCGCGACCGCGAGCGCGAAACACACCTGCCGGTCGAGAGCAAGTAGATCGTCGCCGGCCTCACCCTGCTGCACGTCTGCGGACATGCGACGAGGTTACCAGATTGCTTCGTGCGATAACTAATATTGCACGAAGCAATCGGAGACGCTCGATGACCGTCAAGGCAGACGGGCAACGAGGAACACGATGAACATGCCCCTCGTGTCGTCGAGGCCGGCATCGGCCGACAGGGCGCGGAGTTCGCCCTCACTTGTCGGTGGCACCTGTCACCCGATCAGGTGAGCGTCGGCAGCGAGCACTCCGACCGTAGGGACACGGAAGTCGTCACCTTCCGAAGCCCACCTCACATGATCTTCTCGTCAGGCCATCTCGGGGACGTGCAGATGAGCGATGGCCAACTCGAACTCGCCGACCTCGAGGAGCCGAGCGCCGGACTCGCACATTTCCGACGTTCCGATGCTCTCGGCCATTTCCCCGGTACCGCCCGCCGGGGCGTTGTCGAAGGTCATCGACGACACAATCCGGCCGGCGGCCGGATCGACGAGCAGACTCGCGCTGCAGAATCCTGCGAGCTCGTGCATGGCGGGCAGCGAGGACATCTTGTACACGTCGATCACACGGTCCAGGTGACCCGGCTCGACGTCGAGCCACGCGACCCGCACCCAGGCGCCCTGATGTGAGCGGTGGTCGCGGTGCAGGGCCGCGATGTCCCACCGCGAGACGGTCGCGGTGGCGTGGAAAACCTCGGCCATGCGGTCACGCAGCTGTCGAACAGGTGCTTCGCTCGCGCGCAGAGCCTCGTCGTCCGTCCAGGAACTGGTGGCGATGCACCGGCCGGAGCCTCGGTCGACCAGCAGGGACATTCCGGCGGATCCTGCGATGTCGGCAAGCGCGGGCATCACAGTGTCGCGCACATGCTTGATCCCCTCGTCGATGAACGACGGGTGCGCATCAAAGGTGGAAGAGCGTGCAAACACGGTGGCCATCCTTCTCCTCGGGCGGCGCCGCGTGGCGCCGACGTCCAACCCCCATCTCCCACACTCCTCCCCCTACGCGGGCGAGACAATGATCGACAGTGACAGACGAAACCCGGACGCCTACTCGTGCCGTGTGGAGGATTCACCTTCGGTGTAAATGGAGGGCTCGCCCTCCGCGAGTGCGGTCGCGTGGTCGATGACCACTCGCTTCCACCACGAATCGAGCGGACTCGGGTCCGGCCACACGACCGCGTCGGCGGTGAGCGACGACGTGGTTTCGCGGGGGAGGCTCGTTTCCGTTCCGGTGATCTTTTCGGGATCGGCCTGGATACCGCCGACCGCCCCCTGTTGCGTCAACTTGCCTGCGCGTGTCGGCGGGGAGGGAGTTGGGCGACCAGCTGCTCCCACTCGTCGAATCGAGCGGTGTCGGCCCTGCGCGGTCGGGGTGACGGGCCTGCCGCCAACTCGACCAGACTCCGGGCAGCGCCGAGGACGGTGAGGTGATGGCGTCGTGCAACGTCGAGAAGTTCGTCGAACGCCTGGGCGTCGGTGCAGCCGCGGCCTGCAATCAGAATGCCCTTGGCCGTACCGAGCAGTTCCCGGCCATCGGGGCGCCTTCGCGGAATCAGGCGCGTCGGGCTGGGGACCGGAGTGAGGGATGGTTCGGTGCTGTCCTCGATCATTCCGCGTAACTCCTTCGTTCTCGTGCATCTGCCGCCGGTGTGCCGACGGTCCCGTCCGGACGCGAAATGTGAGTCACGTCACTGTCGATGCACGATCAGTTCTAGCGGACCGAGCCGCACCTGTCATCTAGACGCATGTCCAACTCTACGGGCATTTGCCCAGGTGACACGGCGCACGGTGCGATTCGCGACTAACATCGCGATACCAACTTGTGACCTGTACCACACGGTAGCGTTATCTCGAGGCGGGATTGCACCGGCTTGGACACCATTTCGACCCCGAGCACGACAAGGTCACGCGACCGGGGACGGCGTTGACACATCAGACGCCGAAGCCATTCGGGGACGCCGACACCCAAGCGGTCAGCCATTGCCGCTTCCATACCTGAGGGCTCGGCTGGTCGACCCCGAACACCCGCATGCGCGGTCCGTTCCGATCCCGTGGGGGGCATTGGCCGACGTCCGTCGCGCGGCCCAGAAACAAACCCTTCACCTGAAATGGCGCCCATCTCTCGATCCATTGTTCAGATGAAAATGGACGGTTGTCAAATTTCAATATGTGAGAATATTCCGAATTGATGAAACACTGCGAGATCGCGAACGCGATAAATGAAGTAAGCGGCGATCGACGATCCCGTGAATTTTCATCACCAGCAGAGGAGTGAATTCCGATGGGTTCTGCGGGAATCGACTTCGACGTCGCATTCGAGGCGTTCCTGAAGTGACTGAGCCTCACCTTCGGCGGCGGAATCGGACTGGGCTGACCAGCAAAAAGGTCCGATAAGCGGTGGCCAGGCTCTCCTGGGGACGGCCTGGCCATCATTCCGATCGCGATGTGCGAATATTTCGTCGGCAAGTCATGCCGCCGAAGGAATCGGACGCAAATAATTCGAAATTCACTATCACTGCGCGTCGGAATAATTCGACCGT
Organism: Rhodococcus sp. USK10; assembly: GCF_019378875.1. NCBI lineage: Bacteria > Bacillati > Actinomycetota > Actinomycetes > Mycobacteriales > Nocardiaceae > Rhodococcus > Rhodococcus sp. USK10. The sequence continues at coordinate 665,474 of NZ_CP076048.1, forward strand.
CGCGTGAGCAACTTTGAGCGCGATCGCCTGAACTTCCCGCGTCGCCAAAATACTTCCCGCGTCGGCAAAATACTTCCCGCGTCGGCAAAATCGGGCTGTTCTTTTCTTTTCCCCGCGAAAGAGGAACTCGCGCCCGGCGCGATCGACGGGGGTTCGTGCGATCGAGCAGCGTGGAGCGACCGGTCGGCCTGTTTCGTCGCACGATCACGCACCGAATCACCCAGTCACTTCGGGCTTTTGACCGATTGAAGATCCGTCGTTGGGGGTAGTCGGGATCGGTGCGGTGTGCGTCGAGCGACGATCGCCGTCCGGGTGAAGGGAGTCGACAACGATGACCACAGCAGGAGGGGGCCCGAGCTCGAGCAGCCTGGCCGACGTCATCGACACCATTCTGGACAAGGGCCTGGTCATCGACGCCTACGTACGGGTCTCGCTGGTCGGGATCGAACTGCTCACCATCGACGCCCGCGTGGTGGTGGCCAGCGTTGACACCTACTTGCGCTTCGCCGAAGCGGCGAACCGGCTCGCGATCGGCAGCGAACCCAAGGGCCTGACCGATCTCGTTTCCGACGTCAAGGGCAGCGGCAGCACGAAGTCCAAGACGAAGGGCGTACTCGAGGGGGTGGGCGAAACGCTCAGCGAGCTGCTCGACGGATCGGGCAGCAAACGCGAACCCGCACCACGCCAGAAGTGAACCTGATCCCGGATAGATCCGCCCTCGGCGGTGAAACCGGTTCGGGGGAACCGGTCGGTCCGTGACATCGGCCGCCTGATCGACTACAAATGAGACACTTGCTCGTCGCTGTCGGGGGCCGCGAGTTACACCAATCCACTCCAGCGCGATCTTTCGGGGAACGAACACTTTTCCTCTAGGCACGCCTTGTTTCCGGGGAGGCGACCGCATGAGCACATCGCGGTCCTCACAGCCACGATCGGAGCCTACTGGCAACAGCAGATGGTTGCAGAACTCCGTCCGCACCGAGGTTCGGAAACCCGGCCGCAGGCGCCCATCGACCGGCCCACACTCGCCGACCATGGCCAGGCGGGCGGGGTACCGATGGAGCGAACCCTCCCCCAGACCTACACCGCGGACGGTGCGAGGTGCCGACCGAGATAGGCGGCGGTGGCGGAGCCAGCCGTCTCTGCGACGATCGCCGGCTGACCCGAGGCGATGATGCGGCCGCCGTTGTCTCCGCCGCCGGGTCCGAGATCGATCATCCAGTCCGCCGAGGCGATGACCGACATGTCGTGTTCGACCAGGACGACGGTGTTTTCCGCCGCGACGAGACGGCGCAGCACCACCATGAGTCGATCCACGTCGGCGGGGTGCAGTCCGGTGGTGGGTTCGTCGAGCACGTAGAGCGTGTGCCCGGATCGGACGCGCTGCAGTTCGCCGGCCAGCTTGACGCGTTGCGCCTCCCCACCCGACAGCGTGGTGGCCGATTGGCCGAGCCGCAGATATCCGAGACCCACCTCCACCAGCATGTCCAGGCTCTTCTTCGCGGCCGGGACGTGGTTCAGGAAGTCCCGGGCATCGTCGACGGTCATCCCGAGGACGTCGGCGATCGACCGGCCGTCGACCAGGATCTCGAGGGTCTCGGCGTTGTAACGTGCGCCGGCGCAGACCGGGCACGGCGCCGAGGCCTCGGGCAGGAACAGCATGCCGATGGTGATCACACCGGCGCCCTCGCACTCGTCGCATCGGCCACCGGTGACGTTGAACGAGAATCGGCCGGGACTGTATCCGCGCTCGCGAGCGGTGGGGTGTGCAGCGAAACGCTTCCGGATCACGTCGAACAGTCCGGTGTACGTCGCGAGATTCGAGCGCGGAGTCCGCCCGATCGGGGTCTGGTCCACCCGCACCAGCCGGTCGATGTGTCCGAGCCCGTGAGACGACACCACCGTCGGTTCGGCGGTGTCGCGGCCGTCGGCCATCACGGCCGTGGAGTCGTCGGCGTCGTCGGCGTCGTCGCTGACGGTGTCGGGTCCGGGTTCGTCGTCGACGCCGAGGTGCCGGGCGACGACGTCCGTGAGCACACGGCTGACGAGCGTGGATTTGCCCGAGCCGGACACGCCGGTGACCGCGGTGAGCACCCCGAGCGGGATCCGCACGCTCAGATCCCGCAGATTGTGCATCGTGATGCCGGAGAGTTCGATCCACGTGCTCGGCTGTGCGGGCTCCTGGTAAATGCCCGATTGTTCGAAAAGGTATCGGCGGGTGACGGATTCGGCGATCGCCGCGAGACCGTCCACCGGGCCGCTGTAGAGGACCCGCCCACCGTGCTCCCCGGCATCGGGGCCGACATCGACGATCCAGTCCGCCGCCCGGACGACGTCGAGGTTGTGTTCGATGACGAAGACGGAGTTGCCTGCCGCGCGAAGCCGCCGCACGGCAGCGACCAGCGCCTCGGTGTCGGCGGGGTGCAGGCCCGCGGACGGCTCGTCCAGGACGTACAGCACTCCGAACAGGCCCGACTGCAGCTGGGTGGCCAGCCGCAGGCGCTGAAGCTCCCCCGGCGACAGGGTTGTAGTCGATCGGCCGAGACTCAGGTATCCCAGTCCGAGCTCGGACAACCCCCGGAGACCTCCGAGTAGGTTGTCCACCAACGCCTCCGATGCTCGGTCGGTAGCGTCGCCTGCGGAGGCATCGCGGGATGCGACGGCGGCTTCGAGGACCGTGGCCAGATCGGCCAGTGGCAGTTCGGTCGCGTCGGCGATGTCGAGGCCGGCGAACCGCACCGCCAGTGCCTCCGGGCGCAGCCGCTTACCATCGCACGCGCTGCAGGGGCGGGAGACCAGGTATCGCGAGACCTTCGCCCGCTGGGTTGCGCTCTTCGTCGTCGCGAAGGTGTGCAGGACGTAGGTGCGGGCGCTCGAGAACGTTCCCTCGTAGTCGCGCACCATCTTGCCCGGGTCGCGGATCGGTGACACCGTCACCGTGGGCTGCTCCTCGGTGGTGAGGATCCACTCACGTTGGTCTGCAGGGAGTTCCGACCAGGGGCGGTCCACATCGATCCCGAGGGTGTCGAGGATGTCGCGGTAGTTCTTCCCCAGCCACGCACCGGGCCAGGCGGCGACGGCGCCGTCGCGGATACAGCGGCTCGGGTCCGGGACCAGGGCGTCGACGTCGACGTCGTGGGTGCGTCCGAGTCCGTGGCAGGTCGGGCATCCCCCTTCCGGGGTGTTGGGCGAGAAGGCGTTCGAGTCGAGGATGTCGGCGTCCGGCGGGTAGGTGCCGGCCCGGGAGAACAGCATGCGGAGCACGTTGGAGATGTGGGTGAGGGTACCGACCGACGATCTGGCGGACGTGTGACCGCGGGCCTGCTGCAACGCGACCGCCGGGGGAAGCCCCGTGATGTCCCCCACCCTGGGTGCGCCGACCTGATCCATCAATCGGCGCGCGTACGGGGTGACGGACTCGAGAAAGCGTCGTTGCGCTTCGGCGTAGATGGTGCCGAAGGCCAACGACGACTTGCCCGATCCCGACACCCCGGTGAACGCGACGATGCAATCCCGGGGAATGAACACGTCGACGTGGGCGAGGTTGTGTTCGCGGGCGTCGAACACCTCGATGCCGGCGAATGCCCGGGCGGGTGATGGTTCGGCCGGCGGTCCGGGATCGAGGGTCGGCACAACTGCTCCAGGTGTCGGTTCGTGCTCGGGCAGGTCGGGTCCCAGTCTTCCTCGAGGGATGGAACGGGCGTCCCGGTGGTGCGTCGGGTCAGACGATGTTCGTCTCGCCTGCGCCGATACCGGTCTTCGCGAAGCGGCGCAGGGCGAACGAACCGATGTCGTACCCGGGCTCTCTACCGTGGTACAGGTCGCGCACGATCTCACCGGTCGCCGGTCCCATCAGGAAGCCGTGGCCGGAGTAACCGGTCGCGATGAGCAGGCCGTCCACCTCGGTGGATCGGTCGATGATCTGGTTGCGGTCGGGAGTGACCTCGTAGAGTCCGGCCCAGCCGGTGCTGATGCCGTAGTCCAGCACGGCCGGCACCCGGGTCTCGGCGATCGCGCCGAGACCCATCAGCCAATCCTCGAGTTCGAACCTGAGGTTGAATCCCTCGGGCTCGTCCGGGTCGGACCAGCCCAGCAACAGACCTTTGCCTTCGGGATGGAAATAGAAGTTCGAGGGAAAGTCGATGGTCAGCGACGGCGAGAACTCCGGCAACTCGGACAGCGGCTCGGTGAACGCGATCTGCCGGCGGACGGGGACCACGGGGATATCCACCCCGACCATGGTCCCGATCTCCGCAGACCACGCCCCGGCGGCGCAGACCACGGTGCGCGTCGCGATACGTCCGTGTTCGGTGACCACGGCGGTGATGGCGCCGCCCGTGCTCTCGATGTCGGTGACCGCGCAGTGCCGGATGATGCGGGCACCGTGGCGACGGGCGGCCGCGGCGTACCCCATCACCACCGATTCCGGCGTGGCCTTGCCGTCTTCGGGGGACCAGGAGGCGGCGAGGAGCCCGTCGGTGCTGATGAGCGGCGAGATCTTCTTCGCGTCGTCGGGCGTGATCATCCGGCTCGGCACACCGTGCCGGTTCTGCAGCGCCACGCTTTCGGTGAAGATGTCGACGTTGGTCTGGTCCGAGAGGAGGTAGAGGTAGCCGTCGCGGCCGAAGTCGATCTCCTGGCCGTAGTCCTGGGCGAACCGCGAATACACCTCGAGGCCGCGCAGTCCGATCGCGATGTTGGCCTCGTTACTGAACGACGCACGGACACCGCCGGCGGCCTTACAGGTCGAGCCGCAGGCCAACTCGTCCTTTTCCAGGAGGACGACATCGGAGACCCCGGATTCGGCAAGGTGGAACGCGATACTGGCGCCGATGACGCCACCGCCGATCACGACGACGGACGCCTGTTCGGGGAGTTCCTTGCTCATGTCGCTTCTACTTTCCTGAAGAGTGATTATGTTATGCCGGACCGTCTTCTAGAACGCCGCGTTCCGCGGAGCCCGTCCACGCAACACCATGGCTTCGCGCACGCGGTCCTGGGCGGTGCTGCGCGCCACCTCGTGGGTGGTACGTCCCTGAGCCTGCGACGCTTCCAGGGTGTCGATGGTGCTGGCGCGCAGCTTGTTCGAGATGTTGGCGAACACCGCAGCGGGTTCGGGACGGATACCGGAGTAACGGGCGTCCATGGCCACGGCTGCGGCCACCACGCCGCCGGCGTTGGCGATGAAGTCCGGGACGACGGTCACGCCGCGGCCGCGCAGCACCGTCTGCGCCTCGGGGCTGCTCGGCAGGTTCGCACCTTCGACGACGATCCTGGCGGGCAATGTCCGGGCGAGATCGGCGTCGATGACGTCCTGCAATGCGGCCGGGATCAGGACGTCCGCCGTCACCGAGAGTTCTTCCCCGGCGGCGAGCGGCTTGGCGTCGGAGTACTCGTCGACCAGTCCGTCACCGTATCGTTCGCGCAGGTCGAGCAGGGTGGCGACGTCGAGGCCGTCCGGGTTGTGGATGCCACCTCGCGACGTCGAGACGGCGACGACGGTGGCGCCCAGTTCGGCGAGGCGTTTCGCGCTCGCCGCGCCGACCGCTCCGAAGCCCTGGATGGATACGCTCAGCGAACCGGTGGACAGGCCGATCGCCTGCGCGGCGGCGTCGGCCGACTCCGCGACTCCGTGGCCGGTGACCCCGAGCTGGTCGTACGGGAGTCCGCCGAGCGCGTGTGGGGTGCCGACGGCGCCGCCCCGGCCACCGACCTCGTCGAGCATGATCGCGGCGTCCTTCTCGGTCAGTCCGACGTCGAGCCCGAAAACGTATTCCTCGGGGACCTCGTTGCGCAGGGCCCGCACGAACGCCCGCAGGACCGCTTCCTTCGACTCGGCGTTCGGGTCGGCCCAGATCCCGGCCTTGGCGCCGCCGTAGAAGAGGTCGACCCCGGCCCATTTCCAGGTCATGTTCCGGGCCAGCCGGACGACCTCGCCGACACTGACGGTGGTGGACATGCGGGTGCCGCCCTTGCCCATTCCGCGGGCGGTGTTGTCGATGACCAGAACGCCGCGCATGCCGGTGCGCGCGTCGGAGACACACACGACCTTCTCCGGGCCCCATTCGTCGATCAGTTCGAACATCGTCGTTGCTCCTCGTGCGAGTCGAAAGGGGGATGTCAGGCGAAGTTGACGCCCTGAGCCAGGGGCAGCTCACGGGAGTAGTTGACGGTGTTCGTGGCGCGGCGCATGTAGGCGCGCCAGGCGTCGGAGCCGGATTCGCGGCCGCCGCCGGTGGTCTTCTCCCCGCCGAATGCGCCACCGATCTCGGCGCCGGACGTGCCGATATTGACGTTGACGATGCCGCAGTCCGAACCGTCAGCGGCGATGAACCGCTCGGCCTCGCGCTGGTCGGTGGTGAAGATCGACGACGACAGACCCTGCGGGACGTCGTTGTGCAGAGCGATCGCCTCCTCGAACGTGTCGTAGGTCAGGACGTAGAGGATCGGGGCGAAGGTTTCGTCCTTGACGATCTCGCTCTGGGTCGGCATCCGCACGATCGCGGGCTCGACGTAGTACGAATTGTCGCTGCTGGGCCTGCGCCGACCACCGACGAGGATCTGCCCGCCCTGCGCGACGGCCTGCTCGAGGGCTTCGGTCATGTTGGCGTGGGACTTGCCGTCGATCAGCGGGCCCACGAGGGTGCCGTCGGCGAACGGGTCGCCGATCGGGAGGTGCCGGTAGACCTGGGAGATCCGGTCGATCAGCTCGTCGGCGATGTCCTGGTGAACGATGATGCGGCGCATCGAGGTGCACCGCTGACCTGCGGTGCCCGCGGCGGCGAAGACGATGCCGCGGGTGGCGAGCTCGAGGTCCGCGGACGGGGTGACGACCGCGGCGTTGTTGCCGCCGAGTTCGAGGATGGCGCGGCCGAAGCGAACGGCGACGCGCGGGGCGATCTGCTCCCCCATCCGCTCGGAGCCGGTGGCGGAGATCAGCGGCACCTTTGGACTGTCGATCAGTGCCTGGGTGTCGGCGGCACTCGCCGAGACGAGGACGTTCAGGTTGGCCGGTGCGCCCGATTCCTCTGCGGCGCGGTCGAACAGCGCGGAGCAGGCGGCGGCGGTCAGGGTGGTCAGCTGGGCGGGCTTCCAGATCACCGCGTCACCGCAGACGATGGCCAGGGCGAGATTCCAGGACCACACCGCGGCCGGGAAGTTGAACGCGGAGACGACACCGACGACGCCGAGCGGGTGCCAGGTCTCCATCAGGCGGTGGCCGGGGCGCTCCGAGGGCATGGTGCGGCCGTCGAGCTGGCGGGACAGTCCGACCGCGAAGTCGCAGATGTCGATCATTTCCTGGACCTCGCCGAGGGCCTCCGAGCGGATCTTGCCGACCTCGATGCCGATCAGGTTGGCGACGTCTTCCTTGTGCTCGGTGAGCAGTTCGCCGAGGCGCTTGATCAGGAATCCGCGGACCGGTCCGGGAACGGTGCGCCATTGCAGGAACGCGTCGTGGGCGGCGTCGATCGCGGCCTCGACGTCGGCGGCGCCTGCGGCCGGGTAGTCGAACAGGGCGTCCCCGGTGACCGGGGTGCGGGCGGTGACGGTGTTCGTCACCCCGGCGGTGTCGAGCACGGCCGGGTCGACCCCGCATCGTTGCAGGCTGGTGCGTGCGAGGGTGCGCAGTTCGTCGGTGGTGGGCAGGGCGATGGTGTCGGCGACAGCGGTGCTCATTTACTTGACTCCCTGGGTAGCGATGGGTGGGGTAGCGATGGGTGCAGGTACGTCGATGGGTCCGCGGATGTGCAGTTCGGTGGCCACACGAGCGAGGGATGCGCTGCGGATCCCGTCGTAGAGCGCATACGGGTCGTGCAGGGGACGGCCCAGGACTCCCTCCATCCAGTCGGCGTCGACAGCGGCCGTCGACTGGGTGGTGTCCTTGCGACCGTCCGACGTCAGGTTCGACTGGAAGATCCCCGCCGCGGACTTCGGCAGGAAGTCCTCGTAGACGATCGGCTCGGGGCGGACCCAGCCCTGGTCGATCAGATCCGGCAGCGACCGGGACGGCGCGTGCCCGTTGGGCAGCTTGCCGGTGTTCAGCGTGTACGTGAAGTAGGCGAGGTCGTGCAGGGCCAATCCCTGCTCGGTGGCAGGCATCCGCTCATTCCACAGTTCCGCGGCGATCGCGTTGCGCGCCTCGGCCGACACCGGTGCGGCGGCGGCAGCCTCCCGCACCGCCTGCTCGGTCTCGACGGTCAACCGGTCGTAGACCTCCCGGCCGCGGACGGTGGCGGCGATGCCGCGGGCTTCGACCTCACCGAAACGCACTCGCAGCGACCCCTTCTCGACGCTGCCGTCCGCCTCGCGGAACACCCGTGGTTCGGCGAGGGCGCGGAACGAGGTCTGACGCAGCAGCAGATCCGGGCCGGCCCACCGGGGCGGTCCCTGGATCGTGTCGATCATGTCGATGCCGCGACGCTCCATGCGGGCGTAGAGATCGTCGATGTCCAGGACCCGCGGGGTCAGGTGGTTGACGTGGGTGCTGGTGACGCCGCCGATGTCGGCGGCCACCGACGACACCTGTTCGAGCTCGCGGTACCAGGTGCGGTCGACGGCCTCGGTGGAGAGCTTGAACGCGGCCGTCGCGAGGGTCAGGAACATCTCGGCGTCACCGGAATTCAGCCCCCGGTACTCGCTCGCCCGGTCGGCGAGCACCAGCAGTTCGGTGGTGAACAGCGTGCGCCTGGCGAGGAAACTCTCGACTCGCCGCTGCAGATCTTCGCTGAAGAAGCGGCGGTCCGAGGGGACGAGCATCGAGGTGAACACTCGGAAGGGGTTGCGCGCCAGTTCGTCCGGGTCCGTGGGCCGGAAGGCGGTCGAGACGACCGGGACGGAACTGGCAGCCGCCTCGCGCAGGTCGTAGAACCCGACCGGGTACATGCCCATGGCCGCGAACACGCGTGCCACCTGCGCCATCTCCTGTGGGGTGCCCACACGGATCGCTCCGTGGCGTTCGGCGGTGACCCGGGCGATCGAGCCCAGCCGTTCGGCATCGGCACCGGGACGCGACAGCACGGCGTCGTTGACGGCCTGCGAGACCTCGAGCAACGTGGTGTAGGCGGGAACTTCCTTCCCGTACATGTGCGAGAGGCGGCGAGCGAACTCGGCGCGCAGTTCCCACTGCTGGGTGATCGGCATGCGTGCAACTCCAGGGTCGATGGGGTCGGGTGAGGGCGAAGTCGTGGTGTGCCGGAGGGTTTTCGAACGGTGCGGCAGTTCGACGTTTCGTTCCCGCTCGTTCATCGTGGCGTGCCGGATTGAATAGCACCAGCGAAGAAAACTAGCCAGAACCGTTTAGGATCCCTATATGAACATGAGTCTGGCCCACCTCGTCACGCTCCGGGAACTGGCTCGGCGCGGAACGATGGTCGCGGTCGCCGAAGAACTCGGATACACCGCGGGCGCCGTATCGCAGCAGATCGCAGCGTTGGAGAAGGCCGTCGGCTCGCAACTCGTCACCAAGGTGGGACGCAACGTCGTCCTCACCGATTCCGGGGTCGTCCTGGCCGAACACGCCCTGAAAATCCTGAGCGCGGAACAGACCGCCCTCGACGCGCTCCGCGCAGTCCACGACGACGTTGCTGCGCCCCTTCTGCTCGGCACCTTCGGCAGTACCGCCGCTGCGCTGCTGCCGCCGGTGGTGGCCGCCGCGCAGCGCGAGTACCCGCACCTCGCCCTCAGCAGCCGCGAACTCGACGTCGACGACGCCGCCACCGCGGTCCAGCGCGGACAGGTCGACGTCGCTTTCGGGCTGGACTACCCCAATGCGCCGATGCCCCGCACTCCGGATATCGAGATGATCACCCTGCGCAGCGAGCGATTCGGACTCGCCGTCTCCTCCGGGGCATACGGCATCCGCACCGAGTGCACGATCGATCTGCGCGAGGCCGCGGACTGGAACTGGATCCTGCCGCCCGCGGAAACCCAGTTCGGTCGCGCCATCCGAATCGCCTGCCGGCAGGAAGGATTCGAACCGATCGCACGGCACGCGATCGTCGACACCGCCGTTTCCCTGGCACTGGCCGCGGAGGGGCTGGGCGCGGCTCCGGTAACGGACATGATGATCAGGCTCAACAGCTCGGTACCGATCGTCCGGGTCGACCTCGCCCAGGAGATCGGCAGGCGGATCGTGCTCCTGCGGCTCGCCGGCTCGGAGATCCGGCCCACCGTGCGGGCCGTCACCGAAATCGTGCGTGCCGTCGTGACCACGGCCGAGACGCGATGAGGACTCTACCGAGGGAAAGTCAGTTCTCCTGGCCGGTGGAGGTGTCCCGTGCACCCTGGTGCTCGGCGATGAAGCGTCCCAGTGTGAGGCCGACGTGTAACTCGAGTCGCTGCGCGCCCAAAGACAGGTCGAGACCGGTGACCTCCTCGATCTTCGCAAGCCGGTAGTACAGGGTCTGACGGTGGATGCCGAGGATCGCGGCGGTGGCGCCGGTATCGCCGGCCTGGTCGAGATAGGTCTGGGCGGTGGCGAGCAGGTCGATGTTGCGGTGGTCGAGCAGGGCCCGCACCGACGGCGTGAGGACTGCATCGGCGAGGACGCCGGTGGGCCCGCACGACGCCAGCCGGTAGATGCCGAGCTCTTCCCAGTAGGCGATCGGTCCCGTCGACTCGTCGTGCCGGGCGACCCGGGCACCCAGCTTGGCTTGCTGCCAGCTCCGCCGGGCCGAACGCAGTCCTCGACAAGACCCTCCCACTCCGACCAGCGCTCCGGCGCCCGCACCGCTTTCGGCGATGGACCGGACAGGGTCGACGGCGCCATCCGCCGCAGGCACCACGACGGCGGTCAGCGATCCGATCGGCGCCAGCAGACTGCGCGTGCCGGGGGAGGGCAGGAGACCGTCGACGGCCAGCACGGTCAGCGCGCCGCCGTCGGGAAAGAGTCCGGAGTCTTCGATGCGGGCAAGCGCACGGGCGAACGCCTTCCTGTCCCCTTCCAGGAGGTCGGCGACGGCGACCGCCAGATCGTCGCGGCCCCGCGAAGTATGCGCGAGGTGAGCTCCCGCCTGACCGGCCAGGGACATCGCGGCAGTCAGATCACGATCGGGCACCGCGCTGTTCTCGTCCGGTAGGACGAACAGATACCCGTACGCCGAACCGGCGTAGCGGGCCGGGAGGCAGATCCGTGACGACGCCTCGATCTGCGGATTCTCGGGCGTGGTGACCGGGCGCATGCTGTCGGCGATGCCGAAACTCTCGTACCATGCCCGCGCTTCCGGCGGACAACTCCGGGTGAGGATCGACTGCACCCGGTCCCTGTCGACGCCCGGCGACTGGGTGCTGTAGGCCATCAGCGAAAAGGCCCGATCGACCAGCACCACCGACGCCGACAGTCGTTCGGCCACCTCGGCGACCACTTCATCGAGAGTCACTTCACCATCTCCGTGAACGGCATATTTCGTGGGCAATACTTACTGCGATCATTCCGAGTCGGCCATACAAGTGTCTGAGCGCCGGGGCCGAAAATTCTGGCAGCTGTCCCTAGCATGCTACGTGTTGCGCCGTTACGTTGGTCACACACGAACGGAAGTTCGCCATCTCGCCAGGCCCCGGCCTCGGCACTTCCTCTGTCGGAGCGTCCGACCACCGCAGAACGGATCGCGCCCGATCGCCCTCGTGTCCGACTCGACCTTTGGAGCGTGTGATGTCCACTCACGAACAACCGCCCGAGACGTTGCAGAAGTCTCTGAAGCAACGCCACCTGACAATGATCGCGATCGGGGGCGTCGTCGGCGCAGGCCTCTTCGTGGGCTCGAGCGCCCTGCTGCACACCTCCGGACCCGCAGCCTTCATCTCCTACGGCGTCACCGGCGTCGTCATCGTCCTCGTGATGCGCATGCTCGGCGAAATGGCCACCACCAATCCGTCGACCGGATCGTTCGCCGGCTACGCCCGCAAGGCCTTCGGCGGCTGGGCCGGTTTCACCACCGGCTGGCTCTACTGGTTCTTCTGGGTCGTCGCCGTCGGCGCCGAAGCCGTCATCGGCGGCAAACTCCTCCAACGCTGGATCGACCTGCCCTCCTGGACGATGGCCACCGTCCTGCTGCTTGCCATGGTCGCCACCAATCTCCGTTCGGTCCGCAACTTCGGCGAATTCGAATACTGGTTCGCGGGAATCAAAGTCGCCGCGATCCTGCTGTTCCTCGGTCTCGGCGCGGCCTACGTCTTCGGCCTCTGGCCCGGCCACACCGCCGACTTCAGCAACCTCACCGACCTCGGCGGCTTCGCCCCCAACGGCTGGACGGTCATTCTCTCCGGCGTCGTCGTCGCCGTGTTCTCCATGGTCGGCCCGGAAATCGCGACGATCGCCGCAGCCGAATCCGCCGAACCCGAAAAAGCCGTCGCCAAAGCCACCAACTCCGTCATCGCCCGCATCGGATTCTTCTACATCGGCTCGGTGCTGTTGCTCGCCATCATCGTTCCCTGGACCGACGTCGAGATCGGCCAATCCCCCTTCGTCGACGCCCTCGCCCACATGGGCATTCCCGGCGGACCCGACATCATGAATGCCGTCATCCTCGTCGCCGTACTGTCCTGCCTCAACTCCGGGCTCTACACCTCCTCCCGAATGCTCTTCACCCTCGCCCACAAGGGCGACGCCCCGCACGGCATCGCCAAACTCGACAGACACGGCGTCCCCCGCAACTCGCTGCTCCTGGCCACCCTCGTCGGTTTCGCCTGCATCGGCCTGGACTACCTCTCCCCCGACACCGTCTTCGCGTTTCTCCTCAACGCCTCCGGCGCCACCATCCTCATGGTCTACCTCATGATCGCAATGTCGCAGATCAAACTCCGCGGCCTGATGATCCCCGACGAAGTCGCCCGGCTCCGCCTGAAAATGTGGCTGTTCCCGTACCTGTCGATTCTCGCCGCCGGCAGCATCGTCGCCGTCCTGGTCTCGATGTTCTACGTCGAGACAACCCGATCCCAGATCTCCCTCAGCGTCGCGGCCCTGATCGCAACTCTGATCGCCTACCGACTCCGCCGACGACTCAACCCACCCGTCACCAACCACCCCGCACCCGTCACGAACTAGCACCCGGGGCGGCGGCATGCGAGACACACCGTCTCCTGCCGCCGCCCCTTGTCGTGCGCGCACCCGAGGTTCAGTCCCGCGCACGGTCCGCGTCGAGCTGCGCGGCGAGAAGCTGCGCCAGGTGGTCACCGCGGCGATCGGTCAGATCCGCGAGCTGGGTCCGGCACGAGTATCCGTCCGCCAGGATGGTGGTGTCGGCGTCAGCTCCGGCCACGGCAGGGAGAAGCTGCTGTTCGGCGACTGCGACGGACACCTCGTAGTGTCCCTTCTCGACGCCGAAGTTCCCTGCCAGACCGCAACATCCACCCAGCCGCTGCACCTGCGCACCGGCCTTCTCCAGGAGCTGCGCGTCCGGACTCCACCCCATCACCGAATGGTGGTGGCAGTGTGGCTGCGCGACAACGGATTTGCCCTCGAGGGACGGCGGTTCCCACCCTCGGTCCGTCAACAGTTCCGCCAGGGTGCGGGTGGCCTCGGCGACCGGATCGGCGGCCGCCCTCCCGAGCAGTTCCGCGGCGTCCGAGCGCAGGACCCCGGTGCAGGACGGCTCCATCCCGACGATCGGGATTCCGGCCGCGGCGCTTCCGGACAGCGCGTCCACGGTACGTCCGAGGATCTTCTTCGCCGCGGTGAGCTGCCCGGTCGAGATCCAGGTCAGTCCGCAGCACTGCTGTTTGTCGGTCAACTGCGGTCGGTACCCTGCGGCCTCGAGTACCCGCACGGTGGCGTGCCCGACCTCGGGGGTGAAGTAGTTGGTGAACGAGTCCACGAACAGCAGCACTGGGTCGCCGGTGGTGGCGCGGTCGTTCTCGGTGGCCTTGAACCAGGATCGGAACGTCTGTTTCGCGAACGGGGGGATGGTGCGGCGCCTGTCCACTCCGGCCGACGACAACGCCAGCGGTCCGATGCCGGGAACGCGCATCAGGGCGTTGACCGGACCGGGGGCGCGGCTGGCGATCTTCGCCCAGCGCGGGAGCCACCCCAGCGAGTAGTGGGAGGCGGGGCGGATGCGACCCTGGTAGCTCTGGTGCAGCACTTCGGATTTGAACGCGGCCATGTCGACCCCGGTCGGGCAGTCCGAGGAACATCCCTTGCAGGACAGGCACAGCTCGAGGGCGTCGTGGACCTCCGGCGAACGCCAGCCTCCGTCGATGGCGGTGCCGTTGATCATTTCCTGCAGGACGCGTGCACGGCCGCGGGTGGAGTCCTTCTCCTCCCGCGTCGCCTGATACGACGGGCACATCACTCCGCCGGTGGCGGTGTTGTCGGCCCGGCACTTCCCGACGCCGGTGCAGCGGTGCACGGCCTGGGTGAAGTCGCCGTCGTCGTGGTGATAGGCCATCGCGAGTTGGCGGCGCACGAGCGGGGCGGCCGGCACCCGCAGATCCGCGTCGACGGGGCGGGGGTCGACGACGACACCCGGGTTGAGAATGTTGTCGGGGTCGAAGACGTGCTTGACGGCCCCGAAAAGGGTCATCGCGTCCTGTGAGTACATCAGTGGCAGGAGTTCGCTGCGGGCGCGGCCGTCACCGTGCTCACCGGAGAGGGAACCGCCGTAGCCGGCGACCAGTTTGCTTGCCGCAAACAGGAACTCCCGGAAGATGCCGCTGCCGCCGGGCTGGTCGAGCGGCCAGTCGATGCGCACGTGCAGGCATCCGTCGCCGAAATGCCCGTACGGCAGGCCGGTGACGTTGTAGTCGTTCATCAGCGCATCGAAGTCGCGGAGGTAGTCGCCCAGCATTGCCGGTGGCACGGCCGCGTCCTCCCACCCCGCGTGCGCGGGCAGCCCGGCGGGGCTGCGCCCGGCGAGCCCGGCTCCGTCGGCCCGGATCCGCCACAACTCGGCGGTGCGGGCGGCGTCGGTGACCACGAGGCTGTCCATGGCGCCGCAGTCGCGTCCGACCTGCTGAGCCCGAGCGATCGTCTCGTCGACGTCTTCGCCGACCACCTCGACGAACAACCACGCCGCTCCTGCTGGCAGCGGCGGAACCGCGCCCGGGCCGCGACGCTCGCGCACGACGTCGACAATCCGGGAATCGATCCCCTCGCAGGCCGTCGGATCGAACTTCAGCACCAGCGGGGTCGCGTCACCCGCCGACGCGATGTCGGCGTATCCCAGGACGACCAGAACGCGGTGGGCGGGCTCGGACACCAGCCGAACCGTGGCCCGGGTCGCCACCGCGAGCGTGCCCTCGGTGCCGACCAGCATGCGGGTCACGTCGAACCGGTTCTCCGGCAGGAGATGTTCGAGGGCATAGCCCGACACCTGACGGCCGAACTGGCCTAGTTCGGTGCGGATGGTCGCCAGGCCGCCGCGGGTGACGTGCTGCAATGCAGTCAGTGCCGGGGATGCCGTCACCTCGCCGGCACCGCCCAGTTGCAGCGACTCCCCGGTTCCGGCGAGCACGTCTAGACCCGTCACGTTGTCCGAGGTCCGGCCGTAACCGAGAGTGCGGGACCCGCACGCGTTGTTGCCGATCATCCCGCCGATCGTGCAGCGGGTGGAGGTCGACGGGTCGGGCCCGAATCGCAGGCCGTGCGGTGCCACCGCCTGCTGCAGCACCGTCTGGATCGTGCCCGGCTCCACCGTCGCGGTCTGTGCGTCCGTGTCGATCGAGAGCACCCGGTTCATGTGCCGGCTGAAGTCCAGGATCAGTCCCGTCCCGACCGCGTTGCCCGCCACCGAGGTGCCGCCTCCACGACTGGTCAGCGGCACGCCCTCCCGGCGGCACACCGCGAGCGCCGCCGCGACCTCGTCGGCGTGCCGTGGCCGCGCGACGACCAGCGGCCGCACCCGGTACAGGGACGCGTCGGACGAATAGGCGGCGCGGGTCGTTCCGTCGGAGAGAACATCGCTCACTCCAGAACTGCGCAGCTCAGCGGCCAGTGATTCAGCGGTGATCATTCGTAGCATGCTACAACTTCTAGCATGCTACGAACAGTCCCGTGTTGTTACAGTGATCCGGTGGCAGACGAAGCGCTCGAACTCGAACCGCTCACCCCATTCCCGGGACGACGGATGGAGCAGGCGATCGCGGCCGTGCGGGCCGCCATCGACGACGGCCGCATGAAGCCGGGAGTGAAGTACTCGGTCTACCAACTCGCCGAGGGCCTGGGCATCTCCCGCACCCCCGTGCGCGACGCGCTGCTCCGTCTCGAAGAAGTGGGACTCATCAAATTCGAGGCTCGGCAGGGGTTCCGCATTCTGCTCCCCCAGCCCAAGGAGATCGCCGAGATCTTCGCAGTCCGATTGGCGCTGGAACTTCCCGCCGTCCGCAAGGCCGCGACCGCATCAGACCCCGCCTTGTCGGACGCGCTGCTCCACCAGCAGCGCCTGATGCGGGACGCAGCGGCTGTCGGCGACGAACACGAGTTCGCCCACCACGACCTCGGGCTTCACGACCTGATCCTCGACGCCGCCGACAACAGCCGGGCCCGCGCGATCGTCAAGACACTGCGCGAGACCACCCGGCTGCTCGGGGCCAACACCGCCGACAAGACCAGAACCCTCACCGACATCGACGACGAGCACACACCTGTCATCGACGCGATCATCGCCGGTCAACCCGACGAGGCCGAAGCCGCGATGCGCAGGCACCTCGAAAACACCGGACGCCTGCTCGTCGCACAGGCTCTCCGCACCGAGGCGTCCGATCGGTCCGTCGACGAAATCTGGTCTGCCGTCGTCTGACCTCCACCCGTGAGTACTTGTCAACGTCCGGCGGTTGACAAGTACTCACGGGTGCGACATCAGTCCTGCTTGGGCACCCAGTGGTCCGTCACGAGTTCGAACGATTGTTTGAGCTCCCCGTACGCCGCTCGTTGAGCCTCCTCGCCCTCGCCGTACCGCCGAACGGCAGTCTCGTGTGCCGTAGCGAAAGCGGCCTGCACCTCCTTCGATGATCTCCGCAGTGTCTGTGGGAGGTCTGTCCGGTTCACGGCTCCACTCCTTCTCGGTCATGGGCTTGATGTCGTACCCATCGATTGTCCGCCCGGTCCCACCGCGACGGAACCGAAGTTGGGCAAGTTTTCCGACTCCCGACAGCGGCGGCACAGACCGGGAAACACCAGCATCCGACACCGGTATAGGCAACAATGGCTCGGGAAGCTCGCCGCCATGTGAAATTCATTATCGCCGAAGGGAATTCCGCACCAGAGGAGACTCGATGCCCGTTTCGCCACACTCTTTGTTGCAGCACGTCCAGGATCGCACCACCGACCTACGCCGATGGTTGGATACCGGCGAGAACACCGCCACCTTGACTGCATACCTGCGCGACGAACCCGTCGACCACCGATGGCTCTCCACCTACCGACGACTCACCCACGAACTGCTGCGGGCGGTCGACCACGCCTGTCCCCACAGGGAACCGCACGACACGCGGGCGCCGAGCGTCGACCGCCAATCGGACCTGCAATGAACGACGACCAACGCCGGGCTCTCGAACACGTGCGCGACACGTGCGCGATGCTGCACTGCTTCCTGACCACCCGCCCGAGCGACCGGCCCCCGGAACGGGTCCGCACCGCCACCTTCGAGCAACTCACCGACGACCTCCTCGACGCCGTCACCTCAGCACAGAACGCCGGAGTCCCGGAAGAACGCATCTTCGACAGCATGTGACGGATGGTCTTCGTCGGCGTTCAGCCCAAGTCGAGTTCGGGCGCGGTGGCCAGGTATTCGATCTGCTCCAACGTCACCGGCACGGTGGAACCCCCGATGGGGGTGGTGCTGATGATGATCTATTGGGTGGTGGGAAGGGTGATGGAGAAGTAGGCGCTGCCGCCGTTGGATGGGTAGACCGCGAAGGGTGACAGTGGATCCGTCGGGCAACCTGGTAATGGCGCGATCCGGATCGATCCCGTTCAGGTACTCGTCCTGCGGAGAAGGCGCGGATCGGCCGCTGACGACGGCAATATCCAGGCGCCCGGCCCCGGCGGGAGATTCCACGGTGACCAGCTCGCAGACGTTGTCCTTACCGAAGTCGGTCAACCGGAGTGATCCGATCGGTCGGTCAGTGATCCGATCGGTCGGTCAAGGGTGAGATCGCTGTTGCTCGGCATATCCGCCCACCGCGCTTCGGGCGCCCGGTCGAGCCGATCCACCGTCTCGCGGGTCAACTCCGGCCCGTTCCCATCGGTGTCCGCCCCGCAGGACGGCATCAGCGGCACGGCCGGGACGACCTGCGCCGTCGCCCTCAGCGGCATGATGGTGGCGATCGCGGTCAACTCGTCGAGGGTCAAGGGAATGTGTCCGCTGGGCTTGGTGCCCACCCTCGGATCGGTGTTGTCGGCGTCGCCGGACGTGGCGACGACCCGGGTGCCGTCGGGAAGGTAGGCGACGACGGTGCGCTCGAGGGTGCGAACCCCGTTGATCTCGAACCAGCTGTCCAGCGAATCGAGCACCGTTCCGTCCGGGAGGGTGTCGCGTCGATCCAACGCCCCTGCCACGCACGGCGGGACGGGACGGTCCCAGGCCCGGACATCGACCGTCAACGTTCCGACGTGCCCGTCCCGGATCAGCGAGCCGCGGGCGGCGGTCGATCCGCTGAACAGGTCCGCATCCCCCTCCCGGGGGAAGGCGGACGCGTCGTAATCGGCGATCGGTTCGAACTCCAGAGACTCGCGTGGACTGGCGAAGACCAAGTCCACCGAGTCCGGCAACGCACTGACGACGGCTTGTGTCATCGCTGCCGCCTTCGCCCTGGAGAACCACGGATACTTCGGGTTGTCGTACTCCTGCGAGCCGACGACGGCGAAGTTGACACGTTCAGGATCCGAGGGCGGTTCGACCACAGCACACCCCGGTATCCGCGTCGGGTACTGCGCTGTCCCGCCGTCTCCGCTTCCGGTCCTCGACCACGACTGCCCTCCCCCATCCTTGCTCACCGTAACTCAGGCGGCCGCCTCCTCGGCCCGAAAATCTGGTGCGGCGGACGCCCTGCCTACGGCAGACTGTGCCTGGTGATCCTGACGATTTCCACGACGGCGCGCCCGGCAACCGATCTCGGGTACCTGCTGCACAAGCACCCCGATCGGGTTCAGGAGTTCACCCAATCCTGCGGTGTCGCACGCGTGTTCTATCCCGAGGCGAACGAAAATCGTTGCACGGTAGCGTTGTTGCTCGATGTCGATGCGATCCGGCTCGCCCGCACGTCGGGCAGGTCCGCCGACTACGCGCTCGGCCAGTACGTCAACGACCGGCCGTACGCCGTGTCGTCGCTGCTGTCGGTGGCGTTGGCGGACGTCTTCCGCACCGCCCGTGCCGGACGGTGCCCCCTCAAACCGGAGTTGGCCGCGACGCCGATCCCCCTGGAGATTTCGCTGCCCGCACTGCCGTGTCGCGGTGGACCGGAACTGGCCGAACAACTATTCACGCCACTCGGGTGGACCGTCGAGGCACGCCCCGTGCCGCTCGACGATGCGTTTCCGGAATGGGGCGACTCCCGCTATGTCCGGCTCACCCTGCGCGGCGACATCCGGCTCGCCGACGCTCTCAACCACCTGTACGTATTGCTTCCGGTGCTGGACGACGCCAAACACTATTGGGTCGCCTCCGACGAGGTCGACAAGCTGATCCGGGCCGGTGGATCCTGGCTCGCGGAGCACCCGGAGAGAACCCTCATCACCCGCCGTTACCTGCGGCATCAGTCCGCCCTGACGCGCTCGGCGTTCGAGCGGCTCGCCGAACTCGGCGACGACGTGGCGGAGCGGTTGGAACCACCGGTCGACGAGGAGCCCGGCAGCGACGCGGCGGTCGCGGCGGAAACCGTGGCCGCCCCGCCGCTGAACCTGCTTCGGCGCGAGGCGGTCCTCGGAGCCCTCGGCGAACTCGAGGCCCGCACGGTCATCGACCTCGGATGCGGTTCCGGTCAACTCGTTTCCGCGCTGCTCGACGATCCCCGTTTCACCGAGATCGCCGGGGTGGACGTGTCGACCCGGGCGCTGACGATCGCCGCACGTCGGCTGCGGCTCGATCGCATGCCGGAGCGCCGCCGCGAGCGTCTACAGCTGTTCCAGGCGGCCCTCACCTACACCGACCACAGGTTCGCCGGCTACGACGCGGCCGTGTTGATGGAGGTCATCGAGCACATCGACCCGCCGCGGCTCACCGCACTCGAACAGGTGATCTTCGGTGCTGCGCGGCCCGGGCACGTCATCGTGACGACACCCAACTCCGAGTACAACGTGCGGTACGCCGACCTCGTGGGAATGCGTCACCGAGACCACCGCTTCGAGTGGTCCAGGGCCGAATTCCGTTCGTGGGCAGGCAACGTCTGCCAGGTCCACGGATACTCCGCCGACTTCCGGCCGGTCGGCGAGGACGACTCCGAGGTCGGTTCACCGACTCAGATGGCGGTTTTCGCGCGGGCGGGTGGTTCCGATGCCTGACATCTCTGTGCCGGCTCTGTCGCTGGTGGTTCTCGTGGGTGTGTCCGGCAGCGGCAAGTCCGGCTTCGCTGCGCGGCATTTCGCCCCGACCCAGGTGCTGTCGTCCGACTTCTGCCGGGGGCTGGTCGCCGACGACGAAAGCGACCAGGCCGCAACCTCGGACGCCTTCGACGTGCTGCTCTACATCGCCGGGACCCGGCTGCGGCGTGGTCTGCTCACGGTCGTCGATGCCACCAATGTGCAGCGTGAAGCGCGCAAGGCACTGATCGATCTGGCCAAGTCCCATGACGTCCTGGTGGACGCGATCGTGATCGACGTTCCCGACGACGTCGCGATCGCGCGCAACGCGACCCGACCGGACCGCGACTTCGGTGCACACGTGATCCGACGGCAGCACAAGGACCTTCGGCGGTCGCTGCCGAGGATCGGCCGCGAAGGCTTCCGGCGAGTGCACGTGCTCTCCGGTGTCGATGCCATCGACTCGGCGTCGGTGTCGATCGAGAAGGCCTGGACCGACAAGCGTGATCTGACCGGACCGTTCGACATCATCGGCGACGTCCACGGCTGCCGAAGCGAACTGGAAACGCTGCTGCGGGAACTCGGCTGGCAGCTCCAGTCCGACGGCGCCGGCGCCTACCACCCCGAGGGGCGGACCGCGGTGTTCGTCGGCGACCTGGTCGACCGCGGACCGGACACCCCGGGAGTGCTGCGCCTGGTGATGGGCATGGTGGCGGCAGGAACGGCGCTGTGCGTCTCAGGCAATCACGAACAGAAGCTCGCGCGGGCGCTGCACGGCCGGAAGGTCGCCGCCTCGCACGGTCTGCAGGAGTCGCTCGATCAGCTTGCCGCGGAACCCGACGACTTCCGTAAGTCGGCGCACGCGTTCATCGACGGTCTGATCAGCCACTACGAACTCGACGGCGGAAACCTGGTGGTCGCGCATGCCGGGCTGAAGGAGGCCTACCACGGCCGCGCATCGGCGCGGGTTCGTTCGTTCGCCCTCTATGGCGACACCACCGGCGAGACCGACGAGTACGGGCTACCGGTGCGGTACCCGTGGGCCCACGAGTACCGCGGGCGGGCCGTCGTCGTCTACGGCCACACGCCCGTTCCGGAGACCGAGTGGATCAACAACACCATCTGCCTCGACACCGGGGTCGTCTTCGGCGGCAAGCTGACCGCCCTGCGCTACCCCGGTAAGGACATCGTGTCCGTTCCGGCCGAGCAGGTGTGGTTCGAACCGGCGCGACCACTCGACACGGGGCGGGCCGCACCGGGTCGTCGGACGCAGCGCGATCCGGCCCTGTTGTCGATCGACGACGTGCGCGGAACACGGCACCTCGACGTCCGCTACAACAAGGGACGCATCAAGGTGCGTGAGGAGAACTCCGCCGCCGCGCTCGAGATCATGAGCCGGTTCGCCGTCGACCCGCGCTGGCTGGTGTACCTGCCGCCGACCATGGCTCCGCCGGCCACCTCGAACCTCGACGGCTACCTGGAACACCCTGCGCAGGCCTTCGCCGAGTTCGCGGCGAGCGGGGTCACCGAGATCGTGTGCGAGGAGAAGCACATGGGTTCCCGGGCGATCGCCGTGCTGGCCTACGATGCCGCAACCGCGGCGGAGCGGTTCGGTGTCACCGACGGAAGCTCGGGGATCGTCTACACCCGCACCGGCCGACCGTTCTTCGACGACCCGGCCACGATGAGCGAACTGGTGGCGCGGCTCCGCACCGCGTGCAGGCCGCTGATGGACGACCTCGGGTCGTCGTGGCTGGCGCTCGATTGCGAACTGCTGCCGTGGTCGGCGAAGGCGGGAGAACTGATTCGCAGCCAATACGCGTCGGTCGGCGCCGCGGCGGGTGCGGCGCTGCCGGACGCGATCACCGCGCTGGAACGGGCCGCGGCGCGGGGGTTGGACGTCGCAGACCTGTTGGCTCACAACCGAACCCGCGCGGCCAACGCCCGGCGTTTCAGGGACGCATACGCGCGGTACTGCTGGCCGGTGACCGGCCTGGACGGAGTGCGGCTCGCGCCGTTCCACATCCTCGCCTGTGACGGCCGCGCGACTGCAGTCACCGAACCGCACTCCTGGCACCTCGCGAAGCTGGCGACACTCGACGATCCCCTCATCGCCGCGACCAGGCACCAGCTCGTCGATCTCACGTCCGACGAGTCCCGGGACGCGGCGACCACCTGGTGGTCGCAACTGACCGATGCCGGCGGTGAGGGCATGGTGGTCAAGCCACTCGGCCCCACACCCGCAGAACTGGCGCACCGGAGGATTCAGCCGGGCATCAAGGTGAGGGG
Source organism: Rhodococcus sp. USK10 (assembly GCF_019378875.1). NCBI lineage: Bacteria > Bacillati > Actinomycetota > Actinomycetes > Mycobacteriales > Nocardiaceae > Rhodococcus > Rhodococcus sp. USK10. The sequence goes on from NZ_CP076048.1 coordinate 688,215, forward strand.
ACGGGAATACCTGCGAATCATATACGGCCCCGATTACACCGAGAACCTCGATGTTCTCCGCGACCGATCACTCGGCCGCAAACGATCGATGGCCCTGCGCGAACATGCGCTCGGTCTCGAGGCGCTGACCCGGCTCACCGAAGGCGACCCGCTGTGGCGCGTGCATGAAGCGGTGTTCGCGGTTCTGGCGCTGGAGTCCGAGCCGGTGGACCCACGGTTGTAGCCGTCACGGGTTGCTCTGCCTGCGCGCGGTGATTGCGCCGTGAGGCCTGGAGCCGGTCCCCGTTCGGGTATGTGTCTCGATCACCTCGAAGCCGGCCTGGACCAACTGCCGGCTGAGTTCTGCAACCGGCCATCGATGGGCAGTGGTGACGGCATGGTCGAAAGTCTCCACGGTTGTTCCTTCGAAGAACCCGACCAGCAGCCCTCCGCCCGGTCGGATCACGCGTGCGAACTCGGCGAGCGGAGTCTGGATGTCTTGCGGACCGTGGTGAATGAGCGAGTACCAGGACAGCACACCACCCAGTGATTCTGTCGCGACGTCCAGCGTCTCGAAGCTGCCGATTTCGAAGGAGAGGTCCGGATACTGCGCGCGGGCCCGCTCGACGAAATCGGGCACCAAGTCGACTCCGCACGCAGCGACTCCGCACGCGGCCAGGAAGTCGGTCCACTGCCCCGGACCACACCCGGCGTCGAGCACGGGTCCCGTCAGTGAGGCAGCCCAACTGCTCACCAGGGCCCGATCAGACGCGTGTGTAGAAGTCATGGAGCCGAAGAGATCCGTGTATTCCGAGGATCTGGCCGAGTACGACTTCCGGACGATGCCGCCCGGCTGGGTTCTCGCGTTCGCCATGCCGTCAATGATCGTCGATCGGGTGCTGTTCACGCCGAACGTCCCCGCGGGCGAGTCGGCACTTGGCGTCGACAATCACCGTACGATCGCTGGGACCACCCGCGACGGACCGTCGTCGTCTCGCGATCGATCACAGTGTGTGGCTGAGCAGCGTGCAGAAGGATGGAGAGCGGAATGTCCAGCTCAACGGTGACATTGCCATGTTGATCTACTCGATGAGCGTCTCGGTGGACGGCTTCATCGCCGACCGGACGGGCGGATTCGGGTGGACGGTGCCCAACGACGAGCAGTTCCGTTTCCACATCGAGCAGATACGCGGGCTCGGCGGCTATCTCTGCGGCCGTAAGCTCTACGAGACCATGCTGCCCTGGGAAACCGACCCGTCGATGCGCGACCACGAGCCCCAGGCCGCGTTCGCCGACGTCTGGTGCACTGTCCCGAAGGTCGTCTTCAGCCGCACGCTCGACAGCGTTCACGGCAACGCCCGGCTCGCCGAGGCGTCGGTGGCCGAGGAAGTCGCCGCAGCGCTCGACGCGACCGACAAGGACGTCTCGATCGGGGGCGCCGGTCTGGCCGCGGCAGCAATCGAGCTCGGCCTCGTAGACGAGCTGCGCATGTTCCGCAATCCGATCGTCGTCGGCGGCGGCACGCCGTTCCTGCCGCCGGTCACCGAAGACGTTCCGCTGGACCTGATCGAGACCAGGACATTCGGCTCGCGCGTGATCTATGAGCGCTGGGCATGCTCACAGGTCGGCAGCTAGGCAAGGGTGCAGATGGTGTGTGGCTGCACTCGTGTCCGCGTCCTATGAACTGCTGCCGAATGGTCCGGGTGGCGGCTGGACGGGATAGGCGGCGACATCCATGACCACCGAGCCCTCGCACGGGCCGCTGTCGATGTCGGTACGCCAGGAACCGGTCAACGTCCCGTCTGGCTGGGGTGTGTAGTACGCAACCGAGTGCGCGGGTGCCCACACCTTCGGCACGCCCTCGCCCTGGTAGCAGTCCCACTCCCAGTCGTAGGTGTGGACCCAGCTGGTCCCGTCCCAGGTGTACCGAGGTGGTAGCGGCAGCGTTGGATTGGCCGGCGTGGGCCCATCGGTCACGGTGGCAACGCAGGAGTCGTCCGTGCAACTCGTCTCGAATCGGTACGTATCAGCGAAGTCGGGCTCCCACTGCCGCGCTGCCAAACTCGTACCGGTCTTCGTCGCGGCGAAGCGCTTCAACGAGTACTCCCCGGACCAGGACGGCTGCGTTGGTGCAGCCCCCACAGGCACAGCCCCGGCAACCGACCAGGATACGATCAACGCGACTATCAGCAGTGACTTGCGCATAACGCGATTGAAGCACAGGTGTCGGCAGCACAGTGGGTATCGGTGTCCGCAGCGGTGGCCGGGATCGCGGTGTCTGTGGCGGCCCTCGTGTTCCGCTCTGCACAGAGGAACAGGTCGCCGCACGCCTGCCAATCCGCGGAACTCCGCAGATCAGGACCGTGATCAGATCACCGGTCTGGGGCAGTGAGTGGCGACCTGTTGCCCGTCGCGATGGTAAGAGTAGTTCGCCCCTCCGACAGGGGCGATCCGCTCCGCCCGCCACAGCGCGACCCCGGGGCTGTAGCGGGCGGAGAGCCACCTCACGGAACCCCGCGCGACGCTGCGCCCCATCGGCGACGATGAGTTTTGCATTGGTTCCCAGTCAGTACCTACATCGATCAAACGTGACTCGAGGAGAACGACATGACCGCGACCTACACTTTCGACGTCTTTTCCAGCCTCGACGGCTACGGCGGCGTCAGCGACGGAGACTGGGGAGGGTACTGGGGCAAGCAAGGCCCCGAGTTGCTCGACCACCGCCTTTCTCTGTACGGGTCGGAGCAGCGGATGGTCTTCGGGGCCAACACGTATCGGGCATTTGCACAGATGCTGGAATCGAGCACCGAAGAGTCCGAAGTGCGTGACCCGTGGGTCACTCGGATGAGGAGTCTGCCGGCAACGGTGGTGTCGACGACGCTGGAAGGACCTCTGGACTGGCCGGACGCGACCATCGTGAGCGGCGACGCCGTCGACGTCGTCGCCCGGCTCAAGCAGGAGTCCGACGTGCCGCTGCGTTCCCACGGCAGCCTGTCGATGAACAGGGCACTGTTGGCCGCCGGCCTCGTCGACCGCCTGCAGGTGACGCTGTTCCCGGTGATCACCGGTCAGACCGGTGACGACCCGATCTTCCAGGGTGCGGCCGACTTCGACCTGGAGCTGATCGAGCACCGGACGCTCGACGGTCACATCCAGGAGCTGATCTACCGACCCACGCTCCATTGACCTACCGATTCCCGATGCGCGAGTGGAATTTCCGGTCCGTCTTCGACGGATCGGCATACCGAATGGCATCATCCGTGTCCACGGGCGAGGACGGGACGCCGACCGGGGTGACGTGGCGGTCTTGCTGCAGCTGTGGCCCGCCGAGCACCCGTTGCCACTGACGACGGTGAAAGTCGGTGATTCCTACGTCCCGCGCTGTTGCCGGCCCACGAACTGTTCGACCTCGAACGCCTCGTCGAGGAGCGGCAGATGGAACTAGAAGTCTGGGGAGAGTTCGACGAAGAAATTGGCGGCGCACCCGCGGGTGGCAATTCCGCAGGCGAGACCGCATTCACCGACCTGCCCGAGTTCATCCCGTTCGCCGGGCTCGACGGCAACCTGCTCTTCATCGACACTCACTGCAATGCTGTCCGATCTTGCCGACTGCCGTGAGACCGGAGCGGCGTTCGATGGTGGATGGACGCCCGCTGTGTCCGACGGAAAACTGAACTGGCAGTACCGGCCCTGAAACAACGCACCGATGAGAACTCGCCTGCTGGACTCTCTACACGGATGTCGAGAATGCGGCGCCGGCTCCGTCCCAGGCACATCAGCGGCCACGACAGGCCGCGCGACCACTAGGGAGAACCACATGACGATTCAGCGGATGGACCACGTGAGCGTCGTCGTCGACGACCTCGAGGCCGCTATTGCGTTCTTTGTCGAACTCGGCATGGAGCGGGAGGGCGCGGCGCAGATCGAGGGACCTTGGGTGGACCGCATCAACGGGCTCGACGGCGTCCGAGTCGACATCACGATGATGCGGACCCCGGACGGCCACGGCCGGCTCGAGCTGACGAAGTTCCACCACCCGACGGCGGTCAGCGCCGAGCCGAAGAACGCTCTGGGGAACACGCTGGGTCTACGGAGCATCATGTTCGCCGTCGACGACGTCGACGCCACAATCGCCGGTCTGCGAGCCCACGGTGCGGACCTCGTCGGTGAGGTGGCGCAGTACCAGGACAGCTACCGGCTCTGCTACGTCCGCGGACCCGCGGGCATCATCGTCGCGTTGGCCGAGGAGCTCGGCTGACGGCACGTCCTGCGACAGCGGATCGACGACCATGCCGGTCTGCGCAGGAATCTAGACTTTCGTGCGTGGTCGATCCGATGCATTTCGAGGCGCACGCCGCCATCTACGGTGAGGCGCGGCCGCCGTATCCGCCTGCCCTGTGGGACAGTCTTCGCGGTCTCGGTGTTCTCGAGCCCGGCCTCCGCGCCCTGGACATCGGAGCGGGAACGGGGCAGGCGACCGGTCCCCTGATCGCCGCGGGCCTGAACGTCACGGCGGTGGAGCCCGGCCGCCGGCTCGCCACACACCTTCGACATGCACATCCCGAAGCGGCCGTCATCGTCGAACGCGTCGAGGACGCCGAGCTTCCGGAGAAGGCCTTCGATATCGCAATCGCGGCGACATCGATTCACTGGATCGACCTCGATATCGCTCTTCCGAAGATCCACCGCACGCTGACCAACAACGGAGGGTTCCTGGTGTGGCGGAACGTCTTCGGAGACCCCGATGCCAGGACTCCGTTCCGGGAGCATGTCGCACGGATCGTGCAGGACCGTCGCACACCACCTCGCCCCGGATCCGATCCGGAGGATGTTTCAGCGCTCACCGCGGAGTTCACTCGTTCGGGCCTGTTCGCCGTCGACGTGGTCCGTACGTTCCGGTGGAACATTGAGCTGAACGACCGGCAAGTGTTCCGGCTGTTCTCGACGTTCAGCGACTGGACCGCAGAGGAGGCCGACCGCGCTGCCGCCGCTGTCCGGGAACTCGGAAACACCGTGGTCGAGCACTACATGACCTGGCTCGTGGCACTGACCCCCGCCAACATTCCCTGCGCGGATTGGCGGTAGATCGGCGGGGCGGCAGCCGACAGAGGTAGGCCGTGCCGTCCGTCACCGGGTTTTCGATGTGCACGCCACCACCGCGGCATCGTAGAGATGCCGCGGAACGCTCCGCCCCAGCCCGAGCGAACCGCGCCCCCTTACCCGGTTCGGCCGTCGTCGGCGGTGTCGCCTCGCCCCCGGTCGAGCAACTGCATGACGGTCGTGGCGGTGACGCTGTGGACGAACAGCGACAGGACCACGGCGAACGCGGCCGTCGACCACAACGCGCTCTCCTGATCGATGCCCGCGACCGCGGCAGCGAATGCGAGGTAGTAGATCGAGCCGACGCCTCGGATACCGAAGAACGCGGTCACCCGCCGCTCCTGGACCGTCATCTCGCGGCAGCCGAGCAACGCCACCCACCCCACGACCGGACGGATCACAACGACGAGCGCCACCGCAACCAGGACCCCACCCCAGGTCAGGTGATCCAGCAGGCCCGACGTGAGCGCGACGCCCAGCAACAGCAGCACGGCGAGGGTCAGGACGTGCTCGAGTTGTTCCATCACACAGTGCATTTCCGCGTGATACGTATGTGCCCGCTCGATCCGACGGAGCGCGACCGCACACGCGAAAACGGCGAGAAAGCCATACCCACCGACGAATTCGGTGAGCCCGTACACGGCGAAAGTGGCGGCCAGCGCGACGATCGGTTCACCACTCTCGGCCAGCCGCACATGCGGAATCGGGAAGTGGAACACCGCCCGGCCGAGCAGGTACCCGGCGACCGCGCCGATCGCCGCGCCCAGCACGGACTTGCCGACCAACTCCCACAGGAACCACCGTGCGATCCAATCCTCGGCCGGACCCTTCGTGATCAGGAACAACGCCAGATAGACGAACGGAAACGCGAGAGCGTCGTTGAGTCCGGCCTCCGACGTCAGAGCGAACCGCACCTCGTCGTCCTCACGGTCGGAATCGTCCCCCGACGACGGTCCCTCCACCTGGACGTCGGAGGCCAGCAGGATCCGTCGGAGCGAGCACCGCACCGCACCGCACCGAGCAGCAGCGCCGCAACCGGTGTCAGCGCCGCCGCCCACCAACCGAGGACCGCCACCGCGGCGATACCGAGCGGCATCGCGATGCCCAGCAGCCGCCACGTCGAGTTCCACGACCGTAAGCCGAGCGGCCGGTCGATCGCCAGGCCGACACCCATCAGCGCGACGCTGACACACCCCTCGCTCACATGCTCGGCCACCGCGGGATGCGCCACCGGAGACACCAGATCGACGTTTCCGAGAAACACTCCCACCACCGCTCCGACCGCGAGCACCACCAGCGGCGCCGATACCGCCCGGTTGCGCACGATGCGCGGAACGGTCGCGGCGAGCAGCAACGCCACACCGGCGGACAGGTAGACGACGTCGGTATTCACGATGATCCCGCGCACCTTTCGTGGAAAGGGAGGACAGTGAAGAGTTCACGGAAATCGACTCCCCGAAACGCCGGTCACATGCCCCGTACCTATCCCACCAGCAACCGGCGGTCGTCCAACCGCTCTCGGATCACGTCCGCCACCGCTGTTCCACAGCGGACGACCTCATACGCCTCGTGAATCGCACAACATCGCGCCAGTGGCGGACGTCGCGGCCCCGGAACGAGGCGCATCTCACCGGCTGCGCGAAAGGTCGACCGGTGCGGCCCAGCCGCGCCCATCGGCCGCCACCCGACAACGGGATTCATACATCCGCGCTGCCGACCGAGAAAAACACTGTCCGAGAACTGGCCGGTCGGATAGCGGCCACTCGTTCCGTATTCACCTTCGGTGCCGGTCCTCCGTCCACTCATGAAGGGAGAGCGGGTTACACAGGGGTTTGCCAACGCAAGAGCGCCAACGCAAGAGCACAGCGAGAATGCATCCACAGCGGACGCTTCCTGAGTCCTGACAGCGGTCAGAACGCCTCAGGATTCCAGGTGGCGACCGCCCAGATCACGACGGCGTTGAGTGCGATGATCGTGATCGACCACCACGGGTAGTAGGGCAGCCACAGGAAGTTGGCGAAGATCGATACAGCGCAGATCGTCATCGCGCCGACACGCGCCCAGCCGGCCCCGGTGAACAATGCGGCACCGATCCCGGCGACGATCACGCCGAGCACGAGATGAATCCATCCCCACGCTGTGACGTCGAATTGGTAGGTATATTCGATGCCGGCGATGATCACCTGATCCTTGGCGATCGCGGAGATCCCTTGAAGGAATTCGAGAACGCCGACAGTGACGAGGAGAACCGCCCCGCCCATCGACGTTCCTTGTGCCACACCCTGTTTGACCAGCGATTGCTCGGACATGAACGTTCCCTTTCGAGTCGAGCCCTCCCGCGGGCCGCGACGCGTCATCGACGGCCCGTCCCATCAAGCCTGACACGCGTGCACGACAATCAGCAGACCTCCGGAGATGAACAGATGAGCTCCGAAACATGAACAGATCACCCTCGAGGCGCTATGTCGTGTGCGGCGCCGTTTCCAGCCGGGTCCGGGCATCATCGGGACTGTCAGGTCAGCGTCGTGGCCCTCGGCGCTCTCCGCGTCCTCAGCGCCCGCGCCGGGACCACCGACGGCGAGAACGGGTTCATCATCGGGCTGCTCTAAGTCGAACTGCAGACCGGCCGATCCTCTCGCCACGCAGGAGTCACCACTCCAGACCTCGGTGTGACAGACGGACATTTCGGGTATCCCGCGAGTAGTGCTCGGTACCGGCCGGGCGGCAGGCACCTCGATCCGGGCCCATCCTGATTGCGGCACCTCGCGTCCAGCCACGGTCACCGAACCCTATCGAGAACAGTGGGTTGGACATGTCGGACGGCAACGATGAGCAGGCACGGGACAACGAGTGGAACTACCGTGCTCGCCACGAGACCGAAACCCAACGACTCGACCGAAACTGGGCGGCTCTGCTGCAGGAACTCCGCGTCGTGCAGACCGGAGTGCAACTGCTCACCGGGTTCCTGTTGACGTTGCCGTTCCAACAGCGCTTCGAGGATCTGACGGACTTCGAGGTCAGGGTCTACCTCGTGACGGTCGCCCTGTCGGTCCTGTCGACGATGCTGCTGGTCGCACCCGTCGGGATCCATCGCATGTTGTTCCGCCAGCACGCGCTCCCGACACTGGTGTCCACCGCGCACAAACTGACGGCCTGCGGCATCACCACATTCGGGGCAGCACTCGTCGGGGTCGTGCTGCTCATCTTCAGTTTCGTCATCTCCCCGAGGGTCGGCCTCGTTGCGGCGGCAATCGCAGCGGCCATCTTCTGCGGGCTGTCCCTACTCGCCACGATCCTGCGCCTGCGGCACCGCATCGACGACGACCGCCCACCCTCCTCGGGCGACTGACGAGCCTGCCACGGCGCCTCGCCGCACTCGTATCGGACGGGTGGGCAACCCGTCGAGACCGTCGCCCAGCGCACCTACCCGACCCGACACGAGCACCACATCCGGGCTACCCCGCGCACTCGGGCGGTTACAGGTTCGGTTCTGGTCGCGGCCCGTGGTACTGGCGTGCGCAGGCACCGGCGACTGCCGCGGACCGTGACACGGATCGTTCCACGGATGCATCACGCCTGGAGCATCGAGGATGTCGACCTGTTCAACAGCGTGACGCGGCAGTGGATCGAGACCGGAACCGCCGCACCGGGACTCCGGCCATGCAAGAAGGTGGAGTGCTGACCCATTCCAGCGCTCCACGGTGCTGCCGACCAGCTGGAGCGGCGCACTGTGTGGAGAATCGGGCATCGGTGCCACCCTGTACGGCCACGGCCCGCGGCGCCACGGGTACGTCGTGACCGCCCAAGCCCGCGCCGGGCATCTGGGCGGAAGGTTCCGATCACCTCTGGGCGCCGCACCGGGGCGCGGTGTAGGCGGCGACGGTGGCCTCCACCGCGTCGTCCAACGGAGTGGCGTGGTCACCGAGCACGGCGGCGTACGCGGTGTGGTCGACGACGTGGTCCTCGTCGAACTCGTAGAGCATCTCGACGGTCTCGCGGATCGGTGGCACGACCGTCCCGATGAGGCGCAATTGCCAGGCCCGGACCGGGCGCAGCCGCAACTGCGCCGCGGCGAGGCCCGCGGCGGTGGCGGCGAACTCGCGGGTGGTGCCTGTGGTGGCATTCGGGATGTGCCAGGCACTCCCCCAGGTCGCCGGTGTCTCGCTCAACCGGACCAGCGCCTCACCGAAGTCGGGGACGTAGGTATAGGTGTGGAGGCGGTCGGGATCGCCCACTACATCCACCCGCGCGCCGCGGCAGATCGGTGTGAAGAAGCGGTCGCCGACCGCGGATGCGATGACGCCGGGCCCGAAGAAGTCCGATGCCCGCCCGGCGACGACGCGCAACCGCCCCGCCTGGTGTGCGTCGGCTAGGTCGCGCCACATCTGCGCCCGCACCCGGCCCTTCCGAGTGGTCGCGCCCAGCGGGAGCGCCTCGGTGAGCGGTCCGGAAACTGGGCCGTAGCCGTAGACGTTCTGCCCGGCTACCAGGCCCCGCCAGGCGGTCCGACCATCGCCGCACAGACCGCGGTGTTCGCACCGATCGTCGACGCGCTGGCCGACCTCGACTCCCCCGAGCTGCCCGCCGAGGAGCTCGCCGTCGTCTGGACGGCGTTCCATGGCGCCGTGACTCTGGAGATCAATCACCACCTCGTCTGGCTCGACGATCCGGCCGCGATGTACGAGCTCGCAGTGCGCCGCGCGTTCGCCGGCGCCGGGCTCCCCACCCCCGCACCGAACCTCCGGAGTCGATTCGACCAGTGGGCAGCCACCACCCACCCGTGAGGTCGGCGCCGACCGATGATTCGGCTGACTCATCGACCGGCGCGCGGGCGTGAGCCGATCGCATTGCGTTGCAGCATTGCCGCAGGTCAATACCTCTACCTGCGGCGACACGCCGATTATTGCGGGTGTTCCCCATCATCTACATTCCCCGTAAGTGCTACGGTGATCGGTGTGCCCAAGTCGACCACCCCGCCCGAAGCGTTGCTGCGAAGCGTCGCATTCGTCGTTTCCGATCTCCATCGGGTGGGGCGCGCACAGCTCGATGCTGCGCTGGCCGACGAAGGGTTCACGCTTCGAATGCATTGGATTCTCGCGTGCCTGAAACAGGAGGGTGAGCTCACCCAGCGTCAGGTGTGCGACGTTCTCGCCGTCGACCGCAGCGACATGGTGCGCCTGGTCGACGGCCTGGAGAAACGAGGATTCGTGGTGCGAAGAAAAGACGCCAAAGATCGGCGAAAGCATCTGCTCACGCTGACCGAGGACGGTGAAAAGGCCGTGGCCCGGACCCAAGATCTGGTCGAAGGGACCACCGACAGGTTGTTCGCCGACCTCAGTGCGAAAGACCGCCGGACCCTGCACCGCCTTGCGCTTCGCGCCCTGGGCCATCCCAAGAAATACGCCGACACCGACGTCTGACACCGAGGCGACCACCGCCGCCGGCGCGCCGCTCGGCTCATCGAACTTTCGGGTGCCGGGCCCCGGCCTGCCCACCCCAGAGAGGAACAACGGTTCTCCATGTCCGTCTCACTCAGCGAACGGATCCTTCCCACCGCATTCACTCGCGGTGACCTCGCAGCCCCAGCCCGCACCCTCCTCGACATCCTCGAGGCGACCGCCCATCGGTACCCGGACGCGCCCGCCATCGACGACGGCGACAGCTCGCTGACCTACGCGGAGTTGATGGAACGGGTGGCCGAGGGCGCGCGGCAGCTCGCGAGCGGCGGTGTCCGCGCCGGCGACCGGGTGGGCATCCGGATGCCGTCGGGTTCGCGGGAGCTGTACCTGGCGATCCTGTCCACTCTCGCCGCCGGCGCCGCGTATGTCCCGGTCGACGCCGACGACCCCGACGAACGCGCCGAGCTCGTGTTCGGCCAAGCGCGGGTCAAGACGATCGTCACCGCGGAAGGCGCCCAGACGACGGCGTCGGTGCCGGCCGAAGTGCGTGTCCCGACACCCGACGACGACGCCTGGATCATCTTCACCTCCGGATCCACCGGCACCCCCAAGGGCGTCGCGGTGACCCACCGCAACGCCGCCGCCTTCGTCGACGCCGAGGCCCGGCTGTTCCTGCAGGGCGCCCCGCTCGGCCCCGGCGACCGGGTACTGGCCGGGCTGTCGGTGGCCTTCGACGCGTCCTGCGAGGAAATGTGGCTGGCGTGGCGGCACGGGGCCTGCCTGGTCCCCGCGCCCCGGTCGCTGGTGCGCACCGGCATGGACCTCGGCCCGTGGCTGATCTCCCGCGAGATCAATGTCGTGTCCACCGTGCCGACCCTGGCCGCACTGTGGCCCGTGGAAGCGCTGGAATCGGTGCGGCTGTTGATCTTCGGCGGCGAGGCCTGCCCACCGGAACTGGCCGCGCGCCTGGCGGTTCCGGGCCGCGAGGTGTGGAACACCTACGGCCCCACCGAGGCCACCGTCGTCGCCTGCGCCGCGCAGATGACGGGAACCGGACCGGTGCGCATCGGACTGCCCCTCGACGGCTGGGATCTGGCGGTCGTCGGCGCCGACGACCATCCCGTCGCCGAAGGTGAGGTCGGTGAGCTCATCATCGGCGGCGTCGGGCTGGCCCGCTACCTCGATCCTGCCAAGGACGCGGAGAAGTACGCGCCGATGCCGACCCTGGGCTGGGACCGCGCGTACCGCAGCGGCGACCTGGTGCGGCTGGACCGCGCCGGACTGCTGTTCCAGGGCCGCGCCGACGACCAGATCAAACTCGGTGGCAGGCGCATCGAGCTCGGCGAGGTGGACGCGGCTCTGCAGGCCCTGCCCGGGGTCGCCGGGGCGGCCGCCGCGGTCCGCACCACCGCCTCGGGCACCAAGGTGCTCGTCGGCTACCTCGCCGCACCGAGGAATTTCGACGTCAGCGCCGCCAGGACGTGCCTGGCCGGACAGCTTCCGGCCGCACTGGTGCCCCGACTGGCGGTCCTCGACGAGCTGCCCACCCGCACCTCCGGAAAAGTGGACCGGGCCGCGTTGCCCTGGCCGCTGCCCGGGGCCGGCACGCAGAACACAGCGTCCCCGGCCCTCGCGGGCACCGCGGCCTGGGTCGCCGAGCTGTGGACCCGGATTCTCGGCGCCGAGGCCGGCGGGCTCGACGACGACTTCTTCGCGATCGGCGGCGGCTCCCTCAGTGCCGCCCAGCTCGTCAGTGCGCTGCGGGAGCGGTTCCCTGAGGTCACCGTCGCCCAGCTGTACGACCACCCGCGGCTGGGGTCACTCGCCGAGTTCCTCGACGACCTCGCGCCCGCCGCATCGGTGGAGCCTCGCACGGTGATCCCCACGCCGCGGCGCGCCCAGTGGACGCAGCTCGCACTGTCCGTACCTCTGACCACACTGACCGGACTGCAATGGGTGACCTGGCTCGCCGTCGCGAACAACGTCCTGGCGTGGTTTGTCGATGTCGCCTGGGCCCCGACCCTGTCCTGGTGGGCGGTGGCGGCGATGTTCCTGGTGTTCATCACCCCGCTCGGCCGGATGACCATCTCGGTGGTCGGTGCCCGCGTCCTGTTGCGGACCGTCACACCGGGCACGTATCCGCGCGGCGGGTCGGTGCACCTGCGGATCTGGCTGGCCGAGCGGCTCGCCGAAGCCAGTGGCGCCGCGAACCTGTCCGGCGCGCCGTGGATGATCTACTACGCCCGAGCTCTCGGCGCCCGGATCGGCCGCGATGTCGACCTGCACACCCTGCCCCCGGTGACCGGGATGCTCGCACTCGGCGACGGCTGCTCGGTCGATCCCGAGACCGACCTGTCCGGGTACTGGATCGACGGCGATGTCGTCCGTGTCGGGTCGATCAGAATCGGTGAAGGCGCGACGGTCGGCGCCCGGTCGACACTGCTGCCCGGCGCGGTGATCGGGCGTGACGCCGAGGTCGCGGCCGGGTCCGCGGTGATCGGCAAGGTCAAGGCCGGTCAGCGCTGGGCCGGGTCGCCCGCCGCCAAGACCGGCAAGGCGCATCACCCGTGGCCGGCGCAGCGTCCCGAGCCGGCGTCCCGATGGGTGCCGGTCTACGGACTGACCTCGCTGATGTTGTCCGCGATGCCGCTGATCGCGCTGGGCTGCGGTCTGCTGTTGCTCGGTTGGTGGATCCGCGGCGCCGACACCGTGGGCGCCGCCGCCGCGGCGGCGCTGTCGATGCTTCCTGCCGCAACCCTGCTCGCGCTGGTCGTGTTCGCCGTCCTGACCGTGCTCGCGGTCCGGTTGCTCAGCATCGGTCTCCGCGAGGGGTATCACCCGGTGCGAAGTCGCATCGGGTGGCAGGTCTGGGCCACCGAGCGTTTGATGGATTCCGCCCGTACCTTCCTGTTCCCGCTTTACGCGGGCATGCTCACGCCCGGGTGGCTGCGTCTGTTGGGCGCGAAGGTCGGGAAGAACGTCGAGGCTTCCACCGTTCTGCTCGTGCCGAAGTTCACCACGGTCGCCGACGGCGCGTTCCTCGCGGACGACACCATGATCGCGGCCTACGAGCTCGGCGGAGGATGGCTGCGAATCGAACGGGCCAAGGTCGGCAAACGCGCCTTCCTCGGCAACTCCGGCATGACCGGGCCCGGCCGGCGGGTACCGAAGAACGGTCTGGTCGCGGTGCTGTCCGCCGCACCGAACAAGTCGAAGCCCGGCTCGTCCTGGCTGGGCAGCCCACCCGTGCGACTGCGGCGCGCAGCAACCGAATCCGACTCCGCCCGCACCTTCGCCCCGCCGCCGCGGCTGAAGGTCGCCCGAGCCGCCGTCGAAACGTGCCGGCTGATCCCGGTCACGATCAGCTTCGCGATCGGACTCGGCGTGCTGTTCGGGCTCGAGGCCTTGGCCGGCCGCGCCGGCTACCTCGTCGCGGCCGCACTCGGCGGTGGCGTCCTCATGCTCGCGGGCGCGGTGGCCGGGGCGGTGTCCGTGGCGGCGAAGTGGCTTCTCGTCGGACGGATCGACGACGTGGAGCATCCGCTGTGGAGTTCCTTCGTGTGGCGCAACGAGGTCTGCGATGCCTTCGTCGAGACGGTCGCCGCGCCCTGGTTCGCGCGGGCGGCCACCGGCACCGCCGCGCTGAATACTTGGCTGCGTGCCATGGGCTCCCACCTCGGACGCGGCGTGTGGTGCGAAACCTATTGGCTCCCTGAGGCCGATCTGGTACACCTCGGCGACGGCGCCACCGTCAACCGAGGCTGCGTCGTGCAGACCCACCTGTTCCACGATCGCATCATGAGCATGGACACCGTGACGCTCGGCGCGGGCGCCACCCTCGGACCGCACTGTGTCGCCCTACCCGCCGCCTCCCTCGGCGAGGGCGCCACCGTCGGCCCCGCCTCATTGGTGATGCGCGGGGACACCGTCCCATCGTCCACCCGTTGGCAGGGCAACCCCATTGCACCCGTGACCTGACCGGCCTGATCACCCGTCTGCCCATCGGTGAGGAATCGAGATGAATGCATCTGCGGGTCGAGCGGTGCTGGTCGGTGTCGATGGATCATCGGCCGCTCGCAGGGCTGCAGTATGGGCAGCGGCGTTCGCCTCCCGCACCGAGGCACCGCTGCGGCGCGTGCATGTCCTTCCGGAGGCCCTCTACTTGATGACCGACGCCGCGGTCATGGGGCAGGGGCAGGCCATCGCCCAGCACCGCGCGGCCGGTCAACGGTTTCTCGATGATGCGTCCACCGAAGCCCGGCTCGGGTTCCCGGGGGTCGACGTGCACACCGAGCTGGTGCCCGGTCCGACCGCTCCGGCGTTGGCGGCAGCGGGTGCAACCTCGGGGATGATCGTGCTCGGTGCCGGCACCCCCTCGGGTGTGGGGGCCCTCGCGGCGGGATCGACCGCCATCGCACTGGCCAGGCATGCCCGCTGCCCGATCACGCTGTGCCGCCGACAGTCCGAGATGCTTCCGGATCGGCGGCCGGTCGTCGTCGGCATCGGCGACGGTGATTCCAGCGCAGCCGCAGTCTTGTCCGCCTTCGATTTCGCGCACCTGTTCGGTGCACCGTGATCGCCGCCCATGCGTGGTCGCCTCGACAGGCGGCGGGGAACGTGACCATCCCCCTTCTCGTCGACCGGGACGCTCTTCAGAAGTCCGAACTTGATGTGCTGGCCGCACACCTCGTCGAGATGAGGGAGCGGTACCCGGGCGTCGCGGTGACGGAGGTGGTCGAGCCGACAACTCCGGCCCGGTTGATCCTCGATCAGGCCATGGACGCGCAACTGGTTGTCGTCGGCAGTCACGGCCACGGTCGTCTCGCCGGCGCAATCCTCGGGTCGGTGAGCCAGCACCTCCTCCGCCACAGCCCGTGCCCGATCATGATCCACCGCGCACCGCACCACTCGAATGCCTGAGCAGTGGTGCGTGGAGTTCCGCCTTCCCCATGAGCGGCGGGCTTTACCTCACTCTCGGTAGGTCGGTGCGGGTGGGCCGGTGACCGGGCCGAGGACGGTCAACCACCGGTCGTAGAAACGCGTCCACGTTCCGTCCGCGCGTATCCGTGCGAGGGTGCCGTTCACCACCCGCACGAGGGCGGTGTTCGTCTTGTTGATACCGATGCCGTAGGGCTCGGTTTCCAGTGGCGGACCGACGATCTGGAGGGTCGGGTCCTGAGCGGCCAGACCCGCGAGGATGGCGTCGTCCGTGCTGACGGCGTCGGCCTGACGTTGCTGCAGAACCATCAGGCAGTCGTCCCAGTCGGGAACCGCGACGATCGTGGCCTGTGGCTGGATCCGCTGAATCGTGGTGAGTGACGGGGTGTCGGCGGCGGCGCACACCCGTTTACCGGCCAGGTCCGCGGGCCCGGAGATCTCCGACCCGCCGGCTACCAGCACACGGTGGTGCGCCTCGAGGTAGACGGTGGAAAACGCCACCCGCTCGGCGCGCTGGCACGTGATCGTGAGGGTTTGCGCGACGATATCGACCTGATTCTTCTCGAGTGCGTCAAAACGGCCGGCGGGGGTGAGGAGTCGGAACTCGACCTTCGCCGGGTCGCCGAGGAGATCGCGCGCGACCTCCCGCGCCACGTCCACGTCGAATCCCTCGAGCGTGTCTGTACTCGGGTCGCGGAAGCTGAACAGATTGGTGCTCTGGTCGACGCCGACGATCAGCCGGTCCCTCGCGAGGATGTCGGCGACCAGCCTCCCCGGTGACGCGGGGCCCGCCGGGACGGATGGCCCCGGACGCAGGCTCGCCAACGCCCCGCACGTGGACGGTGCCGCCGGCGCCGCGGGGGCGGTGCCCGACGGTGGGATGATCTGCGTCCCGTCCGGCAGGGACAGTTGCGTGTAGTCCCCCGTCACGGCAGGAGTGACGCGGTCGGGGGTCGCACAGCCGGCGAGGACGGCGCCGACGGTCGCGAACATGCCGACGAGGGCACGAACGCGGGATGCTCTACGCCCGTGGTCATGCTCGGTGCGGGGACCGGTCAGCATCGGCTTCACCTCACCGGCGGCATCAGTGGTACTCGTTCAGTCTTGGCCAGATACCCCCGCCGACGGAAAACCCGGCGAGGACGCCGAGCACGACGGCAGCCACAGTGAGAAGCGAGGTCGAGCGATACGCCTCGGTCGTGGCCTCGCGTTCCTCGCCCGTCAATTGCTTGATCGCGGACTGCAATGCCTCGTCGAGTGCGGAAGACTTGGCGGTCGGCGCGAGCGCCCCGGTATCGACCGCCATGGCCGCGGCCGCCGGATAGTCCCCGTTCACGAGTGTCTGCTGGAGCAACTCGTGGGTACTCCGCCAGCCCTCGAACGCAACGGCGGCGTCGGCGACCCCGCCGGCTGAGTTCCGGTGGTGGTCGAGTATCCCTGCCAGGACCGTGGAATGCCGCGAGAAGTCGACCTCGGATTGTGGGTCCGAACCGCGCTGCAACACCCCGAGCATCTCATCCGCCCGGGCCTGTTGCGCCAGGATCCGGGCGGCAGCGATCGCGCTGAGAGGCTGCGCCCCATCAACCCTCGCGCGCTCCCCCGCCGAGGTGGACATCCCGAACGCCGTCGTCGACCACACCAGAAGGGTCACCATGAGGAGCATGGCCACGATCAGTCCGGGGTTGAACAGTCGTCGGCTCTTACGGGTCAGGTACACGTGCGCGAGCACCAACCCGACGAGAGCGGTGGCCGTCACGGCGAACGTCGCCACCGGCAGTCGGGTTGTGCGCGCCTGTGTCGCGGCCACCGCCTTCCACTGCTCGGCGCACAGGCGGTGCGCCAGCGGAAGGATGGTGCCCTGCATCATCGACGAAGCGCTACGGAGATACGTGATTCCGATCGGGTTTCCCCAGCGATCGTTCGCGCGGGCGGTGGAGACGAGACTGGTGTACTCAGCGAAGCGTCTCGACACCTCCGACAGCAGTCCGAGGGCTTCCGCGTCCGCCGGATCGACGCCGTTCGAGGCGGTCACCAACGCGTTGGAGGCATCACCGACGGCCTGGTTGTAGCGTTCGCGTACCACCGCCGGTTCGACCCCGCCGAAGATGAAGGACGCCGCGGCGGTGGCATCCGCGATCGACAGCGCACTGTAGAGGTTCTGCGCCGCGTCGGCGAGAGGTTCCGAGTAGGTCCGCAAGGTCTCGATTTCCTGTTGACGCGCGGCGTTGATCGCCGAAGTCACCGTCCCCGCAGCGAGGGTGGCTACTACCAGGACCACAGCGAGCACCGACAGTCGCCCGGGGGTCGACATGAGAAACCCTCGCCAGGATGATTGAAGTCGTCGAGGCTCGATGAGTAGAGACTCGTCCAGCGCGTGCGGGTCGTCGACCACGGTATCTCCGCGTAGGAACACCAGACCTCCTCCCCACACACACTGCTACCAAGCCTGATTCGGCGACACGCCACCCGAACCGTGGCGCCGGACCGAATTCGGATGTCCCATTCTCACCCGACCACGACGACGGCGAGGCAGCCGCTCGACCCACCGAACACGATTCTTCGGTTCGCTTCGACCACGACCACAGAGACACGGCTACTCCCAGTCCCGAGGTCCACCACCGCCCGACCAGCGGCAATGGCGCGGTATCTCACTTCTTCGCAGAGCCGGCCCGCCCTGCGGGTCGAAATACGCTGTTGCCCATCGCTCTTGTGGTGTTCGATTCGTCCTTCCTGGTGCGCGCAAATGTCATCGAACATTCATCGGGTAGTCATTTCGCGTACACCGTGACGGCACCCACCTCCTCGAACTCGGGAGTGCCACCTGCGCCCCATCTTGGCATGAGGCGGATCAAGACACCCGCAGCGGGCACCACCCGTTGCGCGTGCGGGGGCGAGGGCGCAATACCGGATGGGTCACTCGTCGGGAAGTTCTCCGGTGATCACGAAGATGACGCGGCGACTTATCTCGACGGTGTGATCGCAGAACCGTTCATAGAACCGACCGAGCAGCGTGATGTTCACCGCGGACGCGGCACCGTACAGCCACTCGTCGCTCTTGGTGGCTGCGAACAGCCGGCGCAGCAGCTCGTCGGTTCGATCGTCCGCCCAGATGAGTTCCAGCGCGGCCACCTGGTCGCGGAAACGCAAGACTTCTTGCGCCGCCGCGGCCTGCGCCGTCGCCGCGGCGCCCATGTCCGAGATGATGGCCCGCAGCTCGTGGGGAACGACCGGTTCGGGGTAATGGAGCCGCGCCACCTCGGCAATGTGCGCCGCCAGGCTGCCCATCCGCCGTAGGTCCGCAATGTTGTGTATGCCGCTGATCAACGCCCGCAGGTCCTGAGCCACCGGTTGCTGACGGGCAATCAGGGTGAGCGCGCGATAATCGAGCTCGCGGCCCCGGGTATCGATGTCCGCACACACCTCGGCGGCCCGGTCGGCCGCGGCGCGGTCGGTATCGAGTACGGCGCGCGTGCCGCAATCGATGGCCACCTCGGTCAGGGCACACAGCTCGACCAGGTCGTCTCTGATCTCCTCGAGCTGTTCGTCGAATTGTTCCCGCATTGCCCAATTTCTTCCAACGATCGACTACTCCGCGATCCGAGACACCCGACGCGGGTTCGGCGTGGGGATACCCGCCCCTTCCCGGCGGAAACAATTTATTCTCGCCCGTACCCCGGCGGAGGGCAGCGACCTGATTCCCTCGCCGCTCAGGCCCGATCCGGGCTAGGAAACGCCGCCCGCGGAGCCACCACGACGATCATCGGCATTCGGACGTCCGGGTACCAACCCCGCAGCCAGCCCGACCACCGCCACCGGCCGACAGCGATCACCTCGGCACCGGTCTTCGGCTCCGCCACGGGCGCAGCGGGGGGCGCGGCGGGCGCGATGGGCGCCATCCTCTGAAGTTTCTCGCGGGCGAGCCGCTCGACCAGAAGCGGAACGAAGTCCCGCACCTTGCCGTTCGCGAAATGCTCGTGCGCCGAGTGCACAACCTGTTCGATGCTCTCCCGAGGGAGTTCCGGGAACCGCATACCGAGGCGGTCGATGACTTGATCGATGTGCAGGAGCTCTTCATCGTTCGTCATGACAAAATCCTCCGCCGGGTTGCAGGCGGGGTCAATGACCAGCGGTACATCGTCAGCGCGGTCTCATCTCCCCGTGGAACAAATGGGCAACACCGAGCTGTACCTCGCACCGTGCGGCTCCTCGAGGACCAGCAATCCAGTCCTCCCGCCCCTCCCTCGCCGGCGACATCACGGAAACGGGTGGACGGTGTGATGTCACGACGCTCGTGACGGAAACTCTTCGGCGGCGCTCACGCGGGTCGCGGCACGGAGCAACTGCAGCGACCGCTGGTGCGCCCGTGCGGCGCGGGCGCTGTCCAACGCTGCATCCGGTCCTGCTCGCAGCGCGTTGTACTCATACTGGCGTGCTTGCGCTTCGTACCATGCGGCCATGGCCTCGGCGCTCGCGCCAGGAGTGGGTCGAATGACGGAAAGCGCGGTCAACTCGATCAGGATATCCGCATCCATTGATCCTCACTCCATCCCGGGTTGGTCGCTGATCGTTCTGGTACGAAACGATGTTCGCGCCAGTCGACATGGCGGGAACGACGAGCTGGCTTCGTGATGTAGCTCTGATGAATGACCCCTTCATCGCGTCTTCCGAGGCGCTCAGGGGGTGGGTTTCGACCCTCGCGACGGTAATCCCGCCGAGTATCACGGTCAGAGTTCGATGTTGCGCATCGTTACCAGCACGGTGGCGCAGTGTGTTTCGCCGGCGTAAATGTCGGCCGTGGCGACGGTCATCGCGCGGCCGGGTGTGAGGACATGTCCGACTGCGACTGACCAGCCGTACTACAGGTCGAGCACCAGCAGATCCGACCGGGCCCGCGAAACACAGAGCATGATCGACGCACTCTGCTCGCGTTCGCCGGCGGACAGCACCGAGTCTCGATGACAGACCTCGCCCTCGATCACCGAGGTCTCACAGCTTGCGCAGGTGCCCTCCCGGCACGACGTCTCGACCGTGATCCCGGCGTCTTCGAGGGCGTCGACGATCGATTGATCCTCTCCGACTCGGATGGTGGCGCCGGTACTCGCGATCTTGACGGTGAAGTCACGGTCGGGGCCGGAGTCCTCGCCGACCGTGCGCGGCCGAAACCGCTCGAGGTGGAGCCGTCGCGACTCGGCCGGCCCGAGGGCGGACTCCACCGCGGCGAGTAGGGGCTCTGGCCCGCAGCAGTAGATCTGGGCACTCGGGTCGCCGCCCGCGAGGATGTCCCCGAGCGGGAGCAGGCCGCACTCGTCCTGGGGCAGCACGCTCACCCGGGAGCCGTGCACCGAGACCTCGTCGCGGTAGGCCATGGACTGGCGGGTTCGACCGCCGTAATGCAGGGACCAGCTCGCACCCTCGTCCTCGGCTGCGGCGATCATCGGCAGGATCGGGGTGATGCCGATTCCGCCGGCCACGAAGATGTAGGTCCTGCCCTCGTCGAGGGCAAAGTTGTTGCGTGGCAGTGACACCGTCAGGGTACTTCCCGGAGCAACCTGCCGATGCAGGTATCGGGATCCTCCCCGCCCGTCGCGTTCGAGGAGTACACCGACTCGCCACCGGAACCGGTCCTGGGGGTCGCCGCACAGCGAATACTGACGGACTCCGGCGTCGCCGACCTCGATGTCGATGTGCGCGCCCGGTGTCCAGCGAGGCAGTTCGCCGCCGCCGGGTAACGCGAGTTCGAGGGAGACGACGTCCGGGGTTTCGTGCTGCCGTGCAACGACTATGACCGGAAAGGTGCCGTCGGCCGAAAGCATGTGAACTCCTCCTGGAGAGACGGATCCGCCGGGCGCGGACGGTTCGGTTCCGCTGTCTCGTCCAGACTCGCCCAGTGGTGGACGGCCCGCCCGCGATGAGAAGCAATCGACTCGGGCGATCGGCGTTCCCTATCACGGCTCTGCCGTGCACGCGCGCCGCGTGAGACTGACCGTCGAGGACTGGACTATCCGCAACCACAGGGAAGTGACACCGATTCATGACTGCACTCGAACCGCTGGTCGCAAGAACCGCGGATTTCATTCGCGACACCGTCATTCCGGTGGAGTACGAAGTCGTCGTCCACGGGCGCGTCGTCGACGACGCGCTGCGCCTGGACCTGCAGAAGAAGGCCAAGGATGCGGGAGTTTTCGGCCCGCTGTCGGACGTGCGTTACGGCGGGCTCGGTCTCGACACCAGGGCGCAGGCGCGTGTCCTGGAGGCGGCGGGCGCCAGTCTGCTGGGGCCGCTGTCGGTGAACGGGTCGGCTCCCGACGACGGCAACATTCACTTGCTCGCGCACGCCGGCACCCCCGAGCAGAAGGAACGGTATCTGGCGCCGCTCGCGTCGGGGGAGATCCGGTCGTCGATCGCGATGACCGAACCCGCCCCCGGTGCCGGGTCGGATCCGTCGCTGCTGAGTACCGTCGCCGAACGGACCGGCTCCGGATGGGTGATCAACGGGAAGAAGCACTTCACGACCGGCGCCGACGGTGCCGGTTTCACCATCTGTGTCGCCGCGACCGCGGATGGGCCGACCATGTTTCTGGTCGACCAGAACAATCCCGGACTACGGGTCGGGCGCCGGATGCCCACCCTGGACCACAGCGTTCCGGGCGGGCACTGTGAGGTCGACTTCGTCGACTGTGAGATCACCGGGGACGCCGTGCTCGGCGAGGCCGGCCTGGGCATGGAGTACGCACAGGTGCGCCTGGCACCGTCCCGGTTGGTGTTCTGCATGAACTGGCTCGGCCTTGCGGTCCGCGCCCACGAGATGGCGGCGCGGCACATCACCGGCCGGTCGGCGTTCGGGGTGCCGATCGCCGAGCACGGGATGGCCCAGGGGTTGGTCGCCGACAGCGAGATCGACATCGCCGCGTCCCGGGGTCTTATTCGCACCGCGGCGGAGTCGATCGACGAACAGGGCCCAGCGTCGTCGGCGGCGCGCCACCACGCATCGATCGCGAAGACATTCGTGTCCGAGGCGGTCTGGCGGATCCTCGACCGCGCGGTGCAGCTGCACGGCGGGCTCGGCGTGTGCGAGGACCACCTCGTCGCCCGTTTCCTGGTCGAGGCCCGCGCCTTCCGCATCTACGAGGGACCGTCCGAGGTGCTGCGCTGGTCGATCGCCCGCCGGGTCTTGCGCACGGTCCGCTGACCACAACACCCTCCCCCACTACGACTTGAGGAGTTTCCCGTGACCACTCACACCGATGATCGGGCCCGTACCGGCTTCGCCGCCGTGTACGGCACCCTGGACCCCGCCGCCCTCGACTACGAGCACCTGCGTGCGGTGTCGGACGGCATGGTGCCGTTCGGCACCACGGCCGGCACCACCATCACCGAGCTCGGACCGGACCGGGCGGTCGTGGAGATTCCCGCGACCCCGGACGTGACCAACCACATGGGCACCGTGCATGCGGGGGCACTGTTCACCGCCGCCGACATCGCCGGTGCCGCCGCGTTCGTGGGCGCGGCCGCCGCACGCCTCGATACCATCGCGCGGCTGGTGTTGCGCGGCGCGGGCGCCTCGTACCGCAAGCCGGCGCTGGGTCGGATCCGCGCGGTCGCGACGGTCGACGAACGCGAGCTGCGCACAATTTTGGCCGCCGACCGTGATGAGCGGTTCGAACTGTCCGGCAAAGCGATGTTGCTCGATGATGCCGACGTCGTGGTCGCGAAATTCACGTTCGACTACATCGTGGACACCGTGTTCCCCGCCCGAGCGAACGACAAGGACGCATGATGACGACCTCTCCGACGCGGCCACCCTCGGAGTACTCCACCCTCGAGTCGGTGGCGGTGAGTACCCCCGACGGGGTGACGTTCCGGGTACGGGTCCTCCCGTCGGCCCGCCCGGACGCGCCGCTGGTGCTGATCCTGCCGGCGATGGCGATGAAGGCCAAGCACTATCTGGCGCTCGGCAAGGCCTTCCACGCGCAGGGACTGTCGGTGGCGTTGACTGATCTGCGTGCGCAGGGCGAGAGTCGTCCGGCGCTGCGCGAGGGTAGGGACTTCGGGTACCGCGAGATGCTAGAGGTCGACCTGCCCGCGATCGTCGCGGCGCTGCGGCAGCGGTTTCCGCACGCGCCCTTGCATCTGTTCGGGCACAGCCTCGGTGGGCAATTGGCGTTGCTGTTCGCGGCCGCCCGGCCGACCGCGGCGACCAGTGTCACGGTCATCGGCACGGGGACGGTGTTCTGGCGGGCGTTCGGTCCCCGCCGCTGGGTGGAGGCCTTGACCAGTATCCAGTGGATCGGTCTGGTTTCACGGGTGAAGGGGTACTGGCCGGGCGGCGTGCTGATTCCCGGTGCGATGGCGGGTGGGGTGATGATCGACTGGTCGAAGCACTCGCTGACCAGCCGCTACCGCCCCAAGGGTGCCTCCGTCGACTACGACACGTTACTGGCGGAGATGACGATGCCGGTGCTGGCGGTCTCCCTCGAGCACGACCGGCTCGGGCCCAAGTCCAATGTCGACTTCCTGGTCTCCCGCATGCCGGCGGCGACGGTGACGCAGTGGCATGTCGAGGGCGACTCTCCGGTGGTGCACCGTGATCATTTCGAATGGTTGAAGGATTCTCCGGTGGTGGCTCAGCGAGTGGCGGAGTGGATCGACTCCGGTTCCGCTTTCGCCTGAGCTGCGGTCGGTTTCGGGCGCAGCGTGACGGCGGTGAGGACCGCGCCGAGCGCTGCGCCCGTGGCCGCGACGAGGAAGGTGGCCGACAGGTGGGTCACCGCGGTGGTCGGGGACGGTGGGGAGAGCAAAGCGGCCACCGCGACACCGAAGACGGCACCGAACTGGCGGAAGGTGTTCATCGCACCCGATGCGGCGCCCATGGTGGTCTCCGGTACGGCGTTCGCCATGGCCGCGATGGCCACTACACCACCGGAGAGCGGGATCCCCGCGCCGAGAAGACCGAGGGCACCGAGGTACACGGCGGGCGGCGCCGATAACTCGATGGTGACGAGCCCGACGAGACCGGTGCCGATGAGGGCGAGACCGGTCAGCATGGTCGGCCGGGTGCCGAGTCGGCGGGCAACGCTCGCCGCGGTGAGGGAGGCGATCCCGAGCATCCCGAAAAGCGGCAGGAACCGCAGACCGGTGTGCAGTGGGGAGAGTCCGAGATCGCGCTGGAAGTACAGCGTCAGCACGAACAGCACCCCGTACAGCCCGAACAGTCCAAGGAAGTTGACCGAGCAGGCCACGGCGACCTCGGGAATGCGCAGCAACCCCCGAGGCAGCAGCGGTGTCGCGGTCCGGTTCTCCCAGAGGGTGAACGCGGCGATCGCGATCACCGCGGCGCCGACGCAGCCGAGGATGAAGGGCGAGCTCCAGCCGCGGTGCGGGCCCTCGATCAGCGCGAGGGTCGCCCCGCAGCCGGCGGCGATGAACAGCAGCTGCCCCGGGAGGTCCATCCGCTGGCCGGATGCCACGCGGTCCCGCCGGAGAGATGCCCGCAGGCACCAGAATCCGACGAGACAGATCGGGATGTTGATCCAGAACAGGGCGCGCCAGCTCGTCGCCGTGACCAGCACTCCCCCGAGCAGCGGTCCGACCGCGAGCGCGACGCCGGCGGTGCCACCCCACAGGCCGATGGCGCGGGCTCGGGCGCGCGGGTGCCGAATGTGCGTGCTCAGTGCCGCGACCGAGAGCGGGACGAGAGCTGCGGCGGCGACTCCCTGGAGTGCGCGGGCAGCGACCAACACAGCGATACTCGGTGCGACGGCGCAGACGATCGAGGCGATGGTGAACACGAGGGCACCGGCGAGCATGACCCGCCGCGCACCGAGCCGGTCGCCGAGCACCCCGCCGGCCAGGAGCAGGCACGCGAAGGCGAGGGTATAAGCGTCGAGGATCCACGGGGCGGCGGTGCCGCCGCCGCCCACGTCGCCGACGATGTCCGGCAGCGCGACCGGGGTGATGCTGGTATCGAGGTAGACGACGAACGTCATCGCGCAGATCCCGAGGAGCAGCAGCGTCGAGCGGGGACCGGTGTCTGGATGCGAAGTCACCGAATCAGGCTAAGTTCGGTGCCGTCAAACACGCTCGCATGCACTGTTTTTCGGTCTGTGCGATAGACATCGCCTATCGCCTCCGGAAGCCGGGTGATCGCAACTGTCGATCGCACCGGTGATGTTCTCCTATTGGTGCAGGCCGCCGTTACCGCGGGTGCGGGTCAACATGAGCCGGCCGCGCGGCGTTCACCGGGCAGTCACTGGCAACTGTTGTCGTTCCGCCGGAACGACAACGAATGTGAGGAGACGTGGGTGGCACGGATAAGACTCGATGGGGTGTCGAAACAGTTCGGCACGACCCAGGTCGTGCGGGAGGTGAATCTGGACATCACGGACGGTGAGTTTCTGGTCCTGCTCGGGCCCAGCGGGTGCGGCAAGTCGACGCTACTGCGGATGATCGCCGGACTCGAGTCGCCGTCGGCAGGGCGAATCCTGCTCGACGACCGCGATATCACCGCGACGCCGCCGCAGCAGCGGAACGTGGCGATGGTGTTCCAGAGTTACGCCTTGTATCCCCACCTGACCGTCGCGAAGAACATCGGCTTCCCGCTGCGCGCCCGAGGCCGCTCGCGGCAGCAGATCCGCGAGACGGTCACCGACGTGGCGGCGACCCTCGGCCTGGACGAGCACCTCGACCGGCGGCCGGGCGCCCTGTCCGGCGGGCAGCGTCAGCGAGTCGCGCTCGCCCGGGCGATGGTGCGCGAGCCGGGCGCGTTTCTGATGGACGAGCCACTGTCGAATCTCGATGCGGCGCTGCGCAGTGCCACCAGGACCGAGCTGACCGGGCTGCACCGCAGATTGGGCACCACGTTCCTGTACGTCACCCACGACCAGGTCGAGGCAATGACCATGGCCACGAGGATCGCACTCCTCAACGGGGGCCGGGTCGAGCAGGTCGGAACCCCGTCCGAGTTGTACGACGCACCGCGGTCGACGTTCGTTGCCGCGTTCCTGGGTGCCCCACCGATGAATCTGTTCGACGCGGCGATCGTCGACCGCGCCGGCGAGCTGCATGTGGTGGCCGACGGCCTGGATGCACCGCTCGGACTGCCTGCCGGCGCGGCTTCGGGGTCACGGACGGTGACGGTCGGGATTCGGCCGGAACGGCTGCGTCTGAACGCCCCAGAGGCCCGCCTGCGCGGTGTCGTCACCGCCATCGAGAACCTCGGCGGTGAGGAAATCGTGCACATCAGCGTGGGCGTCACCAGCCTCGCGGTGCGGGCCCCTCGGCCCGTGCCGGTGCGGGCCGGCGATGCCGTCGGGCTGGGTGTCGAGTCCCGCGACCTCCACCTGTTCGAATCCGGCACGGGACGCCGCCTTCTCTGGCGACCACCACACGAGCACGAGGCATCGGTCCCCGGCGCCTCCGCCCTTTCAGTGGCCTGAACCGGCCACCCGATCCCGCTTCGCCTTTCACACGTCACAGGAGAAAACAGTGAAGAAGACCTTGCCCGCGCTGGTCGCGCTCGTGACCAGCGCCGCGGCCCTGACCGCCTGCGGCGGCCTGGGCACCACCACCACGGAGTCCTCGGCCAGCGGTTCCGGTCCGGTCCCGGAACTGGGACCGGACCAGCAGGTGTCGATCGTGTTCGAAAGCTACAACTACGGAATGGCGGGAGCGTGGACCGACACCTTCAACGCGCTGATCGCCGACTTCACCAAGTTGCACCCCAACATCAAGGTCACCGCGCAAAAGCCTCAGGGCAACAGCCCGAACCCGGCCACCGACACGATCTCGAGCATCCAGAGCCAGACGGTCGCGGGAACCCCACCCGATGTTGCGCAGCTCGGGTTCAGTGACCTCGACTTCACGATTCATCAACTGGGTGCGAAACCGCTCGACGACCTGGTGGGCACGGAGTCCGTGCAGAAGAACTTCGACGGCGCGAAATACCCGTACGCGCCAACGGCCCGCACCCTCGGTGACTGGGAGGGCACCACCTACGGTGTTCCGTTCGTCTTCTCCACCCCGGTGTTCTACTACAACGCCACCCTGTTCGAGCAGGCCGGGCTCGACCCCGCGCAGCCGCCGACCACGTGGGATCAGGTTGCCGATGCCGCGGCGGCCATCGCCGCGAAGACCGGCAAGGGCGGGGTGTACCTGGATTGTTTGACCAAGACCGCCAAGGATTGGTGCTTCCAGAGCCTGGTCCGCTCGAACGGCGGGCAGGTGATCTCCGACGACCGGTCCACGCTGACCTTTGCCGACGACCCGGCGGTGCAGGTCACCGCGATGGCCCAGGATCTGGTGCGCTCCGGTGCCACCCCGAAGTTGAGCCAACAGCAGGGTTATGAGGCGTTCGCCCGCGGGGACCTCGGCATGATCCTCGAAACCAGCGCGATCCAGGGCACGTTCATCAAGGGCGCCAAGGACAAGTGGGATCTGCGCGCGACCACGATGCCCGCCTTTGCCGCCAAGACCACGGTACCGACCAACTCCGGTGCCTCCCTGTTCACGTTCGCCTCGGACCCCGCGAAGCAGCGGGCGTCGTGGGAGCTGATCAAGTACCTCACGAGCGAGCAGGCCTACACGAAGATCGCGCAGGGCATCGGCTACCTCCCGCTGCGGACCGGGCTCGTCGACGACCCGGCCGGGCTACAGGACTGGGCGCAGAAGAATCCGCTTCTCGCCCCCAACCTCGCGCAGCTGAAGTCGATGGAGCCGTGGATTTCCATGCCCGGCAACAACTATCTGCAGATCCGCGACGGCATGATGGATGCCGTCGAGGCGAGCGTGTATCAGGACGCCGACCCGAAGTCCACCCTCGAGGCCGCCCAGAAGCAGGCGAGCACGCTTCTGCCCGCCGAATGAGCACCCCCACGGGCCCGTCCGACCAGTTGACGATCGTGCAACTGACCGACACCCACATCACCGCCGGCGGGAAACTCGTCCACGATGCCGTGGACACTCTGGACTCGCTGCGGCGCACGCTCGACCGGATCGTCGGATCCGGTCGGCGGGTCGACGCGCTGGTCCTGTCCGGCGATCTCACCGACAACGGAGCGCCGGAGGCCTATCGGCGGTTGCGTGCGGTCGTCGAGCCGGCGGCGGCGGCCCTCGGCGCCCGCATCGTCTACGCGATGGGCAATCACGACGAGCGGACCGCGTTCGGCACCGAACTGTGCGGACGAAGCACGAAGGACAGTGGTGGTCTGACCGCACCCTACGACGCCGTCCACGAGGTACACGGGCTGCGGATCGTGGTGCTCGACAGCACCACCCCGGGCCGGCACGAGGGCTGGCTGACCGATAGCCAACTGAACTGGCTCAGAGGCACCCTGTCCCGGCCGAGCGCGCGCGGCACGCTCCTGGTCCTGCACCATCCACCGATTCCATCGCCGGTCACGACGGTGAACTACCTGCGGTTGCAGGAGCCGGACCGGCTGGCGTCGGTCGTGGCCGGCTCCGATGTCCGGATGATCCTGTGCGGACACGCGCACCTGACCGGTACCGGTGCGGTTGCGGGGATTCCGGTGTGGGTGGGTCCGGCGTTGTCGTACCGGGTCGACCCGTTCGCCCCGGCCGGCCGGCACCGCGGCCATGCCGGCTACGGATTCACCCGGATCGATGTCCTCGGCGACGCCGTGGTCGCCACCGCGGTGGAGGCGACCCCGGCCGAGGTGGTCTACGACATCCCCGAGCAGGACATGCTCGACCGGTTGCGCGCGCTCGCGCTCGAGGCTGGCTGAGGAGGCGATCGTGTTTATTGCCGTACCTGATCTCGCCGACGCGGCACGAGCCGCGCAGTCGCCTGCGGTGGTCCCGGCCATCCGTGTCCACCCTCTTCGGAGGGTGGTGCGGGCGGCCGCCCCGTACCTGTATCTCACGCCTGCGGTCGCGCTACTGATCGTGTGGACCTACCGGCCTCTGCTCCAGGCCGCCCAGCTGTCCACGTATTCGTGGAATCTGCTGCCGACTACGCCGATGGTGCACGTGGGTGCCGACAACTATCAGCGGTTGCTGGAGTTGCCGGCGGTCGGGGATTCGGTCTGGCGGACCGTGGTTCTCATCGTCGGTCTGCTGCCGTTCACCCTGGTGATGCCGGTGGTGGTCGCGTTCGCGACCCGCGGCATCCGCGGGCGCTCCCGGGCGACCTACCAGAGCTTGATCTTCGCGCCTTTTCTGGTTGCCCCGGTGGCCAGTGCGGCGGTGTGGCAGTGGCTGCTGGACCCCGGCGCGGGGGTGGTGAACCGGGTGCTGAGTTCGGACACCAACTGGATCCACGAACCGGGCACCGCCCAGTGGGTGATCGTGCTGATCACCGGGTGGCATTTCATGGGTTTCGCGGTGCTCGTGGTCTCGGCCGGAATGGCCGGGGTGAGCGATCATTACGCCGAGGCGGCGCAGGTCGACGGGGCGACGCGGCGGCAGATCGACTGGTGGATCACCCTGCCACTGTTGTCGCCAACACTGGTGTTCCTCGGACTCATGACCGTGCTGCTGAGCGCGCAGTGGACCTTCCCGCTCATCGACACCCTCACCCAGGGCGGACCGTCGCAGGCGACGACCAACATCTACTACCTGTTGTGGGACTACGGGTTCCACAGCTTCGACGCGGGACTCAGTGCCGCCGCGGGCATCATGCTGTTCATCGGATTCGGTCTCGTTGCCGGTGTGCTCGTGTGGATCTCGGAAAGGATCTCGTTCCATGACGACTAGCGAGGCAGTCGTACCCGAACCGTTATGGCGGCGGGCGCGGGGACATGCAGTCCTCATCACCATCGCCCTCGTGTGCGCATTTCCCATCTACTGGCTGCTCGCCACGTCTCTGCGACGGCCCGACGACGTCGGCTCCCTCTCCCCCGTTCCGTGGCCGCCGTCACTGGGCAACTATGTGGATGCGACCGAGAAGGTCGACGTGATCCGACTGCTCGCCAACACGTTCGCCGTCTCCGCTGTCTCGGCAGCTGGTCAGCTTCTCGTGGCCCTGCTCGCCTCGTACGCGTTCGCGATGTATTCGTTCCGCTTCCAACGCCTGCTCTACCTCGCGTTCGTCGGCACCTGGCTGGTGCCCTTCCAGGTCACGATGCTCCCCAACTATGTACTGCTGTACCAGCTGGGACTGATCAACAACCTTGCCGGGGTGATCGTGCCGACGCTGTGTTCCGCGCTGGGTGTCCTGATGCTCCGCCAGCACATGGCCAGCTTCCCGAAAGAACTGGTCGCGGCGGCGAAGATGGACGGCCGTTCCTCATGGTCGATCCTCTGGACCGTCGTGGTGCCGAATCTGCGTCCCGCATTGGCGGCGCTGTCGATTCTGTTGTTCATCAATGCCTGGAACGAATACTTCTGGCCCGCGGTGGTCCTGCAACGCAGCAACTCGGTCGTGCAGTTGGGGCTGCGGAGTTTCATGGGGACCGAGGGCAACGACTGGGGGCCGATGATGGCCGTCGCCGGTCTGGCATGCCTTCCCGTCTTCGCGCTCTACGTCGTGCTGCAGCGGCACATCGTCAACGCGTTCGTCCGTTCCGGACTGAAATAGTCGTCGGAACACGGCGGAGCCGGCGCGCACCGATTCGCGCGCCGGCTCTGCTGCGTGCCGGGTTGTGTCAGGTGGCGTCGATCGACTCGGGTGGCAGCCCGAAGTAGATCGGGTACAGCGACGGTCCACCATCTGGCAGGACTATCTCCTCGCCGATCCGCCTGCCGCCCAAACGCTCCCACAGCCGCAGATTACGGGTGCTGGACGCTTCGGCGTACACCCCGATGCCGTCGTGCAGTCGCATCGCGCGCAGCGCGTCGGTCAGTGCCGCCCGCACACCGGTGCCCCGGTGTTCGGGCCGGACGGCGGCGAACATGACGTGGCAGTGCGGCGGAAGGTCGGTGGGGTGGTGCGCGTCGAGTGCCTCCATCAGCGCCCGTACCCGGGGCCCGCACGCGCCGGTGGAGGCGGCGAGCCGGTCGAGGAACACCCGGTTCTCGGCGTCGGACACGGCGGGTTCACCCGGCGGTGACCAGACCAGGACTGCCGAATAGTCTTCCGGCGCGGCGACGATCCCGCCGTGGCCCAGCAGGAATTCGGTCGTCGACGCGAAGAACGCGGCGAGGTGGTAGTCGCGCCCGAGGGTGTTCGGTGGGATCGCCCATTCGATGATCGGGTCGTCCCGGAACGCGGTGACGAGGGTGTCGACCACGGCATCGAGATCGGGGTCTGCGGTAACGACGGGTTCCGTCGTCGATAAGTCGGGCAGAGTCATGCGAGCTCCTCGATGTGGGTGTGACGACGCGCGCCGGCGTCGCGGTGTGCGGACACGATCGCGGCGATGCACTCGTCGATGTCGTCCGAGGTGGTCTGCCAATTGCAGACCGACAGGCGCAGGCACGGCCGGCCACGCCAGGTGGTCGGGCTGGCCCACGCCACCGGTCCGCGCTGGAGGGTCGCGACGATGCGGGCGAGGTGTTCCGCGTCGGTGCTCCTCTCATCCGGCGTGAACGCGACCAGCACCTGGTTGAGCACGACGTCGTTGACGACGGTGACGCCGTCGGTGTGGGCCAACCCCGCAGCCAGACGTCGGGCGTGGTTGCAGCAGCGGTCGATCAACTCGGCAACACCGTCGACGCCGAGGTGCCGGAGCGTGGCCCAGAGCACGAGGCTGCGGGCACGGCGGGACATGTCCGGGGTGTAGTCGACGGGGTCCCGGCCTCCGTCGACCGCCGGGGTCAGGTACTCGGCGCTGGTGCGCAGCGCAGCGCGGTGGGACGTCGGATGGGCGCACAGCACGATTCCGCAGTCGTAGGGGACGTTCAGCCACTTGTGAGCATCGGTCGCCCACGAATCGGCGCGTTCCAACCCCGACACGTGCCGACGGGCGGGCACACTCGCCGCGGCCCACATTCCGAATGCGGCATCGAGATGTACCCAGCCGCCGTACTCGTGTGCGAGATCGCACACGTCCGCGAGAGGATCGACGGCACCCGAGTCGACGTTGCCGACCTGACCGCACACGATCAGGGGCCCCCTCGTCCGAGACAGCTCCGCCGCGAGCGCACGCGCACACATCCGGCCCTGATCGTCGGTCTCGACGGTTCGTACCTGCCCAGCGAGCCCGAGCAGCCGCAGCGCCCGGTGAACCGTGACGTGACAACCCTCGCTCACCAAGATTCTCGGCGCGGGTGCGCCGATCAACCCGTCCCGCTCGACGTCCCACCCGGAGGCGGCGAGCACGTGGTGGCGGGCGGCGGCCAGCCCGGTGAGGTTGGCTGTCGCGCAGCCCGTCGTGATCCCCACCGACGTCTGTGCCGGAAGCCCGAAGAGCGTGATCAGCCACCGCGACACCGCCTCCTCGATCACCGACGCCGTCGGGCTCGTCGCGTAGAGGGCGCCGCACTGGTCCCACACCGAGGTGAGCCATTCGCTCGCCACCGCAACGGGATATGCCCCACCCATGACGAATCCGAGGAACGTCGGCGCCCCCGAATGCAGCAGTCCCGGCTCGCCGTGCTCGATCAGCTCACCGAGCACGGTCTGCGCGTCGACTCCGTTCCGGGGCAGCGGGGCGGCGAGACGGCGGCGCAGTTCGCTCCGGTCGACGGCGGAGCCGGTGTGCTCGGTGCGCGGATCCTGGAGGTAGTTCGCGCTGTAGTCGCTGATCGTGTGGAGTAGGTCCGCGGTCTCCCTGCGGGCTCCGGCTGCGGTCACCGCTCCTCCCGGGGTGCGGGGAGGTAGTGGGCGATCTCGGAGGGCAGCCGTACGCCGGCGGTGCGGAGCTGGCCGACGCGGGTGAGGTAGGCGGCGCCTTCGAGGATGTGGTGGGCGATCTCGGCGACCCGGCGGTGGGCGGGGGCGGCCAGGTGGGTGCCGGCGACCCAGTTGTTGAAGGCGCCCATCGCCGGCCCGCACCAAATCTGGTAGTCGGCGGTCCGGTCGTTGGCGCCGCGGATGCTCCACCCCGACGAGAGTCCGAGGTACCACCGGAAGATCAGGGCCATCTTGCGTTTCGGGTCGTCGGCGGCACCGGCGAGTTGCACGGGGTCGCGCTCGGTGAAGTAGGTGACGCAGTCGTCCCACACCTCGGTGAGCGGTCGGCGGAACACCGCCGATTCGAGGTCCTCGCGGCGGGCGGCGGGGATCGCGTCGATGCCCGCGTAGGCCCGGTAGGTGTCGTAGAGGCGGTGTGCGCGGGTGGCGAACATGGTGCCGCGGCGGAGAACCTGGACCTGGACACCGAGTTCGAACATGTCCGACGACGGTGCCATCGTGCAGTCGGCCACGCCGGCGCCGGCGAGCAGGGTTTTGGTCGCGTCGGATTGATCGGCTTCGACGGTGGCCTGGTTAATCGAGCCGGTCACGATGTAGGCGGCGCCGAGGGCGAACGCGGCGGCCGCCGCGGCGGGGGTGCCGATGCCGCCGCCGGCGCCGATCCGGACCTGGCCCAGCGCGGGCAGTTCGCGGTGGATGCGGTCGCGGGCGGCGATCAGGTCGGGCAGGAGCACCATCAGGGGGCGCCGGTCGGTGTGTCCGCCGGAGTCGGCCTCGGCGGTGATGTCGTCGGCCATCGGGACTGATACGGCGAGCCTCGCCTGCTCGGTGGTGATGTCGCCGCGGTCGAGGAGCTGGTGCACCAGCGCCGCCGGTGCCGGTCGGAGGAACAGTTCGGCGACCTCGACCCGGGAGACCTTCGCGACGACCCGGTGCGCCCGGATCACCCGGCCGTCGGGGGCGGTGGACAGTCCGGTCAGTCGGTACCGGACGATCTCCGGGCTCAGGTCCATGAACGCGGAGGCCTCGACGCAACGCACCCGGTGCCGCAGGCAGGCGTCGACGATGGCTCGTTCGAGGGCGGGTTCGCTCGGGCTGTGAATGAGGTTGCAGGCGTAAGGAAGTTCGCCCAGAGTGGTGGCGAGTTCGGCGAGAGCGGTGTCCACACGTGCCGGGAGCACTCCGGCGGCGCCGTAGGAGGCGAGGTAGCCCGCCCGCGCCAGCGCCGCCACCATGGCCGGTGAGGCGATGCCGTTGGCCATGGCTCCTGCCGTGTAGGCGTAGCGGACGCCGTGGAAGGCACCGAAGGTGTGATCGCCGAGCTGGTGGGCTGGGAGGGGGCCGACGGCGGTGAGCACCTCGGCGTGGGCGGCGCGCCCGGCGTCGGCGGTGATGTCGATACCGTCGGGACCGCGGACCACCCAGCACGGTGCCGTCAGATTCAGCAGGGTGGCGCGGACCTGGATGAGGTCGCGGACGGGTGCGGTCACGGAGGGAATGGTCATGCCGGGGTCTTCCGCTCGGTCAGTTCGATGGCGATGTCTTCGAGTTCGTAGATCCGCAGCCCCGGTTTCCACAGCGACGCGTCGGCGGTGACCACGACCCCGGTGGCCGAGTGGGTCACCGTCTTGATGTGGACCTCGAGCTCGCAGGTGCCGTCGGACGGGAGGAACTGTCCGCGGTATTTCCAGGTGAAGGCGATGTTCGCGGGGATGGAGAACACCGGGTCGGCCAGGTGGTCGGCCAGTCCGGTGTCGGCGGCCCACTCCTGCAGAGCCTGGATCACCGATTCCACCCCGAGCGATCCGGGTATGACGGGGTCGAGGTGGAAGTGGCGGGAGAAGAACCAGTCCTGCGGGTCGATGCGGCGCAGGGCGTGCAGGTAGCCGTTGCCGAACGCTCCCCCGCCGTCGACGACGTCGATCCAGTCCAGCAGGGCCAGGTTGCGGCGGTTGCACAGCTGGTCGCCGGGGTTGCGGCGGCGGGCGTCGAGGTCGATGCGGCGGGTGCTTGCCCGGTCGGGGTGCTCGGCGAGCCAGGTGGGGCGGTGGCGGCCGGCGTCGAGGCCGGTCTGGTTGGACAGTGCTTCGTCGCTGAAGTAGCCGAACATCGTCTCACCCTGGTAGAAGGGTTCGCCGTCGGCGGAGAGGGTGTAGTCGAAGCTCTGCAGCGAGGACCCGGGCAGCAGGGTGGTCGACAGCAGCCGGGAGGTCTGGGTGATGGTTTTGTCGCGCAACTCGACTCGGCGCAGGACCGTGGCGGTGCCGCCGAGGTTGCGCAGACTTTGGGTGGTGTGGGGTTGAGTCAGGGTGGGCCCGAGGTAGTACCCCATCAGCAGGGCGGCCTGCAGTGACGTTTCCATGTACACGAAGTGCGGCATGGATTCGTTCGCGGTATCGGCGTAGTACCACGAGTCGGCGGGTGAGTCGTACTCGCTGCGGTAGGTGAGCTGTTGGTCGAGGGTGCCGCGGGTGCCGCCGAAGTCGGTGATGCGGTCGACGAGGAGCAGGCCGCCGGTGGGCACGCGGGTGGCCCGGATCCCGGTGTAGTGGGCGAATTCGGGTCCGAGTGCGATGCCCTGGTCACCTCGGGCCAGATGGGCCATGTGGAATTCGTTGAGCAGCGCCCTTTCTCCGGCTGCGGTGATGCGTCCGGTCCAGGTGTCGAGGGTGCCGCCGGCGCCGGGACCGATGACGGCGGCGGGGTTTTCGGTGACGGTGACCGACACTGGCACGCTCGATCCGCCGCACAGGACTTCGGCGGTCAGGTGCGGGCGTGGGACGAGGTCGATGTCGGTGACGATCAGTTCGAGGTCGGATTCGGTCGATGCGTCGGTCGCCGCGGTGGCGGAGGCGGCGCTGTCGAGGTGCGCGTCGGCGAGGCACAGGTGCAGGCCGGCGTAGAGCGCGAAGACTTGTCCGGCTTGGACGGCGGCTGCCGCCGGGTTGCCGGTGTAGCGGGCGCGCAGGCGTCCGAGGCCGAGTGCGCCGTCGCGTAAACCGATTTCGCTGACACTGTGCAGGAGCAGCGGGGAGCCGTCGGCGGCGAGGCGGATGTCATGGTTGGCGCCGAGTTGCTGATAGGCGGGCCCGAACACGGCGGGGATCTGCCCGCGGGTGAGCAGGTCGAGTGCGGCGGCGTCGAGGCGGTCCACGCCGGTGCGGGCGAGGGGTTTGTACGCACCTTCCGGGGCCGCGGTCACCGCCGCGACCGGCCCACCTGAGGCGGGGGCGATGACCTCCGCGGTGGTGGTGGTGATGGTGCGTGCGTCGCGGAGCAGGCGCCGCTGCACCGCGGTCTGTGCGGCGAGAGCGGCGCGGTGCGCGACGACGAGCCCGGCGCGGACCTCGGCCAGCGGGGTCGCCGCGGTGGCGGGCAGTGCGCGCGCCGGTGTACTCGGCACAGGTGCGGGGATGGTCGTAGGGGTGATGGTCGGGCTGATCGGGACCGGGTTGAACGCGACGCCGTCGAAGGACAGGACGTCGGGGGTGGTCGTCGGCACGGGGTTCATGCGCTCCACTGCCTCACTGATTCGCGGAACTTCTCGGACAGGTCGGGGGTCGTGACGACGGCGACGTCGGTGAACCGTTGCAGGACGGTGCCGTTCGCGGTGACCGCGCACGCATCGACCAGTGCGTCCACCGGCCCGGGGCGGGCGTTGTCGACGATCAGGACGAAGGGCTCGTCGTCGGGGAGAGCGTCGTAATATTCGATGCGGCCGATGCCCAGGGGCAGGCAGGCCGATCCGAGTGCCCGGTGACCGGCCACCGGGGGTCCCTGCAGGATCACGTCGGCGAGGACGGGATTGTGCAGGACGCCGGTGAACGCGCCGAGCGCGACCGGTGCAGCGGACAGGGCGCATTCGAGGACGAGGGCGTCTGCGTCGTCACGCAGGATGCGCCGCATGCCCTGCAACGGTGGGGCATGGAATTGTGTCGCGTCCCGGTAGAGGATCCCGGCGTCCGCACCGGTGGCCGGCCAGGTCACCGGGACTACCGGTGCCGTGTCCGCGGTGGTGGACAGGTCGAAGGTGGCCGCGTAGTGCGGTACCCGTCTGTCGTTGTCGGTCCCGAAGACCTGAACGTGCACGCGCACCGGTTCTGTGTCGGCGGTGTGCGTGGTCTCGATCGACACGTCGGTGATCGGGTGATCGAAGACGATGCCCTTGTGCACGCGGAAGTCGCGGACCGTGGTCACGCACAGCCCGGGGTGGGCTCGCTCGACGACGTTGATCATCGCACCGAGCCCGAATGTCGCGGGCAGCACGGTGTGGTCACCGATGCGGTGGGCGGCGATGATGCGGTGCGCAGGCAGGTCCTGCAGACTGCGGCGGACCAGCGTATCGGGTCGGTGCGTCGGTTCGCCGGTCGCCAGGGATTTTGCTTCCCCGATCAAGATGACGACGTCATCGCGGCGTGCGGTGGTGAACTGTTCGGTGAAGGCCCGGGCACCGACATCCGGGTCGAGCAGGGTGATGCCGCGGTCGAGGAAGTATCCGCGCAGTTCCGGCGTGACCATGCCGCCGTCCCAGGCGCCCCAGTCGATGGCCGTCACATGATGGTCGGGGTGCCGGTGTTTCCAGGTGGCGGCGAAGCGGCCGAGGGCCTCGTTGGCCGCGGCGTAGTCGGCCTGCCCGGAGTTTCCGTACAGCCCGGCGACGGAGGTGAAGAACACCAGGTGTCGAAGCGGCGGCGTCTCACCGAGGGCGCCGAGGACCGCGGCGAGCCCACCGATCTTGGGGCTGAGCACCCGGTCGATCTCGCCGGCGGTTTTCTTCACTATCAGTGCGTCGGCGAGGACACCGGCCCCGTGCACCAGGGCGGTGATCTGGTCGCGGTCGGCGCCGAGCGCGGCCTCGATGGCTGCGGTGTCGGTGACATCGGCGGCGATGTAGCGTCCGCGCTCCCCCAAGACTCTCAGGGTGTCCTGGATTTCGCGGTTCGCGGTGATCGCTGCGCAGGTGCGGGCGATTTCCCGTGGGGTGGTGGCGGTGCCGCCGAGTCCGGCGATCGCGGCCCGGCGCAGATCATGGTCCTCGACACCGTGTGCCCACTGCGGTTCGGGTACCAGTTCGGTGCGGCCGAGCAGGATGAAGCGGGCGTCGCAGTGGCGGGCGAGGTCCCGGACGCACAGGGCGGTGACGCCGCGGGCGCCGCCGGTGACGAGGACGACATCGTCGGCGGTCAGAGCGGGGATCTCGACGGGGGTGTCAAGGTGCACGCTGGTCGGTTCGGCGGAGCAGGCGTGGATACCGGGGACTAGGGTCTGCCGGTCGCCGAGTTCGCCGACCCCGACCTCGGGGGTGTCGATGGCGCTGTCGTGGAGTTCGGCGAGGACGGCAGCGGTGAACCGGTCCGTGTCGAGGGCGGGGTGGATGTCGAGGGCGCGGCTGAACAGTTCCGGGTGCTCGACGCAGAGGGTCTTGACGACGCCGCCGACACCGCCGGCCAGTGCCCCGACCGGGTCGCCGTCGCCGACGAAGCCGAGTGCGCCGTCGATCCGGGTGACGGTGACGAACGCGGCCCGCGTGCCCGTGCGTGCGGTGTTCAGGAGTGCGGGGTGGGTGTGTTTGGCGGCGAGGATTGTGGCGCCGAGTGCCTGGGTCGCGTCGGCCGCGTCGTGGGTGTGGCCCACGGTGACGATGCACAGGTCGGTGGGCTCGTCGAGAGCGTCGGTCAGAGTGGTGTCGATGTCGTCGAGGGTGCCGGTGAGGTGGAGTCGGCGGACCGTCCAGTGGTGGTCGGTGAGGGCGTGGGCGAGGGCGGCGCCGTCACTGTTGTCTTGGTCGGGTCCGAGTTCGATGATTACCGCGTGGGGGTGGTCGCCGAAGGTGTTGTCCTGGTGGTCGATCGGGGGCAGGGCGACGAGTTCGACGAGGTGCCGCGGCGCGGTGGCCGCGGCTTCAGCTTTTGGGTGGACATCACTCCCCTCGGCGAGGAGATCGACGATCTGGTCGAGGGTGCGCAGGGTGCCGAGTTGCTCGGGACCCAGGCTCGGCAAGTTCGGGAACCGTTCCTGCACGGCGCCGAGTACCTGCACCCGCTTGATCGAGTCGACACCCAGGTCCGCCTCGAGGTCCATCGACGGATCGACCATCTCCACCGGGTAACCAGTCTTGTCCGCCACCACTTCCTGCAACGCCGAACGCAGCGCCGCGGAGCTTACC
Source organism: Rhodococcus sp. USK10 (assembly GCF_019378875.1). Classification (NCBI taxonomy): domain Bacteria; kingdom Bacillati; phylum Actinomycetota; class Actinomycetes; order Mycobacteriales; family Nocardiaceae; genus Rhodococcus; species Rhodococcus sp. USK10. Next base: position 727,546 of record NZ_CP076048.1, read on the forward strand.
ACCGAGGAAGTCGACTCCTGCGGTGTCGCTGAGGTTTCCGACTTCTCTGTGTGTGTCGGGGCCGGGGCCGGGGCGTTGGCGAGGATCTCGACGATCTGATTCAGTGTCCGAAGGACACCGAGTTGCTCGGGGCCCAGGCTCGGCAACTGTGGGAACCGTTCCTGCACGGCGCCGAGTACCTGCACCCGCTTGATCGAGTCGACACCCAGATCCGCCTCGAGGTCCATCGACGGATCGACCATCTCCACCGGGTAACCAGTCTTGTCCGCCACCACCTCCTGCAACGCCGAACGCAGCGCCGCGGCATCGACGGCTGCGGAGGAGGCGGGTGTGTCGGCGGCGATCGGTGCGGTGAGGGTCGCCGGTGTGCTCGGTGCCGGCGGTGCCGGGGCCGGGGTGGGCGCGGAAACCGGGGCCGGGATCGGGGTGGGTGCGTGGGCAGCGGCCGACGTGGGAGTCGGTGCCAGCTGCGGTGCGGGGCGCGGCGGCAACGCCAGCAGGTCCGCCCGGGAGGACACCGCAACGGTGGTGCCGGCGGTGGCGGGGGTGTCGAGTTCGGCCAGGTGGCCCAGGATTTCGGTGGCGCGGGCGTGGGTGTGGCTGATGGCCACCCCGTGATCCTTGACGGCCTCGATCGCGCGAACCATGCCGTCGTCGAGCTGAGCGGTGTTCAGGGCGCGGGCCAGTTCCCGGGCGAGTTCGAGTTGGCCGTCGAGGTAGTCGTTGTGGGTTGCCACGTGCTGCGACAGGGCAGTGTCGAGGCCGGTGGACTGCCCCGCGGGATGTGACACGGTGTTCTCCGTTGCTCGGATGGGCAGGGGGGTCGCGGCGACGGCGGGCGGCGCCGACGGGATCGGAAGCGGAGCGGAATGCGTGGCGGTCGGTTCCGGGGTGGATGCGGCCGGCGTGGTGACCGGTGAGACCCGGTAGCCGTCCGCGAGTGCGTCGGCGTAGGCGCGGCGCCGCTGTTCGGGGGTGTATTCCGGGGCAGACAAACTCACGCTCATCCCGCGACGCTCGACCGGCGCTGGGGGTACGTCACGGTAGCGGTTGATGCCGTGGAGGGCCTGCCCGAGCACCGCGAGCTGGACCGCGGTTCGCTTGAGGCTGAGGTCGCTGTCGCCGAGCGGTCCGCCGTCGGTGGCGATGGCGACGACGTCATCGCCGAGGGTGCGGCGCACCAGGGAGGTCAGGACCTGCTTGGGGCCGAATTCGACGAAGACCGTGCACCCGTCCTGCCGCATGCTGTCGAGTGCGGTGACGAACTCGACCGGTCGCAGGAGCTGCCCGACCAGGGTCGCGCGGTTCGTGTCGACGTCCATCCCGTATCGGGCACCGGGTGAATTCGCGTACACCGGTGCGGCCGGTTCTCCGATACGCACCTCGGCGACGGCGGGTTCGAAGGCGGCGACGGCATGCCCGACGTACGGGGTGTGGAAGGCCGCCGACACCGGCAGCTCGCGGGTGGCGACGCCGCGGTCGGCGCAGGTGCGGGCGAACGCGGCGACCGCCTCGGTACCGCCGCCGACGACGATCTGATCGGGGGCGTTGTGGTTGCACACCCACACGTCGTCGAGGCCGGCGATCAGGGCGTCGACGTCGTCGCGGGTGGCAGCGACGGCGAGCATCGTGCCGGTCTCGGCGCCGGGCTGCGGTGCCATGGCCCGGCCGCGGGCGCGGGCCAGGGTGAAGAAGTCGTCGGTGGTCAGGGACCCGGCCGCCCACAGGGCGGTCAGCTCCCCGAAGCTGTGTCCGAGGTAGCCGTCGGCGGTGAAGCCCAGCTCGGTGAGGGCGCGGAATTGTCCTGCGGACAGCGCGCCGATGGCCGGCTGCGCGAATTCGGTGCGACGCAGCAGGGTTTCCTGGGTGTCGCGGTCGGCCTCGTCGAAGACCGGCGGGGGGAACACGACGGCGCCGAGGCGCTGGGGTTCGCCGGCGAATGCTGCGTTGGCACGGTCGAAGGTGTCCGCGATCAGCGGATTGGCAAGTGCTGCGGCGGTTCCCATGTCGACGTACTGGCTGCCCTGGCCAGCGAAGAGGGCACCGATACGCAGGTCGGGTTGTGCGGAGGCGCGGTAGGAGATGCCCTCGGGGTGGTTCCAGGCCGTGGCATCGGGGTTGTTCGTGAGTTGGTCGGCGGCGAGTTCGCGCAGATGGGTCTCGTTGTCCTCGTCGAGGGAGACGAACCCGATCCGGACGTGATCGGTGGGGATCTGGCCGCCGTCCTGGGAGGGCTGGGTGCGGACGAGGTCGATGAGGGCGGTGACGTCGGGTGCGTGCCACAGGTGGGCGGTCGGGGCGGTGTGCAGGGTGCGCCGGTCCGCGATCGGGGTGGTGTGTTCTTCGAGGACGATGTGGAAGTTGGTGCCACCGAATCCCATTGCCGAGGCGGCGGCGCGGCGGACGGGGCGCTCGGGATCGCGGATCCAGGGCCGGGTGCGGGTGTTGACGTAGTACGGTGCGGCGGCGGTGTCGATGGCCGGGTTGGGTTTGTCGACGTTGATGGTGCCTGGGAGCACGCGGTGGTATAGGCCGAGGGCGAGTTTCATGACGCTGGCGGTGCCGGCGGCACCCTTGGTGTGCCCGATCTGGGACTTGACGCTGCCGAGGGCGGCGAAGCGGGGTTCGTCGCTGGCGTCGGTGAGCAGGCCACCGAGGGCGGTGAGTTCGGTGCGGTCGCCGACCGCGGTGCCGGTGGCGTGCGCCTCGAACAGTTCGACCGACGCCGGTGAGCAGTCCGCGTCCGTGTAGGCGCGGTCGAGTGCGACGCGTTGGCCTTCGGCGCGGGGGGCGTAGATGCTCTTGGAGCGGCCGTCGCTGGAGGAGCCGAGGCCTTTGATGACGGCGTAGATGCGGTTGCCGTCGCGCTCGGCGTCGTCGAGGCGGCGCAGCGCGAGCATGCTGATGCCCTCACCGAGGATGGTGCCGTTGGCCTGGTCGGAGAAGGGGCTGATCCGCCCGGTCGGGGACAGTGCCCCGACCTTGCTGAAGCACATGTAGATGAAGATCGAGTTTTCGGTGTCCACTCCGCCGGTGATCATGGTGTCGGCGCGGCCGTCGAGCAGTTCGGCGATCGCGGTCCGCATCGCGGCCAGTGAGGCGGCGCAGGCGGCGTCTACGGTGCAGTTGATGCCGCCGAGCCCGAACCGGTTGGCGATTCGGCCGGCGACCACGTTCGCGAGCAGTCCGGGGAACGAGTTCTCCTCCCACGGTGCGAACGCGGTGACGAACTTGTCGGCCAGCGTGTTCGCGTCGGTGTCCGACAGTCCGCAGCTGCGGGCTACCTGTTTGAGCACCGGCGTCGACAGGCGCGCGGCGAGCGGATGCATGAGCGGCACCGGTCCGGTGGTGCCGAGCACAACGCCGGTCCGGGCGGGGTCGTACCAGGTCGAGTCCGGGGCGCCGGCATCGGTGAGCAGGTCGCGGGCGACTCCGAGGCTCAGGGTCTGCATGGTGCTGGTGACTTCGAGTTGGTTCGGGGGCAACCCGAATTCGAGGGGGTCGAAGTCGATGTCGGGGAGGAAGGCGCCGCGCCGCGAGTACGTCTTGTCCGGTGCCGTGCGGTCCTCGTCGTAGTAGTCGTCCAGGCTCCAGCGGGACTCGGGGACGTCCTCGGTGCAGTCGATGCCGTCGACGATGTTCTGCCAGTATTCGCGGTGGTTGCGGGCTTTGGGGAACAGTCCGGACATGCCGACGATGGCGATCGGGTTCCGTGCCAGTCGTCGGTCGTCCAGCCGATCGGGGGTTTCGGCGGTCACGAGGGTCCTCTCGAGGTGCGGGCGGGCCGCTCAGGCGGCGATGGTGGTGGCGGTGGTGTGCGCGATCAGCTCGGCTGCGGCGGCCGCGAAGTGGCGGTGCCCGGTAGGGCTCGGGTGCAGCCCGTCGGAGGTCCACAGCTCGTCGCGGCCCCACTCGGGTGTCGCGGCGAGGTCGAGCAGCAGGGTTCCGGTGTGCGCGGTGACGTCGGCGAGTGCGTGGTTGGCTTCGGTGAAGCGGGTGCGCAGCAGTGTCTTGAAGTTGTCCGGGACCGGGAGGCGGGCGGGGATGTCGGGGTAGGTGGCAGTGAGCACGGTCGCGCCGCTGTCGGTCAGGGCGGTGAAGATGGTGCGCACATTGCGCACGAAGCGCGCCTCGTCGTAGTCGCTGACGAGGTCGTTGACGCCGACGACGACCCCGATGAGTGGTGCCTTCGTGGTCAGGGCCGGGCTCAGTTGGGAGTGCACGACATCGGTGGTGGTGGCGCCGTGGGTGCCGAAGTTGTGCACCTTGGTGGCGCGCAGGCCCAGCTGAGTGGCCAGCCGCGGCGCCCAGCCGCGGTAGCCGCCGTGCGGGGCCGGGTCGCCGCGGCCCTCGACGAAGCTGTCTCCGATCACGGTCAGGGCGTGGCCGCTCATGCCGGGGTCAGGTGTCGGTCGGATTCGGGCAGGTCGACCTCGGCGTACAGGCCGGCGAGGTTCTGCGGTGCGAAGAACTCCTCGCCCGGGATGCCGCCGGCGATGAGTCCGAAGAATTTCTTGGTGTAGGCCGGGCTCTTGGCGGCGGCCCGGAACACCGAGTCGTAGTAGGGCGTCAGGGTGAGTTCGGAGATGCTCAGGGTCAACTCGTAGGTGCCGGCGCTCTGTTCGTCACGGGTGCGCTGGTAGTCGGCGAGGGCCTCCTCCATCGGGCGTCGGCCGCTCAGGCCCTCGTCGATCTGCTCGGACAGCAGCTCGGCGTACTTGAAGGCGTCGGTGATGCCCCAGCCGGTGAAGGGGTCCTTGTGGTAGCCGGCATCGCCGACCAGTGCCCAGCCGGGTCCGAAGGACTGCCGGTAGTAGTTGTCCGGATACAGCATGGGCCGGAATTGCTCTTCACGGGTTCCGTTGTATCGCAGGTCTTCTCCGTACTTCGGGTCGATGGCGTCGATGATCTCGTTGACGCCGGCATCTGGGTCGGCCCGAAAGTCCCGGAACTTCTCGCGCGGGCGCATCACGGCGACCAGGCTCAGGTCGTCGTTGGTGGGCCAGGACGCGAACTGCTGGCGGCCGAATCCGGTGCGGTGGTGCATGCCCCAGTCGATGCCCGAGTAGTAGGAGTAGTAGACGAAGCAGCCGCCCGGTGCCCCGCGGTAGGTGTCGGCGCCGACCTTCGATGCGACAATCGAGTTCGCCCCGTCCGCACCGACGACGATCTGGGCCCGGAATTCCAGTGCTGTTCCATCGCCCTCGGTGCCGCGGATGCCGACGACGCGGCCATCGTGTTCGACCAGGTCGGTGACCTTGAACCGTTCGATGACCTCGACTCCGGCCGCGGCGGCGGACTCGATGAGGATCTTGTCCAAGACGGTGCGGCGCGGGCAGTACACCGCGTCGATACCGTCGATCGGGTCGGCGAAGCCGTCGAGGGCGATGTCGGTGTAGGAGAAGTTCAGGTGCCGGATCGGTGGGCAGCCGGTGGCGATCACCTTGTCCAGCAGCCCCCAGTCCTTCAGTCGGGAGAGGCCGGCTTGGTGGATGTAGTGGGTGGAGACGGTGTCGCTGGGGAAGCTGGCGCGGTCCACCGCGAGCACTCGGTATCCCCTGCGGGCGAGGAGCATCGCCAGCGGTGAGCCGGCTACCCGGGCGCCGACAACAATGACGTCATACATTTTCACGGTTCTCCTGTTTTCGCGTTTCGCGGTCACCATGTCTGTGGACGAGTATTCTTCGACTCGTACCGTTCCTGTATTCCAGGAGCACGTAATTGATCGGGCGATCGCCGGTCACTATCGGCGGAAAAACAATTCGAATGTCTTCGCCGGAAGTTCGACTTACCGTGGCCTCGAATTCAGACTCTCGCCGCGTACATGTCATTAATTTCGGCGAGGTACGTGTTTTCGATTTCCGTTCGTCGCAGTTTCAGTGACGAGGTCAAGAGTCCGGCCTCGACGGTGAAGTCGCCGTCGACGACGCGGAATTCACGGATCGATTCGGCACGGGAGACGAGGCTGTTGGCGTCGTCGACGGCGACCTGCAACTCTTCGCGAAGACGGGGATCGTTCCGATCGTCCGCGGCGCCGGTGTCCTGCCGCCACAGCGACCACCGGTCGCCGTCGAGGGTGAGGAGGGCGCAGATGTAGGTGCGGCCCTCACCGAGGACGATGCAGTTGCTCACCAGCGGGTGCAGCCGGAGGCGGTCTTCGAGTGGTGTGGGGGCGACGTTCTTTCCGCCGCTGGTGACGAGGATTTCCTTGCGCCGTCCGGTGATCCGGAGGTAACCGTCGGAGTCGAGTTCCCCGATGTCGCCGGTGTGCAACCAGCCGTCGCGGTCGAGTGGGGTCTTGTCGGCGGCGGCGCCCCAGTATCCGGGGGTCACGTTGGCGCCCTTGATCAGGACCTCACCGTCGTCGGCGATCGCGACCGTCGTACCGGGGATCGGACGACCCACGGTCTCGAGCCGGTTGGTGGCCGGCTCGTTGACGGTGACGGCCGTAGCGGTTTCGGTCATTCCGTAGCAGTTGAGGATGCGCAGGCCGAAGGCCGCGAAGAAGCCGGCCGTCGTGGTGTCGAGGGAGGCACCGCCGGAGATGACATGGGTGAGCCGGCCGCCGAGCAGGTCGACGACCGGGCCCACCGGCTGCCCAGGATCGCTCTGACCGCGCAGGATGGCGATCCCCTGTTCGACCGCCGCGTTTTCGCCGTCCGCGGGCAGCAGACCGCGGGCCGCCTTACGGATCTTCTCGAGCGCGTAAGGGACGAGGGCGAGGAACGTCGGCCGCACCTTGGGCAGCACTGGCACCAGTTCAGGGATCGCCGGCAACAGGTGCGTGCGGGTGCCGCCGATCAGGCAGGCGAACAGGATGGTTTGACCGAACACATGCGCGAGCGGAAGCGCGTGGGCGGTCACAGCCTGCCCGCGCTCGTCACCGCCGAACATCTCACCGGTGTGGAGGACGGTGTTGGCGGCCGAGGCGAACATGTTGCGGTGGGTGAGGATGCATCCCTTCGCGGGACCCGTTGTGCCGCTGGTGTAGACGATCATGGCGTGATCGTCCGCGCGGACGGCAGTTGTCCGGGCGTCGAGCTCGTCGCCCTCGATACCGTGGGACCAGGTGGCGACTTCGGCGAACCCCCACACCGTCGTCGCGCCGGCCGCCGTCAGCCGGCCCGCATCGTGCTCGGTTTCCGCAGCGAAATGCCGGGAACCGGAGTCGGAGAGGATGTGCGCGATCTGCGCGTCGGACGACGTCGGGTACACCGGCACCACCACCGCGCCGATGGCGAGTACGGCGAGATCCACCAACGCCCACTCGACGCCGGTCCGCCCGAGAACCGCCACCCGATCACCCACCTGCACGCCGCAGTCGATGAACGCAGACGCCAGCGCCCGGACACGGGCATCGAGTCGGGCACAGGACAGCTGCTCACCCTCCGCTCCAGCACACAGCGCGATCCGCTCCGGTGCGGCCGCAGCGGCGCCACGCACCACCGAATACAGTCCCGATTCGTGGGTCAGTTCGACACCATTTCCAAAAAACGACACAGAGTTCATGGAAATAATTGTTCGGCACCCGCCACGAGTCGGCAATGAACATTAAACAAATGCGCGAACGGATATTTCTATCGCCGAAGTCAAATAGCGACGAGCCCGTTTTTCGCCCTCGGCGTCTCGTCGCAAAGGTCGATACAGTCGAGAAAAGAGGATACAGCGGGATTTATTTCCTCGGCACGCCACACCGCATACAGGTCGATCGTGGGAATCGGGTCGAACAGCTTCACCGCCACCGAACTGGTGCCCATCGCGAGCAGACCCCCGGATGACGCGCGAGGCAACGACGCGAATCCCACCAGAGACTTGACCGACACCATGTGTGCCGTCGCACCCGGATCATCCGCCATCTGAACGACGTTGAGCGAAATTTTGCTGTCCGATGCGGCGCCGAAAATCGAGTCGTACATTGCCGGACACTGCTCGCGCGCGAACATCACGCACGGTTGGGAAGCAAGTTCGGCGAACGGAACACCGGGCCGGCCCGCCCAGCTGTGTCCCTCCCCCACGACCGCGACCAGCGGCACATTACGCAGGACCCGCCGATACCGGAATTCGGCGGTACGCGGATGACCGTAGACGAGCGCGACATCGAGCCCGCCGTCCGCGAGGTCGTCGAGTTGCGGCCCAGTACGCCTCTCCCACAAGGACACTACGACGTCGGGATGGGCGGCACTCATCCGCGCCAGAGCGGATGGCAGCACGTGACGGCTGGCGGGCATGTTGTAGCCGATATTCAAGGTTCCCGAACGACCGTCCGCGGTCGCCCGGGCGATCTGGGCGGCCTTGTCCATCTGCGCGACGATCAACCGCGCCTGGACCTCGAATTCCCTCCCCGCGGCTGTGAGCTTCACTTCGTGTGACGTGCGCGCGACCAACCGCACCCCGAGGGACTTCTCCAACTTCTGCAGGTGCGCGCTCAGCGACGGTTGCGTCAGATGTAACCGCGCTGCAGCTTTCCCGAAATGCAGATCTTCGGCAATAGTGATGAACGAGACGAGATGTCTGAATTCCACAGTCACTCCCCAATAGCTCGTGACCGAAAGGCTAGCGGGGTGTCATAACTCCGGGTGAACTGTGCGCGCACGGGCCGAGCAGCGCTCGTGAGCACTGTGTGAACCAGCACCAGCGCCACCCGCGCCGGAAACGGCATCGAAGGCGGACGATCGCACCGCCACGCCTCTGCCGGCCGAACCTCTCGTCATGGGGTGGATCGGCGAGACCGCGCGGGCACCCGTCGGCAGTGAGGCGTGTCCTGCACGAGTTCAGGTCGCCAGCCGGGTGGCGTCGACGCGAGCCTGCTGCGCAGCGTGTTGTTCGAGGCAGTAGAGCAGGCCGAACGTGAAGCCGCCAAGCTTTATGCGTTGATCAACGCGTAAAGCGGGCGGGAACCCGTCCAGTTCGGGGAGTCCGTGATCAAGTTCTCCTGAAGTGTGAGTAGCGCATGGCGCGGGTACGCCACCTACGGTTGCCGGCCCAATCGGCGATCGGGATAGCGCGATCTCGGGAGATGATGCCCATGGCGACGATGCCCGAACCTCACCCGACTTCTGGACGTGCCGGGGTTGGGATCGGTCATGCGAGGGATGCGCGCGAAACACTGTCGGTGGCGGAGGGCATCCTCATCGCGCTGCGACGGTGCGGCCAGCCCGACGCGTTCGACGAACTGCTCCGAGTCGCGCAACGCCACCATCTCAGTGTGCTGACCGTCGCCCACGCTCTGGTGGATCTCGCGATCGATGCCCATCCCCCGCTGGGATCCCGGAACGGCACGCGGACGCCAATGGGGCGTTGGCCGAATGGGAGTCACATCTCGCACAGTGGCCGGGGTCGGCTCGGTAGCGCTTCTGCTCCGATCCTGCAGTGGATCCGCTCGACCAGGACCACCGCAGCAACAGCATTTTCACCGTATGCCGCCCGGACGGCACCGACCGTCACCACCCGATGAACATCATCGGAGTCCGTCACACCAAGCACCGCCGCCGGAACCCACGACTCGGCATTGCGAATCGGCACGATCCGTTCGGCTCCGGCACCTAAGCTGGCCCGAACACGCACACGCTCTCGTCCGGGAAGGGCCCTGCAATGTTCGTCCTGCTCCGGCACGCCCATGCGATATCAAAGAAGAGCTGGAGCGGGCCCGACGCCCACCGGCCTCTCAGTGAACTCGGCCGTCAGCAGGCGGCCGGACTCGTCACCACCCTCACCGGGGTCGAGCTCCGCGTTCTCTACTGCAGCCCGACCACCCGCTGCCTCGACACCCTCGCACCATTGGCCGCCGCCCACGGACTTTCCATCCACGAACACCCGCTGCTCGCCCCGGACGCCGCCGCCGACGAACTGCGCGCCGCCCTCGAAAGCATCGCCCTCGCCGGCACCCTGTGGTGCACCCACGGCGAAACCCTCACCGCGCTCGCCGCGCTCACCCACACGGACGGCACCCGCCCCTTCCCCATCGGCGACACCGCAAAAGGTGGTGCCTGGCTGCTCGATGCCCACACCCCGGTGCGCTACATCGACCCCGATCCGCCGCAATAACTGATGTTCGTCATGCCGATCCCCATGCAGTTCGTCCTGCAACCGATACGAAAAAGCATGCGCAGCGTAACCATTCGGGCCCGCCCATGTCTTTGTGTTGTTCGAGAGTTCACGAGCGTTTCGTGCGGTCTGCCATCCGTTGACCTGGCACTTCGTGGCACGAATCGCGTCTGGCCAATGACAAGCGCTGGATCCGACCACCGGAGGTGCACGGGAAAGTTCACCCAGACTTCCCTGACACGTAGCCTCCGACCCTTTTGAATGATGCCTACGCTGAGGGAGTGTCGCGACAACCGATCACGACCCGTCACACTGCGGCACCTCGACCCCGCCTCGCCCGTGTCGGTGTCGAACCGACACCAAATGGCAAGGCGGGGTCACGTATACCGCCAGATCGACACGCGTGGCCTCGACCGACAGCCGAGCAGCGCGCTCATCTCGCCGCACCGGCATCTTCCGTGACTACCGTGGTGGGCGGTTGGTCAGACCCGCAAGGGGCCGATCGCCTCGGTGGGTCGGGTTTCTGGCGGGCGCGGGGCACACCGATTCACGTCGGCGACTCACACGGCACCTTCCCCCGCTTCACCGCGTCGACCAAAGTGGCGTGGTCGCGTTCGGTCTGATCCGCGTAGGCGTGCGCGAACCGACTCAGCGCGACGTCGAGCGTGTCCGACTTTCCGACGTAGCCGGCGATCATCGACGCCCCACTGGTCCGCGCGTGGCCCTTCGCGAGCAGACGCCCGCAGATGCCGGCGTAGTCGGTCAGAGCTGCCGCGCTGAGGTTGTCGATCGGGACCGCCCCCTTCATGTTCCGGAACTGCCGCACGTAATACTGGCGGCCCTCCACCGTGGTCCAGCCGAGCAACGGATCGCTGACGGTCTGCAGGGCCTGCTGGTACTCGACCACGCGCCGCCCCTGATGGTCGTGCCAGGCGGATTCGCCGTGCACGAAGCGCGCCACGACGGATCGACGCGCCTGCTTGAGCTGCAGGAACACCACGTCGTCGGCACTGCTCCCTTCGCACAGCACGACGTAGGCACGCAGTCCGACGCTGCCCACGCCGACCACTTTGTGCGCGACATCGACGACGGTGTAGCCACTGAGCAGTCGTGCCCAGTGGCTGGGCAGCGTGGTGAGGTATTCGTCGAGCCCGGCGGCGAGATGCTCGGCCTCCGCCTCGGACACCCGGGTGATCAGCGGCGGCTCCTCCACGATGCGCCGGCCGGTTTCGTCCTGCTCGGTGAATCGGGGCAGCGCCCGGTCACTGACACGGCGCCGGGCCCGCTCCGCGGCGCGGGTGATCTCATGGCGCAGCGACTCGTCCGACGCCGTCGCGTGCAGCCGGTCGAGGTCGAGTCGCTCGAACGAGCGCGCCAGCAATGGTTGATCCGCGAGCCAGCGCACATGCTCGCGATAGGTGGCGACGCACGACTGCACTGCACTCTCACACTGCCCCTCGGTCGCCGAGTTCTGCCGGCCCGCCACCCAGATGCTCGCAGTCAATCGGCGCAGGTCCCATTCCCAGCCGCCGGGATGCGCCTCGTCGAAGTCGTTCAGATCCAGCACCAGGTCGCGCTCCGGCGAGGCGTAGAACCCGAAGTTGCCCAGATGCGCGTCCCCACAGATCACCGGCCGGATTCCGGTCGCCGGCAGCCCGGCGAGATCCTGGGCCATCACGATCGCGGTGCCGCGCAGAAAACCATACGGCGAAGCCGCCATCCGCCCCGCCCTGACCGGTATCAGGGATTCCACCCGACCCCGGTGCGACACACCGATCTGATCCACCACATCGGGGCGATCGTCCGGTGCGCGCCACTCGCCGAGAGCCGACCGCGGTGTCTGCTTGCGCAGGCGTTTGCCGAGCGAATACCGCTCCGCCCTCGGCGTGGCCCGGCGGCGCAACGACGCGAACGACTGCCCGTCGACGGTCGGCAACACGATGTGCGCGTCCACGGTTACCGCGCGCCGACGTCGACGATGGGCCGACCACCACGGCGTGCAGCTTGTCCGGGTTGGTCACGTTGCCCATCAGACAACTCGATCACCGTCTCTTCGCTGTCAGCAGTAAGGATGCGTGCAGCATATCGACGCGTAGCTGGCACTCACGGCCCACGGTCGCGTGCTGTTGCGGTACATGCCGTTGTAAGCACCGGACCAGGATCGCGAATCCTCGATCTGAGTCGACGGTCCCATCCTCACCTGTGCTCGGTGCCCGAACGAGACGGTCGGGTATTCGTGTGCATGAGGTGCGGCGGAAGAGTCGCCAAACGGCGTCGTTGTGGATCATGTCGGTGTTGCAGTTCGTCGGAGCGACGACATTTACCCGGATCGAGTGCGGCGCCAATTCCATGGTGAGGCTATCGCCTCGGTGGGGCACTGAAACGTCGCGCATCGTCAGGGCGCTCGGCTCTGGCCGGCCAATCGGACCTCAAGGGTTCACGGGGCACCCCACGGCACGCTGCTACGCCTCTGCGATGAGCGCTCGGAGCTCCTCGCCGAGTTCGGGGGTGGCCGCGACGATCCCGCTCCAGCGGCGGGTGAGGTCGGTGTCGAACTCGACGGGCCGGCCGAAGGCATCGAGGACGACGCCACCGGAGGCGCCGACGAGGACAACAGCCGCGGCGATGTCCATGAGGCGGTGCGTGTCGCTTCCGGCGTCGAACGCATCGACGGCTCCTGTGGCCACCAGGACGGCGTCGAGGGTGCTGCAGCTGAGGATCCGGATACGGGTCGCCTTCTGCGCGACGCGGGTCCACGCGTCCCAGTTGTGCTGGTGCGGGCGCAGCATCGATCCGGCGGCATCGGCGACGGACCGGCAGCCGCTGGTGAGGTAGGGCGAGCCGGTCCGCGACGCCCACCAGCGCTCGTCCATGTGCAGCCAACTGGTCATGGCCTCGGTGAATTCACCGTCCACGACGACGGCCGCACTGAAGCAGGCCAGCGGCACGCCGCGGCGGCGTTGGCCGAGCCGTCGACCGGGTCGACCACCAGGGTGACGGCCGAGCCGACGTCGACCCAGCCCCGCTCCTCGGACAGCACGTTGAGCCCGGCCGCGGTGGCGGCATCAATGATGGCGTCCTCGACGACGACGTCCACGAACATGGTCGGGGTGCCGTCCGCCCCCTGCTTCGCGATGGACCGCAGCTTCTCGCGGGAGTAGGTGGTCAGTGCATGGCGGTAGGCGTCCACGGCGGCGTCGGCCGCCGCCATCAGCCCTGAATGTGCCTCGGTCCGAACTGTATTTGGTCGGGTTCATCAGGAGATTCCTCCACACAGATAGTTGATGATCAGTCACAAGGATTCGCCGATCCGGAGTTCGGCCCCTGCCACCGAATCCATCCTCGTCGAGGTCGCACGCGGCCGCGGCGCACTCGAAAGTCAGACGGATCAGATTTCATCGCTAGGACATCGCCCGGCGCATCCACATCGCGATGCCCTCGACGGCCATCACGACGGCGAAGACCATGAGGACGATGCGGAAGAACTTCGCGACTCCCGGAGTGGGAGCCACGTTGCGGGCGGCCAGGATTCCGATCGGCACGGGCAGGAGCAGACCCAGAAGCGTTGCCGCGAGTGCGATCTGCACCGTGACGAGAAGCTGCGCGAGAAGTTCGTCCCAGATTCCACCGGTGCCGGGTGGGAAGAACAGGTCGAGGGTGACGGGCAGAGACGTGATGCCGTCGGCCATCCGTGACAGGTCGATGCCGGAAGCCCACGTGGCGGCGGCAAGTGCCAGGGCGGTCGCGCCGAGATAGAGGGTGCGCCTGATCCGCTCGCCCGTCCAGGGTGGGCTGATCCGGTAGGCGCCACCGGCCGTGCGCAGGGCGGCGGGTTTGTCGGACGTCGCGTCACCGTTCTCCGCCCAGCCGTCGCCGGCGGCGAGCACCCGCTCGCGCAGTCCGCGACGCTTCGGCGCCCGGTCACCGAGCAGGGAGCGCCGGACGGCGCCGGAGACGAGTTCGATCACGACGCAGAGCGCGACGACGAACAGCGCCAGAGCCATTCCGCGGGGGTAGTTCATCGTCTTCATCGCCAGCGACAGTTCCATGCCGATGCCGCTCACCCCGACGTAGCCGAGGATCACGGATGCGCGCAGGTTGATGTCGAAGCGGTGCAGGGCGGTGGCGACGAAAGCGGGGAGGGCCTGCGGGAAGACGCCGGCCACCTGCTGCCACCAGGTGGCCCCGGCGGCGCGGAGGGCCCCGCACCCTGGACGCGCCGCACCCGCAGTCGCCGCTCCAGTTCCTGCACCGCGCCCCGCGCAGCCGCCCGGCCCACCCCGAAACGCTTCATCAACTCGTGTTCGCTGTCGAGTTTGGTGCCCGGCGCCAAGCGATCGATCTCGCATTCCAGTTGGTCCGCGATGGTGCGGTACCGATGCTCCGTCATGGCGACCACTGTCACGGGCCGAGTTGTACGGACAACTGCCCTGCAGGTAACCGGGAAGGAAACGCCGCTGAACGGGTGGACAAGTTGTCGGGCTGTTCGCGCCCGTCGATTGCCGACGCAGCCCGCGCGAGGGTGCCGGTCACCAACTGCCGCGCACAGCGAAAGGACCGTGCACCGCGTCGTATCGACGCAGTGCACGGTCCTCGAACGAACTGCTCAGTCTTTGCGATCCGCCGTGGCGGCTGTGGCGGTGCTTTCCTCCCAGAAGTCGGCTCCTTCGATGCCGAGCGACTTCGGGTCGAAGGTCGGGTCGAGTCCGTGCTTCTTCTGCTGCTCGAAGTCGCGGTAGACCTTGTAGACCATGGGGAACAGCAGTAACAGGCAGGCGAGGTTGATCCAGGCGATCATCCCGAGCCCGATATCACCGATGGCCCACACGATTCCGGCGTTCACCACGGAGCCCACGAAGACGATCGCGAGTGTGCCGACCTTGAGAATCAGCCTGGGCACCGGACCCTTTCGCCCGTTCAGTAGGAACAGAAGATTCGAGTTCGCGACGTAGTAGTACAGCAGCAGACAGGTGAAGCCGAACAGGAACACGGCTACGGCGATGAAGCCCGCACCCCATCCCGGCGCCAGCGTGTCGATGGACTTCTGGACCCAGTTCGGCCCTGCCTCGACGCCGGGAAGGTTCTCGACGAGATGTCCGCCGGAGCCGTCCGAGACGTTGTACTGGCCGGACACCACCATCATCAAACCCGTTGCCATGCAGATCAGCAGGACATCGATGTAGATGCTGAAGGTCTGGACGAGGCCCTGCTTACCGGGATGCGAGGTCCGCGCCGCCGCGGCCGCGAAGGTGGCCTCACCGATGCCGTTCGCCGACGCGAAGACCGCCCGGCGAACACCCCACGCCACTGCGGCGCCTGCGATACCGCCCAGCACCGGATCGAGACCGAATGCCGAGTTCACGATGAGCTTGATTGCGTCGGGGACGCTTTCGAGGTTCGCGAAGATCACGGCCAGTGCCAGCACGAGGTACCCGATTGCAAGAGTCGGGACGAGAGTCTGGGTGACTTTGACGATCCGCGTCGTGCCACCGAAGATCACCAATGCGATCAGCGCGGTGACGAAGACTGCAGGCACCCAGCTCGGCAGACCCCACGCCAGCTGAGCGCTGGACGCGATGGTGCTGACCTGAAACCCGGGGAACATGAAGCCGTAGCCGACCAGGCCGAGAAACGCGATGAGCGCCGCGACCTTCGGAAGCTTCAGGCCGTACTTGATGTAGTACGGCATGCCGCCGATGTCCTCGCCGGCCTTCTTCCGGTCTTCGTCCTCCACCTGCCGTTTGAACACCTGCGCCAGGGTGGCCTCGGCGTACCCGACGGTACAGCCGACGAGTCCCGTCACGGCCATCCACAGCAGTGCGCCCGGTCCACCACCGCCGACCGCGGTGGCGACGCCCGCGATGCTTCCGACACCGACGCGGCTCCCGAGAGCGAGCACGAGCGCTTGGAAGGAAGACAGGCCTCCTTCTCCCTCGCTGTGCTCCCTCAGCTGGCGAATCATGTCGGGAATGCGCCGGAACTGAATGCCTTTCATGGCAATGGTGTATGCCAACCCCAGGCCCAGGACGACATAGGCCATCGGTCCCCAGATTCCGTCTGCCAGAGTCGTGAGTAACTCGGCCCAGTCGATTTCCGGCACGATTTACCCGTTCCGGTCAGCGAGCTTCTTCAGAGCCCGTCCGATTCGCTCGACCTGCTCGGCGGGGAGCTCTGCCGTGGGTCGACGGGGAGCGCCGACCGGCTCGCCCTGCAGGGCAAGTCCTGCCTTGACGGCGGCGATGAACGGAACGGAGATCATCGAATCGATCACCGGGTACAGTTCGCGCCACTTGGCGAGCGCGCCGTGCAGGTCGCCGTCGGTGATGAGCCGGTTGACTGCGACGATCTCGTCCGGAACCACATTCGCGGCACCCGCCATGACTCCGGCAGCACCCTCGACCAGGGCGCTGTAGATGTAGGAGTCCCAGCCGATGAACGTACCGATCACGTCACTGTGGTGGTGGATCAGCTGCAGTGCCTGTTCCCAGTTCGCGCTCGAGTCCTTGATGTAGCGGATGTTGTCGACCTCTTCGGCCAGCGAGCGCACGGTGGCGGGGTCCAGGTTCACACCGGTGACCGCGGGGATGTTGTACAGCATGATCGGCAGTTCCACCGACGACGCGACATCCTTGATGTAAGTCACCGTCTCTTCGGTCGAGAGCGGCTCGTAGAACGGGGTGATCAGCATGAGCACGTCCGCGCCCGACTTCTCGGCGGCGCGGGAAAGCCGGATGGCTTCGGCAGTTGTCGTGGCACCGGTCTGAGCGATGACGGGTACCCGGCCATCGGCGTGCTCGATGACCGTGTCGACGAGCCGCAGGCGCTCGTCCGACGACAGCGCCCCGACCTCACCGGTCGATCCCGCGGCGACGACACCGTCGACGCCCGCCTTGATCGACCGGTCCACCACGACCTCGAGCTTGTTCACGTCGATCTGCTCGTCGGCGTCGAACGGGGTGGTCAATGCAGTGAGGACACCGCTGAGTTGCTTGGACATAAAGTGACTCCTGGATCGTTGGCGGGTGTTGGGTGTGCGGAATGTCAGGCGCTGGCGGCCTGTGCAGCGACGGGGCTGCTGTGAAGTGTCTGACGATGTGTGGCAAGCACACTCGTCACCTCTTGTGCGGCGGAGAACCCGGAGGTGATCGACGTTTCCGTGTAGAGCGTTCCGAGATAGTCGCCGGCCAGGAAGACGCGACCCGCTCCACGAGTCAGCGTGGGCTGCAGCTTCGCGCGGCCCGGGAAGCTGTAGGGCGACGCATTCTTCCATCGCGCGGCCTTGGCCTCGACGACCGTGTCGGAGAACCCGGGCCCGAGGATCTGCTCGAGATCGGCGAGGTGGGTCTGTACGACCTCTTCGTCGCTCTTGTCGAGCAGTGCCTGCCCCAGGGCTGCCGGCGAGAACGTCATGAAGCTGCCGCCCGGCTGCCGAACGGACTCGCTGCCGCGCACGATGCTTGCCTGGTTCAGGGCAATCGCGAAGGAACGCTTCGGGGCAGCGATGGCATAGATGTCGTCCCACGGCTGCTTCGTCTTCTCGTCGGTGAGGAACGCCGAGCTGACGTGGGGTCCGTACTTGACCTGCGCGAGCGCTTCACGCAGCTCCTGCGGCAGATCGACACCGACGCGATGCGACACGTCCGCGGTCGTGGCGAGGACGACGGTTCGCGCCTCTACCTCGTGGTCACGGCCGTCTTGGCGGTAGCGGACGACGACCGATTCCTTCTTGTGGACGACCTCCTGCACCTCGGCACCCAACTGGACGCGGTCGCCCAGCGACGCGGCGAGGGCTTCGGTGAGGGTGGAGGGGCCGCCGACGATGCCCCGGCTCAGACCCTGTCCGAATCCGAGCACCAAGCTGAAGTATCCGATGCCCGCACCCGCTGAGATCTGGTCCATGTTTCCCGCCGACCGGGTGACGGTCGTCTTGAACAGGGCCGCCGCATCCTCCGGCAGGTCCCCGACGAAATCGAGGAACGACTCGTCGTTCGCGAAGTTGTAGATTCGCTGCTGTCGCATTGCGCCGGACTCACCAGCACGCGTCCGCACCACTCCTGTGTACTTTCCTACGCCCGCAACGATCTTCATTCCGGCACGCATGGTCGCCATCCGCGCCGACAGGGACATCGGGATCCGGAAGGGGTAGGTGGCGATGTGTCCCTTTTTAAGGAACTTCCCGTTCATGGAGAGCGCCTGAAGCGACCCGGGAATGTCGACCGACATGACGCCGGCCTCGTTGAGCAGGGCTTCGGTCGACGATCCGGGGCCGGCGAACACGTGGCCACCCCAGTTCAGCCAGTACGACCCGCGACGCTCGGAGCGAATACGGCCACCGACGCGCTCGTCGGACTCCAGAATAATGGTGTCCCAATGACGCAACCGCCAACCGGCTGAGAGTCCGGCCAGGCCCGCGCCGACAACAACTACATCTCGCACTTCGTATCTCCTTGACTAGCGCCGCGTCCCCACCGGAGGCATCGGCGAGTTTCTGGCGAATCCTTGTTTCGGGACGCCCGTCCTGGCTTGCGGCAGCGCCGTGAAAGCCAGGAGGGGTCGAGTCGCACATATCGGGCTCTGATGGTGATGCCCGTCATACCCGGACCACTCAAGACTAAAGTGTGATCACAGATCACGCAATCCCGAATCGCGGAAATTTCGGGGATTCCGACGGCTGCGGCAAACTGACCGTCCGGTTATGAATGCGTCACCACCTCAGATTTGGGCACAATCGAGAGTGGAGACAGCGAACAGGCCCGTGCGGGAGGTGAGCCATGCGTCGCCCGGAGGAATCGGCACCGGTACCCACCCCGACCCGGTGGTGGCGACTGAGCCCGTGGAGCCGCAACCACCTCATGCGGCCGAGCGACCGGGCCGAAGCTGCCATCATCCTGATCACCGCCGTACTGATACTGCTGGCGATCCCATTCGCCGCGGCATTCGGAACCGCCACCCACGCCCGGCTCGAACAACAGACCCGCGCGCTCCGGGCTGATCAGCAGCAGGTGGTGGCCGTCCTACTCGAGGACACCCATCCCGCACCTGACACCCCCGAAGACGCCCTCCGCCCCGCCGGCAGCGAAGACAGCGCCCGCGCCCGCTGGACGACACCCCACGGCGAGCACACCGCCGTCGTGCCCACCGACGCCCCCGCCAAAGCCGGCCAGACAATCACCATCAGCATCGGCGCCGATGGCAACCTCACCGGACCCATCCCCAGCGGCGGGCAAAACACGGCTCTCGCGGCGACCGCGGCAACCGGGGTCTGGGCACTGTCCGCCGGCGCTCTCCTCATCCCCACCGCACTCACCCGCACGCTGCTGCGCCGAAAGCGACTGCGCCAATGGGCATACGAATGGAAACGGCTCGACAACCCCTGATCAGCAGGTAGTGGGTGACTCCGGGCCCCGAAGGTAGTCGATCAGAGTGTCGAGGACGGCCTCGAGATCCTCGACACTGCCCGTCGACCGCAGAACCTGTACCCCACCCTGAATACCCGCGATGAACGCGGATGCAGTGCGCGACGCATCTACCTCCGCCCGCACCTCGCCCGTCGCTTGCATCGCCTCGATCCCCGCCGCGACGTGGGTCCGCCACTGCGCCAACATTGTTCGGACCACCTCGGACGCCCCCGGAGTTCCGCCCGCCTGCGCCAGCAGCGAACCGAGCGGACAGTGCGCCCCCTGAGCGCGGTACCGGGTGACCAACGCCTCCCGCCACCTCAACCACGCCGCCCACGTCGTCAGCGCGCCGAGGTGCGGTTGCTGATCGTCGAGAACCCGGTCCGCCTCGAAGACGGCGACGGCAAGTAGCAGTTCGTCCTTGCCGCCCGGAAAGTAGTGGAACAGCTGCCCCTTGCTGGTGCCGGTGATCGCGCGGATGTCGTCGAGCGTGACCCGGCCCGGCTCACCACCCCGAAGATGCGTCGCCGCGCCCTCGACGATGCGCTGTCGGGTCGCGAGTCCCTTCGCTGTGATCGGCACGTGGCAACGGTAGCGCAGTTCTGGACCGGACAACCCTGACCGACTGCTATTGCCCACGATCACACCGAATTTTCTGGACTTGCTGGTCCAAAAGTTTGTTCCTACCGTCGGGGGCATGACCAATCACCTCACCGGCAACCGACTCCGCGGCCGCACCGCTCTCGTCACCGGATCGACCTCCCACATCGGCCGTGCCATCGCCCTCGCCTTCGCCGCCGAAGGCGCACACGTCATCGTCTCCGGCCGCGACACCACCCGCGGGAACGAGACCATCGCCGCGATCCACGCGGTGGGAGGCCGCGCCGACTTCCTCCCCGCCGACCTCGACGGCACCTCCGCCACCAGCCGCACCCTCGCCGAACAGACACTGCATCTGACCGGCGGGCACCTCGACATCCTCGTCAACAACGCCGGCGTCTTCCCGCCGTCCGGCACGCTGACCGTCGACGACGACATCGTCGACCGCATCTACGCCGTGAACGTCAAAGCGCCCATCTTCCTGATGCAGGCTTTCGCCCCACACATGATCGACAACGGTGGTGGCGTCGTCGTCAACCTCGGCTCTTGGGTGGCCCGCCTCGGCATCCCCCACGGCCCCGTCTACGCGTCATCCAAGGCCGCGGTGGAAAGCCTCACCCGATCGTGGGCCGCCGAATTCGGGCCCCGAGGACTCCGCGTCAACGCCGTCTCCCCCGGCGTCATCCGCCCCGCCGGACCCGACACAGACTCTCCGGCCGACGCCCTGATGCACTCCACACCCGCCGGCATGCCGGGCACCGCCGAAGACATCGCCGCCGCCGTGCTCTACCTCACCTCCGACGACGCCCACTTCATCCACGGGACGGTCCTCGACGTCGACGGCGGACGCGTCGCGGTCAACACCGTGTAGACGCGCCCGCGGCAAAGCCGAAACCGACGCAACGCACACGACCGGCAAGAACTACGCGAACCGCAGAAACAGGTACGGCCATACGTCAAACGACCCATGCGCAACGTCGCAGATCACCACACAATTGGAAGCACGTCGAAACCCGCCGAATCGTGAGAAGGAGGCCGCCGGACACAATGTCCGACCCACAACTTCACTCGCAGACACGCAGGCAGCACACCCCGCGCAGCCACAGACAGGCAACATGCGCCCCCTTTTGAGGGATCGGTGCTGCACTCCACGACCGCACCACCCCCCTGGTGCGCGTCGGGGGATCATCCCGCCCGTACGACGGCACCGTCGTACGGGCGGGCCTCTATGCCCGATGCCGACCGCCAAAACCCGCCAGCCGACGAATTCGCCTGCACCAGTTGCCTCAGCGTCCATCACCGCAGCCGAGCGGACTGGTCGTGACGAAATTCCGCATCGACTCACCCGGGTTACAGACCGCGTCTTGGGGCGACGTCGGGCGCGTATGTCACAGCGGCTGAGATGGTTTCAGGCTCCGTTGAAAACCCGGCCGTGGGCTCGACGCTCAGGTTCAGCCCGGACCGACCAGCACACCCGCAACTTCACACCGGCGTACTCCCGGCGCCCGTCGTCGACCTCACGCCACACAGATCAGGACGCCCACGACCGCCACTGCGACCAGCGAGGCACCGCCGCAGATCAGCCATGCCCGCGTTGCCAACTGCCGCCATTGCTCGCGCCGCTCGTCCACGTCCGCGACTGACCCCCTCGGGTCCGGATCGGGGACTCGGGGCCGCGAGAGACCGCGGACCTTCGCGTCCGCTCGTGCCGCCACACCGAACGAGACGGGAACTACCACGAGTGCAACCACAAGCAGAGCAACCATCGCGCCGATGTTCGTCCCGAACATTGTCGTTCCTTCCACACCAACAGGAGCCGGTCATGGGCGCCACGCCTACACGCCGGGCATCGGGAACTTCCACACCGCCACCACGACCACACCCATGATGAGCCCGGCGTACAGAACAGTGCCAACCACACTGACCCGCAATGTATTCAGCAGATTGGTACCCAGATTCTCGGTGATCGGTGCCATGACAACTCTTCTCTCACGTCTCTCACGTGCAGATATTCTCGGTTGCCACGTCGATGACGTGGCATACCAGCTACCTTGGACCGACTTCGACACCTGCACATTGGCCGAAATACCCACACCCATACCCGAATCTGGGTATGGGGGCTTGGGTCTCGGCTAAGAGTTGCAACCCAACATCCCCGAGCGCCAGACCTCCCCCATAAATTCAGCTGTGTCTTACGTCACATTGCTGGCGTCCGCACTCCGTCGCACGTACTCAGACACGCTGTAGCACAGAAAAATCCGACGACCAACCCGGTCGCAGGCTCGCGCCCGAGCAACCCCAACCGGATCGCACCCGGCGCACGAGGACTCGAAATCGCACTTACCAGTCGGTAATTCGGAAGGTGCGAAAATAGTGCAGTGGCATGGATCACACTCCCTGGACTTCCGTGCTCCGGCTCACGAAGATCGTTGATGCACTCTCCCCTCGAAGCGAGTCACCCCGCCCCCGGTCTCGTTCGTCTACTTCCGCGTTCACGCCCGACATCGGCGCCGCGCGGACACGGCATTGACCATCGGCGCAGTCGAATTCGGCGGTCACATCCACGACCTTCACCGTGCGGATCCCACCCTACGGACAGCCCGGGCACGAAATAGGTATGTCCAGCGGTCGTTCTACCGTCGCCGGATGGACATCTCGCGAGGAGTGTGGGAGTCGAACAACTCCCGAACCCTGCAAGTCGAGGCCCCCATGCACGATCTGCTCCACCGCTCCCCCCTCGTCGCACGCGACGTCTGCACCATCCGCCACCCCGATCAGTCCCCCGCGACACTCGCCCTCGACTCATCCATGTGCTCGTCGTGCCGCAGAACCGAACTGAGCGAAGCTCCCTCACCCAGGGTGCCCGGGGCACGATCTGCATCCGCTATGACCGGGTGATTGGCGACCGGCAGACAAGGTTCCGCTGCTCGGCGGCTCCCGACAGTCAGCCGTGGAGAAATCGTCACATCGAGCCCAGCTCGCCCCCCACGAAGAACGGCCTCGAGACAGTCCCTCGAGGCCGCCAAGAAGAGAGAATCCAATTGAGAAGGCTATACGGGTTTCTTGCGTGTCTCGCAGCCACCCTCGGCGCATTCCTGGTCAACACGCCGGCGGCATCAGCCACCGGTGTCGTGTCCAACGGCATTCCCTGGACCGACGACCTGAACCCGGTGCCGCACCCACCCGGCGTCATCGAGTTCTGCACGATGGGCGTCGTCGGTTCCGACTCGCTCGGCAACAAGATCGGCATCTCCGCCGCCCACTGTGTCGACGACGCACCCGACGGTGCGCCCGTCTACCGCTACACGCCGACCGGACCGCGCGAACACATCGGGAACATCGCGTACCGCAGTCCCGGCGGCGGGACCGGTGTCGACTGGGTGGTCATCCGCCTCAACGCTGACGCGGTCCTCACATCGGATGGTCCCAGTGCCCGGGTCGACGGGATCGGCGCCTCCGATCCGGTCGGTCCCCATTGCAAGGACGGGGCCGGTACCGGAATTCACTGTGGGTCGATCACTTCGCAGAACACGACACGCTTCTACAGCAACGCCCAATCAGGCGGTGGTGACTCCGGTGGTCCCGTACTTCAGAACAACACCGAAATCGTGGGCATGGTACGCGGATTCGACCCTCTGCTCTTCGCGTTCGAGTACATCAAATTCGCTGCCGTCCTCGACGGCATCAGCGCCCAACCCAACCCAATCGGCAAGGGCTTCGTCGTCACCAACAATTGACCCACATCCCACGGACTACCACACCTGCTGCACAATCAGCCACAACCATTCTCGGACAGGTTGAGGAAACGGACTGTAGTACAGCCACCAATTGTCCATTGCCCGTCCTTCCGCGTAGGCGCTCCGGCGGTCCGTCGATCATACGTCCGACCTCTCGACGAACACGGCGCCGAATAATCGGTGCACACCGCAGCCGTACCGCTTGTGGTGAGCAGCAAATCTGTCGGCACTGCGCCAGAGAACGGGTACATCCGAGGAGCGAAGCTGCGCCCCCCGGCCCATGGAGCACCCACCCGAGGGTAACCGACCGGCGGTCGCCGACGCCGGCAACTAACGGCCGACGCCTCGGTCTGATCGGCGAGGTAGGAATCGACGACCGCATCCCGTGTGCGGCGGCGAGCCACGGGATCGAACAGACGGATCGAAGCGCGGGGACCGTCCTTATCCAAGTGCCCACCAGGTCGGCGCAAGGCCTCGATGGCACCAGCGACATGCCCGAACGTGGACCGCGCACCGACGGGTTCGAGAATGTCCAGGACCACGGACAGCTCGGCGTTCCGTCTTATCCCCGTTGGTGGCGGTGACAGTGAACTCGAATTGTCGAGCGGCAGTCGAGTTCCGGTCAGCACGCCGTCCAGGATGAAGGTCGTCAGACAGGGCGCCGGCGATCACCGTCACGGTGGGGTGTAGCCGCGAGAACCGACAAGTTCGTAGGCGGTCTGGGTGAAGGTGCGGGCGGCGGTGCTGATGTAGGCGCCTTGTCGGTAGAGGAGGGCTACCGTACGGGACGGCAGGGGCGGGTCGAGGAGGACGGGGACAAGATGGGGGTGGTCGTGGGTGGTGGCGTCCGGCAGAACAGTGGCCACAGATGCGCGTTGGACGATCTCGATTATGGATGGAATCGAGTTCGCCTCAAATATAATTCGTGGATCGACGCGGTGTTCGGCAAAGTAGGTGTCGATGTGGCTGCGGGTGGCGAAGTCGCCACTGAGCAGCGCCAGTTGCCGGTCGTGTAATGCTTGCACGGGTAGGGGTTCCGGACTCGGATCAGAGCCCTGGACGCCGGTGACGAGACCGAGGGTTTCGATGAAGAGCGCGGCAGCAGTGATGCCGGTGAGGTGGGACCCGGTAAAGGCGATGCCGAGGTCCAGATCGTCGGCGAGCAGGGCCGATTCGATGCGATCCTGAGTTGTCTCGGTGAGGGTCAGGACAATACCCGGGTGGCGGGTGTGGAATTCGGCGACGAGTGGGCCGATGAGGTACGCCGCGAAGGTGGGGGTGGCACCCAGGCGCAGATGGCCGCGAGAGAGGTCTTGGACGTCATGAACTGCACGTTCGGCGGCTCCCAGATCACGCAGCGCACGCCGGGCATGGTCGACGTAGACGTCACCGGCGTCCGTGAGCCGGACTCTACGGCCGGTGCGGTCGAGGAGCTGTACACCCACTGCGCGCTCGAGTTGCTTGATCTGTTGAGAAAGCGTGGGCTGGGAGATGTGCAGGTCTTCGGCAGCGCGGGTGAAGTTGCCGTGCTCGGCGACGGCGAGCAGATAGCGCAGGTGGCGCAGTTCGAGGGCGGCCATGGATCAACTATAGCTGTCAACAATTGAATCGATGGATATCAAGTCTTGGACTCTATAGATGCAGTTCGTGCAGGGTGGAAGTCACAGCCGACAAGGGGCTGATCACCACTGAAGGAAGTGACCCATGCAAGACCTCGCCGTAGGTGTCGCCCACTTCCGGGAAGCCGTATTCCCGGAAAAGGCGGAATTGTTCGCCCACCTGGCCTCGCATCACACGCCGCATACCCTGTTCATCGGCTGTTCCGACGCCCGCGTCGTGCCGGAGTTGATCACCGGCACTGAGCCGGGTGACCTGTTCGTCATCCGCACTGCCGGCAACCTGGTGCCCGCCTACACGCCCGAAACCGACGGTGTGGTTGCGAGTATCGAGTATGCCGTGGCGGCGTTGGCTGTGAAAGACATCGTCGTCTGCGGCCACTCCGCCTGCGGCGCGATGACCGCGCTGGCTCAGGGACACGACCTCAGTGGTGCCCCCGCGGTTGCCGCATGGCTGCGGCACGCGGACGCTTCCCGGGCCCGCACCGCCGTCACCGGTGACGTCGACGCTCTGGTGCGCGAGAACGTGCTCGCGCAGCTGGCGAACCTGTCCACCCACCCTTCGGTTGCTCGCGCCTTGGCGGAGCAGAAGCTCACCCTCCGCGGCTGGGTCTTCGATATCGCCACCGGCGCAGTCGAAGTACTGCCCACCGCAGGCTCCGGTCTCGTTTCCTGACTCCCCTACACACAACTTCCACCTCGCGATCCTCGCGAAGTGGTCCTCCCGAGAAGCGAAAGAAGCACCAATGATGATGCAGGCCCAATTCGACCCGACCGCCCGTCAGGCCATCGCCAACACAGCTGTCGACGCCAAGACCCGCAAGGGCCTTTCCTGGCAGCAGATCGCCGACGCGTCCGACCTGTCGGTGGCCTTCACCACCGCCGCAGTCCTCGGCCAGCACCCTCTGCCGGAGCAGTCGGCAAAGGCCGTCGCTGAGCTGCTCGGCCTCGATGAGGACGCAGCCCTGCTGCTCCAGTCCGTCCCGACCCGAGGATCGGTCCCTGGCAATATTCCCACCGACCCGACTATCTACCGCTTCTACGAGATGCTCCAGGTCTACGGCACCACCCTCAAGGCGCTCGTCCACGAGCAGTTCGGCGACGGCATCATCTCCGCAATCAACTTCAAGCTCGACGTGAAGAAGGTTGCGGACCCCGAGGGGGGCGAGCGCGCCGTGATCACACTGGACGGCAAGTACTTACCGACGAAGCCGTTCTGATCCGACATCGAGCCTGCACAGGCCAGGCATCGACAGGGTGGGCCGGAAGCATCTTCCGGCCCACCCCCATCCAGACCACTCATCGAAGGAGGACGCCTCCATGGACTTCGTCCAACGCACCATCGATCTCGCCCGCCAGAACGTCACCACGGGTGGCCGACCATTCGCAACCGTCATCGTCAAGGACGGCGAGATCGTCGCCGAGAGCCCCAACAAGGTCGCCCAGACCGGTGACCCCACCGCCCACGCGGAGATTCTCGCGATCCGCGAAGCCTGCACCAACCTGGGCACCGAGCACCTGACCGGCGCCACCATCTACGTCCTCGCCCACCCCTGCCCTATGTGCCTGGGTTCGCTGTACTACTGCTCACCAGACGAAGTCGTCTTCCTCACCACACGCGCAGCCTACGAGGCCTACTACGTCGACGACCGCAAGTACTTCGAACTCGCCACCTTCTACGACGAGTTCTCCAAACCCTGGGACGAACGCCGGCTCCCCATGCGATACGAACCACGCGATGACGCCATCGACGTCTACCGGCTCTGGCAAGCGAACTCGGCATAGCACCATCTCCGGCGCACTGCAGTGGACGGTTGCCCTGCGCCAACGGTGCAGGCCAACCGTCGGAGGAAACCCGACGGCACCTGACTGCTTCCCGGTACGACGGCCGCGAGATTCCTCACGTCAGCGTTGCTGCCTACGCGGCCGGCTCCTTGGCCTGAGCGACATGAAAAGCGTCGACGATCTCTGCCGAAATCCGGCCACGGGAGGACACATCGAGGCCCTCGCCGATCGCCCACTCCCGAATGTCCTTGGTCGTCCTCTTCGCCGGAGCCTTCCTCACCGCCGCTCTGTTCGACGGAGCCTTCCTCGCGGCAGGCTTCCTCGCGGCAGGCTTCTCCGGGGCCGTCTTCTCCGGGGTCGTCTTCTCCGCGGCTGCTTTCTTCACAGCCGGCTTCCCCGCAGCGACCTTCTTCGCCCGAGCCGTCTTTGCCTTAACCTTCTTTTTCTGAGCGTCATCGAACGCTTTTACGATCTCTGCCGAAATCCGGCCACGGGACGACACGCCGAGACCCGCACCGATCGCCCACTCCCGAATCTCATTGGTCGTCGCCGCCGCCGGAGCCTTCGTCGCGGCAGGCTTCTTCACGGCCGACGTCTTCACAACCGACTTCCGCGCGGCTACCTTCTCAGCAGGCTGCTTTCCCGCAGCGGCCTTCTTCGCCGGACCCCTTGTTGCCTGACCCTTCTTGGGCTGACGCTTCTTGGCCTGAGCGCCCTCGAAGGCTTCCACGATCTCCGCCGAAATCCGACCGCGCGAGGACACATCATGACCCGCACCGATCGCCCACTCGCGAATCTCCTTGGTTGTCCTCGCCGCCGGAGCCTTCCTCACAGCCAGTCGTTTCGCCGGAGCCTTCGTCGCGACAGACTTCTCCGCGGCTACCTTTTTCACAGCTGGCTTGCCGACGGAGACCTTCTTCGCCGAAACCCTTGTTGCCTGAACCTTCTCAGGCTGACGCTTCTTGGCGTGAGCGCCCTCGAAGGCATCCACGATCTCCGCCGAAATCCGACCACGGGACGACACATCATGACCCGCACCGATCGCCCACTCGCGAATCTCCCTGGTCGTCTTCGCCGAACCTTTCGAACCCCTCGGTGTTTGGGCCATTTTGTTTCTCCTTCTTCGCCGGGCAATCGTCGAACGCACACAGTAACGGCAAAATTCTCTCGGTAGTCAGAAAGGTCACCTGAGATCGCTTCTCGACATCTCAAGCTATTGCCTATCTGGGCAGGCCAACACGATGATCCGGGCTCCAACGCGCGACTCGCCCCCGAACATCGATTCCCCACCACCCCCGAAAATGCTTCTACCTCTGCAGTATCAAGTGCGTCAGGTTTGACGCACTCGGCGATGAGAGTTCCGAGCACAGCGTGCGCCGGATCACATCTGTACCGAGTCGTGACGTCTGGAACTGCACGGAAACCATAACCGATGCAGATGGGCGTCCGTACCCTCAGCAATTGATTACGAAATACACACTCCAGCCGTCGGCGCGACTCTGTTCGCTCGACGCCCTCCGCAGACGACCCCAGTACGCATTGGGCAGTACGCTGACACGCGCGACGACGAAGCACATGGCCCATAAGTCGAACTGGACGTCGCCCAACCACGCTGCGAGTACTCAGACTCCGCTGAGACTTGATACGAATTCGTCGATGGCGCCGCCGCGGCCGGGGACAATCACCTTCTCGAAGAGGGTCAGGATCAGCTCGTCGAGGTGGTCGGTGTGCGTGTGGGTGGTGCGCGTGACGCTGATGGAGCGGAGTCCGCGCCCGCGGACGAGTTCTGCGTGCGGTGCTCCGTCGCGCTCAACGGTCGCCTTGCGGCCGGACGTGTGCCGAAGTGTGTATGCGCGGCCGGGGAGGGTGATTTCGGCTCGTTTATATTTGCGGCGCATCTTTCCGGGCATTTGGTCGGTGACGGCCCCGGTGGTTCCGTCGGCCAGTTCCAGGGATGCCGGTACGCCTTTACGTAGCGCGGCACCGTAGCGGTCAATGCGCTCGGCCAGGGATTCTCGCGCGAGGCGGGAGAAGTGGGCGGTGAACTCGTCACCAGGGCCGGGGCGCAGTGTGGCGCGAGTGATATGCGACGGATCGATCAGCGTGACCGAGGACAGGTCGTCGTTGATCCGGGCCGTCCATCCGGTAATTGTTGGCTGATTCCATGACACGTGGTGATTCTGTCAGGCCCGCGTGCAGACCGCGTGACCCGCATCGCGGGCCGTACTCCCCACGTGGGCGTCAAGCGATCCAGATCAGCAGATATTGACGGGTGCTGTTGTGGCGGAAGTGAGTTCCAGCAGTTCGGCGTAGGTCGCGCAGAACATGGTGTGGGGTCTCCACCGCCGGCCCACAGCAGATCATGCCGGACCAGGTCGGCGTCGAGAATGGTCCGCAGGGGCTGTGGGTGCCCGATCGGCGAGACCCGCCGATCTGTTGTCCTGGCGATTCGACGACGAAGGTCCGCTTTGCCCGGGTGATGGTTTCGATCCCGAAGGGTCGTCGCGACCAATTTGGTGTTCACGCGGTGCGCTCCACTGGCCAGCACGAGCAGTCGCAGGTGCGGCATGACCGGGTACCTAAGCACACGCAGGCGACGCCGGGACCCGCCCCGAGGCACTCGCCTGCCGTGCAGCGGCTGGTGCCGACCGCGACGATCGTCGCCGTCCGGGACCTCGACGATTGCAGTTGGATCAGTACGGCATCGGTGTGAACAAGGACCACGACGACGTCGTGCGGGCGGTCAACGGCACTCTCGAACGAGTGCGCGCCGACGGCACCTGGATGCGTCTCTACAACCGCTGGCTTGCGGCACCGCTCGGTCCGGTGGCCGGCCCGCCCATACCCACCTACCGTGATTGATACCAATTGACCACCCGGCGATCGCGAAACGCTGCACACACGTCGGCCACGAGGGCTAGCATCCCCGATCGTGACAACATTGCGCGGCGTTCCGATGACACTTTTGCGAATGAATTACCAATTACTGCGCATCCCTTTGCAATTCGTGGAGGACATCGCGATCACGCAATTCGACGAGCGAGCGCCGGCGCGCCTCGCCTACGAACAATTGCTGATTCGGTGCGATCGCGCGGCCGCCCATTTTCTCGACGACGAGAACGCCGACGGCCGGGCGGCGGAACTTCACCGACGTACGACCGCCGTTCGGGTCGGAATTGCCCGTCGACAGCAGCAAGCAGATGCCGAGAGCGCGACGCTCCTGGATCTGCAGCGTGCTCGGTTTCACCAGCGCCGCCAACCCCGCAGGGCCACCGACCCGGCGTGACGCACCGCTCACCGGCAGAGGCTCCGTTCGGCGGTGGCGATCAGGATGCGCGCGACCTCGTCGACGGGCAGGCTGCGCCCCGTGTAGAGCTGATCGAAGCTGTCGAAGCTCGTCAGCAGCCAGAGCAGGTCTGCGGCTTCGTCGGCGGTGACGTCCGGCCGCAGGACGTCCTGCTCGGCCAGCCGCCGGGCGAGGTGAACCATCCCCCCGGCCCTGTTCTCCTCGATCCGCTCGATGGCCCCGCCGACGGCATCCGCGTCGAGTTGAGCCATCGAGAACAGTGTCCGGAAGACGTCGCGGTGGGCTGCGAACACCCGGACTCCCGCGTCGATCCCGCCGCGCAGGTGCTCGCGCGCGTCCGAGTGCTCCACCGCGTCCACCACCCCCTGGAACCCCGCCCGGTTCCACCACAAGTCGGTGGTGAGTGCGTCGAAGAGCCCAGCTCGTGAACCGAACACCAGGTAGACGGTGGAGCGGGAGACACCCGCCGTCCGGGCCACTTTGTCGACGCTCACCGGTGTAGCCGGCGCTGCCCGCAGCCGCTCGTAGACCGCGTCGAGGATGCTGCGTCGTGTTTCCTCGGCCGCCTCCGCACGCAGGCGCTGCTCATACTTTCTGGTCGCCACAGGCGTCACTCTAACATTTTCACTTGACATGTCGTCTCGTGAAGTTCAGGCTGGTAATCGAAAGACATACTGTCCGGCGAAATTGGGAAGTGGCTGAACACCTTCCTGGTACCGGTACAACCAGCCTTCCGACGATGGAGCTGACGTCATGAACAGCATCGGCACGACCCCCCGCCCGCAGAGTCCCCCGGCGTCCACGCCCGTGCTCGTGGTCGGTGCGGGACCGGCGGGACTGACCGCGGCCATCACCCTGGCTCGCCACGGGCTCGAGGTCGTGGTGGTGGAGCGGCGACCGGCCCCCTCGGGGCTGCCGCGGGCGGCGTCTGTCAGTACCCGCACGATGGAATTGCTGCGTTCCTGGGGCCTGGAACAAGAGATTCGGGCGGGCGGGGTGGACGTCGAATGGAAGCAATGGGTCGGTCCCACGCTCACCGCGGCCGGTGACGCACACTTGACGAGCTTCCCGACGCGTGAACAGAGCGCGGTCCTCAGCCCGACCGCCCCGGCCTCGGTTCCGCAGGATCACCTCGAGCCCGTGCTGCTCGACCACCTACGGTCGTTCGGCACCGCGCGGGTGGAAATGGGCACCGAGGTGGCCGGCCTCGACCACCGGTCCGACGGTGTCGAGGTGACACTGCGCGACGTCGAAAGCCGCGAAACCCGTTCCGTCCACGCCCGCTTCCTCGTCGCGGCGGACGGCGCGCGCAGCACGGTGCGCGATACCCTCGGGATCGCCATGCGTGGGCCGGGCCGGCTGTCCCAGGCCATCGGAACCGAATTCCGCGCCCCGCTGTGGGAACTGCTCGGCGACCGCCGCTTCTGCATCTACGCCGTCACCCACCCCGACGCCGCGGGGGTCTTCGTCCCGGCCGGCCGCGGTGACCGATGGGTGTACGGCGTGGAGCACGACCTCGCCCGGCAGTTCGTGTCGAGTCCGACGAAGGATCAGGCCGCCCGCCTCATCCGGCTCGGCAGCGGACTGGCCGACCTGGAGCCGCGAATCGAACGCATCGGGACCTTCACGTTCGCGGCGCAGCTCGCGGACCGCTGGCGGGACGGCGCCGTGTTCCTGACCGGCGACGCGGCGCACCAGATCACGCCGCGCGGGGGCACCGGCATGAACACCGCGATCCAGAGCGCCCACGACCTCGGATGGAAACTCGCCTGGGTACTGCGCGGCTGGACCGGACCGCAGCTGTTGGACACCTACGAAACCGAACGCCGACCGGTGGCCGCGCACAACGTGGCCCGCTCGGCCGATCCGCACGGCGGAACCCGGCTCGCCGCGCAGGAACTCCCTGCGGACCTCGGCGGCCGAATCCCGCACGTCTGGCTGCCCTCCCACGCCCACACGGTGTCCACCCTCGACCTGCTCGGACCCGGGCTGACGCTGTTCACGACGCGCCCGAGCGCGTCGTGGCAGCGCGCCGCGACCTCGCTTTCCGGGCCGCCGCTCGTCGTCCACGACCTCGACGCCATCACCGCCCGCGGAATGGGCATCCCCCACGGCGGGGCACTCCTGGCCCGCCCGGACGGGTCGACGGCCGGATGGTGGCCGGCAGGCACCGAACCGGGCGCTGCACTCCGCCACGCGATCCAGGCCCTGCCGGCCCCGTCGGACACAGCGGTTCGAATTTCCGAAGGCGCCAGTTCATAGCGTCGACAGCTCCTAGCGCAGGGGGAACCCGAGTCGGATCAGCGATTCCTTGAGCCGATCGCGCCCGTTCAACCGTGCTGCCGAGGCGAGTCGGTCCAGAACCCGTGCAGTCCACGAATGCTCGAGCTGCTGGGTGCCGTAGAAGGCGGCAATGCGCCCCTCGTAGGCGTCGACGTGCTCGCGCTGGGCAGGCAGGTCGTACGTCTCGGGTGCAGCACGGCCTGTCGGGGCAGACGCGGCTTGATCTGGGCGTCGGCGTCCGGATGGGGTTGCCCGACGACCAGTCCGAACACCGCGAACACGTGGGGAGGCAGCCCGAGTTCCGCGGCGACCTCCTCGGGCTTGTTGCGGATTGCGCCGATGAACACCGTCCCCAAGCCGAGGGACTCCGCCGCGGTCACGGCGTTCTGCGCCGCCAGGGCGGCGTCGATGAACCCGAGGTAGCTGCTCTCGAGGTAGTCGGCGCCCTCGATCGGCGCGCCGCGGTCGCCGGCGAGTTGGCGGACGCGGGCGAAGTCGGCGAGCCAGACCAGCAGGACCGGGGCCTCGACGATGTGGGCCTGATCGCCGGCAAGGGCGGCCAGGCGAGCCTTTCGGTCGGGGTCGCGGACCGCGACGACGCTCCACGCCTGGAGGTTCGACGACGTGGCGGCCGACTGTGCCGCCGAGACGAGGACGTCGAGGGTCTCGTCGGTCAGCGGATCGGGCAGGTAGTTGCGAACCGACCGGTGCGAATGCAGGGCTTCCAGAACCGGATTCCACTGGGCGGGTTCGGTGAGGGCGGGGTCCCAGTAGCGCTGCTGCAGTGCGGTACGAGGTGCGATGTCTGCGATGGTCACCGGGACAGGAAACCCGACTCCGCTCCCCCACTCCAGGGTTCGGCGCACCATGATTCCTGCGGGGACCAAAAACCGCCCGGCGAACAGCCGCTGTCGAACACCGGCGATCGACGACAGTTCGATGGTTACCATCAGTTGGTCGTGAACCATGCGTTACCGATCGAACTGAGGAGTGAACGTGACGGAACGGGTCATCGTCGTGACGGGTGCGGGCTCGGGAATCGGGCGGTCCATCGCGACCGGACTACTCGATGCCGGACACCACGTGGTGCTGACCGGACGGACACGAGAGGCCCTCGATCAGACAGCGCACGGGCACGACCACGCGCTCGTTGTGCCCACCGACGTCTCTTCACCTCCGTCCGTGCACAGCCTCTTCGCCGCCGTCGCCGAACGGTTCGGCCGCGTCGACGTACTCGTCAACAATGCGGGTACCTTCGGCCCCTCCGGCGCAGTGGACGAGATCGAACCGGAGGACTGGGACCGGACCGTTGCCACAAACCTCACCGGGGTCTTTCTCTGCTCGCGCGAAGCAGTCCGAATGATGAAGGCGCAGACACCCCGCGGCGGACGCATCATCAACAACGGCTCCCTGTCGGCGCACACACCCCGACCCGCGAGCGTCGCCTACACCGCAACCAAACACGCGGTATCGGGGTTGACCAAGTCGATCGCACTCGACGGACGCGACCACGACATCTGCTGCACCCAGATCGACATCGGAAACGCCGACACCGCCATGACCGCCGGCATCAGCCACTCCGCGCGCCAAGCGGACGGGTCCATGCGAGCCGAACCCACCTTCGATCCGCGGTACGTCGCGGACGCGGTCACCCGACTGGTCGAACTCCCCCTCGACGTCACCGTGCCGACGTTGACGATCATGGCCTCCCGCATGCCGTTCGTCGGCCGCGGCTGACCGCGGTCCGGCGGCCTTACCGCGCCCAGTCGACGCGGGCGGCCAGTGCGTGCAGCGAACGTTTCCTGCTCTCGTTCGATTCGCCGACCCAGGCGATGCGTCCGTAGACGTACTCGCGAAAGTGCGGTCTGCCGTCGCGATTCTGCGAATCCGGTCCGTGCCGAACGCAATTAAACAGCAGTGCCTTCACGTCGTCGTACTCGGCGCGGGCCGCCTGCGGACGAGTGTTGACCACCAGCCCGGCCAGGTGCTGGCGCCGGTGTGCTCGCATCACCCGGGTCTTGCCGGGGTGGACGGCGAAACCTTCGTCCGCCACGATCCTGCCGACGGCGTGGATCAGTCGATCCACCGCCAGATCCGAGCCGGAGAACGCGAGGTCGTCGGCATACCGGGTGTAGTCGACGCGGTGGGCGCGCGCAAGTCCGGTCAGCCTGCGATCGAGCCGGTGTGCAACCAGATTGGCGAGAGCCGGCGACGTCGGCGCTCCCTGAGGTAGGTGCGCACCCCGGAGCCGGCTCGCCGCGTCGAACGGAAGCTGCGCGAGGACACCGGGTGGGGTCGACGTCGTGCAGAGCCCGGCGAGCACCCGGGACACCCGGGTCGGATAGCCGAGTGTGTCGAAGACCGCCCGCACCCGCGTCTGCGAAACCGAGGGAAAGAAGGCGCGAAGGTCGATGCGCACCACGACCTCGTGCCCCGCATGCGGAGCGGCGAAGGTGTGGACGCTGCGACCTCGGACGAATCCGTGCGCCGCCGCATGAGGCGGAACGCGGTCGAGGACGGTCCGCAGCATCCGGCGCTGCACCTCTCGGAGACGTTCCTTGGGCGCTTCGAGCAGGCGGTTGTCCGACCGGATCCGATAGCGGTAGTGCTGCAACGGCGGCGCCTTCGTGCGCAGCCACCCGCCGGGATCGGCGAACCAGTCGAGTTCGGCGAGTGTGAGTCCGACCGCCTCGGCGACCGCGGCGGTGCGCGACCACTGCGGGACGTCGAACCTCCAGTCGTTGCCGGATACCTCGTCGACGATCGGCTCTGCTCGCTCGATCAGCGGGAGTTCCGACAGCAGCCGAAAGACGCTGTCGGCGCCGTCGATCGGCGGCGTGGGCATGAGGTCGTGGAGCCGTGTCGCGATCCGGCCGGCGTCCGGCACTCCGGTTTCCTCGAAGCGGAGGACAAGGCCGGCCCTGGTCCAGGCTCCGTCGATCGCCACCGCCGCGAGGCGACGAGCGACCTCGGGCGGCAGGGCCGGGCGGGCCGTCATGCGTGCGACGGTGCGAGGTGACCGATATCTGTCGTCTGCGGCGCGCCGGAGCACGCGGAGCATGCGGTCGCGCGTCGGACGGTGTCTCCGATGAACACTGTCGAGCCAGGGGTTACCCCTGACGTGGTCGCGGCCGGCGAACCGGCCACACCACTCTCCCCTCTGCACCGTCGCACCTCGTGAGAATGCCACATGATCTCTGCCGTGCGGGCCCTATCGGTCCTGATTTCGCATCGAGCGACTCCGCCGGTCGGAGTGCGCCATCGACCCGGTCAGCGGGGACACAGGGCGACGACGTCGATTTCGACCAGGAAGTCACCGAGATGCGATCCGACGGTGGTCCGCGCCGGGTACGGGTGCGAGACGAACTTCTCATAGGTCTCGTTGAAGCCGGTGAAGTCTCGCGCCGGATTCTGCAGGTGGACGGTCGCTTTGACCACGCGCGAGAAGTCCGAGCCGCACGATTCGAGGACGGCCGCGAGATTGCGCATCGCCTGTTCCGTTTGTTCTTCGATGGTGGAGCCGACGAGCTCCCCCGTATCCGGGTGGTGGGGCGTCTGACCTGCTGTGTACAGGACCCCGTCGGCAATGATCGCCTGAGAGTAGGGCCCTGCGGGGCTGGGTGCATGTTCTGTGCTGATCTGTTGCCTGTTCATGTGCATCTCCATCCTGATCGTTCGGTGCTATCGGTCGCGGGCGGGCAGGTGAGGTGTTCACAGCACCTTCGAGAGAAACGCGCGGGTCCTCTCCTGGTGCGGATTCCCCAGAACCTCGGCCGGCGGGCCCGCCTCGACGACGACACCCTGATCCATGAAGACGATCTGATCGCTGACCTCGCGGGCAAACCCCAGCTCGTGGGTAACCACGACCATGGTCATACCAGCTTCCGCAAGGGACTTCATCACGTCCAGTACCTCACCGACGAGTTCCGGGTCGAGCGCGGAGGTCGGCTCGTCGAAGAGCAGCAACTTGGGCTTCATCGCCAGGGCGCGGGCAATCGCGATCCGCTGTTGCTGCCCCCCGGACAGCTCCCGCGGGTATGCCTGACCTCGGTTCCCCAGTCCGACACGATCGAGCAGCACGTGTGCCTCCGCCGTCACCTCGTCGCGGGGTCTGCCGAGAACGTGGATCGGGGCTTCGACGATGTTCTCGAGCACGGTCATGTGCGGAAACAGGTTGAAGCGCTGGAACACCATGCCGGCATTCAGTCGAGACCGTGCCGTCTGGCGGGGCTTCATCTCGTGAAGCCGGCCATTACGTTCCGAGTAGCCGATCAACTGTTGATCCACGTACAGGCGGCCCGCATCAACCTTCTCGAGGTGATTGATGCAGCGCAGGAAGGTCGTCTTCCCGGATCCGGACGGTCCGATGAGGCAGGTCACCGAGCCACGCTCGACGCTGAGGTCGATGCCCTTGAGGATCTCGGTGGCACCGAATCGCTTCCGGACTCCCTCTGCTTTCACCATGACGGTGTTCATTTCGCCCTTCCCAGTGCAAATCGACGGCGTGCGGGGGTGACCGCCGCGGTGAAACCGCGCGCGTAGCGCTTCTCGAGCTTGTCCTGGAAGAAGCTCAGGATGGTGGTCATCAGGAGATACCACAGGCTCGCGACGATGAGCAGCGGGATCGTCTGGTAATTCAGCGAATAGATGATCTGCGCGGAGTACAGCAGATCGGAGATCGCCAGAACGCTGACGAGGGTGGTCCCTTTCAGCATCGAGATCACCTGGTTCCCCGTCGGCGGTAACACCACACGCATCGCCTGGGGAAGAATGACCCGGCGCATCAGCTGAGTCTTGTTCATTCCCAGCGCCTGAGCCGCGTCGTACTGGCCGTTGTCCACCGATCCGATGCCACCGCGGATGATCTCTGCCATGTAGGCCGCTTCGTTCAGGGACAGCCCGAGGAGGGCGGCCCCGAGTGGCGTGATCAGCGTGTTGACGGAACCGATCATGAATTCGGGTCCCCCGAAAGGGATTCCGATCGAGATGGTGGGATACAGGGCTGCGATGTTGTACCAGAAGATCAGTTGGACGAGGAGCGGAGTTCCCCGGAAGAACCAGATGTAGCCCCGGCTGATCGAACTGACGATCGGGTTCTCCGACAGTCGCATGACGGCAAGGAGCGTTCCGAGCGAAATACCGACGGTCATCGACACGATCGTCAGGACGATTGTCAGAACAATTCCTCGAAGTATCTCCGGCGCAAAGAGATAGGACGACACGACATTCCAATGGAACCGGTCGTTGGTTGCGACGTTCCACGTCACCGCCACTGCGACGATGAGCAGTGCCAGTCCGAATGTTTGCCGGACAGGATGTTTGAGTGGCACAACCGGGATGGACGTCTCCGGGAACGCCGATACCGCGGACGGCGGAGGGAAGGCGTCTCGCGAGGCCAATTGGTGCATGGTAGGTCTCCTTATTGGGCCGCGTTGACGCGAGCTCGGGTGATCATCGCGGACTCCGCACCATATTTCTCGAGGACTTCCCGGTACGCGTCGCCGGCGATGACGGAGTCGAGTGCAGCGGATACGGCGTCGACGAGTGCCGGTTCCTTGGTCACGCCGACCGCGACGGGGGTGTAGTCGAACGTGTCCGACACCTCGATTGCCGGATTGTTGGCCGTGGCGTACTCGAGGATCGGTGAGTCTGCCAGCACAGCATCTTGCCGGCCGCTGGCCAGCGCAGAGATCGCCTGCCGCGTGTCCTGGAACTGGCCGATCCGGATCGGCGGCTTGCCGGCGGCCGCGCAGTCCTGCTCGTAGGCCGGAACGTTGACGGTGAGCTGATACGAGCCCGTCAGGACGCCGACTCTCCTGCCGCAGAGAGTGTCCCTCGTGACGGGCTCCGCTCCCTTCGCGACGACGATGGCATTCCCCATTTGCATGTAGTCGACGAAATCCATTGCCGCCATTCGCTTGGTGGTGGGCGTCATCGAGGACACCGTCATGTCGTAGCGTCCGGCAGCGATGCCGGGAATGATGGAGTCGAAATTGACAACCTTGATGTCGACATCCAGGTTCAGGGCATTTCCGATGAGTCTCGCAATGTCGGGGTTCGTGCCCGTCATGTACCGGGTGCCCTCCGAATAGAACTGGGTAGGAGGTTCGTTCGTCGGGATCGCCACCCGCAGCGTGTGCCGTGCGGACACCGAACCGGGCAGCAGTGCGACGGCCGATTCGTTCACCGCAAGCGACGGCGTGCTGTCACCCTCGACGGGAGCCGAGGCCGGCGGGTCCGCAAATTCTTCGAGCCGACCGCAACCAACCGTGGAGAGGAGAAGGGCGGCGAGTGCGCCGGCACACAGGAATCGGTGAGAGTAGCCTCCGGGACGACTCGTCATGACGAGGACTTCCGCTTCGGGGTGGCCGTGCGCGGTCCGGTGGACGCGTTCGTCGAGCGGGCGAAGGCGGAGTGGCGGTTCCTCACGAGGGACGGCCCGCTGTCCTGCAGTTCCTTGATGCTCGACACCCCCAGCAGCATCATCGTTCGGGTCATCTCCTCCGCGAAGATCCGCAGCACGTGCGCAACACCCTCCTGGCCCGCCGCCGCGAGGCCGTAGAGGTAGGGACGGCCGATCGCGCACGCGGTCGCCCCCAGCGCCAGCGCCTTGATCGCGTCCGAGCCACGGCGGATGCCGCCGTCGACGATGACCTCGACCCGACCGTTCACGCGTTCGACGATCTCCGGCAGAACGTCCAGCGGGGAGGCCATGTGATCGAGTTGCCGGCCGCCGTGGTTGCTGACCTGGATGGCGTCGATCCCGATGTCGGCGGCGATCGCCGCATCGTCGGCGCTGACACACCCCTTGAGGACGATCGGACCGCTCCATCGGGAGCGCAAGTCGCAGAGGGTGTCCCAATCGGTGGGTTCGTAGGAACCCGACAGCAGGGTTCGCCACATATCCGGCGTGCTCGCCAGCGGCCCCTCCGCGATGGTTCCGTCGAGATTAGGGAAAGCGATCGCGTCGTTGCGCAGAAACCTCCACGCCCATACGGGATGGAGTGCCCCTTCGACGACCGTCCGCGGTTTCAGGGACGGGGGTGCAGTGAAGCCGTTGCGGTAGTCGCGTTCGCGATGACCGATCGCTCGGCAATCGACGTTGACCAGCAGGGCCTCGTATCCCGCGTTCGCTGTCCGGTCGAGCATCGCCTGGAGCATGCCCTTGTCCGCCATCGGTTCGATGTTGAACCAGCGACGAAGGCCCGGGGTCTGCGCGCTGACCAGTTCCATCGGCGTCGTACTCAGGTGCGCCAGACCGTACGGCACATTCGCGGCGAGAGCAGCACGCGCCGCACCGAGTTCGCCCTCCGGGTGAAAGAGTCGTGTTCCACCGGTGGGTGAGAGCATCAACGGCATGGCGACCGGCTTGCCCAGGAGAGTCGACGCCAGGTCGAGGTTCTCCACCGCGCCCCAGCGTGGCACGAAGGACCAGTCGTCGAACGAGCAACGATTGCGGCGGACCGACGCTTCGTCCTCGCCGCCGCCCTCGATGTAGTCGAAGATGCTCAGCGGCAGACGGGC
The DNA here is from genome assembly GCF_019378875.1 of Rhodococcus sp. USK10. NCBI lineage: Bacteria > Bacillati > Actinomycetota > Actinomycetes > Mycobacteriales > Nocardiaceae > Rhodococcus > Rhodococcus sp. USK10. Next base: position 767,840 of record NZ_CP076048.1, read on the forward strand.
GGCAGCCAGCTTTCGTACGTCTTCGATGCTGTGGCATCGCCGTGCAAGGCGTTGTGACGCGGACCGAGCGGGGCCCTCGACATTCACTAACGACCTGATATCTCTGAGTTTCATCGGGACTCCTCGAAGTGGTGCTGACACCCGGTGCGCGGGGTGGAACCAATAGTGATCCAGACCTCACCTGGTTCATATGGAGGAGTTTCCAAGCTCGAAAATAATGCTTGTAAGATGTTCCAAATGGATCGCACGGAGGAGTCGTTGCGTCATCGCGACACGACACCTGCGCCGATCGCGCTGTCAGCCTGGAACAGGCTGGTGCAGGAAGATCTACTGCACGTCAACCCGACCGCCGAGAATCTCCGCCGTCCCGTCGCCGACGTACAGCTCTACGACGCACTCGACGACCAGGCGAACGTCAGGAACACCGTCGTCCTCGCGATGGGGGTGTCCTGCGGGTCCGCCGGATTCGAGCGGGTACTCGTCCACGCCGCCGACGGCGAGGCCGCCGCAGTGATCGTCAAAGCACGAGGAACACCGATCGAGGACCTGCGGGCCGCGTCCAGTCGTCACGACGTTCCCGTGCTCGTCGTCGGCGACGACGCGGATTGGACACGACTGATCGCGATGGCACGAACAGCGGTCGCGGGTGCTGCGGTCGATTCGGTATCGGGCGTGCGCCTGGGCGATCTGTTCGCCTTCGCCAACGCCGTTGCCTCGATAACCAATGGCGCCGCCAGCATCGTCGATCCTTCGGGCCGCATCCTCGGATACTCCACGGTGCCGGGCCAGCCGATCGACGACCTACGGCGCGAGACGACTCTGACCCTGCAGGAGCGGACACCTCCAGCCCTCGACGCCGATTTCAAGGTCGTCTACTCCTCCACCGCCGCACTGTTCGTGCAGTCGCCCAGCGGGATCGCGGACCGGCTGGCGCTCGCGGTCCGGGCGGGCGGGGAACTGCTCGGATCGATCTGGATCATCGATCCCGGAGGTGAACGCCGCCAACCGGCCCTCGATGCGCTCGACAGGCTGGCGCCGCTGGCCGGACTGCACATGCTTCACGCCCGGTCCGCTTCCGATTTCACCGAACGACGCAACGCCGATCTCATGCGGACGTTGATGGACGATCCGGCCCGGGCCTCGTTCGCCGCCGCGCAACTCGGTCTCGAGTTCACCGACGGATTCGCCATCGCGGCGTTCGCCCTCACCCATCCGAACGGCGGCAGCCTCGACGCCATGCGCGAGCAACATCGGCTACTGCAGCTCGTGACCGTCACGTGCAACGTCCAGTTCCGCAGTGCGTACAGCGCCCTCATCGACTCGGTCGTGTATGCGCTGTTGCCCTGCGCAGGCGACTCTCCCCGTGCAGCCCACCGTCGCGTCATTCGTGACATCGGCTCCTACGCGACGACGATCAGCGCGCATCCCGTCGTCTCCGCTGTGGGCGGGATCGCCGAGCAGATCAGCGAGCTACCTCGATCCCGGACCGAGGCGCTGCGCACACTGCGGTACCTGATGCACCAACAGTCGGTCACGCGAGAGAATCCGACACCTCAAGCCCCGGCAGCGGCTGTGTTCGAAGACTATTGGACCGAGCTCAACCTACTGGAGATCGGTAAGTACATAACCGAGAAGCATCTGGACAAGTTCGACGTCATCGATGCGATCCGGGCGTACGACGCCACCCATCACACCGACTTTCTGATCACTCTACGTGCGTACTTCGATTCGAACGCGAACGTGTCCAAGGCGGCTGACCGAATACATGTCCACGGCAATACCATTCGGTACCGGATCACCCGTCTCGCCGAAGAGTTTCAGATCGACTTCGACAATCCGACCACGCGGCTGTGGCTGTGGCTCCGACTCGTTTCGACAGACCTCATGTGAGTGGACGCAAGTAGCGTGGCGGTGAGTGCTGCCGCCAGAACGATACCCGCGGCGACGAGCAGGGCGAGGTGGTAGCCGTCGGACAGCAGTGGTGTCACGACGAGCGGGCCCGCGATCTGACCGAGGCTGTATCCGCTCGTCAAGATCGCGACCGCGCGTGGGAACTGGAGGTGAGCGCCGATCGTCAGCGACATCTGACTGATGCCGAGGAATGTTCCCCCGAACAGGAAGGCAGAGATCAGGGCGGCCCAGATGCCGTCTGCCACCGCAGGCAGCGCAATGCCGGCGGCCTGAACGACGAGGGCGGTCACCAGCAGGATCGGGCGAGACCATCGCCGGCCGAGCAACGCCCAGAGTGGAGCGGACGGTAGCGCCGCGAGCCCGACGATCACCCAGGCGCCACTGCCGGCGACGCTGCCTGCGGTGTGGTCGATCGCTACGACGAGAAAAGTGCCGGCGATGATGTATCCGACGCCCTCGAGGGAATAGCTGATGAACAGCATGCTGAACCAGCGGCGCTTCCTCTTGGGCGATTTTCGGCGCTCCACCGTCGGCGCCATGGGAGCGCGTTCCGGTGTGAGCGTCCACGCGGCGAAGGTGCAGATCAGGGTCAGCAGCGCAGCCGCCCACCACACCGACTCCCACGTGCCCATCGACCGCAGGATCAGGACGACGAGCCCGGACAGGGCGATACCCGCCCCGATTCCGCCGAACGCCCAGCCCGACAGGTGTTCCGCGTGCCCACTCAGCGTGGAGTGCATGGCGCCGACAGCGATGACGAACACCATCGCACTGGCGACTCCTGCGATGAATCGCAGCACGCCCCAGAAGGTTTCGTTCGATGCCACCGGCATGAACGCCAGCGTGAGGGTCAGGACGAGCAGCGAGACACGCAGGGTTGCCGCCGAGCGCATCATCCCGGGTAAGGCGATTCCGGCGAGCGCCCCGATGAGATATCCGAGATAGTTTGCGGTCGCCAGAGCGGCGCCCGCCGACGGTGTCAATCCTGCCTGGGCCTCCATCAGCGGAAGTACGGGTGTGTAGACGAACCGTCCGATGCCCATACTCGCCGCCAATGCAGCCCCGACCTGGCCGACCGTGACCCACGGCGATGTCGGCGTGCGGAACGTGACCAGACCTTCGGCGCTACCAATTGCGTTCATACGTTCTCTTTCAAAGACATTCGCAGCGCTAGCGAGCGACGGCTCTCAGCGAGGCCGGGCGGCTGGACTCGTGGGTGTGGAACAGGAACCGGGACAGGGCAGGGGTCGTGGTGGCGTCCTTCCGACGGATGAAGAGCGTCTCCGCGCGCGCGTCGGCCGGCGCGAGGTGATGCACTTTCACGGCCGACGCCAACGGAGACGCGGTCACCACGCCCAGCGGCAGCAGCGTCACACCCATTCCCGCGGCCGCGCACCCGAGGATGCCCTCGAGGCTTCCGAACTCGAGGACGTCCGGGCCCGGCAGACCGTGCTGCTCGAAGAGTCGCTCGAGTCGGGCGCGGTAGGCGCATCCTGCGCGGAGGACGAGGACCTTGTGCCGCCGTCCGTCGGCAGGCACCGAGTCCAGATCCGCGAGGCGGACGCCGCTCACCAGCACCAATTGCTCGACGAACACCTGCTCGGAGACCAGGTCCGGATGCCGCACCGGTCCGCAGACGAACGCACCGTCGAGTCGATGCTCGAGCACCTGGGTGGTGAGGGCGTCGGTCGTGTCGGTCGTCAGGGTGAAGTCGACTCGGGGGCATTCCTCGCTGAAGGCGGCCAGCACCCCGGGGAGCCGCAATCCCGCGGTGGTCTCCATCGACCCGATCGCGAGTCGTCCGGAAGGATCCAGGTCGTCGCCGACGACCTGCGTCACTTCGCGTACGAGCCGAGTGATGTGTTCGGCGTACGGCAGCAGACGTTCGCCGGGGTTTGTCAGAGTCACTCCGCGCGCATGGCGTCGAAACAGTTCCACTCCGAGTTCGTCCTCGAGCGCCCGGATCCGTGAGCTGATGTTCGACTGCACCGTCAGAAGTTCTTTCGAAGCCCGGGAGATTCCCCCGGCGCGGGCCACGGCCAGGAAGAAGCTCAGGTCGCCGATGTCCATCAGACGTCCCGCGCTTCTCTCCACAGGTCCCGGACGATCTCTTCGACGGGGGCCGACCGGGCACTGCGATACCCGACGCCGGCCCACAGGGCGAGGCCCTGCGGATCGTCCGCGGCGCCCGCCGCGGCCCGCAGCCCACTGGTCAGCAGGTGAACCTGCGGATAGGCCGTCACCGCGTAGGCATCGAAGTCGGTGATGAAATCGTTGACCAGGCCGCGGGCGGGACGACCCGAGAACGCGCGGGTGACGACGGTGTCGGTGAAGCGGGCGTCGTGCAACGCGGCCCGGTGGGCGGGTTTGGTCCCTGCCTCGTCGGCGTCGAGGAGAGCGGTACCGATCTGCACGGCAGTGGCACCGGCTTCGAGTGTTGCCGCAACGTCTGCGCCCGTCGCGATCCCGCCCGCCGCGACCACGGGAAGGTCGACCGCGGCGCGGGCCGCCTCGACCAATTCCCGGGTCGGACGTGGGTCCGGCTCCGCGTCCGGATCGAGCGTCGCCCGATGCCCGCCTGCGTCGACTCCCTGCAGACAGATCGCATCGACGCCCCGCTCGGCGGCCGACCGTGCCTCGTCGACATCCGACACCGTGGCCACGACGGCAGTGCCGGCAGCGTGCAACCGATCGACGACGCCTCGCGGCGGAAGGCCGAACGTGAAGGACACCACGGACATGGCGAGCTCGACCGCGAGGTCGACCTTGGCGTCGAACGCATCGTCGTCGTGGTCGACGACCTCGGGCAGCACCACGTTCCGGCGTTCGGCGAGCGGCTGCAACCGCTCCCGATAGGTCTCCACGACCGCGCGGTCGGCCAGGGGACGGCCTGGGACGAAGAGATTGAGTCCGAATGGTGCGTCCGTCAGAGCGCGAACCGCGTCGACCTCATGGCGAACCGCGTCGACGCTCTTGTACCCGGCCGCAAGGAAACCGAGGCCGCCGGTGGACGAGACCGCAGCAACGAGTTCGGGGGTGCTCGGCCCTCCCGCCATGGGCGCCCCGACGATGGGAATTCGGAGGTCTTCCTCGAAATCGAACACCAGGATCCTTTCGGTGGATGGGTGCGTGACGAAACGAGGTTCACGCCCTTCTCACGCTTCCGTCCACCATCGTGCACCGCCGCATCGGGGAGCGGAAATGCCGTTTCGGCTGGATCTATGCTTGGCAGTTATGACCATCGAACTGCGGCATCTGCGAGCGGTCGTGGCGGTCGCCGAGGCGGGCTCGTTCACCGCCGCGGCGACCGCGCTCCACATCACGCAACCGGCGCTGACCCGAACGGTGCAGCAACTCGAGGCCTCGCTCGGCGTGCGGTTGTTCGACCGGACCTCGCGTGCGCTCGCCCTCACCGAGGACGGCGCCGGGTTCGTCGAGAAGGTGCGCGTCATTCTCGGTGATCTCGATTCCGCGGTGGCGCTGTACACCACCCGAACCCTTGCCCTGGGCTTCAGTTGGCTCCTCCCCGATCCGTGGGCGCAGCAGGTGATCGACGACGTCGAGAGGAACTCCCGCGCCACCGTGGTTCCGCGTCGCTGCGACGACCCCATCGCCGCGCTGAACAACGCCACCGTGGACGCCGCGGTCGTCCGCCGGGACGTCCCGGGCGACGAGTTCGTGCAGCATCCGCTGTTCGAGGAGCAGCGGATCGCGGCGGTATCCGCTGCCTCGCCTCTCGCGGGCCGCGAGTCCATCGACTGGGCGGAGTTCGGAACACTTCCTCTGGTCATCAACACCCTCAGCGGCACCACGTCCGAGGATTTGTGGCCGAACCACGACGGCCCGGTGGTGACGTGCTCGAACTTCGACGAGTGGCTCGAACTGATCGCTGCGGATCGCGGTGTGGGTACGGTTCCGGAAGTCGCCCGGCGGCGGGTAAACCACCGCAACGTCCGGTTCATCCCGCTGGTCGGTGCGCCGCCCGCGGTCGTGAGGTTCGTGTACCGCCGCAACCGGGTGACGCCGCTCCTGCGAGTTCTGCGGGACGCCGCGATCCGCAACTCTCCCCCACCCGGCGGCGCCACCGTCCGTCAACGGCGCTGACCGTCACCGCCGTCACGCAATTGCGCGATCTCCCGCTCCAGGTCGGCATTACGGGATTTCAGGATATCGATTTCGCCCTGCAATCCCTTGCGGGCCAACGTGAGCGATTCCCGCATCCGCGCCTCGCCGTACTTCGCGGGAATGTTCTTCGTGCAGTTCCGGTCCAGCGCCTCGACGTGGACGACGAGCGCGCGGTCACAGCCGGCCTTCACGACCCCGTCGGGCGCGGTGAGGAGCCTGGCGACGAGATCCGGATCGTCGGCACGCTCGACGACCTCGGCTCGTCCGTAAACCTTGACTCTGGTGCGGGTGGGGTAGTCGATGAAGAAGAGGGCCACGGCGTCGTTCTCGTCGAGGTTGCCGATCGTGACGAACTGCTGATTTCCCGAATAATCCGCGAGCGCGATCGTCGAGGGATCGAGCACGTGCACGAAGCCGGGCGGTCCACCCCGGTGTTGGATGTACGGCCACCCGGAGGGCGTCACCGTCGCGAGGAAGAACGAGTCGGTGGCCCGGATCAGTGCGGTCACAGTTGTGTCGAGTTCGTCGGGCCTGCCGACGTTTTCGCCCTGCGCACGCCTCCGCCCGTACCAGTGGATGCTTCCCGTCGCCTTCTGCCGCTCGGCCACCGGGGCGGTGAACGCGATCGCACCGTACCGGGTCGGGTGGCTCATGACGAGCACTCGGAATCGATCTGCTTCCACGCCCGCCGGACTATCGGGCTGTCGACTCCCCGCCGCAACGTCAGCACGAATACCACTGCGGTGACCGCGGTGACCGCGATGGGATAGATCAGTCCGGCGAGGACGTTCCCGGTCGCGGTGTTGAGCGAGAGCGCCACCAGAGGGGTGAAGCCACCGAACACACCGGTCCCGACGTGGTAGGCCAGGGACAGTCCGGTGTAGCGGATCTGCGGTGGGAACAACTCGGACAGGAAGGCCGCCGTGGGCCCGTAGATCATGGTGACGAAGACGACCTGGATCGTCAGCGCCAGGACCATCTGGAGCTGGTCGCCGTGGACGGCGGCGTGTCGAATCCACGCGAACAGCGGGAGGTAGCCGGCTGCCGAAAAGACCAGTCCGCACAAAATGATCCGGGTCCGTCCATGCTTGTCGGACAGCTTTCCGAAGAGGACGAAGAACGGTGTCGCGATGACCAGTGCGATCCCGACGGAGACATTGGCTGTGAGGAAGTCGATCTTCAAGATCGTCTGCAGGAAGTACAGCGTGTAGAACTGGCTCGTGTACCAGGCGACCCCCAGACCGGCCGTCACCCCGAAGACCACGACGAGTAACAACGCAAAGGACGGCTTGTGCGCGACGGCATCCTTGATCGGTGAACGCGAGAGGTTTCCGGTCCGTCGCATCTCCTCGAACACCGGAGACTCGTGCATCTTCATGCGGATCTTCAGCGAGAAGAGCACCAGGACCGCGGACAGGAGGAACGGGATCCGCCAGCCCCACGAGTCGAATGCCTCCTCGCCCAACCCGACCCGGCAGAGCACGATGACGCCGATCGACAGCAGCAGACCGCCGGTCGCGGTGGTTTGGAGAACACTCGTGACGGCTCCGCGTTTCTTCGAAGGCGAGTTCTCCGCGATGTAGACGACGGCACCCCCGTACTCACCGCCGATCGCGAGACCCTGCAGCAGCCGCAACGTCACCAGCAGTATCGGCGCCAGGATTCCGATGTGGGCATAGGTGGGCATCAGTCCGAGCATCGTGGTGGCGCCGCCCATGATGAGCAACGTCGTCATGAACGTCTTCTTGCGTCCGACCCGGTCCCCCATTCTGCCGAACACGATTGCGCCGATGGGGCGTACGACGAAGCCCGTTCCGAAGGCGGCGATCGTGACGAGTAGTGCTGCGGTTCCGTTTCCTTCGGGAAAGAACATCCCTGAGAACACGACGGCGAGACTGCCATAGATGTAGAAGTCGTACCATTCGATCAACGTTCCGACGCTGGACGCGGTGATGATCTTGCGAAGACTGCTCTTCGCTACACCGCTCGCGAGAGCAGGTGGTGAAACGGACTGGCTGGTCATGGGGAATCCTTCTGGGGGACGCGCGGGGTGAGGGTTTTGCGAGGTCGCACCGATCGGGCGCTAGGAGCCGATCGCCGCCAGGTCGTGGGAAGTGCGGCCCAGGATCGAGCAGGCCGTGCCGACCATCTCGTCGATGATCGACGCGACGGTGTCGACACGATCGATCTGTCCGACGACCTCACCGACGATCAGATTCGCGACGTCGTAGTCCTCGGCCTTCACCGCTGCCCGGAACTGCGCCTGCCTCTCCCGGAGCGCGCCCCGCAGACCCGGCTCGTCGCCGTGCCACTGGCGGATGAAGTCGTTGTGCAGGACTCGTCCCGTGTACCGAGTCGGCCAGGGCTTCTCACGCACGATGTCGAAGGCGCTCTGCCTGATCGTGTCGTCCCCACCCGCCGACAACGCGCGGTGCTGGGCCGCACGCGGAATCGCCGCCTCCTCGGCCGCCCAGAACCTGGTTCCGACGAGGGCGCCGTCGGCACCGAGCGCGAGCGCGGCCGCCAGGCCCCGGCCGTCGCCGATTCCACCGGCCGCCAGCAGCATCACCTCCGGCGCCTCCCGCCGAAGGAGATCGGCGATCTCGGGCACCAGAGTGAACGTCGATCGGGCCCCCGTCCCGTGGCCGCCCGCCTCTCCGCCCTGAGCAGCGACGACGCTCGCCCCCACCTCGACCGCCCGGCGCGCCTGGTCGACGTCGTGCACCTGGCAGATCAGCGGGATTCCCGCGGCACGAATCGCAGGCGCATGCGGCGCCGGGTCGGCGAAGGAGAGGAAGATCGCCGCAGGCCGGTAGCCGATCGTCTTCTCGAGAAGCCGCGGTTGCTGCGCCATGGACCACGTGATGAAGCCACAACCGACCGCGCCGGTCGTCACGTGGTCGAACTGATCACGCAACCAGGCCTCGTCGCCGTATCCGCCGCCGATGAGTCCCAGCCCACCAGCCTCGGCCACGGCGGTGGCCAATCGCCAATCGGAGACGTAATCCATCGGTGCAAGGACTACCGGGTGTTCGATTCCGAATTTCTCGGTCAGACGGTTCTGCAGACTCATGCTGGGCTCCTCCACACATTTCCGACGTGTCGCCGTGTTCTCCACGTGCTGCACGTCACACCGGACGGCTTTGCGACAACGCTAGAAGCCGGCAGAAGGGGGGTCCAACGGTTTGTACCGAACCCTGCGTTCTCCAGGACAGAACGCTCGAGAAGCCGATGGCAGCGCACAGAGGGGTCGCGAAACCCACTGCTCTGCAACAGTTCACGTGCAGCCCGTACAGGATCCACCCATCCACCATCCATCCATGGTGTGCTCCCACCAGCCGCTCGGGCTGCCGCCGCACTGTGCCCGCGTCGTTCCAGTTTCGCGGCCTCGTGGAATTCGAGTTCGTCGAGGATTACCTCCGACCACAACGGCCGGTACAAGCCTTCGACCGCCATCGACAGCAGGAAATCCCGCTGCAGGCTCGGCCAGAACACACGTGTCGAGAACTGCTGCGAACACCCCGGCTGCCTATCGACCACCCGCCGCGGCTGACCGATCCACGCCGCGTGTGCGTCGGCGCTTTGCTAACACCGCTGAATCGTCCTCGTCGATCTCGACAGCGGTCTGGGCGAGTGCCTCATCTCGGCGGGCACGGCGCTGATGCGGATACTCGAGAACATCCCGCAGCAACAGCCGATGCCGAGTGCCGACCTTCTCCGCCGGCAACACTCCCACATCGATCACCCGGCGCACCGTCGGCCGGCTCACCCCCAGCAGATCCGCGGCCTGCTGCGTCGTCGACATCGTCGCCTGCGGTGCCACCGTCACCGCACGACCGGCCTGCTCGAGGCGGCATGCACCGCCGCCAACCTCACACCCTCCGCCGCCTGCGCCAGATACGTGTGCTGATCCAACGCCCGCGTCGAATCTTTCGAAGTAGACAGCGCAGGGTGAAGGAACCTGCACCGCCTGGGATCACAAAGCGCGCCAACCACCGTCCCAGGTCAGCGGAGCGTCCGCACCCGTGCTTCGCACCCTCTATCAGTGATCACCGACTCCGTCATCGTGGCGCCGCAGGCGCGCTAGCAACCCCCGAAAGGCCTGCAACCGGTCGGGCGTCCCGATGTCGTGGCTGATCGACTCCGATGACCGTTTCTCCGGCTTTTCCGAACGCGCGCTGGGTCCATTGCGGGCGGAATCCCGACATCCTGGCAGCGTTCCCTCACTCGGCTCGGTCGAACATAGTCTCCCGGTCAACAGCCAAGGCCAGTTCGGACATTGCCGGTCCGCGCCCTCGGCGTTGCCACGCACCCTCTCGTACCGGAGGGAGCATGACCCGAGAGGCAAGGATGAGTCGCACACCCGCCGTGGTTGGCGGGGCTTCCGGCGACGTCACGAGCGGCGGCGGTCACGGGGGCTCGCAGGATGGCCGCTGCGTTGGAAGATAGCCATCGTGTTGATCGTTCCGATCGCTGTTGCTGCTGCGCTCGGTGGTCTTCGCGTCGAACAAAGCCTGCGCGCGGCGGCGGACTTCACGACGGTCGAGGTTGTCGATCATCTCCGGGGTGATCGTGCGCTGCGCCAGCGTTCCCATCACGACCGACGCGTTCCCGTCCAACTCGACAAGAAGCGGAAGCATCTGGACTCGGTCGGCAACAGGTCGATCGAAGTGGTTGACCAGGTAAGTCCAGAGGCCGGGCTCGACGAGGACCCGGCCGCGGACCTCGCGACTGCGCTCTCCGATGCTCGATCGTTGAGCGCTCAGGCCAAGCGGGGACCGACATCGACGGCAGCTCTCACCGAACAACTCGCCTCCATCCGATCGGCCTTGTCGAGGACGGTGTCCGCGATCACCGAGCCGATCGCCGATCCCGAGGTTGTCGTCGAGACGGGTCGCCTCGAGGACCTGTGGTCGGCCCAGAAGCTGATATCCGCTGAGGGCCTGTCGGTCGTCGCATCCTCGGCAATTCTCGCCGGTGAATCCACCGAAAGTCTCGAGACCGAGAGTGTCGACCTGCTCGCTCACCTGAGAACCGAATCCGCACTGCTCGACCGGGTGGCGCAACGCTATCCGCCCGACGACCCGACCGTTGCAGCACTACGGGAAGGCAACAACGATCGAACCGCACTGGTGCAGAATGTCACTCACCGTGAGAGCACTGATCGGACCCTGACCAGCCTCAAATACTCGCTGTTCGACAGCATCGACGACTACTCCGGCGCAGTCGCCACAGCGTCCGCCGACCTACGCGATGCGGTTGCGGCCAAATCGGATGCGCTACGGACCGGCGCGTGGCGGGACATGGCAGTCGTGATTGTGCTGCTGCTCGCCGCGATTCTGCTCGCCGTGGTCGTGGCTCGATCCTTGCTGACGCCGCTTCGACGACTACGACACGGCGCTCTCCGAGTGGCACACACCGGCCTTCCAGAGGCGGTCGAGCGACTCAAGTCCGGGACGGAAGCTACCGCACTCGAGGTCGACCCCATCGACGTCCACACCCACGAAGAGGTCGGGCAGGTCGCTCGCGCGATCGATGACATTCACAACCAGGCTCTCCTCCTTGCCGGCGAGCAGGCCCACCTGAGGTTGCAGATGAACAATGTCTTCGAAACCCTCGCCCGCCGAAGTAGGTCCCTGATCGACCTGCAACTGGAGATGATCGAACAACTCGAGTTCGAGGAACGCGATCCCAAGCGTCTCGACAACCTCTTCCGGCTCGACCACCTCGCCACACGGATGCGCCGAAATGGCGACAACCTGCTGATCCTTGCAGGCAACAGCAACCGCCGCGGTCGTCCGGCGCCGATCCAATTGGGCGACGCCGTGCGTGCGTCCATCTCCGAGGTGGAGCACTACCAGCGCGTTCAGGTCGGGCCGGTACCATCGGTGGCCCTGACCGGCACGGCCGGAAGGGATCTCGTACATGTCCTGGCCGAATTGTTCGACAACTCGTTGCACTTCTCACCGCCGGACAGTGCGGTGACCGCCACCTGTGCGCGCACCATCGACGGCGGTGTCGTGATCGAGATCGTGGACCGCGGAATCGGCATGTCACCGAACGATCTTCGCGAGCTCAACGATCGAATCGCTTCGACACCCGAAGTCACTCCTGATACGGCTCGCCACATGGGCCTGTTCGTCGTCAGCGAACTGGCCAAGCGTCACGACATCACCGTCACCCTCCGCCCGACGCTGGACCGACCACGCAATGCGGGAATCACCGCGTCGGTCCACGTTCCCGGAGACGTACTGACTTCGGCTGTCGAGCCTCGAGTCCAGGCCATCCCCGACCCTCCCCAGGCTGCTGATCGGTATGACGATCACACGCCCCACGGTTACGCCGCGGTTGTTACCGAAGCAGGAGCCGCCACCGCCGAGGAAGAACCGCCCAGCCGGACACCGGTACTTCCCGCAGACGGTGGTACGCGACGACCGGAGGCGCCCGGACCCGGCGCTCTACCCCGCCGCCGACCGGGTGCAACCGGAATCGGCACCTCCACGCGAGTTCACGCCGCACCGGAACCTTCGACCAGCCCACCGGTGCGTGAAGAACCTGCACCTCGACATCGATTGGACCCGGTGAGGACGGCATCGTTCTTCCAGCCTCGACCACTTACGCAAGCGGCTTCGGAGGATCCGACGGTACAGACCCCGATCTTCGCCAGTATCGCTCCCCTGTGGCTGACCGACCCCACGGAGAGCGACGCCGATGTTCCGCAGCGGTGGGTCACCCGAGCGGACACCGGCTGGTCGGCCGCGCGGCGCGCCGCGCAGGGCCCCCAGGCACCGGTCACAGACGGCGGTCTTCCGCAGCGTGTGCCCGGGCAGCGCCTGGTCCCCGGCGGTGTCGACGCCGACGACCAGGCACCGATTCGTGTCCGCACACCCGAGGCGGTCCGCGCACACCTCACCCGACATCAAAGCGGTGTTCGAGCAGGCAGGACGGGCACACGTCCCGTCCTCGGACCACTTGACCCATGGCAACAGGAGGAATCTTCGTGACGAGTCGTGGCACGCTGGACTGGTTGGTATCGAATTTCGCCAGTGACGTTCCCCGCGTGACGCATGCCGTGCTGGTCTCGGCCGATGGGCTGCTGATGGCCGCGAGTACGCATTTGCCACTCGATCGGGCCGAACAGCTCGCCGCGGTGACATCAGGCCTCGCCAGCCTCTCGGCCGGGGTGTCGACGCTGTTCGAGGGCGGTGGTGTCTTGCAGTCGGTCGTCGAGATGCAGCACGGGTATCTGTTGTTGATGAGTGTCGGGGACGGCTCGCAACTGGCCGCCCTGACTACAGCCGAGTGCGACATCGGACAGGTCGGTTACGAGATGGCAATTTTGGTCGAACGGGTCGGATCCGAAATCGAGGCCATGCCTCGTTCGGCAGTTCGGTCATGATTCCGTCAGGGTTACGTTCGACCGGCCCTGAAGGTACGAACTTCTCGGCCGGCCGCGTCACTTCGGCCAAGATCGTCATCGCGGGCGGTTTCGGTGTCGGCAAGACCACCCTGGTCGGGGCGGTATCCGAGATCGTTCCGTTGCGGACCGAAGCCATGGTCACCGACGCCAGCACAGACGTGGACAGCGTCATGGCAACACCGCAGAAGGTGACCACCACCGTCGCAATGGATTTCGGGCGCCTCACGCTGGCAGACGATTTGATCCTCTACCTCTTCGGAACACCCGGCCAGCACCGGTTCTGGTTCATGTGGGACGACCTCGTGCGCGGAGCGATCGGCGCGATCGTCTTGATCGACACCCGCAGACTCGACGACAGTTTCGCCGCTGTCGACTATTTCGAGTCCCGCGGACTTCCCTTTCTGGTTGCTGTCAACGAGTTCGATGACGCTCCGCGGTACCCGTTGGACGACATCCGGGCCGCGCTGGCAGTCGCGGCTGACGTGCCGATCATCTGCGTCGATGCCCGCAACCGTGCCTCGGTGAAGGATTCACTTCTCGAGATCACGGCATACGCGCTGCAGGAGTTGAATAATCGAGTTTCCAACTAGCACTTGCCTGATCAGGTTGGTTGCTGCTCCAACTCGGCAAGATACTCGTCCAGGACGGAGGACACCGGAGCGCCGACGCCATGCGTCCGGAGACCTCGAGCCAGCCGGCTCACCGCAGATCCGGCGTCGAGTACCGGCCGTACCAGCCCGAGTCGCGCGCACTGCTCCGTGAGTGGCCACAGCGCCGTCAACGCGGCCTCCTCACGTCCTGCGACAGCCAGCACTTCTACCCTCAGCAAGGCGGCATTGAGGAATGCGCGGGGGCGGGCCTGCGAATCGATCGACTCGACGAGGGCAAGCACCCGGGCGTACACCGCTTCCAGGTCCTGCACGTCGGACTGCGCCGTCAGGGCCTCGCGGATCATCGAGTCCTCCTCCAATTCCGAGGTGAGTAGCACAATTCCGTTATCTCGGTCGCTGCGAGGCCGGATCCCGCGGTCGATCGCCTGCGCACTGGATGCCAGCCCGGCGCGGACTCGTTCGTTGGCGACCCGCGCTTCCAGCCGGGGCAACCGCAGTCGTTGCGCCAGCCGGGCGCCCTCGTCGAGACGCGACTTCGCGGCCTCCCCCTGCCCGAGCAGGCGCTTCAGCCGTGCGCCCGTCCCGTAGGTGGCGAGCATGAAGTCGACGGTGCCACCCTCCGCCCCCAGAGTGTGGCTGCGGTCGAGGAGACGGTCCGCTTCCGCGAGATGCCCCTGTTCGTACAGGAGGTCGCCGAGCAGCGCGGCGGTGAGCCGGGTGCCGTACCCGAGACCTTTTTCGGCGTCGGTGGCCAGTGCCATGGCGTGCCGGAAGCTGGCCTCCGCGGCCGGCAGATCGAGTTGTTCTCGTGCCGCGATCCCGGCCATGCAGTATCCGTAGATCACGCTGAAGGGGCCGCTGGAGCGCTGATGGAAGGGAAGCGCCCATTTCTGCCATCGGCGAGCGTCATCGAAGTCGAAACGATAGATCGCGCGGAAGGAGGCGACGTCGGCGGCGCCGCACAGAACCCAGGGACGCAGTGTGCTCGCCCGTGCCATGCATCCCTCGACGGCCTCGTCGAGGCCGTCGATCTCGTCGTCGAAGACGGTGACGGTAGCCCGGATGAAGGCGGCCTCGACGCGCATATCCACCGTCGCGGGATCGTCACCTGCGCTGACGAGAGCTGTTTCCGCAATGGAGAGAAATTGTTCGGCGTCGCGTGGGTGGTGCAACAGGGCGTGCGCCCACGCGAGCGCGATCTGGAGGCGGGGCCGGTCGGTGGTTGGTTTCGTCGGCAGTTTCGCGGCGAGGCCGAGGAGCGTTCCCATCTGCGACTGCTCGAGCAGGTCCATCGCCGCCTTTTCGACGAGCGTGACGGCGTCGTCCTCGTCGCCTGCGAGGAGGTAGTGGTCGACGGCCTGGCTGAGAAGGTGCCGGTCGGCGAACCACCCGCCTGCTTTCCGATGGAGCTCGACTACCCGGTCGGGATCCTCCCGTTCGAGGCGGTGTTGAAGGAATTCGGCGAACAGGTGGTGATAACGGAACCACTCGCCCTCGTCGTCGAGCCGTCGCAGGAACAGGTCCCGTGACTCGAGGTCCTCGAGTGCCGCTTGGCCTTCCTGGTCGCTGGTGAGTGCGCGTGCCAAGCTGCTGCAGGTCTTCTCGGTGATCGAGGTTGCGAGGAGGAAGTCGAGGGTTCGTCGATCGAGGCTGCCGAGAACGTTGTCGGCCAGGTATTCGCCGATCGCTCGATTCCCTCCGGTCAGGTGCTCGATCAACTCGCGGGGGTTCGGGTGATCGCGCAGTGCCAGCGAGACCAGTTGCAGTGCCGCCGCCCACCCGTCCGTCGACTGTTCGAGTTCGACGATGTCGGGTTCGTCCAGGGCGAGTCCGGAGCGGTCGACGAGCAATTGGGTCGACTCGTGAACGTCGAAACGCAACGTCGTGGAGTCGATTTCGATGAGTTCGTTGTGCACACCCATTCTGCTGAGTGGGAGACCGAGCCGGGTACGGCTGGTGACGATCAGGTGCAGGTGATGGCAACCGTGCTCGAGCAGGAAGGCCAGCGCCGCCCGCGTGTCCTCGTTCGTCACGCGGTGCCAGTCGTCGATGACGAGGGCGACGTGGTGGTCGGCGGAATGGAGCCTGTCGATCAACGAGGTGAGAACATACCGCTCTCGGCCGTCGCCGTGGATCTCGATCTCCCGCACCAGTTCCCGGCCGAAGGATGGTTGCGCGACCGCAATGGCCTCGATCAGGTGGGTGAGGAACCAGATGAGCGTGTTGTCGTCGTTGTCGATCGTCAGCCACGCAGTGGCCACCCCCTCCCCTCGGAGTGCCTCGATGCGCTGGGCGGCGAGTGTGCTCTTGCCGAACCCCGCGGGTGCGTGAATGAGCACGAGACGGGGGCGGCCACTGCGGCGCAGGCGTTCGAGCAGGTGGGTGCGCGTCACCGCCGCACCGGGCGTAACCGGCGGACGGTACTTGGTGGATGCACTGGGTGGCGGCGCCGGCTCGGGCCGGGTGCTGCCGGCGGGTCGGTGTCGCAGGTATTCCGACACCCCGGTCTCGATCTCGGTCGAGGGCCGGAAGGGGCGGTCGTCGTCACCCGCCAGGGGCAACGGCAGGTCGGCCAGCGTAAGTCCGATCTGTTCCCCCGCCCGGCGGAGCACCGCGCCCAGTTCGCGGGCGGTGGCAGGGCGATCTGCGGGGTCACGGGCCATCGCCGTCTCGATCGCGACGCAGACGGCGTCGGGGATGCCCTTGCCCCGGAGATCGGGCACTGGCTCCGTGCCGATGCGCAGAAGTTGTGCGAAGACCTGTTCGCCCCGGCGACGGGCGTAGGCGGGGCGGCCCGCGAGCGCGGTGAACAGTGTGGCACCGAGTCCGTAGACGTCGGTGACGGTCGACGCGCCGGCGCCGCTGAGCAGTTCCGGCGCGGTATAGGCCGGGGACCCGGCCACCAACCCGTCCCGGGTGGTCTCGTCACCTCCGGCGATGCGGGCGATACCGAAGTCGGTCAGCTGTGGTTCGCCGTACTCGGTCAACAGAATGTTGGCCGGTTTGATATCGCGATGCAGTACTCCCCCGCGGTGCGCGGTTTCGAGGGCGCCGGCGAGTTTGACCCCGACGGCGAGTACCTCGGCCGCAGTCAGCGGCCCGTGCTCGGCGATCCACGAGTCGAGGGAGTCCCGGCGATGGAACGGCATCACTATGT
Organism: Rhodococcus sp. USK10; assembly: GCF_019378875.1. NCBI lineage: Bacteria > Bacillati > Actinomycetota > Actinomycetes > Mycobacteriales > Nocardiaceae > Rhodococcus > Rhodococcus sp. USK10. The sequence continues at coordinate 785,064 of NZ_CP076048.1, forward strand.
AGGGGCGTCCGGTGTAGGTGATCCCGGCTTGCAGGACGTGGACGATGTTCGGGTGCCCGGACAACCTGCCCATGGCCTGCTGCTCGCGCAGGAACCGTGCGCGATCCATGTGGTCCGGGTCGGGGCTGAGGACCTTGACTGCCACCAACCGGTCGAGCGTCGGTTGCCGGCATCGGTAGACGATGCCGAAGCCGCCGCGCCCGGCGATGCACGCCTCTTCGAAGCCTTCGGCCGCCAGCTCCGCGACGATGTCCGCGTCGACCTGGCGTTGAGTGCTCTCGGTGTCGTCCGGCATGGTTGGCCCTCAGCGCGTCGCGGCCGGTTCGTCGATGCGCCGCGTCCGGGCTGACCAGCTCTCGCCCATGGGGTCTCCTCGCGATGCGACTACCCCATTCTAGGTATCGGCGGCCTCACCCGGCGTCGAAAAAGCACCCGCGATATCGAGACGTGGCGATCCTGCAGTAGAGGCAGCCAAGCACCACTGCTGCGATCCCGACGACCCCGTAGGCGGTGCCCGGAGTGAGAAGAACGTCGTGCGACCAGCGCGGAGACGTCGTCGACCTGCTCGCCAGACCGAGTTGGAGCTCCACGGTGCCGCTGAGCACCAGGTATGGCCCGGTCACTCGACTCGTGTGCATCACCGCGAAGGTGAGCAGACCGAGAAGGAGCAGACCGAGGCTGATCGGGCGACCGGTCGTGACCGTCACGAGCAGTCCTGTGGTCGTGGATGCCGCCGCGAATGCTGCGCAGACCGTCTGCGCGGGTGACCAGTTCGGTGGTACCAGTCGATCCGGTATGTCGTGTGCTTCCACCAGATGTCCCCCGGGCGTGGTTGACGGCGTGAATTCTCGTCACGTTATGAGGACGGTTCGCTGGTCGGCGCGCACTGTTGTCATGATCGGCGTTGCGGCCCGGATCCGGCGCTCGTTGTCCGGGATAGCCGAACCCGATCGCGAAAATGTGATGCGACGGCACAGAGTGTGTGGCATGCAACACTCCTCGGTGATTCGGACGACCGACAGTGGTAGGCCGCGGCTCTCGCTCGCGGGCTCGGACCGGCGTCGTGTCGCGGTGATCGGTGGGCACGGCGGCCGACGATTCGTCGATGGCCTCGCCGAACGATGCGGTGCGGGGCTGTCGGTGGACGTCGTGGTCTCGGGCCGGGCCGCGGACCAGCGGTTCGGTGTCGAACGCGGGTGCTCACAGGTCCGCGCCATCGTGGTTCCGGAGCTGGAGTCTGTCAGCCGGGGCGATCTGATCGCCCGCTACGACGCCGTGGTGTACGCGTTCACCTCGTTCCGTGACAGACCGCTGCCGGTCCCCGGGGCAGGGCTCGCGGGCAGTATGTGGGCCGATGACGTCACCCCGGACCCGGATTGTGGGGTGGCGGATTGGTCGCGCGCGGTTGTTGTGGGCTCGGGTGAGCGCGCCTGCGCCGCCGTCCGGGCGGTGGCCCGCACCGCGGGCAGAGGTGGTGCCCAGGAGATTGTCGTACTAGGAGGTTGCCTTCCCGGGCAGCGGGCTGTGGTCGACGGTCTACCGGCGCGGCTGGAGGGTGTCGCAATCGACGTTCGCGGTCAGGGCCGGCTCCTGCAGATACGGGGTCGTGGCCGCGTCGATGCGGTGGTGACCGGTGAACGCAACGGGTCCTCGCAGGTGCGTGCGGCGCAGCTGGTGGTGAATGCGACCGGTGAGCTTCCCGCGGTGATGGCGGGGCTGCCGATGCACTCGTCCGGGCTCATTGCGCACGAAGGGGGATGTATCTCCGGGACGGCGCACGAGTTCGTGCTCGGTCCGTTGCAGATCCGGGGCGCTACCCCTGAAGAGGACGCTCTGGCGGGCGAGGCCCTGGCCGGCCAGGTTGCTCGGCGGCTGCAAGATTCCCGGGGACCGTGGTCGCAGGTCGATCCGTTCGATTGGCTCGAATTCCGGCACGGTGCAGTCCGTGCCGCCGGACGGTCACGCCCGTCCGTGATGGCGAGCTGAGGGGTCCGATCGATCGGGACATCCGCATGCCCACTCGTTCGTGCCGGTCACCGGCACGAACGAGTGGACCCGTCTGTGAGCTGCCGCACATACTCGGAAAGCGATGACGCACCCGGTCGTCGCCGACGCGAAAGGAAATGTTGTGGCGCCTCTCCAAACGGTTCAGAAGATCGGTCCTGTTCTGGACCTGTTCACCGTGTCCCGTCCGGAATGGGGGGCGTCCGAGGTCGCCGCGGCCATCGACGTGCCACGCTCGAGTGCGCACGCCTTGCTGTCCTCCCTGGTCGAGACCGGATTGTTGCAGTGCCGCAACCGCGGGCGCTACCGCATCGGCTGGCGGGTGGTGGAACTGAGCCAGACCCTCAAGGGCACCGTCGATGTCCGCTCCTGCGCCTCCCCGATTCTGCAGGATCTCGCGCACAAGTACGGCGAGACCACACACCTGGCCGTGATGGAGCGGTACCGGGTGCTCTACGTCGACAAGGTGCTCGGTAACCACGTCATCAACGTCGCCGGAGCCCGGGTCGGTGCACATCTCGAGCCGCATTGTAGCGCCGTCGGCAAACTTCTCCTCGCGCAATGCGATCCCGGCGAAATCGAACGCAACATCACCAACAAGCCGTTGCGGCGACTGACGCCGTCGACGATCACCAATCCGGCCTCCCTGGCACAGGAGCTGCGGTCGGTGCTGCGGTCCGGGTGCGCCTTCGATGCCGGTGAGGCCGTTCCCGAGGTGCACTGCGTCGCCGCCCCCGTCCGAGACGAGATGGGACTGGTGGTCGCGGCGGTGAGCATGAGTGTGCCGGCCAGCCGGTTCGTACCCGCCCAAACGGAATTCAAGAACGCGGTCATCGCCGCCGGCGCCGAGATCTCGCGGGCGATCGCGAACTCCGCGGACCCCGTGGTGCGGACCGAGCGCGACGATCCGACGGTCGCGGCGGCGAGCTGACCGCTCAGCCCGACCGCATCGACAGGTACCGCGACAGACTCAGGGCGGCGGTCCGGACGGCGGCCGCCGAATGGTCCAGGTTGATGCGAGTGTGCCACCCGGACACCGAGATTCCGGCGACGACCTGACCGCCCAACCCGAAGACGGGGCTGGCCACACAGGCCACCCCGGCCCGCGACTCCTCCAAGTCGTAGGCAACTCCGCGTTCGCGGATCCGGGTCAGTTCGGCGGCGAACCGGCCTGGCTCCACGATGGTCCGCTCGCTCAGGCGGGGGAGGCCGGTGGCGAGGATGTGCTCGAGAACCGCCTGGTCGGAGAAGGCGAGGATGGCCTTGCCGATGCCGGTGCCGTGTGCGGGCCACCGGCCGCCCATCCGGGTCGGCAGCGGCGGGGAGTTCGGGCTGTGCAGAACCTCGAGGTAGACCACGCAGTCACCGTCGAGGACCGCGAAGTGGACGGAGTGGCCCGTCGCCTCCTGCAAGTCGGCCATGAACGGGCGGGCCGCCTCGCGCAGATCGCGCTGACGGGGCACGTGCTGACCGAGTTCGAACAGTTTGAGCCCGAGCCGGTAGCGGGTGCCGTCCCGTTCGAGCAGCTTCGCCGCATGCAGCGCCTTGAGCATTCGCTGCACGCTGGACTTGGGCAGGCCGCAGCGGCGGGCGATCTCCGAGACCCCGAGGGCGGTGTCGGCGGCGCCGAGGGTGTCGAGCACGGCGACCGCACGGGCGATGGAGCCGGCGTCGCCGGCGGCGGTCGTTCCCGAGGTGCTGTGCCGTTCATCGGCACAATCGTCTTGCATAACGGCCCATAGTGCCCGATGGTGGGAGTTCAGTGCAACAGGTCACATCCCCGGCGGAGCTGCGACAGCGACGCGGGGCGCTTCCGAGGAAAGCCCGAGGTCTTCATGTCATCCGACCAGGTACAAGGCGCCGCGCAGCGGCTGCTCGAGGCGTACCGCAGCGGTACGCCGATCGATCCGTTGACACCCGAGTTCGCGCAGGCGGAATTGTCGACCGCCTATCGCATCGCGCAGGCTCAGGTCGAACAGTGGGAGAAAGACGGTGACACCGTCAAGGGGCACAAGGTCGGGCTCGCGTCCGCCGCGATCCAACGGCAGATGGGGGTGGACCAGCCCGACTTCGGTCACCTGACGGCGAGCATGTTCCACCTCGAGCATCAGCCGATCCCGGCCGCGACGTACATCCAGCCGCGGATCGAGCCGGAGACCGCGTTCGTCCTCGGCCGCCCGCTGACCGGGCCGGGGGTCACGATCGCGGACGCGGTCCGTGCCGTGGAGTTCGTCCTTCCCGCCCTCGAGATCGTCGACTCCCGGATCCGGGACTGGAAGATCGGCATCTTCGACACCATCGCCGACAACGCCTCCTCCGGCGGAGTCGTTCTCGGGAGTCGTCCGGTGCTGTTGCGGGACGTCGATTTGCGCCTGACCGGCTGCACGCTGCACATCAACGGTGAACTGGTGGCGACCGGCGCCGGCGGCGCGGTGCTCGGCTCCCCGCTGAATTCGCTGGTGTGGCTGGCCAACACTGTCGGCCCACTCGGTGTGACCCTCGAACCGGGCCACGTGGTGTTGCCGGGGTCGATGACCAAGGCGTTCCCCATTTCGCCGGGCGATTCCATAGTGGCCAACATGAGCGGACTCGGCAGCGTGTCCGCCATCCTCGGAGAGCGAGCAGAACAGTGACCAGCGAACAGCAGACGAGCGAACGGCACTGGAGCGCCGGCCGCATCGCCGACATCCTCCTCGACGCCGAGGCCACCACCACCTCGCGAACCTCGCTGTCCGCCGAGTGGCCCGGCCTGACCCTTCCCGTGGCCTACGAGGCGCAGGACATCGCCCTCGCCGCCCGCAAGGCCCGCGGCGAGATCGTCACCGGCATCAAGCTGGGGCTGACCTCCAGGGCGAAGCAGCGGCAGATGGGCGTCGACGCCCCCTCCGTGGCCTGGCTGACCGATGTCATGGCTTTACCTGCCGGTGACCCGGTCCCCCGCAACCGGCTCATCCACCCGCGCGCGGAGCCGGAAATCGCGTTCGTGATGGGCCGCCGGCTCGCCGGGCCCGGAGTCACCGCCGCCCAGGCACTGGCGGCGGTCGATCACGTGTTCGGGGCGATCGAGATCATCGACAGCCGTTACGCCGGATTCAAGTTCACCCTCGAAGACGCTGTCGCAGACAATAACTCGTCCGGCGTGTACGTTACCGGCCCGGTGCTGCGGCGACCGGAGGATCTCGACCTCGCCCTGGAGGCGTGCTTACTCGAGATCGACGGCCAGATCGTCGACACCGCGACCGGCGCCGCCGTGCAGGGTCATCCGGCCGAAGCACTCGCGTTCGCGGCGAACACGCTGGCCGAGCGCGGGCACGCCATCGAAGCCGGATGGGTCGTGTTGACCGGCGGGATGACGGACGCCGTCGCGGTCGAACCCGGTGCCCGGGTAGCCGCGCACTTCACCTCGCTCGGCTCCATCACCATCTCGGGAGGATAACCGCATGCCGTTCATCGATGTCACCATCGGACTGGGCCGTTCCCCGGAGCAGATCCGATCACTGATCCACGAACTGACCGAGGCCGCGCATCGGGCGATCGAGGCGCCGAAGGACAACATTCGCGTCGTCGTCCGCGAAGTTCCGGAGACGCACTGGGCTGCCGGTGACGTCACGATCGCCGAGCGGCGCGCGGCGCGCTGATCGGAGTAACTGGACAATGCTGATCGGCAGTCGGGGGCCGATCAGCATTGCCGACACCGCGTTGTCCGCGGCGGCCGGGGACCGTAGACCAGTAGGGACACAACCATCTTTCTCCTGGGAGCCCTCGTGACCACAATTCATGCCGTCGACGCTGATACCGACGTCGACACCTACGATCCTCCGCGCATCGCCGACCGGCTTTACCACGACCTGCTCTCCCCGCCCGAGATCGCGCAGGTGCGCCGCCGGGTACGCCGGGTCGCCGCGGACACGATCGCCCCGATTGCCAGCCGCATCGCCCGCGGCGACGAACGGATCGACGGCTTCCCCCGCGACGCCTTCGACTCCCTCGCCTCGGCCGGAGTGTTCCGTATCCCGTTCGCCGGTGACGTCGGCGGCGACGACCTCACCCACCGCGCCACCGCAACCGCCGTCGCGGTCGAGGAACTCGCGTACTACTCCAACAGCGTCGCCGCGATCTTCGACGTGCACTGCATCCTCGCGGGCAATGCGGTCAACCAGGGCACCGATGCGCAGCGGCAGCGCTGGCTCGCCCCGGTGGTCGCCGGTGAGATCGTCGGATCGTTCGCCACCAGCGAGCCGGCTGCCTCGAGCGACCTGTCCCCGGCCGCCGTCACCACCGAGGCCACCCGGACGGCGACCGGCTGGGTCCTGCACGGCCGCAAGCGCTGGATCACGAACTCCGCCGTCGCCTCGTTCGTGGTCGTGCTGGCACGCACCGGCACCCGGCTCAGCACCTTCATCGTGCCCACCGATACTCCGGGCGTCACCATCGGCACCCCCGACCGCAAGCTGGGCAACAAGGGACAGATCACCGCGGACGTCATCCTCGACCAGGTGCACCTGGACGCCGACGCGCTGCTCGGCGAGGAGGGCGGCGGGCTGAAGATCGCCCTGCAGACCCTCACCTACGGACGGATCGGCATCGCGGCGGCCGGGGTGGGAATGGCCCAGGCGGCGTTCGACCACACCGCCCAGCACCTCGCTCGACGGCATGCCTTCGGTGGCCCCCTGGCCGGCAAGCAGCACTGGCAGTTCCTGATGGCGGACCGGGCCACGGCCATCGAATCCGCCCGCGACCTGTACCTGAAGGCGGCGCTGCGGCTCGACTCCGGTGTCGCCTTCCCCGAACCGGAGGCCGCGATGGCCAAACTGCGCGGCACCGAAATCTCCGTGGACATGGCCCGCGACGCCGTGCAGGCCTTCGGGGGGCTCGGATTCACCCAGTCCCTCGGCGCGGACGACACCGACGGGCCGGTGGAGGCGTTCTACCGGGACAGCAAGATCGGTGAGATCTACGAGGGCGCCAACGAGGTCCAGAAGTGGGTGCTCGCCCGGCAGATCTTCGGACGAGAGATCACCGGCTGACCCGGAGCCGACGTGGTCGCGCACCGACCCGGGTGCACGGCCACGTTCGGCGCGGCACAGGCCATGTTCGGGGTATCCGAACAACCAGCCCCCGCGGGTACCTGTTACGTCGGATAATCCTTTCAGGGCCAACCGGTAGCCTTGAGCGTGTAACACTGCGTTCACCTGAGGAGGTGATCCGCGATGTCAACGCGTGACGATCAGGGCGACGATGCCCCCGATGGGGAGAACCCGCCGCCCGTGAACACGACGCCGGCGCGCCAGGAGATGTCCGGTGGCCGCGAGTGGTGGACGGACGCTCTCGCGGAGACCTACTGCGAGATGGACCCGCAGTGGGAGTCGCGCAGCGGCCGCTTCGAGGCGAGACTGAGCACTCGCCAGTTCGGGGACCTGTCCCTGAGCACCGTACGCGCCCATGCACATTCGGTTCTGCGGACACCGGCGATGATCGGCGACACCGATTCCGAGGACTACTTTCTGTGCGCGGTGACCGGAGGTCCCGGACGAATCGAGCAGCACGACCGCTCGATCTGGCTCGACAAGGGCTCGTTCGCGATCATCGACGCCGGCCAGCCGTTCAGGTTCGACTTTCCGCAAAGGTTCGAGCAGATCGTCGTTCGTGTTCCCCGCCCGCTGCTGCTGGGGCGGATGTCCGAGCGGGACGTCGACCGCGTGATGGCACAGCCGGTGTCGGCCGCTTCCGGTGCGGGCGTCGTCGTCAGCAGGTTCCTGCAGCAGCTCGCCGCCCTCGATGCCGCGGTGCCCGATGCGCCGGCCGCTGCACTGTCGGCCTCCGCGTTGGACATGATCGTGACCGCCTTGGCCGATACGGCTGGGACGGTCAGTCCGACGCAGCAAGCCCACGCCGCGGACCTGCTTCGGGCGCAGAACCTGCTCAAGACCCGGCTCCACGACGAGAACCTGTCCATCACCGAAGCAGCCGCAGAGCTGGGAATCTCGCTTCGGTACCTGCAGAAGATCTTCCAGAGCACCGGAAGTACGCCGAGTGAGTGGCTTCTTCAGGCTCGGCTCGAACGTGCTCGCATGATCTTGCTGAGCACTGACATCACCATCAGTGACCTGGCCAGCCGGGTGGGTTTCAAGGACATCTCGCACTTCAGCCGGTCGTTCCGCACTTTCTACGGAGCGAGCCCCGGCCAGTACCGCCGGCGCTGACTGGACAAAACGCCGCAGTCCCACCCCTCGAGTGCGGGGTGGGACTGCGCGCTGCGGACACTGTGTCAGGGTTTCGTTCCCGCTCCGGCGATGGTGCGCCGGTACTTCAGGAAGGCCTTGTTGTCGTTCGCGGTGACACCAGCGACGAGCCCGGACTCGCCCAGCCCGTCCCAGTTCCACTTGCCCTCGACGCCGGTGTCCACCGGCACGAAGCTGTCGACCATCGTGACGAATCCGGCCGCCTTGAAATTGACATCGTACTGATCGGTCCAGAACGTCGGTATGGGTGAGTAGGGGGCCTTCCCACCGACCGCGGCGAACAGATTCTCCGCCGCGGCCGCACCCATGTCGGCAGCGTTCGACCAGTGCTCGATCCGGACCCGCTTCCCGACACCGCGGTGGGTCCAGGATGCGACGTCCCCGACTGCCACGATGTCCGGGTGCCCTGATGCATGACAGAACTCGTCGCACACCACGCTCCCCTGGTCCAGTTCCAGACCCGACCCCGCCAACCAGTCGGTGTTGGGAACCGATCCGAGTGAGAGCAGGACCAGATCGGCGTCGAGGATCTGACCGTTGTCGAGTTCGACCCGCTCGACTCGGCTTTCCCCGTGGAACTGGGTCACCGAGGTGTTGCAGTGGATGTTCACGCCGTGCTCGCGGTGCAGGCGCTCGGCGAACCGGCCGATGTCCGGTCCGAGAAGGGGCATCAACGTGGCGGCACGCTCGACAATCGTGACCGATTCCACCCCGTTGACGCGCAGGCTCGACGCGACCTCACATCCGATGAAGCCGCCACCGATGATGACCACATTCTCGGCGTGCTGGGCCGCGGTGTGCAAGGCGATCGCGTCGTCGAGGCCGCGCAGCACGTGGAATCCGTCCAGCTCCGGCAGGCCGGGAAGGGTGCGCGCACCCCTACCGGTCGCGATGATCAGTTTGTCGTAACCGATCTCGCCGTCGGTGAGACTGAGCCGCCGGTTCTCCACATCCAGTCCGGCCGCGGCGTTACCGAGGATCCATTCGAAGTCGTCAGCCGCGGTGTCGAATTCACATTCCACCGGGGACATGGTTCCGGCAAGCAGCTGCTTGGACAGGGGCGGACGATTGTACGGGCGATGCTTCTCGTCGCCGACGATGGTGATCAGCTCGGACGTGCCGGTCTCGCGGAGCCGCTGCGCTGCGCGGAGACCGGCCAGGCCGCCGCCGACGATCACTGTGTTGGTCACGGCTCACCCCTCGATGCGGATGGCAGCGACGGGGCAGAGCTTGATTGCGGCGTTGACCTTGTTTCGGAGTTCCTCGGCGGGATTCTCGTCCAGCAGGATCACCTCGTCGCCGTCGTCGTTGAGGTCGAAGACCTCGGGGGCGGCGATGACGCACTCTCCGTGACCATCACACATTCCGTACTCGATCTGGATCTTCATCTTCTCTTTCCCTTCCCTATGCGATAGGGACGACGTCGGAACGCCGGCTAGCTAGTTTTTGTCGGCCCAGGTGATGGAGAGTTCGAGCTCCCCGAGGCTGCGGATGATGTTGTTGGGCTGGAAGCGGTGCTTACCGGCATGGAAGCGTTCGACGTTGTCGGCGAGCACGTTGAACAACGTGATCATCTCCAACCGCGCCAACGGCTTCCCCAGGCATGCGTGCTTCCCTCGCCCCCACCCCAGGTGACCGGCCGGATCACGAGTGATGTCGAACGAATCGGGGTTCTCGAACTTGCGCTCGTCCCTGTTCGCGGAGCCGTACATCACCACCACACGCGAGCCCTCCGGAATAGCCACTCCGGCGATCTCGGTGTCCTTCGTCGCGACCCGGGTGAAGAACTGCAACGGCGACGCCAGGCGCACGATCTCGGGGATCGCGCTGGTCAGCAGGGAACGGTCCGCGCGCAGGCGATCCCACTGGTCCGGGTGCTGAGCGAACAACAGCAGGCCGATCCCGATCGCGCTGATGGTGCTGTCCACGCTCGGGTAGATGTAGTCGTTCATCACCCCGCGGGCGAAGTCCTCGGGCCACCCCACGGCCGCACCGTTCTTGAACAGCTGATCCGCCCAACCACCCTCACGCACATTGCTCGGGAAGTTCTCGTCGGCGAACTCCATGTACCCCATCATCGTTTCCAGGGCCGGCTGGGTACGCGGGGCGTGCAGGGGGCCGATGCTGTCGAATCCGGCGACACCCCACTTGAACATCTGCTCCTGGGTGACGCCCTCGACACCGACCAGATCGGTGACGATCTCGATGGGCATCGCCATCGCCACGTCCGCGACGCCGTCGAGGTTGTCCTTGCCCTTCAGGGATTCGACCAGGTTCTCGGCGAAGTCCTGCAGCCGCGGCTTGAGCTCTTCGAGCGGACCCTTCTTGATGGGGCATCCCTCGACCTGACGGATCTCGTCGTGGTGATCGCCCTCGGTCTGCAGGCTGGTCTCGGTGATGCCGTTGAAGAACTGGTTGAACCCCACGCCCTCACGGGAGGTGAAGGTCTCCCAGTCCGAGAGCACCGCGGACACCTCGTCGTAGCGAGCGCAGGCGTAGTACCCATATTTTTCGAGCCAGACCACCGGCCCGGCATCGCGCAGCTTCGCGTAGGTGGGGAAGGGATCTACGAGCACTTCGTCGACGTGGAGATCGTCGTCGAAACTCGGAATACCGGCCGGCGGTTGCTGCTGCTCGACCGCTGCATCCTGCGTCATTGTTCTTCTCCTTGAATGTCGTCGAAATTTAAGTTCTGGGTGTTCAGCCGCGAAGGTGCGCGGAGAGGAAGGCTGCCGTGATGCCGAGGTGATCGGGTTGATCGAACTCGGGGCCTTCGTGGCCCGCGCCACCGAGCACGAGAAGGGTGGACCGGGCGCCCGTGCTGACCAGGGCGTCGTGCAGTGCGTGGCTCTGCGAGGACAACGTGATCCGGTCACGATCACCGTGCGCGATCAGAAACGGCGGGGCCAGAGCGGTCACGCGGCTGAGTGGGCTGGCGTTCCACGAGGTGTCCGACGGCGCCGAGACCTCGTTCTCACCGAGCAGGGCGTTCTCGAACGGCGGTGGGAGAAGATGGCTTTCGATCCAGCTGCGGCCTGCGTTGGCGGCCAGGTCGGACGGTCCGAACCAGTGGACGACTGCGTCGACCCGGCTGGACTGATCGAGATCGTCGCCGACGACACCTTCGAGTTCCTCGTCGCCGGGGGTCAGCCCGACCATGGTGGCCAGGTACGCACCTGCCGATGCGCCCCAGACCCCGATCCGGTCGGTGGAGACCCCGAGCTCGGCTCCGTGTGCGCGCAGCCACCGCACGACGGCCTTGACGTCGTGAATCGGGTTCGGATACGAACCCTGCGGCGCGAGACGGTAGTTCGCGGACACCACGGCGACGCCGTACGAGGCCAGTCGCGCGAGGCGGTCGTCGGCGCCGTCCTTCTTGTCGCCGAGCTGCCATCCGCCCCCGTGGAGGTAGATCACCGCCGGCGGGTTGTCGATGTCCGGGCGGTACAGATCGACGGCGATCTCGAAGCCGTCCACCTCGGCGACGCGCAGATTGGACTGCACTTGAACGTCATTCATGAAGAGGCCTTTCCAGAAGGTCAGGTGTGCGAGTCGGCAGGGGCTCGTCGTGCTTGGTTCCGACGATGTCGAGCCTGTCGCGAAGGTCATTCGCGGTTTGTGCCTGTGATCCACAACACTACGAGCCGCCGCGTAGGTGTGCCATGGCGTCAGGCGCACATCATTTGGCATTCAGGCGCACGGCTGCGACTGGGGCGACCCGTGCTCGAGAAAATCGGTGCAAGGCTGCGCTCACACACGAGGAAACGCGACGGACCAAGTGGTCCGTCGCGTTTCCGGTGGAATCACGTGGGTGTGACCGGGGTTCCGATCACAGCCACGTGCGTATCAGGACGCGGGTGCGCCGGCGACGGCGCGGGGCTGGTCGATCTCGTCCGGGATCGTCTGCTCGGCTGCTGCCGCGTCGGGGGTGGGTCCGTCGGGGCCGAAGTGCGCGTACTTCTCGATGTGCTGGTCGAGCGAGAGCGGGCTGGGGGTGCCGTAGGTGAAGTAGGTCTCCCACGGAAGCTTCGCGCCGCCGATCGCCAGGCCGGTGTCGATGTCGGACATCTGCCAGGTCTTGGTCTCGCCGTCGGGATCGAGGTGCAGGTACCCGACCTCACCGAACAGCTCGATGCGGTTGCCGCCGGGTTCGAAGACGTAGAGGAACTGGGCCTGGGTGATGCCGTGCTTGTCGGGGCCGGCCTCGATGCGAATGTCGTAGTCGCGGAACATCTCGACCGCGTCGATGTTGTGCTGACCGGTGCCGTAGTAGAACGCGAGGTGGTGCATCTTGCCGCGTTCGCCCTGCGCGTCCCGCAGACAGGCGACCTCGTGGCCGAGGATGTTCGAGCTCATCCAGGCACCGATCTCGGTGTCGCCGTCGACGACGCGTTCGGTGGTGCGGAACCCGAGGTGGCGTTCGAAGGAGTTCTTCACCGCGCTGACGTCGCTGGCGAGCAGGTTGAGGTGGTCGATGCGCTTGACGGGAATGCCCTGCAGCGGCTTCTTCGACGGGCGGGTGAGGATCTTGGACTGCAGCTCCGGCGGGGCCTGGTACTTCTCGACCTCCCACAGCAGTTCCAGGTTGTGCCCGTCCGGGGACTGGTAGGTGAAGGTCTTGCCGTACCCGAAGTCGCTCTCGCGCCATGCTCCGTCGACGTTGGCGTCCTTGAGTGATGCGGCCCGGCGTTCGAGGGCTTCCGGGGAGCTGGTGCGCAGTGCGGCGTGGCCGAGTCCGGCCTGGGTGGATTCGGTGACCTTCAGGCTCCACTGGTACGGGTCTTCGTAGGCGCGCAGGTAGACCGATTGCCCCTCGGTGTGGGTGATGTACATCCCGAGGAACTTGGTGAAGAAGTCCACCGTTTCCTGCGGCTTGGGGCTCAGCAGTTCGGCACGGGCGAGATGGGAAATCTCGAACCGAGAGTCACTCATGTCGTTCTCCTTTGTCGCGCCGCCACGACCGCGGTGGGCCGTGTTCGCCGGCGACGTTTGTGGTGGATACGGGACTCGGGCGGGGATACGTCCGGGCCCTTGAAACCGGCGGTGACCGCTGTCGCGGTTGTGACTGCCTGTGGCCTAGAACACTACGAGCCGTGGCGGCGTCGAGCCATGGCTCCAGGCGCACATCGTTTTGCCTCCAGGCGCACCGCATCCGCCCCGACGTTCGGTCGCCGAGCATCGCCACTACGTCCGTGACCAGCATGTCTCGGCCCGATCTCCGATTAATCCGGATCGGGGCGGTCCCACACCGGGGTGCTGTTCGGGTATTCCGACCATCGGACCCACCGCAGCGCATCGGTGGTTGTCTCGAAAGGGACTTCGGTGGGGTGTGAGCGCGATTTACGCGCAGACCGCATGCGGGCACTCCACCACATTTCGACGCACCAGGTTCTGTCGGCACAGGCAGATATGAGCGAGAGGCACACAATGAGTCGCAAGAGCGCCGCGATTATCGGCTCCGGCAACATCGGTACGGATCTGATGTACAAGCTGCTGCGGTCCGAGCACGTCGAACCCCGCTTCATGGTGGGCATCGACCCCGCCAGCGAAGGCCTGGCCCGCGCCCGGCAGGAAGGCCTCGAAGCCTCCGCCGGCGGGGTGGACTGGCTGCTGTCCCAGCCCGAGCTGCCCGACATCGTCTTCGAGGCCACGTCCGCGAAGATCCACGCCGCCGCCGCACCGCGCTACGCCGAGGCCGGGATCACCGCCATCGACCTCACCCCGGCCTCGGTCGGCCCGTACGTGGTCCCCGCAGTCAACCTCGACGCGCACCTGAGCGCCCCCAACGTGAACATGGTCAGCTGCGCCGGCCAGGCCACCATCCCCATCCTCTACGCCATCAACGAGGTCGCCGACGCCTCCTACGGCGAGATCGTCGCCGCCATCGCCTCCCACAGCGCCGGGCCCGGCACCCGCCAGAACCTCAGCGAATTCAGCGAGAAGACCGGCAAGGCGCTGGCCCAGGTCGCCGGCGCCGACCGCGCCAAGGCGATCTCGGTGATCAACCCGGCCGAACCGCCGATGAACATGCGCGACACCGTCTACGCCAAGGTCCGCAACCCCGACGCCGCCGCCATCGAGCGCGCCGTGATCGACATGGTCGCCAAGGTGCAGCAGTACGTCCCCGGCTACTCGTTGCGCCTGGTCGACGTCGACGGCGACCTGGTCACCGTCATGCTCGAGGTCGTCGGCGCCGGCGACTTCCTGCCCACCTACGCCGGCAACCTCGACATCATCACCGCGGCCGCCGTCCAGGTCGCCGACGTCATGGCCCAGCAGAACCTCGTCCAGGGAGCAGCACAGTGAATACCCCCGCCCAGAAGAAGATCACGATCGTCGACACCACCCTGCGCGACGGCATGTCCTCGGTCTCGCACCAGTTCACCCCGCAGAACGTCGCGGACATCGCCCGCGGACTGGACAAGGCCGGTGTCGGCACCATCGAGGTCGCCCACGGCATCGGACTCGGCGCCTCGTCCATCCAGTACGGGTTCGCCGCCGCCACCGACCCGGACTACGTGCGCGCCGCCGTCGACGCCGTCGAGAACGCCGACATCGCCGCCCTGTACGTCCCCGGTATCGCGACCCTGGCCGAACTGCAGAAGGCCATCGACGCCGGCATCAAGACCGTCCGCGTCGCGGTGCACTGCACCGAGGCCGACTGCGGGCAGCAGCCGGTGGAGTGGGCCAAGGAGCAGGGCCTGACCGTGATGACGTTCCTGATGATGAGCCACAAACTCGCGCCCGAACCGCTCGCCGAGCAGGCCGCCAAACTCGACTCCTACGGCGCCGACGTCGTCTACGTCGTCGACTCCGCCGGCGCCATGGTGCCCCAGCACGCCGGTGACCGGGTCGCCGCCCTGCGGCAGGCGATCACCGCGGACATCGGATTCCACGCCCACAACAACCTCGGCGTCGGAATCGCCAACGCACTCACCGCCGCCGAGAACGGGGCCACCTACATCGACGGGTCCCTGCGCGGGCTCGGTGCCAGCGCCGGCAACGCGCAGACCGAGGTCCTCGCCGCCGCCTTCGAGCGGGCCGGCTGGGACACCGGGGTCGACCTGTTCCCGCTCATCGACACCGCCGAGCACGTCGTCGCGCCGCTGATGAAGGAACCGCAGATCGTCGACGAGACCGCCCTGATCCTCGGCTACGCCGGGGTGTACTCCACCTTCTTCCACCCCACCAAGCGGGCCGCGAAGAAGTTCGGCGTCCCCGCCCGCGACATCCTCATGGAGCTGGGCCGCCGCGGCGTCATCGGCGGTCAGGAAGACATGATCATCGACGTCGCCTCGGAACTGGCCGGCCGCACCTACGAGACTCCGGCGATGGCGGGATCCTGATCGAGTGAAGGG
The DNA here is from genome assembly GCF_019378875.1 of Rhodococcus sp. USK10. Classification (NCBI taxonomy): domain Bacteria; kingdom Bacillati; phylum Actinomycetota; class Actinomycetes; order Mycobacteriales; family Nocardiaceae; genus Rhodococcus; species Rhodococcus sp. USK10. The sequence continues at coordinate 800,668 of NZ_CP076048.1, forward strand.
GTGCTCGGGACGAGGGTCTGCGAGCACCCCTTCCTCGGACGTCCCGTGCCGTTGCCGTGCGCCTGGAGACCACGCGATGTGCGCGTGAAGCCATGGTGTGCACGGAGCGCAACTCGTAGTGTCGTAAGTCACAGACACCGTGTATGACATGCCGCGCATCGCCGCGGCCACATCAGGATCTGAAGGCTATTGGGTCCCAGCCTGATTCAACAGGAGAGCACATGACCGCAGTACCGGAAATTTCCGACGTCAAGCACCTCATCGGTGGCGACTGGCGTCCCGCATCGGACGGCGCGACGTTCGAAACTCGCGACCCGCACGACGGCTCCCTGCTCGGCACCGTCCCCCAGGGAACGGCCGCCGATGGAACCGACGCAGTCTCCGCGGCGCGGAAGGCGTTCGACGACGGTCCGTGGCCGCAGATGTCGCCGAAGGAGCGTGCGAAGATCCTGCACGCGGTCGCCGACAAGGTCGACGAACACCGCGAGGAACTGGCCCAGATCGAGACCCGCGACGGCGGCAAGAGCATCAACCAGTCCCTGCACGCCGAAATCCCGCGGGTCGCGCACAACCTGCGGTTCTTCGCCGACTACGTGTCCATGGCCGCCAACGAGGCCTACCCGGACGGGGACCTGCTCTCCTACGTCCTGTACCCGCCCGCTGGGGTGGTGTCCGCGATCAGCCCCTGGAACGCGCCGCTGATGCTCGCGACGTGGAAGATCGCCCCCGCCTTGGCCTTCGGTAACACCACGGTCCTCAAGCCCGCACCGCAGACGCCGCTCACCGCGCACCGGTTCGCCGAACTCGCCCTCGAGGCCGGCCTCCCGGAGGGCGTCCTCAACGTGGTCCACGGATTCGGCGGCGAGGCCGTCGCCGGTCCACTCACCGCGGACCCGCGGGTCGACCGGATCACGTTCACCGGGTCGAGCGCTACCGGCGTGAAGATCCTGCAGGCGGCTGCGGTCAACCACACCCCGGTCTCGGCGGAGATGGGCGGCAAGTCCGCGAACATCGTCTTCGACGACGCCGACCTCGACATCGCCGTCCCGATGGCCATCCGCGCCATCTTCGGCGGCAACGGGCAGGTATGCCTGTCCGGGTCGCGCCTGCTGGTGCAGAACTCGATCATGGACGAGTTCCTCGACCGGTTCGCCGAACAGGCCCGTAACCTCACCGTGGGCGACCCGAAGGACCCCGCGAACTTCGTCGGCCCGCTCATCGAGGAGAAGCACCTCGAGAAGGTACACAGCTACGTCGAACTCGCGCAGGAGGAAGGCGGCAAGATCGTCACCGGCGGGTCCCGGCTCACCGACGACGCCCGCGCCAAGGGCTTCTACTACCCACCGACCGTCATCACCGGGCTCACCAACGACTCGCGCACCGCGCGTGAGGAGATCTTCGGCCCCGTCGAAACGGTTCTAGGCTTCGACACCGAGGACGAGGCGCTGCGCATCGCCAACGACTCCCCGTACGGACTCGCCGGCATGCTGTTCACCGACAACCTCAACCGCGCCCACCGCATGGCCGCCCGCTGGAAGGCCGGCACGGTGTGGATCAACACCTTCTTCGAGCGCGACCTCCGGTTGCCGTTCGGCGGTGAAGGAAGCAGTGGCCTCGGCCGTGAGGGCGGCCAGTACTCCCGCGAGTTCTTCACCGAACCGCGGGCGGTCACCATCCGGCTGCGCAGCTGATTCCCTGTCGTCCACGAGCGGCCGGAGCGGGTATCTCACCGCTCCGGCCGCTCGCCTTTTCCTTCCGAGGAGAACACTGCCGTGACATCACCGGAACTCTGCGTCGTCGTGGGTGCGACCGGTGCGATGGGCACCGAGATCACCCTGCGCCTGGCCCGCCGCGGGCTGCGGGTCCTCGCCGTCGCCCGTCGCACCGACGACCTCGAAAAGCTCGCCGCAGCGGACGAGCGCATCGTCCCCTGCACCGCTGACGTCGCCCACGACGACGCGATCGAAACCATCTCCGCTCACGTGGATTCACCCGTCCGGCTGGCGCTGTTCGCCGCCGGCCTGCCGGTGCGGGGCTCCGCCGACACGATCCCGCCGGGCGACGTGGCCGTGGCGACGAACATCAAGGTCGGCGGACTGCTGCGATTGCTGCATGCCGTACGTGGCCAGCTCGTCGACGGGTCCCGGTTCGTGACCATCGCCGGTTCGCTCGGCCTCGAACCCGGTCCCTTCGATGCCGCACCGGGCACGGCCAACGCCGCCGTGTTCAACCTGATGCGCCAGCTCAGCGCTCTGTACGGTCCGAAGGGTGTCACCACGCACACGATCGCTCCGGGACCGGTGGATACGCCGAGGCTCCGCGCCTTCGTCGAGACGGAGTCCGCGGAAACCGGGCGGGATGCGGAGGAGATCTGGGAGCGGTACCGCGCGAAGACCACCCTCGGCCGGCTGCCCACGCTCGGCGAGATCGGCTGGATCGTCGAGACGCTGCTCGCCCCCGAGGCCGCGGTCCTGCACGGTTCGGTGCTCAACGTCGACGGCGGAACCCGCCACGGAATCGCCTGACCACTTCAACCGAAAGGAATTGCGGCCCATGCCCGTCGCCCACTTCCACCTCGTCGACGGCGCTTACACGCCCGAGCAGCACCGGGAACTGCTCACTGCCGCGAGTCGCTGCTATTCCGAGGTCCTCGGCTCCCCACTCGAACGAATACGGGCCTTCATCGTCCGATACCACCCCGACGACGTCGCTGTCGCGGGGACCGTCGTCGGAGCAGGGGCACCGCCCGCGCCGTACTTCACCGCGATCGTGCTCGCCGGCCGCCCCGCGACGCAACGACAGGAACTCGCGGCGCGCTTCACCGATCTGATCGTCGACCTCCTCGGTGCGCAGCGCTCGCTCGTGCGCGGACAGATCGTCGAGGTCGACCCGGCGAACTGGGCGATCGCGGGGACCGCCGCCGCGACGACCCGTGCCAGTGAGATCGCCGGTCGCGCCGGCGCGGCGAAAACCCCGAGCTAGGGCATCGGCGGCGCGATCAGCCGCCGATGCCCTCGCGTCGTTTGTCGCGGGTGTTTTCTACTTGGGGACTTTCGGTAGGAGAAGAGAGATGCGCAGCTTCGAGTCGATCGTCTGCCCGAGGGCGAGGGATTGGTCGAGCAGCGGACCGAGTGCCTTCACCTTGGCGTCGGCTTCGCTGAGCGTGGTGACGATCGACGCGGCCGGCGCTGCCGCGGCATTGGCCTGATCCGTCGCCGCCTGTCCGGCACCGATGATGCCCACGAGCGGTGCGTCCGCGGATTGCAGAGCGGTCCCGAGGGCGGCCAGCTGGTCCCCGAGCGAGCCGAGAGTCTGGTCGGCCCGGGTCAGTGAGTCCAGTACCCCGACCACATGGGGCATGCTGTTGTTGATCGCCGCATTGGCGGGCGGTAGTTGCTGTGCTCCGTCCAGTGCTTGGTCGGTGGTGCTGTCGACGATCTTCGCCTGCGCCACTCCGTCCTTGAAGATGTCGTTCGAGATGTTCAGATCGCGGGTGACGATGAGGATGCCGGCAAGTACGGCGATAGTGAATGCGAGGGCAACTGCCCAGGAGAGCCGAAGCATCGAGGATTCCGCCTTTCGAAAGGATCCGTGGTGCGCCGTCATGCGGGGGGCGCAGACGCCGGTGTGGGTGCAACGCCCAGCGGGGGCAGATTCAGGTCGTTGACCGGCGGACCGATGACCGCGAGAAGGGGCCCGAACTCCTGAACGTGCGCAGCCTCCTCCCGGATGACCGACAAGGTGGCGGCGATCGCCGAGGCCTTCGGCCCGAGTTCGCCCAGTGAGCCGCCCACCGTCGTCAATCCTTGATGAATACCTTCCAATTGGGTGGTCACCGACCCGACCGCGGTGGACAGTCCGGCCACGGTCGGACTCGCCTGGTCGGCGCGAGCGGTCACCGAGGCCACGAGATCGGGCAGCGGTTGTGCGGTGGCTCCGACAGACGAGGTGGAGGCATTGACGGTCTTCGCCAAACCGGAAAGTTCACCGGCCTTGGTGGTGAGTCCTTCCAGATCGTCGGCGAGCGGAGTGAGCGTCTGGATATCGGTTGCCAGTTGGGCGTGCTTGGGAAGCAGGAGAGCGGACAGAGAATCGAACTGGCCCGCGGAGTCGATGAGTTCGAGGCTCAACGCAGAGGGGCGGCCCAGCGGATCGCTGACGTCGCGCAACGCCGGGAAGAAGCCGTTCAGCGCGCACAGGACCACGGCCGGAACGACGCCCAGGACCAGCACAACGAGAGACCATGTCTTTTTCGAGATCATCGATTTCCTTCCGGTGCGGGGATGAACGCGTCGGAAGCGGGCACGAGTGCGAGTTTGTTCGCCGTGCGGGTCAGTTCCGAATTGAGCTGAGTGGTCAGGTCGAGTGCTCGGGTGAGTTCGTCGTTGACGGTCGAAACCGTGGTGTTCGCGTCCGCGGAGACCTGGTGCAGCGAGGCGGCCGACCCTTGCAGGGTGGTCGCGACCGATTCGAGCTGACCCGCGATCTGGGTGTCGCCCTGGCCTGCTGCGACGAGCGCCTGGGCGTTGGGCAGCAGCGCGGCGAGGTGGTCGACGTCCGTAGCTGCTGCGGAATTCAGTTGTGCCAGGACTCCGTTGAGTTCGTCGAGTTGTTTGCGCGCGGTGGCGGGCGCGGTGAGATCTGCTCGCTGGGCGAAGAACTCGTTCGTCACCCGGAAGTTGTCGACCACGGTGCGTGCACTGTCTTGCACGAGGAGGCCCTTGTGGATGGTCAGCAAGACCATCCCGAAGAGGACGACGGCGGTGACGGCCGCGGCGCGGCCACACCACTCGGTGACGACGGCGTACCGCGTCTGTGTCGGCCCGGATGCACCTGGGGGGTGGGTCGGCGGGCTCTTTCGTTCAGGCAGCGCCGAGGTCGGTATGTCGAAGCGCTGATAGCCGGCCAGGCCTCGGCGCGAGAGAGATGCTGGAGACAAAGTGTTGCCCTGCTGCATATCACGTCCAGTCGGAGAAGGGATGGGCGGTTCGGGCGGTGGCGGTCTATCCGGGCAGGGGCAGCATCTGGTTGATCGTCTGTGCCGCCGCCACCGACCCCTCCAGATCGCTCACCAGGCCCTGCACGATCGCGAGGAGATCGCGGCCCTGTGCACCGAACGCTTCGGCGGATGACACCAAGGGCAGCACCGTGTTCTGGACCTCACCGAGAATGGACTGGATGTTCTGCAACTGTTCGTTGGTCATCTGCGCCCCCGACGTTCCCTGGGCGAGCATCGCCGCGGCGGGGGTGATGGCCTCGTCGAGTTTGGTCAGAAGCGGCCCGAGCGCCTGTGTGGAATCCAGTGCGGTTTGTGCGGTGTGCGTGAGTTCGGTCAACTGCTGCAGTTGTCCGGTCAGTTTGTCGTTGACGTCGACGATGTCCTGAGAGACACCGATGCTGGTCACGTTGACCTGCTGCTGATTGTCGAGTCGGTGATTGAGGTTGTACACGACGAAGGTCAGCAGTCCCAGGACACCGACCGCGACGATCGCGAGGACCATGCGTGCCGGGCCACCGCGGCGTCCGAAGAAGATCACAATAGTTCCTTACTTTCCTGACAGGTCGTTCGCGGACTCTTCCGCCGAGACGCGGGCGTTGTGCACTTCCGCGGCCGTCGACCGTGCGTCGTCGAGAATCGAGGCGAGCGTGGCGCGGTTGCCGGTCAACGCCGCAGTCGCACCGTCGACCGGTGGCTGAAGGGTGTTGATCTGTGCGGTCAGAGTGTCAAGGGATGCCACAAGGTCGTCGACATTCGTACCGGCCTGGTCCAGAGTGTTCTGAACGTCTCCGCTGATTTGACCGATCAGCGTATTGAGTTCCGCTGCGACGGTGGCATCGGTTTCTTGGACGCTGGCCAGTGCCGCCCTCATCTTGTCGAGGGCGGCGAACGCGGAGAGGGTGACCTTTTCGTGTTCGACGAGTTCGGCGAGCGCGGGGTTGTAGTTGTTGGCGGACACCACCGCCTGGTCGAGCCGATACGGTGTCGCGGTCAGGTCGTGGATGCGGGGATAGAGGTAGAAGGCGGTGATCGGGATCAGAGCGAGCAGGACGATGCCCCGCAGAACTTTCGTCCGCGTGGAGGCGCGACGCGGTTCGGTGTCTGATCGACGAACCTGAACTGGAGAGGACGCAAGCGGGACGGTCAGCTGGTCGTCGAATTCCCTGCCGGCACCGCTGTGAGGGCCGGTGAACGCGGTCATGTCGGGCTCGCAGACAACAGGGCGATCGTGTGTAGCACGGTCGCGGCATGGGCGAAGAGTCCCTTGACGACCATCCGGCGGGTCAGGATCGCCGCGAGCAATCTCACGCCGCGACCGGTCACGAGGCCGACTGCACCGAGTGGCCCCACCTTTCCTGGTAGCTGAGCGATGAGGTCGAGGTGTTTGTCGGTGACGATCAGGACCACGTCCGGCTGTCCGACGAGACCGTTGTAGACCACAGCCTCGTCGTCCCCGCACACGATCGTGCACGCGCTGTCGGTATCCGCACTGACGATCGCCACGGGTCGGGCGAGTTTGTGCACCAACTCGATACGTGAGGGGGCTGCCTCGAGGCTCTCCCCGAGGTGAGTACCGATCAGGCCTGCGATGCTGTTGGCATCGGGTCCGTCGTACAGGGAAACCGCGTACTTCGTGTGTTCGATTGTCGTCAATGTCAGCCTTTCGATGTTGGGAATCGTTCGGCGTTGCGGCCCGCGGCAGGAGCTGTCGACGGGCCAGGCGGGTTCGGTCCGGGCACGAGGATGGGGCCGGTGCAGATACCGGCCCCATCGTCGATCGGGCGTCGCCGGGATGCTCCCGCTGTCAGGGTCTAGGCGATGAGATCCTCGCGTCCGGCGTCCTTGAGGTCCTGGATGTAGATCGGGAACAGGAACTTGGTGCTGGGAACCAGCTTGAGCACCTTCATGATCTGCCCCTCGGCCTTGACGGTGCCCGTCGTGAGAGCCATCGTCATATTGAGCTTGCCCTGCCAGAACTTGTTCGCGTTCTCCGAACTCATCCTCAGCGTGGCGTTCGGAGTGACACCGCTCTCCGCGACACTGGAATAGACCTTGTTGTTGGGCATGTCGAGGACGACCTCACAGACGGGGTCGTGGCACGAGACGAGCAGAACGGCGCCGGTGGCGGTGAGCTTGGGACCGAGCTTTTCGTCCAGGTAAGCCTTTTCGAAAATGCCTCCGACGAACTTACGCAGGTCGGTGGGGTCGGTGAATGCGAGCATTGTTCTCTGCTTTCTCTCTGATGGGTGTTACTTGCAAGGGTTGAGTCGGTTCTGCCCGGGTAATGCCGGGTGTCCGGTGCGAAAGGTCAAGTTCAGTCGGCGATCCGCAGAGCCGCGACCGGGCACAACTTGACCGCCGCTTCCACCTTCCGGCGAAGAGCCTCGGCGGGAGAGTCGTCCAGGACGATCACCTCGTCGCCGTCATCGTTGAGGTCGAAGACTTCGGGGGCTGCGATGACGCATTCGCCGTGCCCTTCGCATCGGTCGTAGTCGACGTGGATGTCCATGCCCGAATCTCCCTTTCATGTGGACAGGTGGCTCGGGGAGACCCGATGGGTGTGGGCATGTTCAGCTCTCACCGAGCAACGGTTGTGTGCGGAGTGTGTGGATGGGTTCAGATCAGCGCTCGGCGCCTGCGGCTATCGGACCGACAGGTTCTCCCGCTGCGCCGGAGACTGAATGATTGCGCGTGGGCGTCGCCGCAGGATGCCTGTGAGCAGTGCCAGCACGCCGAGGACCAACAGGACGATCGGTGCGACCACACTGATCAGGTTCAACTGCATTGCCTGGGACTTGGCCGAGGCCGCTGCGTCGCTGATCGACTGGTCGTTGAGGGCGGTGTCGATGGACAGTACGGGCATCACGGGAACCAACTGGCCGCCGATCTCAACATTCGCGATGATCTGCTGGTTCAATTGCGCATCGATCGGTGAGCCCAAGGTCTGGTCGGCGGCGAGGTTGATGCGGGTGACCGCGGTGTACGTGAACGGCACCGGATCGGCGAGCTGACCGAGGGCCCCACCAAGACTCTGCTGCACATCCGCCGGCAGCAGGGGCGCGAGGGACCCGACCAGCGATTTGGGCAGCGCCGGCGGCAGCGTTCCTGCGATGGCGGGATCACGCAAGGCCCCCTTCGCTTCCACTGTGTAGTTGAGTACGTCACGGCCGGAGACGGTGCCCGAGTCGACGTACGTCATCGGGACCGTGGTTCTGGTCGCGGAGTCGTAGTATTGGTAGCTCGCTGCCGGGTCTGGATGCAGCGGAAGAGCGATGGTCATGCCGCTGTGCGGTTCGACCCCCTCACCGGAGTCACCTGCCGCCGCGTCCATCGTCTTCCGGTCGATGGCATAGGTGTGGTTGGACGGCACCGAAAGGCCAGGCGCCGCGAGGGTGATGTCGTCATGCGCGAGCGCCGTGTCACCGTCGGTGCTCGACACGTAGATATGACGATCAATGGTCACGGGAACATCGGACGCGACCACATTGGCGATGTCGCCGGCCTGCAGGGCTTGGGCGTTGAGCAGCGTGCCGGTCCCCTCGTAGACGGGATTGACATCGAGGTCACCGGGCAGCTTTGACAGCGTGGGCACCAGGACGAACCGCACGAGGGCGGCAAGAGCGATGAACAGCACTCCCACGACCACAAAGATTTTCGAAGATCGTCTGACAAGCATCGACCGGTCCTTCATGTATTCGAGCGGTAGATGAGGATGCGCCCGTCGTTGCCACCGGAATTGGACTGCCTGCTCGGCTGTGTCGATCGTGCAGACCGGTGTGTGAATGGCAGTCCGTCGGTTCGTTGGGTAACCCTCAACCGTGGTCACGGCGGAACACTGCCGAGACACCACCGCTCCGGTCCAGGGCTGTCCGCATATCCCGATCAATCGCGCGGAAACCGCGGGACCATTGCCGTGATGCCGGACACAACAACCGGAACTGTGTGACTGAGTACACAAATGCAATTCGGTTGGCGCCGATGCTCTGCGATCACACCGATCCAGCGGTCCGGGACAACGGCTACATTACCGCCGCACTCGTCCTGACATCGTGGCGCCGACACCATTTCGTCACGCACCGACACACACTGACTTCGGCGCCGATCTCAGCGCCGAACCGCAAAGGACAGGCCCGTGTGATGAACAGCTTTGATTCCGCGATCGTCGAATTCGCCTGCGAATGGCTGCCCTACGGCACTCCCCCGCCAGAGGAGTTGCTCACCCAATTCGGCATGACGAGTACGAGATACGAGCAGCAGCTCAGCCGGATCCTGGACGACTATCCCTCGCACATTCCCCTCGATACGCGACGCAAGCTTTGGCTACGCCTCGCTGAACGCCAAGCAGCACTGACACGCGCGACGGCTTCCCCCGTGTGACATCGGCTTCCCCTGCCAGGCAGGGCCTACGGCACCAGCGGCACACTCAACACGCACGATGAAGAAGGTCTCCCCATGAATTCTCCCGAACTGATCGTCGTAGTCGACGGCGCGAGGACCCCGATCGGCAGCTTCGGGGGCGCGTTCAAGGACGTGCCCGCCCACGAACTGGGTGCGACCGCCGCGAAGGCCGCGCTGGACCGTGCCGGGGTGCCGGGTTCGGACATCGACGAGGTGGTGATGGGCTGCATCGGTCAGGTCGGGCCGGACGCCTACAACGCCCGCCGCGTCGCCCTGGCCGCGGGACTTCCCGAGAAGACCCCGGCGTACACCGTCAACCGGCTGTGCGGGTCGGGTCTGCAGGCGGTGTGGTCGGCGGCGCAGCAGATGCGGTGGGGTGGGGTGAACTTCGCCCTCGCCGGCGGCGACGAGAGCATGTCGCGGATGCCGTTCTACGACTTCTCGGCCCGCTCCGGGTACAAGCTCGGTGACCGCACACTGGTCGACGGCACCGTCGCGATCCTGACCGACCCGTTCGGTGGCGTGCACATGGGCCGCACCGCCGAGGCCGTCGCCCGCAAGTACGACGTGAGCAGGGAGCAGCAGGACGAGTTCGCCGTCGAATCCCAGCGCCGCGCCGCCTCGGATGTGGCGCGGGCCGCGTTCGCCGAGGAGATCACCCCCGTCGAGATCGGGGGCCGGCGTCCCAAGACGGTCGAGGTCGACGAGCATCCCAAGCCCGACACCACCCTCGAGACCCTGGCGAAGTTGCGGCCGGCGTTCGAGGAGGGCGGGTCGGTGACCGCGGGCAACGCGTCGGGGATCAACGACGGCGCCGCGGCGCTGGTGCTGGCCACCGAGTCCGCCGCCCGGGACAAGGGCCTGACCGGGCTGGTGACCCTGGAGGCGGTCGCGACGGCGGCGATGGACCCCGCGCTGATGGGATACGCCCCCGTGCTGGCGTTGCAGAACCTGTTCGAGCAGACCGGGACCACCCCGGGAGACATCGACGTGATCGAGCTGAACGAGGCGTTCGCGTCGCAGGCGGTCGCGGTGATCCGGGACGCGAAGCTCAGCCCGGAGAAGACCAACCCGTACGGCGGGGCGATCGCGTTGGGTCACCCGGTCGGGGCGACGGGGGCGATCCTGAGCCTGCGGATCGCGAAGGACATGGTGCGCCGCGACCTCGAACTCGGCATCGTCACCATGTGCATCGGCGGCGGCCAGGCCCTCGCTGCCCTCTTCAAGCGCATCTGACCCCAGGTGAGTGGCACAGTGTGCCCGCACACGCTGTGCCACTCACGTCAGGTGATGCGGTCCGGGTGGGTGTAGAGGTTCATGGTGGTGCCACGGAGGAACCCGATGAGGGTCAGCCCGGTGTCGTGGGCGAGGTCGATCGCCAGCGACGACGGCGCCGACACCGCCGCGAGGATCGGGATCCCTGCCATCACCGCCTTCTGCGCCAACTCGAACGACGCCCGACCCGATACGAGCAGCACCGTCCCGCGCAGCGGCACCCGGTCCTGTTCGGTGGCCCACCCGATCAGCTTGTCGACGGCATTGTGCCGGCCGACGTCCTCCCGGACCGCGAGCAGTTCCCCGGACCGGGTGAACAACCCCGCCGCGTGCAGCCCGCCGGTGGTGTCGAACACCTTCTGCGCCGCCCGCAAACGGTCGGGTAGTTCCGCGATGGTGGCCGAATCGACCCGCACCGTGTCCGCCGCCGGGGAATGCTTCGTGCGTTGCCGGATCGCATCGAGCGAGGCCTTCCCGCAGACGCCGCACGAGGAGGTGGTGTAGAAGTTGCGTTCGATACCGGTATCGGGCAGGAGCACCCCGGTTGCCAGATCGACATCGAGGACGTTGTAGGTGTTGACACCGTTGTCGTCGACGCTGTTGCAGTAGCGAATCGACGCGATGTCCGCGCGGTCGGCGATGATGCCCTCGGTCAGCAGAAACCCCTGCGCCAGTTCCATATCCGAGCCAGGTGTCCGCATCGTCACCGCTAGCGGCACCCGGTTCACCCGGATCTCGAGGGGCTCCTCGGCGACCACGGTGTCGACGCGGGTGCGCCGCTGCTCACCGTCGATGCGGCTGACGGGACGTCGCGTGGTTACTCGGCCCAATGCGACCATCTCGCCGGCGCCGGCCGACTACAGACCGTGGCATTGGCCTCCTCGCGTGGGCCGGACGGTGAGTCGAAGTGGGGAGGTCGGCGTCCGACGCTGCGGACGAACAGGTAGATGAACGCCGCGAACGCGTGCAGGATGAGCGACAGCACAATTGGCCCTTCTCGAGACCCCGCGTTGCCGGGGCCCACATTGATGAAGATCAGACCCGCTTCTCGAGGCGGATGGTGACCGCCTTCGACACCGGCGTGTTCGACTTGCGGGCGACGTGATCGAGCGGGATCAGCGGATTCGTCTCCGGGTAGTACGCGGCCACATTCCCGACCGGCGTCGGGTAGGGCACCAACCGGAAATCCTCCGCCCGCCGCTCCTCCACACCACCATCGGCCGTCGTCCATTCGGAGACCAGGTCCACCCGATCCCCCGCCGCGTACCCGAACGACTCCAGATCCTGCGTGCTGATGAACAGCACCCGCCGTCCGCCCTTGACACCGCGGTACCGGTCGTCGAGACCGTAGATGGTGGTGTTGTACTGATCGTGCGACCGCATCGTCTGCAGGATCAGCTTCCCCGCCGGCACCGGCACCCACGACAACTCGCTGACCGTGAAATTGGCCTTCCCCGTGTTCGTGTCGAACCGGCGCTCGTCCCGCGGCGGGTGCGGCAACCCGAACCCGTCCGGCCCGCGCACCCTCCGGTTGAAGTCCTCGAACCCCGGGACCACCCGGGCAATGGAATCGCGGATCCGGTCGTAGTCGGCGGTGAACTCCGCCCACGGCACCGCATGCTCCGGCCCGAACAACGCCTGCGCGATCCCGCAGACGATCGCGACCTCACTGCGCAACTGATCACTCGCCGGGGGCAGGCCGCCGCGGGAGAGGTGCACCATCGACATCGAATCCTCGACCGTCACCTGCTGCTTGCGACCGTTCTGCACGTCCTTGTCGGTGCGGCCCAGCGACGGCAGGATCAACGCGGACTGCCCGGTCACCAGGTGCGAGCGGTTCAGTTTCGTCGACACCTGCACCGTCAACGCACACCTGCGCAGCGCCGCCTCGGTGGTCTCGGTGTCCGGGGTCGCGGAGACGAAGTTGCCGCCCATCCCGATGAACACCGACGCCCTGCCGTCGCGCATCGCCCGGATCGAATCGACCGCGTCGAACCCGTGCTTGCGCGGGGACCGGATACCGAACTCCGTATCCAACGCGGTCAGGAAGGATTCGGGCATCTTCTCCCAGATCCCCATCGTCCGATCACCCTGGACGTTGGAGTGCCCGCGCACCGGGCACACCCCGGCACCCGGTTTGCCGATCATCCCCTGCAGCAGCAGCAGGTTCACCGCGTCCTGGATGGTCGCCACCCCATGGGTCTGCTGCGTCAATCCCATCGCCCAGCAGATGATGGTCTTCTTCGATCCGATCAACGCGTCCGCGGTGGCCCGGATCTGGTCGAACGTCAACCCGGTCGCCGCCACCACGGTGCCCAGATCGACCTGCCGCAGATGCGCCGCGCACTCCTCGAATCCGGCGGTGTGCCGGTCGATGAACTCCCGATCCAGCACGGTGCCCGGTGCCGCGTCCTCGGCCTCGAGCAGCAACCGGCCCAGCCCCTGGAACAGGGCCTGGTCGCCGCCGATCCGGATCTGCAGGAACTCGTCCGCGATCTGCACCCCGTCGCCGACGACGCCGTGCACCTTCTGCGGGTCCTTGAACCGCAGCAACCCGGCCTCCGGCAACGGGTTGATCGCGATCACCCTCGCCCCATTCGCCTTCGCCTTCTCCAACGTCGAGAGCATCCGCGGATGATTCGTCCCCGGATTCTGGCCGGCGATCAGGATCAGATCCGCGTCCTCGATGTCGGGGACCGACACCGACCCCTTCCCGATCCCGATCGTCTCCACCAACGCCGACCCGGACGATTCGTGGCACATGTTCGAACAATCCGGCAGATTGTTCGTCCCGAACGCCCGGATCATCAACTGATACACGAACGCCGCCTCATTCGACGTGCGCCCGGAGGTGTAGAACACCGCCTCGTCCGGCGACCCCAGACCGCGCAGTTCCCCGGCGATCAACGAAAACGCCGCCTCCCACCCGATCGGTTCGTAATGCGTGGCCCCGGGCAGCAGGACCATCGGATGCGTCAACCGGCCCTGCTGACCCAGCCAGAACTCGGTGCGGCCCAGCAACTCCGCCACCGAATGCTCGGCGAAGAACTCCGGCGTCACCGTCCGGGTGGTGGCCTCCTCCGCGACCGCCTTCGCGCCGTTCTCACAGAACTCCGCATGCTTGCGGTGCCCGGGGGTTTCCGGCCATGCGCAGCCCGGGCAGTCGAATCCCTGGCGTTGATTCAGCTTCATCAGGGTCCGGGCCGTACGCACCGGACCCATCTGCTCCAGTCCGCGCTTGAGTGAGACCAACACCGCAGGAACACCTGCCGCATAGGACTTCTCGTGCGTGACAACGACATCATCCTCGTCGATATCGGGCATGTGGTGGGGCATGTCAGCGCTTTCGTTGAAGGCGGTCAAGAGAGTGAGGGTCGGGACCGGGCGACTAGTGGACGGAAGCGTTCGAACGTCGTCTTCGTTCACGCCGCTCCAGCAGCTGCTCGTGCAGTGTGGCCCGGTCTCCGGGCGCGAGGTGACGGGAGGACACGCTGCCGAGAATTCTGACAAGGTGCTGATCGAATCGGAGTTCCGTCATACCGAAGTCGACCAGGATTTCTTCGGACGGAGGCCCTCCGTACGGCAACCAGCGACACGCGAATTCGAGGATCGTCGAATCCTGACTGTCCACGCCCTGTCCCCCTCAGTCCTCCGCGAACTTACGCCGACTCGCCGTCCGGTCCACCGATGTTGCCGCGTGACATCATTGCCCCGGCATCGTTGCCGGAACTGCCGAACACACAGCCCTCGGAGGCCACGGCGAAGTCGGTTAATCGGGACAGAGCGCGACACCGCTGATCTGGGTCGAAACGGAGATGCTCCGGAAGACGGAGCTATCACGCACGAGCGTGGTGTGCGGACTTATGTCAGTTTCTCGGCGACGCGAAGCGCGTCCGTCGTGCCTGTCACATCGTGTACCCGAACACCCCACGCGCCAGCGCGAGCCGCGAGGACGGAGATGACCGCGGTGGCGGTGTCACGTTCGGCGGTGCTCCTGTCGTGATTACCTTCTCTCAGCAATGCACCGAGGAAGCGTTTGCGTGACGCTCCGATCAGGACTGGATACCCGAGCGAACACAGTTGGGGAAGATCGGCCAAAAGGGCCCAGTTGTCGTCGCTGTTCTTGCCGAATCCCAAGCCGGGGTCGACAATGATCGATTCGCGTGACACGCCTGCGGCGAGCGCGCGAGTAGTCGCGGTGTCGAGATCGGAGAGAACTCGAGCGACGATGTCCTCCACCGGTCGTGCGATGTGCCTAGGCGAGTCGCGCCAGTGGGTGATGATCAGTCGAACTCCGTATTCTGCCGCCACGGCATACATTTTCGGGTCCGCGCAGCCGCCCGAGACGTCGTTGATGTAGGTGGCGCCGGCCCGTGTTGCCGCGGCTGCCGTGTCCGCGCGCATCGTATCCACGCTGACCGCGACACCGCGTGCCGCCAGTTCCTCGATGACGGGGATGACGCGGGACCGCTCGACCGGCCCGGATACCCGGAGTGCGCCAGGTCGCGTTGATTCTCCCCCGACGTCGACGATATGTGCCCCCGCGTGATGGAGGCGAAGCCCGTGGGCCACAGCCGAGGAGGCGGCGAGAAATCGGCCGCCGTCGGAAAAGGAATCGGGGGTGACGTTGAGAATGCCGAGAACGGTTGTGCCTGCCGATTCCGGACGACAGGTGCTGATCGTCGCGAATGGCTTCGATTCAGCGGGCAGCGCTGGGAGCGTGGAAGTCACGTAGTCGGGGCCTTCCGTTCGGCAGCTTCGACGATATTCGCCAGCAGCATGGCGCGGGTCATCGGACCCACACCTCCCGGCATCGGTGTCAGGTACCCCGCGACTCCCCATGCGTCGGGCGCGATGTCGCCGACGATGCCCTCTTCGGTTCGTGTAATACCCACGTCCAGGACCGCGGCACCCGGTTTGATGTCGGAGCCGGTGATGAGCGCGGGGCTACCGGCTGCCCCGACAACAATGTCGGCGCCGCGTAGGTGTGTACGGATATCGCGCGTCCCTCTGTGGCAGAGGGTGACGGTGGCGTTCTCGGTTTCTCTGGTGAGGAGAAGTCCGAGTGGCCGCCCGACGGTGATGCCGCATCCGACGACGACAACTTCCGCCCCGTCGAGGGGGATGCTGTAGCGGCGCAGGAGTTCGACGATGCCCCGGGGTGTGCAGGGCAGCGGTCCCGCAGCACCGAGAACCAGGCGACCGAGGTTCACCGGGTGCAGGCCGTCAGCGTCTTTGTCCGGGTCGACGCGCTCGAGGAGTGCGGTCCGGTCGATATGTGCTGGTAGCGGGAGTTGAACGATATATCCGGTACACGCCGTTTCACTGTTGAGATCATCGAGGGCTGCTAGCGCATCTGCCGTGCTCGCGCTTGCGGGAAGGTTGATCTTGAACGAGGACAGACCGATCTCGGCGCAATCGCGGTGTTTGCCCGCAACGTAGGCCCTGCTGGCCGGGTCCTCACCGATCAGTACCGTTCCGAGTCCGGCAGAGACCGATCGGGCCTCCAGTGCCGATACCCGTCCGGCCAGTTCGCTGCGGATGTCCTTAGCTGCAGCTTTGCCGTCTAGCACCACCGTGGGCCCGATCATCGTGGACGAGAGTGCGCTCACCGAACATCCCCTTTCGTGAGAGTGACGCAGGACCGCACAGATGACCGCGGCCTGCGGATGCGGGCGCGTTCGCGCCGCTCTACTTCGCCGTCAACGCTAGGCCGGGTGCCTATTGGTCAGGCAGCGGCGTCCGACGTGAAGTCACGGCCGATCTCGGTGGGCATCGCTAGGTCAATTGACGCGCCGGCCGCTGCTCCGACCGTCCCGGGGCGACCTACCATGGATCGAGTGAACAGCAGGTCGATCGTGGACGCTATTGCAATCGGGGTTGCGGTCGTCGATGACGTCGGCCGGTTCGTCTCCGTCAACTCCGCCGGGGCTCTCATACTCGGCGCCGCGACACCGGATGAACTGCCTGGTGTGCAGAGCCCGTTCGAGTTCGGATCTGAATCCGCGGGATCCGATGCTGACGCCGAACGCGTCGGATACTGGGACGTCGGCCTCGAGGACTTCGTCATGCTCTCCTACCAATTCGGTTCCGATACGGCCGACGGGACGGTCGTGACGTTCCGTGATGTCACCGATCAACGGCGTCAGCAACGTCGCGTTGCCGCCTTGGCACGCACGGCGTCGAACATGGCGGCACAACGATCGGTCACCACGTCGGTGCTCGATGCAATGGCGTGGGAAGTTCAGCAGTCCGAGGGCGTCGCCGCTGCCCAGTTCATTACCGTGGCACCGGCGACCAGACGGCTGCAGGTGATGGGAGCTGCGGGCTTCGCGGAGGTGCACACCTTCTTCGACCTGCTCATGGCATCACATCGCCGCGGCGCGAACCTGGCCACCTACGAGGTGATGGACCGCGGACAGCAGATTGTGTATCCGCACCGGCGAGCCGAGATGCTGGCCGATCCCGATTGGCAGCCGATCCACGCCTATATCTCTCAACTCGAATGGGACGACTTCGTCTGTACACCCTTGATGACTCGAGGTAAGTCCGTCGGTGTCCTCAACGTCTACATGGAACCGAGCTACCACGCCGGACACACCATGCTCGACTTTTTCACAGCGATGGCCGACCAAGCCTCTCTGGCAATCGATTACGCCACTCTATTGGAGCGCGATCGGATCGCTGTGCGCAGGGAAGAACGCAAGCGACTGGCCCGAGATCTTCACGATTCCGTCGTTCAGCAAGTCTTCTCGATCGGAATGCAGGCTCGCGCGCTGCAGAGGATGGCCACCAAAGGCCCCGAACCGCTCGCCACCGACATCGGCCGGATCGCTGCCGAGGTCGGGGAGCTGAGCCAGGCGGTTCAACACGATCTGCGGGGGGTTGTACTTGCTCTGCAGCCGTCGATGGCCGCCGAGATGGGTCTGTCGGCCGCCTTGCACCTGCTCGCCGAGAAGATCACGCGGCGTACCGACATCCAGATAGAGTTGTCAGTCAGTCCGGAGCTCGACGACGACGATGCGGATTTCGTCGAAGACGTCTATCAGGTCGTCAGCGAATCGCTGCACAACGCGGTCAAACACGCCGCTCCGTCGACCGTTCTCGTATCCATCGAGATATCCGACGGTCCTCGCGTTGTCCGGATCGAGATCATCGACGACGGCTCCGGCTTGACGAACACGTCGTCGACCCAGGGCGGATACGGGCTGACATCGATGCGTGAACGCGTCACCCGGTGGTCCGGGCACCTTGATGTCACACCGAACGATTCCGCCCGAGGTACCCGGGTCACTGCGACTCTCGTGCCGCCCCCACCCCATCCCGACCAAACGACGAGGTAGAGACCAGATGGACGACTCGACAACCACCATTCGTGTCCTCGTGATCGACGATCACGCGGTCGTCCGTCGCGGAATCGCCAGTTTCCTCGCCTCTACGGACGACATCATCGTCGCCGACGAAGCCGGCGACGGAGTTGAGGCATTGGAGAAGCTCGCCGCGATGTCGGCGCACCACCAGCTGCCCGACGTCGCCCTGCTCGATCTCGTCATGCCGCGAATGGACGGAGTGGAGACCGCGAAGCAAATCGCCTCCCGCTACCCGAGTGTCCGCGTGGTCGTGTTGACCAGCTTCGGGGAGACCGAGCGGGTACATACTGCTCTCGCCAACGGGGCCTCGGGATACCTGCTCAAGGATGCCGACCCGTCCGAGGTCGAGTCGGCTATCCGAGCGTCGACGCGCGACGAGGTCTTTCTCGACACCGCGATCGCCCGTCAGCTGACCCATCAGATGGTCACGCCGGTGGCCGGCCTCCGCTCGTTGAGCACTCGCGAACGTGACGTCCTCGTCCTCGTCGGGCGAGGCCTGTCGAACCGGGCCATCGCCAAGGAACTGTCGATCAGTGAACGCACAGCTCGCACGCACGTATGCAACGTCCTGGCGAAGATGCATCTGAACTCGCGAACCCAGGCCGCCCTCGTCGCGGTGCGCGAAGGGCTTGTCCAGCTCTGAGACGCCACAGTTCACGCTCCCAGGCATGCAACACGATGGCTGGGGGTCGTTCGATCACTCTGCCGGCTCACCAGCCCCGAGTCCGCAAAGACCCAGCAGGGTCCGCACAGAACGAGTTCATCCTCCGGAAGTCGTGACAAAAGCACTCGCCGTGAGGTTTCTCGCGCGTTCCACTGTCGGAGATCACACTTCGCGATCTTCGGCCACTAGCGTCCCTACCAGGCGATCGTAGTGTCGTAAGCCATGTGCTCCCAGCACAAGACCGGGGCCACGTTTGGCGCCCTGGCATATGGTCCAGATCACATTCGCCCCCTAGTGGTCCGTCTGCGAATTAGTCGAGCGTTTTATATAGTCGACGCATGGTTGCAGCGGCGTTGTCGGTCAGTGACGAACAGCGGGCGGAGTTGAGGCGGATGGCGGCCTCGACGACACTGCCGCACCGGAAGGTGGTCCAGGCGCGGGCCTTGCTGTGGGCAGGCGACGGGGTGGCCAATGCCGAGATAGCCAGACGTTGCCAGGTGACTCCGGAAGCGGTGCGGCGCTGGCGCTCTCGTTTCACAGAAGAGGGAACTTCCGGGGTCGGGACGGTCGCGAAGGGGCGAGGCCGCAAACCGAGTTTGCCGGCGGGCACAGTCGAAGAGGTGCTGCGGTTGACCCATCAGGAGCGTCCGGC
The DNA here is from genome assembly GCF_019378875.1 of Rhodococcus sp. USK10. Taxonomy (NCBI): domain Bacteria; kingdom Bacillati; phylum Actinomycetota; class Actinomycetes; order Mycobacteriales; family Nocardiaceae; genus Rhodococcus; species Rhodococcus sp. USK10. The sequence continues at coordinate 820,026 of NZ_CP076048.1, forward strand.
GGACGGCTCGACACACTGGAGCACCCGGACGATGGCCGCCCGCGTCGGGATCGGGAAGGACTCCGTCGCCAAGATCTGGGCTGATCACAATCTCAAGCCCTGGCGGGTCGCGACGTTCAAGATCAGCAACGATCCGCGATTCGAGGAGAAACTCGTCGATGTCGTTGGGCTGTACCTGAACCCGCCCGCGCGGGCGGTGGTGTTCTCGTTCGACGAGAAGACGCAATGCCAGGCGTTGGACCGCACCCAGCCGTCGCTGCCCATGAAGCCAGGACGCGCCGGGACGATGACCCACGACTACAAGCGCAACGGCACCATCGATCTGTTCGCGGCGATGAACGTCGGCACCGGGGAGGTCCTCACAGACCTCCGCAAGGGCCACGCCGGAGCCGATGTGCTGCGGTTCTTCAAGCAGATCGACGCCAGCGTCCCGCGCTCGCTCGACGTTCACGTCGTGCTCGACAACCTGTCCGCGCACTCGACCCCGGAGATCAAAGCGTGGTTGGCGCACAAGAACCGTCGCCGGTGGCACCTGCATTACACCCCAACGTCGAGTTCCTGGCTGAACCTGATCGAACGCTGGTTCAAAGAACTGACCGACAAGCGGCTGCGCCGCGGCGTCTTCACCAGCGTCACCGACCTTGCCGACGCGATCACCACGTGGGCACAACACTGGAACGAGGAACCCAAACCCTTCGTGTGGAAAGCGACCGCGGAAGACATCATCGCCAAAGTCCAACGCGGCCGCACCGCCCTCCACAAGATCAAATCGCAGACAGACCACTAGTCTTGGTCGCGTAACCGGCTATCGACAGCTGAAACAGACACCCACAGGCTCGATCGCTCGACATTCTCGCCCCTGCCGGACCGGCCGGCGAGCTCCGCGAACGAAGTGGGCAGCTCTCGATAGGTCAGGTGACTGCGGAACGTGGTTCAGCTTCCGTCGCCCGATCGGGCGCGGCGGCACCTCTCTTCTGCAAACGACGTTCGTCGAAAGTTGACATCCTCCAAGAAGGAACGATCGCTATGAGCTTTACTGAAGCAGACTTTCCTGACGTGGACCTGGCCACGTTCAAGCACCGTCCATACCTCGACAGGTTGAAGGTCCTCACGCGCCATTGGGCCGAGTTCGGTGTCGGGACTCCGTGGAGCGTGCACATGCTGTACGTCGCCAAGATAGTTACGTATCTCTTCACCGGAGTGGTGATCGCCAGTTTCACGAGCGGTTTCGGCGGCTTCTGGGATATCGGAGCCTTCTGGACCCAACCGATCTTCTATCAAAAGATGCTGCTGTGGACCATGCTGTTCGAGTTCCTCGGGCTCGGAGCGTCCTCTGGACCGCTCGCATTCCGCTTCTCGCCACCGATCGGCGGAGTCTTGCATTGGTTGCGGCCGAACACGATCCGGCTCCCACCATGGCCGTCCGCGATCCCCTTCACGAAGGGAAGCCGGCGTACCTGGTTCGACGTTGCGACCTATCTGGGCGTGGTCGCTTCGCTGGTCACACTCCTACTGTCCGACGGCGTCTCGAAGGAAGGACAGCCCGCCGACAGCGTCGGACTGCTCGACCCGGCCCTGTTACTGCCACTGATCGTGCTGCTCGCGATCGCCGGCTTGCGGGACAAGACGCTCTTCCTGGCGGCCCGGTCCGAGCAGTACTGGGTGGCCGCCATCTTCTTCGCGTTCCTTCCCTTCGTCGAGATGATCGTCGGACTGAAGCTGATCATGATGGCAGTCTGGTGGGGTGCAGCATTCTCGAAGCTCGGCCGTCACTTTTCGTTCGTGGTCTCGGCGATGATGAGCAATGCACCATGGTTCCGCTCGCCCCGTCTGAAGCGGCGCCTGTATCGGAACTACCCGGATGATCTGCGCCCTTCCAAAGTGGCGTCGTTCATAGCGCACCAGGGAACCGTCATCGAGTTCGTTGTACCCGTTGTGTTGCTGTTCTCCTCGAATCGGCTCGTAACGATCTGCGCGTTGGTAGTCATCGTGTTCTTCCATCTCTTCATCACGTCGATGTTTCCGCTCGGAGTTCCCTTGGAATGGAACATCTTCTACGTATTCAGCGCCGTCTACCTGTTCGGGCTGTATCCCGCCGACGGTTACGGCATCGGGTCGATCTCGCCGATGCTGTTGCTCGCGCTTGTTCTCGGGTTGTCACTGTTTCCGGTTCTGGGAAACTTCTTTCCCGACAGGATCTCGTTCCTGTGGTCGATGCGCTACTACGCAGGAAACTGGGCCACCACCCAGTGGGCGTTCCGCAAGGGAAGCGAGTCCCGCCTGAACGACAAGATCGTGAAGGCTGCGCCGATCCAGGTCGATCAACTCACATCACTGTATGGGCGCGACGTGGCTGAACTGCTTGTCGAGAAGGCGGTTGCGTGGCGATCTCTTCACAGCCATGGCAGAGCACTGACCACTCTGATCGGAAACCACGTCGACTCCTATCAGAATTACGACATTCGGGAAGGTGAATTCGTCGCCGGCGCGGTGCTGGGTTGGTCGTTCGGCGACGGGCATCTACACGGGGCACAATTGATGGAGGCGATTCAGGAGCGGTGCAGCTTCGCACCAGGTGAAGCGATTGTCGTTTACATCGAATCGCAACCCGTCCACAACTTGCGACAGCGGTATCGCGTCTACGACCTGGCGGTCGGAGAGATCGAACGTGGATATATCGACGTCGCCGACATGATCACCGCGCAACCGTGGCTCGAGGACGGACCCATCCGGGTCCATCCGCAATGGTCCCACGCCGACCACCGCAGCTCATTCGGGAAGGGTGTTGTCGAAGCATGACCACCGCACTAGTGGTCGGCGCAGGGCCCAATGGTCTGGCTGCAGCCGTCACGCTCGCCCAACACGGCGTCGAAGTGACCGTAATCGAGGCCGCCGAGACCATCGGGGGCGGTACGCGAAGCAGCGAACACACCGTCCCCGGGGTATTGCACGACGACTGCTCGGCAGTCCATCCAATGGGCGCCGGCTCCCCGTATCTTCGAACCCTCGATCTCGATTCGCACGGGCTCGAGTGGAAGTGGCCGGAGGTCGACGCCGCGCACCCACTCGACACCGGCAGCGCCGGAGTGCTGCTCCGCTCCCTCGACGACACTGCACACCTGCTCGGCGCCGACGGTCGGCGGTGGCGCCAACTGTTCGGTCCGCTGGCCAGTCGATTCGACGACCTCGCGCAGGATCTGTTGCGGCCGATTGCTCACGTACCCCGCCATCCCGGTGCGCTTGCGCAGCTCGGGCTGCGCGCGTTGCCGCCGGCAGGGACGTTGGCGCGCGTATTCCAATCCGAGGAGGCGAGAGCTCTCTTCGCCGGAATCGCCGCGCATGTCATTCACCCGCTCACCCGCCCGGCGACGTCGTCGGTCGGCACGATGATGATCGCGGCGGCGCACACCTACGGTTGGCCGGTAGCGGCCGGCGGGTCGCAGTCGATCACAAACGCTCTCGCCTCGCTCCTCGGATCGCTCGGCGGAAAGATCGAGACCGGTCAACCAGTGCGCTCGCTGAGTGACCTGCCGCCATCGGACATCGTGATGCTCGATCTTGCGCCGCGAGGTGTCGTCGATATCGCCGGCGACCTTCTACCGGCCCGAGTTCGCCGCGCGTACAGCCGATATCGGTACGGGCCCGGTGCCTTCAAGGTCGACCTGGCGGTCGACGGTGGTGTCCCATGGATCAATGAACACTGCCGTCGAGCGGGCACGGTACATCTCGGCGGGAACCTTGCCGAGATCATTGCCTCTGAACGTGATATTGCGCGGGGAATTATGCCCTCGCGTCCGTTCGTCTTGATCGGTCAGCAGTATCTTGCCGATCCAGACCGTTCGAACGGTGACGTCCATCCGATCTGGGCGTATGCTCACGTACCCCATGGGTACAGTGGCGATGCAACGGATGCCATCATCGGCCAGATCGAACGGTTCGCGCCCGGAACGCGCGAACGGATCGTGGGTGCCTTCAGTAGATCGACAGCTGCGATGAGCGTCTACAACCCGAACTATGTCGGCGGCGATATCATCACCGGCGAGAACAATCCCGTTCAGTTGGTGTTGCGCCCCCGTATTGCCGTCGATCCCTATCGCACTGGAATCGACGGCGTCTACATCTGTTCGGCCGCAACACCTCCAGGTGCTGGAGTGCACGGGATGTGCGGACATAATGCGGCCCTCGCAGCGCTACGGAACTGAGGGAGGTGACAGTGCCTTGTCCGAGACAGCCGATCGGTCCGCCGAGCGCAACAACAGGGTGATCCGAGAGATCGCCGATCGTGTCATTCCCCATCAAGCAGAATTCGCTGAGGGATTGCTCGCTTCCATCATCACAGACATGCCGTCGGTCGTTCCGGATCGCGAATATCGCGACATGCTCCGGGTAAGCGTCATCGAGAACACGATGGTCCTCCTCGATGCGCTTCGTGCCAATGTCGACCCGGTGAGTATCTCGCCTCCGCCCGGTGCGGTCACATATGCACGCGGACTTGCTCGGCGCGGCGTTTCCCTGGCCGACCTGTTGCGGATCTATCGGGTGGGTCAAGCCCAGTTCACCGGAATCTGCCTTGACGTGGCCGACGGCCTGGACGAGGCCAACGACTTGCGGGCGGTGAAAACAGTGATTGACACAGTAGCGACTTACCTCGACCACGTATGTGAATGCATCACTGTCGATTTCGAGGAGGAGCGCGAACGGTGGATTCATAGCCGCAGCGGATTGAAGCAGCATTGGATATCTCGGCTGTTGGCCGGAACGGTGGCCGATACGGCGGAGGCGCAGCGGGCCATCGGTTACCCGCTCTCGGGAACCCATCTGGCCGTCGATGCGTGGATTATTGCAGATCGCGCGCAGGTGACGGCGTCGGTCGAGGTTCTCGACCGCTTCCATGACCTGATGACGACAGCGGCTGCTCGAGCGAGCACGGTGTCAGTTCATACCGATGAGGCAGCCATGACGATCTGGGTGTCACTGCGCGAACCGGAACGGAATCTCATCGCCAGGCTGAAAGCCCTGCTCGACGCTGATCCGCTCCCGGTCCAGGTGGCCACGGGGCTGCCGGGTGACGGTGTCGATGGCTTCCGCTGTTCGTACGACCAGGCAGCACGCGTGAGGAAGCTCGCTGAATCGGCCCGGCCTGGGCCACCTCAGATCCTCACGTTCGCCGATGTTGCCCCCGTCGCGATGATGACGGGTGACGTCGCCGAGTTACGCTACTTCGTGGGAGCAACCCTCGGCCCGTTGTCAGCCGATACCGAACGTGCACATGAACTCCGTGAAACACTGCGCGTCTACCTCGCATGCAATCGGAGCCCCGCGGCGGCGTCCGAGCGCATGATGCTGCATCGAAATACGGTCACGTACCGGGTTCAGCAAGCATCTGAAGAGCTGGGAGGAACGCCCGAGGGAGTCGATCAGTTCACTGTATCGGCCGCTCTGGAGGTCTGCCGGTGGTACGGCAGTTCCGTGCTGTGTGCGCCGCCGTGACATCGAGGCGACGGGCCTCCGAAATGTGTGCACGGGCCGATCGTCTGGTTGCACTGCACACCAGTGGACTGCGCAGCCGTCAGGACCTGTGAACCCGCCGAACGATTCGACAGTGCCGGCTCTACCCGGGTTGCGGCAGTGCGTAGTTCATCGACGTATCGGCGAACCTCCGGTCGCCGAAAGCGTGAGCTGGGGACTGACCGACTACACGTGAATCAGTGTCCGAGAGTGTAAACCTCTGACGCATAGTGACTTCCTCGCCCGATTCCGGCTCACCACCGTAGCCGGGACTTCAACTCTCCGAAAGTGATCCACCGATGATGAATACTCCCGCACCAGGACACGTGCTTCGTCCGGCACCCACAAAGACCGAGTGGCACAACAGCCGGCTGGGCCGATACCTATCGAAGATCGAGGAACGCACCGACCAGCACTTCGACACCTACGAAGACGCTTGGCGATGGTCGACTACGGATCTCCAGGGCTTCTGGGAATCGATCTGCGACGAATTCGGCGTCATCGCGCACACACCGCACTCTGCTGTGCTCGCGGACCCGACGATGCCGGGGGCACAGTGGTTCCCAGGTACCACACTCAACTACGCAGAACACATCCTGCGAGAGCTGTCGGCGCGACCAGACAGAGTGATGGTCCTCTCGCGTAGCCAAACCACGGGCAACGTCGAATGGACCGGTGCACGCCTGATCGCGGAGATCGGACGCATCCAGTCCGGTCTGCGCCGATTGGGCATCGGGCGCGGGGACCGTGTCGTGGGCTACCTGCCGAACGTCCCCGAAGCCGTCGCCGCGTACCTCGCTACCAGCGCGGTGGGAGCGGTGTGGAGCTGCGTTCCGCCGGAGATGGGGGCGAGCGCGGCACTCCAACGCATCAACCAGCTCGATCCGTCGTTGGTCATATCGGTTGACGGATACCGCTGGGGCGACAAGAACATCGGCCGCGAAGCCGATCTGATGGAAATCAGTGCCGCACTGCCCGATTCCACGATGGTCCTGCTGCCCTATCTCGACGCGGACGCAACGATTCCCGACAACTTCATTTCGTACTCCGAGTTCACCGCTGAGGACGGGCCCGTCACCACGGACCCGGTACCCTTCGGTCATCCACTAGTGGTGCTCTTTTCCTCTGGAACAACAGGGCGCCCCAAAGCCATCGTGCACTGTCACGGCGGGTTTCTTCTCGAACACTACAAGATGCTCGGCCTTCACCAGGACTTCACCGCAGACGACATCGCGTTCTACTACACCACCACCGGTTGGGTCGTGTGGAACCTGATGGTGTCCTCACTTCTGCTCGGCACGGCCATCGTGCTTGTCGACGGCGACCCGGCGTGGCCAGCGCTCGACGGCCCGTGGTCACAGTGGGCTATCGCTGCAGAGACAGGAGCTACGTTCCTTGGGACCGGCGCAGCCTACTTGACGCGTTGGGCACATTCGGGACTACGCCCCGCAGACCAGTGGGATCTGCACAATCTACGGCTGATCATGTCATCCGGATCGGCGTTGGCAGCCGACGCGTCCGGGTGGATCTACACCGCGGTGAACAACGATCTCCTGCTGCTCTCGTCCTCTGGTGGCACCGATGTGGGAACGGGATTCATCGGAGGTTGCCCCCTGGTGGCGGTCTATGCGGGCGAGATGTCCTGCCGCCCACTCGGGGTCGATGTCGACGCACTCGACCCGCACGGTGTTCCCGTTCAGGGTGTTCCGGGCGAATTGGTGGTTCGCCAGCCGATGCCCTCGATGCCGGTGTTCTTCTGGGGCGACGAGGATTTTGCACGGTACCGCGCGAGCTACTTCGACGTATATCCGAACCAATGGCGACACGGCGACTGGCTGATCCACACCGAACGCGACACCTGGGTGATTACCGGCCGCTCCGACGCGACCCTCAACCGAGGCGGGGTTCGGCTCGGCACCGCCGAGTTCTACGCCGTCCTCGACTCGGAACCCGACATTACCGACAGCATCGTTCTGCATTTCGAAGATGAAGCCGGGATGGGCGCACTGGTGCTCGCCGTCGAACTTGCGGCTACCAGCGCTGTCGAGCCGGAACAGGTGCACCACGAGGTTCGACGCACACTTCGGACACGCCTCTCACCGCGGCACGCTCCTGATCATGTCGTCATCGTTCCCAGCATTCCACGCAATAGGACCGGTAAGCGCCTCGAGCTTCCACTGAAGCGGATCGTCTAGGGCGAAAGCATCTCTGACGCCCTCGACCTCGGTGTGGTAGTGAGCCCGGAGCATGTTTCCGAGACGGCCTCACTCATACGACGCGCCCTGAACGGTGCCCCTACCGGCGCCTGAAGGCCGCCGCAGCGCCCGACCTCACCCATCCCGACCAAGGAACAACGAATGAGTCTCTCAACTTCCCTAGCGGACGATTCCAGCATCCGCGCCGAGAAGTACGAATGCGCAATCGACTTCGACGCAATTACCGCCCTCGACGTCCACACCCATGTGGAGGTTGACGGGTGCGGTCATCGAGCACTTGACGACGATCTCATGGCGGCATCCGCTCAGTACTTCAAGTCAGAGGCCGACAGGGCCAGCACAGTCGATTCGGTCGCGGCTCACTACCGTGCACGCAACATGGCAGCGATCGTCTTCACTGTGGACGCCGGCTCCGCCAGCGGTCATCCCGGAAACTCGGTGGAAGATATTGCCCGAGGTGCCGCGCGCAACAACGATGTGCTGATCCCGTTCGGGTCTGTCGATCCGTGGGGCGGCAAGGCGGCCGTCAAACGGGCCGTTCACCTGGTCGACGACTACGGAGTTCGTGGCTTCAAGTTCCATCCGAGCATGCAAGGCTTCGAGCCGAACGACCGACGATTTTATCCGCTGTACGAGGCAATCACCGAAGCCGGCGTACCTGCCCTGTTCCACACCGGACAGACTGGCATCGGAGCAGGTCTCCCTGGAGGCCATGGAGTCAAACTCCGCTACTCCAATCCCATGCTGCTCGACGACATCGCCGCCGACTTCCCCGATCTCACCATCATCATGGCCCACCCGGCGATCCCGTGGGCCGACGAACAGATCGCAATCGCAACACACAAAGCCAATGTCTACATCGACCTCTCCGGATGGTCCCCGAAATACTTTCCGCCCCAACTCGTCCGTGCCGCAAACTCGTATCTCAGACACAAAGTTCTCTTCGGTTCCGATTTTCCCGTCCTGCAATCGGATCGATGGATGAGCGAGTTCGACAAACTCGAGATCAGGAAAGAAATTCGCCCCCTGATCCTGAAGGAGAACGCTCTCACCGCCCTCGGCTTCCGCTAAGCCTGCACCTCGCCGAACGAACACCGGAATCTTCGTTCGGCGAGGTGCAGGCGGATGCACGGCCACGCTCGCCTCTCTCGCGTGGCGGCCATCCACAGCGAAAAGCACGGCCGTCGGAGCTCATCCAGGCCGTCAGTCGAGCCATCCTCGACTTCGCGGCGGGTGGTCCCCCTTACACGGGTGACGCGTCCGACGAGTACCTTCCCTCGTCAGACGCGTCACCTGTCGGTCGAAATCCATCCACGCCTGCTGGGTGGTCGAACTCGAGGCGGACGAACCCGAACCCTTACGCCGCGCAGGTGCATCGTGACTGGCAGCTGGGTGCATTGCCACCCAGCTGCCTTCGTCCTCTCAGTCAGCGAACACCACGGTGGTGCTGCCGTTGGTCAGCACCCGCCCGGTCAAATGATGGCGGACTGCCGCGGCAAGAACTCGACGTTCGATGTCCCGCCCCTTCCTCACGAGTTGGTCCGGGGTGTCGCGGTGGGTCACCGGCTCGACATCCTGGATGATGATGGGTCCCTCGTCCAGGTCGCCGGTCACGTAGTGCGCGGTGGCTCCGATCAGCTTCACACCTCGCGCATGAGCCTGGTGGTACGGTTTCGCACCCTTGAAGCCGGGCAGGAACGAATGATGGATGTTGATGCACCTTCCGGCCAACTTTGCGGACAAGTCATCGGAGAGGATCTGCATGTACCGGGCGAGGACCACGAGGTCGACCCGGTATTCGTCGACGAGGCCGAGGAGCTTGGCTTCCTGATCCGCCTTGGTGTCCTTGGTGACCGGAAGGTGATGGAAGGGCAGGTCGCCGAGGTCGATGTTCTGGTATACCTCGCGCGGGTGGTTCGACACGATACCCACGACATCCATGGGCAGCTCGCCGGTGCGCCAGCGGTACAGCAGGTCCACCAGGCAGTGATCGAGCTTTGACGCCATGATCAGTACGCGCATTCGCTCGTCGGTGCTAGTGACTGTCCACGTTGCATCGAACGACGTCAGCACCGGTGACAATCCGGCGCTGACCTCTGATTTCTCGAGGTCGGCGCGCACCGTGTCGAACTGAATACGCGAGAAGAACCGGCCGGTGAGCTGGTCGTCGAAGTGTTGGGCGTCGGTAATGGTGCAGCCGAGCTGCAACAGGGCGGTCGAGGCGGCGCTGACGATGCCCGGCTCGTCGTCACAGGAGAAGGTCAGCACGTAAGAGTGGGTCATGACGGGACTTTCACATTCTTCGAGGTGGATTATGCGGTGTGGAGGTCACTTCGCCGGCGGTCCGGCTTGTACGGAGCCGGCGCCACGGTCGCGCGGATCGGCTTCTGAGGGCCGCCCGGGCGACCCCAATGCACGGTCAGCTCGGTCCCGGGTTCGCTGTGCGCCACGTCGATCGTGCTGAGCGAGAGCATCTGCCGGTAGTAGTAGCTGTATCCCCGGGAGGTTGCGATACCGACCAGGTCGTCGCCTGCGGTTACCTTGTCGGCCCACATGAACCCCCGCTGGTCGCGCGGCATCTCCATGTACGGGTAGTTCTCCCCCGGCCGGAACAGCGAGGCGAACACGTCCTGAACGTCGTCGGCGTCCCACACCAGGGTGCGGATCACGCGGCGGGGGTTGGCCTTCTCCTCCTCCAATGCGGCGCGGCCGAGAAAGTCGTGGTCGAAGTTGATGTTGCGGGCCCATCCCAGTTCGACCGGGCTGCGGTAGTACTCACTGATCGCACGCCCGTCGTAGCTGCCGGCGATGTAGGCGGGTTGCGCGAACGACGGCATCGACGAGGTGAAGACGTCGAGGTACTCGGCCATGTCCTCGTCGAAGATCGCCGGAATGTAGTCGGTGGCGATGGTCGGGAAGCACGCCTCGAGGTGGTTGATCATCGCGACCCGGCCGCCGAGCTTGCGGATCCCGAACTCCTGCCCGGCCTCGACGATGAGGTCATAGATTTCCTGCCCGTATTCCTTCGGGCCCTGCAACTCGAAGCCGATCTCACCGGACATGCCCTGCCGCAGTGCCCAGATCTTGTAGCCACCGATCGTGATCGGGTGCAGGCGCATGAACCCGGTATCGCGCAGGCCGGACTCACCGCTGACCTTCTCGAGCACTTTCACCGAGTTCGGGCCGGACACCTGGTAGATAAACCAGTCCTCCTGCTGAACCTTCACGTCATAGTCGGTGCGGCCCAGTTGGTAGCTCGCCCAGAAGCCGCCGCGTCCGTGCAGCATGAAGTCGTCGTCCCCGAACTTGGTCAAGACGCCCTCGTGGATCACCTTCCCGTCATTGTTCGTGTGGATCACGTGCTTGGACTGGCCGTGATCGAACTTCGCGAAGCTGTTGACGGAGATGTCGGAGAACAGCCGGAGGGCGTCGGGGCCGGTGAACCGGTGTTGCCACAGGAAAGACCAGTCGCCGATGTAGCAGGTCTGCTTCCAGGACATGCTCTCGTCGAGCCAATCGGTGTACTCCTGCTGCCCGAAACGGCTCCACGCGTATACCTCTGGTGCGGTTCGCATCCCGTCGACTGTGAACGTCATTGCTTTCCCATCTCTGCTGTAGGCGCAGACGAAAAGTCGAGCGCCGGGGTCTGTCTACTCACGGTAAGACCGCTGCCCTCTCGAGCAACACACTCGTATGACTCCGATCACGACGATTCATGACCTGCCGCGGCTAGGTCATTTGCCCCATCGAGGGAGCCTCTTTGCCACATGAGCCGAATCAGACGCGGAGGCCGCCGCGGCAATCTCGGAGTTGTACCTAGATCTGGGGTCGACGACACTGTCAGGCTCGCGACGAAGTGACACCTCAGGAAGAGAATCCATTCACACAAGAAGAGCTCGCCACCATCCGTCGGCGAGGAGGACGATCTGGAAGCGGCCAGTTGGGTACGATCTGCGCACCGGCGTAGCCGTGGGCTCTGTCCTGTGCGACCGAGCGGCCTCCACCTGACTACGCGGCAGCGTGCTCACTGAATGCTTCAGCTCCCACTGCCGAGGAAATCAGCGGGTCCAGGTGGTAACGAAGTCGCCCCGGAGAAGACCCGGTCTACATCGTTGGCTATGGCGCTTGGCATCCAATTGCGGCGACTGGACCATCACACTTGACGGATTACCAAGAGGGAGGACCGCGGGCTCCCCGACTCCCGTGCCGACGAGGACCACGAACGCAGAGCGCGCGAACGCCGAGCTCTCGCACCAGGAGATCGGCCGCAGTGCGCGAACTATCCGTCCAGGTCCCCAGACGGCGGCTGGTACGCCACGACGGCGTAACCCAGATCTGGGCGCGGCATGACAGGACCACCTACTTGGCGAAGTCCAAAAAACGCAGACTAGCGCAGCGGATATCCGCAGAACGCACAATTTCCCAGTCTCCGAACACTATTGGGGTGATTTTCGTCGCTTGTTCGGCAATTCTGGATTGTGTAGCGGACAGCGGGTGATTCGGATCATTCTCGTGACATCGGACACAAGCCGATACCGAATCGGCAGGGCCGAAGCGCCAGACAACGCCACGCCGCACTGGTCCCGATCGCCGTTGGGGCACACCACCCCACGACGCCTTCGGGGAGCGGACCCTGCCATCGCCGGCAGGCAACAAAGGAGAACGACATGAGTGACTCTCGGTTCGAGATTTCCCATCTCGCCCGTGCCGAACTGCTGAGCCCCAAGCCGCAGGAAACGGTGGACTTCTTCACCAAGTTCCTCGGGATGTACATCACCCACACCGAGGGGCAATCGGTCTACCTGCGCGCCTACGAAGACCCGTACCAGTGGAGCCTGAAGGTCACCGAATCCACCCAGGCCGGACTCGGCCACGCCGCACTGCGCACCAGCTCCCCGGAAGCCCTCGAACGCCGGGCCGCATCACTCAAGGACGCCAACGTCGACGGAGCATGGCGCGAGAGCGACTTCGGGTACGGCAAGACCTTCACCTACCAGTCCCCGGACGGGCACAACCTGGAACTGCTGTGGGAGGTCGAGAAGTACCAGGCCCCGCCGGAGCTGCAGTCCAAGATCCTCACCCGCCCGTCGAAGAAGCCGCTGCAGGGCATTCCCGTCAAGCGCATCGACCACCTCAACCTGCTCGCCAGCGACGTCAGCGCGGTGAAGAACTCCTTCGAACGCCACCTCGGGTTCCGCACCACCGAACGCGTCGTCGACGGCGACACCGAGATCGGTGCCTGGATGGCTCGAACATCCTCGGCCACGAGGTCGCCTGTCTGCGGGACGCGCAGGGCGAACGCGGCAAGATGCACCACCTCGCGTTCTACTACGGCACCGGTCAGCACAACATCGACGCGGTCGAGATGTTCCGCGACTACGACATTCGCATCGAGGCCGGCCCCGACAAGCACGGCATCACCCAGGCCCAGTTCCTCTACGTCTTCGAACCCGGCGGCAACCGCATCGAGCTGTTCGGTGAGGTCGGGTACCTGCACCTCGATCCCGACGGCGAGACCAAGACCTGGCAGATGTCCGACATCGACACCGGGCTGGCGATCGGCGGCGCGAAGCTTCCGTGGGAGACCTACTTCACCTACGGCACCCCCAGCCCGCTCTCGCTCGACCAGCACATCGAGAAGTACGCGCACTTCGGCCCCGGCGGACCCACCCCCGACGCGGCAGCAGCCGATCAGACGATCCCGGACGAGATCGACCACTCCCACGCCGTCGCCGGCGCACCCGCGTCCTGACAACACTTTCCAGTCGGGCTGTGCGGGCCGGGATCGTCGATCGACTCCACGGCACCTCACACCTGAACCCATCCACTTTCGCTCGGTCGTCGGTTCACACGAGTGAACCGCGCGAGTCCCCACTGCATGCGGGCCCGAAGTAGAAGGAGCACCATGACTTCCACCCAGAGTTTCATCGACGAGATCACGATCGAAGAGCTCGAGACCGACCCCTATCCGTTCTACGAGCGTCTGAGGAAGGAGGCCCCGGTAGCCTTCGTCCCGGCTCTGGGCATGTATATCGTGTCGACGAAGGAACTGTGCGCCGACATCGCCAAGGACGCCGAGAACTGGCCGGCCGTCATCTCTGCGGCCGGAGGCCGCACCTTCGGACCCGGCGCACTGCTCAACACGAACGGCGACGAACACCGCAAGCTGCGGGACATGGTCGAACCGCACCTGCAGCCCTCAGCGGTCGACAAGTACATCGATGATCTGGTGCGCCCCTTCGCCCGTCAGCGACTCGCCGAGATCGAGAACGACGGAAACGCCGACATCGTCGCTGCGTACTGTGAGCCGGTCAGCGTTCGTGCTCTCGGTGATCTCCTCGGACTCGATGACGTCAGCACCGACAAGCTTCGCGAATGGTTCCACAAGCTGAGCGTGTCCTTCACCAACGCCGCGGTCGACGAGAACGGCGAATTCGCCAACCCGGACGGGTTCATCCCCGGCGACGAAGCCAAGGCCGAGATCATCGCCCACGTCGATCCCAAGATCGACAAGTGGATCATGGAACCCGATCACACCGCGATCTCGCACTGGCTGCACGACGGTATGCCCGAAGGTGAGACTCGCAGTCGCGATGTCATCTACCCCAACCTGTACGTCTTCCTGCTCGGAGCGATGCAGGAGCCGGGGCACGCGATGGCGACCACGCTGGCAGGACTGTTCACCAAGCCCGAACAGCTCGAACGGGTCGTCGACGACCCGGCGTCGATCCCCCGGGCGGTCTCGGAAGGCATGCGCTGGGTGGCGCCGATCTGGTCTGCTGTGGTCAAGCGCGCCGCGCACGAGGTCGAGGTCGGTGGCGTGACACTGCCGGAGGGGTCGATCGTGATGCTCTCCTATGGCTCGGCCAACCAAGACGAGAACGCCTACAACGCCCCGACCGAATTCGATATCGATCGGGCCCTGCTTCCCAACATGACATTCGGTGGCGGAAAGCACGCCTGCGCGGGTACCTATTTCGCCAACTCGGTTATCCGGATCGGCCTGGAGGAACTGCTCGAGTCCATTCCGAACCTGGAACGCGACGAGGCTCACGAGGTCGATTTCTGGGGCTGGGGTTTCCGTGGACCGAAGCAATTGTTCGTCAAATGGGAAGTGTAACGGAATCACATTTCCGGAGGTCCGAAGTGCCCGGTCCGGAGATTGATGGGTCGGGCACTTCGGGAGAATTTTTATTGGATTGGAGCATTGTCGGAAATGGCTAATAACTACACGGTCCGTATCCAGGGTAAGAATTCGGACATCACCGTTGCCGAAGACCAATCCATCCTCGATGCAGCGCTGCGGGCGAACGAGTGGCTTCCGCACTCGTGCACCCAGGGCACCTGCGGCACCTGCAAGCTCGAGGTGCTGTGCGGGGAGGTACGCCACAACGAATCCCCCGAGTACACCCTGACCACGGACGAGCGCGCCGAAGGCTTGGCTCTCGGCTGTATGGCCACCCCCTGCTCCGATCTGGTGGTCGAACCGATCGGCGGAGCCGGGGACAACGGAATTCCGCGCTTCCCACTGCGTGACTACGCGGGCACGGTGACAGTGCTCGAGGACATCGCTGCGAACACCCGTCGGCTCGTGGTCGAGGTGGACACGCCGATGCTGTTCAACGCCGGTCAGTACGTCGAGTTGATCGTCCCCGGCCACAACGTCGGCCGGCAGTACTCGTTGGCCAATCCGCCGACGGAGACACGGAACCTGGAATTCCACGTCAAACTCACGACCGGAGGTCTGGCCACGGACGGGTGGATTTTCGGGCCGATGCAGGTCGGTGACCGCATCTCTCTGCGCGGGCCGTTGGGCCAGTTCAACCTGGTCAACCAGCAGGACGAGGCCGCGATCCTGATCGGCGGTGGTACCGGACTGGCGCCGTTGAAGTCGATCGTCCAGCATGCGCTGGCCGAGCGCCTGGTTCCGGAGTTGTACCTCTACCACGGCGGACGCCGCCAGGAGGATCTGTACGACGTCGGCTTCTTCCGTGACCTCGCACAGGAGCACGAGCACTTCCACTACCGCCCCGCGCTGAGCGAGGAACAGTGGGACGGGGCCATGGGCATGGTGACCGATGTCGTGCTCGACGACTTCTCGTCGTGCAAGGGCATGAGCGCCTACCTGTGCGGACCGCCGGCAATGGTCGAGGCGGCGGTCAAGGCCCTCAAACGACGTCGGATGGCGCCCCGGCTGATCTTCCGTGAAGAATTCACGATCGCCGCACCGAACCTGGCCGCCGTGGCGCAGTAACCACGAGCCCCTCCCCCTCCGGAGCAGGACGTTGGCGCTGACGGATCCGGACGGCACCGATCCCGCGGAAGTGAATGAGCACGATCACTTCCGCGGGATCGTTCATATCTGCTACCGGAACGGCACCGTGCGCAGGTCCTCCGACGGACTCACGCCGAAGGTCTGCTTGTACTCCCCGGCGAACCGGCCGACGTGCAGGAACCCCCACCGCTGCGCGATCTCGGTCACACCTTCGCTCGCCGGGTCCGCCCTGAGCAGGTCCTTGCGCGCCTTCTGCATGCGGATGATCTTCAGCTGCCGCATCGGCGTCGTACCCAACGAATTCTGGAACCCCACCTGCAGAGACCGCACACTCACCCCGACGTTCCTGGCGACCTGCGCCACTGTCAGGGGCTGCTGCGCGTGCGCCTCGAGGTAGTCGACGGCGAGCCGGACAATTCCCGGCAGGGCGGGCTTGGGTTCGTACAGCCTTGCCCTGTAATCGTGCTCGGCCGCGACGAGGAGCCCGCTCATCAGGCACTCGGCCATCGGTGTCGAGACGATGGGATGCAGCGCCAACGCCTCGGGACTGTCGAGTTGATGGGACAGTCCTTCGACCAGTGAGAGCCACTGACGGCCGACGACGGTGTCCAGATCGAGGTCCATGCCGAAGACGATCGGGTCGACGATCTCGCTTCCCAACCGTGCCGCGAGTTGATCCTCGAGCGCCCGGCGATCGATCTTCAGGGCCAGCACCGGGGTCGGATAGGGCGAGGCCCACCCACGCAGCAAGGTCCGCTGGTCGCACCGGTAGACCGCGGCGCGGTGGGGAGTCGCCACGGTCCGCGCGCGACCCGAGCCGGTGACCAGCTCCCCCCGCATCGGGATGTTCACCTGATAGGAGTCGCGCAACTCGTTGGTGAAGATTTCCACCTCGGTCGAATAATCCAGCCGGCCGAGCGTGACGGGACCGAACGAGGCCGCAGTCATTCGCATCTGGAAAATATGCTCGTCCCCCAGGACGCGAACTTCATGGGGGTAGTAGAGATCGCTGCCGATGGCCCGCGCCTCGTCGATATCGTCGGAAAGATAGGTCTTTGTGCCGTTTCCGCGATCCGGGTCTTCGCTCATCTACTTTGTCGGTCTCTCTGGTCGCACTAAATCGAGAACGATTCAGTTACTGCGCCAATTGGCTATATTGATGCGCTCACAGGATAGCGCGTCATGTGACCTGAATCATACGCTAATCGGGAATTACTCAACAGCTCCTATATCCACATTTGGAGGAGACGAATGACCGTCGATCACGCGCCGGAAGGCGTGAAAAGCCCGACCGGATGCCCCGTTTCAGGTATGGCGGCAGGCTTCGATCCGTTCCAGGGCGCCTACCAGGTCGATCCATCCTCGTCGCTGCGGGAGGCCCGCAAGGAAGAGCCGGTGTTCTACAGTCCACTGCTCGACTACTGGGTGGTCACGCGCTACGAGGACATCAAGCAGATCTTCAAGACACCGTCGGTGTTCTCCCCGTCGATCACTCTCGACCAGATCACCCCGATCAGTGACGAGGCGCTGCTGATCCTCGGCAGCTATCAGTTCGCTCCCGGCCCGACGATCGTGAACGAAGACGAGCCGATCCACACCGAACGTCGCCGCCTGCTGATGCAACCGTTCGAGGCCGATAACGTCGCCACGCTCGAACCGAAGATCCGCGAGGTCGTCAACACCTATCTGGACCGGGTCATCAAGGATGGCCGGGCCGACCTGATCGGCGATCTGCTCTACGAAGTTCCGTGCATCGTCGCGCTCATCTTCCTCGGCGTGCCCGACGAGGACATCGAGACCTGCCGCCACTTCGGGATGCAGCAGACCCTGTTCACCTGGGGACACCCGACCGGAGACGAACAAACTCGGGTCGCGACCGGGATGGGGAAGTTCTGGGAGTTCGCCGGCGGACTGGTCGACAAGCTCAAGGCCGACCCGAACGCGAAGGGGTGGATTCCTCACGCGATCGAGATGCAGCGGCAGCACCCCGACCTCTTCGACGACAACTACCTGCAGAACATCATGATGAGTGGTGTGGTGGCCGCGCACGAAACCACCACCAACGCCACCGGTAACGCGTTCCGTACCCTGCTCGAGAACCGCAGTTCCTGGGACGAGATCTGCGCCGACCCCACGCTGATCCCCAAGGCCATCGAGGAATGCCTCCGCTACAGCGGATCCGTCGTCGCCTGGCGCCGCAAGGCCGTGGTGGACACCACTGTCGGCGAAGTCGACATCCCGGCCGGCGGTCGACTGCTGATCGTCATGGCGTCGGCGAACCGCGACGACTCGATGTTCCCCGAACCCGACGACTTCGACATCCACCGCGGAAACGCCCGGCGCCACTTGACATTCGGCATCGGCAGCCACACCTGCCTGGGCGCGACACTGGCGCGGTTGGAGATGAAGGTCTTCCTCGAAGAGGTCTCGCGACGCCTGCCGCACATGTCACTTGTTGCCGGACAGGAATTCTCCTACCTTCCCAACACCTCGTTCCGGGGACCCGAGCACGTGTTGGTCGAGTGGGATCCCCAGCAGAATCCCGTGCCCGCCGACCGGCCCTGACCGACCCCAACGAAACGAGGACTCCATGTACCGCGTCACCATCGTCTACAACCACCCCGCCGACCCGGCCGCCTTCGACGAGCACTACAGCTCCAAGCATGTGCCTCTGGTGCAGCAGATCCCGAGCGTCAAGCGGTTCGCCGCAGGCAAGTGTGACTCGCTCGACGGCAATCCCCCCTCGGCGTATGCGCTCGCGCAGCTGTACTTCGAGAGCAAAGCAGAGGCGGGACAGGCATTCGCCTCCCCCGAGGGTCAGAACGCCGCCGCCGACGTCGCGAACTTCGCCTCCGGCGGCGTGACGATGCTGTTCACCGACGAAGAGACCGTTCTGCCGTGAGTCGGCGGTGGGGTGCCGGCTCGACTGCCGGCACCCCACCTGAGTTCGTCATTACTGCACTATCCGTGAAAGAGAGACAGACGTGCCTACCGTCACCTACGTTCACCCTGATGGAACCAAGCATGAGGTCGAGGTTCCTACCGGCAAAAGGGTCATGCAGGCCGCCATCGGCGCCGGAATCGACGGCATCGTCGCCGAATGCGGCGGCCAGGCCATGTGCGCGACGTGTCACGTCTACGTGGAAAGCCCCTGGGCCGACAAATTTCCCTCGATCTCCGAGGAAGAAGACGAAATGCTCGACGACACCGTCAGCCCCCGCACCGAGGCCAGTCGCCTGTCCTGCCAGCTCGTGGTCAGCGACGACGTCGACGGCCTCATCGTCCGGCTTCCGGAGGAGCAAGTATGAGCATCGTCATCATCGGTTCCGGACAGGCCGGATTCGAGGCAGCCGTCAGCCTGCGCAGTCACGGATTCTCCGGCACGATCACCCTGGTCGGCGACGAGCCGGGTGTACCCTACCAACGGCCACCGCTGTCGAAGGCCTACCTGCACAGCGACCCCGACCGGGAATCCCTTGCGCTGCGACCGGCCCAATACTTCGACGACCACCGGATCACGCTCACGTGCGGCAAGCCCGTCGTCCGCATCGATCGGGATGCACAACGGGTGGAGCTGATCGATGCCACCGCCATCGAGTACGACCACCTGATCCTGGCGACCGGCGCCCGCAACCGGCTCCTGCCCGTCCCCGGCGCCAACCTCCCCGGCGTGCACTACCTGCGTACCGCCGGCGAAGCAGAGTCCCTCACATCGAGCATGGCCTCGTGCTCGTCCCTGGTCGTGATCGGGGCCGGCTTCATCGGTCTCGAGGTCGCCGCAGCGGCCCGCAAGAAGGGCCTCGACGTGACCGTCGTCGAGGCGATGGATCGGCCGATGGCCCGCGCGCTGTCCTCGGTTATGTCGGGCTACTTCTCCACCGCACACACCGAACACGGCGTGCATATGCGGCTGTCGACCGGAGTGAAGACCATCAACGCAGCCGACGGCCGAGCAGCCGGGGTCACCACAAATTCCGGCGACGTCATACACGCCGACGCCGTCGTCGTGGGTATCGGTGTCGTACCCAACATCGAACTCGCCGCCCTGGCGGGCCTGCCCGTCGACAACGGCATCGTCGTCGACGAGTACCTCCGCACCCCCGACGAGAACATCTCGGCGATCGGTGACTGCGCCGCCTACCCGATCCCGGGAACAGCCGGCTTCGTGCGACTCGAATCCGTACAGAATGCGGTCGATCAGGCCCGCTGCCTCGCCGCCCAGCTCACCGGCACCAGCACCCACTACCGGAGTGTGCCGTGGTTCTGGTCCGAGCAGTACGAATCGAAACTGCAAATGGCTGGGCTGACCGCCGGCGCGGACACCCACGTGGTCCGCGGTTCCGTCGACAGCGGGGTCTTCTCCATCTTCTGCTTCCTCGGCACCCGGCTACTCGGCGTCGAGTCGGTCAACAAGCCCCGCGACCACATGGCGGCACGAAAGATCCTTGCCACCGAAATGCCGCTCACCCCCGAACAGGCAGCCGACACGGACTTCGACCTCAAATTGGCGATCGCCCGACACAAGGACACGCACAAGGACGAGGTTGCTTCGGCCGACATCGGCGAGCGTCAGGTGGTGGCGTCATGAGAGGAAGGCTTCGGATCGAGCGGGTCGTCACCGACGTCGGCGACCGGCTCGTGAACGTCGCGATCTGCACGCACGGTCACAACGATCACCTCACCGTCGCCCCCGAACTCGCCGAGCGTTTGCACCCCCCGGTACCACTGCACCCCGGAGCGACCACGGGCCGGTCGTACACGGATTTCCCGACCACCATCGGCTCGATCCGCGACCGGCTGTTCGCTCTTCCCGAAGAAACGCTCGTCCACACCGGGCACGGGGACGGAACCACGATCGGCACCGAGGCACCGCACCTCGCCGAATGGATCGCTCGAGGGCAGTAAACGAGAACCCTCCGCCCCATCACGGTGTGCCGCGTCGCGACGCACCCTCATCCACCCTCCCAAGCAGGAGACGTTATGAACACGGAAGAACAAGCCATGCTCGAACTGGCCCGAAGTTGGGCACCCTACGGGGGTGCTCGACCGGGTGACATCCTCGTCCAGTTCGGCATGAGCCCAGCGGGGTTCTACGCGAACATAACCAGGATCCTGCATACCAACGCAGCAGCGTGGAACATGCCGATCGCCGAGCGACATCGAATCGAGGAGATCGCGGCACGCTATTCCACTCAACCTGCCTCCGTGTAGGAGTGGAGATGGACACGCTTCGACACCCACCAGGTTTGGTCGCCGCAACAATCCCGAGATAGCCCACGCCGTGTGCGAAGGGCGTGCACTGGACGGGGAAGAGGCACCACCGGGGAATCACCATCAGCCAAGCTTTGGTACCTCGCAGTAGTGACGGACAGATTCTCGGTCCGGGTCCCCCTTACGCGATCAAACAGTTGGAGTGCGCGAAGGTGCCCGCAGCAGGTGGAATCAGGTGTGATTGGAGGCCCCCCTTACGCGTGATTACCGATTCGCCGGTTCGTGGAGCGACCAAGGCCTGCATCATTGCTCGCAAAGGGGTGAACACCCCAGGAAGCCCTGATGGCTGAGGTCGATCACGCCACGTGTGCGTCGCGCAGGTTCGCGGCCTCCGCGAGGAGGTCGGGGTCTGCGGTCAGTTCGTGGACTGCGCCGATCTCGGCAAGGATCGCGGCCCGAACCTGTTCGAGACCGAGAGCCGGGTTCAGGTCCGTGAGGGACGCCGCCGTGGCGGGGTCGAACTCCAATTCGAGGGCAGCATTGACATCGGCGAGCACCGCCCGCACGGGATCCGAATCGGCGACCACAAGCTCGAAGCCGAAGAGCCACGCGCCGGCGACTATTCGCTGCGCGGTCCCGGCCAACTTGACCCGGCCTGCGCCGTTCACCGTCCAATCGCCGGGGCAGTACTCGCCGGGCACCGGTCCGATGCGAGCATCGACGCCGAGCGTCCTCAGTACGGTGACGATCCTCGGGGTGAGGCGCTGGAAGCGGGGCCGGGCCCCGACGATGCCCTCCGTGTCCGGGGAGACGATCTCCACGACGAGGGTCTGCTCGTGGTATGCCGCCGCCCGACCGCCTGCGCCCCGGACGACAGGCGTGAACCCGTGGTGCCGCGCCGCCGCGGCCGCGGCCGGAAACTGCGGCCGAACAGCGTCCAACCGCCCGAACGACAACGTCCGCGCGGGACTGTAGATCCGCACCAGCCCAGACGCATTCGGATCTCGCCCCGTGCGCCGCAGCAGCGCCGAGGCAAACGCCGCATCCATTACGGGATCATCCGGAAAATGCGTGGTCAGTAACTGCTCGATCGTCATACGCTTCCCGTCGTTCCGCTCCGGAATACCTCAGACGTCACCACTACCGTGTCGCCGAGTCTCCGACACAGTCTGCACGGCGATCGGATTTCGGGGATATCCCCTCGGCCGCACGGTTCGTGGCCCTACCCTGGACACGCCGTATTGCACTCCCCCTGGACGCCTGCGCGCAGTGTGCAGGGTCAGCGCGCCGAGAGGTCGTCACGATGCTCCTCAGATCGAGTGTGGTCGTCTTGTCCAGTGCCGTCGCCGCGGTGCTGTCCGCTTCCCCCGCCCAGGCCACGCCGTCCTCGGGGGTGACCGCACAGATTCTGTTCGAGACGACGGTTCCGGCGGTCGCCGGAAGTTCGGCGGGCACGGATCTGACGCTACGGCGCATCGAGATCGCCCCCGGCGGCACGACGGGGTGGCACTTCCACGACGGCCCGGTGTACGCCTTCGTCGAGTCGGGTGTGCTGACGCGCACGCTGCAGGACTGCACGACCGCGGTGACGACCGCCGGTCAGGCGATCACCGAGGATCACGGCAGCGATCACGTCCACGAGGGTTCCAATCTGGGTACGGAACCGCTGGTCCTGCTCGCGTTCTACACCGAACCGGAGGGCAAGCCCCTGTCCGAGGATGCGCCGGCACCGGCCTGCTGACCGGACCGGCCGGGTCATCGTCGCGTGAGCGTGCCGACCCAGGCGATGGCTCCCGCGACGTCGTCGACCGTTGCCGTCGCCGGCGGCAACGGCGGACGGCGGATCATCAGTACCGGGACGCCCAGCGCGCGTGCCGCGTCCAGTTTCGCGTCGGTCTGACCGCCTCCGCTGTTCTTGGTGACGAGGACGTCGATGCGGTGCTCACGCATCAGTGCGGTCTCGTCGGCGACCGCGAACGGCCCGCGCGCGAGGAGCAGGGTCGAGTGCGGCGGCATCGCTACGTCGGGCGGATCGATCGCGCGGATCAGGAACCACAGTGCCTGCAGGTCCGCGAACGCATCGACGCCCTGCCTGCCGATGGTGAGAAAGATTCTCGTTCCCAGATCGGGCAGCAGTTCGGCGGCGTCGGCGAGGTCCGCGGCGCCGTGCCAATGTTCACCCGGACGCGGCGACCACTCGGGGCGACGGAGAACCACCAGTGGGATGCCGCGGCGGTGCGCGGCATCGGCGGCGTTGCGCGTGATCTGCGCCGCGAACGGGTGCGTCGCGTCCACGATCGCGTCGACGGGATGCGCGCGCAGCCACTCCGCGAGGCCGTCCGCTCCCCCGAAACCGCCGATCCGCACGTCACCGACGGGCAGGCGCGGGTCTCGGACCCGGCCGGCGAGGGAGGACACGGCCTCGACACCCGGAACGTCCGCGAGCGCCGCCGCGAGCGCGCGGGCCTCCCCGGTTCCGCCGAGGATCAGGATCCGCGTCACGCTCAGTGGGTGGTGCGCTCGCGAGTGGCGGAATACAGGTAGCTGTCCGGAAACCCTTCGGCAGCAAGCACTCTACCGACGATCACCACGGCGGTCTTCGTGACGCCCGCCGCCTTCACCTGATCGGCGATGGTGGCCAGGGTGCCGCGCAGCACGATCTCGTCGGGACGCGACGCGAACGCGACGACAGCGGCCGGACAGTCGCGGCCGTAGTTCTCGGTGAGTTCTTCGGCGATCTGATCGATCCGGTGCGCACCCAGGTGCACCACCATCGTGGCGCCGCTGCGGCCGAGGGAACGCAGGTCCTCACCCTCCGGCATCGCGGTCGACAGGGTGGACACGCGGGTCAGCACGATCGACTGCGACACACCGGGAACGGTCAGTTCCCGCCCCAGCGACGCCGCCGCCGCGGTGAACGCGGGCACTCCGGGCACCACCTGGTACGCGACCCCGGCGGATTCGAGCCGGCGGACCTGTTCGGCGACGGCGCTGAAGATCGACGGGTCACCCGAATGCAGTCGCGCGACGTCCTGACCGGCCGCGTCGGCCTCGATCAGCAGGGCGACGATCTCGTCGAGACTCAGACGCGCCGTGTCGATCACCCGCGCCCCCTCGGGGCATTCCGCCAGGAGTTCCTGCGGGACGAGGCTGCCCGCGTACAGGCAGACCGGGCTGGCCGCGATGATCCGCTGCGCGCGGACCGTGACCAGGTCGGCCGCACCGGGACCGGCTCCGATGAAGTACACCGTCATGCCACAACACCTTTCGACTGCTTCGTCACCGACCACTGCGCCACCGGCAGTTGCGGCCGCCACGCGGTGAACCCACCGAGAGGCTCCCCCCGATACACCTGAAATTTGCGGAGCTGCCCGCCGCAGTGCGAGAACCACTGCAGCAGCAGCGCTTCCGATTCCGCCGTCACCGCGTTGGCTACCATCCGGCCACCGACCCGGAGCCGGGACCAGCACTCGTCCAGCAGACCGTCCTGGGTGACGCCACCGCCGACGAAGATCGCGTCCGGAGCGGACAGGTCGGCGGGCACGTCCCCGAAGGCCACGGGTGCGTCGCCGAACACCGCGAGGGACGGCACCCCGAGCGCTGCGGCGTTCGACGTGATCTGGTCGACGCGTGCCGCGCTGCGCTCGAAAGTCACTGCCCGGCAAAGAGGGTGGGTGCGCATCCATTCGATCGCGATCGTGCCCGATCCGCCTCCCACGTCCCACAGCACCTCCCCCGCCGCGGGTGCGAGGGCGCACAGCGTCAGGGCGCGGACCTCGTGTTTGGTCATCTGCCCGTCACCGGTGAACGCGGCATCCGGCAGTCCCGGCAGCCGGGTCAGCCGGAGGGCGCCGGACTCGGCGCGGCAGTCGATCGCGATCACGTTCAGCCGGGGCCCCGGCTCGTGCGACCACGCCGACGCCGTTCCATCGAGCCTCGACTCGTCGGGTCCGCCCAGTTCGCCGAGCACGGTGAGGCGCGACGGTCCGAATCCTCGTTCCGTCAGGAGTTCGGCCACGGCAGCGGGGGTGTGCTCGTCGCGGCTCAGGACCAGCAATCGCGTCCGATCGCCGAGTGCCGGCACGAGCGTGTCCACGGGCCGGTTCACGAGACTGACCACCGGTGTGTCGTGCGCCGCCCAGCCCAGGCGGGCGCAGGCCAGGGTGGCGGACGACGGATGCGGGATCACCCGCACCCGGTCCGCGCCGAGAAGGTCGACGAGGGTGACACCGATGCCGTGGAACATCGGGTCTCCGCTGGCCAGCACGCAGACCCGCCGGCCGTGATGCTGCTCGAACAGGCCGGGCAGTGCCGGGACCAGCGGCGACGGCCAGGCAACCCGCACCGCCGGCGACTCCGGAATCAGGGCGAGTTGGCGCCCCGAACCCATCACGACGTCGGCGGTCTCGATCGCGCGTCGCGCGGACGGCGACAGACCGTCCCATCCGTCGGCACCG
Organism: Rhodococcus sp. USK10; assembly: GCF_019378875.1. Lineage (NCBI taxonomy): Bacteria > Bacillati > Actinomycetota > Actinomycetes > Mycobacteriales > Nocardiaceae > Rhodococcus > Rhodococcus sp. USK10. The sequence continues at coordinate 845,693 of NZ_CP076048.1, forward strand.
ATACCGACGACGACGATCGGGTCGGTCATCGCGGCATCCGGCGCCAGATCGCCTGCGGCAGCAGTCGCATGACGAAGAACACCGGTCGCAACCGTCCCGGCACCCACACTCGGCCTGCGCCGCGGCGCAGGCCCCGCACGACCGCGTCCGCGACCTGCCCGGGCGTGCTCGACATCGGCGCGGGCGACATTCCCTCGGTCATCCGGCCGATCACGAAGCCGGATCGCACGAGCAGCAGGGACACACCACTGCCGTGGAGGGCGTCACCCAGACCGGACGCGAACCCGTCCAGGCCGGCCTTCGCCGACCCGTAGACGTAGTTGGCGCGGCGCACCCGGACACCCGCGACGGACGAGAACACCACGATCCGTCCCGACCGCTGCTCCCGGAGCAGGGTGGCGAGGTGGGTGAGCACAGAGACCTGCGCGACGTAGTCGGTGTGGACCACGGCGACGGCGTGCCGGGCGTCCCGCTCGGCGCGCGCCTGGTCACCCAGAATGCCGAACGCCAGCACCGCCACCGACAGCGGGCCGTGCGCGTCGACGACGGATCTCAGCAGCTTTTCGTGGCTGTCGAGGTCGTCGGCGTCGAACTCCACGCAGTCGACCGCGGACGCGCCCGCATCGAGCAGCGCCTGCCGCTCGGCGGCGAGTTCGGTGCTGCGGCGGGCGGCGAGAACGATTTTGCGGCCGGGCGCGAGCCGGGAGGCGATCTCGAGGCCGATCTCGCTGCGACCACCGAGCAGGAGTACCACCCCGTCGTCGGGCTTTCCGCTGTTCTTCTTCGATCCCAGGCTCACCCGTCCAGTGTCCTGGATTACCGTCGGGGGATGGACCGCACCCCCTCCACCCCGATCCGCCTGCCCGACGCGGCGCTCGCCTTCCTCGGCGAATACCACCTCGGGACGCTCACCACGCTCCGCAAGAACGGCACCCCGCACGTCGTCGCCGTCGGCTTCACCTGGGATCAGGAGCACGGGCTGGCACGGGTCATCACCAACGGCTCTTCGCAGAAGGCCCTCAACGCCGAACGCGGAGGGTACGGCGCGGTCAGCCAGGTGGACGGACCGCGCTGGATGACCCTAGAAGGTCCCGCCCGGGTCCTCACCGACCCCGAATCCGTCGCCGACGCCGTGGCCCGCTACGCCGCGCGGTACCGCCAGCCCCGGGTGAACCCGACCCGGGTGGTCGTGGAAATCGCCGTCAGCCGCGTACTCGGCTCGGCTGCGCTGCGTCACGACTGAACCGCAGCTTCCACGGGACCCGCGCCGACTCGAGCTGCACCGCGAGGCTCATCTTGGACACGCCGTCGGTGCGTTCCTCGAACCGGATCGGGACCTCGGCGATCGTCATGCCGCGTTGCACCACCCGGTAGTTCATCTCCACCTGGAATGCGTACCCGTTGCTCTGCACACCCTCGACGTCGATCGCCCGCAGCGTGTCCGCGTACCACGCCTTGAACCCGGCGGTGGCGTCCTTGACCCGCAACCGCAGGATCGCGTTGACGTAGAAGTTCGCCCACGCCGACAGCGCCTTGCGGTGCCAGGGCCAGTCGCTGGCGACCGCGCCGCCCGCCACGTAGCGGGAGCCGAGCACGACGGCCGCATCCGTCGTCGTCAGCGTCTCCACCATCCGCGGGATGGCCTCGGTGGGGTGCGACAGGTCGGCGTCCATCTGGATCACGATGTCCGCGCCCTCGGACAGCGCCCGCGTCATTCCGGCGACGTAGGCCCGCCCGAGGCCGTCCTTCACGGTCCGGTGCAGCACACCGACCGGGATCGGACCGCTCTGCGCGAGCGTGTCGGCGACCTCACCGGTGCCGTCCGGCGAGTTGTCGTCGACGACCAGCACGTGCAGGTTCGGGATGGCCAACGCCGCGAGAAGCTCGACGATCTTGGGCAGGTTGTCGCGTTCGTTGTAGGTCGGGACGACGACGGTTACCTTCGGGGCGACGCTTTCCATGACACCTTCGGTTGATCTGTGATCCCGACTCTCCGCGGACGTGCAGCGGCGAGTGCGGTCGTGAACAAATGGGAGATGTTACTACCCGCGCCTCACCGCCCCGCACACTCCCGGTTCCCGCGGCGTACTCAGCCCGGGAGAACCGTCAGCCCGTGCGGCCGGGTGTTGACCGGCTCACAGCCGTCGGCGGTCACGATGACGATGTCCTCGATGCGGGCACCCCACTCCCCGCGGAAGTAGATTCCCGGTTCCACGCTGAAGGCCATCCCCTCGGTCAGTTCGATCGCGTTCCCCGAGACGATGTACGGCTCCTCGTGCACCGACAGACCGATTCCGTGCCCGGTCCGGTGCACGAACACCTCGGCGAGACCCTGCGCGGCCAGCAGGTCCCTCGCGGCTGCGTCGACCGCCTCGGCGGTGACGCCGGGACGCACCAGGGCGACCGCCGCCGCCTGAGCCTTCTCGAGCACCGCGAACTTCTTCGCCACACCCGGATCGGGCTCACCCATGCTGTACGTGCGGGTGGAGTCGGAGTTGTACCCGGGTTCGACGGGTCCGCCGATGTCGATGACCACGACGTCACCCGACTCGACGACCCGCTCGGACACCTCGTGGTGCGGGTCGGCGCCGTGCGGTCCCGAGCCGACGATGACGAACGCCGCCTCGGTGTGACCCTCCTCTCGGATCGCCGCCGTGATGTCCGCCGCCACCTCGGCCTCGGTGCGGCCCACCTTCAGGAACTCTCCCATCCGGGCGTGGACCCGGTCGATGGCCTGACCGGCCCGGCGCAACGCGTCGATCTCCGCGTCGTCCTTGACCATCCGCAGCTCCCGCAACACCTCGGTCGCCAGGACCGGCAGCGCCCCGAGCGCCTCCGACAGCGGAATCAGGTGCAGCGCCGGCATCGCATCCGTGACGGCGGTCCGCGCCGGAGACGGCAGCAGACCCGACACCAGCGCGTACGGGTCGACCCCGTCCACCCAATCGCGGACAGTCAGACCCAGTTCGGACGTGGCGGATTCGGTGAGCGCAGCCAGTTCGAGCCGCGGCACGACCACGGACGCAGTGTCGCCGTTCGCCGGAATCACCAGGCAGGTGAGCCGTTCGAACGACTCCGCGCGCGAACCCAGCAGATACCGCAGATCCGGTCCGGGCGTGATGAGGAGGCCGTCGAGTCCGGCATCGCGGGCCAGGGCGCCTGCGCGCGCGATCCGGTCGGCATAGATGGTCGTCGGGAAACGTGAAGTCGATGCGCCGAGGGAACTCATGGCTTCAGGCTAAACCGGTTTGGCAGGATGAGGGTCATGACAGGGCCTCTGCTTCTCCTCGACGGTGCCAGCCTGTGGTTTCGCGCGTACTACGCGCTACCCGACTCGATCACCTCACCCGACGGTCGATCCGTCAACGCAGTGCGCGGATTCACCGACATGGTGGCCGCACTGATCACCAAGCACCAGCCGTCCCGGCTCGCGGTGTGCCTCGACCTGGACTGGCGGCCCGCGTTCCGCGTCGAAGCGGTGCCCACCTACAAGGCGCACCGAGTCGCCGAGGACACCGGCGGGGCGGAGGAAGAGGTCCCCGACACCCTGTCGCCACAGGTCCCGATGATCCTGGATGTCCTGGCCGCCACCGGAATCGCGACCGCGGGCGCGGAAGGCCTCGAAGCCGACGACGTCCTCGGCACCCTCGCCGCCACCGAGACCCGCGACCCGGTCGTCGTCGTCACCGGCGACCGCGACCTCCTGCAGGTCGTCACAGACGACCCGGTGCCCGTGCGGGTGCTGTACGTGGTGCGCGGACTCGCCAAGGCCGAGTTGCTCGGGCCCGAAGAAGTGGCAGCCAAGTACGGGGTGCCCGCCGACCGGGCCGGTGAGGCCTACGCCGAACTCGCGCTGCTGCGCGGCGACTCGTCCGACGGGCTGCCGGGCGTGAAGGGCATCGGCGAGAAAACCGCGTCCAGCCTGATCATGCAATACGGATCGCTCGCCGCACTGCGGGCCGCGGCCGTCGATCCGGAATCCGACATGGCGAAGGGTGCGCGCGCGAAGTTCGCCGCCGCGGCCGACTATCTCGACGCGGCGCTGCCGGTGGTGCGGGTGGTGCGCGACGCGGACGTCGAACTGTCCCGCGAAGACACGCTGCCTGCCGAACCGGTCGACGTGGACCGGCTCGGCAGGCTGGCGGACGAACTCGGAATCGAGAACTCCGTGGGACGCCTCACGACGGCGATGAAAAAGGTGGCCGCCGCACGGGTTCCGTGACGGCCGGGTGGGCCGCCTGGGAGCCGATGGGCTAGCTGGGGCGGCTCACCTCGTACGTGCCCTTGTCGTCGGTGAAGGTGAGAGTGACCTGCTTCTTCTCACCGTCGACGGTGAGGCTGCACGTGAAACTGTTGCCCTTCTTCACTTCCTGACCCGAGGGGCAGGTGACGCCGGACACGTTCTCGGCGCCGTACGAATCGGTGACGATGCGTTCGACACCGTCCTCCGCCGCCTTCTGATCGAGGCTGTCCGTGCCGAACACCGTGAACGCCAGTACCAGCGCGATACCCACGATCACGAGCAGCGCCACCACACCGCCGATGATCAACGGCAGCTTCGACTTCCCCGAGGACGGCGGCTGCCCCCACTGCTGCTGGCCGGGGGCCTGTCCCCACTGCTGCGGCTGACCCGGCTGCTGACCCCACTGCGGCTGCCCGGGCTGCTGAGGCTGCTGGCCCCACTGCCCCGGGCCCGGCTGTCCGAGCTGACCGGGCTGCGGCTGCTGACCCCATTGCGGCTGTCCGGGCTGCTGGGGCTGCTGACCCCACTGCGGCTGCCCGGTTTGCTGAGGCTGACCCGGTTGCTGACCCCACGGCTGGGCGGGCGGCTGCTGACCGTACTGCGGCGCGCCGTACTGGCCGCCGGTCTGGTCAGGATTACCCTGGCCCGGTTGCTGTCCCTGGGCCCATTGCCCGTTCGGGTCGTTCGGTCCGTAAGGGCCGCTCATCGTCGCCTCCCGCTCACGTGTCAAGTTTTGTACCTACCGTAACGCCCCACCATCGGATTCGGGCCTTCGGACGGCGTGCGAATCCAACCACACGGCGTCGGGTCACGCAGCATCCACGGCGACGACGCCGCGGCGGATCGCCGCGACCGCACGACCTGCGGCCTTGCCGACCTCCGGATCGGGTGACGTCGACCGGACCTGTTCGAGGAGGTCGATCACCTGCCTGCACCACCGCACGAAGTCGCCGGCCGACAGTGCGCGCCCCTGGTCTCCCGCCGCGATCAACGCCTCGACGAGCGAATTGTCGCTGGCCCAGTGGTAGATCGCGGCGGCGAAGCCGAAGTCCGGTTCACGGGTGGGCGGCAGCTTGTGCCGAATCTCGTCCGCCCGCAGTTCCCGCCACACCCGCACGGTCTCGTCGAGGGCGTGCCTCAGAGCTCCCGGACCGCCGCTCTCGACCGTGTCCCCCTCGCGGCGCGATTCGAAGATCACGGCGGACGCGACGGCGGCGAGTTCCGCGGGCCCGAGCCCCTTCCACACACCCTGCCGGAGGCACTCCGCCACCAAGAGGTCGCTCTCGCAATAGATCCGGCTCAACCGGGTGCCGTGCTCGGTCGCATCGGGGTGCTCACCCGCCGAGACGTAGTCGCGCTCGGCGAGCAGCGACAGGATCCGATCGAACGTGCGCGCCAACGAGTTCGTCGTGGCGGCGGCCTTCTGCCGCATCGTCTCCGTCTCGCGGGCCAGCCGGTTGTAGCGCTCACCGATCCGGCTCAGCTGCTCGCGGTCGGGCCAGCTGTGGCACGGATGCTGCCGGATCGCGCGCCGCAGCCGCGCGATCTCGGCGTCGTCTCCGGCCGCCCCCGACTTCTTCCGCTTCCGCCGGCCCGGCGCGACGATTCCGGTGCTGCGCAACGCCGATGCCAGATCGCGTCGCACCCGGGCCGTGTGGTGATCGAAGCGTCGCGGCAACCGCATCGATCCCAAAGACCGTGCCGGCTCGGGGAAGTCGCCCGCCGACACCCGGCCCGCCCACTTCGCCTCGGTGAGGATCAACGGCTTCGGGTCCGTCGGATCCCGGTCCGGTTCCAGCACCACCGCCAGACCGGAGTGCCGTCCCACGGGGATCGCGATCACGTCGCCGCGCCGCAGGGCGACGAGCGAGGCGACGGCGGCGTCCCGGCGTTCGGTCCGGCCTGCGCGTTCGAGCGACCGTTCCCGGCTGCTCAGTTCCTCCCGCAGGCGCGCGTACTCGAAGTACTCGCCGTCCTCGCCGCCGAGGCGTTCGCTGAGCGTGGTGAGCGCGGCCTCGTTGCGTTCGATGCCGCGGGTCAGGCCGACCACCGACCGGTCGGCCTGGAACTGGGCGAACGACCGCTCCAGCAGGGCCCGCGATTCCGCCGCACCCATGCGGTCGACCAGGTTGATCGTCATGTTGTAGCCGGGACGGAACGAACTGCGCAGCGGGAACGTGCGGGTGGACGCCAGCCCGGCGACGTCCACCGGTTCCACCCCGGGCTGCCACAGGACCACCGCGTGGCCCTCGATATCGATGCCGCGACGTCCCGCCCGGCCTGTGAGCTGGGTGTACTCCCCCGGGGTGAGTTCGGCGTGGGCCTCGCCGTTGTACTTGACGAGGCGTTCGAGCACGACGGTGCGGGCGGGCATGTTGATGCCGAGCGCCAGCGTCTCGGTGGCGAATACGGCCCGGACCAGCCCCTTGACGAACAACTCCTCGACCGTCTGCCGGAACGCGGGCAACATTCCCGCGTGGTGCGCGGCGAGGCCCCGCTCGAGCGCCTTGCGCCATTCCCAGTACCCGAGGACCTCCAGATCGGCCTTCGGCAGTTCGGCGGTGTGGGCGTCGACGATGGTCCGGATCTCGGCGACCTGCTCCGGCGTCGTCAGATCGAGTCGGGATCGCAGGCACTGGGCCAGCGCGGCGTCGCACCCGGCCCGGCTGAAGATGAACGTGATCGCCGGGAGGAGCCCCTCGTCGTCGAGGCGGGAGATCACTTCCGGCCGGGGCAGCGGCCGGAAATCGCTGGAGTACCCGCGGCCTCCGCCGCGTCGTCCCCTGCCCCGCGACTCCCACGAGTCGGCCCGTTCGAGGGCCTGCCGCTGCTTGACGTGACGCACCAGATCCTGGTCGACCACCAGATCCTTGCGGGCGTCCCCGCTGCGCGCCCTCGTGTCGAACAGGTCGAACAGCCGCTTTCCGACCATGATGTGCTGCCACAGCGGGATCGGGCGGTTCTCGTCGACCACCACGGTGGTGTCGCCGCGCACCGTCTCCATCCACGCACCGAACTCCTCGGCGTTGCTGACGGTCGCCGACAGACTGACGAGCCGGACGTCCTCGGACAGGTGCAGGATCACCTCTTCCCACACCGCCCCGCGGAACCGGTCGGCCAGGAAGTGCACCTCGTCCATGACGACGTGCGACAACCCGCGCAGCGCGGCGGAATCGGCGTACAGCATGTTCCGCAACACCTCGGTGGTCATCACGACCACCGGGGCGTCCGAGTTGATGCTCGAATCTCCGGTCAGCAGCCCGACGGTGTCCTTGCCGTAGCGTCGCACCAGTTCCGCGTACTTCTGATTGCTCAGCGCCTTGATCGGTGTGGTGTAGAAGCACTTGCGACCGGCCGCGAGCGCCAGGTGCACGGCGAACTCGCCGACCACCGTCTTTCCCGCGCCGGTCGGGGCGCAGACGAGGACGCCGTGGCCGCCCTCGAGCGCGCGGCAGGCGTTGATCTGGAAGGGGTCGAGCACGAAACCGAGCTGCGCCGAGAACACATCGAGTTCGGTGCCGCCGGTCGTGTCACCTGTTGTCACTGCCACCCCGTCAGATTGTCACAGGGTGTCGGAGAAGTCCTGACCCGGTGTGTTGCTGCCGGTCGTGCTCGCGTCGTCGTTCTTGTTCGCGGCACCGGACTTCCCGGACTTGCGGGAACGACGTAACCGGCCTGCGGGCTCGGCGACCGCGGTGGCGGCCACGTCGAACGACTCGTTCAGGTCCGACGGCGCCGCGATCGTCGACGCCTCGTCGTCGTCGAGGGCACCCCACTCCTGCTCCGTGCGACGAGCCTTGCGGCGGTCGTTGACGCGGGCGATCTGCACGGCGATCTCGAACAGCAGCGTCAACGCGAACGCGAGCGCGAGCATCGAGAACGGGTCCTGACCGGGTGTGGCGATCGCGGCGAACACGAACAGCGCGAAGATCAGGCCGCGGCGCCACGCCTTGAGCTTCGTGTAGGGCAGGATGCCGACGAAGTTCAGGGCGACGATGAGCAGCGGGATCTCGAAGCTGACGCCGAAGATGATCAGCAGGTTGATGATGAACCCGAAGTATTCCGCGCCCCCGAGTGCGGTGATCTGGACGTTGTCGCCGATCGTCAGCAGGAAATGCAGGGCCTTCGCAACGACCACGTACGCCAGAACGGCGCCGGCCATGAACAGCGCCGCGCCGGACACCACGAAGCCGATCGCGTAGCGGCGTTCCTTCGCGTACAGGCCGGGGGTGATGAACGCCCACAATTGGTACAGCCAGATGGGGCAGGCGAGGACGACGCCCGCCGTGAACGCGACCTTGAAGCGGAGCATGAACTGCTCGAACGGTCCGGTCGCGAGGAGTCGGCACGACCCGTCGTTGCTCAGGTCGGCGCGACTCGACGCCGGCAGCGAACAGTACGGCCCACGCAGGAGTTCGCCGAGACTCTCGATGCCGAAGATCTCGTGGGAGTACCAGAAGAAGCCCACCGCGGTGGTGACCACGATGGCCAGCACCGACAGGAGCAGTCGCGTGCGCAGCTCGTAGAGGTGATCGACCAACGACATGGTGCCGTCGGGGTTGGTCCTCCGCTTGCTGTGGCGCGGATCGAACGGAATTCGCACTGTTGTTCGCCCTAGTCTTGGTCAGCAGTCAACCGGGGTGAAGAGTCACCCCGGTTGTCAGGCGGCTCGGGCTACGCCGACTTGGGCTCGGTGTGCTGCGACTGCGGCTGCACCGGCGCCGGAGGAGTGACCGGTGCGGTGGTGGTGTCCGCCACGGGCAGCTCGGCGGGCGCGCTCTGCGCGGGGGGCGCACTCTGCGCGGTGGGCGCCGGCGTGCTGTTGTCGTTCTGCATCTCCTTGACCTCGCTCTTGAAGATGCGGAGCGAACGGCCGAGTCCACGAGCCGCGTCGGGCAGCTTCTTGGAACCGAACAGGATGACGACGACCAGCGCGACGATGGCCCAGTGCCAGGGGCTCATGGCTCCCATGATGAAACCTCCAAAAGATCAGGTGACCCTGATGCTACCGGACATACACGGCACCGGTTCGGCCGAAACCGGCTAGTTGCGCTGCCGTTTCCCTGCCGGTTTCCTGGGGCCCCGCTGTGAGCGCAGATCGGCGAGCAAAGCGTCCCCGGACCACTGCCGGTTCCCGCCCGCCTCGGCCTCGCGGATCAGTGCGACCAGCCTCGCGTTCACCGGCGCGGCCGTCCCCGACGCCTCCGCCAGGCGCACGATCTCCCCACTGATCCAGTCCACTTCGGTGCGCCTGCATGCCTCGAGGTCGTCCCACATCGACGACCGCGCGTGCGGGTCGATGGCCAGCATCCGACTACCCGCCACCCGGAACACTCCGTCCGGGACGGTCAGCAACCGGGGAATCCACTGCGGCGGCAGCGGTGTGAGCTTGGCGACAGCGATACCGCGGGCGGCCAGCAGTGCGAGGGCTTCGCGCTGCGCCAGGGCGAGAGCCCGGCGGAACGGCCGCCGCGACAACTCCTCGCGGAGCGGCAGACCGGACAGGGCGTTGACCGGGTTGTTCAGGTTGAGCAGCAGCTTCGCCCACTGCACCGAACGGAAGTCGTCGTGGGGGTGCAGCGGGAGTCCGGCGTCGGCGAACACCGGCGCGAATGCGGGCACCGCCGGATGCTGCTCGATCTCGAGGTCGCCCTCGGAACCCTGGTGGAAGTGCCCGTCGCCGCGGTGCACCACGTTGAACGGCACCATCGCCGCGAGAACGACGTGACCCGGAAGTGCGGCGCGCAGCGTGTCCGCGTTACCCAGCCCGTTCTGGGCGCTGACCACGACGGTTCCGGGGCCGATCGCCGACGCCAGCGTGGCACCCACCTCCGGTGTGCCCGCCGACTTCACCGAGACGACCACGAGATCGGCGGTGGCCGCCGACTCGGGACCGGTGTCGAAGGCGATGTCGGAGGCAGCGACCCGGATGTCCGATCCGTGCAGGTCCGTCAGCCGCAATCCGTGGTCACGGATCTCGGCCCCGACCCGCTCCCGGCCGATCAGGGTCACCTCGGCGCCGGTAGCGGCGAGCCGGCCCCCGAGATAGCACCCGATGCTGCCCGCGCCGAACACGCTGATCCGCAGCGGACGCGCGGCGCCGCTCACGCCTCGACGGCCTCGTACGCGGACAGCGCGTCCACGGCCCGGTGGCGCACCTCGTCGACCAATTCGGGCGGTTCGAGCACCCTGATTCCGGATCCGAACCCGAGCACGAGCCGGGCCATCCACTCCAGCGCCCCATAACTCATGGTCGCCTCGACCGACCCGTCGGCGGCGACCGTCGCGACGTCCATCGGGTAGTAGTCGAGCACCCATACGCAGTCGGCGCCGATGTGCAACCGTGCCTGCGGAAGGGACGCGTCCCCGCTGAACAACTCCAGGTTGGAGTCCCGTACGAGTGCCTGCGCCGGCGGGGTGGACGGCTCGTCCAGTTCGGTGGCGGCGTCGATCCGGTCGAGGCGGAACAGCCGGACCCCCTCGGCCTGTCTGCACCACGCCTGAAGGTAACTGTGATTGTCGACCAGCACGATCCGCACCGGGTCCACGGTGCGCTCGGTGACCCGGTCCCGGGACGCCGAGTAGTACGTCAGGTTGAGAGCCCGGCGGCGATGGAGCGCGGATCGCACCGTGGCGGCGATCGGATCCTCCGCCACGTCCTCCACCGCATCCCGCTCGGACGCCGGCGTCACCGCCGCACGGGCCGCGGCCGTGCCCGCGGCGTCCTCGATCTTGGCGATCGCACTGTGCGCCGCGGACGGGTCGACCATCCCCGGCATCTCCACCAGCGAACGCAGGGCAATCAGCAGGGCGGTCGCCTCGGTGGACGTCAACCGCAGCGGACGGTCGATGCCCGCCGAGAACGTCACCTCGATGCTCTCCTCGGAGAACGACAGGTCGATGAGGTCGCCGGGACCGTAGCCGGGCAGTCCGCACACCCACAGCTGATTGAGGTCGGACATCAGCTGGGTGGTGGTGACGCCCAGTTCGGCGGCGGCCTCGGCGGCGCTCATTCCGGGGTTCGCGATGAAATACGGCACCAGGTTGAGGAGCCGGGACAGCCGTGACGACAGCCTGTTGCTCACGACGTCCCCTCTTCCCCTGCGGCGTCCTTCAGCTTGGTCAGCACCTCGTGTCGCAATTCGGGCGGATCGAGGACGAGGGCGTCCGCCCCGTGCCCCGCGACCAGCCGCGCGATCCAGTCCCGGGAGTGGACGGGGATCCGGAGCACGTTGCCGCTGCGCTCGTTCACCCGCTTCTCCTCCGCGGTGGTCGCCAGTCGGCGCAGTTCCTGAGCTCGGCCCGCCGCCACCCACACGGTGGCGGTGCCGGTGACCTCCCCCGAACCGGTGACCCGGTCGACAATGTCCCGGAGGTCGACACCAGCCGGTTTGTGGACGACCCCCGACGGTCCGAACTCCGTCACGTCGTCGCCGATCCGCGACAGCCGGAATGTCCGGACGGCGCCCCGGTCGACGTCGTGACCGACGAGATACCACCGGCCGTGCGCGGTGACGACACCCCACGGTTCCACTGTGCGTTCGGTGTACGGCTCGTTGAGAGCACCACGGTGCGGGAAGTGCACGGCCCGGCCGGCGTCGACCGCCGCCAGCAGCTTGCCGAGCGCCGGTTCGGAGCCGCGGGTACGGGCGGGCACGGCCGTGATCGGGGTGGCCGCCGAATCCGGATCCACCTGCACACCCGCCGCGCGCAGCTTGAGCAGCGCCCCCTGCGCCGCGGACGTCAACTCCGGCGACTCCCACAACTGGACCGCCACCGCGACCGCCGCCGACTCCTCCTGGTTGAGGTCGATGTCGGGAAGCTCGTACGCGTTGCGGTTGATCCGGTAGCCCTCGACCGTCGAGAACCGCGACGCCTGCCCGGTCTCGAGCGGAACACCGAGATCCCGCAACTCGTTCTTGTCGCGTTCGAACATGCGGCTGAACGCCTCGTCGCTGGCGGAGTCGGCGTACCCGGCAACGCTCTCGCGAATCTTCTCGGCGGTGAGGAACTGTCTGGTGGACAGCAAACAGATCACCAGGTTCATCAAGCGCTCGATCTTGGAAGTCGGCACGCCCGGAAGCCTAGTGGGTGAGCCCGTTACGGACTCCCCGAGCGCCGCTACATCGAGGCAATCAGCCGCTCCACCCGCTCGTCGACCGACCGGAACGGGTCCTTGCACAGCACGGTCCGCTGGGCCTGGTCGTTGAGCTTGAGATGCACCCAGTCGACCGTGAAGTCGCGTCCGGCCTCCTGCGCGGCGGTGATGAACTCGCCGCGCAGCTTCGCCCGGGTGGTCTGCGGCGGGGTGTCCACCGCAGCCTCGATCGTCTCGTCCTCGGTGATCCGCTTCACCAGGCCCTTGCGCTGCAGCACGTCGAACACGCCGCGACCGCGTTTGATGTCGTGGTACGCCAGATCGAGTTGCGCGATCTTCGGATCGGCCAGTTCGAAGCCGTGCCGGTCCTGGTAGCGCTGGAACAGCTTGCGCTTGATCACCCAGTCGATCTCCGTGTCGACCTTCGCGAAGTCTTGTGTCTCGACGGCGTCGAGCATGCGGCCCCACAACTCGACCACCTGTGTGACCTGCGGATCGGGTTCGCGGTTCTGCAGGTGTTCGACCGCGCGGGCGTGGTACTCCCGCTGGATGTCGAGGGCACTGGCCTGCCTGCCGCCTGCGAGCCGCACCGGACGGCGCCCGGTGACGTCGTGGCTGACCTCGCGGATGGCGCGGATCGGGTTGTCGAGCGCGAAGTCACGGAACGACACCCCCGCCTCGATCATCTCGAGCACGAGCGCCGCCGTGCCCACCTTCAGCATCGTGGTGGACTCGGACATGTTCGAGTCGCCGACGATCACGTGCAGACGACGGTACTTCTCCGCGTCGGCGTGCGGCTCGTCACGGGTGTTGATGATGGGCCGCGACCGCGTGGTCGCCGAGGACACACCCTCCCAGATGTGCTCGGCGCGTTGCGACAGACAGAACGTGGCCGCCTTCGGCGTCTGCAGCACCTTGCCCGCGCCGCAGATCAGCTGCCGCGTCACCAGGAACGGGAGCAACACGTCCGAGATCCGCGAGAATTCGCCGGCCCGGGCCACGAGGAAGTTCTCGTGACAGCCGTACGAATTGCCCGCCGAGTCCGTGTTGTTCTTGAACAGATAGATGTCGCCGCCGATGCCTTCCTCGGCAAGCCGCTGCTCGGCGTCGATCAGCAACTCCTCGAGGACGCGCTCACCCGCCCGGTCGTGGTTGACCAACTGGATGAGGTTGTCGCACTCGGCTGTCGCATATTCGGGGTGCGAGCCGACGTCCAGATACAGGCGGGCACCGTTCCGGAGGAACACGTTGGAGCTCCGGCCCCACGACACCACCCGCCGGAACAGGTAGCGCGCAACCTCGTCCGGGCTCAGTCGCCTGTGACCATGGAAGGTGCAGGTCACACCGAACTCTGTCTCAATTCCCATGATTCGTCGCTGCACACCTCGAGAGTACAACGCCGATCACCCGGCGGAGCGGGAAAACTGTGCGGCGACACTCCGCGCCTACGCTGAGACGGTGAACCGACACCTGCACCGCATCCACCGGGCCGACGAGATCGTGTTCGGCCGCAGCGCCGATCTGCGCCCCTCCGAGGTCGACCGGGCCATGCGCTTCCTCAGTCACGCGGCCGACAAGGGGGTCCTGTGGTGGTGTGTGGCAGCGCTGCTGGGACTGGTCGGCGGGCGCGCCCGGCGCGGCGCCGTGCGAGGCCTGCTGTCCCTCGCGATGGCGAGCGGTCTCGCCAACGGCATCCTCAAACCGGTGTTCCCGCGGCGGCGCCCGCCCGCCCGCGCGTGGACGAACGTGCTGCGCGGGGTGCCGATCCCGCGGTCCTCGTCCTTTCCGTCGGGACATTCGGCGTCGGCGGCAGCGTTCACCGCGGGTGTCGCCCTGGAATCGCCCGCGGCCGGCGCCGTACTGGCTCCCCTCGCGGCCGCGGTCGCGTACTCGCGGGTGCACAACGGCGTGCACTGGCCGTCGGACGTCGTCGCCGGGCTGGTGCTCGGCGGGGCCGTCGCTTCGGGAACCCGCCGCTGGTGGGCCGTGCGCACCGAGGACCCGGCAGAACTGGGCCGCGCGGTCGACGCGCCGGCGCTGCCGGAAGGTGAGGGCCTGCTCGTAGTGGTGAACCCGGAGTCCGGGCCGGACAGCGTGGATCCCAGTGAGGAGATCGCGACCGCACTCCCGCAGGCGCACGTGCGCGCCCTCGACACCGATCACGATTTCGCCGCGCAACTCGACGCCTGGGTGGCCGAGGCGAATCCGCGTGCCCTCGGCGTGTGCGGTGGAGACGGAACCGTGGTCGCCGTCGCGTCCGCGGCGGCGCGTCATTCTCTGCCGCTGGCGGTGTTCCCCGGCGGCACCCTCAATCACTTCGCGCGGGACGCCGGCGTCGCCGAGATCTCGGACACGGCGAACGCCGTCGAGACCGGACATGCGGTTCTCGTCGATCAGGCCGTCGTCCACACCGATGTCGAGGAACCCGCCCCGTTCCTCAACACCGCCAGTCTCGGTGGCTATCCCGACGCGGTGCGGCTGCGGGAGAAGTGGCAGCCCCGGTACGGGAAGTGGCCCGCGGCCGCTGCGGCGATGGTCCGGATTCTCTCCGCGGCAACACCGCTCGCCATCACCATCGACGGCCGCCCCGTGAAGGTCTGGATGCTGTTCGTGGGGAACGGTCGGTATTCCCCCGCGGATCAGGTTCCGATGTCACGTCCCGCGATCACCGGCGGACTGCTCGACGTCCGGTACGTGCGAGCCGACCGGCGAGCGTCCCGGCCGCGGCTGTTGTTCGCCGCCGCGACCGGAACGCTCGGAAGCAGCCGGGTGTACGTGCGATCCCTCGTGCCCCGGCTCACCGTCCGCGTGAACGGCGCGCCGGTGGCGCTGGCCACCGACGGTGAAGTGGTGGCCGACGCCCGGCGGTTCGAGTTCCGGACCGAACCCGGAGCGATCGCCGTGTACCGACCTCAGTCCTGAGTGTCGGCGGGCTTCGTCTCGGTGTCCGGTTTCGGCTCCGGAGCGGACTCCGAGGCGGCCGCCGGCTCCGCGGGAACCAGCTGTTCGAGCGCGGTTCCGGCGATCCGCCGGAACGCGCGGCGAGGACGGGACTGATCGAGCACGGCCACCTCCAGGCTGGCCACGTCGACGTTCCGCTTCTCGCCCTCCCCCGCACCGCCCTGACGCAGGGCGTTGACCGCGATGCCGACCGCCGCCTCGAGATCGAGGTCGGCACGGTACGACTCGCGCATGGCGGTCGCGATCGGCTCGGTCGTGCCACCCATCACCACGAAATGCTGTTCGTCGACGATGGATCCGTCGTACGTGATGCGGTACAGCTGGGGAGCCTTCGGGCTGCCCACCCGCCCGACCTCCGCGACGCAGATTTCCACCTCGTACGGCTTGGGCTGCTCGGTGAAGATCGTGCCCAGCGTCTGCGCGTACGCATTGGCGAGCGATCGGCCCGTCACGTCACGGCGGTCGTAGGAGTAGCCGCGCATGTCGGCGTGCACGATCCCGGCGCGCCGCAGGTTCTCGAACTCGTTGTACTTGCCGACGGCCGCGAAGCCGAGCCGGTCGTACAGTTCGCTGACCTTGTGCAGAGCGGTGGAGGGATTCTCGGCGACGAACAGCACGCCGTCGCGGAACGTGAGCACCACGACGCTGCGTCCCCGGGCAATTCCCTTGCGCGCCAGTTCCGAGCGGTCCCGCATGATCTGCTCGGCGGAGGCGTAGTACGGCATGGTCATCGCGCAGACCCCCCTTGTTCGGTGCGCTCGGCGACGATGCGCCGAGCCAACGCGGACGTCGTCTCCTCGGACACGTGCACGGCACCGGCCTGGGTGATCGTGACCGCGGTCGGGTAGATGCCACGGGTCAGGTCGGGCCCACCGGTGGCCGAGTCGTCGTCGGCCGCGTCGTACAGCGATTCGATCGCCGCCCGCAGGGCGGTCTCCTCGTCGCTGTCCGGCGAGTAGATCTTCTTCAGCGCCGACTTCGCGAACAACGATCCCGAACCGACCGCGTGGTATCCGGCGCGTTCCTCGTACCGGCCGCCGACGACGTCGTACGAGACGATACGGCCCGCCCGGGCCTCGTCGTCCGCGTCGAGGTCGTAGCCGACCAGCAGCGGGACGACCGCGAGACCCTGCATCGCAGCCCCGAGGTTGCCCCGCACCATCGACGCCAGGCGGTTGGCCTTGCCGTCGAAGGTCAGCGGAACGCCCTCGATCTTCTCGTAGTGCTCGAGTTCGACGGCGAACAGGCGCACCAGTTCGATGGCGATGCCCGCGGTGCCGGCGATACCGGCCGCCGAATATTCGTCGGTGACGTACACCTTCTCGACGTCCCGGCTGGCGATCAGGTTGCCCTGGGTCGCGCGCCGGTCGCCTGCGAGGAGGACGCCACCCTTGTAGGTGAGCGCCACGATCGTCGTTCCGTGCGGTGCGAGATCACCGCTCTCCATCCCGTCACCACCCCGTGTCGAGTGCGAACGATGGCCGATCCGATTCTCCGGCAGCAATTCTGGTGCGTGACCACGCAGATAATCGGTGAACGAGCTCAGATTCGAACCGAAACTGAGCCTCGTGTCACCGTCGCCTGTCCGCAATGCCGGTCGATCCGCCGTCACTGGCCGCCCTTCTGGACATAGGCCCGGACGAAGTCCTCGGCGTTCTCCTCGAGCACGTCGTCGATCTCGTCGAGAAGGTCGTCGGTGTCCTCGGCCAGCTTTTCGCGACGTTCCTGACCAGCGGCACCGTCACCACCCGGGGTGTCGTCCTCGTCGCCGCCGCCAGTTCGTTTGGTCTGCTCTTGTGCCATCGCCGCCGACCTCCTTGTGTGAAGGGAGCTCTTCTTCCGAGCGTCCTGTCCTGCCAAGCAGTCTGACTACATCATCCGCTCGGACCTTCACCCTACCGAGCGTCGCCGCCCCACGTGTGCCGACGCGACGGCGAGTTCGGGGCAGATCTGTCCGGGAACGGCCGAGATGTCAGTTCGTGAGCTCGTCGACGAGCTCTTTCGCGGTCTCCACCGACTCCAGCAGCTTCCCCACGTGCGCCTTGCTGCCCCGCAGCGGCTCCAGGGTGGGAATGCGGACCAGGGAGTCGCCACCGAGATCGAAGATCACCGAATCCCAGCTCGCAGCCGCAATGTCGGCGCCGAACTTGCGCAGGCACTCGCCGCGGAAGTAGGCGCGGGTGTCGGTCGGCGGGGTGTCGACGGCGTCGAGCACCGCCTGCTCCGACACCAGGCGTTCCATCGACCCGCGGGCGACGAGCCGGTTGTAGAGCCCCTTGTCGAGGCGCACGTCCGAGTACTGCAGGTCGACGAGATGCAGTCGTGGTGCGGACCAGTTGAGGCCCTCCCGGTTCCGGAAGCCCTCGAGCAGGCGCAGCTTGGCAGGCCAGTCCAGCAGATGGGCGCATTCCATCGGGTCCCGCTCGAGGAGGTCGAGCACCATCGCCCACTTCTCCAGCAGGTCGGCCACGCGGGGGTCGTCGTTGCCCTCGGCGGACATGAACTTGTCGACCCGGTCCAGGTAGATCCGCTGCAACGCAAGCCCGGTCAGTTCCCGGCCGTCGGCCAGCGCGACCGTGGCGCGCAGCGTCGGGTCGTGGCTGATGTGGTGCACGGCGGTGACCGGTCGGGCCAGCTGCAGGTCGGTGAGGTCGACACCGGCCTCGATGAGATCGAGGACCAGCGCCGTCGTCCCGACCTTCAGGTACGTCGACATCTCGGCGAGGTTCGCGTCGCCGATGATGACGTGCAGGCGCCTGTACTTGTCCGCGTCCGCGTGCGGTTCGTCGCGGGTGTTGATGATGCCGCGCTTGAGGGTGGTCTCGAGCCCGACCTCCACCTCGATGTAGTCGGCCCGCTGGGACAGCTGGAAGCCGGCCTCGTCACCGGACTGGCCGATGCCCACCCGGCCCGACCCGCAGATCACCTGACGGGACGCGAAGAACGGCGTCAGCCCGTTGATCACCGCCGAGAACGGCGTGGCCCGGGACATCAGGTAGTTCTCGTGGGTGCCGTACGACGCGCCCTTGCCGTCCACGTTGTTCTTGTACAGCTGCAGTCGCGGGGCGCCGGGGACGCTCGACGCGTGCCGGGCGGCCGCCTCCATCACGCGTTCGCCGGCCTTGTCCCAGATGACGGCGTCCAGGGGGTCGGTGACCTCCGGAGCCGAGTACTCGGGGTGCGCGTGGTCGACGTAGAGCCGGGCGCCGTTGGTGAGGATCATGTTGGCCGCGCCGACCTCGTCCGCGTCGATCACCGGTGCCGGGCCGCTGAGCCGGCCCAGGTCGAATCCGCGGGCGTCCCGGAGCGGGGATTCCACCTCGTAATCCCATCGGGTGCGCTTGGCGCGCGGCACTCCCGCTGCCGCCGCATAGGCCAGCACCGCCTGGGTGGACGTCAAGATCGGATTGGCCGAAGGCTCGCTGGGTGAGGAGATTCCGTACTCGACTTCGACACCGATGATCCGCTGCATGCTGCCGAGCCTATGCGATCACCGACGCCACCCGGCGGCACACTCCTGCCGCGCGAGCCGTCGGTGTCCGGCGACTAGCCCGGCGAGCACTCCAGGTACCGGTCCGCCGAGATCGCCTCGAGCACGGTCCGGACCCCGGGCGGGGCCCAGGAGTGGGTGCCGTCGGTGCCGATTCGAGGGTCGGTCAGGTGCACCGTCCGGCGGCGCGTCACGATGGTGCATCCGCCCGCCGCCACCACGTTTCGCACCCAGTCGCTGTGCGCTCCGTACGTGAGGGCGAACCGGTAGCGGCCGTCCACGACGAACACGTTGACGGGTGTGCGGTACGTCTTGCCCGACGTACGGCCTCGGTGCTCGACGATGGCGAAACCGGGCAGGAATGTCGCGACGTGACGGCTCACCCGGTTGGTGACGACCCGGTTGAATCGGGCGATCGAACGCGGCAACGCCATGAACTCTCACCCCTTCGGCACCGGAACGAGCAACCGACCTCGACAGTACCGACGTTCGCCGGGGTGCTGGCAGGATCGACTCATGGATTCCGCACCGAACACCCCACCCGGCACGGACGAAGTGGTGGCGGTGTTCGACAGTTCCGGGCGACCGGTGGGGTCCGCCGCGCGCTCTCGCGTCTACGCCGAGGGACTGTGGCACGCGAGCGCCGGGGTCCTCGTCCGATCCGGCGACGAACAGCGCCTCTACGTGCACCGACGGTCGGACACGAAGACCGTGTTCGCCGGACACCACGACTGCCTGGCCGGCGGGGTGGTCGATCCCGGGGAGACCCCGGAGGAGGCCGCAGCGCGAGAACTGGCGGAGGAACTGGGCATCACCGGGGTCGGCCTCACCCCGATCGCGACGGTGGCGTGGGACGGAGAGTGGCAGGGCCTGCGGCTGCGCTGCCACCTGTACGCCTACGAGACGCACTGGGACGGGCCCGTCGTCCACCAGGCCAGCGAGATCGCATCGGGCTGGTGGTGGACACCCCACGAACTGGTGACGCATCTGCGCGATCCGCAGTGGCCGTTCGTCCCGGACACGAGGGCACTCCTCGAGGACTACCTCGTCGCACGGGACCGCTGACACGACGACCCGCTGACACACGGACGACCACGCGGCGGGAACCGTATCCGGGTTCCCGCCGCGCGGGTCGTGCCGATCGGCCTACAGGTACTGGCCGGTGTTGGACTCGGTGTCGATGGCGCGGCTCGCGCTCGCGTTCTTGCCGGTGACCAACGTGCGGATGTAGACGATCCGCTCACCCTTCTTGCCCGAGATCCGGGCCCAGTCGTCGGGGTTGGTGGTGTTCGGCAAGTCCTCGTTCTCCGAGAACTCGTCGACGATGGAGTCGAACAGGTGCTGGACGCGCAGGCCCGGGGCGCCGGTGTCGAGCACCGACTTGATCGCGTACTTCTTGGCGCGGTCGACGATGTTCTGGATCATCGCCCCCGAGTTGAAGTCCTTGAAATACAGGACCTCCTTGTCGCCGTTGGCGTACGTGACCTCCAGGAAACGGTTCTCCTCGCTCTCGGCGTACATGCGGTCGACGACCCGTTCGATCATCACCCGGATGCAGGCCGTGCGGTCGCCACCGAACTCCGCGATGTCGTCGGCGTGCACCGGCAAAGTCTCGACGAGGTACTTCGAGAAGATGTCCTGCGCCGACTCCGCGTCGGGGCGTTCGATCTTGATCTTCACGTCGAGGCGGCCGGGACGCAGGATCGCGGGGTCGATCATGTCCTCGCGGTTGGAGGCGCCGATCACGATGACGTTCTCGAGTCCCTCGACACCGTCGATCTCACTGAGCAGCTGCGGCACGACGGTGGTCTCGACGTCGGAGGAGACACCCGACCCGCGGGTGCGGAAGATCGAATCCATCTCGTCGAAGAACACGATCACCGGGGTGCCCTCGGACGCCTTCTCCCGGGCCCGCTGGAAGATCAGCCGGATGTGCCGCTCGGTCTCGCCGACGAACTTGTTCAGCAGCTCGGGGCCCTTGATGTTGAGGAAGTAGGACTTGGCTTCCTTGCTGTCCTGCCCCCGGGCCTCCGCGATCTTCTTCGCGAGCGAGTTGGCGACCGCCTTGGCGATGAGCGTCTTGCCGCACCCGGGCGGACCGTAGAGGAGCACACCCTTCGGCGGGCGGAGCTCGTATTCGTGGAACAGGTCCTTGTGGAGGAACGGCAACTCGACGGCGTCACGGATCTGCTCGATCTGCCGGCCGAGGCCGCCGATGTCGTCGTAGTGGACGTCGGGAACCTCTTCGAGCACGAGATCCTCGACCTCGGCCTTGGGGATCCGCTCGAACGCGTACCCGGCCTTCGTGTCGACGAGGAGGGAGTCGCCCGGCCGTAGTTTGCGGGTGGGCGATTCGGCGTCGTACGCGACCGACTCTCGTTCGCTGTCCGCGTACACGGTGGCGAGGGGTTCGGCCAGCCAGACGATCCGTTCCTCGTCGGCGTGGCCGACCACGAGGGCGCGCTGACCGTCGTCGAGGACCTCGCGCAGCGTGCTGATCTCACCGACGCGCTCGAAGTTGCCCGCTTCCACGATCGTGAGTGCCTCGTTGAGGCGCACGGTCTGGCCGAGCTTGAGGGTCTCGGCGTCGATGTTCGGGGAGCAGGTCAACCGCATCTTGCGTCCGGAGGTGAACACGTCCACGGTCTGGTCGTCGTGCACTCCGAGCAGCACGCCGTATCCGCTCGGCGGCTGGCCGAGGCGATCGACTTCCTCTCGGAGCGCAATGAGCTGCTGACGGGCCTCCTTGAGGGTGTCCATCAGCTTGGTGTTCCGGATGGACAGCGAGTCCACTCGCGATTCCATCTCACGAAGCTGTTCCGGCGACTCCGCGAGCTGCCTGCGCAGTGCCGACGCCTCCGCGCGCAACGCCTCGAGCTCTCGTGCGGCCGCAACCGAATCGGGGTTCTCTGTCGAGCTCATGTGCGTCTCCTCCCAATGAGATCTATCAACGCTACCGGCACTGCCCGAATTCTGCGCCGTGACACGGATTCTGCCGATTGCGAATCGGCATACCTGACACCGTGGGCCACCGAAACTCTCATGTTAGCCTTACCTACCTGTCGAGCAGTTTCCTCTCTGTTCTGTGTAACGAAAGGGTTCGTCGTGATAATCCGCAAGCCCCTGAACGGCACGTCCTTCACCGGTAGGTCCGTGGTTGCCGTGGGTGCGGTGGTCCTCGCGCTCGGGATGTCGGCCTGCTCGTCCGACGACGCTTCCGACTCCGCCGCGGCGACGTCCGCGTCCACGTCGTCCCAGGCAGACGCGGCTGTTGCCGCCCCCACGTCGGAGGAACTGCTCGGTACGCTCCAGCTGCTCGTGGACCCGGCCCGGCCGGTCGACGACAAGACGGCAGTGGTCGTCGACGGCGACGAACGCCGCCCGAATCTGGAGGCGATGACCGCCGCCATGGCCAACTACCCGGTGTCCTTCACGGTCACGGACGTGCAGGTGGAGGGCGAGACCGCGACGGCGAACGTCGCGATCGTGAGCCCGCACGGCACGGCCGCGCCGACGGCGTGGACGTGGGAGAACGTCGACGGCGTGTGGAAGGTGTCGGACGCGAGCACGTGCACCCTGCTCGGCATGGCACGCGCCGGCTGCAGCTAGCTCGGTCCTTCGGCGGCGCCCGCTCCGGGCGCCGCCGAAGGAATGTCTCAGCCCTTGCCCGAGCGGCGCTGCGGCTTGGGGGTGACGGTTCCCTCGGCGAGACGCCGGGCGCTCACCAGGAACGCGGTGTGGCCCTGCATCCGGTGTTCCGGGCGCACGGCGAGCCCGACGACGTGCCAGCCACGGACGATCGACTCCCAGGACCGCGGCTCGGTCCAGCACTCCTGCTCGCGCATCGCCTCGACGACCTTGGAGAGCTGCGTCACGGTCGCGACATAGACGACGAGCACACCGCCGGGGACCAGAGCCTTGGACACGGCGGGCAGCGCGTCCCAGGGGGCCAGCATGTCGAGGACGACCCGGTCGACCTGTCCGCCCGCCGCGTCGGCATCGAACTCGGCGACGTCGGCGATGGTCAGGTCCCAGTTCGCGGGGCGTTCCCCGAAGAACGTCTCGACGTTCCGCACCGCGTGCTCGGCGTGGTCGTCGCGCACCTCGTACGAGATGACCCGGCCTTCCGGTCCCACCGCGCGCAGCAGGGAGCACGTCAATGCGCCCGAACCGGCGCCGGCCTCGAGAACGCGGGCGCCGGGGAAGACGTCGCCCTCATGGACGATCTGCGCGGCGTCCTTCGGGTAGATGACCTGCGCCCCGCGGGGCATCGACAGGACGTAGTCGACGAGCAGCGGACGCAGCGCGAGGTACGGGGTGCCGTTGGTCGACTTGACCACGCTGCCCTCGTCGGTGCCGATCAGGTCGTCGTGCAGGATTCCGCCGCGGTGCGTGTGAAAATCCTTGCCTGCCTCCAAGTTGACCGTGTAATGCCGGCCCTTGCTGTCGGTCAACTGGACGCGATCGCCCACCCGAAACGGTCCACTCGGTCGCGTTTCGCGTCCCACCATCGTCACCGACTCCTCAGCCTGTTCGTCCGGCGCCGTCCGGCGCCCGCCCCGCTGCCCCGACACGACTGTCGGACCGGGGGCCTACCCTGCCAGGTGTGAGCATCTCAGAGTCGCCAGCCCCTGTCACAAAGGGTTCCCCGTCACAGCCCGGCGACACTTCGGTCACCCGCAGGCGGCCCGCCCTGTCACCGTCCCGCGCCGGCGACTTCAAGCAGTGCCCGCTCCTCTACCGCTTCCGTGCCGTCGACCGGCTCCCCGAGGCGCCGTCGCGCGCGCAGGTGAAGGGAACGGTGGTGCACGCCGCGCTCGAGACGCTGTTCGGGCTGCCCGCCGCCGAACGGGTCCCGCAGAAGGCGGTCGAGCTGATCCTCCCGTCCTGGGAGCGCCTCCTGGCCGACGCTCCCGACCTGATCGACCTGGTCCCCGAGGACCAGCGCGAGTCGTTCCTCGACGAGGCGCGGTCGCTCGTCACCGCCTATTACCAGCTGGAGGACCCCACCCGGTTCGAGGCCGAATCGTGCGAACAGCGCGTCGAGACCGAACTCGCCGACGGGGTGCTGCTCCGCGGATTCGTCGACCGCATCGACGTGGCCCCCACCGGTGAGGTGCGGGTGGTCGACTACAAGACCGGTCGCGCACCCCGCGAGATGTCCGAGTCCAAGGCGCTGTTCCAGATGAAGTTCTATGCGCTGGTCCTGCTCCGTACCCGCGGCATCGTCCCGGCGCAGCTGCGGCTGCTGTACCTCGCGTCCGGGACGGTCCTCACCTACGCGCCCGACGAGGACGAACTGCTGCGGTTCGAGCGCACGCTGTCGGCGATCTGGAAGGCCATCCTGGCGGCGGGCGTCAGCGGCGATTTCCGACCCAAGCCGAGCCGGCTCTGCGACTGGTGTGATCATAAGTCCCTGTGCCCCTCGTTCGGAGGAACGCCGCCGCCCTACCCGGGATGGCCGGAGGGGCCCGCCGAAGACGCACCAGGTTTCGAGGAGATTGTCGAATGAGTTCCGAGTCCTACTACGTACCACTCGGTTCGGAAGCACTGGGTGCGCCGGAAGTGGACTCGGACCAGAAGATCACGGTCGAGCGATTCGACAGCACGGAACTGACGATCAGCGTGTGGGCCGAGACGATGCAGCACGGCGCTCCCCCGTCCGCGCTGCTCGTGCGGGCACTCGAACGGTGCAACCCTCGTGACGACGCGCGCATCACGAGGGTCGTGGTCGAGATCCTCGGCCCGATCCCGATCGCCGAACTCGAGGTCCGGTCCTGGGTGCAGCGGCCGGGCCGCCGGGTGGAACTGGTGGTCGCCGAATTGTGGACCGTCGGCGACCGGCCGCGTGCGGTGGCGCGGGGCTCGGCGTGGCGCATGGAGACCGTCGACACCAGCAACGCCGTCCACGTCGTCGACCCGCCACTCGAACCGCGGTCCACCGGCCGCAAGGGCAAATTCGCCGAGGGCTGGAATTCGGGCTACCTGACGACCCTCGACTGGCGGTGGATCGCCGAGATGGGGTGCGAGGGCCCCGGCAAGCTGTGGGCGAGGCCGCGGCCCGCACTGGTCCTCGGCGAGGCCATGACGCCGCTCGAGCGGCTCTTCTCCATCGCGGACGTCGCCAACGGTGTGGGATCGAAACTCGACCCGGCCGACTGGACGTTCCTCAACACCGACCTCACCGTGCACATCTTCCGGGTCCCCGAGGGTGAGTGGGTCGGCGTCGGCTCCGAGACGTCCATCGGACCCGACGGCGTGGGAATGTGCGCGGGCGTGCTGTACGACGAGACCGGCGCGGTCGGCCGGATCGCCCAGACCGTACAGGTCCGCGCCCGCTCCTGATCGGAACGGACGCGGATCGTCCTGCGGCGGAACGAGATCAGAGTGCGCGGCAGGACCGGATGTTCGACGCGAGGATGGCCTTGGCGCCGAGGTCCGCGAGTTCGTCCATCACTCCGTTGTGGCCCTTGATCGGCACCATCGCCCGGACCGCCACCCAGTTCTCGTCGGCGAGCGGCGACAGCGTCGGCGACTCCAGTCCGGGGGTGATCTTCAGCGCGTCGTCGAGGATCGTCTTCGGGCAGTCGTAGTCGAGCATCAGATTCTGCTGCGCGAAGACGATGCCGCGCACCCGCTCGACCAACTGGTTGCGCGCGGAATCGTCGGCGGGCGAACCGGCGCGCTCGATGAGCACACCCTCGGAGTCGCACAGGGTGTCACCGAACGCGACCAGGTTGTGCTGGCGCAGCGTGCGGCCGGATCCGACGACGTCGGCGATCGCGTCCGCGACCCCGAGCTGGATGGAGATCTCCACGGCGCCGTCGAGTCGGATGACCGAGGCCTCGATCCCGCGTGCGGAGAGGTCGTCGCGCACCAGGTTGGGGTAGGACGTGGCGATCCGGAGCCCGGCGAGGTCCTCGACCTTCCAGTCCTTGCCCGCGGGGGCGGCGTACCGGAACGTGGAGCGGCCGAAGCCGAGCGACAGCCGCTCGGCGACCGGGGCGCCCGAATCACGGGCGAGGTCGCGGCCGGTGATGCCGAGGTCGAGTTCACCGGAACCGACGTAGATCGCGATGTCCTTGGGGCGCAGGAAGAAGAACTCGACCTGGTTGGACGGGTCGAGGACCGTCAGGTCGCGGGAGTCGGTGCGACGGCGGTAGCCGGCCTCGGAGAGGATTTCGGCGGCGGACTCGGACAGCGAGCCCTTGTTCGGGACTGCGACGCGCAGCATGGCTGAGGGTTCCTTTCGGGAGCGGGTGGAGGAGTCTCGATCACCGATCACAGATGTCGGTAGACGTCCTCGAGTTTCAGGCCCTTACCCACCATCAGCACCTGCGTCCAGTACAGCAGTTGGGAGATCTCCTCGGCGAGCGCCTCGTCGCTTTCGTGCTCGGCGGCGATCCACACCTCACCCGCCTCTTCGAGGATCTTCTTTCCCTGCGAATGGACGCCGGCGTCGAGGGCGGCAACGGTGCCGGACCCCTCGGGGCGGGTAGCGGCACGCTCGGTCAGCTCGGCGAACAGGGATTCGAAGGTCTTCACGAGGACCCATTGTTTCACGCCGCCGCGGACCTCTCCGAACCGGTCACCACCCGAGTGTGCGGCGACTCTCGAACCGGCGGACCCGGCCCGAACGGGGATCGGTGAACTCGATGGCCCGCGCCAGCAACCGCAACGGCGTCGAGAAGTCGCCGGGCTCGGATCGGCGGAAATCCGGGTAGTAGTTGTCGCCTTCGATCGGCAGCCCCAGCGACGACATGTGCAGCCGCAGTTGGTGGGTCCGGCCGGTCTTCGGCAGCAGCCGGTAGCGGGCGCGGGCGTCGCGGGTCTCGATCAGGTCGACGACGGTTTCGCTGTTCGGCTCGCCCGGTTCCTCCGTGGCCGTCATGATCCCGTGTTCCTTGACGATGCGGCTGCGGATGATGCGCGGAAACTCCAGCGCGGGATCGTGCCCGGCGACGGCCTCGTATTCCTTGGTGACCTGCTGGGAGACGAACAGTTCCTGATACGCCCGGCGGTCTTCCCGCCGGATCAGGAACACCAGCACACCGGCCGTCATCCGGTCGAGCCGGTGCGCCGGAGTGAGATCGGGGAGGTCGAGCGCCCGCCGCAACCGCACGACCGCCGTCTCGGTGATGTGCGCGCCCCGCGGGATGGTCGCGAGGAAGTGGGGCTTGTCGATCACCACGAGGTGGTCGTCGCGGTGGAGGATGTCGATCTCGAACGGAACCGGGATCTCGGGTGCGGGGTCGCGATAGAAGTACACGAACCGGGTCGGCGCATAGCGGGTGCCGCGGTCGACGACCCTGCCGTGCTCGTCGACGACTTCCCCACCGTCGATCAGCGACAGCCAGTGCGCCCGCTCGTCCGGGTACGTCTCGACCAGGAATTCGGCGACGGTCTTCGCACCGAGCCCGGCCGGCATCCGGATGCGATCGGGACCGAGACCGTTGCGGACGGGCAGCGGCGCCCCGGCCACCTCAGCCCGCCCGGTTCTCGGTGCAGCCGGCGCACACGAGCACGAGTTCTCGGCCCCGGTCGTCCGGCAGATTCTCGTACCGGGACGTCGGACCGCCGCACCGGGTGCATCGTCCCAGGGTCTTGGCCTGATCGCTGAACTCGATGGTCATCCGCTTGTCGAAGACGTACAGCGACCCCTCCCACAGACCCGAGTCGCCGAACGCCTCGCCGTAGCGGACGATGCCGCCGTCGAGTTGGTAGACCTCACCGAACCCGCGCGACCGCATCAGCGAGGACAGGACCTCGCACCGCACTCCCCCGGTGCAGTAGGTGACGACGGCCTTGTGCTTCAGATGGTCGTACTTGCCGCTGTCGAGTTCGTGCACGAAGTCGCGGGTGGTGGACACATCCGGCACGACGGCGTCCCGGAATCGGCCGATCTCCGCCTCGAAACCGTTGCGTCCGTCGAAGAAAACGACGTCGTCACCGCGCCCCTCGACCAGGCGGTGCACCTCGTCCGGCGCCAGGTGAGTACCGCCGCCGACGACGCCGTCCGCGTCCACCTTCAGCTCGCCCGGTGCACCGAACGTCACGATCTCCGACCGCACCTTCACGCTGAGCCGCGGGAAATCGTCCCCCAGCCCGTCCGACCACTTGATGTCGGCGTCCTTGAACGGCGCGTAGCCGCGCGTCCCCTTCACGTACCGCTTGACGTCGCGGATGTCGCCGCCGACGGTCGCGTTGATGCCGTGCTCGGAGACGAGGATCCGTCCGGTCAGGTTGTGTGCCTCGGCGAGCGTGTACTGCCACAGCCGGATCGCCTCCGGGTCGGCGAGCGGGGTGAACACGTAGAACAGCACGATTTTCGGGACAGCCACGGGAAACCAGACTACCTAGAGACGCACACCGCTCGGCTGCGCCCAGGCCTCGGCCAGATCGGAACCGGTGATGCCTACGAGACTGTCCCGGAACACCCGCCCCGGGCCGTCGGCCACCGGGATCTCGCACGGGACGATCAGGACGACGCACCCCGCAGCCTGCGCGGACGCCGCGCCGGTGGGCGAGTCCTCGATCGCGAGGCACTGCGACGGATGCAGCCCGAGCAGTTCGGCGCCCCGCAGGTACGGGTCGGGATGCGGTTTACCTGCCGGCACCTCGTCGCCGCACACCGAGTGGTCGAAGTGGTGCCTGCCGAGCGTCTCGAGTGCCCGCTCGGTGAGACGACGCTCGGTGTTGGTCACCAGCGCCGACCTCAGGCCGTGGGCCCGGGCCGTCCGCAGTGCGTCGTGGGCGCCCGGCCGCCACGGAATCCCGTCGCCGAACAGTTCCTCCACGCGGGTGAACATCCATTCCTTGGCGTCGGCGAGGGCCGCCGGATCCCGGTCGAGACCGAGAGCGTCGAAGATGACGCCGAGCGCGTTGGCGCTGGACGCGCCGATCGTCTTCAGCCGGGTCTCCTCGGTCATCGGACCACCGAGGTGAATCGACAACTCGCGGACCGCGACGTCCCACATCTTCTCGGAATCGAGCAGCGTTCCGTCCATGTCCCACAGCACGCCTGCAAGACCGTCGAATGCGTCAGACATTGAAGTACTTCGCCTCGGGGTGGTGCAGCACGAACGCATCCGTGGACTGCTCGGGATGCAACTGCAGTTCCTCCGACAACTTCACACCGATCCGTTCCGGTTCGAGGAGAGCGACCATCTTCGCGCGGTCCTCCAGGTTGGGGCAGGCGCCGTACCCGAAGGAGTAGCGGGCGCCGCGGTAGGCGAGGTCGAAGAACCCCGACACCTCCGACGGATCCTGCTCGGCCACGTTGTGGCCGCCGGGCAGCACGAGTTCTTCACGGACCCGTCGATGCCAGTACTCGGCCAGCGATTCCGTCAGCTGCACGCCGATGCCGTGCACCTCGAGGTAGTCGCGGTACGAGTTGGCGGCGAACAGTTCGTTCGCGAAGTCCGCGATCGGCTGCCCCATGGTGACCAGCTGCATCGGGAACACGTCGACCTGACCGGTCTCCTTCGCCTCGGTACGGGACCGGACGAAGTCGGCGACGCACAGGAACCGGTCCCGGTGCTGGCGCGGGAACGTGAACCGGAAGCGTTCGTCCGCGTCGGGCGCCGGGTCGGTGAGCACGACCACGTCGTCGCCCTCGGACACGGCGGGGAAATAGCCGTACACCACGGCGGCGTGCGCGAGGATTCCCTCGGTGCTCAGCCGGTCGAGCCAGTACCGCAGACGCGGGCGGCCCTCCGTTTCCACCAGTTCCTCGTAGGTGGGACCATCGCCGGAACGCTGCCCGCGCAGGCCCCACTGCCCGAGGAACAGGGCGCGCTCGTCCAGCAGTCCGGCGTAGTCGGACAGCGAGACACCCTTCACGATCCGGTTGCCCCAGAACGGCGGGCTCGGGACGACGATGTCGGTGGCCACGTCGGACCGCTCCGGCACCTCGACCGGGGTCTCGGCCGCCTTGCGCTTCTCCGCGATCCGCTTGGACCGTTCGTGGCGGGCCTTGCGTTCGGCCGCCTTCTCCCGGGCCGCGATCGCTTCCGGGCTGTCCGGGTCGGGTCCGCCGCCGCGTTTGACGGCCATGATCTCGTCCATCCTGTGCAGGCCCTCGAATGCGTCGCGCGCGTAGCTGACGTCGCCCTCGTACACCTCGGCCAGGTCGTTCTCCACGTACGAGCGGGTCAGCGCGGCACCGCCGAGGAGGACGGGGAACTTCTCCGCGACGCCCTTGGAATTGAGTTCCTGCAGGTTGTCCTTCATCACCACGGTCGACTTCACGAGCAGACCGGACATGCCGATGACGTCGGCCTTCTGCTCGATCGCCGCGTCGAGGATCGTCGCGATCGGCTGCTTGATGCCGAGGTTCACCACGTCGTACCCGTTGTTGCTCAGGATGATGTCGACGAGGTTCTTGCCGATGTCGTGGACGTCGCCCTTCACGGTGGCGATGACGATGCGGCCCTTGCCGTCCTCGTCGGTGGCCTCCATGTGCGGTTCGAGGTACGCCACGGCCGCCTTCATCACCTCGGCGGACTGCAGCACGAACGGCAACTGCATCTGCCCGGACCCGAAGAGTTCGCCGACGGTCTTCATGCCGGACAGCAGGGTCTCGTTGATGATCGCGAGCGGCGGCTTCTCTTCCATCGCCGCGGTGAGGTCGTCGTCGAGGCCGTTGCGTTCACCGTCGACGATGCGCCTTTCCAGCCGCTCGAACAGCGGAAGCGCCGCCAGTTCCTGGGCGCGGGATTCGCGCGCCGACGCCGCGGAGACGCCCTCGAACAGTTCCATCAGTTTCTGCAGCGGGTCGTAGCCCTCGCGCCGGCGGTCGTAGACCAGGTCGAGGGCCGTTTCGCGCTGTTCGTCGGGGATCCGGGCCATCGGCAGGATCTTCGACGCGTGCACGATGGCCGTGTCCAGGCCCGCCTCGGTGCACTCGTGCAGGAACACGGAGTTCAGCACCTGACGGGCGGCGGGGTTGAGGCCGAACGAGATGTTGGACACGCCGAGGGTGAAGTGCACCCGCGGGTGCCGCTTCTTCAGTTCGCGGATCGCCTCGATCGTCTCGATGCCGTCGCGGCGGACCTCTTCCTGACCGGTGGAGATCGGGAAGGTCAGCGCGTCGATGATGATGTCGGACTCGTCGAGGCCCCAGTTCACGGTGATGTCGTCGAGCAGGCGCTCGGCGATGCGGACCTTGTGCTCGGCGGTGCGCGCCTGGCCCTCCTCGTCGATGGTCAGCGCGACGACGGCGGCGCCGTGTTCCTTGACGAGCCGCATGATCTTCTGGAACCGCGAGTCCGGTCCGTCGCCGTCCTCGTAGTTGACGGAGTTGACGGCGCACCGGCCGCCGAGGTGTTCGAGGCCGGCCTGCAGGACCGCGGGCTCGGTGGAGTCGAGCATGATCGGCAGCGTCGACGACGTCGCGAACCGGCTCGCGAGGGCGGCCATGTCGGCGGCGCCATCACGTCCGACGTAGTCGACGTTGAGGTCGAGCATGTGGGCGCCGTCGCGGGTCTGATCCTTCGCGATGTCGAGGCACTTCTGGTAGTCCTCGGCGATCATCGCCTCACGAAATGCCTTGGAGCCGTTGGAGTTCGTGCGCTCGCCGATCATCAGAATGCTGGCGTCCTGCTCGAACGGCACCGCCGTGTACAGCGACGACGTCCCCGACTCGTGCACCGGGTTGCGCGCGGCCTTCTCGACGAGGCGGACCGCCTCGGCCACCTGCCGGATGTGCTCCGGGGTGGTGCCGCAGCAGCCGCCGACCAGGCCGAGACCGAACTCGGTGACGAAGCCGCTGAGCGCCTCGGCGAGTTCCTCCGCGGTGAGCGGATACTCGGCGCCCTTCGGGCCGAGCTGCGGCAGTCCGGCGTTGGGCATCACCGATACGGGGAGCGAGCTGTACTTGGACAGGTGGCGGAGATGTTCGCTCATCTCGGCGGGACCGGTCGCGCAGTTGAGCCCGATCATGTCGATACCGAGTGGTTCGAGCGCGGTCAGCGCGGCACCGATCTCACTGCCGAGCAGCATCGTGCCGGTGGTCTCGACCGTGACGTGGGTGATGATCGGCAGCCGCGACCCCAGCGTCTCCATCGCCCGCTGACTGCCCAGGATGGCCGCCTTCACTTGCAGCAGGTCCTGGCAGGTCTCGACGAGGATCGCGTCGGCGCCCCCGTCGATCATGCCCATCGCGGCTTCGGCGTAGGCGTCGCGCAGGATCGCGAACGGCGCGTGGCCGAGCGTCGGCAGCTTGGTTCCGGGCCCCATCGAGCCGAGGACGAAGCGGCCCATGCCGTCGCGTCCCGGCCCCATCTCGTCGGCAACCTCACGCGCCAGCCGGGTGCCCTTCTCGGCCAGTTCCCGGATACGGTCCGAAATGTCGTAATCGGCGAGGTTGGGGAGGTTACACCCGAACGTGTTGGTCTCGACGGCGTCGGCCCCGGCCTCGAAATACGCGCGGTGGATCTCTTTGAGCACGTCAGGGCGGGTGTCGTTGAGGATTTCGTTGCAGCCTTCGAGCCCGAGGAAGTCGTCGAGCGTGAGGTCCGCGGCCTGCAACATGGTGCCCATGGCTCCGTCGCCGATGACAACGCGCTGGTTCAACGCATCGAGCAGGGCAGAGTGAAATGGCGCAGACATGCCGTCCAGACTAGTGGGCGCGGGAACCAACGCTGGCCGTAGGCTGGGTGGGTGAGTTCCAGTGAGTTCCCCGTCACGCCTGCGGGCCCCGACGACGACACCCCCGACACCGCCGACGACGGTGCCACCGACAGCGCCGTGCCCGTACTTCGTGACCCTGTTCTCGTCGCCGCCTTCGAAGGCTGGAACGACGCCGGCGACGCCGCGAGCGGAGCCGTCGAGCACCTCGAACTGACCTGGGACGCCCAGCCGCTGGCCGAACTGGACTCCGAGGAATACTACGACTACCAGGTCAATCGCCCCACGGTCCGGCAGGTCGACGGTGTCACCCGGGAGATCGTGTGGCCGGCCACCCGGCTGTCGGTGTGCTCGCCCCCCGGCAGCGACCGCGACGTGGTGCTGCTGCGCGGAATCGAACCGAACATGCGCTGGCGCAGCTTCTGCGACGACCTTCTCGAGCTGATCGATCAACTGCAGATCAACACCGTGGTGATCCTCGGGGCGCTGCTCGCGGACACCCCGCACACGCGGCCGGTCCCGGTGACGGGCAGCGCGTACAGCAGCGAGGCCGCCGAGCGGTTCAAGCTGGAGCAGACCCGCTACGAGGGGCCGACCGGGATCACCGGGGTGCTGCAGGACGCGTGTGTCCGGGCCGGTGTGCCTGCCGTGTCGTTCTGGGCGGCCGTGCCCCATTACGTGTCCCAGCCGCCGAACCCCAAGGCGACCGTGGCACTGCTGCAACGGGTCGAGGACGTCCTGGACATCGAGGTGCCGCTCGGGGAACTCCCGTCGCAGGCCGACGACTGGCAGGAAGCCGTCACCGAAATGACCGCGGACGACGAGGAGATCGGCGACTATGTCCGCTCCCTCGAGGAGCGCGGCGATGCCGAGACCGACATCTCCGACGCCATCTCGAAGATCGACGGTGACGCGCTTGCGGCCGAGTTCGAGCGGTATCTCCGCAGGCGTGGGCCCGGCAGCTTCGGGCTGTGACGAAGAACTCGTCCGAGTCGCTTCGTTCCTCGCTCCAGCGCACGGCGCTCTACGCCGGTGGTTTCCTCGGCCCCTTCGGCGGCGGTGTGGTCGCCTCGATCCTCCCCGAGATCGGTGACGACCTCGGCGTGAGCGCGTCCGCCGCGGCCGGGTCGCTGACGGCCTACCTGCTGCCGTTCGCGCTGCTCATGCTGGTGTCGGGCACGCTGGGCGCCCGCTGGGGGCAGATGCGGACCGTGCGGATCGCGTACGGCGTCTACCTGCTGTCGTCGCTGGCCTGCTTCGCGGCGCCGACGCTGCCGCTCTTCCTCGGCGCCCGTGTGCTCCAGGGATGTTCCAACTCGTTCACGACGCCGCTGCTGCTGGCCGCGCTCGCCGCCTCGACGCCGAAGAAGCACCTCGGCCGGGCGCTGGGGATCTTCGGCGCCTTCCAGGCCGCGGGGCAGTCGAGTGCCCCGCTCGTCGGCGGCCTCGCGGCGGAGGTCGACTGGCGGCTCGCATTCCTCGTCATCGCCCTCGTCGCCGCGGTGCTGGGTCTGGTCGGCGTTCCCGACAGCCCGCCCGCCGAGCCGGGGGCGGCGCGCCCGCGACTGCGTGACGCCCTCACCCCGTCGGTGCTGAGGATCGGGGTGGTCGCACTCCTCGGCTGGGGCGCCCTCGGCGGGCTGAGCTTCCTGGTCGCCTTCCGCGCCGAGGACGTGTTCGGCCTGAGTCCCACTCAGCGCGGCCTGCTGCTCACCGGGTTCGGTGTCGCCGGCATCCTCACCGCACGCCTCGTCGGCGGGGTCATCGACAAGATCGGGGCCCGGGCCGCCGTGTTGATCGGCGCGTTCGGCGGTGCGGTTCTCGTCGCCGCCGCCGGGACGGTGTCGCTCCTCGCGGTCGTGGCCGTGGCGTGGTTTGCGGCCGGAACCGCAGGTCAGTTCATCCTGGTCGGCGTCAACGCCGCCGTGCTCGGGTCGCCGGGCCCGAACCGGGGCGGCGCGGTGTCCGTCGTGCAGGCGTTGCGGTTCACCGGCAACGCGCTCGCGCCGATCACCCTCACCCCGGTGTACGCGGTGTCGCCCGCGGCGGGCTTCCTTCTGCCCGCCCTGCTCCTCGCCGTGCTGGCCCCACTGCTGATGCCCCGCGACCGACCACCTGCCTGACACGCTTCCCGAGAGGGCTGTGAGGTGTTCCTGATTCCCACGTAACGTGCGCGCAGCCGTTACGACACTCCCGGGGCGCAGCCTCTTTGCATGGCCCACACACCGAGTTCGAGCAAGCTGCTGGTCGTCGGCAACGGTATGGCCGGCGCCCGCACCGTCGAGGAGATCCTGAACCGCGGCGGGCGTGAGCGGTTCGAGATCACCATGATCGGCGACGAGCCCTACGGCAACTACAACCGGATCATGCTCTCGCACGTGCTGTCCGGGGAGGCGGCTGTCGACGACGAGGACCTGATCCTCAACCCCATGGGCTGGTACACGGCGAACGGCGTGAAACTCCACGCGGGTGACCGCGCGGTCTCGCTCGACCGGTTCGCGAAGTCCGTCACGTGCGAGAGCGGCCGCGTCGTCGACTACGACGTGCTGATCGTCGCCACAGGCAGCAATACGTTCTTTCCCAACATGGACGGACTGCGCGAGCACGACGGACGCCTGGCCCGCGGGGTGTTCGGATTCCGCAACATCGCCGA
The DNA here is from genome assembly GCF_019378875.1 of Rhodococcus sp. USK10. Taxonomy (NCBI): domain Bacteria; kingdom Bacillati; phylum Actinomycetota; class Actinomycetes; order Mycobacteriales; family Nocardiaceae; genus Rhodococcus; species Rhodococcus sp. USK10. The sequence continues at coordinate 880,767 of NZ_CP076048.1, forward strand.
CACCAACGGCATGCTCCAGATGGCGCAGGCACGCGACGACGTGTCCGCGGTGGTGATCGGCGGCGGTCTGCTCGGGCTCGAGGCCGCGTACGGGCTGCGCACGCAGGGGCTCACCGTCAACGTCGTGCACTCCCCCGGGCACCTGATGAATCAGCAACTCGACGAACGCGGCGGCAGCGTCCTGCGCGCCGAGATCGAGAAACTCGGTGTCGGCGTCCACACCTCGATGCGGACCACCGCCGTACTGCGCGACGACGCCGGCCTGGTGACCGGGGTGTCGTTCGTCGACGGCTCCACGCTGGACGCCGACATGGTGGTCGTCACCGCGGGAATCCGGCCCAACACCGAACTGGCGCGGGCCGCGGGTCTGGTGGTCGAGCGCGGGATCGTCGTCGACGACCAGATGCGCTGCGAGGACGAGGGTTCGGTGTACGCCGTCGGCGAGTGCGCGCAGCACCGGGGAGAGACGTACGGCCTCGTCGCCCCGGTGTGGGAGCAGGCGGTCATCCTCGCGGACGTTCTCACCGGCTCCGATCCGGAAGCCGCCTACGTCGGTTCGCGCACCACCACCCAACTGAAGGTCGCGGGCGTCGACGTGGCCGCGATGGGCGTCAAGGGACCGGAGACCGCAGACGACGAGTTCGTCCAGTACTACGAACCGCGCAGCGGCACGTACAAGAGCCTCGTCGTCCGGGACGGAAAGCTGATCGGCGCCACGCTGATGGGCGACATCAGCAAGGCAGGCTTCCTCACGCAGGCATTCGACGGCAAGGTGCCGCTGCCCGAGGAGCGCATCAGCATGCTCTTCGACGTCGGAGCCCCCGGCGCAGCGGCCGGCGTCGCCGACCTTCCCGACGACCTGCAGGTGTGCAACTGCAACGGCGTCAGCAAGGGCGATCTGGTGGCCTGCGTCCATTCCGGCGCCAAGACCCTCACCGACGTCTGCGCCACGACCCGCGCGGGCAAGGGCTGCGGGTCGTGCAAGGGACTCGTCGCCGACATCGTGGCCTGCGCCGCCGGCGGCGAACTCGAAGCAGACCCCTCCGCCGACTGGTACGTGCCGTGCATCCCGATGAGCAAGCCGGAACTCGTCGCGACCATCCGGGAACGCGATCTGCGCGCCGTGTCCCAGGTGTTCGCCGAACTCGCGACGGACGCGAAGGAGGACGCGTCCGCGAAGATGCCGCTCGCGTCCCTGCTCCGTACGATCTGGGGCCCCGACTGGGTGGACGAGCGAGGCGCGCTGTTCATCAACGACCGCGTGCACGCCAACATCCAGCGCGACGGCACGTTCTCGGTGGTCCCGCAGATGAAGGGCGGTGTCACCACGCCGGACCAGCTCCGCAAGATCGCCGACGTCGCCGACAAGTACGGCGTGCCGCTCGTGAAGGTCACCGGCGGGCAGCGCATCGACCTGCTCGGCATCAAGAAGGAGGACCTCCCCAAGGTGTGGGGTGACCTCGACATGCCGTCCGGGTTCGCCTACGGCAAGAGCATGCGCACGGTGAAGACGTGCGTCGGAACCGATTTCTGCCGCTACGGTCTCGGCGATTCGACGAGCCTCGGCATCGCACTCGAGGAGCGGTTTCAGGGCCTGGAGACGCCCGCGAAGCTGAAACTCGCGGTCGCCGGGTGCCCCCGCAACTGCTCGGAGGCCCTGTGCAAGGACTTCGGTGTGGTCGCGGTCGGCGACGGCCGATGGGAAATCTACGTCGGCGGCGCCGCCGGAGCCCACATCCGCAAGGGCGACCTGCTGGCCACGGTCGAATCACCGGACGCCGTGATCGAACTCGGCGGGCGATTCATCCAGTACTACCGCGAGAACGCGAAATGGCTCGAACGCACCTACGACTTCGTGCCGCGGGTGGGGCTCGAACATCTTCAGGCGCTACTGGTCCGAGACGAGGAGGACATCGTGACGGGATTGGATGAGCGGATCCAGACGGCGGTGGACGGCTACCGGGATCCCTGGAAGGAGCGCAGCGCACCGAAATCGCCCGCACAGTTCGCTCCCTCGCTCCCGCTGCTGCCGCTCCCCCAGGTGCCGGTCCGATGACCGCCCTGATCGAGGGTCCCGCCGAGGTGGCAGTGGGGCCGGTCAGCGACCTGACCCCGGGCGAGGGCCGGACGTACGTCGTGCAGAACCGTCAGGTGGCCGTATTCCTGCTGTCGGACGGCACCGTTCGGGCCATGGACGCGGTGTGCCCGCACAAGGGCGGTCCCCTCGCCGACGGGCAGATCGACGCCACCGGCGTGATGTGCCCGCTCCACCAGTACGCGTTCGCCTTCGACACGGGCGCCTGCGGATCCGAGGGTGTGGGCTCGGTCCGCACCTACCCCGCGTCGGTCCGCGACGGGTCGGTCGTCGTGCACGTGTGAAAGTTCGCCCCGATTGCGCTCTGCCCTGGTACGGCGTGCCTTTCGGGAAAGTTGCGGCACCGCTGTCATCATGAGGCCAGTGCTGCAGCTGAAGGGGCTCGTCGCATGAACAGATCGCAGATCGAATGAGTACCGTCGCCAGTCCGGAACAACGGGGCCGATCCGGTAACCGCCCTCAGGCCGGTGACCTGACCGCGGGAACCGTGTTCCGTACGGACATCGAGGGTCTGCGGGCCGTCGCGGTGCTGGCCGTGGTGTTTTTTCACGCGGGTGTGCCCGGGATCGACGGCGGGTTCGCCGGTGTCGACATCTTCTTCGTCGTCTCCGGGTTTCTCATCACCGGGCTGCTGTGGCGGGACGTGGCGTCCACCGGCCGCGTGGGGCTGGCCGAGTTCTACGGCGCCCGTGCCCGGCGGCTGCTGCCCGCCGGGTGCGTCGTGCTGGTGGCCACCGCGATCGGCGCGGCCCTGCTCCTTCCCCCGCTGCAGGCCCGCGCGGTCCTCGGCGACGGCATCGCCAGCGCGCTCTACGTCGGCAACTACCGGCTCGCGCTGCACGGCACCGACTATTTGGCCGCCGACACGCCCCCGTCGCCGTTCCAGCACTACTGGTCGCTCGGCGTCGAAGAGCAGTTCTACCTACTGTGGCCTGCGCTGATCATCGGAGTCGCCTGGCTCGTGCGGCACCGAACACGACGCCAGGGCCCGGATAACGCACCGTCGACCACCCCGTATCTGGTAGTCCTCGCGGTCGTCGCGGCGGTGTCGTTCGCGGTTTCGCTCGACTGGACCCGCACGCTGCCGCCGTGGGCGTTCTTCTCGCTGCCCGCCCGCGCCTGGGAACTGGCCGCAGGCGGGTTGGTCGCACTGTCGGTTCGGCACTGGCGGCGGCTGCCGCCGATGGTCGCTGCGGCGGCCGGATGGGCGGGTCTCGCGCTGATCGTCTTCGCCTGTCTTCGGCTGGGCGAGAAGACGCCCTACCCCGGCACCGCCGCGCTGCTGCCCGTTCTCGGCACGGTACTGGTGATCGGAGCGGGCTGTGCCGCACCGCGGCTGGGAGTCGGCCGGGGCCTGTCCCTGCCGCCGATGCGGGCGGTCGGGCGGGTGTCCTATTCCTGGTATCTCTGGCACTGGCCGGTGCTGCTGCTCGCGCCGATCGTGCTCGGCCGCTCTCTCGATCTGACCGATCGGCTGGGGATGGTCATGGTGTCCGCGGGTCTGGCCGGACTGACACTGGCCCTGGTCGAGAACCCGGTCCGGTTCGCGGCTCCGCTGCGTCTCTCGGCCTCGCGCAGCCTCGTCCTCGGCGGAGCCGTCACCGCCGCCGCCGTCTGTGCGGCACTGGTGCTGCTGGTGGCGCGGCCGGTCCCGGTCGGACACGGCGCCGCCGCAGCAGCCCTCACCGTCTCGGCGCCGGTCGAATCGGCCACTCCCGCAGTCGATCCTCGTGACGCGGCGGTGCACGACATGACGGCGCAGGTGCAGGCGGCGGTCGCGGAATCGGCAGGACTGCAGGCGGTTCCGTCGAATCTGTCGCCGCCGCTCGCCGACGCACCGGCCGACAAGCCCGCGGTGTTCGTCAACGGCTGTGTGCGGTCATGGCTCGAGGTGGGGCAGGACGAGTGTGCGTCGGGTGACGTGACGTCCGCGACGACGGTGGCGCTCGTCGGGGATTCGCATGCCGCGATGTGGGCCCCGGCGTTCGAAGCGGCCGCCGAACAGCAGCATTGGCGGTTGGAGACGATGGGCAAGGTCACCTGCCCACTCCTCGACCTTCCCCTCACCAGCCCCTACCTCGGACGGGAATACAGCGAGTGCGAGCAGTGGCGCGGCGAGATCCTCGACCGGCTGCGGGCCGAGCGGCCACAATTGGTCGTGCTGAGCATGTCCCGGCGGTACGGCGCCGATTTCGGTTTCAGCGTGTACGGCGGGCCCTGGCTCGACAGCCTGACCCGGTTGGTCACGGAACTCCGGGCCACGGGTGCGGCCGTCCTCGTCCTCGGTCCCGTCCCGGATCCGCAGTCGACCGTGCCGACGTGCCTGTCCGCACACCTCGACGACGCGGGTGCCTGCTCGCCGCCGCGGTTGGTCGCGGTCAACGACGCCGGGGTCGCGGCCGAGGCGGCGGCCACCGCTGCAGGCGGCGGACGGTACGCCGATCTGACCACCCTGTTCTGCACCACCGAGCGCTGCCCGGTGGTCGTCGGCAACGACCTCGTGTACCGCGACGACAACCACCTGACGCTCGAACACGCGCAAGCACTCTCCCCCGTGATCGCCGCGCTGGCCGACCGCGCACTCGCGCCGGGCTGAGGGGCGGCCGGCGAAAAAATCCGGTTCGGATGTCACATTCGGCTCGTGGCCGGTGTCTCTGTGCCGAGAACATTCGAACCGAGGAGGAATCATGGCCAGGATCCCGCAGGCAGAATTGACCGGCATCTACGGTGCGGTCGTCAAGCGGATGTCGCGCAAGATGCTCGGGGACGTGCCCGAGGGGGTGGGGGTCGTGTGGCACAACCGCAAGGTGACGAACTTCAGCTTCAGCGTCGCCCGGCAGGTACAGAAGTGGGACCGGTGCGACGAGAATCTGAAATCGTTTGCCCACATGGCGGTCGCGAGCATGGTCGGCTGCGCCTTCTGCCTGGACTACGGCTACTTCCAAGCCCACAACAAGGGTCTGGACGAGACGAAGGCACGCGAGGTGCCCCGGTGGCGTGAGTCGGACGTCTTCACCCCGTTGGAGCGCGACGTGCTGGAGTACGCCGAGGCGATGACGCTGACCCCACCGACGGTCACCGACGAACTGTCGGCCAGGCTCCTGGAGGCGCTCGGCCCGGCCGCGCTGGTGGAACTGACCGCGTTCATCGCACTGACGAACTTCATGACCCGCTCCAACACCGCGATGGGCATCGAATCGCAGGGCCTCGCGGCGTCCTGTGGCCTGAAGCCGCTGAGCGAACGCCCGACGACCCGAACTCAGCCGACGTCGTAGGACAGGACGAATTCGTAGCCGCCCTCGCCGGGTCCGGCGATGGACAGGTCCGCGCTGCCACGCAGGTCGGTCAGACCGCCCGTGCCCATACCCGGCACCACCTCGATCCGTGCCGACACGGAACCCTGGTCCTGGCTGCCGAGGTGCTGGAACACGCACGTTCCGTCGTGCCCGCCGATCGAGCCCTCGAAGCGCTCGAGACCGAGCACCGGCGCGGCGTCGGCCTTGTACGCGATCAGGTAGGCCACCGTGCTCGTTCCCTCGATGTCCCCGGAATACGAATATTCGACGGCCGCCCGGGTGGCGCCGCGCGCCGGGTAGTAGGTGTCGCCGGCGGTCGTGCCTTCGCCGTCGATGTCGGTGATCACCGATTCCGACCACGCGGCGATGGTGAATTTGCTTCGAGCGGTGTGTGAGTAGCTCATGTCAGGAGACTCTAGGTACGCGCCGGCGTGGCGTGCTTGAACATTCGCGACACTAGGATGGGCGAGTGCCGAATGTGCCAGGACACCCCGAGGCGATCGTCCGCCCCACCGCCGGCGAACCCGGTTTCGAGGTCGAACGGGTCGCTCCCCGAGCGGATTTGGCCGAGTTCGTCGACTACCACTGGCTGGTGCGGTGGTCGGTGCCGAAGCCGCATCGACAGCAGGTGGTTCCTCAGCCGCGCGTTCACGTCGCCGCCGAGGACGGACAGCTGCTGGTGCACGGGATCTCCCGGTCGCCGTTCTACCGAATGTTGACGGGAGACGGCCACGTGCTGGGGGCCGCCTTCCACGCCGGTGGGTTCCGGCCTCTGTTGAAGGGCAGTCTCGGTGCGATCTCGGGGACCGTGCAGCCCGGACGGGATCTGCTCACCGGTGACGATCGCCCGGTCGCGGAACGGATCCTCGCCGGCACGGACAGCGCGGAGATGATCGACGTCTTCGAGCGGTACCTTCTGCGCACCGATCCCGTTCCGGACCCGACGGGACGGGAGGTCACGACCCTGGTCGGCGACGCCCAGCGCCGCCGGGACGTCGTCCGTGCAGACCAGCTCGCCGCACACGCCGGCTGCAGCCTGCGCACCCTGCAACGGCTGTTCACCGACTACGTCGGGATCGGCCCGAAGTGGGTGATCCAGCGGTTTCGCATCCTCGACGCGGCCGCCGCCGCCCACTCGGGCGAGAGGATCGACTGGTCGGCGCTCGCCTACGAATTGGGGTTCAGCGACCAGGCCCACCTGACGCGGGTCTTCACGCAGGTCGTCGGCACACCGCCCGCCACGTATCAGCGCGCGCACGGCCTGCTGTAGCGCCTCCGGCTCCGCTCAGCCGGCGAAGCCGAGTCCCCGCTCGGCGAGTTCCGCCTCGAGGATCCGGATCGCTTTCGGTCCGACGCCGTGGATCTTCAACAGCTCCTTGGCGGTGACCGTCGTCAGTTGATCGAAACGCGTGTAGCCGTGGGACGCGAGCTCACGGCGGGAGACCTTCCCCATGCTCGCCGGGAATTCCGTCTCGCCCGTGGTGTCGGAAGACGACATGTCCGTCCTTTCTTCTCGGCGGCGCCGATGCCGCTCACATCGTATGGGGCCGTGCGTTGCCGGCGCGCACGTTACGCCGGCGGGGCGTCGTCCGCGGCGTGCAGGTGTGCCCGCTCCCCGTCGTGGTCGAAGATCGTGAGAATCTCCACCGGACCGTCGTGGGCTCCGATGGAGTGCGGCACCATGGTCGAGAACTCCGCTGCGGCACCGGCTTCGATCAGGATGGTCCGCTCCCCCAGTTGCAGGCGGGCCGTCCCCGACAGGACCGTGAACCACTCGTGACCGGGATGAACACAGACGTGGTCCGGGCCCGCGGGCCGTTCGGGGGTGATACGCATCTTCGCCACGGTCGCGCCGTGGAGGGCGCGTTCGCGGGACAGCAACCAGGTCGTGAGTCCTCGCGCCTGTTCGGGCATCGGCCGGATCACCACGTCCTCGTCGTCGACGGACTCGACGAGCTGATCGAGCGTGGTGCCGAGAGCCCGCGCGATCGGAACCAGTTGGTCGAGAGCGATCCTGCGGTGGCCCGTCTCGATGCGGCTCAGCGTGGACGGACTGAGGAAGCAGCGGGCGGCGAGCGCGTCGAGGGACCAGCCGCGGGCCAGCCGTAGGCCCCGGATGCGCTGCCGGATCACACCGTCCAACCCGAGTTCTTGCGTCATACGCAAGAGTATATGCGCATGGAGCAGAACGTGACTAGCCTGGAGGCATGACACAGCATTCGCATCACCACGGCGGGCACCATGGCGGGCACACCTCGGCCCACGACGCCGGTCTGCCGGATCTCCTCGACCTGGACGCCGAGATCTTCGGCTCCTACCTCGACCAGGTGGCCGACTGGGCCGGGCTGCGCGTCCGAGAGACCCCGCACCGGGTCGTCGACGTGGGCGCGGGAACGGGCGCCGGCAGCCTGACACTGGCTCGGCGGTTCCCCGCCGCCGAGGTCGTCGCGATCGACAGGTCGGAGGTGATGCTCGAGCGCATCCGCACCGCCGCCCACACGCAGGGCCTGGCCGACCGCGTGATCGGCGTGCACGCCGATCTGAATGCCGGCTGGCCCGCGGTCGAGGCCGCCGACGTCGTGTGGGCGGCCTCCTCGCTGCACGAGGTCGCCGACCCCGACCGGGTACTCCGCGACATGTACGCCGCGCTGAACCCCGACGGCGTACTGGTGGTCGTCGAGATGGACGCGCTGCCCCGACTCCTGCCCGAAAACCTGGGCATGGGCCGCCCGGGCCTGGAGTCGCGCTGCCACGAGGCCTTGGCGCGGATGGATTGGAACGCGCACCCGAACTGGCGGGGCCACATCGAGCGGGCCGGTTTCGTGGACGTCGAGGAGCGCAGTTTCACCAGCGAGGCAACCCCGGCCCCGCCGAGCGCCGGACGCTACGCACACACGTTTCTGAGCCGTGTTCGCTCCGCCCTCGACGGACAACTGGCCGTCGACGACCGCGACACTCTCGATCGCCTCCTCTCGGACGACGGCCCCGACAGCGTCCTGCACCGCGGCGACCTGACGGTCCGCGGCAGCCGGACGGCCTGGATCGCCCGACGGTGACCTGACCGATCACTCGCCGCAGGCGGAAACTCCCCGACTGTGTGCAATACGACCACGCCACGCCGCGCGTGATGGCGCGCACAAGCACCCTCTGGTAGCAGGATGTACATCTTGTGGCCTCACCGACCGAGTCGGACGGGCCTGACGGAAGTCGCAATCCGTTCGCAACACGAATAGGGGTTCTTGCATGTCCATGGGAGTCGGGCTCAGGATCGGCAGTGTCGTGTCCACCGCGGTGGTGGCGTCGAACGATCCAGGATCCCCGGATCCGGTCGTCATCGTCCGCGACACCGTCCTGCACATGTGCCCGGACGGCACCGCAATTCTCGGCGGATCGGCGCCGCACATGATCGGCGACACCCACACCGTGTCGGGGTTCCTTCCCCGCGTCGGCGACCCGGCAGGTGTCGCGGTGGGCGACGGATCGCGGTACCGCGCAGAAGACCTGGTCGCGGGTGCGATGCGATGCCTGCTCCGCGAGTGCGAACCTCTCCCCGACCACGGCGGCCGGACGGGCGGCGCCCCCGACATCATGGCCACCTACCCGACCCGCTGGGACTCGGCTGCGGTCGCAGCGCTCCGCGACGCGCTCGACTACGCCGACATGTCGTACCTGTCCCTGGTCTCGGACGCCGAAGCCGCCGCGGCCTGGTTCGAATCCGAGATCGCCGAGCGCCCCGGGCAGTTGGTCGGCATCTACCACGTCGACGACACGGGATCGACGGTCGCGCTGATCCGCTCGGGTGTGGAGGCAGGCAAGGCGTTCCGGTTCTCCTCGGGGGGCTCCCCGACGGCCCAGATCGCGACCGCGCTCGGTGCATTCGGCTGGCTGCCCAGCAACCTCGACGCCGTGGTCGTCACGGGCGACGGCCTGATCGCGAGGGACTCCGCGGCCGTTCACGGATTCGCGGCCACGATCGGCGAGAAGTTCGACGTCCGGTGCGTCGTCGGCCCGGGCCCCGAGCAGACCTCGGCGCTCGGTGCCGCCATCCGCGCCGCCGGGTTCAATCCGACCACCCACAAGGTGACCCCGATCGGCCTGCCACCGTCGTACGACGTCACCGAGGTGATCGACGCCGTCGTCGGCGAGCCCGTGCCGTCGACGTCCGCAACCCCGAACCGGCCGGCCACCCGCGGGCAGAACCCCGCGTCCGCCGCTGCGGTGGGCGCCTCCGCGCGGGCGTCGGGCGGAACGGCGGTCGCGACGCCGCCGGAACCGCGTGCCGTCGCGCAGTCCGGGGAAGAGTCCGACAACGCCTCCCGGGCGTCTTGGCTCGTCGCCGCGGCGGTCGGGCTGGCGCTCGTGCTGGTCGCGATCGTCTTCGTGCTGTTCGTCCTCTGATTTCCCCGCCTCGCTCGTCGGGAGATGTCGGCGCAGGTCGGCACGGCGTTCGCTCGACCGCTGCACGACCGCATAACCTGTCACGGTGAGTGAATCAGGCAGCGATCCAGGTCGGTCCCCGTCGGGGCTGCGCGCCGCGCGTCCGGCGGTCGCTCCCCCGCTCCGGGACGACCGGCTGAAACTGTTCTCCTTCGCCACCGCGGAGAAGCGGGCGGAGTACCTGTGGGTGCTGCGGGCCTTCGATCACGCCCGCGCCAACTACATCGTGCTGCTCCACGCGGGCGACGTCGCCCGCATCCTGGACGGCCTCGCCGGCGACGACCCGGCCGGGCAACTCGGCGCCGGAGACGTCACTCCCCTGCTCGAGCAACTCCACGTCTGGGAAGTGCTCGAGCGCAGCTACGACGGAACGCGCGCCTCGACGCTCGCCGAATACCGGAACCGGCACTTCGTCTACCAGTTCAGTCAGGCCGGCTACCAGGTGTTCCGAGCGGTCGAGGACGCACTCGCGGCCCGGCTCGACGACGCGTCGCTGTCCCGGCTGGCGCTTCCCGACCTCCTCGCCGACATGAACGACCTGGCCGCGGCGAATCGCGCCGCCGACAACGACCTGGTGTACCGGAAACTCAACCGACTCGACTCGACGCTGTCCGACATGGCCGGACGCGCAGCCCAGTTCTATCTGACTCTGGGCGACCTCGTCCGCACCACGGAGATCACCCCCGAGACGTTCATGTCCCACAAGGACGCTCTCCTCACACACATGCGCGAGTTCAGCTCCGACCTGTCGCGGTATGCGCCGAAACTCGCCGCGGCCATCGCGCTCGTGGAAGACACCGGCGTCGAATCGATGGTGGCGCGGGCCGCCGCCAGCGACGAGCGGGTGTTCCTCGATGTCGAAGAGCGCGAAGCCGATTGGCGCGCCCGGTGGGCCGGTTTGACACACTGGTTCGTCGGGAGCGAGGCGGGTCCGAGCGAGTCGGAACGCCTGCGCGAGGGCACGATGAGCGCCATCGCCGCCGTCCTGTCGCTGTTGCGCCGCGTCACCGAGACCCGCAAGGGCGGCGTCAGCAGGGAGAGCCAATTGCGGCACCTCGCAGGCTGGTTCGCTGCGACTCCGAACGAAGACGCCGCGCACGCGCTGTTCCAGGCCGTGTTCGACCTCGGGCGTCCGCGCCATCTCTCGATGGTGCATCCGGACGCCGACATCATTCCCGACACCCGGTCGTGGTGGGAGGCGCAGCCCGTGGAGATCTCCCGCACGCTGGCCGAGACCGGACGTCCGCCGTCCCCTGGCCTGCCCGCGCGGGTGCAGCGCAACGAGGGCAGCGTGCGCCGCCTGCGGGAGGAACAGCTGACCGCACAACGACTTCGCGCGGCCGCCGCCCAATCGCTGGCCCGGGGCGGAGTCTACGAGCGGGAACTCGACGAGTCCGAAACCGATGTGCTGCTGAGCCTGCTGAACGCCGCACTGACGGCGCGGGTACCGGTCAGCGGCCGCGTCACGAGCAGCACCGGATCGGAGAACGGCGTGAAGCTCACCCTCAGCCCGCACAGCGAATCGACGGTGGTGCACACCGCCCGAGGACGTCTGCACCTCGACGGACTGCAGGTGAGCGTTCGGTGAAGGCACGGGAGATCTCACCGCTCGCCCTCGATTCGTATCAGCGCGCCGCCCGCGTCATCCTGTCGAATCATCTGGTGACACAGACCTATCCGGATCGGATCGCGCTTCCCCTGCTCCGCCGGTGGGCCACCGAACTGCGCGAAGATCTGATGACGCTCTTCGGGTACCGGCTCGAGGTCACCGAGACGACCGCCCGGCTGTTCACGGTCAGCGACCGACTCGACGCCGGGACCCCGGCCAAGACGGCCACCGACCGCACGTTCGACCGGTACCGCTACGCCTACCTCGCGTTGGCGCTGGCCGCGCTGGGTCGCGCCGGCAACCAGATCACCCTGTCCGAACTCGCCGATCACGTCGCCGCCGACGCCGCGCAGGTCGACGGGGTGGACCTGTCCACCGAACGCGCGTCCGATCGGGACGCGTTCGTCGACGCCGTCGGCTGGCTCGCGGCCCGCGGCGCGATCGCCCTCGCCGATGGTGACGCGGGCGGCTGGGCCGCCAATCCCGATGCGGGCGAAGCGCTCTACGACATCGACCGGTCCGTCGTCATCGCCCTGTTCCGGCCGCCGCGCGCACTGCAGCATCTCCGCTCCATCCGCGGTCTGCTCGCCGGCGCGGAATCGATGACCGACGACGACGCCACGGAGTTCGGGACGTCCCGGACGGTCGACGTGAAGGAGACGACGCGGAGGGTCCGGCGCGCTCTCGTCGAACGGCCCGTCGTCTACGCCGCCGACCTGGACGATCACGAACTGGTGCAGCTCGCGCTCCCCCGCACCGCAGCCGATGTCGCGTTGCTCACCGGACTGGTCGCGGAACGGCGCGAAGAGGGCGTCGCGATGATCGACTCCTCCGGGCGGCTCTCCGACGTCCGGTTCCCCGGGACGGGGACGGTCGCGCAGGTCGCGCTGCTGCTCGCCGGGGAGATCGCCGATCGCGTCCTGGATCCCGACACGCCGGAGATCGCCCGGATGCCGCTGCCGCGCGGCCGGTCCGAGGACCTGGTCGAACAGGTCGACAGCGCGATTCCGCAGTCCGGAATCTTCGACAGCCTGGCAGGCCACGACGGAGTCGAACCCGCCGAGCCCGCCCCCGCCGACCGGCTCTTCCCGGTCGTCGAGGACGAGTGGATCACCGGCACCGTCCGGACCCTGACCGACAGATTCGGGCGCACGTTCGCCGCCGGGTGGCAGGCCGACCCGGACGGCCTGGGCCGCGCCGCGCTGGCGCTGCTCGAGCGGCTGCGCCTCACCGCGGCGGTGCCGGGCGGCGTGCTCGCGCTCCCGGCGCTCGCCCGCTACCGCGGTGTGGTGGTCACGATCCGCGACCGCACACCGGAGATCGACCTGTTCCAGAGCTCAGCGAACGACAGCGAGGACATCACAGCATGACGAGTGCGCGTTTCCGGCCCACCCGAGCCGGGATCATCAACCTCTGGGACTACCGGGATCAGGAGTTCTCCTTCGCCGACGGCCGCCTCGTTCTCCGCGGCCCCAACGGTTCCGGCAAGACCAAGGCGCTCGAAGTGCTGTTCCCGTTCGTCTTCGACGGCAGGATCGAACCGCGCCGTCTCAACCCGTTCGCCGGCGAGGAACGGACCATGAAGTCGAACCTCCTGTACCGCGGGCAGGAGAGCGCGTACTCGTACGTCTGGATGGAGTTCTGCCGCGGCGCGAACGACGACCCCGAGGCCGTCACCGTAGGCATCGGCATGCGTGCCTCCCGCACCAACGACAAGGTCACGCGCTGGTACTTCGTGGCCGACGGCCGGGTCGGCGTCGACTTCTCCCTGCTCGGCAGCGACGACCGTCCACTCACGAAGAAGCAACTCGGCGAACAGATCGGCACCGACTCCATCACCGACCGGCCGCTCGACTACCGCGCCGCCGTCGACGCACGGATGTTCGGGCTCGGTGTCCAGCGCTACGACCAGCTGATCAACCTCATCCTCACGCTACGCCGCCCCCAGCTCGCGAAGAACCTCGACCCCAAGGGACTGTCGCAGGCACTCACCGACGGTCTGCGCCCCCTCGACGAACAACTCGTCCTCGAGGCGGCGCGCTCGTTCAGCGACATGGAGGAAGTCGGCCGGGCACTCGAGGGGCTGGCGGCGGCGGACCAGGCGGCGCAGAGCTTCGTCGGCGTGTACGCGAAATACCTTCGCCAGCAGGCGCGTACCGACGTCGACCAGCTCGCGACCCGCCTCGACGCGGTGCGGTCCGGCATCACCGCCCTCCACGGGGCGGCAGCCGACCGGGCGCGCAGCCAGGCGAGCCGGGAGGCCGCCGAACAACGCTTCACCGCCGCCGACCGCGCACTCGACCAGGCCAACGCCACTCTGGACGCACTGAAGCGTTCGACCGCCTACGAGGGGCGTACGCAACTCGACGACCTGGCGCAGGCCGTGTCGACGCTCGAGAAGTCGACGGAACTGCAGGCCGAGAAGGCCCGCAAGGCCAAGGCGACCCTCGAACAGCGGTCCGAGGAGCACGCGAAGGCGGGCGACGCCGTCACCCGCGCAGTCGAGGCGCTCGCCCACGCCGAGGACGAACTTCACGCCGCCGCCGAGGACGCCGGGATCACCTGGACCGCACTCCCCGACGACGCGCGCGCCGACCAGTTGACTGCGGCGCTGCGCGGGCACGCCGAGGAGCGCGACGGTGACCTTCGCGCCGTCCGGGCCGCGCTCGTCACCGTCGAGAAGGCCGCCACCGAGCGAACCCGCGCCGACGACGCGGCACGTCGCGGCCAGGAGCAACTCGACACCGCGAAGGTGGCCGTCCTCGAAGCCGAGACCGCGGTCGAATCGGCCCGCAGCCGATGCGCCACCGAACTCCGCTCCTGGTGGACGGAGCACTCGTCCCTCTACGCCGAGATCGAGGCGCCCGCCGCGCTGTTCGACGCACTGGACACCGCCCTCCGCGGGATCGGCGACGACGACGCCGCCACTCTGACAGAGACACTGACGGAGCAGACCACGGACGCCGTCGACGCACTCCGGCTGCGTCGTCAGCAGCACGACCGCGACGCCGCCGCCGCCGCCGAGGCGATCGCCGAATACGAATCGGCTCGCGCGGCAATCGAATCCGAGCACGATGACGCCCCACCGCTCCCGGCGGCCAGGCACGACGCGCGGTCCGGGCTGACCGGTGCGCCGCTCTGGCGTCTGGTCCGGTTCGCCGATGGTGTCGACGCCGCCGTCGCGGCGGGAATCGAGGCCGCACTGGAGGCCGCGAATCTCCTCGACGGCTGGGTCACGGTCGACGACGAGCTCCCGGACGTCGAAGCCGAACACTTCCTCGTGGCCCTCCCCGCCGAAGCCCGGCCCACCGGAAGGACCCTCGCCGACGTTCTCGACGTCGAGCAAGACACCGGTGTCCCCGACGAGCGCGTGCGCGGAATCCTCGAATCCATCGCCGTCGAATCCCTCGACCTCGCCGAGGGTCCGGTGGGCGTCGCCGGGGACGGGGCGTACCGCCAGGGGATCCAGCGGGGACGGCACTCGAAATCGGATGCGGAGTACATCGGAACCACCGCGCGGGCCCGCAGGCGTGCCGCCCGCATCACCGAACTCGACAGGACGCTCGCGGAAACCCGGGCGCGGCTCGAGGACACAACGGCATCAGCGGATGCGGCGGCAGCGCTGCTGACGCGGACGACCGTGGCGGCACAGTCCCTGCCACGCACCGGATCGATCCTCACCGCGCTGAAGAAGGTCACCGAATCGGCAGGCGCGCTCCGCAGCCGCACCGACACCGCGACAGCCGTCGGCCGCGAACTCGACCAGGCCATCGCCGACCTGTCCGCGAAGGAAAAGCAACTCCGGGCCACCGCATCCACGCACCGGACTCCCCACGTCGCCCGCGAGATCGACTCGCTCGCCGCGGCAGTGCGGCATTTCGAGAAGCAGGGCGAGATGGTGCAGCGGTGCAGGCGCGAACACGGCAAGGAGGTCGAGCACACGCGTCAGTCCGAGGACCGGCTACACGAGGCGCGCGGCAACGCGGAGGAATTCGCGGAGGAAGCCGCCGTCGCCGAAGAGGTCCTCGCGCAACAGATCCAGCGCCTCGAGACGCTCCGCGACACACTGGGCGCAGGAGCCGAGCAACTGGACCGGCAACTCGAGGAAGCGCACGCGCGGATCGAGGCGTGCAAGAAGGAGCAGCGCGACGCCCGCAAGGCGGACAAGGATGCGGGCGAGGCCATCGGCAAAGCCGAGGGCGCGTACAACACCGCCGTCCAGACGCTTCGGCTGGCGCTCACCGAAACCCACGCCGACGCCGCCCACCTCGCGCCGTACGCCCGGCGCGACCTGCTCGAACTCCTCGGCGTCGACGGCGGCCACACGTGGCCGGCCAGCACGGCGGCGTGGATGAGCGCCGAACAGCTGGTATACCGCATCCAGAACGCCGACCAGGACACCCCGATCCTGCCGCCCGAAGCGGACGCGTTGTTCCGCGCGCTGGACGGCGCCACCGAATCGGTTCGGGTCAGCGACTCGGCACGCAAGTCGACGCGGACCGCGCTCACCACCGCGCTGCAGGACTTCGACGCACAACTCGCGGCCGCCGGCCAGGACTACCGGCTGCAGTGGGACGCGCCGGACGGCCTGACGGTGGTCCAGGTGCAGGACGACGAGGGTTACTCGTCGATCGGCGAGTTCGCCGCCCGCATCGCGTCCGCGCGCTCCGATCAGGAACTGCTGCTCACCGAATCCGAGCGCCGCATCCTGGAGGATGCGCTGCTCACCGGTCTCGCCCAGCAGATCCACGAACGCACCGTCGACGCCCGCGAACTCATCGCCCGGATGGGCACCGAGATGCGGGAGCGGCGGATGTCGTCCGGCAACACCATCGGCGTCCACTGGGTCCTCGCCGACAACCTCGACGACAGCGCGAAGGCCATCTCCAAACTGCTCGAGCGCGACACCTCGGCGCTGGGCCCGGACGAACTCGCCACGATGCGCGCCCACTTCGCCCACCAGATCAGGACCGCCCGCGCCGCCCACCCGGAACGGTCGTACCCGGAGATCCTGGCGTCCGCCCTCGACTACCGGCGGTGGCGGGTGTTCTCGTTCACCCTGATCAGCGGGAACGGCAACGAAGACAGGCTGACGGTCGCCCGGCACAGCGCACTCTCCGGCGGCGAGCAGTCCGTCTCACTGCACCTGCCGCTGTTCGCCGCAGCACACGTCATGCTCGACTCCGCCGACCCGCACGCCCCGCGGCTGCTGGCACTGGACGAAGCATTCGCCGGCGTCGACGACAACGGCCGGGCCGAACTGCTCGGCCTCAGCGTCCAATTCGACCTCGACCTGTTCATGACCGGGTTCGACCTGTGGATCACATACGGCGGCGTGCCGGGCTGCGCGCACTACGATCTGGCGCACTCGACGGCCGAGCAGAGCGTCAGCGCCACCCTGCTCGTGTGGTCCGACGGTGAGCTACTCGCCGAACACGACGGCACCGACCTGGCGCAGGCGCTCGGTTCGCCCCTCCGCCGACGCGTCCCGACGCCCGCGGAGGGTGCGCTCGAGTTCGCCTGACCCGTGAGTACTTGTTAACCGCCCGCGGTTAAGAAGTACTCACGGGCGGCGAAGCCGCACACCGAGCAGGGCATCCACGGCCGCAGCGAATTCGCTCGGCGCGTTCGTGTCGGAACCCCCGTTGTCGAGGGCGCGGCGGGCCCAGCCGTCGAGGGCGTCGAGCGCCTTCGGGGTGTCGAGGTCGTCCGCGAGATGCTGGCGCAACCGGGCGATCGTGTCGGTGGCCGACTGCGCCGACTCGAGTGCGGCGGCGTCCTTCCACAACTGCAGCCGGGTGTGGGCGTCGGCGAGAACCTGCTCGGTCCACGGACGGTCCTGCCGGTAGTGCCCGGACAGCAGTCCGAGGCGGATGGCGGCCGGGTCGACGCCCTCGCCGCGCAACTTCGACACGAACACGAGGTTGCCGCGGCTCTTCGACATCTTCTCGCCGTCGAGGCCGATCATGCCGGTGTGCACGTAGTGGCGTGCGAAGCGACGGTCGCCCGTGGCCGACTCGGCGTGCGCCGCGGAGTACTCGTGGTGCGGGAAGATCAGGTCGCTGCCGCCGCCCTGGACGTCGAAGCCCGAGCCGATGCGGTTGAGGGCGATGGCCGAGCACTCGATGTGCCAGCCGGGACGCCCGGGGCCGAACGGCGACGGCCAGGACGGCTCACCCGGCCGGACCGCGCGCCACACCAGCGCGTCGAGCGGGTTCTGCTTGCCGGGCCGGTCGGGGTCGCCGCCGCGTTCGGCGAAGAACTTGTCCATCGTCGCGCGGTCGTAGCCGGACTCGTACCCGAACTGTTCCGTCGCGTCGGCGCGGAAGTACACGTCGGGGAATTCGGCGTCGTCGACGATGTAGGCGGCGCCGGACGCGACGAACTTCTCGACCATCTCGATCACTTCGCCGATCGATTCCACCGCGCCGATGTAGTCGCGCGGGGGGATGACCCGGAGGGCTTCCATGTCTTCGCGGAACAGTGCCGTCTCGCGCATGCCGAGGACGACCCAGTCCTCGCCGTCGCGGTTGGCGCGCTCGAACAGCGGGTCGTCCACGTCGGTGACGTTCTGGACATAGTGCACGTCGTGCCCGGTGTCACGCCAGATCCGGTTCACCAGATCGAACGTCAGATACGTGGCGGCGTGACCGAGGTGGGTCGCGTCGTAGGGGGTGATACCGCACACGTACATCGTGGCCGTGCGTCCGGGAGTGACGGGGCGCACCTGCCGGTCGGCGGTGTCGAACAACCGCAGCGGAGGCCCCTGGCCTGGAACGGACGGGACAGCGGTTTCGGACCAAGACTGCATGACAGCGAGCCTAATGGACCCGCGTTTCCGCCTCGGAGGGAGCCGCCGCCCGCCGGGCTCCGAACAGGTCGCTCAGAACGCGGGCCACGGGATGGGCCGGTGACCGTTCGGCCGGGGCATCACGGGTGCGGCGAGCAGATCCACGGCGCGCTCGTACAGCGCGGCGACCTCGTCGGACGTGATGTGCTCGCCGAGCCGCGCACCGAAGTCGCCCTCCAGCGAGGAGATGAGTTCGGCGATGTCGACGACGAGGGCGCCCGGCACCTCCGTCCCTGCCCACCCCCACAGCACGGTCCGCAGTTTGTTCTCCGTGTGCAGGCAGATGCCGTGGTCGACGCCGTAGACGGAACCGTCGAGACCCTCGAGCGCGTGGCCGCCCTTGCGGTCGGCGTTGTTGATCAGCACGTCGAGGACGGCCATCCGCTGCAGGCGCGGGTCGTCCGCGTGGATCAGCGCGACCGGTTCGCCGTCCATGTCGGTGGCGCGCAGAATCTCGAACCACCCCGCGGGGACGGCGTCGGGGGCGCAGATGTCGACCAGGTCGAGGCCGCCGGTGTCGTCGGCGTGCCGGTCCGGGGTGTCGATCCACCGCTGCACCATCCCCGGGCCGAACGGGCCGTCCCGCAGCAGAGTGCGAGGTATCACACCCCACCCGAGCTGCTCGGACACGAGATACGACGCAACCTCACGTCCGGCGAGCGTGCCGTCCGGGAAATCCCACAGCGGGCGTTCCCCGCGGACAGGTTTGTACACGCAGCGGACGGTGTTCTCACCCGCGGCCGCGTCGCAGACCAGGGTGGCGTTACTGGCGTGGGTGATCTGGCCGATGAGGGTCAGCTCGCCGGACTCCAGGGGATCGGACTCCTCGGCAGGCAACCGTCAGTCCTCCTCGTCCATTTCCGGGGTGAGTCCGAAGCTCTGGCCGCGGCGGTACCCGTTGGTTCGGATGCAGATGTGTCCCTCCGGGGCGAGCGGCTCACCGCACAGCGGGCACGGTGCGCGGCCGGCGGCGATGACCCGTTCGGACCGCAGGGAGAAGTCCCTCGCCTGCAGTGGGGTGAGGAACACGCGCACGGCGTCCGGTCCGTCCTCGGAGTCGTCGAGCACGACGGACTCGTCGAATTCCGTCTCGCTGACGGCGAGCAGTTCCACGACAACGGCTCCGGCGTCCGCGTCCCAGCCCAGGCCCATCGTCCCGACCCGGAACTCGGCGTCGATCGGAGTGACGAGCGGGCTGGCGTCGTCGAGTTCGGCCCCTTCCGGAGGAACGTCCGTCCCGAACCTGCGGTGCACTTCCTCGAGGAGAAGTCCCATCCGGTCGGCCAGGACCTGTACCTGCTGTTTCTCCAGCAGGACGCTGATCACTCGCGCCTCGTGTACTGCCTGGAGATAGAACGACCTGTCGCCGGGTTCACCCACCGTCCCGGCAATGAATCGGTCAGGAGTGCGGAATACGTGAATTGCGCGTGACATTGCACCTCCTTCAGCTGGAGCCGGGCCCTACTGCGGCGCTGCCCACTCGTTGTTCCGTCTCGGACTGTTCCTCGCAGCATGCTGCGTTCATTATCCGTCAATCGTTACCGGCGGTGTCCGCCCAATCGTCACAACCGGACCTCCCCGCCCGGCACCGATCCGGATACTTCGGCCCGGGCGCCGTCTCCCGACGCCGGCGGCACGTTCACCCCCGACAGATCGGCCCCGGTGTCGTTCATCTTCAGCACGTAGGGGCGGGTGGAGGTGTACCGGACGACGCTGATGGAGGCGGGTTCGGCGACGATTCGCTGGAATCCGTCGAGGTGTGCGCCGAGGGCGTCCGCGAGGACCGACTTGATGACGTCACCGTGCGAGCAGGCCACCCACACGACGTCGCGGCCGTGGAGTTCCGCGAGCCGGGCGTCGTGCTCCCGGACCGCGGCGACGGCCCGCGCCTGGACCTGGGCGAGCCCTTCGCCGCCCGGGAACACTGCGGCGGACGCGTGCTGCTGCACGATCTTCCACAGCGGTTCCTCGAGCAGGACCTTCAGCTCCCGACCGGTCCACTCGCCGTAGTCGACCTCGACCAGCCGATGTTCCACCACCGGGGTCAGGCCCCGTGCCCGGGCGAGCGGTTCCACCGTCTGCTCGCACCGCAGAAGCGGTGAGTGCACGATCTCCTCGATCACCACGTCCGCGAGCCGGGCCACGATCGCCTGCGCCTGCTCGCGACCGCGGTCGTCGAGTTCGACTCCCGGTGACCGGCCGGCAAGCGTGTGTGCAGTGTTCGAGGTCGACCGCCCATGGCGCAGCAGCACAACTGTCATTGGCCCAGCCTAGTGTCGCGCACTCCCCGACCGCCCGATCTCAGGTGGCCGACACGACGCCCGTCGCGAGAAGCGACAGGACGATGACGCCGAGGATGATGCGGTAGCCGACGAACCAGTACATGGAGTGGTCGACGACGAAACGCAGCAGCCACGCGATCGACGCGTAGCCGATGGCGAAGGCGATCGCGGTCGCGACGAAGAGCTGCGGGCCGCTCGCGTTGAGACCCTCACCGGCCGGTTCGAACGCATCCGGCAGGCTGAACAGCCCGGATGCGACGACCGCGGGAATGGCGAGGAGGAACGAATAGCGGGCCGCGGCTTCACGGGTGAGTCCGAGGAAGAGGCCGGCGCTGATCGTGCCGCCCGACCGCGAGACCCCCGGGATCAGGGCGAGCGCCTGGGCCGAACCCATGATGATGCCGTCCTTGGCGCGCAGATCCTCGACGGGACGCACCTTCCGCCCGTAGTACTCGGCAGCCGCGATGACGAACGCGAACACGATCAGCATGGTCGCGATCAGCCACAGGTTGCGGGCGCCGGTGCGGATATGGTCCTTGAACAGGAACCCGAGCACACCCACCGGGATCGTGCCGATGATCACATACCAGCCCATCCGGTAATCGAGGTCACTGCGATGCTCGGCGTGGAACAGACCCCGGAACCAGCCGGCGATGATCCGTCCGATGTCACGGGCGAAGTAGATGAGCACGGCCGCTTCGGTGCCGAGCTGGGTGACGGCGGTGAAGGACGCACCGGCGTCGTCACCGAAGAAGACCTCCGACACGATCCGGAGATGGCCCGACGAGGAGATGGGCAGGAACTCGGTCAACCCCTGGACGGCACCGAGGACAATCGCCTGGAGCCAGGTCATCGCCTCGCCCATCACTCACCGGTCCCGAGGCCGAATGTGCCGCTCTGACGCCAATTTCCCATGTCGCGTTCGTAATTCACCGGCGCCACGGTACCGGGGTGGGTGTGCTCCGGCAGAATCCGGCGTGGCAGGCCCCCTGCCACGCGGAACCCCACTACTCTGCTCCTGTGGTGGCCGTTCCCGGGGGGCACCAGCATCTTCGGGCCGAGGCCCGGGTTGCAGCTACGGTACGAGACGCAGGCGGTTATGGAACAGAGATCGGTCGGAGCAAGCGGGTTGCGAGTGTCACGTCTCGGCCTGGGCACGCTCACCTGGGGTCGGGACACCGACGGCGACGAGGCCGCCGCGCAGATCGCGGCGTTCGTCGATGCGGGCGGAACACTCGTCGACACCTCCCCCGCGTACGGCGACGGTGCGGCGCAGCGGATCCTGGCGGAACTGCTCGACGACGTGGTGCCGCGCACAGAACTCGTCCTGAGCTCGAGTTCGGGCATCAACCCGGCGGGACCCTCGCGAATCGACTGCTCGCGACGGGGACTCGTCGCCCAGCTCGACGCGACCCTGCGCGAGCTCGGCACCGACTACCTGGACATGTGGCAGGTCGCCACGTGGGATCCGTTCACGCCGGTCGACGAGATCGCCGCCACACTCGATTTCGCGGTATCCAGCGGCCGGGTCCGGTACGTCGGGGCAAGGGGCTACCTGGGCTGGCAGCTGGCCACAGCGGCAGGCGCGTCCCGGGGCACCACGCTCGTCGCCACCCAGGTGGAGTACTCGCTCCTCGCCCGGGGTGTCGAGGAAGAGCTCGTTCCGGCCGCCGCCCATCACGGCGTCGGGGTGTTCGCGGCCGTACCGCTGGCCCGCGGGGTGCTCACCGGCAAATACCGCAACGGCATCCCCGTCGATTCGCGGGGCGCCGACGAAGCGCACGCGCAGGACGTCCAGAGCTACCTCACCGACTCCTCCGTGCGGGTGGTCGATGCGGTCGTGACCGCGGCCGACGGTCTCGGCACGTCCCCGCTGGCGGTCGCACTCGCCTGGGCACGCGACCGTCCCGGCGTCGCGAGCGCGGTTGTCGGGGCCAGGGACATCGCCCAGCTGACCGGCGTGCTCGTCGCCGAGGAGCTGGAACTGCCCGCCGCGATCGCGGCGGCGCTCGACGACGTCAGCGCGTAGCGCGAGCGGGAGCCGGCGGACGTGCACCTGCAGTGCACCTGCAGTTCACGTGCAGGGCAGGCTAACCTGGTGCCCACCGGCCGACGTCCGTAGATCCGCAGGAGAGTCCATGACCACGCTGAACGAGGCCGACGCGGCCGACCGCGGAACCGTCGGCTTCGCCGAGCGCATCAAGGCGGGCACGGACGCCGCTCACCGGGAGACCGAGCAGTCCCCCTTCGTCGGGGCCCTCCTCGCCGGTGAACTCTCCCCGGACGGCTACGCCGAACTGCTCGCGCAGACGTACCTCGTCTACCGCGAACTCGAGGACGCCGGGCGTACCCACACCGGCAGCCCCGTCGTGTCGCCGTTTCTCCACGACGAGCTGTTGCGGGTTCCGTCGCTGGAAGCGGATCTCGCATTCCTGCGCGGGCCGTCGTGGCGGGACACCGTCTCGGCGCTGCCCGCCACCACCCGGTACGTGGAACGGCTCCGCGAAGTGGCATACGAATCGCCCGCCGGTTTCGTTGCGCACCACTACATCCGGTACATGGGCGACCTGTCCGGCGGGCAGATCATCCGGCGCATGCTCGAGCGCGCCTACGGGTACAGCACCGACGGCCTGCAGTTCTACATCTTCGACGAGATCCCGAAACCGAAGGTGTTCAAGGACACCTACCGTGCGAAACTCGACGCGGCGCCGCTGTCTCCGGAGGACCAGCAGCGGGTGATCGACGAGGTCAACCTCGCGTATCGCCTCAACGGCGCCCTGTTCGCCGACCTCGAAGCCGGCATCGACCGGTACCGCTCACGATGAGCTCGATGTTCCGGGCCCGCGCGGACAGGTCGCTGTTCGCCGTTCTCATCCTGCTCCTGGTGTCCGCGGTGGCCGTGTCGGCGTGCAGTTCCGGCGACAGCGCCGGCGGCACGGGCGGCGCGCGCACGGCGGTCCTCGACAACCTGAATCCGGAACCGCTCGCGTCCCCGGCGACACCGGCGCTGCCCGTCACGGTCCGCAGTTTCGACGGGGTGGACGTGACGATCACGGACGCGAGCCGGATCGTGACCGCGGACCGCTACGGAACGCTCACCGAGACGGTGTTCGCGCTCGGACTCGGCGACAACGTGGTGGGCCGGGACATCGCGTCCGAATTCCCGGCCGCGCAGGACGTGCCGGTCGTCACCCCGGGCGGCCAGTCCCTCAACGCCGAGGCCATCCTCGACCTGGCGCCCACGGTGATCCTCACCGACACCAGCATCGGACCGCAGGCGGTGCAGGACCAATTGCGGGCCGCCGGGGTGCCGGTCGTCTATTTCGATCCGACGCGCACCCTCGACGGTGTGCCCGGCCAGATCACCGCGGTGGCGAATGCGCTCGGGGTGCCGGAGCAGGGCCGGGAACTCGCGGCCCGCACGGAGAGCGAGATCGCGGCGGCCCGCAGTCGCGCCCCCCAGGGCGAGACTCCGCTGAAGATCGCGTTCCTCTATCTACGCGGCACCGCGATCACCATGATCGGCGGCCCGGGATCGGGTGCCGATTCCCTGATCGACGCGCTCGGCGCCGTCGACGCCGGTACCGCCTCGGGGATCACGCAGCAGTTCGCCCCGATCACCAGCGAGGCACTGATCGCCGCCGCCCCCGACGTGCTCCTCATGATGACCGGTGGACTCGAATCGATCGGCGGGATCGACGGCTTGGAGAAGATCCCCGGGGTGGCGCAGACACCGGCAGGCCGGAACCAGCGGGTCGTGGACATGCAGGACGGGGTGCTGCTGAGCTTCGGCCCCAACACCGGTCGCGTCCTGGGCGCCCTGGCCGACGCCGTCTACCCGGCCGCCACTCCATGACGGTCGAAGACCTCGACGCTCCTGGTAAGCCCTCGTCACGCACCCGGACCGGTGCCGTCCTCGGCGGTCTGCTGATCGCCCTCGCCGTCGCCGCCCTGTTCTCGGCCTGCATCGGTCAGGTGCCGACCGGCCCCGGGGAGGTCGTCGGCAGCATCCTGCACCGCATCGGGCTGGATCTCGGGCCGATGCCCGCGCACCCCAGCGGTGAGGTGACACTGTGGGAGGTCCGGTTCCCGCGGGTGATCCTCGCCATCCTGGTGGGGGCGGCACTCGGATGCGCGGGAGCGTTGCTGCAGGGTGTGTTCGCCAACCCGCTCGCCGAACCCGGCGTCATCGGGGTGTCCGCAGGTGCCGCGGTCGGTGCCAGCGCCGCAATCGTCGTCGGCGGCGCGTTCGCGGCCGGGTGGACGGTGGCGGCGGCCGCCTTCGTCGCCGGACTGGTCACGACCGTCGCCGTGTACCTCCTGGCCCGGCACGAGGGCCGCACCGAGGTCGTCACCCTCGTCCTGACCGGTGTCGCGGTCAACGCGTTCGCCGGCGGCCTCATCGCGTTCTTCACGTTCGTCGCGTCCCCCGCGGCGCGCGATCAGATCGTCTTCTGGCAACTGGGCAGCCTCAACGGGGCCACGTGGAGCGCGGTCGCGGTGGTGGCGCCGATGACGGTCGCCGGGATCGCGGCCACCATGCTGATCGCCGGGAAACTCGACCTGCTCTCGCTCGGCGAGAACGCGGCACGGCACCTCGGCCTCGACGTCGAACGGCTGCGTCAGATCGCGGTGCTGATCGTCGCCCTGCTCGTCTCCTCCAGCGTGGCGTTCACCGGCATCATCCTGTTCGTCGGACTGGTGGTCCCGCACCTGATGCGGATCGCCGTCGGCCCGGGCCACCGAGCCCTGATTCCCGCGAGCGCTCTGTGCGGATCCCTCGTGCTGCTGCTTGCCGACCTTGGTGCCCGGTCGCTCGTGACCAATGCGGACCTCCCCCTCGGCATGCTCACGGCCCTCGTCGGCGGGCCCTTCTTCTTCTGGTTGCTGCGCCGCACCCGGGCCAGTCAGGGCGGGTGGGCATGAGTCCGTCGTTCCGCACCCGCGTCGGCGAGGCCCTCGAGCAGAACCTGTTCCGGCGGACCGATCCGGTGCCCCCACCGCGGCCCTCGGGGGCCGTGACGCTGCGCGCGGACGGCATCGCCGTCACCCGCGGTGGCAGACCTGTTCTCGACGACGTGTCCGTGGACGTGCGGATCGGGGAGGTTCTCGTTCTCGTCGGCCCCAACGGGGCGGGCAAGTCGACGCTCCTCGCGGCGCTGTCCGGTGATCAGGACGTGCACGCGGGCAGCGTGCACCTCGACGACCGGGACCTCGGCGAGTGGACGGCGCTCGAGATGGCCCAGCGACGGGCGGTCCTCCCCCAGCAGAACACGGTCGGATTCTCGTTCACCGCACGTCAGGTGATCACGATGGGCCGGTCCCCGTGGGCGCGCACACCCCGCACCGACGACGATGACGCCGCGATCGCCGAGGCCATGCGGATCTGTGACGTCGTGGCGTTCGCCGAACGTCCGTTCACCGCGCTGTCGGGCGGCGAACGGGCCCGCGTGGCACTGGCGCGGGTACTGGCGCAGCGCACCGAGACCATCCTGCTGGACGAGCCCACTGCCGCCCTCGACCTCGGTCATCAGGAGACGGTGATGCGTCTCGCCCGCTCCCGCGCGGAGCGGGGCACCGCGGTGGTGGTCGTGCTCCACGACCTCGCGCTCGCCGCCGCGTACGCGGACCGGATCGTGGTCCTCGAACAGGGCCGAGTCGCCGCCGACGGGCCTCCCCGCGACGTCCTGTCCGAGGATTTGCTGACCCGGGTCTACGGACACCCTGTCGAGGTCATCGCGCACCCGGTGACCGGCGCGACTCTCGTCCTCCCCCGCCGCGACCACCGCTAGCGGCCGGCGGTCACAGTCCGTCGATAACTGCGCCTAGACGGCTGAGGACCGCACGCACGGTGATGCCGTCCTCCGTACCCGCCATCCGGGAATCGGGCGGCCCCGCCGCCAGGGAATCGGGATGGGACACGGCGTCCCGCACGACGGCGACGATGCTGCGCTCGTCGGTCAGGTCGATCTCCCGGACCGAACGCCGCGCGGACGCCACGATGTCGTCCGGGTCCGGGACCTCGGTTTCCACGTCGGCGCGGTAGACCTCGACGTGCATCGTGCTCTTGCGCACGCGGAATGCGTAGGAGTTCCCTTCGGCGGTCCGGCCGAAGCCGTGCGCGTGCGGTCCGACCGAGATGTCTTCGACGGTGAACGTCGGCGTTTCGGGTATTTCCACGGTCTGCTCCTCGATGACCTGGGCCGGCGGTCGGGAAACCACCGGGCGCGGGGTCGATGTTTCTCACGGTATCGCCTCGGCACCCGCTCGGCACCGACCGAATTCGTGGGCGTTTCGCGGATCAGGGATGCTAGTGGACAGTTGTGCAGGTGTAGGTCGTTGAGAGAACCCCGAGGAGCAGCACATGGGTAGACCGGGAGCGCGCGTCGTCGCCTCGTGTATCGGAGCGGCATTTCTACTGGTCACGGGTTGTTCGTCGAACTCCGACGAGGATCAGGCGATCACGATCGCGCCCGCGACTGCCGCGCAGTCCCCGGCGCAGAGCACCGCGCCCGCGGGTGTCGTCCACCCCGTCGGCCTGCCGATCGATTCGACCACCTTCGACCCCGAGACCCGCACGACCGTCGTCCTCGGCGGCGAAGGCAACGAGATCCTGCTGTTCCCTGCCGGTGATTTCACGGCGGCTCCGCGGACGATTCCGCTGGACGGGGCCGTCGCCCAGGTGTCCCTCGCTCCCGGCGGTGTGGCCCTTCTCGCGATGAACACGCAGGTAGGACGGCTCGACCTGCGCACGGGTGAGGTGACGTTCGTCCCCGCCGACGGCGATGTCCGTTCGGTCGCCCAGTTGCCCGACGGCCGGCTGGCAATGGGCCTGGGCAATGGCGAGATTCACATCGTGAACACCGAGACGAACGAATCACAGGTGATCGACGGCCTCACCTCCGTCGACGGGCTGGCCGTCGTCGGGGACTCGCTGACCGCCCTCGACCGCGGTCAAACGTCCGTCACCGCCGTCGACGTCCCGGGTTCCGCGCTCGGCGTCGCGCTGCGCGCCGGTGAAGGCGCGACGCAACTCACGACCGACCACTACGGGCGGATCCTCGTCACCGACACAACCGGCGACGAACTGCTCGCCTACACCACCGACACACTGATGCTCCGCCAGCGGTTCCCGGCCGGACTCGCGCCGTACGCCGTCGCCTACGACGACACCGCCGACCGGGCGTGGGTCACGCTGACCGGAACCAACGAGGTGGTCGGATTCGACCTGTCCAGCGGTGTCGGCGTGGAAACGGCCCGGTATCCCACCGTCCGGCAGCCGAATTCTGTCACTGTGGATACCGTGAACGGTGACCTCCTGATCGGATCCGCGACGGGAGACGGCTTGCAGCAGATCCCGACGAGGAGTTCGTAGATGGCATCGCATTCACGTCGACTCCCCTCCGGGTGGGAGATCGAATCCGAGGACTACGAGTACGTGCCGCTTCGGCTGCCACCCGACGTCACCCGCGTCAGCGCATCGATGCGCTTGGCCCTCCAGGCGGAATTCGGCGGCTGGGAGCTGTCGCGGGTCCGCCTGTACTCCGACGGAAGCCGCCGAGTTCTGCTCAAACGAAGGAAGACCGCTCACCATGTCCCCGACCCCGCAATCTAGGGAGACCTCCTTGTACCACCTGCTCCTACAGGTGATGTTCCGCCTTCCTCCGGAGCGCATTCATCACCTGGCCTTCGCTGCGATGCGCCTGGTCACGCGGTTCTCGCCGCTGCGCCAACTCGTCGGCAGGGTTCTCGTGGTGGACGATCCGGTTCTGCGGAACACCGTGTTCGGACTCGACTTCCCGGCGCCGCTCGGGCTGGCCGCCGGGTTCGACAAGGACGCCACCGGTGTCGACGCCTGGGGTCCTCTCGGGTTCGGGTTCGCCGAGGTGGGCACCGTCACCGCCCAGGCGCAGCCCGGCAACCCCGCTCCCCGCCTGTTCCGGCTGCCCGCGGACCGCGCCCTGATCAACCGGATGGGGTTCAACAACCACGGCGCAGGCAACGCGGCCAACCATCTGCGTCAGCGCCGGGCCGGTGTCCCGATCGGCGCGAACATCGGCAAGACCAAGATCGTCGACGCCGCGGACGCCCCCGCCGATTACACGGCGAGCGCGCAACTGCTCGGCCCGCTCGCCGATTTCATGGTGGTCAACGTCAGCTCACCGAACACCCCGGGACTACGCGACCTGCAGGCTGTCGAATCTCTCCGGCCGCTGCTGCGTGCGGTTCTCGACACCGTGACCGTCCCGGTGCTGGTGAAGATCGCTCCGGACCTGTCCGACGA
Source organism: Rhodococcus sp. USK10 (assembly GCF_019378875.1). Lineage (NCBI taxonomy): Bacteria > Bacillati > Actinomycetota > Actinomycetes > Mycobacteriales > Nocardiaceae > Rhodococcus > Rhodococcus sp. USK10. Next base: position 909,620 of record NZ_CP076048.1, read on the forward strand.
CGACGTCGACGCGGTCGCGGATCTCGCCCTCGAACTCGGCCTCGCCGGCATCGTCGCAACCAACACCACCATCCGCCGCGACGGGCTGAACACCCCGGACGACGAGGTGACGGCGATCGGCGCGGGCGGCTTGTCCGGCCCTCCGGTCGCGGAACGATCCCTCGAGGTCCTGCGCCGCCTGCACGCGCGGGTCGGGGATCGTCTGGTGCTGATCTCCGTCGGCGGCATCGAGACGGTCGACCAGGCGTGGGAACGCATCCTGGCCGGGGCGTCCCTCGTGCAGGGGTACACCGGCTTCATCTACGGCGGCCCGTTCTGGGCTCGCCGCATCCACAAGGGGCTGGCCCGGAAGGTCCGCGAGGCCGGCTACGCCTCCGTCGCCGATGCGGTCGGCGCCGGCGCCGTGCGCTGACAAAACCCGCACCGAGACCGGAGGCCGGCGAATCCCGAGGATTCGCCGGCCACTCGTCTGTTCCCGAACTACCGGATTTACTGCTCGTACGTCCCCTGGATCTTCGCGCGGGCGATCCCGTGGGAGAACAGGTTGAACCCCAGGAACGCGGGCGTCGAGTCGGCCGTGACCCCGTCGAGGGTCTCCACGTCGACCGCGTGGACCACGATGATGTAGCGGTGCGGCCCATGACCTGCCGGCGGGGCAGCGCCGAGGAAGCGGCTCAGTCCGGCGTCGTTCCTCAGCGTGATCGCACCGGCCGGGAGCCCGGTGCCCTCGTCGTCGCCGGCGCCGCTCACCAGCGTCGTCGTGTCGGCCGGGATGTTCGCGACCGCCCAGTGCCAGAATCCGGACGCCGTCGGCGCGTCGGGGTCGTACACCGTCACCGCGAAGCTCTTGGTCTCGGCGGGGAACCCCGACCACGACAGCTGCGGTGAGTTGTCGTGGCCGCCGGCGCCGAAGATTCCGCTGACCTGTTCCTTGTTCAGCGGCTGCCCGTCGGTGACGTCGGTGGAGGTCAGCTCGAAACTCGGCAGGTCGGGAAGGGCCTCGTACGGGTCGTGTGACATGCGGTTCCTCTCTTGTCGCGTATCGGTTTTCGATCAGCTGTGCAGCAGAAAATGTTCCAGCACGCGTGTACCGAACAGTAGTGCGTCCACGGGTACCCGTTCGTCGACGCCGTGGAACAGCGCGCTGAAATCCAGGTCGGCAGGCAATTGCAGCGGTGCGAATCCGAAGCACCGGATGCCGAGCTTCGCGAACGCCTTGGCGTCGGTTCCGCCCGACAGCATGTACGGCACGGTGCGGGCGCCGGGGTCGTGGGCGAGGATGGCGTCGTTCATGGCGTCGACCAGATGCCCGTCGAACGTGGTCTCGTAGGAGTCGAGCTTCGTGATCCATTCGCGCTGGACGTCCGGTCCGATGAGTTCGTCGATCGTCGCCTCGAACTCGGCCTGCCTGCCGGGCAGGATCCTGCAGTCGACGACGGCCTCCGCGGTCTGCGGGATGACGTTGGCCTTGTAGCCGGCGGACAGCATGGTCGGGTTCGCGGTGTCACGGAGCGTGGCACCGAGGATGTTGGCGATGGAGCCGAGTTTCGCGAGCGTGCCGTCGAGGTCGGGCGATGTCGGGTCGAAGTCGAGTCCGGTCTCCTCGCCTGCCGCTTCGAGAAATTCGGCCACCGAATCGGAGATGACCAGCGGGAACGTGTGTGCCCCCAGCCGGGCGACCGCCTGCGCCAGGATGGTGACGGCGTTGTCGCCGTGCAGGAACGAACCGTGTCCGGCCCGCCCCTTCGCGGTCAGCCGCATCCATCCGAGGCCCTTCTCCGCGGTCTCGACGAGATAGAGCCTGCGGTCCGTGCCGTCCGGGCGGGCGACGGTCAGGGAGAAACCGCCGACCTCCCCGACTGCTTCCGTGACCCCCTCGAACAGATCGGGACGATTCTCGACCAGCCACTGGCAGCCGTACTTGCCACCGGCCTCCTCGTCGGCGACGAACGCGAACACGAGGTCGCGGGGAGGAACGATGCCCTCCGCCTTGAACTGGCGGGCGACCGCCAGGATCATCCCGACCATGTCCTTCATGTCGACGGCGCCGCGACCCCACACGTAGCCGTCCTCGACGGCTCCGGAGAACGGGTGGACGCGCCAATCGGCCGGTTCGGCGGGGACGACGTCGAGGTGACCGTGCAGCAACAGTGCGCCGCGGTCGGGGTCCGAACCCTTCAGCCGTGCGAAGACATTGCCGCGGCCCGGTGCGCCCGACTCCACATATTCGGTCTCGTAGCCCACTTCCTGCAGCTGGGACGCCACCCACTCCGCACACTCGCGCTCGCCCTTCGTCGTCGCGAGCTCTCCGGTGTTGGACGTGTCGAAGCGGATCAATGAACTGACGAGATCCACGACTTCGGCTTCGGCGCGACCCTGGCCTGGGGTTTCCTGTGTAGTTGGCACTCCACTTTCCTACCACCGGTCAGGCGGAAACGCTCAGGTGAGAGGGGCGATTTGGGCCGTGGCGGTTCATCGGTTAATCTTTTGCAGCACCCAGGAAATGGGGGCAGGCAAGTCCGAGTGGCGGAATGGCAGACGCGCTAGCTTGAGGTGCTAGTGTCCTATTAACGGACGTGGGGGTTCAAGTCCCCCCTCGGACACTCTGAGTTGAGACAGACGAAAAAGCCCCGGTTCACTGAACCGGGGCTTTCTTCGTGAGAGGGCGAAGTTCGATGGGTGAAACAACGACGATCGATCCGGCGGATCTCGAGATCTGCCTGAGAGTTCTCGATCTGGCGGCAGACCTCGACGACGCGGATCCCGATTCCGTCACCGTCCAGCGTGCTGTCGGTCACCTTTTCAAGAAGCTGAAGAAGCGCAGGCGGATCGCGGCCCGCGACGCCGTCTCCGAGGCCGACCGCAAGGTCGTCGCCGCCACCGCCACGGGTTCCCCCGACCGGATCGACGACGAGACCGCGGGCATCCTGCTGACGTCGAACGCCGACGGCGCGTCCGCGGGCACCCTGATCCGGCCCCGCCCGTGCTACATCTGCAAGCAGCGCTACACCCGGGTCGATGCGTTCTACCACCAGCTGTGCCCCGACTGCGCGACGAAGAGCCGGGCCAAGAGGGATGCGCGCGCCGACCTCACCGGACGCCGGGCACTGCTGACCGGTGGTCGCGCCAAGATCGGCATGTACATCGCGCTGCGGTTGCTGCGCGACGGCGCCCACACCACCATCACGACACGTTTCCCGAACGACGCCATCCGCCGCTTCAAGGCGATGGAGGACAGCAGCGAGTGGATCCACCGGTTGCGGGTGGTCGGTATCGATCTGCGCGACCCGGCGCAGGTCGTCGCGCTCGCCGACTCCGTCGCCGCGCAGGGCCCGCTGGACATCCTGATCAACAATGCGGCGCAGACGGTGCGACGCTCGCCGGGCGCCTACAGCGCGCTGGCGGACGCCGAATCCGGTGCGCTGCCCTCCGGCGACCTTCCCGACGTCCTGACGTTCGGCAAGACGAGCGACGCCCACCCGGCGGCGCTCGCCGGGTCGCTGTCCGACGTGTCCGTGATGGCGGGCGCCGCGCTGTCCCCCGATGCGGTGAGTTCGCTCGCGCTGGTCGCGAAGTCGGCGTCTCCCGATCGGATCGACCAGGGTCTCGCGATCGACGCCGGCGGTCTGCTGCCCGATCTGGCGCACACCAACAGCTGGGTCCAGACGGTCGAGGAGGTCGACCCGATCGAGCTGCTCGAGGTGCAGTTGTGCAACTCGGTCGCCCCGTTCATCCTCGTGTCCCGGCTGCGGCCCGCGATGGCGGCGGCAGGTGCCCGCCGCAAGTACGTGGTGAACGTCTCCGCGATGGAGGGCCAGTTCAGCCGCGCCTACAAGGGTCCGGGGCATCCGCACACCAACATGGCGAAGGCCGCGCTGAACATGCTCACCCGCACCAGCGCGAAGGAGATGCTCGAGGACGGCATCCTCATGACCGCCGTGGACACGGGGTGGATCACCGACGAGCGGCCGCACTACACCAAGATGCGCCTGGCAGACGAGGGTTTCCATGCCCCCCTCGACCTCGTCGACGGCGCCGCCCGCGTCTACGACCCCATCGTCCAGGGCGAGCAGGGCGTCGATCTGCACGGCTGCTTCCTGAAGGACTACGAGCCCTCACCCTGGTGATCGGGCACCGCGCGGATCCCCGTTCGAGAGCATCGACACAGCAGGAGCACTCTCCGGCACGGGGATAATGGGCGTGGTACCGATCCCTGAATATGGAGGCGCTTCATGGCGATAGCCGTTGTCCACCGAGACAGTCCGGAAGGCCGGGCGGCCATCGTCCACGCCGCCCGCGAGGCTGTGCAACGACGGGAACAGCTACTCGTCCTCCACGTGCTCGACGACGATCCCGGACAGGATGCCGAGTCCGATCGGTCCGCTCTGCGCGCCGAGATCCAGGCGACGCTCGAGAGTGGCGGGGTCGGCGAGTCGTCGTGGGAACTGCGCACCAGCGAACACGACGGCGATCAGGTGAGTGCATTGCGTGCGCTGGTCGACAGCAGCGGCGCGGATCTGCTCGTCGTGGGTACCCGGCGCATGTCCCCGGTCGGCAAGTTCCTGCTGGAACGGTGGCTGCAGCGTCTCCTGCTCGAGGTCGACATTCCGATCCTGGTGGTCAAGGAAGAGGCGCGCGGCTCGGCCTGATTCCGCCGCCGAGCCCGTTCCCCCGTGGACCCGGCAGCCCGCGTCTACGATGGCGTTGGGGGGACACTTCGGAGGTCAGGGGTGCATCGATGGGGAGCGTGGTCTTCTACGAGGTCGTCGCGGGCGCGACGGTTGTCGCACACCTGATCTTCATCCTCTACGTCGTGTGCGGTGGTTTTCTCGCCTGGCGTTGGCCGCGGACCATTGCCCTCCACCTGGCCGCGGTGGCCTGGGGATTCACCGGGCTGATCGTCGGCATCGACTGCCCCCTGACGCATCTGGAGAGCTGGGCGCGGGTCCGCGCCGGGCAGGATCCGCTCCCCTCGTCCGGGTTCATCGCCCACTACCTCACCGGCGTGGTCTACCCGGAATCCGCGGCGGGAGCGATCCAAACTCTCGTGGCGCTGGGCGTGGTCACGTCGTGGGCCGGTTACGTCGTCCTGCGGGTCCGCACGCGGACACCCCTCGCACCGACCCGCCCCGGCGGTGCCGGACTCTGACCCCACCCTTCCCTACCGACGAGTAGGGTCGTGCCATGACAGACAGCACGCGTGAATTGGATCTCGTCGTCTACGGGGCCACCGGCTTCGTCGGCAAACTTCTCGCCGACTATCTCGCTCAGCACGCCCCGGACGGTGTCCGGATCGCGCTCGCGGGACGGACGGCCGCCAAACTGGAGACGGTGCGGTCCTCGCTCGGTCCGCGCGCGGCGGACTGGCCCGTCATAGTCGCGAACTCCGACGACGCCGCGTCGCTGGCCGCCCTGGCGGGACGGACCCGCGTGGTCGCGACGACGGTCGGGCCCTACGCCAAGTACGGACACGCACTGGCCGCGGCCTGCGCCGAGGCGGGCACCGACTACGTCGACCTCACCGGAGAGGTGCTGTTCGCCCGCGAGAGCATCGACGCCAACCACGAACGGGCCCGCGAGACCGGCGCCCGGATCGTCCACTCCTGCGGATTCGACTCCATTCCGTCCGACCTCGGGGTGCACGTCCTGCACGCGAAGGTCCGGGAGGACGGCGCCGGCGAACTCACCGACACCACCCTCGTGGTCACGTCGCTGCGCGGCGGCGTCAGCGGCGGCACGATCGATTCGCTCCGCACTCAGGTCGATGTGTCCAAGAAGGATGCGGCGTCGCGCCGTCTCGCGGCCTCTCCGTACTCGCTGAGCCCCGACCGGTCGAAAGAACCCGATCTCGGCAAGCAGACCGACATGGGCGTGGTCGACGGCAAGACCATCGCGCCCGGCGTCAAGGGCTGGAAGGCGCCGTTCTTCATGGGCCCTTACAACACGCGGGTCGTGCGGCGCAGCAACGCGCTCCGAGACTGGGCGTACGGCCGGGAATTCAAGTACTGCGAGGTCATGAGCGTCGGCAGTTCCCCGATCACGCCGGTGATCGCGGGCGCGGTGACGGTCGGCCTCGGCGCGCTGATCGGCGGCATGGCCCTCCCGCCCACCCGCTACGTCCTCGACCGCGTGCTGCCCTCACCGGGCGACGGTCCCAGCGAGGAGGCGCAACGCAACGGGCACTTCACCGTCGACCTGTACACGACCACGACCACGGGCGCCCACTACACGTCGCGGGTGAAGGCGAAGGGTGACCCCGGCTACCGCGCCACCGCGGTGATGCTCGGCGAGTCCGCGTTGAGTCTCGTCCTCGGCGGCGACGCGCTGCCGGACGCGGCGGGCGTTCTCACTCCGGCGACAGCGCTCGGCGACGTGCTGGTTTCACGGCTGCGCGACGCGGACTTCGAGATCTCTGCGCGAAAACTGTGAGCGGTTGGGCGCGTGTGAAGATGACACGCGCCCACTCCTGCCGCTAATGTCGAACCCTGTGCGCGGACGGCCGTGCACACGACGAGAAATTCGGGAGTTCGAGTGAACGGCACGAGCGCGCAGGCAGGCCCCGCGGCCTCGCTCGCCCTCATGCCCTTCTGGCCCTCCCGCCGAGGCCATGCCTTCGACCAGGGATGTTGCTGACCAGCCTGCTCGCTGGTCTTTGCTGCCCTGACGGTTCGCTCTCTCGGTCGGAGTCTCGATGTTCAAGCTCTTGATTTTCACGCTGGTCGGCGTGGGTGCCCAGCTGGTCGACGGCGCCCTCGGCATGGCGTTCGGTGTGACTGCGACCACCCTGCTCGTGTTCAGCGGCGTCGGACCTGCCCACGCCAGCGCAGCGGTGCACTTCGCCGAGGTCGGCACCACGCTCGCCTCCGGCGCGTCGCACTGGCGGTTCCGCAACATCGATTGGTCCCTCGTGCTGCGCCTGGGCGTCCCCGGCGCGATCGGCGCGTTCCTCGGCGCGACGGTGCTGTCGCAGTTGTCGACGGCCGCCGCCGTCCCCGTGACGTCCACGATCCTGCTGGCGATCGGCGTCTACGTCCTCCTGCGCTTCTCGATCCGTCCTCCCGCCGTCAACGACGCCCGGACGTCGCCGCACACGGCGAAGTTCCTCTCACCGCTCGGACTGTTCGGTGGATTCATCGACGCGAGCGGTGGCGGCGGCTGGGGACCGATCACCACCAGCACGCTGCTCTCGCGAGGCAAGACCGCACCGCGCACCGTCATCGGCTCGGTCAGCGCGTCGGAGTTCCTGGTATCCGCCGCGGCCAGCATCGGATTCATCTTCGGGCTCGGCAGCGACTTCTTCGACAACATCCCGATCATCGCGGGTCTGGCGCTCGGCGGAATCATCGCCGCACCGGTCGCCGCGTGGCTCGTCAGCCGGGTGCCTGCGACCCTTCTGGGCACCGGTGTCGGCGGCATCATCATCATCACCAACGCGCAGAAGCTGTTCAAGACATTCGACGTGACGGGGGCCGTCGCCGCCCTCGGCTACGTCGCGCTCGTGGCGGTGTGGGCCGGACTGCTGGTCGTCGCGTGGCGCCGTTCGCGTCTCAGCGCCGCAGAGGCCGCGGGCGATCTGCACCGGATCGACGCCGAGATCGACGCGCCCAACGAGGCGGACGCGCAGTCCCTGGAGCCGTCCACCGGCGAGAAAGCCTGAGCTCACCTCACACCTCCGCCCGGATCGAGAAGCCGCCGGACATCTGCCACACCGCATCCCTACCAGCGGGTAACATTGGTCGCGGTTCATGGCACCCGTCCGGTGCTCCGATAGCGGAACAGTGAGGCTTTTCATGACTGAGCGTGTTGAGGTCGGCGGTCTGCAGGTCGCGAAGGTGCTCTACGACTTCGTGAACGAGGAGGCGTTGCCGGGCACCGGGATCGACGTCGACGGTTTCTGGTCGGGTGCGGTGAAGGTGTTCGAGGACCTGGCCCCGAAGAACCGGGCCCTGCTCGCCACCCGCGACGAGCTGCAGGCGCAGATCGACCGGTGGCACCGCGACCACACCGGCACCCCCGACCCGGCCGAGTACCGGCAGTTCCTGACCTCGATCGGCTACCTGGTGCCCGCACCGGCCCCGTTCGAGGTGTCCACGGCGAACGTGGACACCGAGATCGCCTCGACCGCCGGCCCGCAGCTGGTGGTCCCGGTCCTCAACGCCCGCTTCGCCCTGAACGCGTCCAACGCCCGCTGGGGGTCGCTGTACGACGCCCTGTACGGCACCAACGCCATCCCCGCGGACGGCGGCGCCGAGCCGGGCACCTCCTACAACACGGTCCGCGGCGACCGGGTCATCGCCTGGGCCCGCCGGTTCCTCGACACCGCCGCCCCCCTCACCGGCGGCTCCCACGCCGACGCGGTCCGGTACACCGTCGACGGGGACACCCTGCGGGTGGAGTTGGCCGACGGCACCGTCACCGCCCTCACCGACCCCGGCAAGTTCGTCGGCTACCTCGGCGACCCGGATGCGCCGTCGTCGGTGTTGCTGCGCAACCACGGCCTGCACGCCGACATCCAGATCGACCCCACCTCCCCGATCGGCCAGACGGACCGGGCCGGGATCAAGGACGTCGTCCTCGAATCCGCGGTCACCACCATCATGGACTTCGAGGACTCCGTCGCCGCCGTCGACGCCGACGACAAGGTCATCGGCTACCGCAACTGGCTCGGTTTGAACCGCGGTGACCTGACCGAGGAGATGACCAAGGGCGGGAAGGCCTTCACCCGCCGGCTGAACCCGGACCGCACCTACACCGCCCCCGACGGCACCGACCTCACGTTGCACGGGCGGTCGCTGCTGTTCGTCCGCAACGTCGGGCACCTGATGACCACCCCGGCGATCCTGCACCCGGACGGCACCGAGGTCCCCGAGGGCATCCTCGACGCCCTCCTCACCTCCCTGTGCGCCATCCACGGCCTCACCCGGTCGGAGGCGTCGGGGCCGCTGGTCAACTCCCGCACCGGGTCGATCTACATCGTCAAACCCAAACAGCACGGCCCCGACGAGGTCGCGTTCACCACCGAACTGTTCGGCCGCGTCGAACAGGTCCTGAACCTGCCCGCCAACACGTTGAAGGTCGGGATCATGGACGAGGAACGGCGCACCACCGTCAACCTCGCCGCCTGCATCCACGAGGCCCGTGAGCGGGTGGTGTTCATCAACACCGGGTTCCTCGACCGCACCGGCGACGAGATCCACACCTCGATGGAGGCCGGGCCGATGATCCGCAAGGCCGAAATGAAACAGCAGACCTGGATCACCGCCTACGAGGACTGGAACGTCGATGTCGGCCTGGCCGCCGGCCTGCAGGGGCGGGCGCAGATCGGCAAGGGCATGTGGGCGATGACCGAACTGATGGCCGAGATGCTCGAGCAGAAGATCGGCCACCCGAAGGCCGGCGCGAACACCGCGTGGGTGCCGTCGCCGACCGGGGCCACCCTGCACGCCACCCACTACCACCAGGTCGACGTGTTCGCCGTCCAGGACCGACTCAAGGGGGCGCCGCGGGCCACCCTCGAGCAGATCCTCACCATCCCCCTCGCCCCGAACACCGACTGGACCGCGGAGCAGAAGCAGCAGGAACTCGACAACAACTGCCAGTCCATCCTCGGCTACGTGGTCCGGTGGATCGACGCCGGCGTCGGCTGCTCCAAGGTCCCCGACATCCACGACGTCGCCCTGATGGAGGACCGCGCCACCCTCCGCATCTCCTCCCAGCTGCTGGCGAACTGGATCCGGCACGGTGTGGTGACCGCCGACCAGGTCGTCGCCTCCCTGCAGCGGATGGCGCCGGTGGTGGACCGGCAGAACGAGGGTGACCCCACCTATCGGCCGCTGGCCCCGGACTTCGACACCAACATCGCGTTCCAGGCCGCCAAGGAACTCATCCTCGACGGCACCAACCAGCCCTCCGGCTACACCGAACCGATCCTGCACCACCGCCGCCGCGAATACAAAGCCGCCAACGCCTGACCCCCACGTGAGTGGCAAAGCGTGCGGGAGCACACTTTGCCACTCACGTATCAGGGGGTCGACACCACGCATCACTACACTGCGAGGGTCAACGTCGAACTCGTCGGACAGGGGCTGGAAGGCACGTGGGGCAGCATCGCGGCGAATCGCGCGCCAGGGGTATCAGCAAGGGGCCTTTGATCGTGCTCGGTCTCGTCGTCGTGCTCGTGCTCGGCGTGCTGGGCTGGATCCAACTGCGTGACCGGATCAACGATCAGGGAGTGGCGGCCGCCGGCGCCTGCGTCGAAGGCGAATCGGTGCTCGCGGTCGCGGCGGATCCCGACATCGCACCCCAGCTGCAGACTCTCGCCGACAAGTACACGGCGACGGCGCCGGTGATACGCGACCAGTGCGTGTCGGTGACGGTCACTGCCGTCGCGTCCGACACCGTGCGGAACGCCCTGTCCGCGGGCCCCGACGGCCCGTGGGACGCAGCGGCATTCGGCCCCCGCCCCGCCCTGTGGATTCCGTCCAGCTCGCATTCCGTCAAGCAGGTGTCGGCGACCGGTGTCATCAGCGGTGAGGCACGTCCGCTGGCGACCAGCCCGGTGGTCCTCGCCGTCCGGACGGCATTCGCGAACGCACCGGGCACGGCGGCGCTCGACTGGAAGGACTTGCCGTCACTGCAAACAGGACGCGATTCCCTCGCGACTCTCGGTCTACCGGGCTGGGGCAGCCTGGGCTTGGCGCTCCCCGTCGGCGCCGGCGCCGAAAGTACGGAGATGGCCGTCGAAGCGGTCGCTGCCGCCGTCACCGGAAGCAGCACCGGCCCGGTGACGGAAGAGCAGGCGCGTTCCATGCCTGTCACGTCGGCACTCACCGATCTGGCGCTCGGATACGAGGCGTCGACGGGGACGAAACCCGCGACGACGCGGGAGGCGCTCACCGCGCTGGCCGAGCAGGGCGACCCCGCCACCTCCGCCATCCATGCGGTCGCGACCACAGAACAGCAGGTCTATCAGGCCCTGCGCGACGCACCCGGAGCAGACATCACCGCAACGATGCCGAAAGGCCCGACGCCCGTAGCAGATCACCCGGCGGCCGTCTTGGCGGGCCCGTCCGTCGACGAGACGCAGAGCCGCGCCGCCGCGCAGTTCGCGGAATTCGTCCGCCGACCCGAACAGGCGCAGGTCCTGGCCGACGCCGGTTTCCGGGTCGAGGGGCTCGCCCGCCCCGACGACACCACGCTGGCCTTTCCCGGTTTCGAATCCACCCTGGTTCCCGCGGACGCCGCCGCTGCCGCCGAGCTGATGCAGGTGATCCGGAATCCGATCTCGCCGCGCACGTCCACCATCCTGCTCGACGTCTCCAGTTCGATGAGCGAACGCGAGGGGACGGCGACACGCCTGGCGAACACGACGGCGGCGCTGGCCGCCCACGTGAATCGTTCCCCGGACTCGTCGAACCTCGGGTTGTGGGAGTACAGCACCACCCTCGACGGGTCCCGGCCGTACACGACCGTCGTCGCCACCGGTCCCCTGTCGGCGGGCGGATTCACCGAGGGCACCCGCCGACAGGCCCTCGACGCCCGGCTCGCCAAGGCGACGTCCGCCACCGGATCCTCGACTTACACGTCGCTCGAGGCCGCCTACAAGAGCGCGGTCGACGGATACACGCCGGGCCGCACCAATTCGGTTCTGCTCGTCACCGACGGCGCCAACGACGATTCCGTCGCGCGCGCGGATTTGCTGTCCGCCGTCGCCGCGGCCTCGAGTACGTCGAAACCGGTCCGCATCGACGTGGTGACGATCGGCGAGAATCCCGACCTCAACACGTTGCAGACGCTGGCCGATCGCACCGGCGGGTCCCTGGAGAAGGTCGCGTCCTCGGACGGGGCGGCATTGCCGACCGCGATCAGCAAGCTTCTGTCGTGACGAGGCTCCTGGTCTTCGCGGTCTTCCTCGCGCTCGTCACCTGGTTCCTTCATCGGCGGCTCGTCCGGGCCACCGGTTTGGGGCGCCCCTGGTCGATGGTCGTCGACGTGACCCTCGTCGTTCTGTGGGTTCTCGCCGTGATCGGCGTGGGCAGCGGCGAAGCCTTCGACCCGGGATGGGCGCGTCCACCGGGGTGGGTGGGCTGGGTGTGGCTCGGCGCGATGTTCTATCTGGTGCTCGGACTTCTCCTAGTCGCCCTGGTGTCGCTGCTCACCCGGCTGTTCGCCCGCCTGCGCGGCAGAGGGCGCGACGAACAGGTCGATCTGTCCCGTCGGCGAGGTCTGCGCGTCGCCACCGCGGTCGTGGTCGTGGGTGCCGTCGCCGCTGCCGGTTACGGGGTGCGCGAGGCCGCTCGTCCACGGATCGTGCGGGTCCGGGTACCGCTGCAGCGCCTCCCCGCCGAGTTCGAGGGTGTGCGCGTGGCGCTCGTCTCCGACCTGCACGTCGGCCCGGCGCGAGGAGTCGATTTCACGCGCCGCGTGGTCGATCTCGTGAACGCGGAGCGGCCGGATCTCGTCGCGATCGCGGGCGATTTGGTCGACGGGACCGTCGCGAAGGTAGCGCCCGACCTACTGCCGCTCGGCGACCTCGAAGCCCCGCTCGGGGTGTTCGGGGTCAGCGGCAACCACGAGTTCTACGCCGACGACGGTGGCCGGTGGCTCGATGTGTGGGACCGCCTGGGCATCAGGACGCTGCGCAACGAACACGCGACGATCACGCGGGACGGCGCCGCCATCGACATCGCGGGCATCCACGACTACTCGTCGCCGGCCCCGTACGAACCGGACCTCCCTGCCGCGCTCGCGGGGCGCGATCCGTCGACGTTCGTCGTGCTGCTCGCGCACGAACCGCGACAGGCCCTGGAGGCGTCGGATCTCGGTGTGGACCTGCAACTGTCGGGGCACACGCACGGTGGCCAGATGTGGCCGCTGAATTACCTGGTGCCCCTGCAGCAGCCGTCGGTGGCGGGACTCGACCGGATCGGGAACACCGTCCTCTACACGACCCGCGGCGTCGGCGCGTGGGGACCGCCCGTGCGGGTCGGCGCCCCACCGGAGATCACGATCCTCGAACTGGTGCGCGCGGACTGACCTGCGCACGGACTGACCTGCGCACGGACTGAGGCGGGACCCGTCCCGCCGAAGCGGGACGGGCCTCCGGTGTCAGGCGCCTTCGAATGCGGAGATCGGCGGGCAGGAGCACACGAGGTTGCGGTCGCCGTGCGCGCCGTCGATGCGGCGCACCGCGGGCCACACCTTCGGCCGGGCCTTGCCGCGGGGGAACACCGCCGTCTCGCGGGTGTAGGGGTGGTTCCATTCCGCCGCCAGGCAGCCCGCCGTGTGCGGGGCGCCGCGCAGCGGGTTGTCGTCCACCGTCCACTCCCCCGAGCCGACGCGGTCGATCTCGGCGCGGATCGCGATCATCGCCTCACAGAAGGCGTCGATCTCTTCGAGGTTCTCGCTCTCGGTGGGCTCCACCATCAGCGTGCCCGCCACCGGGAAGCTCATCGTCGGTGCGTGAAAACCGTAGTCGGCGAGACGCTTTGCGACGTCGTCCACGGTCACACCGGTGTCCTTGGTGATCGGCCGGAGGTCGAGGATGCACTCGTGGGCCACCATTCCGCCCTCGCCCGTGTAGAGGACGGGGAAGTACTCGTCCAAGCGGCGCGCGATGTAGTTGGCCGACGCGATGGCGGTCAGGCTGGCGCGGCGCAGTCCGACGGCGCCCATCATCCGGATGTACGCCCACGTGATGGGCAGGATCGACGCGCTGCCGTACGGGGCCGCGGAGATCGGGCCTGCGGTGCCGAGTTCGGGTGCGAGCGGATGTCCGGGCAGGAACGGTGTGAGGTGCGACCGCACACCGATCGGACCGACACCGGGGCCGCCGCCGCCGTGCGGGATGCAGAACGTCTTGTGCAGGTTGAGGTGGCTGACGTCGCCGCCAAACCGTCCGGGCCTGGCCAGACCGACCAGGGCGTTGAGGTTGGCGCCGTCGACGTACACCTGGCCGCCTGCGTCGTGGACGGCGGCGCAGATGTCGGCGATCTCGTGCTCGTACACCCCGTGGGTGGACGGGTAGGTGATCATGATCGCCGCGAGGCGCTCTGCGTGGTCCGCGATCTTCGCCCGCAGATCGTCGAGGTCCACGTCACCGTTCGGGCGGCAGGCGACAACCTCGACGCGCATCCCGGCCATGACCGCCGAGGCGGCGTTGGTGCCGTGGGCGCTCGACGGGATGAGGCAGGTGTCGCGGTGGTCGTCGCCGCGGCTGAGGTGGTAGTTGCGGATCGCGAGCAGTCCGGCGTACTCGCCCTGGCTGCCGGCATTCGGCTGCAGGCTGACGGCGTCGTAGCCGGTGACGGCGACGAGCCAGTTCTCGAGGTCCTTGATGATGCGGAGAATTCCCGGGGTGTCCCCGGTGGGCGCGAACGGGTGCAGTCCGGCGAATGCGGGCCAGGTGATCGCTTCCATCTCGGCGGTCGCATTGAGCTTCATCGTGCAGGAGCCCAGCGGGATCATGCTGCGGTCGAGTGCGATGTCCTTGTCGGACAACGCCCGCAGGTAGCGCAGCATCGCCGTTTCGGTGCGGTACCGGGTGAACGCCTCGTGCTGCAGGTAGTCGGATCCGCGGAGCTGCGCGTCCGGGACGGACGTGCCCGCCTCGGGGGCCACGGCGCCATCGCCGCCGAACGCCGCCAGCACGTGGGCGACGTCGTCGTCGGTGGTGGCCTCGTCACAGGCGACGGCGACGTGATCGGCGTCGACGAGCCGCAGGTTGATGCCGGCGTCCTTCGCCTTCGCCACGACGTCCGCCGCCCGGCCGTCGACGCGCACGAGGATCGTGTCGAAGAACTGCTCGTGCACGACGACGGACCCGGTCTTGCGGAGGGCGGCCGCCAGGGAATGTGCCGTGTTCGCGACGCGCAGCGCGATCGCCTTCAGACCCTCGGCGCCGTGGTAGCTGGCGTACATGGCCGCGAGAATCGCGAGGAGCACCTGCGCGGTGCAGATGTTCGAGGTCGCCTTCTCACGGCGAATGTGCTGCTCGCGGGTCTGCAGTGCCAGCCGGTAGGCCTTGTCGCCGTCGGCGTCGACGGAGACGCCCACCAGGCGGCCGGGGAGCTGGCGTGCGTGCTTGGTGTGCACGGCCAGGTAGCCGGCGTGCGGGCCACCGAAGCCCATGGGGACACCGAACCGCTGGGTGGTGCCGAAGCAGGCGTCGGCACCGATCTCGCCGGGCGGGGTGAGGAGAGTCAGCGCCAGCAGGTCCGCTCCGACCGCGACCAGTGCGCCGCGCTCGTGGGCTGCGGCGATTACGTCGGCGTAGTCGGCGATGCGGCCGGACGCGCCGGGCATCTGCCCGAGGACGCCGAAGAAGTCGCCGTCCGGCAGGCCTGCGGACAGGTCGGCCACCACGATCTCGATGCCGAGCGGCTCGGCCCGGGTCTCGACGACGGCCAGCGTCTGCGGGAACAGGTCGGCGTCGACGACGAACCGCGGGGACTTGCTCTTGCTCGCCCGGCGCAGCAGGGTCATCGCCTCGGCGGCGGCGGTGGCCTCGTCGAGCATCGACGAGTTGGCGACCTCCATGCCGGTCAGGTCGGCGACCATCGTCTGGAAGTTGAGGAGGGCCTCGAGGCGGCCCTGGCTGATTTCGGGCTGGTACGGCGTGTAGGCCGTGTACCAGGCCGGGTTCTCGATGATGTTCCGGATCAGAACCGGCGGGGTGAGGGTGTCGTAGTAGCCGAGCCCGATCATGGACGTCGCCACGGTGTTCTGCGCGGCGAGTGCGGACAGTTCGGCGAGCGCCTCGTGCTCGGAGACCGGTGCGGGCAGGGCGTCGAGGCCGTCGGCGATCCCACTCGTGACCCCGTCCAGGATGACGGCGGGAACGGCTTTCGACGCGAGGTCGTCCAGCGAATCGGCCCCGACCAGTTCGAGAATGTGCGCGAGTTCCGCAGCGTTCGGGCCGACATGACGATCGGCGAATGTACGGCTTCCAGCGTCGATCACGACAACTCCCAAGCAGTTCGGAGGACCAGGACACGCCCCGCTCTGCGGAACGTCCCTCCCCCTCTGTCGCCTGCTCGGGTCGAGCGCCTGAGAGATTCGGTACCGTCGTTCACGTGTGAAGACGGCCCTTTCCCCGTGGGCGGGTGGGTGCTCCCACCGCTTTCCAGAGGCGTCGGAGCCCGCACGGTCCTGTTTGCCTGAGAGATTGACGGGGAGGTGTTGCTCCTTCGGCGCCCGAACTCCCACACACACGATGCTGCTGTGCATGCAGTGCCCGGAACTCTCCCGCACGGCGTCGACGCACCGCCAGTCTATGTCACGAGCACAGAGAGCGGCGCCACCAGCGCCGCGCTCCAGGGGTTGCGGCCTAGCCCGTCTTGCGGCTCGCGCGGTTCTTGCGCCGCGACGCCAGCTCGTCCTCGGGGCTCTGCTCGCTCTCGCCGCCGTCGGCGCGCTCTGCGGGGAAATCGGCGATGGTGCCGGTCAGTTCGCGCATTGCACCACTGACCGCGATACCGAACACACCCTGCCCACCCTGGAGCAGGTCGACGACCTCCTCGGCCGACGTGCACTCGTAGACCGTGGTCCCGTCCGAGAAAAGTGTGATCTTGGCCAAGTCCCGCACTCCGCGCTTACGCAGGTGGTCGACGGCCACGCGAATGTTCTGCAAGGAGATTCCGGTGTCGAGCAGGCGCTTGACGATCTTGAGGACGAGGATGTCCTTGAACGAGTACAGCCGTTGGCTGCCCGACCCGGCCGCGCCACGGATGGACGGCACCACGAGGGATGTGCGAGCCCAGTAATCGAGCTGGCGGTAGGTGATTCCCGCGATCTGGCAGGCGATGGGGACGCGGTATCCGACGAGGTCGTCGGGCACGGAATCGTCCGGGAAGAGGCCCGGCTGGATCTCCTCGGAGCTGAACTCGGGCTCGGCAACGTTGTCGCCGGGCGCAAGATTCAGCGCATTCTCCTGCGGCCGATCTCCCACTGACTACTCCCTCTCGCATGTTGCACTGAACCCGACGATCAGTGCGCCTGTGACGCGCGTCGCCAGTGTCCGCGGCAATCCGCAGCACATCGAGCGGCGCAAGCGCCACCAGTGACATCGAGCTAGTCCGTACCCTGAACCTACTCAGCGTACGCCCGATACAATCTGCAGGGCAGAAAATCACTGCACCGAACGCTATGACTCCGAGGAGACCGGGTCAACGCAACGCGCCGGAAGAACCTCAACCGTTACTGCGCCGGCGGCTCTTCCGCTGGAGAAACTAGCCGTCGGTGGCCTTGAAATCGTCCGGCGACACGGACTCGAGGAATTCCTTGAACTTCTCGACCTCGTCCTCACGCTCGTCGGGCATGACCAGACCGGCCTCCGTGAGCACCGATTCCTCGGCGAAGATCGGGACCCCGATGCGCAGTGCGATGGCGATGGAGTCGGACGGGCGGGCCGAGACGCGAGTGTTCTGGTCGAACACCAGGTCGGCGTAGAACGTGCCCTCGCGGAGCTCGACGATGCGGACTTCCTTCAGAGTGCGACCGAACGCTTCGATCAGGTTCTTGATCAGGTCGTGGGTCAGCGGACGCGCCGGCTCGACACCCTGCTGCTCGAGTGCGATGGCGGTGGCCTCGGTCTGCCCGATCCAGATGGGCAGGTACCGCTCGCCGTCGGTTTCCCGCAGCAGCAGGACAGGTTGATTCTGGGGCTGCTCGACACGAACTCCGATCACGTGCATTTCGCTCATCGCGTCTGCCTCCACCCTGCAATGGTCCGTCCGCGGCACACAATGCCGTACCAGGATTCTATTCGATTCGTGTCTGCTCTTCGACCGTACAGCCGTTCGAGCGCAGCGTCGTTGGGAAGTTCCGAGGTGGGACCGCCGGCGAACTCACCTCACCGATCGAGCGCACCTCGGACGGCCGACTTCACCAGGCATGTGTGCAACGTCAGAGACAGCGCGGCCAGTTCCCGCACCATCTCCTCGGCGCGATCCCGTGCGCCGGCGTCGCGGCCCTTGGCGACGGGCCCGGCGATCTGCGCGACCAACCCGGCCTCGCGGTCGGCGGCCAGTTTGAACGCCCGCAGGTGCCGCACCTCGAGTCCGAACTCGGACATCGCCCTCGCGGTGCGCGCCAGGGTCACCGCGTCTTCGTCGAAGAACCCCGCGGGCCCGGGAACCACCAGGCCGCCCCGGGTCAGCTCGACGAGGAATTTCTCGTCGATCCCGGCCCGGGAGATCAGGTCGTCGCGGCTGATCCGCACCTCGCGGTCGGGGCGGAATTCCTCCGGGGACACCTCTCCCGGGGCCACGGTGAGCGCGCGCGGCCGGCGCGGCGAAGAATCGCCTGCGCCGACCGTGGCCACACCTCTGTCGATGGCCTCGAGCTGCTCCTTGATGACCTTCAGCGGCAGATACTGATCGCGCTGCGCCGTCAGGACGTAGCGCAGTCGTTCAGTGTCGGCAATCGAGAATCGCCGATACCCCGAGGGAGTGCGCTGCGGGCTGATGAGACCCTCGGCTTCGAGGAATCGGATCTTCGAGATCGTCACATCAGGAAAATCGGGGCGCAGTCGATCCAGCACGGAGCCGATCGACATCCCCGAATGCGCCTGCTGCTGCCGCACCGCGGTCATTGGCTACCCGCACCAGCTGACGTCTCACCGATCTGCGACCCACCGGCCGTGGTCCGGGGTCCGGTCAGGAAGACCAGCCGGAACTTGCCGATCTGCACCTCGTCGCCGTTCGCGAGGACTGCCGAGTCGACCGGCTCACGGTTGACATAGGTGCCGTTGAGGCTGCCGACGTCGACCACCTGGAACTCGTCGTCCTCCTGGCGGAACTCCGCATGACGACGGCTGACGGTCACGTCGTCGAGGAAGATGTCGCTGTCGGGATGCCGTCCTGCGGACGTCGTCGGCTGGTCGAGCAGGAAGCGCGACCCTGCGTTCGGTCCACGCTTGACGACGAGCAGAGCAGAGCCCGCGGGCAGTCCCTCCACACCCGACACCGGAGCCTCCGGAGCCTGGGTTGCCGAGGAGTTGTCGAGCTCATTGAGAAAGTCCGCGCGGAAGACCGACGTGGTTTCCGCCGGCGTCTCCCCATAGACCGCGTCGTTGCCGTTCTCGCTCACCGTTTCTCCTCCTAGTTCGATCATCCAGCAAGATTCGCTGGACTACGCAATGCCACTCGGTACTACATAATTCGGTTCCCGTGCACATTAACTTCTGTGCAAACTCCCACGATCACATTCAAACTACGGACCTGCGCCCCGACACGGCACATGCGTTCAACATTGACCGTACCCTGCGCACGCCGGTGCGTGTAGTGAGACAGGCCGCCAGTACATTACGAACCGGTATTCCGACAGCGGATTTCTCCGGCAACCCCGTTTTCCGGGCTGTCGGCACCTTCCGAAACTATCCGATTACCGCTTCGCGTGTTCGGCGGCAAATTATCCTGCCGTGATGTCTGCATACCCGGCGGCGTCCAGCATTTCGGCCAGTGCGGCGTCGAGGGTCGCCTCGTCGTCGACGCCGAGTTCCACCAGCCACCCCTGCCCGTAGGGCGCGGAGTTCACGAGTTCCGGGTTGCCGTCCAGATCAGCGTTGGCGGCAACGACTTTCGCCGTCAGCGGGGCGAAGATGTCGGAGACGCTCTTGGTGGATTCCACCTCGCCGAACGATTCGCCCGCCGTCACGTCCTCGTCGACGGCCGGAAGCTGGACGAACACGACGTCGCCGAGCTGGGACTGCGCGAAATCGGTGATGCCGACGCGTACCGTCGTGGGCCCCGTCCGCTCGACCCACTCGTGTTCGGCGGTGTACCGACGATCGGCGGGGATTTCGAGCTCACTCACAGTGGCTTCCTTTCGATGGCAATCCGCGGGCGGATGCGAAGATCAATTTCCGGGCTGAGCGTATTGGCGAGGTTTCGCCTCCCGCAAGGCGGAGATCGTGACCTGCTGCGATTGTTCGATCGTCAACTGTCCACCGCTGCGCGCGACCGTGTCGACCACCCCGCCGGGAATGTTCAGGGCGGCCGCCAGAGTCGGCGGATCACCGATGGCGACAACTCCGTAGGGGGCGTTCACCTTGCGGCCGTCCACCGACACGCCGCCTGCCGAACCGGACACCCAGGAGTCGACGCCGATCCGGATGGGCGGGCCGTCGGCACCCTGGATCTGCACGGCCTCGGCGCCCGCGGCGCGCAGTTCCTGGACGAGGTCGAGCAGGACCTCGGATCCGACCCCCTTGTTGGGGTCGGTGATGCGCAGCGTCACGCCGGGGCCGGTGGCCGGTGCGCTCCCGACTTGGATCGACAGGGCCGTCAACCGGGCCTGAGCCTCGTCGAGCGCCGCCCCGGAACTGCCGCTCTGTTGCAAGGTTGCCAAGGTCTGTTCCAGCGATGCGATCTCCTGCCGCAGGGCCGCCTCCCGCTGATTCAGCGTGTCCAGGACGACCAGCAGATCCGCGGGGCTCGCCGAGTCGAGCGTGTCGCCGGACCCGGTGTTCTTCACCTGCGTCACGATCGCGATTCCCAGCCCGCCGAGCAGGAGCGCGGCCAGCAGCGCGAAGACGACGTGTGAGCGCCGCGACGTCGTGGGTTCGTTGCCATGCAGTTCGTGTCTGCCCTCGTGCCCGCTCACGTCGCGATCACGCCCCGAACAGACGGCGCCGCAGCGCGGCCGCGTTGCCGAAGATGCGGATGCCGAGCACGACGACGATCGCGGTGGACAGCTGGGTTCCGACACCGAGTTGGTCACCGAGCCACACGATCAGCGCCGCCACGAGGACGTTGAACACGAACGAGACGACGAACACCTTCGAGTCGAATATCTCGTCGAGGTATGCGCGCAATCCGCCGAACACCGCGTCGAGCGCGGCGACGACGGCGATGGGCAGGTAGGGCTGCACGGCGTCGGGCACTTGCGGGCTGAACACCACTCCCAGCACGATTCCCACGATCAGGGCGAGCACCCCGTAGATCGCGGATCCGCCCTTCAGTGCTGCCTTCATTCGTGTGACGCCTCCATCCGACTCCGCCGTTGTCATCGTGTTCCTGCTTCCCGGGCCGCCCGCACTTCCCGCGCCGGGGCGGCGGGCAGCTGGAGATCGTCGGCCTCCGCGACCGCGAAGCCGATGCCGTACAACTGCGCCACGCTCGACATCCGCAGGTAGGCGTCGCTCACCACGAATCCGGTCTGCATCGGCCCCTGGGGGCCTATGGCGGAGACCACGTACGGCGAGAACACCGGCTGATTGTCCACGAGCATCGCGCCGCCCGCCTGCCGGATCGTCACCGACGGCCCGATTCGCACGTCACCGACCGCAATGGCCTCGGCACCGCCCGCCCACAGCGAATTGACCACCGACTGCAGGTCGCGATCGAGCACGACCGCCTTCCCCCCGACACTGCGCTGGGACGAATCGGACAGGTTGGGTTTGGCCGCGGGGTCGGTGAGCGTCACGGTCAGTCCGGGACCGTGCACGGTCTCGACCCCGGCGTCCCCCTCGAGACCGTGTAACTCGTCGAGCAGTGCGGCACCGCGGGCGTCGCCGGCCAGCGCGGTGGCGCGGGCGTCGTCCGCCTGTGCCGTCAACGTGTCCCGGGTCGCCGCGAGGGCACCCGCCCGGTCCTGCGCGTCCTGCACCTTGCTCAGGAGTTCGGACCGCACCTGCTCGGTGCCCGGGATGCGTTCGGTGGCCTGCCGGTAGGCGACCGACAGCACCAGGCCGACGAGCAGTGCGCCGATCGCGATCCACACCTGCCGACCGACCCGTGTCTGCCGCGAATGTCCGTGCTCGCGATCCTCGGCCGCGCCCTCGTAGCCGGGGTCCAGATGATCGTTCATCAGAGACTGCAGCAGGGACGGCACCGGATTCCTGCGGACGCCGGACTCGGTTCGCGTCATCAGCGGACCTCGCGTTCGTCGCCGCCCGATCCTCGCGCGGGAACGGTGCGCGCGACGGTCAGCGCGTTGACGGTGTAGAGCAGCCCGGTCCACACGTACAGCACCGTGCCCCAGATCAGGAGTGCAGCGCCGAGCGGTTCCGCCACCGTGGCGATGCTCCAGTCACCCTGCGCCGCGAGGGTGATCGGCAGCGCGAACATGAGCAGGAACGTGGCCCCCTTGCCGAGGTACATCACGTCGGGGGGTGGCAGTCCGCGTCGCCGGTAGATCAGCAGTGTCAGCGCGAGAACGACGTCGCGGCCGATCAGGATCGCCGCCACCCACCACGGGATGAATCCGCGCACGACGAACGTCACCAGCGTCGTGACGACGTAGAGGCGATCGACGAACGGGTCGAGCAGCGCACCCAGCTTCGACGACTGGTCGAGGATCCGGGCGAGCTTGCCGTCGAGCCAGTCGGTGAAGCCGCTGATCATGAGGATCGCGAGGGCCCACCCGTCGGAGTGCGTGACGAGAAGCAGGTACACGAACAGCGGCACTCCGAGGAGGCGCACCACGCTCAGGAGATTCGGGACGGTCACGATCCGGTCCGACCGCACAGTGTCCCGGTCCACCGAATTCACCAATATCTCCCCAGCGTCGAGTGCGGACCTGTTCTCGGGCGCTCGTCGCACCGCTCTCGCCACTCTTCCACAACCGCGGCGGTGGTCCGCCGATCGTCCCCCGGAGAATCCATCGGAGCAGGTCAGACCCTTCTCACTCGCCCGCAGCGATGTCCGGTCCTGGCGGGAGCGGAACCCGCGCGACGGCGTCCGCGGTCAGACTTCCCAGGTACAGCCACCCGTCGTGCTCCCGCACACCGGTGACGGGTGCGTAGCTGCCCTTGCCGCCGCGCAGGCTGTGCACGATCCCGCCACGCCGATCGAGGGCGACCACCCAGCCCGCGTGCACCGGGTTCGGCTGGACGGCTTCGGGCAGGTTCGCCGCGACGATGCGCAGCGCGGGGTACGGCGCGAGCAGATCCAGCAGCCGCATCCGCGGGCTGTAGAGCGCCACCCAGAACAGCCCGTCGCGGGTCTCGGACGTCATGTTGTCCGGGATGCCGGGCAGATTCTCGGCCCACACGGACGTCCGGCCCTGCGACGGTCCGGTCAGGTCGACGCGGGAGATCTGGTACGAGCCGGTCTCGGCGACGAGGACGAACGATTCGTCCGAGGCCAGTCCCACGCCGTTGGCGAACTGCAGTCCCTCCGCGAGGAGGTCGGTCTCCCCGGTCCGCGGGTCGAGACGCAGCAGGCGGCCGGTCCCCCGGTGTTCGAGGAGATCGTAACGGTGGTCGGCGATCGTGAAGTGCGCGGAGGAGTCGGTAAAGTACACGACGCCGTCGCGGCCGACAGCGGAGTTGTTGCACGCCACGAGCGGGTGCCCGACCGCGGTGTCGGCGAGCACGTCGACGCGCCCCTTCTCGTCCACCCTCAGCACGCCGCGCTCGGCGTCACAGATCAGGTATCGGCCGTCGTCGAGGACCTCGACCCCGAGGGGCCGCCCACCCGTGTTCGCGAGTTCGGTGGCGTCGCCGCGGCTGTCGAACCGCCAGATCCGGCCGTCGTTTCCTCCGGTGACCACCCGGCCGTCGTGATCGACGGCCACGTCCTCCGGCCCCTCTCCGCTGGGCAGGGCCCAGCGGTGCACGCCGTCGAGCACTCCGTTGGGAGCGAGCACTCCCGTGAGCGGAGGGGGCGGCGGGGCGTGCCAGACAACGGGGTCGACACCGGTGCGGTCGAGCTTGCGGGCGAGAGACTCGAAGAAGGTCACGGACTGTGAGATTAGTCGCGTATCCCGGTGAACGTGGCCACCTACCGCCAGGCGAAGACGGGTTGGTCGAAACCGTCGATCCGGGTGTGCCGGTCATGCAGTGCGACCTCACGGAACTGGTACACGACCGCGCCCGTCGGGGCGTGCACGAGGTGACGCCGGAACGGCCACTGGATCACCGGCTTCGACGATTCGGGAATCTCCACGAATCGCGGCTCGGCATCGATCTCGGCAACGCCCACCGAGAACACTTCCGCCACTTCCTCGCGATTGGGGACGAGCGAGGTAATCGACTGCTCCGACCACACGACGAAGGGCGTGATGACGTACCCGGAGCGGGTGACGTAGTCGTCGAGTCTGCCGAGCACCGCGGACGGCTCCACGTCGAGGCCGAGCTCCTCGTGCAGTTCGCGCCGGGCGGCGTCCTCGCCGGTCTCCCCCGGATCCACCCCGCCGCCGGGCAACGCGAACTGCCCCGGATGCGCACGCATCTTGCTCGGGCGCCTGGTCAGCGGAACGGCCTGACCGTCCGCGCCGTCGTTCATCACGGCGATCACGACCGCCGCGGACCGCCGGTTCGCCGGGTCCACGATCCGTGGTTCGAAGCGGGCCAGCGCGTCGGCGAGCCGTTCCCTGCTGAGTACGTGCCCATTCACCATCACCCGACAGTATCGCCACTCACCGCGAATCCCACGTTCCGGTCCCCCGCGTTTCGAGGCCCGCGTGCCGGGCGTCCGCCGTCAGCCGAGCAACTGCTGTTTGATCTCGTTCTTCAGGACCTTCCCGAGTTTCGAACGAGGCAGATCAGGCCAGACCAGGATCTCCTTCGGCGTCTTCACGCTGCCGATGCGCGCCTTCACAAACGCCGTGAGCGCGTCGGCCTCGACAGGCTTTCCGGTTCGCGTCTGGACGACGGCGACGACGCGTTCGCCCCATTTCTCGTCGGGGAGCCCGATCACCCCGCAGTCCTGGATGCCCGGGTACGCCATGAGCGCCTGTTCCACCTCGACGGAATAGACGTTGAATCCGCCGGTGATGATCATGTCCTTGGCGCGGTCGACGATGTACAGGAAGTTGTCCTCGTCGAGGTACCCGATGTCGCCCGTGTGATGCCAGCCGTGTGCCGACGCCTCCTGCGTCGCAACGGGATTCTTGTAGTACCCCGACATGACGAGGGAGCTGCGCACGACCACTTCGCCCCGCTGTCCGGCCGGCAGCAACGCCCCCTGCCCGTCCATGATCGCGACCGTGACCAGCGGGGAGGGTCGGCCCGCGGAGCTCAATCGGGCGGTCGCCACCGAGCCGTCCGCCAGGAAATGGTCTTTCGGTGCCATCGTCGCGATCATCATCGGCGCCTCGCTCTGCCCGAACAACTGGGCCATCACCGGCCCGATCCGGGTCAGCGCCTCGCTCAGCCGCGTCGGCGAGATCGGCGCCGCGCCGTACCAGAAGCATTGCAGCGAACTCAGGTCCGTCGTCTCCAGGTCGGCGTGGTCGAGCAGCATGTAGATCAGGGTCGGCGGGAGGAAGGTGTGGGTGACGCGGTCCCGTTCGATGTGCGCGAGGAACTGCCCGAGATCGGGCGCCGGCATGATGACCACCTGCCCGCCGAGGGCGAGGATCGGAAAGCACAGGACACCCGCCGCGTGGGTCAGCGGCGCGAGAGCGAGGTACACCGGTCGGCCGTCGAACGGGTAACTCATCAGGGTCAGCGCCGACATCGTCTCGATGTTCCGGCCGGTGAGCATCACGCCCTTCGGACGTCCCGTCGTCCCACCGGTACCGACGATCAGCGCGAGGTCGTCGACGGGCTCGGCGTCGAGGCGTTCGGTCCCCAGCCAGGTGTCGAACGCGTCGGCGTACGCCTCGTCTCCGTCGAGGCACACGAGCGTCGTGAGCAGCGGCAGCTGCTGCCGGATCCGATCGACCAAGGGCGCGAACGCTTTCTGGAAGATCAGGCAGCGACAGTCGAAGAGGTCGAGCAGGTCCCTGTTTTCCGCGGCTTCGTTCCGCGGGTTGATCGGGCACCACACAGCCCCCGCCCGGCTGATCCCGAACACGCAGGAGAATGCTGTCGGGTCGTTGCCGGACAGCACGGCCACCTTGTCGCCCGCGGCGATCCCCGACCGTGCCAGCGCCGCGGCGACCCGCCGGCTGAGGTCCTGGACGTCCGCGTACGTCAGCGTCCGCTCGCCCATCGTCAGGCACGGCGACGACGGTCCGAGCGAGGCGCCCTTGTCGAGGTAGTCGGTCAATCGCATGGTGCTGTCCTCCTGACGGTCGCGGCCGGGACGATCAGCTCTGCACGGTGAGCACCGGCTCCATCACGAGGCCGAAACTGCGCAGGGCTCCGAGGAGTTCGCGATGCCCGAATGCCTGACACGCCGATGCGAGGCCGGTTCGCTTCGGGGGCTGCTGCAACAGGGAGTGCGCGGCGTACGCCTGCAGGAGTCCCGTCTGCTTGTAGTTGCAGTTTCCGTGGATGACGCAGTGCGCCCGGCCGAGCGGACCCGACGCGTACACGGAGTCGAGCGACGTGTTGACGCGGGGGTTCTCCCTGGGCGGCATCCCTGCCTGCACGGAGCCGGCGATCTCCGCGAGCGCCGCGTCCTGCTCGTCCGCGGGGAGGGTCTTGATCTGCTCCTCGACCATCTTCTGGGTCGCGACGACGCCCTCCATCACGGAGCGGTCGAACACGCCGCCGGCCGCCTTCACGTTCGCCACCCGCGGATCGTCCTTGAACCACACGGGGTGGCAGGTGCCGCCCCACGGCAGCGCGAGGGCCATCTGGTGCTGTCCCGGCACCACGACGTCGAAAGTGGTACCTGGGTCCCACTTCACGTACCGGTTCTGCTCCAGGTAGTACCAGTCGGCCTTGAGGATCGTGAAGATCGTCTGCGTGGACGCGTAGGTGGGAAAACCCTTCCACAGCACCAGAATGTCGAGTGTGTCCAGCCCCGGCGTCTCGAGCGCGATGTTCGCCGCGATCTCGCCGGTGGTGTACATCTGGGCGACGCCGGGAGACAGCAGCAGCCCCTTCTCCGCGAACTGGTCGCCGAACTTCGCCTGCACGTCCAGAACCCAGTCCTGCTCCCCGGTCGTGTCGGTGTAGTGGCATCCCGCGGCGAGGGCCGCCTCGACGACGACGGCGCCGTGCTTGATGAACGGGCCGACCATGTTGCTGACCACCCGCGCGCCGCTGAACAGCTCCGTCAGCGCCGGAACGGTGTGTTCCACCTCGACGACCTCGTGGTCGACGGTGTCCAGGCCGGGGATCCGGTCGACCACTTCCTGAATTCGCTTCTTGTCCCGGCCGGCGGCGATGAACGGAATGTTGAACTCGCGCAGGTATTCACACACGAGCCGCCCGGTGTAACCGGAGACTCCGTAGACGATGACGGGCTTCTTGTCGGTCATGACGTGCCTTTCGGTGAATGCGGGGAGAGCCGGAGCGGTCGAATTACATGCCCATGCCACCGTCGACCGGCAGGCCGATTCCGGTGACGAAGCGGGCGGCGTCGGAAGCCAGGAAGACGACGGTGTCGGCGATGTCCGCGACCTCACCGAGCCGCCCGAGCGGGGTCAGGCCGATCACGTCGGCGACCGCGGCGTCGGCGCTGGGCCACAATCCGAGCCGCTCCATGTCGGCGGCCAGCCCGAGTCCCATCTCCGTGGCGACCAGCCCCGGGTACACACAGTTCACGCGGACGCCGTACCCCAGTTTTCCCGCTTCCTGCGCCGCGACCCGGGTGAGCCGGTCGACGGCGGACTTCGTGGCGGAATAGCCGGCGATGCCGGGGAACGGGATGGTGGCGGCCACCGAGGAGACGTTGACGATCGACCCTCCCGCGCCCGCGGCACCGCCGGGACGCATCGCGCGCAGACCGTGCTTCAAGCCGAGCGCGACACCGAGGATGTTCACGTCGCACATCCGGCGGACGTCGGCGGGATCGATGTCGACCACGAGTGACGAGATCTCGATGCCGGCGTTGTTGACGAGGAGGTCGAGTCCGCCGAGTTGCTCCACGGTGGCAGCGACGGCGCGCTCCCAGTTGCCGTCGTCGGTGACGTCGAGGGTCACGAATCCGGTGTCGACACCGGACTTCCCGAGCGAGTCGGCGGTCGCGCGTCCCTCTTCCTCGAGGACGTCGCCGATCACGACCGCCGCACCGGCGTCGGCGAGGGCGGCGGCCATTCCGGCCCCCAGCCCCTTCGCACCACCGGTGACCAGCGCTTTTCGTCCTGCAAGATCACGCACACTCATTCCGACCTGCCTTCGCACCGAGACGTTTCGCGGAAACCACGTCACGAGTAACTGTTCGCATTGTGGTGTGGATCACAGCGTATTCGACTTTGGACGACTGTCAAGAATTCCCTTTACGACTGTCAAGATTTTGTTACACAGTCGTCAAGGAACGCGGGCTAGACTGATGCTCACCGTGCTGGACTCCGCGAGCCGAACAGGAAGAATGCCGTGACACCCGTCGCCGAGAAGAACGCCGACCGGGTCTCGCGCCGCCAGGTCGACAAATTCGCCGAGCGCCGGGATCAACTCGCCGAGGCCGCGTTGCAGACCCTCTCGGAACTCGGATACGCCCGCACCAGCCTCCGGGAGATCGCCCAGAACTCCGAGTTCTCCCACGGCGTTCTGCACTACTACTTCAGCGACAAGGTCGATCTGATCACGCACTGCGTAAAGCACTACAAGGCGCGCTGCGTCACGCGCTACGACGGCGTGGTCGCCACGGCGCAGACGCCCGAGGAGTTGAAGGCGGGATTCGGCCGGGTGCTGATGGATTCGCTCCGCGGCGAGGCCTCGATGCATCGCCTCTGGTACGACCTCCGCTCGCAGTCGCTGTTCGAGGAGTCGTTCCGCGCCGACGTCGCCGCGATCGACCAGAGTCTCGAAAACATGATCTGGCGCATCGTGTCCCGGTACGCGGAACTGGCGGGACGCACGATCACGATCGCCCCGCCCACCATGTACGCCGTGTTCGACGGGCTGTTCCAGCAGAGTCTCGCCCGGTATCTGTCGGGCGACGACACGGCGGCGGACGCCCTCGCCGAGGGCGTCGATCAGATACTGGCGCTCGTCATTCCGGCGCCGTAGCGCCGGTCACTTCTCCGCGGCAGCCTTGATTCGCTGCGCGAAAGCGGGCGCGTCCTTGCGGGCCGCCCGCAGCGCGAGGGGCGCGATCAGTTTTCCGATCCCGTGCCCCTCCAGCACGTTGAAGATCGTCACCCTGGTGCCTGCGCCCGACGGTTCGAGGTCGTAACCGCCCTCTTTCGCGGTCACGGAGTTCGTCGATCGCTCCGCCCAGCGAATCTTCCGCGGTGCCTCGAATTCGGTGATCTCGAATTCCCGCTTCGTGGTCATTCCCGCATCCTTGACAGTGCTGACGAAGACGGTGCCGACTCCGGGAGGACCGTCCGTCTTCTTCACGATCTCCTGGACCCGCGGGCTGAACTCCCGGTCGTTGACCCCGGCGGCGAGGTACTCGAACACTTCCTCGATGGGGCGATCGATCACCGCAGTGCCTTCGAACCGTCCAGCCATGCCAGCCTCCCGTTTCCGTGACCTGCCGGGTTCCGACACTACTCGCGCCGCGGCCTGCGCGCGGTCACATCGCCGCCGGGCCGTCGGTCATAGAAGTGACGACCGAAGAACACAGGAAGGCTTCCATCATGGACACCTCGATCACCGGCACGTCCGGATCGCGACAATCGGCTACGACACCGCAGTTTCTTTCCACCGCCCGCGGCAGACTCACCCTGACGTTGTTGTGCGCCGTGGCTTTTCTCGACTTCGTCGACGCGTCCATCGTCAACATCGCGCTGCCCGACATACGCAGCGACCTGAACTTCTCGGTGCAGCAACTGCAGTGGGTGCCCAGCGGCTATCTCATCACCTACGGCGGGTTCATGCTGCTCGGCGGTCGCCTCGCCGACCTCCTCGGCCGCCGTCGCGTCCTCGTCACCGGCACCGTCGTCATCGGATTGTCCTCGCTGGTCGGTGGTTTCGCCGGCAACGCCGAGATCCTTGTCGGTGCCCGGCTGGCGCAGGGTGTCGGTGCGGCGCTGATGCTTCCGGCCGCGCTGTCGATCCTGACGACGACATTCGAGGAAGGGTCCGAACGCCATACCGCGCTCGGTGTCTGGGCCGGCGTGGGCGGTCTCGCGTCGGCGGTCGGGGTGTTTCTCGGTGGTGTGCTCACCGAGGGCCCGGGCTGGCGATGGGTGTTGTTCGTCAACCCGGTGGCGTGCGTTCTCGTGCTGCCCGCGGTCTACGCGCTGATTCCCGACGACCGCCGCCGCGCCAGGTTCGCGGACTTCGACCTGGTGGGCGGCGTGCTCGGTACCGGCGGGATGCTGATGTTCGTCTACGCACTGGTCGAGGCGCCCGACCACGGGTGGGGGTCGGCCCGCACGATCGGCGCGTTCGCCGGAGCATTCGTCCTGATCGTCGCGTTCCTGGTGAACGAGCAGCGCAGCCCCGATCCACTGCTGCCGCTGTCGATCTTCCGCATCAAGGGCCTGGCGGCGGCAAATGTCACGGGGCTGATCGCGTTCGCCGGTCTGCTCGCGATGTTCTTCTTCCTCACCCTCTACATGCAGAACGTTCTGGGCTATTCCCCCATGCAGACGGGGGCGGCGTACCTTCCGCTCTGTCTGGGCGTCGGCGTCGCAGCCGGAATCTCCTCCCAGTTGCTCACACGCATCGGAACCCGCCCGGTTACCGTCGTGGGCGCGATGGTGGCGGCGGCGGGCCTGTTCTACCTGTCCCGGATCCCGGTCGACGGCGCCTATCTCGCCGATCTGTTCCCGGGACTGATGATCGTGTCGCTGGGCCTCGGTGCCGTTTTCGTCGGCGTCACCACCGCAGCCAACGCGGGTGTGCCTGCCGAGGAGGCAGGGCTCGCGGCGGCGTTGCTGAACGCCTCGCAGCAAGTCGGCAGCGCGCTCGGTCTGGCGATCTTCGCCGCGATCGCCACCTCCCGAACCCAGCACCTGCTCGCAACGAATTCGCCTGTGCCCGAGGCACTCACCTCCGGCTTCCAGCGAGCGCTGCTGACCGGCAGCATCTTCCTTGCCGCCGCAGCGCTGATCGCCCTGCGCACCGGCAACGCCCACGGAGACGGCGGGCACCGCGCGGAATGACCCCGGTGGGCCCGTCAGTCGAGATTCTCGACGACGAGCCCGGCGAGGCGCTCGCGGTCGGCGAGGATGTCGATCTCCACAATCGTCCCCTGCCGGATCGTGACGCCCATGACGGACAGCAGCTGTCCCTCGGAAATCGCGACCACGCCGGCGGCACCGTTGACGAGTGCCGGTTGCGCGAACCGGGCCAGCCGCGCGTACCCGAGCACACGGCCCGCGACCGTCTCCGCACCGCGCACCATAGTGGAGGCGCCCGGGGGCAACGCGCCCGTGTCGGCTCGGAGCACGACATCCGGATCCAATACCGCCACGAGGGCGTCGAAGTCGCCGCCCCTCGCCGCCGCCAGGAACGCGTCGACCACTGCGCGCTGCCGGACGGGATCGGTGTCGGGAACGGGTGCTCCCTGCAGTCGGCGGCGTGCGCGGCTCGCCAGCTGCCGGGCGGCCGCCGGGGATCGCTCGACTATGGGGGCGATGTCCTCGAACGGCACGGCGAACATGTCGTGCAGCACGAACGCCAGCCGCTCCGACGGGGTGAGCGTGCCCAGGACCACGAGCAGTGCAAGACCCACCGAATCGGCGAGCACCGCCTCCTGTTCGGGGTAGCTGCCGTCCGAGAGCGTGACTATCGGATCCGGCACCTGCACGTCCAGGGGCTCTTCCCGCCGCGACCTGCGGGACTGCAGCATGTTCAGGCACACGCGGGCCACCACCGTCGTCAGCCAGCCGCCCAGGTTCTCCACCGAATCGGTGTCCGTGCGGCTCAGCCGCAGCCAGGATTCCTGCACCGCGTCCTCGGCCTCGGTGAGCGAGCCGAGCATCCGGTAGGCCACCGCCCGCAGGTGCCGGCGATGCGTCTCGAACTGCTGCGCCAGCACATCGTTCTCGTTCATCGGTCACATCCCTCCGTCGCCGTCTGTCACCTATGTGACCGGCGCAACGCGGCCGATGTGACGACGGCGCGTCGCCCGTGGCCCTCTGATGCGCGTAATGCATCAAGTTTCCCTGGTTCCGCTGTCGGATATCGCCGTGGTTAACTGAAATGACGCTCACAGTCTCTGAAGGGCTGGACGGCATGTGGAAATCGCAGCAGGTCGGACGTCTGTTCCTCGTCTCGGTACTCGCGGCACTCGCCGTGTGCGGAGTGAGCGCCGCCGCGTCGGCGGCGCCCCCGGCCGTCACCGGGAAGATCCTCGCGCCGGCACTCTCCCCCGCGAGCGGTCAGGTCGTCGGCGTCGCGCATCCTGTCGTCGTCAGGTTCACGTCTCCGGTGCCCGATCGCGCACTCGCCGAGCGTGGTGTCCGGATCACCCCGTCGACACCGGTGCCCGGGCAGTTCTCCTGGATCGACGACCGCACCCTGCAGTGGAGCCCAGATCACTTCTGGCCTGCGCACACCGCGGTGACCGTCGAGGCGGCGGGTGCGAGGTCGCAATTCCAGGTCGGTGACGCACTCGTCGCCGTCGCGAACACGACGACGCACCAGTTCACGGTCAGCATCAACGACCAGGTCGTGCAAACCATGCCCGCGTCGATGGGCAAACCCGGCTACGAGACACCGCTCGGGACCTTCCCCGTCATCGAGCAGTTCCGCGACATGATCATGGACTCGTCGACGTACGGTGTCCCGATCGACGACGAGGAGGGCTACCGCCTCTACGTCGAATACGCCACCCGCATCACGTGGGGTGGAATCTTCGTGCACGCCGCACCGTGGTCGGTGGGTTCGCAGGGGTTCGAGAACGTCAGCCACGGCTGCATCAATCTCAGCACCGAGAACGCCCAGTGGTTCTACGACAACGCCAAGGTCGGCGACCCCGTCATCGTCACGGCGTAAGCACCGGCCCCGAGACACAGAAAAGGCGGCTCCCCGTTTCCGGGAAACCGCCTTCGCTGATCATCTGGTCGGGCTGACAGGATTTGAACCTGCGACCACTTGACCCCCAGTCAAGTGCGCTACCAAGCTGCGCCACAGCCCGTCCACACCCTCGTTCAGGTGCTCGATGAGATTACATCAGCGGCAGTCCGTAACGCTAATCGCCTGGTCAGAGCGCATTCTGTCGGATCAACGACTCCGTCGCTCACGCTTTTCCCGCACTCGCACCGAGATGCGGACGGGACTGCCGTCGAAATTGAACTCCTCACGCAGACGCCGCTCCAGGAACCGGCGGTAGCCTGCCTCGAGGAACCCGGTCGTGAACAGCACGAACGTCGGCGGACGCGTTCCGGCCTGCGTGGCGAACATCACGCGAGGCAGCCGGCCACCGCGCATCGGCGGCGGCGTCGCGGCGACGACTTCCTTGAGCCACGTGTTGAGCCGGCCCGTCGGAATGCGCTTGTCCCACGATTCCAGCGCCGTGTCGAGGGCGGGCACCAGTTTCTGCACCGCGCGCCCCGTCTGCGCCGAGATGTTGACGCGCTGCGCCCACGGCACCCGCACCAGGTCCCGATCGACTTCGCGATCGAGCTGCAGTCGCCGGTCCTCGTCGACCAGATCCCACTTGTTGAACGCGATGACGAGGGCCCGGCCCGCGTCGGCGACCATGCTCAGCACGCGCAGGTCCTGCTCGGAGATCGGCTCGGACGCGTCGATCAGCAGGATCGCGACCTCGGCGGCCTCGATGGCGCTCTTTGTCCGCAGCGACGCGTAGAACTCGGCGCCGCTGGCGTGGCTGACCCGCTTGCGCAGACCGGCGGTGTCGACGAAACGCCACGGCCTGCCGCCGAGTTCCACGATCGAGTCGACCGGGTCGACGGTGGTGCCGGCGACGTTGTGGACCACCGAACGCTCGTCGCCCGACAGCTTGTTCAGCAGGCTCGACTTCCCGACGTTCGGCTTCCCGACCAGAGCCACACGCCGCGGTCCGCCGCCGGGGATGCCTTCACGCGGGGTCTCCGGCAGGGCGGCGAGCACCTCGTCGAGGAGATCGCCCGTGCCGCGGCCGTGCGTCGCACTCACCGAGTGCGGCTGTCCGAGCCCGAGCGACCAGAGTGCGGCCACCTCGGATTCGGTGCGGCCGTCGTCCACCTTGTTGGCGACCAGCAGAACCGGCGTCTTGGACCGGCGCAGCACCTTGGCCACGGCCTCGTCGGTCGCGGTGGCGCCGACGACGGCGTCGACGACGAGCAGGATCGCGTCCGCGGTCTGCATCGCCAGTTCCGCCTGCCGGGCCACGGACTGCTGCAGGCCCTTGGCGTCGGGCTCCCAGCCGCCGGTGTCCTGCACCATGAACCGGCGGCCGCTCCAGTTCGCCTCGTACGAGACACGGTCCCGGGTCACACCGGGAATGTCCTCGACGACGGCTTCGCGGCGGCCGATGATCCGGTTGACGAGCGTCGATTTACCGACGTTCGGGCGCCCGACCACGGCGAGGGTCGGAACCGGGATGTGGGCCTCCCCGTCACCGCCGTCTTCGAGGTCGAGGACCTCCCAGTCGGATTCCTCACTCCAGGTGCCGTCGCCGGCGAACTCGGTGGTGAATTGTTCGGTCACTGCACTGCTCCACTTCTGTCGCTTACCACCAGCAGCAACCTGCCGATCACGTCGTCGATTCCCAGTTCGCTGGTGTCGACCAGCACGGAATCGTCGGCCGGCCGCAGCGGCGACACGGCGCGCGTGGAGTCGAGGTGGTCACGACGCTGCACGTCGGCCAGTACGGCCGCGTAGTCGTCGCCTCGTCCCTCCGCGAGATTCTGCGCATTCCTGCGCTGGGCCCGGGCTTCCGCCGAGGCGGTCAGGTAGATCTTCACGTCGGCGTCGGGAAGCACGACGGTGCCGATGTCCCGGCCCTCGACGACGATCCGTTCGGTCTCGCCCGTGATTCGACGCTGCGCGGCGACGAGCAGTTCACGCACCGCGGGAACGGCGGAGACGGCCGAGACGGCCTTGGTCACCGCGTCGCCGCGGATCTCCTCCCCCACGTCCTCGCCGTCGAGCAGGACCTGCTCGCCCGCCGGATCGGTGCCGATCGACCACGGCAGACCCGCGGTCGCGTCGGCGATCGCGTCGGGATCGGTGAGGTCCACGCCCTTGCGCAGCACATGCAGCGTCGCGATGCGGTACATTGCGCCGGTGTCGAGGTAGCGGGCGTCGAGGCGCTGCGCCAGCATCCGTGAGACGCTCGACTTCCCGGTTCCGGACGGGCCGTCCATCGCGACGACCAGCGACGAGGCGCTCACAGGCCCACCGCCCCGTAGAGACCGCCGACCTCGCCTCGACCCAGGACGCGGAGCGTCCCGGGCCGCTGGTCGCCGAGAGCGACCGCGCCGATGTCCGTCCGGACCAGTCGGATGACGGGATGTCCCACGGCATCGAACAGGCGGCGCACGATGTGCTTGCGGCCTTCGTGCAGCGTGACCCGGACCAACGACTTGCCCTCGTTGATGTCGAGGAGCGTGAACGTGTCGACCTTCGCCGGTCCGTCCTCGAGCTCGACACCCTCCTTCAGCTTCTTACCGACGCCGCGCTCGAGAGCACCCGACACGGTCGCCAGGTACGTCTTCGACACCTCGAACGACGGGTGCATCAGCCGATGAGCCAGATCACCGTCGTTGGTGAGCAGCAGCAGTCCCTCTGTGTCGGCGTCGAGCCGGCCGACGTGGAACAACCGCTGACCGGCGGCGACCCGCTCGGAGACGATGTCGCCGACACACGGGCGACCCAGGTCGTCCGACATCGTCGACTGCCAGCCGCGGGGCTTGTTGAGGGCGAGGTGAACCAGGTCCTTCTGGACGACGACGCGGACACCGTCCACGCGCACCACCGCGTTCTCGGGGTCGATGCGCAGTCCCTGTTCGATGACGATGCGGCCGTCGACCTCGACACGACCCTGCGAGATCAGTTCCTCGGCCGCACGACGCGACGCGACGCCGGCCTGAGCGAGAACCTTCTGCAGGCGCATGCCGTCGCCCTGCGGCGGGCCGACGGGCCGATCGGCGTCGGCGTACTGGTGCCGGGCCGGCTTGGCGTTGCTGATCTTGGGGGCCTGGGCCTGCGCGCGCTGCGGCTTGGCCGACTTGGGCTTGCCGCGCTTGTTCTTCGCGGCAGGATCGGGCCTGCCGGGCTTGCCCTTCGCGGCGTCGGGCCGGCCTGATCGATGACCGGCCTCGGCCCTGTCCGGACGCCCTCCGGCCTCCGACCTGGTGCGCCCTCCGGTCTCCGACCTGGTGGGGCGCTGCTTCTTGTTGTTGCGATCCGGTGTGCCATCTCGGCGAGCGGGTTTCTTCACTTTTGTACTATCCCTGTCAGTCTTCGGTGTCCAGCCCGGTGTCCAACTCTTCTGTGGAAGCCGTAGCTTTATTCATTCTCGCAAATCGTGGGTCAGATTCCAGACTGTCACTGATGTCATCTATCAGGTCTACATCCGGCAACAACGGAGCCAAGGCGGGAAGATCGGCCAGAGACGCCAGGCCGAGCCGTTCCAGGAAGAGTTCCGTCGTCGAGTACTGCGTGGCGTTGGTATCGGGGTCGACGCCGGCTTCGGCGATCAACCCGCGAGCGAGAAGTGTGCGCACCACACCATCCACGTTGACGCCGCGCACCGCACTGATCCGTGCGCGGGTCAACGGTTGACGGTATGCCACCACGGCCAGAGTTTCCAATGCCGCCCTCGTCAGTTTGGAGCGCGCTCCGTCGAGCAGGAGCCGTTCCACGTAGGGCGCGTACGCGGTGCGGGTGTAGAGACGCCAACCGTCACCGGCATATCGGAGGTCCATCCCGCTTTCCCGGGCGGTGAGCTCGGCCGACATGCGGTTCAGGGCCTCCGTGATGCGATTCACAGAAGCACCGGTCGCGGACGCGAGCTGCTCCGCGCCGGCCGGAGAGTCGACGATCAGCAGCAACGACTCGAGAACCGCCGCGAGTTCGGTGTCCGACAGCTCGGGTTCTGCGTCCGACAACTCGGGTTCCGCGTCCGACAGCTCGGGTTCTCTGTCGACGGCGCCGGGCTCGTCCGGCTCGTCGAACGGGGCCGAACTCATCCGTAATCCTCCTCGGTCACGGGGGCGTGTGATCCTTCCCCGGTCCAGCTCACCAGTAGGTCCCCGAGCGGCTCGGGCTGTTCGAACAACACCGACTGCTCGCGGTACAGCTCGAGCAGCGCGAGGAATCTTGCCACGATTTCGACGGTAACCTCGCACTCCGAGACGAGGTCGCCGAAGCTCGCCCACTCCCCGGCTCCTCGTTCGCGGAGCAGTTCCAGCATCCGCGCCGCCTGTTCGGGAACCGACACCGCGTGCATGTCGTGCAGGTGGTCGAGTCCGACGGTGGGCTTCGGGCGGGGTGTGAACACGGTCGCGGCGATTTCCGCGAACCGCTGCGGGTCGACGCCGAGCAGCACTTCCGGCAGCAACTGGGTGAACTGGTCCTCCAGTGCCGCCGACCGCGGGTATCGGCGCAGCGCAGCCGCCTCGAGCTCACCGAACAGTTGCGCCACCTGCTTGTACGCGCGGTACTGCAGCAGCCGGGCGAACAGTAGGTCGCGTGCTTCGAGGAGCGCGAGGTCCTCGGCGTCCTCCACCTGCCCCGCGGGGAGCAGACGCGCCGCCTTCAGATCGAGCAGCGTCGCCGCGACCACCAGGAACTCGGTGGTCTGGTCGAGTCCCATCTCCGCGCCGAGCGTGCGCATGTAGGCGATGAAGTCGTCCGTCACCTGGTGCAACGCGACTTCCGTCACGTCCAGCTGTCGCTGGTTGATCAGGGTGAGCAGCAGATCGAACGGACCCTCGAAGTTCCGCAGCGTCACCCGGAAGCCGGGCTTGACGGCGGGCGCCTGCGGGTCCTCGCTGTTCGAACCCTCGGTCTGCGGTGGTGCCGGAATGTCTTGCGTATCCACCACTTACCGGCCGGACCGGTGGATGACCTCGCGTGCCAGCGCACGGTACGCCT
Organism: Rhodococcus sp. USK10; assembly: GCF_019378875.1. Lineage (NCBI taxonomy): Bacteria > Bacillati > Actinomycetota > Actinomycetes > Mycobacteriales > Nocardiaceae > Rhodococcus > Rhodococcus sp. USK10. The sequence goes on from NZ_CP076048.1 coordinate 947,349, forward strand.
CGGCGCCGGTCGATTTGGGCGCCCACGTGGTGATCGGTTCCCCGGCGACGGAGGTCTCGGGGAATCGCACGGTCCGGTTGATCACGGTGTCGTAGACCAGATCCCCGAACACCTCCACCACGCGGGCCATCACCTCGCGCGCGTGCAGGGTCCGCGAGTCGAACATCGTCACGACGATGCCGGCGAGTACCAGCCGCGGGTTGAGCCTGTCGTGGACCTTCTCGACCGTGTCGTTGAGCAGCGCCAGGCCGCGCAGGCTGAAGTACTCGCACTCCATCGGGATGATCACCGAGTCCGCGCAGGCCAGCGCGTTGACCGTGAGCAGACCGAGGGACGGCTGGCAGTCGATGAGGACGTAGTCGTAGCGGTCGAGCACGGGATGCAGCACACGTCCGAGCGTCTGCTCCCGCCCCACCTCGGTGACGAGCTGGATCTCCGCCGCCGACAGGTCGATGTTGCTCGGCAACAGGTCGAGGCCCTCGACACGTGTCCGCATCAGGACGTCGTCGATCGAGACGCGCGGTTCGACGAGCAGATTGTGGACGGTCAGTTCGAGGTCGTTGTGCGCGACGCCGAGGCCTGCGGACAGCGCCCCCTGGGGATCGAGGTCGACGAGCAGGACCCGCCTGCCGTACTCGGCCAGCGACGCACCCAGGTTGATCGTCGACGTCGTCTTGCCGACGCCGCCCTTCTGGTTGCACATCGCGACGATCTTGGCCGGTCCGTGCGAGGGCAACGGGGCGGGTTCCGGCACGTCACGCGTCGGCCGTCCCGTGGGGCCGAGTTCCTCCTCCACCACCACGGCAGCGTCCTCGAACAAGTCTGCGGTTTCAGTTTGCCGCACGTCGAACATGTCGCCCTCCGGTTGCGAGTGCTCTGACTCCGCCGCTGGCGGCTGCGGTGTCACCACGGTCCGATGATCCCCTGTTCTCTCGATGATCGCTGCCGATCCCACATCGTTATACGAACGCTACCGCCTCGTACCGTGAATTTTCCCCTCGACACGCTTTCCGCTACCGCGCCCGGGGGTGCGCTCCCGCCCACACTTCGCGCAACGCACCCACTGTCACCAGCGTATATATTTTGGTGGTCGTCACAGACGCGTGTCCCAGCAACTCCTCGACGACGCGGACGTCGGCGCCGCCGTCGAGCAGGTGGGTCGCGAACGAGTGGCGGAGTGTGTGCGGTCAGGCCCGCGCGGCTTCGTCCCCGGCGGCACGTGCGCGCTTCCGCTCGCTGAACCGCTCGGGACGATCGACCCAGGGGGCGCTCACGTCGCGGAGTTCGCCGACACCGCCCGGCCGGGACCGGGCGGCGGCGAGCGCCATCAGCCCGGACGCGGCCGTGGCGTTGACGATGGTCCCGTTCAGCACCATCGACACGACGTCGTCGAACGGAATCCGCTCGATCTCGAGGTCGGCTTCCTCGTCCTCCGGGTCGGGCCGGTCCACCTCGTACAGGTCCTCGGCGAGGAACACGCGCACCGACTCGTCCGTGAACCCCGGTGAGAGAACGACATCCACCAGGACGGACCAGCGCCGGGCCGCGAGGCCGGTCTCTTCCGCCAGTTCGCGTCCGGCGGCGTCGACGGGGTCCTCCCCGGGCTCGTCCAGCAGGCCCGCCGGGATCTCCCACAACCGACGCCCGACCGGGTGCCGGTACTGGTGGATCAGGACGACCCGGTCTTCGTCGTCGAGCACCACGACGGCGACGGCGCCGTGGTGCTCGACGACCTCACGCTCAGCGGTCCTGCCGTCCGGCATCGCGACGTGATCCACGCGCAGCGCGAGGATCGCGCCGCTGTAGACGGCGCGCGAATCGAGAGTCTCGAATTCGTGCCGGCCGATGTCGGGCATGGTCTGTGTCGCCCTATCCTGCGCTGTCGACCGACGCGACCTCGTCGCGGTCGGCGGAATCGGCGATCTCGTTCTCGGCGGCCGCACGCTCCTCACCGTGCACGTCGACGGGGAGGCGCTCCTCGAGCTTGTGCCGCAGCGCCGCGTCGACGAACGCCGCGAACAGAGGATGCGGACGCGTCGGACGGCTCTTCAGCTCAGGGTGGGCCTGCGTGGCGACGAAGAAGGGGTGCTGGTCGGCCGGGTACTCGACGAACTCGACGAGGTGACCGTCGGGAGAGGTGCCGCTGAACCGGAGTCCGCTCTTGGCGATCCGGTCCCGGTACGCGTTGTTGACCTCGTAGCGGTGACGGTGACGTTCGGACACCTCTTCGCTGCCGTACGCCCGGGCGACGACGGATCCCTTCGCCAGGACGGCGGGGTACGCGCCGAGGCGCATCGTGCCACCGAGGTCGGCCTCGCCGGCGATGACGTCTTCCTGATCGGCCATCGTAGAGATCACAGGGTGCGTGGTCTCGGGCTCGAACTCGGCGGAGTTGGCGTCGTCCAGACCCACGCTGCGCGCGGCCTCGATCACGACGCACTGCAGACCCAGGCACAGTCCGAGAAGGGGGATCTTCCGGTGGCGGGCGTACCGGATCGCGCCGAGCTTGCCCTCGATGCCGCGGATTCCGAAGCCACCAGGAATCAGCACGCCGTCGACGTCGCCGAGCGCGGCCTGCGCGCCCGCTTCCGTCTCACACGCGTCCGACGGCACCCACGAGATCTCCACCTTCGAGCGGTTCGCGAACCCGCCGGCACGCAGCGCCTCGGTGACGGACAGGTACGCGTCCGGCAGGTCGACGTATTTCCCGACGAGGGCGATCCGCACGGTCTCGCGCGGCTGGTGGACACGCTCGAGCAGGTTTCCCCACACGGTCCAGTCCACGTCGCGGAACGGCAGTCCCAGCTGGCGGACGACGTACGCGTCGAGGCCCTCGCTGTGCAGCACCTTCGGGATGTCGTAGATCGACGGCGCGTCGGGGGTCGAGATGCAGCCGTCGACGTCGACGTCGCACATGAGCGCGATCTTGTTTTTCAGCGCCGGGGGAACCTCGCGGTCGCAGCGCAGGATCAGCGCGTCGGGCTGGATACCGATGTTCCGCAGTGCGGCAACCGAGTGCTGGGTGGGCTTCGTCTTGAGCTCACCCGACGGCGCCAGGTACGGGACCAGGGAGACGTGGAGGAAGAAGACGTTGTCCCGGCCGACGTCGTGGCGCACCTGACGGGCGGCCTCGAGGAACGGCTGCGACTCGATGTCGCCCACGGTGCCGCCGATCTCCGTGATGACGACGTCGGGGCGGTGCCCCTGCAGATCCGGCCCGCTCATCGCGAGGATGCGGCTCTTGATCTCGTCCGTGATGTGCGGAATGACCTGGACGGTGTCGCCGAGGTATTCGCCGCGCCGCTCCTTTGCGATGACCGTCGAATACACTTGCCCGGTGGTCACATTCGCCTGACCGGACAGGTCGCGGTCGAGGAAGCGCTCGTAGTGGCCGACGTCGAGGTCGGTCTCGGCACCGTCCTCGGTGACGAAGACCTCACCGTGCTGGAAGGGGTTCATCGTGCCCGGATCGACGTTGAGGTACGGATCCAGTTTCTGCATGGTCACGCGCATTCCCCGCGCGGTCAGCAATTGCCCGAGGCTCGAGGCTGTGAGGCCCTTGCCGAGTGAGGAGGCGACGCCGCCGCTCACGAAGATGTGCTTGGTGGCGGTACGCGAATGAGTGCGTGACTGTGGCAAAGGGGCTCCCGTGACGACTGTGCAGGGCTTGGTCTGTTCGAGCAATGCTGGGGCCTGCCGACCCACGGGACTTCACGGTAACACCTCGGCGGACGTCCCGGAAACAACGCGCCGGGATTGCCCGCCCCGATGTGACGCGCGCTACGCCGGGGTGGCCCCCACGGTGACTCCGGTGGTGCCGGGTCCCGTGCCGTACCGGCCTGCGCCGCCGTTCAGTTGCTCCTGCAGTGCGAGCGGAACGGTGATCTTGCCCGCTTCCCGGTCGATGTTGTCGATCGTCGTGAGGGCCGCCGAGAGGGCGGCGTCGGCCCGTGCCACGGCGACGGCGCCGTTGCCCTGGGCGGAAGCCGGACGTCCGGCGAGCACCGCACCGGCGCCGCGCGAGTCCAGCGCGCCCGCGAACCGGGCCACGACCGCACCGCGGTTGCCGCTGACGCCGTCCTCGACGTCCCGGTCGCCGGTCAGCACCACCGCGACCTGCGCAGGCTGGACGGCCCCGTCGTCGTAGCTGACGAATCCGGCGCCACGAAGGGTCTCGAGGGCAAGCGCCATCTCCTGGGCGGAACTCTGCGGCTGACCCGTCTCCTTGCCGAGCATGAGGACCGAGCCCAGCAGGTCACCGGCGAGGCTGCCCTGGTCGACGGCCCCGGTCTTCAACGTGACGCCCGCGGGGATCACATTGTTGACGACCGTCCGCAACCGGTCGCCGCCCGTGGCGTCGACGAACGAGTCGGTCAACGACACCCGCCCGGTCACCGAACCGCCGGCTTGCGCGATCATCCGGTTGACCCCGTCGAGGTCGGCGGGGTCAGCATCGGGGGTCGTCACGACCATCACGGTGCGCTGCGCGAGCGAGCCTGCGACCACGCGGCCGCCCACCGCGGAATCGAAGCCGTCGGCCGAGTTCAGCTGCTCGGTCAGTTGGTTGTTGCGTTCGGTCGCGTTCTCCATGTCGGTCTGCAGGTCGGCCTTGTCGTCGCGCAGCCCCGATACGAGACCGCTCGACAACAGGCCGGAGCCCATGACCACGCCGATTGCCAGAGCCAGAAAGATCGCCGCTATGGAAATGGCATGTTGACGCAAAGAAATCACTTGAAGAACCCCTGGACCCACAACGCGAAGCTGTTCCATGTCGCGACTGCCCAGTCGAGTGCTTCACCGCCGACGTTGGACACGACCAGGGCCACGATCACGGCCACGAGAGCGGCGAGGACGAGCAGCGCGATCGCGCCGCCCGACACCCGGCTGCGGTACAGGGTCGCCACGGCCTTCGCGTCCACCAGTTTCGGCCCGACCTTCAGGCGAGTCATGAACGCCGACGGGTTGCTGTCGCGGCGGCCGCGGTCGAAGAACTCGTCGAGGGAGACGGTGCTCCCGACCGTGACGATCAGCGACGCGCCGTGGTGGTCGGCCAGTAGCAGGGCCAGGTCGGACGGGGACCCGGACGCGGGGAACGTCATCGCTCCGATCCCGAGGTCCTGGATGCGCGACAGACCGGGTGCGTGGCCGTCCTGGTCGGCGGGCAGGACCACCTCGGCGCCCGACTTCAACGTCGCGCTCGTGATGTCCTCGGGGTCGCCGACGATGAGGTCCGGGCGATAGCCCGCCGACTTCAGCACGTCGGCGCCTGCCCCGACGCCGATGAGGATCGGTGAGTACTCCTTGATGAACGGCTTGAGGTTCTTCAGGTCGGACGCGTGGTCCGGGCCGTCGGACACGATGACGACGTGCCGGTCCTTCATGTCGACGTCGACGTCGGGGACCCCGACCCCGTCGATCAGCAACGGGCTCTCGGTGCGGATGAACTCGATGGTGTTGCCGGAGAATGCCTCGAGGTGGTCGACCAGTCCGGTCTTCGCCTCGATCATCCGGTCGGAGATCTCCGCCTCGGTCTGTTCGTCGCCCTTCGCGATGCGCCGTTCCCCGGAGTAGACACCTCCCCCGTTCACCCGGACCTTGCTGCCGTCCTTGATGCTCTTGAAGACCTCGGCGCCCGCCGAATCCACCAGGAGGATCCCGTTGGCGACGATCACCTCCGGGCCGAGGTTGGGATACCGCCCCGAGATCGAGGGCGACGCGTTGATCACAGCGAGAACGCCGGCCTTCACCAGGGCGTCCGCGGTTCCGCGATCGAGGTCGAGCTCGTCGAGAACGACGATGTCACCGGGTCCGACGCGGCGCAGCAACTTGGCCGTGTTGCGATCCACCCTGGCGATGCCGCTGACCCCAGGCAAAGTTTCGGTGTTACGTGACAGCAGTGCCGGCATCTTCATGAATTCGATGATGGACCGGAAGCAGGACCGACCTGTGGAGGCGCGCCGAACCGTTTACCACATCAGTCACACCATTACCACGGCGGTCGAAAGCTCGCCGGGCCGGGTCAGGCGGAACGCTCGGCGTTGGCAGTCGCCAGCAGCTCCTCCGCGTGGGCACGGCCGGTCTCCGTGTCGTCGAGGCCGGCGAGCATCCGGGCCAGTTCCACGACCCGTTCGTCGTCGGTGAGTGTGTGCACGCCACTGCTGACGACGCCGTCCTCGTCGTCGACCTTGTCGACCACCAGGTGGGTGTCCGCGAACGCCGCAACCTGCGGCAGGTGCGTGACGACGATGACCTGGTGCGTGCGGGCCAGCCGGGCCAGTCGTCGGCCGATCTCGACCGCGGCCCGTCCGCCGACGCCGGCGTCGACCTCGTCGAACACCATCGTCGCACCGGAGTCGGACCCGGCGAGCACCACCTCGAGGGCGAGCATCACGCGCGAGAGTTCACCGCCGGACGCGCTCTTGCTGATCGGCAGCGACTGCGCGCCGCTGTGCGCCGACAGCCGGAACTCCACTTCGTCGACGCCGGACGATCCCGCGTGCAGTTCGGTACCGTCAACCGTGAGCGGGGCCGTGTCCTGTGGTCCGGCGATCCGGGGCCGGACCGTCACCTCGAGCGCCGCCCGGCCCATTGCCAGACCCGCGAGTTCGGCGCTGACAGCCTTGGCGAGCTTGGTCGCGGCCTTGACGCGGGCCGCGGTCAGTTTCGACGCGGCCTCCGCCGTCGACGCCGCCGACTCCTCCACCTGCTTCGTCAGGGCGGCCAGCGCATCGGAGGAGACGTCGATCTTCTCGAGCCGCGCACGGGCGTTGTCGGCCCATTCCAGGACGCCGTCGACATCGGCAGCGTACTTGCGGATGAGGTTCTTCAGCTCCGCCTGCCGGGACAGCAGGGAGTCCAGCGCCCCGGGGTCCGCCGGCAGCCCGGCGAGGTACGTGGTGAGGTCGGCGGAGACGTCGGTGACCACCGCGATCGCGTCGGCGAGGCGGGGTCCGAGCCCGTCGAGTTCGGGGTCGGTGGCCGATTCGATCCGAGCCCGAGCCTCGGACAGCAGGTCCAGCGCCGGCGCGGCCACACCGTCGCCGTCCATGTCGTCGCCGCCGGCGAGCGCAGCGTGTGCTTCCTCCGCCGCCGACCGCAGCGAGTCGAGTTCGCTGAGCCTGCGCACCTCCGACACGATCGACTCGTCCTCGCCCGGGGTCGGGGCGACGCCGTCGATCTCGTTGAGGGCGAACGTCAGTTGGTCGGCTTCCTGCGCGAGTTCCCGGGTACGACCGGTCCTTTCGATCAGTTCGGATCGCGCGGTCATCCACTCGTCGCGGTGCTTGCGGTACCGCGCGACCAGCGGCCCGACCGCCTTGTCCGCGAATCGGTCGAGCGCGGCGCACTGCTGGTCCGGGCGAAGCAACCGCAGCTGATCGTTCTGCCCGTGCACGGTGAGCAGCGGATCGGTGAACTCGGACAGCACACCTGCCGGAACGCTGCGACCACCCAGGTGGGCGCGGGACCGACCGTCGCTGCCGACGGTGCGGACCGCGATGATGGTGCCGTCCTCGTCCCGCTCCGCCCCGGTCGATTCGAGCAGCCGGGACACGGCGCGTTCGACGTGCTCCGAGCCCTCGTCCGTCATGAACCGGCCCTCGACGACGGCGCGCGGCGCACCGAGGCGCACCCGGCCCGCGTCTGCCCGCGCACCGCTGAGCAGGTGCAGGCTCGTCACGACCATCGTCTTGCCCGCGCCGGTCTCGCCGGTGAGCACCGTCAAACCTTCGTGGAATTGCGCCGATGCCTCGGAGATCACACCGAGGTTGTCGATCCTGATCTCTGCCAGCACGTCTAGGGCTTCCTTCCTCGCCACCCGGTGACGGGCAGCTCGAACTTTCGCACCATCCGGTCCGCGAACGGCGCCGAATCCAGTCGTACCCAACGAACGGGTTCCTTGCCACGCACCACTTCGACGCGGGCGCCCGCGGGCAATTCGAGGGTCCGGCGACCGTCGCAGAACACCAGGCCGTCATGGCTGCCTGCCACCGTCTCCACCGCGATCAGCGATTCCGGGCTCGTCACGAGGGGGCGCGCGAACAATGCGTGCGCGTTGCTCGGGACCACCAGCAGCGCCTCGAGCTCCGGCCACACCACGGGGCCGCCCGCGGAGAACGCGTATGCCGTCGATCCGGTGGGTGTGGAGATGAGGACGCCGTCGCAGCCGAACGCCGACACCGGCCGCCCGTCCACCTCGAGCACCACCTCGAGCACACCGAGCCGGGACCGGTTCTCGATGCTCGCCTCGTTGAGCGCCCAGCCTCGTTCGATGATCTCGTCGTCGACACGGACCAGCACGTCCAGCGTCATGCGGTGTTCGATGCGGTATTCCCGGCGCACCACCTGGCCGAGCGCCTCGTCGAGGTGCTCGGCCTCCGTTTCCGCGAGGAACCCGATCCGGCCCAGGTTGATGCCGAGGACCGGAATGGATGCGGCCTGGGCGAGTTCCGCCGCCCGGAGGAAGGTGCCGTCCCCGCCGAGGACGAGCACCATCTCGCACCCGAGGGCGGCGTCGGGGCCCGCCTGCACGATGGTGACTTCCAGCCCGGGAACCAGGAATTCGTCGGCCGCCATGCCGTCCATCGGTTCGATGCGGGTGCTGTCGACCTCGTCGACGAGCACACGCAGTCCGATCCCGGCCCGCTCGAAGATCTTGCCGACGCGTCGCGCGGTCTCCGTGATCTCGGCGCGACCCGGGTGCGCCACGAGCAGGATCTCCCGCTCGCGTTGCTGGGCGCCGCTGCTTCCCCCGCTCACTGTGGTCCCTCCTGCACCGCGGTGCGGATCAACTCTTCTACCGACTCGACCGGTACATCATCCGTCCCGGGTGTGACATCCGCGCGGAGCCACAGGAAGTATTCGACGTTTCCCGACGGTCCTGGCAGCGGACTGGCCACCGCACCGACGGTACGCAGTCCCAGCGACGCCGCCGTCTCCGCGACGTCCAGTACCGCGGCGACACGCAACTCCGGGTCACGCACCACCCCACCGGAGCCCACGTGATCCTTGCCGACCTCGAACTGCGGCTTCACCATCGGTATCAGATCTGCGCCAGCGGCCACGCAGGCGACGAACGCCGGGAGCACGAGCTTCAGGGAGATGAACGACAGGTCCGCGACCACCAGTTCGACATGGCCGCCGATCTGTTCGGCATCGATGGATCGCACGTTGGTGCGGTCCACGACGTGGACGCGGTCGTCGGACTGCAGCCGCCACACCAACTGGCCGTATCCGACGTCCACCGCCACGACCTCCCGCGCGCCGTGGTGCAGGAGCACGTCGGTGAAGCCGCCGGTCGATGCGCCGGCGTCGAGGCAACGCTTGCCGTCGACTTCGAGTCCGCGGGGGCCGAACGCCTCGAGCGCACCGAGGAGTTTATGCGCGCCGCGGGATGCCCAGGACACTTCGTTGTCGACCTCGACCACCCGCAGCGGCGTTCCCGCTTCGATGGCGGTGGCCGGTTTGGTCGCTGCCGCACCCGAGATCAGCACTCGGCCGGAGGCGATGAGTTCTTGCGCATGTTCTCGGGACCGGGCCAGCCCCCGCCGAACGAGTTCGGCATCCACCCGTGCTCGACGGGCCACGTCAGATCTTGTCCACGGTGGCCAGGGCCTCCACCAGCACGTCGTGCGCCTTCTCGAGAAGGTGGGCCTTGCGTGGGATGACCCCGACGCCGTGCTCGTCGTCGGGATCAGGTTCGACGGCTCCGAGCCGCGACAACAATCCGTCGACCTCCGTGTGGATCTTCTCGGGGTCGACACTCTGAGGAGGCCCAGGTAGATGGGCTCCCGGGCGCGGTATTGGCGTGCTCATCGGGCACAACGCTAGTCCATCGCGTTCCGATACGCATACAGCGAATCGCGTGACGAACAACGCGGGTCCGGCAGGGGTTCAGACACCCCAGCCGGACACGACCGCGCTCACCGCGGGCGTCGTCGACGTGATCCGCGCGAAGTCGGGGAATTTCCATGCACCGACGGCCACGGCCCGCAGCAACGCAGCCGAATCCACCGGTTCGGCCGAATCCGCGGCTGGTTCGATCACCAGATCGGTGCCGTCGAACTCGACGGACCACCGGCTGTCCTCCCCGACGAGCGACTCGTCGGCGGGCTGGTTGAGCGCGTCCAGTTCGGATGCCAGGTACGTGGGGCGCTGCTCCGGGACGGCACGCAGCACGTCGATCGCAGTGCTCACTCCGGTGAGCACCAGCAGCGAGTCGAGACCGACGTTGCTGGCGCCTTCGATGTCGGTGTCCAGCCTGTCGCCGATGACAAGGGGCCGCACACAACCGCTGCGGCGCATCGCATCTTCCATCAGAGGCGCGGCTGGCTTGCCCGCCACGAGTGGTTCGCGGGACGTCGCCGCGCGCAGGGCCGCGACCATCGAACCGTTGCCGAGGACGAGGCCACGCTCGGTGGGGAGGGTCGAGTCCAGGTTCGCCGCCACCCAGACGGCACCCGCACGGATCGCAAGGGTCGCCTCGGCGAGGATCGCCCAGTCCGTGGTCGGCGAATGTCCCTGTACGACAGCAGCGGGTGCATCCTCGAACGAACGCACCGGACGCAGTCCGACGTTCCGGACCTCGTCGGCGAGCGCTTCCGTGCCCACGACGAGCACCGGTGAGTCGGGTGCGACGTTCTCCGCGAGCAGCCTTGCCGCGGACTGCGAACTCGTCACCACCGTCGACTCGTCGGCGTCGAAACCGAGTTCGGTCAGGTGTTCCGCGACGTCGCCGGGACTGCGACTGGCGTTGTTGGTCACGTAGTAGCAGGACTGTGTCCCGGCCGCCAAAGCCTCACGCGCACCGGGGATTTCCTGCGGACCCTGGTACAGGGTCCCGTCCAGGTCGAGCAGCAGTGCGTCGTAATTCGCCCGCAGGGTCGTCACTGATCGTCTCCGGTCAGCTCGGCCACACGCTCCTCCGCGTCGGTGTCACCCTCGAGATCCGCCGCAGCGGAGTTGAGGAACCACTTGAGTCCATCCTCGATACGACCGGCCGCAACCAGGGCATCCGCGTACGCGTAGAACAGGCGAGCGGCACCGGGACCGGTCCGCGCGGCATCGAGATCGGGAGTCTGCAGCGTGACGACGGCCTGATCGAATTGTCCGAGGTCCATGCGCGCTCCAGCGACCACCATGCGCAGCTCGGCAGCCTCGTCACCCGAGAGTGCAGCGGCTTCCTCGCTTCGTCCGAGTTCGATCGCACGCTCCGGGCGACCGAGTCCACGCTCGCAGTCCGCCATCACCGCGAGCAGTCCGGGACCGCCCGCCATGCGACGAGCAGCGCGCAACTCCGACAACGCCTCCGCCCATTCGCCGGCGTGGTACGCGGTGATACCCGCGGCCTCACGGACGATGGCAATGCGACCCGCACGCTGACGCGCGGCCCGGGCATGTGCGAGTGCGAGGCGCGGATCGTCGTCGACGAGCTTGCCGGCCATCACCAGGTGACGCGCAACCGTGTTCGCGTTCGTTTTGTCCAAGCTCAGCAGGTCTCGGCGGACGGCCGGATCGAGTTCGCCTGCCTCGACGTTCTCGGGCAGATCCGGTTCGTCCGGACGGGCCTGCTGCCGCTGCGGACGGTCACCTTCACGTCCGCGAGGCGCGAAGCCTCCCTCACCGCCGCGACGGGGTCCGCCACCGCGACGATCGCCCCCTGCGCCGCCACGGTTGTCGCGCGAATCGCGACGGGGACCACCGGACGAGCCACCACGACCCGAACCGCCGGCGCCGCCACGGTTAGCACCGGAGGCACCGCCACGATCGTTGTGGGAGGCACCGCCTCGATCGTTGTGGGAGGCACCGCCTCCGCGGAAGGACCGACGTCCGTCGTCACTCTCCGACACAGTCATTCCTTTCACACAAACCACGAAAGGGGACCCAGTATATTGGGTCCCCTTTCGGTAACGGATGTTCGGCGGTGTCCTACTCTCCCACACCCTGTCGGGTGCAGTACCATCGGCGCTGGAGGGCTTAGCTTCCGGGTTCGGAATGGGACCGGGCGTTTCCCCTCCGCTATGGCCGCCGTAACTCTATGAAACTGTCACACGGAACATCAGCGAAGACACAACCCACACATCGTTGGACCGATGGTGGTGGTGGTTCTTCTTCTTCAGTTCCGAAACGTGTGTGTTGTTTCAGATACTGCACAGTGGACGCGTAGCTTCTTTGTGGTAAGTCCTCGGCCTATTAGTACCAGTCACCTGCACCCGTTACCGGGCTTCCAGTTCTGGCCTATCAACCCGGTGGTCTGCCGGGGCCTTACCCCTCGAGGGGTGAGAAACCTCATCTTGGAACAGGCTTCCCGCTTAGATGCTTTCAGCGGTTATCCCTTCCGAACGTAGCTAACCAGCGGTGCTCCTGGTGGAACAACTGGCACACCAGAGGTTCGTCCGTCCCGGTCCTCTCGTACTAGGGACAGCCTTCCTCAAGTTTCTAACGCGCGCGGCGGATAGAGACCGAACTGTCTCACGACGTTCTAAACCCAGCTCGCGTGCCGCTTTAATGGGCGAACAGCCCAACCCTTGGGACCTACTCCAGCCCCAGGATGCGACGAGCCGACATCGAGGTGCCAAACCATCCCGTCGATATGGACTCTTGGGGAAGATCAGCCTGTTATCCCCGGGGTACCTTTTATCCGTTGAGCGACACCGCTTCCACTTGCCGGTGCCGGATCACTAGTCCCGACTTTCGTCCCTGCTCGACCTGTCAGTCTCACAGTCAAGCTCCCTTGTGCACTTGCACTCGACACCTGATTGCCAACCAGGCTGAGGGAACCTTTGGGCGCCTCCGTTACATTTTGGGAGGCAACCGCCCCAGTTAAACTACCCACCAGGCACTGTCCCTGAACCAGATCATGGTCCGAGGTTAGAGGTCCAATACGATCAGAGTGGTATTTCAACAACGACTCCACACTCACTGGCGTGAGCGCTTCACAGTCTCCCACCTATCCTACACAAACCGAACCGAACACCAATACCAAGCTGTAGTGAAGGTCCCGGGGTCTTTTCGTCCTGCCGCGCGTAACGAGCATCTTTACTCGTAATGCAATTTCGCCGAGTCTATGGTTGAGACAGCTGAGAAGTCGTTACGCCATTCGTGCAGGTCGGAACTTACCCGACAAGGAATTTCGCTACCTTAGGATGGTTATAGTTACCACCGCCGTTTACTGGGGCTTAAATTCTCAGCTTCGCCACAAGTGGCTAACCGGTCCTCTTAACCTTCCAGCACCGGGCAGGCGTCAGTCCGTATACATCGTCTTACGACTTCGCACGGACCTGTGTTTTTAGTAAACAGTCGCTTCTCACTGGTCTCTGCGGCCCCACCCAGCTCAGGAAGCAAGTTCCATCACCGGACGAGGCCCCCCTTCTCCCGAAGTTACGGGGGCATTTTGCCGAGTTCCTTAACCATAGTTATCTCGATCGCCTTAGTATTCTCTACCTGACCACCTGTGTCGGTTTGGGGTACGGGCCGTGTGAAAGCTCGCTAGAGGCTTTTCTCGGCAGCATAGGATCACTGAATTCGCCTCATTCGGCTATGCGTCACCTCTCAGGCTGTGTGAACGGCGGATTTGCCTACCGTTCGCCCTACAGGCTTACACCAGTATTACCACTGACTGGCTCAGCTACCTTCCTGCGTCACCCCATCGCTTGGCTACTACCAGATCAGGTCCCATGCATCCACATCCAGGGCCCCCGAAGGGACGTAAGGACGCTTCAGGATGGTTAGTATCACTGATTCACCAGGGGCGCGTTCACACGGGTACGGGAATATCAACCCGTTGTCCATCGGCTACGCCTGTCGGCCTCGTCTTAGGTCCCGACTCACCCTGGGCGGATTAACCTGGCCCAGGAACCCTTGGTCATTCGGCGGACGAGTTTCTCACTCGTCTTTCGCTACTCATGCCTGCATTCTCACTCGTGTGGCCTCCACGGCTGGGTCACCCCGCCGCTTCCATGGCCACACGACGCTCCCCTACCCACCCACACCACTGCCCAAGACTCCGCAGAATCAAGGGGTGCATTGTGTGAGTGCCGCAGCTTCGGTGGTGTACTTGAGCCCCGCTACATTGTCGGCGCAGGATCACTTGACCAGTGAGCTATTACGCACTCTTTCAAGGGTGGCTGCTTCTAAGCCAACCTCCTGGTTGTCTTCGCGACCCCACATCCTTTTCCACTTAGTACACGCTTAGGGACCTTAGCTGGCGATCTGGGCTGTTTCCCTCTCGACTACGAACCTTATCGCCCGCAGTCTCACTGCCGCGCTCTCACTCACCGGCATTCGGAGTTTGGCTGATTTCGGTAAGCTTGTGGGCCCCCTAGACCATCCAGTAGCTCTACCTCCGGTGAGAAACACGCGACGCTGCACCTAAATGCATTTCGGGGAGAACCAGCTATCACGGAGTTTGATTGGCCTTTCACCCCTACCCACAGCTCATCCCCTCAGTTTTCAACCTAAGTGGGTTCGGTCCTCCACGACGTCTTACCGTCGCTTCAACCTGGCCATGGGTAGATCACTCCGCTTCGGGTCTAGAACATGCCACTACGGACGCCCTATTCGGACTCGCTTTCGCTACGGCTACCCCACACGGGTTAACCTCGCGACATGCCACTAACTCGCAGGCTCATTCTTCAAAAGGCACGCCATCACCCCCCACACCGAAGTGTGCAAAGGCTTTGACGGATTGTAAGCGCACGGTTTCAGGTACTATTTCACTCCCCTCCCGGGGTACTTTTCACCTTTCCCTCACGGTACTAGTCCGCTATCGGTCACCAGGGAGTATTCAGGCTTATCGGGTGGTCCCGACAGATTCACACCAGATTTCACGGGCCCGGTGCTACTTGGGTTTCCATCACGACAGTCATCATGTTTTCGTGTACGGGATTCTCACCCTCTACGACAGGCCGTTCCAGACCACTTCCACTAACACAATGATTTCTTACTGTCGGCCAACACGGCAGCATTGACAAGATGAACCCCACAACCCCACGAATGCAACACCTGCCGGCTATCACACATCCATGGTTTAGCCTCTTCCGCTTTCGCTCGCCACTACTCACGGAATCACTATTGTTTTCTCTTCCTGTGGGTACTGAGATGTTTCACTTCCCCACGTTCCCTCCACACACCCTATATATTCAGGTGCGGGTAAC
>NZ_CP076048.1:965000-1515000 GCF_019378875.1 Rhodococcus sp. USK10
CTGGTCACAGGCATCCGGCATGTGAAATCCGCTGGTGACCCGCGCTGCGCGCGGGCCACCGGACGGAGTCGGCCCGAATTACGCCGCTGTGACCCGCCGCACGCTAGTTCGACAGCACTTTGACGCCGGCGAAGTTGCGCTTTCCGCGCCGAACCACGAGCCACGTCCCGTGCAGCAGATCACCCGATTCGGGAGTCCAGTCCTCATTGGCGATCTTCTGGTTGTTGACGGAGGCGCCGCCTTCCTTCACTGCGCGACGGGCCGCACCCTTGCTCTCGCACAAGCCGCTGAGAACGAGAAGGTCGACGATGCTGGAGGGCTGGCCCGGCGCAAGTTCCGCGACGGACGCCTCCCGGAGGGCAGCGCCGAGCGTCGGCTCGTCCAGGTCCTGCAGTTCCGCGCGCCCGAACAGTGCCTGACTCGCGAGTTCCACAGCACGGGTGTTGGCCTCGCCGTGCACAAGTGTCGTCATCTCGGCCGCGAGCCTGCGCTGGGCCTCGCGAGCATGCGGCCGCTCGGCGGTCGCCGTCTCCAGTTCCGCCAGCTCCTCGGCGGTGAGGAACGTGAACCACCTCAGGTACTTGATCACGTCGGCGTCGCCGGTGTTCACGAAGTACTGGTACCACGCGTAGGGGCTCGTCATCTCCGGGTCGAGCCACAGGCTTCCGCCTCCGGTCGACTTTCCGAACTTCTTGCCGTCCGCCGACGTGACGAGCGGGACGGTCAGACCGTGAACCGATTCGGCGTCGACGCGCCGGTTCAGCTCGACGCCGGCGATGATGTTGCCCCACTGATCGGATCCGCCGACCTGCAGCGAGCACCCGTGGCTGCGACGCAGGTGCAGGTAGTCGTTGGCCTGGAGCAGCATGTAGCTGAACTCGGTGTAGGACATGCCGTCGGTTTCGAGGCGACGCTTCACGGTGTCCCGCGCGAGCATCACGTTGACGGAGAAGTGCTTGCCCACGTCGCGGAGGAAGTCGATGGCCGACAGCTTGCCGGTCCAGTTCATGTTGTTCTCGATGACGGCGCCGCTCGGCGAGTCGTCGAACTCGACGAATCGCTCGAGCTGACCGCGGATCCGATCTGCCCATTCCGCCACGGTGTCGGCGGAGTTCATCGTGCGTTCACCGACATCGCGGGGATCGCCGATCAGACCGGTCGCGCCACCAGCCAGCACGATGGGCCGGTTGCCCGCGCGCTGGAATCGCTTCAGCGCGAGCAGCGGCACGAGATGGCCGGCGTGCAAACTCGGTCCGGTCGGATCGAAACCGGCATAGAGCGTGACCGGTCCGGCGTCGAGATCACGGCGCAGCGCGTCCAGATCGGTTGATTGGGCAATGAGCCCGCGCCAGGTCAGTTCATCGATGATGTTCTCAGTCACGGGTTCGATCATCCCATCCGCTCGTCGGCGGGCGTCGCACGCGGGCTTCTCCGGTACGCGGACACCGCCGGCGACTCCGGAATCCAGAGGCGCCACGGACGGTCGGCGGCCGTGCTGACCCCGACCCGCGGGCCGCTCACCCAGCCGTCCGAATCCGCAACCTCCAGCCGAACGGGCGAATCGGTTTCGAACAGTGCCGCACCGTTCTCGGCGAGGGTGACGCCGGTCGCGGACCCCAGGTTGCCGGGCCCGCGCGCCCAGTCGGCCGGTCTCGTCACGCGGGGTCTGCGTGCCCGGACCGTCGCGGACCCGTCGAGCACTTCGCCCGCACGCAGCAGCACCCCGCCCGCGGTGCCGACCGGCCCGTAGGACACGTTCATGCAGAAGTGCATCCCGTAGCTGCGGTAGACGTACAGGTGCCCGGCCGGGCCGAACATCACCTCGTTGCGCGGGGTCCTCCCCCGGTACGAGTGCGAAGCCGGATCGGGCCACGGGCCGCTCTTCTCCCCGCCGTACGCCTCCACCTCGACGATGCGGATGCGGACGTCGCCGACGATCAGCGTGGATCCGAGGACGATGCGCGCGGCGTCCACGGGTTCCGCCCGGTCGAGTCGATCGATGGTCACGTCCCGATTCTCCACAACCGTTGACGACGCCACCTCGACGGTCGCATAATTCATCACACAATGAATTCACCCAGTGATGAATTGAGGCCGGCCATGATTGGCAGCGCAGCGATCGACATTCGTGATCTGCACGTGCGCCGAGGCAGGAACGAGGTGCTGCACGGCATCGACGTCCAGGTGCGGAGCGGATCCATCACCGGCCTCCTCGGACCCTCCGGCTGCGGAAAGACCACGCTGATGCGGTGCGTGGTCGGCACTCAGATCGTGGAATCCGGGACGGTCACCGTGCTGGGATCCCCCGCAGGCTCGGTCTCGTTGCGAAGCCGCGTCGGGTACGTCACCCAGTCGCCCAGCGTGTACGCCGACCTCACGGTCAGGAAGAACGTCGCCTACTTCGCCGCGCTCTACGGTCAGCCGTCGAGCGCGGTCACCGAAGCCGTCGACGCGGTGGGGCTCACACGCTTCGCAACCCAGAAGGCGGCCGATCTGTCGGGCGGACAGCTGGGCCGGGTCAGCCTCGCCTGCGCACTGGTGGCGCGCCCCGAGATCCTTGTCCTCGACGAACCCACCGTCGGCCTGGATCCACTCCTGCGCGTCGAACTCTGGGAGCGGTTCGAGGAACTCGCCGCCGCCGGAACCACCCTGCTGGTATCGAGCCACGTCATGGACGAGGCGGAACACTGCGCGTCGCTCCTGCTCATGCGCGATGGTTACCTTCTCGCGCAGGTCTCCCCCAGCGGACTCCGCGAACAGACCGGCGAGACGAGCCTCGAAGGCGCCTTCCTGAACCTCATCCGCGCATCACATGTCGGGAGTGAGAACTGATGAACGTCACGATCTTCGCGGCCACGGCGGGCCGGATCCTCGCGCAACTGCGGACGGATCACCGCACCGTCGCCATGATTCTGGTGGTGCCCAGCCTGCTGATGGTGCTGCTGTACTTCCTGTACCAGAACGTTCCGGCGCCGCCCGGTCAGCAATCGCTGTTCGAGCGCGTCGCTATCACGATGCTGGGCATCCTCCCGTTCGTCGTGATGTTCCTCGTCACGTCGATCGCTATGCAACGCGAACGGACGTCGGGCACCCTCGAACGCCTGCTCACGACGCCGATGGGCAAGCTCGACCTGCTCGGCGGCTACGCGGCGGCGTTCTCCACGGCCGCTGCGGCGCAGGCCGCGCTGGCGTGTGCGGTGGCATTCGGATTCCTCGGCCTCACCACCGAGGGCAGCGTGACGTGGGTTCTGCTGATCGCCGTGCTGAACGCGATCCTCGGCGTGGCCCTCGGTCTGCTGTGCAGCGCGTTCGCGCGCACCGAATTCCAGGCGGTGCAGTTCATGCCGGTGGTCGTGGTTCCCCAGCTCTTCCTGTGCGGGCTCCTCGTTCCGCGGGATCAGCTCCCCACCTGGCTGGAGTGGATAAGCAACGTCCTCCCGCTGAGCTACGCCGTCGAGGCGTTGCAGCAGGTCGCCACCCACCCCGGGGCGACGGGCCTCATGTGGCGCGACCTCGCGGTGGTCGCCGCGTTCGCCCTGCTCGCTCTGTCGCTGGGCGCCGCAACGCTGAGGCGCCGCACACCATGACCGACCCCGCGACACGCACGGACGCCACCCCAGGGCTGCGCACCGGACGACGCCCGGGCAACCCGGACACGCGGTCACGAATCCTGACTACCGCCCGAAAAATGTTTGCACAGAACGGCTTCGACAAGACCAGCGTGCGCTCCGTGGCCACCGGGGCAGGCGTCGACTCCGCCCTGGTCCACCACTACTTCGGAACCAAGAGACAACTGTTCCTCGCGTCGGTGGACATTCCGGTGGATCCGACGAAGGTGATCGCGCCGGTGCTCGACACCCCGCCGGACGAGATCGGCGACCGCCTTGCCCGGGCCGTGTTCTCCGTCTGGGAATCGCCGCACAAGCCCGCCGTGGTCGCGGCGTTCCGGTCCGCGATGGCGGGCAACGAACCGACCCTCATCCGCACGTTCCTTCTCGAGGTCGTGCTCCGAGACCTCGGACCGCGCGTCGACGAACCACCCGGAACCGGGATGCTGCGCATGCAATTGGTGGCATCCCAGATGGCCGGTGTCCTGGTGACGCGGTACGTCCTCGAATTCGAGCCACTCGCGTCGCTGCCCGTCGACGACCTGGTCGCGATCGTCGCACCGACGTTGCAGCGCTATCTCACCGGCGATCTGCCGGTGTGATCAGGACTCGCCGGACGCCCGGGCGAGCAGCGTCTCGTGCTCGGCCGCGTCGACGTCCCGGGCCTCGTCGATCAGCAGGACGGGTATCCCGTTCTCGATGGGATACGCCCGCCGAAGGCGAGGGTTGTAGAGCAACTCGTCTCCGACCAACAGCAGAGGACCCTTGTCCTGTGGGCACGCGAGAATGCCGAGCAACGTCGGATCAATAACCACGGAAGTCCTCTCCAACCGTTCGGGTGAGCAGTGTCAGGCTACCGCGCGCCGGCGGGCACTCCGGCGGAGCCGTCCTGGAACTCGGCGGCCACCGCCTTGGTCAGCCGCCGGTACTGGTGCGATTCCGGATCGGCGTACCACACACGGGTTCCCGGCTTGGGCAGGCCGGCGGCGCTCAGTGCATCGGCGTTCGGGCGGTACGAGGACCCCAGCGGAATGTCCTCCACCACCTGGATGATGTCGGGCCGCAGCGCGGGCGCAAGCGCGTCGAGCGCGTCCGAGATCTCGGCCAGTCTCGGCGGCCGCCCGTCGCGGAGGGTGAACGCGGCAACGGCCAGCGTGCGGCCGCCGACTGCCACGCCGTAGGCCACCGCGAGGTCGACCCGATCGACGGATCCGAGCGCGTCGACGATCGGCTGGGTGAACACGGCGCCCCGGGGAGTCGCGATCACGGTCTTCCTGTGGTCGACGAGCCAGTAGTCGCCGTCGGCGTCGCGGCGGAAGAGGTTCTCCGTCGGAATCCACGCGTCGCCCGCGGCGAATATTCCGCGCATCGCGCCGCCGGACATCTCGGCGTGCACGCCCGCCCTGCCGAGGAGCAGACCGACCTCGTCGTCCTCGCATTCGCGGATGAATCCCTGCTCGTCCTCCAGCAGCCGGCCGGCGATCGGGTCGTAGGCCGCGAGCCGCACCTCGGCGCTGCCGGGCAGGGGCCGACCCTTCGCCCCGACCTTCGCGCCGGCGACGTTCGCGAGAACGACGTCGCCCTCCGTGGACGCGTAGAACTCGAGGACCTTCGCGGGTGCGAACCGTTCCGTCGTGCGGCGCCACAAGCCCTGCGGCATTCCGGATCCGATGAAGAGCCGGACGGGGTGACTTCCGTCGAGTGCGAGGTTTTCGGCGTCGAGGATCTCGCGCATCATCGTCCACGTGTAGCTGACCACCGTCACGCCGTAGCGGTGGACCTCCTCGGCGAACCGCTCGGGGTCGAGTCCGCGGGAGAGCGCGATCCGGGATCCGCCGGCCACGGCACCACCGATCGCGGCCAGCAGGCTCGACGAATGATGCAGAGGCGCAAGGCAGTACACGGTGTCGCCGCGGTCGAGATCAGCGGCCGAGGCCGTTCCGAACGCCGACAGCGCCCACCGGTAGTTCGTGATCTGCTTGGTCTCCCAGTGCCCGTTGGACTCACTGCAGATGATGAACGCCAACTCGCGGGCCAGGCCGGGATCGGGCCGGTACCAGCCCGGCAACGTCACGGCGCCGGGATCGATCTTCTCGAGATCGACGACGTTCGCCGACGGATCCACGTCGAGGTCGCGCTGGGCGCCGCCGCCGAGCACGAGGACCTGCATGCCGGTGGCGATCGCGGCGTCCAGATTCTCCGGGTCGGTGACGATGCGCTCGACACCGTCGATGCGGAGGGCGGTGTGGACTTCCCGCCCCGGGGGCAGCAGGACCGCGACGGCGCCGAGGCGGGACAGCGCGACGATGGCGGCGAGCGCGCTCGGGCGCGTCTGCATCACGACGCCGACGTGAGCGGCGGGACGGACACCGGCCTGGATCAGACCGCGGACCACGTTGTCGATGCGCTGATTGACCGCCTCGTAGGTGTGGACGCGATTGTCGAAGAGGAAGCACTCGCCGCCCGGCGCCTTGCGACGCTGCTCGGCCAGCAACCGGCTGAGCGAGATCTGCGTGTGCGGCTGGATCTGGCCGAGCCGGGCCAGCCGGGGCAACGCCCGCGTGGCCTCGCCGGACAGTTCCACCGTGCCGCGCAACGCGCCGGACGCGAAGTCGCTGATCCCCTTGCCGACACCGACACCCACCTCGGCGACCGACGCCACGGTGTGAATGATGCGGTCGCTGATGGACACTCCGGATTCGCTACCGAAATGCTCGTCGTAGCGCATGAGCTCGATGTTGGTGGGGCGCGGCCCCAGCCCCTCGTTCCACAGCACCCACTTGCCGGTCGTGGGCCACGTGTGGGTCGCCGCCGCCGAGCCGACGACGAGACCGAAATGCCCTGCTCGCAAAGTTGATTCGTACACGTTCGCGCGTGGGGCGGCCCGGCGGATGCCGCGGACCGCCAACGGCTGACCGATGTCGTCGACCTCCCCCACGAACGCGAGGACGGGGCAGGTCAACTCCGCGAGCGACACCACCTGGTCCTTGATCACGAACCCGCCGGTCATCATCCGGTTGTGCACGATGAACTGCTTGAGCAACTCGGCGACGGCCGGACCGGACCATGCAACCCAGCCCTCGGTCGCGAGGAACCGTCGCTGCTGCTCCCGCGGCAACAGCGCTTCCCTGTCGTGCAACTGACGGAGGAAATCCAACCTCGACTTCAGTGTCTTGACGGGGTCGAGGAGCTGAAACCCGGTGCGGGCCATCCACCCCGACACCGCGAGCCGGTTGAAGACGTGGTCCGCGAGGAAGCCCGCGGCGTCGGTGGCGAAGCCTGCCGGGATCCCGAACGGCAGCCCGGCGAGCGTGTCGACCGGGCTGCCGAACGTCACGAGTCCGGCGATGTTGCGGCTGCGGCGGTAGGCGGCGGCCTGGTAGGCGAACATGCCGCCCTGCGAATATCCGGACAGGTAGACGTCACGACCGGTGTGCGACCGCACCTGGTCGATGATCTCGCTGATCGCGACGATGTGGTCGGCGAGATTCCGATCCCAGCCGCCCTCTTCGGAATCCGGCGATCCGAAGTCGACGACCCAGGGGTCGATTCCCATCGAGCGGAGGATGCCGACCGCACCCTGGTCCCGGGTCACGTCGTAGACGTCGGCCGACATCATCATCGGCGGGACCAGGACGATCGGGGGTCCGGCCTCGGCCGGGTCCGTGTCCGGGAAATACCGTCGGAGCCGATACATCGGTGCCCGTTCGACCACCTCGAACGGCGATGTGGTGAGGTCCGTCTCGAGTCCGCCGAGACGAACCACCTCCAACCCGTTCTGCGCCGTCGCCACCACGCGACGGATCGGGCCCATCACCGTTTCGGTATTCAGTCCCACGAACACTCTCCCAGACTCTCGAACCGTGACGCACGTCTCGCTGCCGCCCGCCCTCACCCTACTGCGCTCGACGCGTCACACTGCCCCTAATCCGGGGCGTCCGACGCCGGTGTCATCGACACCACTCGCGCAGCGACTCGGACAGCTGACGGACCCCGCCCAACTGTTCGGCCACACGGATACCGGCCGTACCGCCGCGGGCGTTACGCGAGGCGATCGAGCCCTCGACGGTGAGCACCTCCCGCACGTCCGGGGTGAGAGCCGGATCGACCCCGGCGAGTTCGTCGTCGGTGAGATCCTCGAGTCCGGCGCCCCGCGCCTCGGCGACGCGGACACACGCCCCCGCAGCCTCGTGCGCCACACGGAACGGGACGCCCTGACGGACGAGCCACTCGGCGATGTCGGTGGCCAGCGTGAAGCCCGCCGGTGCCAGTTCCGCCATTCGATCCGTGTGGAATTCGAGGGTGGAGACCAGTCCGGTGATTGCCGGGAGCAGCAACTCGAGCTGCGCCACCGAATCGAAGACCGGCTCCTTGTCCTCCTGCAGATCCCGGTTGTACGCGAGCGGCTGCGCCTTCAGCGTCGCCAGCAGCCCGGTCAGGTTGCCGATCAGCCGGCCCGACTTGCCGCGGGTCAGCTCGGACACGTCGGGGTTCTTCTTCTGCGGCATGATCGACGAGCCGGTCGACCAGGCGTCGGCGAGCGTGATGTAGCCGAATTCCGGAGTGCTCCACAGGATGACCTCCTCGGCCATCCGCGAGAGGTCGACGCCGATCATCGCGAGCACGAACGCCGCCTCGGCCGCGAAATCCCGCGACGAGGTGGCGTCGATCGAGTTCTCCGCCGACGAATCGAACGCGAGTTCCGCGGCGATCGCCTCCGGATCGAGTCCGAGCGAGGAGCCGGCCAGCGCCCCGGAACCGTACGGCGACACGGCCGCCCGCACGTCGAAGTCCCGCAGCCGCTGAACGTCACGGAGCAACGGGTGCGTGTGCGCCAGCAGGTGGTGCGCGAGCAGCACCGGCTGCGCGGCCTGCAGATGGGTCTTGCCCGGCATCACCGCGGACGGGTGCGCCGCCGCCTGAGTCGCGAGGGCGTCGACGACGTCGAGGACACCGTCGGCGACGCGGCGGACCGCGTCCCGCAGCCACATCCGGAACAGCGTCGCCACCTGATCGTTGCGCGAACGCCCGGCGCGCAGGCGTCCCCCGACCTCCGGACCGACCCGATCGATCAGACCGCGCTCGAGCGCCCCGTGCACGTCCTCGTCGGATTCGCTCGGGACGAACTCGCCGCTCGCGACGTCGTCCGCGAGCCTGCCGAGACCGTCGAGCATCGTCGCCAAGTCGTCGTCACCGAGCAGGCCGGCCTTGTGCAGCACCCGGGCGTGCGCCTGGGATGCGCGCACGTCGTACGGGGCGAGCACCCAGTCGAAGTGGGTGGACTTGCTCAGCGCCGCCATGGCGGCGGCCGGTCCGGACTCGAACCGGCCGCCCCACAGCGCGCCGGTCACGGTCGCACCCTGACGGGGGGCTCCTTCGTTGGTGCCGTCGGCGCTCATACCTAGAGGCCCAGATCGCGCTTCGCCGCGACCTTCGAGGACAGTCCGTGGATCTGCACGAATCCCTTGGCGTAGGACTGGTCGAACGTGTCGCCCTCGTCGTAGGTGGCCAGGTTGAAGTCGTACAGTGACTGGTTGCTGCGGCGGCCGTTGACGATGATCGCACCGCCGTGCAGCACCAGCCGGATGTCGCCGGAGACGCGTTCCTGGGTCTTCTCGATGAACGTATCCAGCGCGACCTTCAGCGGGGAGAACCACAGGCCGTCGTACACCAGCTCGCTCCAGCGCTGCTCGGTCTGACGCTTGTAGCGACCCAGCTCGCGTTCCTGCGTGACGTGCTCGAGTTCCTGGTGCGCGTTGATGAGCACCATGGCACCGGGAGCCTCGTAGATCTCCCGGCTCTTGATGCCGACGAGACGGTCCTCGACGACGTCGAGGCGGCCGACTCCCTGGGCGCCCGCGCGGCGGTTGAGTTCCTGGATCGCCTCGAGGACGCTGACCGGCTTGCCGTCGATCGCGACGGGGCGTCCGGCCTCGAAGCTGATGATCAGCTCGTCCGGGGCCTGCCAGTTGACCGTCGGGTCCTGCGTGTAGTCGTAGACGTCCTTGGTCGGCGCGTTCCACAGGTCCTCGAGGAACCCGGTCTCCACGGCGCGGCCCCACACGTTCTGGTCGATCGAGAACGGCGACTTCTTGGAGACGTTGATCGGGATCTCGTTCTCCTCGGCGAACGCGATCGCCTTCTCCCGGGTCCAGGCGTAGTCGCGGACGGGTGCGATCACGTCGAGGTCGGGAGCGAGCGATCCGAAGCCCACCTCGAACCGGACCTGGTCGTTGCCCTTGCCGGTGCAGCCGTGCGCGACCGTGGTGCCGCCATGGGCACGCGCGGCCTCGACGAGATGCTTGACGATCAGCGGGCGGCTGATGGCCGACACGAGCGGGTAGCGGTCCATGTAGAGGGCGTTGGCCTGGATGGTCGGCAGGCAGTATTCGTCGGCGAATTCGTCGCGCGCATCCACCACGACCGATTCGACCGCACCGCAGTCGAGTGCACGCTGGCGCACGACCTCCATGTCCTCGCCGCCCTGGCCGAGATCGATGGCGACAGCAACAACTTCCTTGCCGGTCTCCTTGCCGATCCAGCTGATGGCGACTGAGGTGTCCAGCCCGCCCGAGTAGGCGAGTACGACGCGATCGGCCATGGTCCTTGTGCTCCTTAGGTTGAAGATCTGTAGAGATGATTCAGTTGTCAGGCGAGGGATTCGATCTTGGCCGCGAGTTCCGCCCCGCTCAGCGGCTCGCGTGCCACCACGAGAATGGTGTCATCCCCCGCGATGGTTCCCACGACGTCAGGTAATGATGCCCGATCGAGTGCACTCGCCAGATAGTGCGCTGCCCCCGGGGGGGTTCTCAGCACCGCCATGTTGCCACTGGCATCGGTCGACACCAGTAGCTCCCCCAGCAACCGCGACAGCCGGTCGGTTCCGCCTGACACGCCGCGGACGGGATTTCCGTCCTCGGGCACCACGTACACCCCGGCGCCGCCGTCTGCTGCGCGGAGTTTCACGGCACCGAGTTCTTCGAGGTCGCGCGACAACGTCGCCTGGGTGGCGTCGATGCCTTCGGCCGCGAGCAGCGCCGCGAGTTCGGTCTGGCTGCGGACCGGGTTGTTCGACAGGATCGCGATGATGCGCGCCTGCCGTCCCGCCCGGGTCGGTGCCGTGGCCGCGTTCGCGGCTCGCTGCGGCGGTGCCGCATTCACGGACGGTCTCCGGTTCGTTGCGCGAGCAGCCACACCAGCAGTGCCTTCTGCGCGTGCAGTCGGTTCTCGGCCTCGTCCCAGACGACGCTCTGCGGTCCGTCGAGGACGGCGTCGGTGATCTCCTCGCCGCGGTGGGCGGGCAGGCAGTGCAGGACCACCGCATCTGCGGCCGCTTTCGCGAGCAGCGCCTCGTTGATCTGGAACGGGCGGAACGGGCCGACCCGGTCCAGTCCGTCGTTCTCCTGGCCCATCGACGTCCAGGTGTCGGTGACGAGTGCGTCCGCTCCGACGACCGCCGCCTGCGGATCCTCGGTGAGGGTGATGGTCGCGCCGGTGTCGGCGGCCCGCGCGCGGGCTGCCTCGACCACCCAGGGCAGGGGTGCGAATCCCTCGGGGCTGGCGATGGTCACGTCGACACCTGCGGTGACACCACCCAGCATCAGTGAGTGCGCCATGTTGTTGGCGCCGTCGCCGAGGTAGGTGAGTTTCAGGCCCTTCAGCGAGCCTTTCCGCTCCGCGAGGGTCTGGAGGTCGGCCAGCACCTGGCAGGGGTGGAACTCGTCGGACAGGGCGTTGACGATCGGGACGTCGGCGCCGGACGCCATCGCCTCGAGCCGCTTCTGCCCGAACGTGCGCCACACCACGGCGTCGACGTACCGCGACAGGACGCGGCCGGTGTCCTGCAAGGTTTCCTCGCGGCCGAGTTGGGTGCTGCGCCCGTCGACGACGATCGCGTGACCGCCGAGTTGTGCGATGCCCATCTCGAACGAGAACCGGGTGCGCGTGGAGTTCTTCTCGAAGATCACGCCGACCCCGCGGGGACCCTCTAGCGGACGCTCGGCGAACGGTGCCTTCTTCAGCCTGGCGGCGAGCTCGAGGACCTCCGCCTGCTGTTCGGGGGTGAGGTCGTCGTCCCGGAGAAAGTGTTTCACCACTGTCGTCACTGCTTTCCCGGCTGAGCGGCCGATTGCGCGTTGTCGAGGATCG
Organism: Rhodococcus sp. USK10; assembly: GCF_019378875.1. NCBI lineage: Bacteria > Bacillati > Actinomycetota > Actinomycetes > Mycobacteriales > Nocardiaceae > Rhodococcus > Rhodococcus sp. USK10. The sequence goes on from NZ_CP076048.1 coordinate 976,757, forward strand.
CGGGCAGCGCCGCGACGAAACCCTCGGCCTGTTCGTCCGTGAGGACGAGGGGCGGAGCGAGCCGGACGACGCCCGGCTGCGCGGCGTTGATCAGGTACCCGGCCTCGCGGGCGGAGTTCTCCACCGCGGGGGCCACGTCCTGGGTGAGGACGATGCCGAGCAGCAGTCCGGCGCCGCGGACGTGGTCGATCAGCGGGTGGCCGAGACCTTCGATGCCTGCCGACAGCGACTTGCCGAGCGTGTCGGCGCGGGAGATGAGGTCGTCCTCGGCGATGGTCCGCAGCACGGCGAGCGCCGCCGCCGCGCAGACGGGGTTCCCGCCGAACGTCGTGCCGTGCTTGCCCGGCCCGAACAGGTCCGCGGTCGCTCCGGTGGCGATGCACGCGCCGATCGGCATCCCGCCACCGAGACCCTTCGCGAGAGTCATGACGTCGGGCACGATGCCGACCGCCTGGTGGGCGTAGAACCAGCCGGTGCGGCCGATGCCGGTCTGCACTTCGTCGAGTACGAGCAGGGCGCCGCGATCGGCGGTGATCTGCCGTGCGCCGGCGAGGTATCCCTCCGGCGGAACGACGACTCCGCCCTCGCCCATCATCGGCTCCAGGAAGACCGCTGCGGTGTCGGCGTCGACGGCGCGATCGAGTGCGTCGAGGTCGCCGTACGGCACGTGCTCGACACCCGGGGGCATCGGCTCGAACGGCGTCCGCTTGGCGGCCTGCCCGGTCAGCGCGAGGGCGCCCATCGTGCGGCCGTGGAACGAGTTCTCCGCCGCGATGATCTTCGATCGTCCGGTGGCCCGCGCGAGCTTGAACGCCGCCTCGTTGGCCTCGGTGCCGGAATTGCAGAAGAAGACACGTCCGGGAGCACCCAGATGGGACAGCAACTTCTCGGCCAGTTCGATCGCCGGTTCGCTGGCGTACAGGTTCGACACGTGCCCGAGGGTCGACAACTGCGCCGTGACGGCCTCGATAATCGCCGGGTGCGCGTGCCCGAGAATGTTGACGGCGATGCCGGCAAGGAAGTCGACGTACTCCTTGCCGTCGGCGTCGGTGAGCACCGCACCCTGACCGCGCGTGAGAGCCACCCGGGGGACGCCGTAGGTGTTCATCAGGGCGCCGGACCAGCGCTGCTGGAGTTCCGGGGTTCCGGTCATGAGGCAACTCCCTCGGTAGGTGAAGTCGGGGCGGGCGTGACCATCGTGCCGATGCCCTCGCCGGTGAACAGTTCGAGCAGAACGGAATGCGCGAGGCGGCCGTCGATGACGTGCGCGGTGGGTACCCCGCCGCGGACCGCGCGCAGGCAGGCCTCCATCTTGGGCACCATGCCGGCGTCGAGACTCGGCAGCAGTTGTGCGAGCGCGTCCACGTCGATCTCGGTGGCCAGCGAATCGCGGTCCGGCCAGTTCGTGTACAGCCCTTCGACATCCGTGAGGACCACGAGCTTTTCGGCGCCGATGGCCTCGGCGAGCGCAGCGGCGGCGGTGTCCGCGTTGATGTTGTGCACCACACCGTCCGAGTCGGGGGCGATGGTGGACACCACGGGAATGCGGCCCGCGCGGATGAGGTCGAGAACGGCCTCCGGATTCACGGTCGTGACGTCGCCGACGAGTCCGATGTCCGTCGGCGTGCCCTCGACCATCACGGTGCGCTTGGTGGCGGTGAACAGGTGTGCGTCCTCGCCGGAGATCCCGACGGCGTACGGGCCGTGGGCGTTGATCAGCCCGACCAGTTCACGGCCGACCTGACCGAACAGCACCATCCGGACGACGTCCATCACCTCGGGGGTGGTGACGCGGAAGCCGCCCTTGAATTCCCCTGTCATGCCGAGCTTTCCGAGCATGGCATTGATCTGGGGGCCGCCGCCGTGCACGACGACCGGCTGAATTCCGACCGTCCGCAGGAACGCCATGTCGGCGGCGAACGCCGTCTTCAGCGCGTCGTCGACCATGGCGTTGCCGCCGTACTTCACGACGACGACCTTGTCGCGGAACTGCTGCAGCCACGGCAGCGCCTCCGCCAGGACGTGTGCCTTCTGGTGATCGGTGATGCCGGTGAGCGCTTCGCTGGCCGCTGTCATGACGAATACGCCGAATTCTCTTCGACATAGGCGTGCGAGAGGTCGGTGGTCCGGATGGTCACCGCGTGCTCGCCCAGACCCAGGTCGATGTCGAGGGCGATGTCGATGTCGCTCAGGTCCACGTCCCGCGCACCCGGGGCGCCGACGCCGTCGATGCAGACGGGGGCGCCGTTGAACGACACCGAGATCTTGTCGGGGTCCAGTTCGATCGGCGCGATGCCGATCGCGGCGAGGACCCGGCCCCAGTTGGGGTCGGAACCGAACAGCGCCGTCTTGACGAGGCTGTCCCGCGCCACCGTCCGGGCCCCGATCAGCGCGTCGTGCTCGCTGACCGCGCCGCTGACGGTGACCTGCACCCGCTTGGTGACGCCCTCCGCGTCGGCCATCATCTGCTCGGCCAGATCGTCGCAGACGGCCGTCACGGCCGCGTTCAGTTCGTCCTGGGTGGGTGTCACGTTGCTCGCACCGGACGCGAGCAGCAGCACGGTGTCGTTGGTCGAGGTGGCACCGTCGACGTCCAGTCGGTCGAACGTCAGCCGGGTGGCGGCCCGCAGCGCGGCGTCGAGTTGAGCGGCGGTCGCGACGGCGTCTGTCGTCACCACGCACAGCATCGTCGCCAGCGCCGGCGCCAGCATGCCGGCGCCCTTCGCCATCCCGCCGACGTTCCACTTGCCCGCATGATGCAGGGCGGCCTGCTTCGGCACCGTGTCGGTGGTCATGATCGCGTACGCGGCGTCGGTGCCACCCGAGATTCCGCCTGCGAGTTCGTGGACGGCCTCCGTGACGCCGGTCAGGACCTTGTCCATGGGCAGGCGGTCGCCGATCAGACCGGTCGAGCACACCGCGACCTCGACGGCACCGGTCTCGGTGCCCCAGTTGCTCAGCGCCGACGCCACTTCCTCGGCCGTCTTGTGCGCGTCCTGGAATCCGCCCGCACCCGTGCACGCGTTGGCACCACCCGAATTGAGCACGACGGCGCGCAGCCTGCCCGTGGTGAGCACCTGCTGCGACCACAGCACGGGGGCGGCCTTCACCTTGTTCGCGGTGAAGACGCCCGCCGCCGCGAGTTCCGGCCCCTCGTTGAGGACGAGGGCCAGGTCGGCGTTTCCGCTCGCCTTGATACCCGCCTTGATCCCGGACGCGCGGAAGCCCGCGGGCCCCGACACCCCCTGGCTGCGGACCAGGGTGCCGCCGGCGACTTCCCGGGTCGGGTGCGGATCGATCGTGCTGTCACTGCTCACGGGGCAACTCCCACTGTCGAGAGACCGGCGGTCTCGGGTAGTCCAAGCGCAAGATTCATCGATTGCACCGCTCCCCCGGCGGTGCCCTTCGCAAGGTTGTCGATCACCGCGACCACGACGATCTGTCCGGCGTCGGCGTCGACCGTCACCGCGATCTGGACCGCGTTCGATCCGATGACCGCCCCGGTCTGCGGCAGCACGCCCTGGGGCAGCACGTGCACGAACGGCTCGTCCGCGTAAGCCTTTTCGTAGATCGCGCGCACCTCGTCCTCGGTCGCCGTGGTGACCGCGGTGCAGGTGGCGAGGATGCCGCGCGGCATGGGCGCCAGCACGGGGGTGAACGACACGGTGACACGCTCACCGGCGAGTTCGGAGAGATTCTGGATGATCTCCGGTGTGTGGCGGTGCACGCCGCCGACGCCGTACGCGCGGACCGAACCCATCACCTCGGAGCCGAGCAGATCGGCCTTGGGGGCACGTCCCGCGCCGGACGCGCCGGTCACCGCGACGATCGTGACCCGCGGTTCGACGACGCCCGCCGCGACCGCGGGAGCCATCGCCAGGCTCGACACCGTCGGGAAGCACCCGGGGACGGCGATGCGGGTGGCGCCCGCCAACTTCTCGCGGGCACCGGGAAGTTCCGGAAGTCCGTACGGCCAGCTACCTGCGTGCGGGCTCTTGTAGTACCGCTCCCAGTCCTCGGCGTTCGTCAGCCGGAAGTCCGCGCCGCAGTCGATGATGACCGTGGACTCCGGCAGGTCCTTCGCGTACTGCGCCGAATTGCCGTGCGGCAGACCGAGGAACACCACGTCGTGACCGGAGAGCGTGTCGACGGTGGTGTCTTCCAGCACTCGGTCGGCGAGGGGAAGCAGATGCGGATGGTGTGAGCCCAGGGTCGAGCCGGCGTTGCCGCCGGCGGTGAGCGCGCCGATGACGAGCGAACCGTCCGCATACGACGGGTGCCCCAGCAGCAGACGCAGCACTTCGCCACCGGCGTATCCGCTCGCGCCGGCGACGGCAATCCTGATCGGTTTTCCCGCGTGCTCAGTCATACGATTGATTATGCATCATCATGCAAGCTAATACACAACGTGGTCTCCCGGCGGGACGGAAACCGCGGTCACTGCTTGCCGAGCGACCGCCGGATCTCGTCGAGCTTGGCCTTACCCGCCTTCTCCCGCTTCTCCCACGCATCCTCCAGCGATTGCCCCGACGGGCTGTCGTGCGCGAGTTCCGAGGAGCCCATCGCCGTGCCGAACCGTCCCTCGATCCGCTCACGTACGCGGTCGAACGTCGGGACATCGCCCGGGGTGTAGTCCGACTCCGGCACACCCGGCACGACGTGGGGCACGACCTCCGCGGTCACCGGATCCTCGGCCGGGATCGCCGCACCCACGTCCACGGCCGCGAGAAGCGCGCCGAGACCCGGACGTCCGGCGGCCACCGCACGCACCACCTCGACGAATTCGGCGTCGGTCAACTGACTGGCCGCCGCCACGACGTCGCGCACCTCGGTCATCGCCTGCTCCTCACCGCCTCGGGCCCTCCACCCAGGCTACGGGTCAGCTGCGCAGTTCGGCACCCACCGCTGCGGTCGCCGCGGCGACCGCAGCGTCGCGGGCGGCGCTCGCCTCGTCCTCGGTCAGCGTGCGGTCGGCGCCCCGGAATCGCAGCGCGAATGCCAGCGACTTTCGGCCCTCCCCGACCTGCTCGCCCTCGAATACGTCGAACAACCGGATGTCCTCGAGGAGTTCCCCGCCACCCGACCGCAGGGCCGCCTGGACCTCGGCGGCGGGAACCGCGGTGTCGACGACGACCGCCACGTCCTGAAGGACGGCGGGGAACGGCGAGACCTTCGGCGCAGGCAGATTCTCCACCAGCGGCAGGGCACTCAGATCGATCTCCACGGCACTCGTCCGCGGGGGAAGCCCGGCGCGCTCGAGCACCGCGGGGTGCAACTCGCCCGCGTGTCCGACGACGACGCCGTTCACGAGAAGTTCCGCGCCCCGGCCCGGGTGCCACGGCAGGTACTGCGTCGCGCGGAACTCCAGCTCGACACCGGCCGCGGCGGCCACCGTGCGGGCTGCGGCGAACGCGTCGGTGGCGTCGGCTGCGCGTCCCGCGCCCCACGGACCACTCGGCTCACGCTGCCCGGTGAGCACCGCCGCCACGTGCACCGGCTGATCCGGCAGCGACTGCAGCAGCGCCGTGATCTGCTCGTCGGTCGGACGACGGTCCACCGGGAGCGCCGCGACCGGCTTCGTGTCCGCGCCGGGCAGCACGACCTGCGCGATGCCGAAGAGCGACAGGTCGCGCTGGCCGCGGGAGACGTTGCGGGCGAGGACCTCGAGCAGTCCGGGAAGCAACGTGGTGGCCAATTCGGGCCGATCCGATTCGAGCGGATTGAGCACCCGGCAGGTGTTCCTGCGGGGATCCTCCGGATCCAGCCCCCAGGTGTCGAAGACGGCGGTGGGCAGGAAGACGGGGGGGAGGATCTCGACGTACCCCGAGAACGCCAGGGCGCGGCCGACGGCCCGCTTGCGGCGCTGCGTCGGCGTCAACCCACGACCCGAGGGGGCCGCGGGCAGCACCGACGGAATCTTTTCGAGACCCTCGAGGCGCAGCACTTCCTCCACCAGGTCGGCGGGCTGCACCAGGTCGGGGCGCCACGACGGTGGGGCCGCGACGAGCTGGCCGTGCCCGCTGTCGCTGACCCCGACCTCGACGGTGCAGCCGATCTGTTTCAGGCGGCGCGCCGAGGTTCCGGTGGGGTACTCGACGCCCGCCACGCGGTCGGGGAGGTCGATGTCCATGTGGATGGGCTGGTGCGGAGTGACCGCACCGATGTCGGTGAGCGCCGACTCGACCCGTCCACCGGCGATGTCGACGAGCAGCGCGGCCGCCCGGTCGAGGGCCGCGACGGGGATCTCGGGATCGACGACGCGTTCGAAACGCTTGCCTGCCTCGCTCGTCAGCTTGTGCCTGCGCGCGGTCTTGAACACCGCGAGCGGATCCCACGTGGCCGCCTCGAGCAGGATGTCGGTGGTTCCCGGTCCGACCTCGGTGGATGCGCCACCCATGATGCCTGCCAGTGACAGGACTCCCGAATCGTCGGCGATCACGACGTCCTCGGGGTCGAGGACGCGCTCGGTCTCGTCGAGAGTCGTCAGCTTCTCCCCCGCCACCGCGCGGCGCACGACGAGTTCGCCGCTGATCTTCGCGGCGTCGAACGCGTGCAGCGGCTGGCCCAGTTCGAGCAGAACGTAGTTGGTGACGTCGACGGCCGGCGAGATCGGGCGGACACCCGACAGCAGCAACCGGCGCTGCAGCCACCACGGGCTGACCGCATTCGGATCGATACCCGTCACCCGGCGGGCGGCGAAACGCGTTGCCTTCGACTCGGGTTCGACGCGGATCGGCCAGGCGTCCCCGTCCGCCGGAGACGGCGCCACCGCCGCGGGGTCGGCGAAGTCCAGGTCGAACCCGCACGCCAGTTCGCGGGTGAGCCCGCGAACGGAGAAGCAGTAGCCGCGGTCCGGGGTGATGTTGAGTTCGATGACGGTGTCGTGCAGACCCATCAACTCGTTGGCGTCCGCACCCGGAAGCGCGGTACCCGGCTCGAGGACGAGGATGCCCGAGTGGTCCTTACCGATGCCCAGTTCGGCCACCGAGCAGATCATCCCGTCGGAGACCTGCCCGTACGTCTTGCGGGAGGCGATGGCGAAACCACCGGGAAGGACCGCACCGGGCAGGGCGACCACCACGAGGTCGCCTTCGGCGAAGTTCCGGGCGCCGCACACGATGCCCTGCGGCTCGGCCGCACCCACATCGACCTTGCAGAAGCGGATCGGTTTCTTGAACTCGGTGAGCTCGGTGATCTCGAGAACCTTGCCGACCACGAGGGGGCCGTCGACGGGCTCGAGCCGGTCGACTTCCTCGACCTCGAGCCCGACCCGGACGAAACCTGCGTCGAGTTCCTCGGCGGTGACGTCCCAGTCCGGGGTGGCACGCTGCAGGATCTCGGTCAGCCAGGATTGCGCTACTCGCACGTCTGCTCAGCTCTCTCGTTCGTGAAGATGTCGTGACTGTGGTGGACGGGATCCGGGTGACGCGGGGTCAGCCCTGGACACCGAAGGGCAGCGTGAACCGCACGTCGCCCTCGACGATGTCGCGCATGTCCGGGATCCCGTTCCGGAACTGGAGTGTGCGCTCGAGCCCCATGCCGAACGCGAACCCGGTGTACACGTCGGGGTCGATTCCGGAGGCGCGCAGCACATTCGGGTTGACCATTCCGCAGCCGCCCCACTCGACCCAGCCCGCGCCGCCCTTCTTGTTCGGGAACCACACGTCCACCTCGGCGGACGGTTCCGTGAACGGGAAGTAGTTCGGGCGCATCCGGGTGCGGGTCTCGGGACCGAACAGTGCGCGGGCGAACGCGTCGAGCGTGCCGCGCAGATGTGCCATGGTGAGGCCCTTGTCGACCGCGAGCCCCTCCACCTGGGAGAAGACGGGGGTGTGCGTCGCGTCGAGTTCGTCGGTGCGGAACGTCCGTCCGGGGCAGACCACGTAGATCGGCACCTCGCGCGAGAGCATCGTGCGCACCTGTACCGGCGACGTGTGCGTGCGGAGCACCTGTCGCGAGCCCTCCGGCGCGATGTGGAACGTGTCCTGCATCGTCCGCGCGGGGTGATCGGGCAGGAAGTTCAGGGCATCGAAGTTGAAGTGCTCGGTCTCGACCTCCGGCCCCTCGGCGACCTCCCAGCCCATGGCCACGAACACGTCCTCGACCTGCTCGGAGATGATGCTGATCGGATGGCGGGCACCCACCGGCTGACGCTGCGACGGCAGCGTCACGTCGATGGCCTCGGCCACGAGAACGGCGGCGTCGCGCTCGGCGAGCAGCACCGCGCGGCGCTCGTCGAACGCCGCACTGATCCGGGTGCGGGCGACGTTCACGCGCTTGCCCGCGTCGGCCTTCTCCTTGCCCGGGAGGGCTCCCAGTCCGCGGCGGGCGAGGGCGATCGGCGACTTGTCACCCATGTGCTCGACCTTGGCCTTCGCGAGGTCGTCGAGATCCGCCACCGACGCGAACGCCTTCTCGGCGCTCTCCGCCGCCGCAGTCAGGGCGTCCTCGGTGAGCGCACTCGAATCGACCGCGCCGCCTTCGACCCCCGTGGAGGCAGCGCCCTCTTTTTTAGCCACGACCGGTGCCACTCCTTAAGTTCGTTCAGTCAACACTCTCGACGAAACCGAAACAGCTCGCCGTCAAATCCTATGCGATCCGATTTTCGCCGTTTCAGCTGTCGGTTCGCTTGCGGTTCTGGACCCGCGCGCTCGAATACAGGCAGATCGACGCCGCCGTCGCCAGGTTGAGGCTCTCGGCTCGACCGTGGATCGGGATCCGCACCCGGTGGTCCGCTCGCGCCGCGGTGGCCGCGTCGAGACCGTGGGCCTCGTTGCCGAACAGCCACGCCGTGGGGCGGACCAGGAGTTCGTCGGCGTCGTCCAGATCGACTTCGCCGTCCGCCGCCGTGGCGAGCAACTGAATGCCCGCCGCGCTGATGCTGTCGAGAACCGCGGCCGTGTCCCGTTCACGCACCACCGGAAGGTGGAAGAGACTTCCGGCGGACGCCCGGACACATTTTCCGTTGTGCGGGTCGACGCTGTCGCCGGCGAGAATCGCCGCGTCCGCGCCCACCGCGTCCGCGACCCGGATGACGGTGCCGGCGTTGCCCGGCTCCGCGACCGCGACCGGAACAGCCAGCAGGCGGGTTCCGGGACGCATCGCCTCGGCCAGTGGAACGTCGAGGAGATCACACACCGCGACGAGACCCGGCGGGGTCACCGTGTCGCTGAGCGCCCGGACCGCCCGGTCCGTCACCAGCGACGTGCGGACACCCGCGGCGTGCGCCCGGTCGATCAGCGTCGAGTACCGCTGCTCCGCGTCCGCGGTGTAGAAGACGTCGTGCACCGGGTGGGTGGCGAGTGCCTCGCCGACGGAGTTCTCCCCCTCGACCAGGAAGCGCCCGACCTTGCGGCGTTCCGCGGTGCGCAGCAGCTTGACAGCAGAAACGACCCGTGGGGTGCGCTCGGTGAGCGGGTCCACGGGTCGTTTCCGAGGCTCGAAAGGCCGGGGCTCGAAAGGCCCGGGTACGAGACTCAGGCTGCTTCTCCGGCCGGAGCGTTCACGTCAGCCGGGAGAGCTGCCTTGGCGAGGGCCACGAGGCCGGCGAATGCCGCGGCGTCGGACACGGCCAGCTCGGCCAGGTTCTTGCGGTCGACCTCGATCTCGGCCAGACGCAGACCCTGGATCAGGCGGTTGTACGTGATGTCGTTCGCCCGTGCAGCGGCGTTGATACGCGTGATCCACAGCTTGCGGAAGTCGCCCTTGCGCGCACGGCGGTCACGGTAGGCGTAGGTCAGCGAGTGGAGCTGCTGTTCCTTGGCCTTGCGGTACAGGCGCGAGCGCTGTCCGCGGTAGCCGCTGGAGGCTTCGAGAATCGAACGACGCTTCTTCTGGGCGTTTACCGCCCTCTTTACGCGTGCCACTGAAAAATCCTGTCAATCTTGGGGCGGTGAGCTGCCCCGGGTGGTCAGTAAAAGGGGTGTCGACTCAGATGTCGAGCAGGCGCTTGATGCGAGGAGTGTCAGCCTTGCTGACGACAGCCACGCCATCGAGGCGACGGGTCACCTTGGTGGCCTTGTGCTCGAGCAGGTGGCGGCGACCGGCCTTCTGGCGCAGGATCTTTCCGCTGCCGGACACCTTGAATCGCTTCGCGGTGCCGCTGTGGGTCTTCGACTTGGGCATGGAGTCCTCAGTTCTCTGGTATCCGGACCATGATCCGGGTCGTGCTGGTGTAGTCGGACTAGCTGGTCGGCGCTTCGCCGGGCGTAGTGCCGCCCGCCTGCTCCGCAGGTGTCGCCGGAGCCTGTGCCGGTGCGGGAGTTGCCCGCTGCGCCGGCGGCGCGGCGGCGCTTTCCTGCGCCTTGACACGGGTCTTCGCGCCCTTGTGCGGAGCGAGCACCATCGTCATGTTTCGACCGTCCTGCTTGGCGGACGTCTCCACGAACCCGAGATCCGCGACGTCTGCACCGAGACGCTGCAGCAGCCGGAAACCGAGCTCCGGACGCGACTGCTCACGTCCGCGGAACATGATCGTGACCTTGACCTTGGATCCGGCCTCGAGGAAGCGCACGACATTGCGCTTCTTGGTCTCGTAGTCGTGATCGTCGATCTTGGGGCGGAGCTTCTGCTCCTTGATGACCGTGAGTTGCTGGTTCTTGCGCGACTCACGAGCCTTCTGCGCGGCCTCGTACTTGAACTTGCCGTAGTCCATGATCTTGCAGACCGGCGGGCGAGCGTCGGGGGCCACCTCGACCAGGTCGAGATCGGCCTCGAGGGCCAAGCGGAGTGCATCTTCAACACGCACGATGCCAACCTGTTCACCTCCGGGTCCGACGAGGCGGACCTCGGGAACTCGGATGCGATCGTTGATGCGGGTCTCAGTGCTGATGGGGCCTCCTAGGTTGAACGGTCTTGTCTCGAGACCGCCAGCAGCCCGTACGCCCGGGATTCCCAACAAAAAAGCCCCGCTGCGGTGAATGACTCTCACCATGCGGGGCCCGATGTCGACCGATCAGACGAACTCACGGCTCACGCCGCTCCCTCATCTCCTCACACTCGAGGAACTCGAGCCGAGTAGCCTCGGACCGAGCGACCGGACCACTGAGCTGCAGTTTTACCTGCCGCGCAGAGGTGGGAGTCGGACTCCACTTGCTGCCCCCGACAAATCCGAAGGCGGTCGTTGGACCAAGAGTAACATTTGCGCACGTCGTGAGCTAATCGATACCGGGACGTTGCGTCCCACGGCCACCTGGCCGCCAGGTCACCGGCCGCTGGTGGAATCCTCTAAGGCATGACGGACAACATCGATGACACCCCGAACGACGGCACCGTGAACGGCGGTGACCAGAATACCGACGTCCGGGAACTGGCCGACGTTCCCTCGGTCGAGGTCATCAGCCGCGCCGCGGTCATGCTCATGAGTTCGGCAGCCGAGAAACTCGGCCTGTCCGACGCCGACCCCGACTCCAGCCCCCACCGCGACCTCGACGAGGCCCGGCGGGTCATTACCGCCCTCGCCGGACTGGTGACCGCGTCCATCGAGTACCTCGGACCGCACGCGGGGCCGATCCGCGAAGGCCTGCAGGCGCTGCAGCGCGCGTTCCGCGAAGCGTCTTCGCACCCGGACGAGCCCGGCAAGGGTCCGGGTGAGAAGTACACCGGACCGGTGTACTGAGAAACGGCGAGCACCGAGATGGCGGGGTACTGAGATGGCGAGCCGCAACAAGACCGAGCACACGTCGGCCGGTGTCGACGAGTTCCTGGACACGATCGCCGACCCGGTGAAGCGCGCCGACAGCGCACGGCTGGTGGAACTGCTCACCGCCGCGACGGGAGAGCCCGCCGCGATGTGGGGAACCAGCATCGTCGGATTCGGCTCTCGCCACTATCGGTATGCCAGCGGCCACGAGGGCGACACCGCCCTCATCGGATTCTCGCCGCGGGCAGCGGCACTCACCCTGTATCTCTCCCTCGACTTCACCGAGCACGAGGACGAACTCGCCGCGCTCGGCAAGCACAAGGTCGGCAAGGGCTGCCTCTACGTCAAGAAACTCGCCGACGTCGACGAGTCGGTTCTCGTCTCGCTGGTGAACCGATCCGTGGCGGCCGCCCGCGCGCTCTGATCGCCCTCACCGGTCGAACACGGTGCGCGCGTCGGCGGGCGGTTCGCCGAAGAGGTCCGGATCGCGCGGGACGAACGACCGGCCGGTGAGGGTGGCGTCGGAGACCCAGTCCAACCGGAACCAGCGCACACCCGCCCGGCTCAGGCACCACGCGACGAGGAACCACGACCCCCGCGTGTGTGCGAGAAGGTGCGGTTCGACAACCCGCTCGGTGCGTCCGCCGTCCCGGTCGACGTACCGCAGGGAAACCATCAGTTCCCGCTGCAATCCGTCTTCGACGACGCGGCGGATGCGGGGTTCCGCGCTGCCTCCGGTGGTGTCTCGCCGGATCCACACCTTCGCGCCGAGTCGCTCCACCCGCTCCCTCGACTCCGTGTCCATCACGTCGAGCAACTTGGCGAGCGCGGCCCGCCCGTCCGTCGCGAACGGCGCATCGCGAAAGGCCGTGAGGGCGAGCGCCACCGAGACCGCCTGAGCGGGAGTGAAATTCACCGGCGGCAACGTGCCGTTCCCGATGATCCCGTATCCCCCACCCGGTCCGGCAGTGGCCCGGATCGCGGCGCCCGAGGACTGCAGTACGGCGATGTCCCGCTTGATCGTGCGGGGCGTCACCTCGAACTGCGCCGCCAACTGCTCCGCGGTCCGGCCCCGGTCACCCGCGCGGCGCAGTTCTTCCGTCAGGGCGTGAAGGCGGGCGGGACGGTCCATGAGAGCAGTCTGCCGAACGTCCGCGGCAAAGTCCCGATTCTCGTCGGGCCGGTTCCGTTATGAGACTGTGACGAATACGGTGACACGCTGATGTCACCCTTGCGGGTTCACTCTTGTCCCATGACTCAGACAAGCGAAGTACACGGCAGCACAGGCACTCACATCATTCTGGTCCCCGGATTCTGGCTCGGCGCATGGGCCTGGGCGGCAGTGGAATCCGGCCTGACCCGGCAGGGACATCGCGTCACCGCGGTGACGTTGCCGGGACTCGACTCCACCGTCAGCGACCGCGCCGGCGTCCGGCTGGACGACCACATCGCCGCGATCACGGAGGCCGTCGCGAACACACCGTCGTCGGAGCGGGTGGTGGTCGTGGCACACAGCGGTGCGGGGCCGGTGGCCTACGCGGCGAGCGATCGGGTGCCCGACCGACTCGCCCGCATCGTCTACGTCGACTCGGGACCATTGCAGAGCGGAACCGCGCTGCGCGACGATCTCGACCCGGCGGACGTCGAGATTCCGCTGCCGTCCTGGTCCGAACTCGAGGCCGAAGGCAACAGTCTCGACGGACTCGACGACGACATGCTCGAGACGTTCCGCGACCGGGCGGTGCCCATGCCGGCCGGACCGGCGAGGGACACGGTCGAACTCGCCGACAGCAGGCGACTGGACGTGCCGACCACGGTGATCTGCACCAGTTTCCCGTCGGAGGTCATCCAGCAGATGGCCGCAGCGGGCCACCCGATGGCGGCCGAACTCGCGCAGATCGCGAAAGTCGACTACGTCGATCTACCGACCGGGCACTGGCCGATGTGGTCGCGGCCCGCAGACCTCGCGACCGCGATCGACGCGGCCGCGAGGGACTGACCGGATTCAGCTGACTGCTGCGGCCTTCTTCGGCGCCCGCTTACGCGGTGTCGCCGTGGCGGCCGCGGCAGTCTTCTTCGCCGACGCGGACTTCCGCGTCGGCGAGGACTTGGCTGCCTTCGACTTCGCCGGAACGGGCGCCGGCACCGAGAGAACATTCTCGAGGAACCGGCCCGTGTAACTCTCCGGAACCTGCGCGATGTCCTCAGGGGTTCCCTGCGCGACGACGGTTCCGCCGCCGGACCCGCCCTCGGGCCCCATGTCGACCACCCAGTCGGACGTCTTGATCACGTCGAGGTTGTGCTCGATCACGATCACCGTGTTGCCCTTGTCGACCAGACCGTTGACGACCCCGAGCAGCTTGCGGATGTCCTCGAAGTGCAGACCCGTCGTGGGCTCGTCGAGGATGTACACCGTGCGGCCCGTCGAACGTTTCTGCAGTTCGGCGGCGAGCTTCACCCGCTGCGCCTCACCACCGGACAGCGTGGGCGCGGGCTGACCGAGCCGCACGTACCCGAGACCGACCTCGACGAGGGTCTTGAGGTAGCGGTGGATCGAGGTGATGGGCTCGAAGAATTCCGCGGCCTCCTCGATCGGCATGTCCAGGACCTCGGCGATGGTCTTGCCCTTGTAGTGGACCTCGAGCGTCTCGCGGTTGTACCGGGCACCGTGGCAGACCTCGCACGGTACGTACACGTCGGGCAGGAAGTTCATCTCGATCTTCAGCGTGCCGTCGCCGGAGCAGGCCTCGCACCGGCCGCCCTTGACGTTGAACGAGAACCGGCCCGGCTGGTAGCCGCGCACCTTCGACTCGGTGGTGGCGGCGAACAGGGTCCGGATCTTGTCGAACACCCCGGTGTAGGTGGCCGCGTTGGACCGCGGGGTGCGGCCGATCGGCGACTGGTCGACCTGCACGAGCTTGTCCAGCTGGTCGAGCCCGTTGATGCGGGTGTGCCTGCCGGGCACCTGACGAGCGCCGTTGAGCTTGTTCGCCATGACCGTCGCGAGGATGTCGTTGACGAGCGTCGACTTACCGGACCCGGACACACCTGTGACCGACGTGAGCACGCCCAGCGGGAAGCTGACGTCGATGCCGCCGAGGTTGTGTTCGCGCGCGCCGACGACCGTGACCTGCCGCTTGCGGTCGACCGGCCGGCGGATGGCGGGAATCTCGATGTGACTGCGGCCCGACAGGTAGGCGCCGGTGAGGGACTCCTCGCAGTCGAGCAGTTCCTGGTACGGCCCGCTGTGGACGACCTTGCCGCCGTGCTCGCCGGCGAGCGGTCCGATGTCGACCACCCAGTCGGACGTGCGGATGGTGTCTTCGTCGTGTTCGACCACGATCAGCGTGTTCCCGAGGTCGCGCAGGCGCGTCAGGGTCTCGATGAGGCGCCGGTTGTCGCGCTGGTGCAGACCGATCGACGGCTCGTCGAGCACGTACAGCACGCCCACCAGACCCGAGCCGATCTGGGTTGCGAGACGGATGCGCTGCGCCTCACCACCGGACAGGGTGCCGGCGGCGCGGGCGAGGGAGAGGTACTCGAGGCCGACGTCGAGGAGGAAACCGAGGCGCGCCTGAACCTCTTTGAGCACCTGACCGGCGATGGCCTCCTCGCGGCTGCCCAGCGTGAGGCTGTTCAGGAAGTCGGCGCAATCGGAGATCGACAGTTCACAGACCTCGGCGATCGATTTCATCCCGAACTTCTCGTTCGCGATCGTGACCGACAGGATCTCGGGGCGCAGTCGCGCACCACCGCACGCGGGACAGGGGGTGTCCCGCATGTAGCCGTCGTAGCGTTCCTTCATCTGGTCGGACTCGGTCTGCTCTAGCCTGCGGTGCAGGAACGGCATGACGCCCTCGAACTCGGCGTAGTAGGAACGGGTACGCCCGTACCGGTTCTTGTAGCGGACGTGGACCTGCTCCTCACTGCCCTCGAGGATCGCCCGGCGCGCCTTCGCCGGGAGCTTGTTCCACGGCGTCTTCATGTCGAAGCCGAGGATGTCGCCGAGGCCGGACAGCAGGCGACCGAAGTATTCGGAACTCTGCCCCATCGACCACGGCGCGATGGCCCCGTCCTCCAGCGACAACTCGGGGTCCGGGACGACGAGGTCCGGGTCGACCTCCTTGCGGATTCCGAGACCGGTGCACTCGGGGCACGCGCCGTACGGGGAGTTGAACGAGAACGACCGCGGCTCGAGGTCGTCGATGGACAGGGCGTGGCCGTTGGGGCACGCCAGCTTCTCCGAGAACCGTCGCTCCCGGTCGGCGGCGTTCTCCTCGCGGTCGACGAAGTCGAGGACGACGATGCCCTCCGCCAGTCGCAGCGCGGTCTCGACGGAATCGGTGAGCCGCTGCTTGGAACCGGCCTTGACGGTGAGACGGTCGACGACCACCTCGATGTCGTGCTTTTCCTGCTTCTTGAGCTTGGGCGGTTCGGACAGCGGATACACCACGCCGTCGACCCGCACACGTGAGTAGCCCTGCATGTTGAGCTGGTCGAACAGGTCGACGAATTCACCCTTGCGGGTACGCACGACGGGGGCGAGCACCTGGAAGCGGGTGCCTTCCTCCATCTCCAGAACCTGGTCGACGATCTGCTGCGGCGTCTGCCGCGCGATCTGCTCCCCACAGACCGGGCAGTGTGCGGTGCCGGCCCGGGCATAGAGCAGACGGAGGTAGTCGTAGACCTCGGTGATGGTGCCGACCGTCGACCGTGGGTTCCGGTTGGTCGACTTCTGGTCGATGGACACCGCCGGCGACAGACCTTCGATGAAGTCGACGTCGGGCTTGTCCATCTGACCGAGGAACTGGCGCGCGTACGCCGACAGCGACTCGACGTAGCGTCGCTGGCCCTCGGCGAAGATCGTGTCGAACGCCAGACTCGACTTGCCCGAGCCCGACAACCCGGTGAACACGATCAGGCTGTCGCGGGGCAGATCGAGATCGACCCCTCGCAGATTGTGCTCACGGGCACCCCGCACGATAAGGCGATCCGCCACTCCAAGTCCCTTCATTGTTCGACAGCCGAGGACGCACGTGGACGCTCAGCCCTCTGGCCGTGCCATGGTAAGCCGGGGCACCGACACGTTCTCGGGGACGGATGGCCGCCCTGCCACTCACCTGCCTGTATTCGACGGTAGCCTCCCCATCATGACCGAGCAGCCCATGGTGATAGAAGACTCGTACACCGGCCACGTCTCCCCCGGTTCGGCGCCGCAGCGCCGCACGGTTCCGGGAGCCACGATCACGAAGATGTCCGTCGGCCCCATGGACAACAACGTGTACCTGGTCGTCTGTTCCGCAACCGGAAAATCCGTCCTCATCGACGCCGCCAACGAGGCGGACCGCGTCAACCAACTTATCGGCGAACACGCGCCGTCGCTCGACCTGATCGTCACCACGCACCAGCACGGCGACCACTGGCTGGCGCTCGAAGACGTCGCGGCGGCCACCCGCGTGCACACCGCCGCCCATCCACTCGACGCCGATGCACTGCCCGTCCGGCCCGACCGCCTCCTCGAGGACGGCGACACAGTCACCGTCGGCGAGGTCACCCTCGACGTGATTCACCTCGCCGGCCACACCCCCGGCTCCGTCGCGCTCGCACTCACCGAAGCAGGCGGCGGACGCACCCACCTGTTCACCGGCGACTCCCTCTTCCCCGGCGGCGTCGGCAAGACCGCCGACGCGGGCAAGTTCGCATCACTGCTCACCGACGTCGAAACCAAGCTCTTCGGCCGCTACGGCGACGACACCGTCGTCTACCCCGGCCACGGTGACGACACCACCCTCGGCGCCGAGCGCCCCCACCTCGGGGAGTGGCGCGAACGCGGCTGGTGACCGCAACCGATCGCCGATCGCGCACCGCATGGTCCGCGATTGGCGATCGGCCTCCCTGGGTACTGGTGAATGGGCGGACCGTCGGTTCGGCAACACAGTCGTACGCCGACGACTGCCCAGAACTCTCGTTAGTGTGAGACGGGAGAACTCGAGATTGGGAGGCCAGGAATGCTCGTCCGTCGTATCGCTCGCCCACTGCTGTCCGCGATCTTCATCAGCGGAGGGATCGATGCACTTCGAAATCCGGCGCAGAAAGCACAGGCCGCCGCACCACTGATCGACAAGTCCACCGAGGCGCTTCCCGGGTCCGTCACGCAGAAGATCCCGTCCGACCCGGAGACGTTGGTCAAGATCAACGCCGCCGTGCAGATCGGCGGCGGAGTGCTCCTCGCCACCGGGAAGGCACCGCGCCTCGCGTCACTCGCGCTCGCAGGCAGCCTCGTGCCCACTACCGTTGTGGGGCACGACTTCTGGAACGAGACCGACCCCGCGAAGAAGGCGGCTCAGCGCACTCAGTTCCTCAAGAACGTCAGCCTGCTCGGCGGACTGCTCATCGCCGCCGTCGACACCGAGGGCAAGCCCTCACTGGGCTGGCGTGGACGCCGCGCCGCCCGGCACGCACAGGAGACCGTGGCCGCGGCCCTGCCCCTCGGCTCCGGTCACGACCATCACGGCCCCGAGATCGGAGAGGCCCTGGCCGCGGCGTCGGAGCGCGCCCGCATCCTGTCCGGTGAGGCCGCCGAGCGTGGGTCCGGCCTCCTCGAGGTCGCGAAAGACCGTGGCACCGAACTCGCGAAGGTCGCGGCGGATCGCGGCGCCGAATGGGCGGAGGTCGCGAAGGAACACGGCGCAGAATGGGCAGAGGTCGCGAAAGAACACGGCGCCGAGTGGGCGGACGTCGCCCGCGAACGCGGCGCGGAACTCGTCGAGGCGGCGAAGGAGCACGGCCCGGAACTGGCCGAGGTCGCCCGCGAGAAGGGCGGCGAATGGGCAGGCACCGCTGCAGAACGCGGTGAGGTGCTGAGCAAGCGGGCCCGCAAGCAAGCGGAAACCGCGCTCGAGAAGGCCAGGGCGAAGCGGGACGAACTGTCCCACTGACCCGGCCCGCGCCGGATATTCGATCTGATCGGCCCCGGAGACCGCCGCTGACCTGCGAAGTCAGCGACACACCTCCGGGGCCGACTAGACTGTCCAGGCACTTTTGCAGCCGATCCGGTTGCAGCCGAACCAGTCAAGGAGACCTCTTGCCCGACGAGGACACGTCACGCGACGAGCGCGAGCTCGAGCAGCAGTACGTGACGATGCTCTACACCCGACTGGACGGCCTTCGCCAGTACGCGGCGAACCGGCTGAGCCGTGTGCTGCTCGAAACCGGCGGCACCCCGCAGGCGCGGAGCGAGCGCGAGTCCTTCAATCAGCTCTACACCGAAGACCTCGCCAAGTACGACGCCGCCGAGAACGGACTGTGCTTCGGCCGGATCGACCTCGACGGCGAGCACCGCTACGTCGGCCGCCTCGGCATCCTCGACGAGGAGAACGACTACGAGACGATGCTCCTCGATTGGCGTGCGCCCCTTGCCCGCCCGTTCTATCTCGCGACGCCCGCGGCCCCCGACGGGGTCACCCGCCGACGGCACATCCGGTCGCGGAGCCGCCGGGTGACCGCCGTCAACGACGAATACCTGGACCTGGCGGCCGCGGAGGCCGCAGGCACTGTCACCGGCTCGGACGGCGTCGCCGGTGAGAGCGCGCTGCTCGCGGCGTTGAACGCGGCCCGCACCGGGCAGATGAACGACATCGTCGAGACCATTCAGGGCGAGCAGGACGCCATCATCCGGTCGGAGCACAAGAGCGTGCTCGTGGTCCAGGGTGGTCCCGGAACCGGCAAGACCGCGGTCGCTCTGCACCGCGCCGCCTATCTGCTCTACACGTATCGCCAGCAGCTCGCGAAGGCCGGCGTCCTCATCATCGGCCCCAACGCCACGTTCCTCGACTACATCGGCCAGGTGCTGCCGTCGCTCGGCGAGACCGGTGTGCTGCTCTCCACCATCGGCGACCTCTACCCCGGTGTCCGCGCCACCGTCGAGGACGGCCTCGACGCCGGCGAGATCAAGGGCTCTCTCGACATGCTGGAGGTTCTCAAGAAGGCGGTCCGGGACCGGCAGGAAGTGCCGTCGCGGCCCGTGGAGCTGACGTTCGACACCTACCGGATCACCCTCGACCGCAAGGTCGTCACCCGCGCTCGTGGCCGGGCGAGGTCGTCCAGGCGCCCGCACAACCTGGCCCGCCCCATCTTCGTCTCCTCGGTCATCGAGGCGCTCGCGCAGCAACTCGCGGACACCCTCGGCGCCAACGTCGTCGACGGCGGGAACCTGCTGAGCCGGGACGACATCGCCGACATGCGCGACGAGATGCGTGAGGACCCGGACATCATGACGGCGATCAGCGCGCTGTGGCCGGAACTGTCGCCGCAGCAGGTGCTCGCCGAGCTGTACGCCTCACCGAAGCGGCTGGCCGATGCGGCGCCGAATCTGACGGAGGCGCAACGCGTCTCGCTGCACCGTCCCGGAATGCGCGGCTTCAGCGCCGCCGACGCCCCACTCCTCGACGAACTGGCGGAACTCCTCGGCGTCGACGACGCCGCCGAGCGGGAGCGCGCCCGTCGCCAGTGGCGGGCGCAGATCGCGGACGCCCAGGGCGCCCTGGACATCCTGACCGGATCGGCGCCGCAGGATCTCGAGGACGAACTGGACCCGGAAATCCTGATGGCCTACGACCTGATCGACGCCAGCCAGCTCGCGGAACGCCACGACGTCGGGCAGCACCAGACCACCGCGGAACGCGCCGCCGGCGACCGAACGTGGACCTACGGTCACGTGATCGTCGACGAGGCGCAGGAGCTCTCGGAAATGGCCTGGCGAATGCTGATGCGGCGCATACCGAATCGCTGGATGACGTTGGTCGGCGACACCGCGCAGACCGGCGACCCGGCGGGAACGTCGTCGTGGCAGCGGATCCTCGAACCGTACGTCGCCAAGCGGTGGAAGCTGACGGAACTGACCGTCAATTACCGCACACCGGCGGAGATCATGACGTCGGCCCGGCGGGTTCTCGCCGAGATCGACGCCGAGCAGACCGTGCCGCGGTCGGTGCGCGAATCCGGTTTCGCGCCGTGGGCCCTGCAGGTGTCCGAGGCCGAACTGGCAGACACCGTGCGCACCTGCGTGTCCCGGGAAACCGGACCGGGAACCACCGTCGTGATCGGCGGCCACGACCTGGTCGCCGCACTCGCCGACCTGCGGTCGGACACGGTCAGCGTCCTCACGGTGCGAGACGTCAAGGGACTGGAATTCGACTCGGTGCTCATCGCCGAGCCCCAGGACATCCTCGACGAGTCGCCGCGCGGCATGAACGACCTCTACGTCGCCCTGACCCGGGCGACGCAACGACTCGGTGTGGTGCACACGAAGGCGTTGCCCACTGTGCTGTCCGAACTCGGCCCGGCAGAGGTCGGGATCCTGTCGTGACCCCGGGCGGTCGCGGTCGGCGGATCGGGTGTGGGCTCGTCCTCACCACGATTGCGCTGACCGCGTGCTCGGAGGCCACCGCCTCCGACCCGCCGCGCACCACCTCGGTGGCATCCACCACCGCCGCATCACACCTGGATGCCCGTGGCCTGCGCTACAAGGAGGCGCTGGTCGCGGCGGGAATTCCGGCGCCGCCCGACGACACGGTCCTGGCGCTCGCCAACGGGATCTGCGGTCAGCTGTCCGAGGGGACGGACGAGCCGACGATCCTCGCGCACCTCACCCCGATCGCGCAGTTCGCCTCGGCGACGTCGGATTCGGGCCTCACCACCGAACAGGTGGCGCAGGTGTATCTCGATGCCGCCGAGGCGAATTACTGCTGATCGGTCCGGTGTCAGCGCACCGTGTGGACGATGAGGACGTCGGACGTCGACTTGCGTGCGGCATCGGACGGAACCGACCCGAGAAGCCGCCCGGTGAGGGTGTTGAGTCCACGGTTACCGATCACCAGGAGACCGGCCTCGACCTCGTCGACCAGGTTGAGCAGCGACTCGACGGGGGCGCCGACGACGGCGCGTTCGACGACCTCCTTGGCGCCGGCGGCGTGTGCGCGCTCCTTCGCGGTGCGCAGGATCTCGTACGTCGGGGCCGAGCCGGTGATCTGGTAGGCCTCGTCACCGAGTGCATCGGCGGCCTGCCCGACGTCCTTGGGATCGGCCGGGTAGTACGCGCAGGCGATGATCAGCTTGGCACCGGCGTCCCCCGCGATGGCGGCAGCCTTCTCGACGGCCAGAAACGACGACTCGGAGCCATCGGTTCCGACGACAACGGTCCGGTAGGCGCTCATTCATTCCTCCATGTCTGCGGTGGTCGATTGGCCGGGGTCCGGACACACGTCATGCCTGGACCCAGCAGCCACTGCGCTGACCCTAGCCGTCCCGGTGCCCTCATAGGTGCATTTGCAACACATGCCACAGGGGATATCCCCGGTGCATGACGGATCACATTTTGCGTGCGCGCGGACTGTGATCGGTGTCAGCGGGACACGGCGACCTTGGGCCCGAACACGCCGGCCGGGAACACTCCCGCCTCGACGATCGCGTCCCGCCACGGGGTCGCGAGTTCGACGAGACGGGCCGCCCCGTCCTCGCCCAGTGCCGCCCACGGGGCCAGCGCGAGATCGTCGGTGAGATCCTCGACCAGTTGCCGCAGTTCCTTGCCTTCGGCAGTGAGTTCGCCCCGGGCGTCCAGGATTTCCCGGTCACGCAGACTGTCGCATGCGGAGTCCCACTGCTCCTGGGTCCAGGCGCGGCGGGTGATTGCGAACTTCTTCTGGAACCCATACCCGGTGGCGGTGTGGGTGATCAGCGATTCGAGTCCGCTCAGACCTGCGGTCTGCAGTGCGGCGATGTGACCGTCGCCGCGGTACTCCCGCAGCACCGTGAGGGCATGCCAGAACGCGAGATGCGGTGAGTCCGGCCACTCGACCTCCGTGTAGCCCGCACAGAGCGGCCTGCCCTCGACACCTGGGACACCCCGCGCCGCAATGGACGCCAGTTCGGCCGCCTCGGCCATCTCCGGTGACGTCGTCACCGATTCACCGAGCAGTCGCACATACGCCTCGCCGACCGCCCGGTACCGCGCCTCGACGATTGCCGCGGGCGTGGCCAGACTCCAGGCACGCGGAATGATCGACGCGACCGCGGCGGGACTGAAGTTGAAGAACGTGGCCGTGACCACGCCCGCGCCGACCGCACCCATCGGCGCGGAACGTCCGGCGAAATAGGTCATCCGACCCGGTTCGAGCCCCGTCTCGACCAGGCGTTCCTCGACCTCGGGAACGAAATAGCTGAGAGAGTGAAGCAATTCCAGGGACCGGGCGGTGCGACCTGCGTTGTGTGCATCCATATGTGCGACCGTACTGCTGCGCGACCGTACTGCCTCGGCGCCCTCGCTATTTCAGGCCCGCGGCATCCATGCCGCGCAACTCCTTCTTCAGATCGGCGATCTCGTCGCGCAGTCGCCCGGCGAGTTCGAACTGCAGATCACGGGCGGCGTTCATCATCTGATCGGTCAATTCCTTGACCAGGTCGGCCAACTCCGCCCTGGGCATCGACTTCGTGTCGCGGCCCTCGTACACGCCGGCACTGACCGAGCGTCCCGCCTCGCCCTGTGCACGACGCCCCCGGGTCGCGTTGCGTCCGGAACCGCCGACGTCGACGCCACTGGCCGTGTCCTCGGCCTCCTCGTAGACCTGGTCGAGGATGTCGGCGATCTTCTTCCGCAGCGGCTGCGGATCGACGCCCATCTTCTCGTTGTAGGCGATCTGCTTCTCACGACGCCGCTCGGTCTCCTCGATCGCGTGCTGCATCGAGTCGGTGATCTTGTCGGCGTACATGTGCACCTGACCGGAGACGTTACGAGCCGCCCGGCCGATCGTCTGGATGAGGCTGGTCGAGCTCCGCAGGAAGCCTTCCTTGTCGGCGTCGAGGATGGCCACCAGCGACACCTCGGGCAGGTCGAGGCCCTCACGCAGCAGGTTGATGCCCACCAGAACGTCGTACTCCCCCAGCCGCAGCTGCCGGAGCAGTTCGACGCGTCGCAACGTGTCGATGTCCGAGTGCAGGTACCGCACCCGGATACCGAGCTCGAGGAGGTAGTCGGTGAGGTCTTCCGACATCTTCTTCGTCAACGTGGTGACGAGGACACGCTCGTCGCGGTCCGCGCGTTCACGGATCTCGTGCACCAGGTCGTCGATCTGCCCCTTGGTCGGTTTGACGACCACCTGGGGGTCGACGAGACCGGTCGGGCGGATGACTTGCTCGACGAACTCGCCCCCGGCCTGCCCCAGCTCGTACTTGCCGGGTGTGGCCGACAGGTACACCGTCTGCCCGATGCGCTGAGTGAACTCCTCCCACGTCAGCGGGCGGTTGTCGGTGGCAGACGGCAACCGGAACCCGAACTCGACGAGGTTCCGCTTGCGCGACATGTCACCCTCGTACATCGCACCGATCTGCGGGACCGTCACGTGAGACTCGTCGATGACGAGGAGGAAATCCTCCGGGAAGTAGTCGATCAGCGTTGCGGGCGCGGTGCCCGCTCCACGACCGTCGATGTGCCGCGAGTAGTTCTCGATGCCGGAGCAGAACCCGACCTGCTTGATCATCTCGAGGTCGTACTGGGTGCGCATCCGGAGCCGCTGCGCCTCGAGCAGCTTGCCCTTGTTCTCGAGGTCGGCGAGCCGCTCCTCGAGCTCGGCTTCGATGTCTTTGACGGCACGTTCCATCCGCTCCGGACCCGCGACGTAGTGCGTGGCCGGGAAGATGCGTACCGAGTCGACCTTCCGCACGATGTCCCCGGTGAGCGGGTGCAGGTAGTACAGCGCCTCGATCTCGTCGCCGAAGAACTCGATCCGCACCGCCAGTTCCTCGTACGAGGGAATGATCTCGACCGTGTCACCCCGCACCCGGAAGGACCCCCGGGTGAACGCCAGGTCGTTACGGGTGTACTGCACGTCGACCAGCAGCCTCAGGAGGGCGTCGCGCGGAACCTCCACACCGACCTCGAGCTGCACCGAGCGGTCGAGGTACGACTGCGGGGTGCCGAGGCCGTAGATGCACGACACGGACGCCACCACGACCACGTCCCGCCGCGAGAGCAGGCTCGACGTCGCGGAGTGCCGCAGCCGCTCGACGTCGTCGTTGATCGACGAGTCCTTCTCGATATAGGTGTCGGTCTGCGCGATGTACGCCTCGGGCTGGTAGTAGTCGTAGTACGAGACGAAGTACTCGACGGAGTTGTTGGGCAGCATGTCGCGCAACTCGTTGGCCAACTGCGCGGCGAGCGTCTTGTTGGGCGCCATCACCAACGTGGGTCGCTGCACCTTCTCGATCAGCCACGCCGTGGTCGCCGATTTACCGGTACCAGTGGCGCCGAGCAGGACCACGTCCTTCTCACCTGCGTTGATGCGGCGTTCCAGATCCGCGATCGCCGTCGGCTGGTCGCCTGCCGGTTTGTGGTCGCTGACGACCTCGAAACGCGCCTCCGACCGCTCGATCTCCCCGATGGGACGGAACTCGGAATGTGCCACCACGGGGTGCTCGGATGCAAACGCCATGCAACCAGGGTAGGCCGAGGGACCGACAAACTTCCCGGGCGATCTCCGTCGGCTGAAAAATCCCGGTAGGTTCCCTGCCATGGCAGGCGCGACGCACGACATCCACCCACCGAAGGTCGAATACTTCGACCTCCGCGATCACACCAACACCGACCCCAAGGGTTTCGTCCGTCACGTCGACCACTACCGCGTCGAACCGTGGGGGCTGTACATGGCGCGCACCGCCGACCACCGGCAGTTCCACTACCTGGAGTCGTGGCTGCTCCCCGACCTGGGCCTGCGCGCGTCGATCTTCCACTACCACCCGTACCACCAGCGCGATCAGGACCACTACGTCGACATCGGCACGTTCACGCGCGGTGAGAACGTGTGGAAGTCGGAGGACCACTACCTGGATCTGGTCATCCGCACCGGTCGCGACACCGAACTCCTCGACGTCGACGAACTGATGGAGGCGCACCGCGCCGGCCTGCTCGACGCGGCGACAGCCGAGCGAGCGATCCTCACCGCCACCACGGCGATCGACGGAATCGCCGCACACGGCCACGACCTCGGCGGCTGGCTGGCCTCGATCGGCATGCCGATCGACTGGCGGTGACCTACGCGCTCCAGCCTGTTCGCTCGGCCCACTCCCACGCCCGGTGATACGCGCGGTCGAACCACGGGGTCTTCGCGTCGACGTAGGCGGTGATCGCGTCCTGATAGTCGGTGTGACCGGCCGCCTTCTCCGCCGCGGCCTCCTTGACCGCGAGGTACTCGGCGCGGGCATCGGTGTCGGCGCGGAGCCAGTCCCGGAACACGAGCGCGAACTGCTGTCCCGGCCACCCGTCGACCCGGAGGTGGATGTTCACGGGCCGCCCCGGATCGGCACCGCCGTGGATTCGCTTGCCCCACAGCGCCGGATCGGTCTCGCCGCCCTGATAGGACGGCTTCGGGTCGTCGGCGGTGATGTGCTCGATGCGGGGGAACCCGGCGCCGGCGAGTGATTCTGCGAGCTCGTCCGCGGTGTCGAGGCTCGCGACCGTCACCTGGACATCGATGACGTCCTTGGCAGGCAACCCCTCCACGGCCGTCGACCCGATGTGGTCGATCCGGACGGCGCGGTCGCCGCACACCAGGCGCAACCGGGCGATCAACCGGTCCGCCTGGGCAGGCCACTGCGGATTCGGCGCGGCGAGTACGGGCAGCACCCGGACGACGGTCCGCGTGCGGATGTTCGACTCGAAGGGTACGAGACGCTCCGACCACAGTGCCCTGATCTCCGGCTCGAGCGCGCCCGCGGCACCGCTGTTGTCGAGCCGGACGTCGGCCGCCGCCCGCCGTTGATCGTCGTCCGCCTGGGCGGCGATCCGCGCCCGCGCGTCGGTCTCGGGCATCCCCCGCGATCCGACAAGCCGCTGCACCCGCTCCTCGGCGTCGACGAACACGACGACGACCAGATGGAACGCGGCACCCATTCCGCCCTCGACCAGCAGCGGAATGTCCTGGACGAGCACCGCGTCCTCCGGCGCCGACTCGATGGTCTCCGCGGTGCGCGCCCCGACGAGCGGGTGGACGATGGAATTCAGCGCCAGCCGCGACTCCTCGTCGGCGAAGGCACGCGCTGCCAGGGCGGGCCGGTCGAGCGCGCCGTCCGCCGTCAGAATCTCCTCGCCGAACCGGTCGACGAGGGCAGCGAGGCCGGGCGTACCGGGTTCGACGACCTCCCGCGCGATCAGATCGGCGTCGACGATCACCGCCCCGAGTTCGGCGAGGACCTTCGACACGGTGGACTTACCGGCTCCTATGCCTCCAGTGAGGCCGATTCTCAACACGCCCCCCAGTGTTGCACCCGTTCCGAAGCGACGACACACGTCCCTCGCAGATCACCACCCTCTTCCCGCTCAGCAGACTCACCTGCCCCAAATACCACAGAAGTCCGACACGTTCGGTTATGTTCGAGCGAACGCACCGACCTGCACCTTCTCGAAGAAGAGGAACGCCATGCGCGATCACCGCAACCAGTTCGGTCGGCACCGCCTCGGCATTGCAGGCGGGGTGCATTGCATCGAGATTCCCGAGGTCGCCTCCGCGCTCGCCGAGCATCGCCGGACCTGGCTCACCGCGCTCATCAGCCAGGGCAGGCACAGCTTCGCGACAATGCGCAAGCGCGCCGAGGTGCAGTCCTCGCCCGGTTACTGGATTCCCGCAACCGCGAACTGAGCGCCCCCACACGCTGTGGCCCGACCTCCGAAGAGGTTGGGCCACAGTCGTATTCAGCACCTCTGCCCGCGGAAGTCCAGAAACGACGAAACCCCGCCCCTGCAGTGCAGGAGCGGGGTTTTCGACTGTGCCTGACGAGTCAGGCGGACTTGCTAGGCGTTGCCCGACAGCTTCTCGCGCAGAGCGGCGAGCTGTGCGTCGCTGGCCAGCGATCCACCGGCAGACTCGGACGACGAGGAGCTGGAGGACGAAGCGGCGTCGGCGTCGCCGGCACCCGACTCGGAGGAGTAGCCGGCAGCAGCGGTGGCAGCCTCGGCGGCCTCGTCTGCAGCGGTCTTCTCCATCTGAGCGGTGTGCATCTTGTGACGACGCTCAGCCTCTGCGTAGCGGTTCTCCCACTCTTCACGCTGCTTGTCGAAGCCCTCGAGCCATTCGTTGGTCTCGGGATCGAAGCCCTCGGGGAAGATGTAGTTGCCCTGCTCGTCGTAGCTGTCCGCCATGCCGTATTTGGACGGATCGAACTCGGCGTTGTAGTCCTCGTTGGCCTGCTTCAGCGACAGCGAGATGCGACGACGTTCGAGGTCGATGTCGATGACCTTGACGAGTGCATCGTCGTTGACGCCGACAACCTGGTCCGGAACCTCCACGTGGCGCTCGGCCAGCTCGGAGATGTGGACGAGGCCTTCGATTCCCTCTTCGACGCGCACGAAGGCACCGAACGGAACCAGCTTCGTGACCTTGCCGGGCACGATCTGGCCGATGGCGTGCGTGCGGGCGAACTGACGCCACGGGTCTTCCTGGGTGGCCTTGAGCGACAGGGAGACGCGCTCGCGGTCCAGGTCGACGTCGAGAACCTCGACGGTGACCTCGGTGCCGACCTCGACAACCTCGGACGGGTGGTCGATGTGCTTCCAGGACAGCTCGGACACGTGCACCAGGCCGTCGACGCCGCCCAGGTCCACGAAGGCACCGAAGTTGACGATGGAGGACACGACGCCCTTGCGGACCTGGCCCTTCTGCAGCTGGTGCAGGAACTCGCTGCGAACCTCGGACTGCGTCTGCTCGAGCCATGCGCGGCGCGAGAGGACGACGTTGTTGCGGTTCTTGTCGAGCTCGATGATCTTGGCCTCGATCTCCTTGCCGACGTACGGCTGCAGATCGCGGACACGGCGCATCTCGACGAGCGAAGCGGGAAGGAAGCCACGCAGGCCGATGTCGAGGATCAGGCCGCCCTTGACGACCTCGATGACGGTGCCCTTGACGGCCTCGTCCTTCTCCTTGAGCTCCTCGATGGTGCCCCAGGCACGCTCGTACTGAGCGCGCTTCTTCGACAGGATCAGTCGGCCTTCCTTGTCCTCCTTGGTGAGAACGAGAGCTTCGACCTCATCGCCCACGGAGACGACCTCATTGGGGTCGACGTCGTGCTTGATGGAGAGCTCACGGGAAGGGATGACGCCTTCGGTCTTGTAACCGATGTCGAGCAGGACCTCGTCACGATCGACCTTGACGATGGTGCCTTCGACGATGTCGCCATCGTTGAAGTACTTGATCGTTGCGTCGATGGCGGCGAGGAAGTCCTCGGCGGAGCCGATGTCGTTTACGGCTACCTGCGGCGAGGTCACGGTGGTGGAGGGCATGTGTTGAGTTGCTCCGGACGGGTTGTGGTCGGTTGATGGTGTTCTGTCGGACAAGCAACCCGACCCGACGAAACATTCCCGCCGAATCAGATCACCGCAAGCGCAAGGAACGACACCCGACTGGAACCGAACAAACTCGAACTGAACCGAATCCGATGCCGCACACATAGACACTCGCGTGGAATAGGCTACGCGCCCGTGGGCAAGCTGGGCAAACCCGGGTACGTTCCCACGCTCTACGCTGTTGCCCATGCCCGATCCTCGCCCGTCCGATTCTCCCCTGTCCGCGGAAGACGACCGCCACGGCACCGCCAACAGCGTCCTCGGAACGTCGGGGGTGAGCCGCGTCCGCGTCGACTCGGAGTCCAGCGAACGCGCGAGCCGGGCCTGGTGGGACGCCGACGCGGACGACTATCACCGCACGCACGGCGAGTTCCTGGGCGTCGACTCGTCCCGAGGCGAGTTCGTCTGGTGCCCGGAGGGGCTACACGAGGGCGACTACCACCTGCTGGGTGACGTGGCAGGCAAGGACGTCCTCGAGGTGGGCTGCGGTTCCGCACCCTGTGCGCGGTGGCTGGCCGGCCAAGGCGCCCGGGCCGTCGGGCTCGATCTTTCCATGTCGATGCTGACCCGCGGGGTCGAGGCCATGCGGGCGGGCGGCCCGGCCGTGCCGCTCGTTCACGCGGGAGCCGAGCACCTCCCTTTCGCCGACGCGAGCTTCGACATCGCCTGTTCGGCTTTTGGTGCAGTTCCGTTCGTGGCGGACTCACAGCAGGTGATGAGTGAGGTCGCCCGGGTCCTTCGCCCCGGCGGGCTGTGGGTGTTCGCCGTCAACCACCCGATTCGCTGGATCTTCCCGGACGATCCGGGCCCGCGCGGTCTCACCGCATCACTCCCCTACTTCGACCGCACGCCCTACGTCGAGGTCGACGGCGACGGCGTCCCCACCTATGTCGAGCACCACCGGACCATCGGCGACCGGGTCCGCGAGATCGTCGCGGCCGGGCTGGAGGTGCGGGACATCATCGAGCCGGAGTGGCCCGAGTGGCTCGACCGGGAATGGGGGCAGTGGAGCCCGCTGCGGGGGCAGATCTTCCCCGGCACCGCCATCTTCAGCTGCCGCAAGCCGTGAGTACTTATTAACCGCCGGCGGTTAACAAGTACTCACGGGGCCGGAGGCCACTAGAGCAATTTCGACAAGAACGCCTTGGTGCGGTCGTGCTGCGGATTGGCCAGCAGCCCGCGGGGATCGCCCGATTCGACGACGACGCCCGCGTCCATGAACACCAGCTGGTCCGCCACCTCGCGGGCGAAACCCATCTCGTGGGTGACGACGACCATCGTCATTCCGCCGGCCGCGAGATCCTTCATCACGGTGAGCACCTCCCCGACCAACTCTGGGTCGAGGGCGGACGTCGGCTCGTCGAACAGCATCAGCTTGGGGTCCATCGCCAGCGCGCGGGCGATGGCGACGCGCTGCTGCTGACCACCCGACAGTTGCGCGGGGTACGCGTCGGCCTTCTCGCTCAGCCCCACCTGGTCGAGGAGATCCCGCGCCCGTTCGAGCGCCTTCTTCTTGCTCAGTTTCTTCACCTGGATGGGCGCCTCGATGATGTTCTCGAGCGCGGTGCGGTGCGGGAAGAGGTTGAAGTGCTGGAAGACCATCCCGATGTCCCGGCGCTGCTTCGCCGCCGCCCGGGGGTGGAGTTCGTAGAGCTTGCCGTTTCGCTCGGAGTACCCGACGATCTCGCCGTCGACGTACAGCCGGCCCGCGTTGACCTGCTCGAGGTGATTGATGCACCGCAGGAACGTCGACTTGCCCGACCCGGACGGCCCGACCAGGCACAGGACCTGGCCGGCGCCGATCTCCAGCGACACACCCTTCAGCACCTTCAGCGCCCCGAAGTTCTTGCAGACCCGGTCCGCCTTGACCATCGGCGTCATTTTCGCTCCCCTCCGGGTGTGTCGGGCAGGGTCTCGGGACCGGGTTCGATGACCAGCGGCTTGCCCTGCGCGTCGGCGAGCGCCTGCAGTTGCCGCGCGGTGAGCTTGCGGGACGCCCCCTTCGAGTAGTACCGCTCCAGGTAGAACTGGCCGATCATGAGCAGGCTCGTGATGGCGAGGTACCAGGTGGCCGCCACCATCAGCAGCGGGATGGGCTGGAAGTTCGCGCCCGAGATGTCTCTGGCACGTCCGTACAACTCCAGGCTGTACGGCACCGCCGTGACCAGCGACGTCGTCTTCAGCATGCTGATCAGCTCGTTGCCGGTGGGCGGGATGATCACCCGCATGGCCTGCGGCAGAACCGTGCGGCGCATCGTCTGCGACCACGTCATGCCGAGCGCCACCGACGCCTCGGACTGCCCCTCGGCGACCGAGTTCACGCCGGCGCGGACGATCTCGGCCATGTACGCGGCCTCGTTGAGCCCCAGCCCGATCACCGCGAACAGGAACGCCGCGTTGATGCCCTGCAGGTCGATGTGCACGAACTGGTGGACGAACGGGATCCCCAGATCCAGCTGCTTGTAGATGGACGGGAACAGCCCCCAGAACACCAACTGCACGTAGACCGGGGTCCCGCGGAAGATCCACAGGTACCCCCACGACGCCGCCTTCAGAACCGGGTTCGGCGACAGCCGCATGACCGCGAGCACGACACCGAGCGCGATGGCGATGACCATCGACAGGATGGTCAGCTGGATGGTGTTCCACGCCGCGGCCGAGATCCGGGCGTCGAACAGATACTGCGCGTAGACGTCCCAGCGGTACGCCTCGTTGGTGCGCGCACCGTTGACGAACAGCGCCAGCAGCAGGCCGACGACGATCGCGGCGATCCACCGGCCGGGCCGCCGCAGCGGGATCGCCTTGATGGGTTCCGGTTCCTGCCCCGTCTCGGTGCCCGTCCGGTCCGGAGCCTTCTCCACGTCAGACACTCGTCAACCGCTCAGCTCGTGGCGCCGTTGATCTGCGACGTGGTGATGACGCCCGCCTCGACACCCCAGTTCTCCGCGATCGTCCGGTAGGTGCCGTCGTCGATGAGGTGCTGCAGCGCCTGCTGCAGGGTCTGTGCGAGCGGCGAGCCCTTCGCGACGGGCCAGCCGTACGGCGCGGCGTCGAAGACCTCGCCCGCGGCCTCGATCTTGCCGTCGCTCTGCTTGATCGCGTACGCGGTGACGGGCGAGTCGGCGGACATCGCGTCGACCTTGCCGAGGGCGACGGCATTGGCCGCGTCGTCCTGGCTGTCGAACTTCACGATGTCGATGGGCGGCTTACCGGCGGCGACGCACGCGGCGCTCTTGGCGGGCACCTCCTCGAGGTCCTCGATGGTGGTCGTCTGCACACCCACCCGGAGGCCGCACGCGTTGGTGGGGTCGACGGACTTCCCGGCGGGCTGCGCCCACTGCACCCCGGCGCTGAAGTAGGTGGTGAAGTCGACCGACTGCTCGCGTTCCTTGGTGTCGGTGAACGACGACATACCCATGTCGTAGCTGCCGGCCTGGATCGACGGGATGATCTTGTCGAAGTCCGCCTCGGTGTACTGCGGTGTCACGCCGAGCACCTTGCCCACGGCGTCCACGAGATCGACGTCGAAGCCGACGATCTTGCCGCTCGGATCCTTGAACTCGTTGGGCGAGTAAGGAATGTTGACGCCGACGATGATCTTGCCGGACGAGGCGATCTTCTCCGGCAGTGTCGCCGCGATGGCATCCACCTTGTCGACTTCCACGGCGACGGTGTCTTCTCCGGACGGCGAGCCGCCGCCCTCGGTGTTGCTGGCGCAGCCGGCGAGCAGCAGAGCACTGCCACCCGCCAGTGCACAGATGGTGCGGGCCACTCGGCCTCGCGCGAAGACGGATCGACCAGACACTGGCATGTCCTCCAAGAATCGTGGTGCACCGGGCGAGCTACGGCGACGGAGAACTCTCGAACTCCGACCAGTCGAACGGTAGGTCACGACACCCGCGACTGCGGACGTCGTTACCCGAACATTAACGGCCTGACCCGGCCCGTGGCGGCGGTTTCAGCGACGCAGTGTCCGGGCGAGGACCGTCTCGGTGAACTCGCTGGTCGACGCGAGTCCACCCAGGTCAGCCGTGGCGACCCCGGAAGCGATCGTGGCACGGACCGCGTCGCGGATACGGTGGGCCGCGCCGCCCAGATGCCGGTCGGCGCGCCGGTCCCCGAGCCACTCGAGCATCATCGCCGCCGACAGCATCAGGGCCGTCGGATTGGCCCGGTTGCGTCCCGCGATGTCGGGGGCGGCCCCGTGCGCCGCCTGCGCCATCACCTTGGTCTCGGAAGTGTTGATCGACGGCGCCGTGCCGAGCGAGCCGGACAGCTCGCCCGTCAGGTCCGACAGGATGTCGCCGAACATGTTCTCCGTCACCACGACGTCGAAGTCGCGCCCCCTGCGAACGAGGTGCGCGGTCATGGCGTCGACGTGCTCGTCGTCGATCCGCACGTCCGGGTAGTGGCGCTCCCCCACCTCCCGGCAGACGTCGCGGAACAGTCCGGTGGTCATCGACAGCACATTGGCCTTGTGCACGATCGTGACGTGGCGACTCCGCGTACGCGCCAGCTCGAATGCGGTGTGCGCGATGCGCTCACACGCCCGCCTCGTCACGACGCCGACGGCCAGCGCCACATCCGGAGTCGGCATGAACTCGCCGCTGCCGGCGAACATGTTCCGATCCGCATACAGGCCTTCGGTGTTCTCCCGGACGATCACGAGGTCCATGTCCGGCACCGTCGAGGCGACGCCCTCGAGCGAACGCGCGGGGCGGATGTTGGCGAACAGGTCGTAACGCTTGCGCACCACCCCGCCCGGGGTCAGCCTGCCGCGGAACGGCTCCGGGTAGGCGGCGCTGTCGTGCGGACCGAGGATCCAGGCGTCGAGTTCGTCCAGCGCGGAGAGTGTGGAGTCGGGGATCGGCGTCCCGTGCGACTCGATGGCACCGAGGCCGAGGGGCAGTTCCACCCAGTCGACGTCACCGCCTCCCGCCGCGGTCACCGCGGCCGATAGCACCCGCTGAGTCGCCGGAACGATCTCGTGGCCGATGCCGTCGCCGAGGAGCACCCCGATCCGGGTATCGGAAATGTTTGCCGTAGCACCGCTCATGAGGCCATCATTGCCTACCATGGTCCAGTCGGTGGAACTGCTGTTCGACGAAGCGACCGACGTTGCCGTGCGCGCCGAGTGGCAACGCCTGTGGGATGCGGGGATGCCCAGCCGCACCCGGGTTCGCGCCGAATCGAATCGGCCCCACATCACCCTGTTCGTGGCACGCCACATCCCACCCGAGATCGACGAACTGCTGGGCCGCCGGATCGCGACGCCCTCGTTCCACATCCGGCTGGGCGGGCTCGTGATGTTCGGCGGCAGGCACGTCACGCTGTCCCGGTTGGTTGTGCCGTCGAAGGCCCTGCTGTCTCTGCACCGCAGCGTGTTCGATCTCGCGGAGCACGCCACGGAGGTCACGCCGCACATCCGCCCCGGCGAGTGGACGCCGCACGTGACCCTTGCGCGGCGGCTCCCGGCGGATCAGATCGCGGAAGCCGCGCGGCTGCTCGACGGCGGCGACATCGTCGGCCGGGCGTCGGTGGTGCGCCGGTGGGACGGGGAGGCCAAACGCGAGTGGGTGGTCACGGCACCCCCGTGATCACGGTGTGTGCGCGGCGATCGTCGCGGCGGCCCTGCGCGAAGACCGTTGGGTGACGACGATTCCCGCGATCACCGCCAGCGCCCCGACCGGCTGGTTCCAGGAGATGTGCTCGTCGAGTGCGACCGCGCCGAGCACCACGCCGACCACCGGCGTCAGGTAGGTGACGGTGGACGCCGCGGTGGGTCCCCAGCCACGCACGACGTTCGTGTTCCACACGAATGCCAGTCCCGTGCCGAACGCCCCGAGGCCGATCATCGACGCGACGATCGCGGGGGTCAGGTGCATCGGCGTGCTCGCGACCCACGGGGTCGCGAGCACCATGACGGCTGCGGCGATCGACACCTGCATGAACGCGATCGTCGGGGTGCCCACGCCGCGCGGGAGGATGAACCGCCTCAGGTAGACCAGCGCGACGCCGTACGACGCGGTGGCGCCGAGGCACGCGAGCTGGGCGGGGACACTGCCGAGAATCCCCGACTGCCACGGCGCCAGCACCACGACGACACCCGTGAATCCGAGCAGGAGGCCGAACAGCTTTGCGTCCGTGAGCTTCTCCCCCGGCAGAAACGCCAGGGCCACCGACATCGTCATCAGCGGTGTGGTCGCGTTGTAGATGCTGGCAAGGCCCGAACTGATGCTCTGCTCGGCCCAGCTGAACAGCAGCCACGGCAGCAGGCACTGCGCGAAAGCCAGCACCGACAGGTGCGCCCAGGTCGCCGCTTCGCGCGGCAACCGCGTCCGGGTGATTCCGAGGACGGCACCGAGGGTCACCGCCCCGAACACGAGTCGCCACAGCACGACCTGGGTGAAGGACAGGCCTTCGAGGCCGACCTTGATAAAGAGGAAACTCGCGCCCCAGGCGAGCGCCGTGCTCGCGTACTGGACCGCCGGATTCCCTCTCAAAACCGGAAGTCTCCGTGCTGGATGACTTCGTTGTGCGTGTCGGGCGTGCGGCCGGCGAGCGCCAGCGCAGCGAGCGCCAGGAACACGAGGAGTACCACGACCAGGATTGTCATGCCTTCAGCCTGGTTCCCTCGACCGCCGAGCAAAAGTGGCAGAAACGACATAGTTGATCGTTTTCCTGCCATACTGGGTTCGTGCTGAAAAAGGTCGTCGTGCCATTGATGCCGCTCACCGAGGCGTTCGAACTCGGCGTCGCCTGCGAGGTGTTCGGTTTCGACCGTTCCGACGACGGCCTGCCCACCTACGACTTCTCCCTCGTCGCCGGCTCACCGGAACCCATCCGCACCCGATTCGGATACGGCATCGACGTCCCGTACGACCTCGACCGGCTCGACGACGCCGACCTCATCGTCGTTCCCGCGGGCGGCACCTACGCCGAGGGGGACGGCTCCTACCTGTGCGCGAAGGAGCCCGCCTCGCACATGGATCCGCTCCTCGGCAAACTCCGGGCGGCGGTGGACCGCGGCGCCAAGGTCGCCAGCCTCTGCAGCGGCGCGTTCGTGCTCGGCGCCGCCGGACTGCTGGACGGACGCAAGTGCACCACCCACTGGCGGCACGCCCGGCGGCTCGCCGAACTCCACCCGGCGGCCACCGTCGACCCCAACGTCCTCTACGTCGACGACGATCCCGTCCTGACCAGCGCGGGCACCGCCGCCGGCATCGACCTGTGCCTGCACATCGTGCGCAAGGAACAGGGCAGCAAGGTGGCCAACGTGATCGCCCGGCGCATGGTCGTCCCGCCGCACCGCGACGGCGGCCAGGCGCAGTACGTGGCGATGCCGCTGCCGTCGACGACGATCGACACGCTCGGGCCGCTGCTCGACTGGATGACCGAGCACCTCGCCCTGGACCTCACGGTGACCGCGGTGGCCGCCAAGGCCAACATGTCGCCGCGGACGTTCGCGCGACGCTTCCAGGCCGAGACCGGGACCACGCCGGCACGCTGGCTCAGCGACCAGCGGGTGCTGGCCGCACAGCACCTGCTCGAGAACTCGGACCTCTCGGTCGACGTGATCGCCGAACGCGTCGGCTTCGGCGGTGGCGCGGTGCTACGGCAGCATTTCCTGCGGCTACGCCACACCACCCCGCAGGCGTACCGCCGCACGTTCCGGGACACTGAGCGCACCGGCTGAGGAACCGGCAGGGAAGAATCGACGGCGACGCGGCGTTGCACAGGCAGACCCACCGATCGAAAGGACCCTCGTGGCCACCAAGACTCTGACTCAGCAGAACTTCGACGAGACCGTGACCGGCAACGACGTCGTTCTGGTCGACTTCTGGGCATCGTGGTGCGGACCGTGCCGCTCCTTCGCCCCCACGTTCGAGGCCTCGTCGGAGCAGCACCCGGACGTCGTGCACGCCAAGGTCGACACCGAGGCGGAGCAGGGCATCGCCGCCGCCGCGAACATCCGCTCGATCCCGACCATCATGGCGTTCCGCGAGGGTGTCCTGGTGTTCAGCCAGCCGGGTGCGCTGCCGCCTGCAGCGCTCGAGGATCTGGTCACGCAGGTCAAAGCCCTCGACATGGACGAGGTGCGCAAGCAGATCGCCGAGCAGGCCCCCGCCGAATAGGGCGAGGGCCCCGGCCGAACAGTGTGACGGGCCGCCGCCGCCTAGTGTGCGGCGGCGTCCCAACTGCGGCCCGTGCCGACGGACACGTCGAGCGGCACCGACAGTTCGATGGCGGAGGCCATCTTGTCGCGGACCAGTTGTTCCACCCGGTCCCGTTCCGCTTCGACGACCTCGAGTACCAGTTCGTCGTGCACCTGCAACAGCATGCGCGACTTCAATCCCGCCTCACGCAGTGAGCGCTGCACGTCGATCATCGCGACCTTGATGATGTCGGCGGCCGTGCCCTGGATGGGGGCGTTGAGCGCGGCGCGCTCGGCAACCTCCCGACGCTGCCGGTTGTCGCTGGTGAGGTCGGGCAGGTAGCGGCGGCGCCCGTACAGCGTCGACGTGTAGCCGTCCTTGCGGGCCTGTTCCACGACCTCGTGCAGGTAGTCCCGCACTCCGCCGAACCGGGCGAAGTACGCCTCCATCTGCGATTTGGCCTCTTCGGTCGAGATCTTGAGCTGCGCCGCCAGACCGAACGCGCTGAGCCCGTATGCCAGCCCGTACGACATCGCCTTCACGCGGCGGCGCAGCTCGGGGGTGACCTCTTCGATCGGCACGCCGAACGCCCGGGCACCGACGAAGCTGTGCAGATCCTCGCCGGTGTTGAACGCCTCGATCAGGCCCTCGTCGCCGGACACGTGCGCCATGATCCGCATCTCGATCTGGCTGTAGTCGGCGGTGAGCAGCGAGTCGAAGCCCTCCCCGACGACGAACCCGTCGCGGATCTGACGGCCCGCGTCCGTGCGCACCGGGATGTTCTGCAGATTGGGCTCGGTGGACGACAGCCGGCCGGTGGCGGCGACCGTCTGGTTGAACGTCGTGTGGATCCGCCCGTCGTCGGCGACCGTCTTCAGCAGACCGTCGACGGTCACCTTCAGGCGCGTCGCGTCGCGGTGCGCCAGGAGGTGCTCGAGGAACGGGTGCGACGTCTTCTCGAACAGGTTCTGCAGCGCCTCGGCGTCCGTGGTGTAGCCGGTCTTCGTCTTCTTCGTCTTGGGCATCTCCAGCTCGTCGAACAGCACGACCTGCAGCTGTTTGGGTGACCCGAGGTTGATCTGCTTGCCGATGACCCCGTAGGCCGCCTCCGCCGCCGCGGACACCTCCGCCGCGAACCGGCTCTGCAGGTCGTGCAGGTGGTCGCCGTCGACGGCGATACCGGACGCCTCGATGTCGGCCAGCACCGCCAGCAGCGGCAACTCCATCTCGGACAGCAGGGCCGTCGACTCGATGTTCTCGAGTTCCGTGTCGAGCGCGGCCGCGAGGTCGAGGACGGCGCGGGCACTGAGGATCTCGGTCTCGGCGGCTTCGGCGTCGAGCTGATCGGCGTCGTCGAGCAGCGACAGCTGCTCCTGCCCCGTCTCCTCCACCCGCAGTTCCCTGTGCAGGTAGCGCAGCGACAGATCGTCGAGGTTGAACGTCCGCTGCCCGGGTCGCACCAGGTACGCCGCCAGCGCGGTGTCGCTGGTGAGACCGCCGAGCACCCAGCCGCGTCCGCGCAGCGCATGCATCGCCCACTTGGCCTCGTGCAGGGCCTTCGGCTGATCCGCGTCCGCTAGCCAGTCGCCGAGCGCCTTCTCGTCTTCCGGGGTGGCGGACGCGGTGGCGATGTACGCGCCCTCGCCGTCGGCGGCCGCGACGGCGATCGCCGTCACATCGCCGCCGTACGGGGTGCGGGTGCCGACCACCGACACACCGGACCGCTCGCCCGTCGACGCGTGCGCCGACAGCCAGTCCGCGACCGCACCGGGGTCGAGCGCACTGCCGCGCACCTCGAAGCCCTCCTCCGCCTCCGCTTCGACCGGTGCCAGCGTCGCGAACAGCCGGTCGCGCAGCACCTTGAACTCGAGGTCGTCGAACAGCGCGTGGATCTTCTCCCGATCCCACTGCGCAAGCATCAGCTGGTCCGGGGTGTACGGCAGCGGGACGTCCCGCACCATCTCGGTGAGCTCCCGGTTGAGCAGCACGTTCGGCAGGTTCTCCCGCAACGCGTCACCGACCTTGCCGCGCACCTTGTCGACGTTGTCGACCAGGCCGACGAGATCGCCGTACTCCTTGATCCACTTGGTGGCGGTCTTCTCCCCCACACCCGGAATGCCCGGCAGGTTGTCGCTCGGGTCGCCGCGCAGGGCCGCGAAGTCGGGGTACTGCGCAGGTGTGAGCCCGTACTTCTCCTCGACCGCCGCCGGCGTGAACCGGGTGAGGTCCGAGACGCCCTTCTTCGGGTAGAGCACCGTCACCCCGTCGGTGACCAGCTGGAGCGAGTCCCGGTCGCCGGTCACCACGAGGACGCGGTACCCGAGCGCCTCCGCCTGGGTAGTGAGCGTGGCGATGATGTCGTCGGCCTCGAAGCCCTCCTCCGCCATCACCGGGATGCCGAGGGCCCCGAGGACGTCCTTGGTGATCTCGACCTGCCCCTTGAACTCGTCCGGGGCCTTGCTGCGATTGGCCTTGTACTCGGGGAACTTCTCCGCCCGGAACGTCTGCCGGGACACGTCGAACGCCGCCGCCACATGGGTGGGCTGTTCGTCGCGCAGCAGGTTGATCAACATCGACGTGAACCCGTAGACGGCGTTGGTGACCTGACCACTGTGTGTCTTGAAGTTCTCGGCGGGCAGGGCGTAGAACGCACGGAAGGCCAGCGAATGGCCGTCGAGCAGCATCAGGGTGGGGCGATCGTCGGACGGCGCGACTGCGCCGGACGCGGGGGACGTGGTGGACCGGGGGGTGGTTGCAGGGCTCACGGTTGCCCAGTCTAGGGAGCGGATACGACACCGATCAGCCGGATGGTTCGATACCCAACCGAAACGTGCCGGAAATCCGAGAACCCCATTTCGCGCGACTGGAGCCGTTAGAGTCCGGAAATTGCGGCACGGGCGGTAGCCCTGCCCGTCGCCGCACGTTCCTGACCGACTACACGTCCCCGGAGGACCTGCGTGGCCCCAACCGTGAGGAAGCGACTCCCAGCAGTGAGGACGCGACCGACATCCGCGAGGAAACACACGAGACGAGGTCCGGTCACCCGGCAACTCGGCCGTGCGTTCGTCCTCGTCCTACTCGGCCTCGTCGCGGCGATCGCCTTCGGCGGTCCCGCGGCGGCGCAGGAACCCACGCCGCCCCCACCGACCACGAGCAGTGCGCAACCGGCGCCGCCGGCGAACGCGGTGCGGGTCAGCGGCAATCTCAACAACGCAGGCGAACGGCTCGCGGACGTCGACGTGCGCGCCCTCGACGCCTCGGGCACCGAGGTGGCGAAGGCGACGTCGGAGTCGAACGGCCGCTGGGAACTCCAGCTCGCGCCCGGCACGTACACGTTCGAGATCGTCGCGGACTCCCTTCCCGACGACGTCAGCG
Source organism: Rhodococcus sp. USK10 (assembly GCF_019378875.1). Lineage (NCBI taxonomy): Bacteria > Bacillati > Actinomycetota > Actinomycetes > Mycobacteriales > Nocardiaceae > Rhodococcus > Rhodococcus sp. USK10. The sequence goes on from NZ_CP076048.1 coordinate 1,017,315, forward strand.
TGCAGGGCACGGTGGAGCGTGAAGTGGTGGCCGGTCGCACCAACACGGTGATCTTCTCGTTCGGCGAGGCCCGAACCGGTTCCGCGGTCCCGTTCTACGAGAAAGTGATTCGCCAGACCATCGACGGACTCCGGTTCGGTCTCGTCATCGCCATCGCCGGTGTCGGGCTGAGCCTGATCTACGGCACCACCGGCCTGACGAACTTCGCGCACGGCGAACTCGTCACCCTCGGCGCGGTCGCGGCGTGGGTGATCAACGTGACGTTCGGTGTGCAGCTGATCCCGGCCACCATCCTCGCGGTCTTCGTGGGGATCCTGATCGGCCTGCTGAACAACGCCGCGATCTGGAAACCGCTGCGAAAACGCAAGACCGGTCTGATCGCCCAGCTGGTGGTGTCGATCGGACTCGCGATCTCCCTGCGCTACCTGATCCTGATCTTCTTTTCCGATCGCGCGGAGCCGTTCGTCGACTACCAGGCGCAAGTGGAACGGCACTGGGGGCCGATCGCGATCACCGACGCCAACCTCGTGTGCATCGCGATCAGTCTCGTCGTCCTCGTCGGAGTTGCCCTGTTGCTGCAGAAGACGCGCATCGGCAAGGCCATGCGCGCCGTCTCCGACAACCGCGACCTGGCCGCGTCCTCCGGCATCGACGTCGAACGGGTGATCCGCTTCGTGTGGGGGCTCGGCGGCGGCCTCGCCGCGCTCGGCGGCGTCCTGTTCGGCATCTCCGAACTCGGCGGCCGCGTGCAGTGGGAGATGGGTTTCAAACTCCTGCTGCTGATGTTCGCCGGCATCACGCTGGGCGGACTCGGCACCGCCTACGGCGCGCTGCTCGGCTGCGTGATCGTCGGTCTGCTCGTCCAGCTGTCGACGCTGGTGATCAACCCCGACCTCAAGTACATCGGAGGACTGCTCATCTTGATCGTCATCCTGGTCGTCCGGCCTCAGGGCATTCTCGGCAGCCGGCAAAGGATCGGGTGAGGGCATGGACATCACAGGAGCACTCCAGGTCTCGCTCGCCCAGCTGATCGGCCCGTCCGCGATCTTCTACGCGCTGCTGGCGATCGGCCTCAACCTGCACTTCGGTTACGCCGGGCTGCTGAACTTCGGTCAGATCGGTTTCGCACTCCTCGGCGGCTACGGCGTCGGGATCATGACCGTCACCTACCAGCAGCCGCTGTGGGTCGGCATCCTCGTCGGTCTCGCCGCCGCCGGGTTGCTGGCCGTCGTCCTCGGTATCCCGACGCTGCGGTTGCGGGCCGACTACCTCGCCATCGTCACGATCGCCGCGTCCGAGATCCTGCGGCTGATATTCCGCTCCACCGCGTCGGATTCGATCACCGGATCCACCAACGGCCTGTTCGGCTTCGCCGATCCGTTCACCACGCTCAGCCCGTTCGACTCCGGCAAGCAGTACAACTTCCTCGGCGTGAAGTTCTACGGCGACGACCTGTGGTCGATGGTCGTCGGCTGGACTCTCGTCCTGGTGCTGTGCGGATTCGTGTACCTCCTCACGCACAGCCCGTGGGGCCGCGTCCTCAAGGCCGTCCGCGAGGACGAGGACGCCGCGCGCGCCCTCGGCAAGAACGTCTTCGTCTACAAGATGCAGGCGCTGGTCCTCGGCGGCATGATCGGCGGGCTCGGCGGTGTGTTCAACGCACTGCAGACCAAGTCGATCAACCCCGACTTCTACTCCACCGCCCAGACGTTCTTCGCGTTCGGCGCCCTCATCCTCGGCGGCGCGGCCACCGTCTTCGGACCGGTGGTCGGAGCGATGCTGTTCTGGTTCCTGCTGGCCATCCCGGACGCACTGCTGCGTCAGGCCATCTCCGGCCCGGAGCCGCTGCTGCCGCTGACGGAACAGCAGGTCGGGGCCATGCGGTTCGTCCTGCTCGGCATCATGATCGCGGTGCTGATGGTCTTCCGGCCGCAGGGCATACTGGGCAACAAGCGGGAGGTGCAGCTCAATGCCTGACCACAGACTGCCGGATCATCTGCAGACCGATACCGTGCTCACCGCCGAGGAACGGGCCTCGATCTTCACCGACGTCCCGCACTCCCCCGGCGCACCCAAACCCGACCCGATCCTCCTCGTCGACAACGTGTCCCGGACATTCGGCGGGCTCAAGGCCGTCGACGTGGCGCATCTGGAGATCCAGCGCGGCTGCATCACCGGACTGATCGGTCCGAACGGGGCGGGCAAGACCACCTTGTTCAACCTGCTCACCGGTTTCGACCGGCCGGACAGCGGCACGTGGTCGATGGACGGTCAGTCCCTCGGCCGGATGTATCCGCACCAGGTGGCCCGCCGCGGCGTCGTCCGCACGTTCCAGCTGACGAAGGCGTTGTCGAAGCTGACGGTGCTCGACAACGTGCGACTCGGCGCCACCGGGCAACGCGGCGAGCGGATCTTCAACACGCTGCTGCCGTGGACGTGGAAGGCGCAGGAACGCGCCGTCACCGAACGGGCCAACGAACTGCTCGCGCGGTTCAAACTCGACACCAAGTCCGACGATCTCGCCGGTTCGCTGTCCGGCGGTCAGCGCAAGCTGCTCGAGATGGCGCGGGCGCTGATGACCGAGCCGACCGTGGTGATGCTCGACGAGCCGATGGCCGGCGTGAACCCGGCGCTCACCCAGAGTCTGCTGGGCCACATCAAATCGCTTCGGGACGAGGGGATGACCGTCGTGTTCGTCGAACACGACATGGACGTCATCCGCGACATCAGCGACTGGGTGGTGGTAATGGCGCAGGGCAGTGTGATCGCCGAATCCACCCCGGAACACCTCTCGTCCAACACCGCGGTGGTCGACGCGTACCTCGGCAGCCACCACGATCAGGCACTCGAATTCGACGACGAAGGGAATCCGGTGGGCGCGACGGCCGCTCTGGCCGAGGCACTCGAGAGCGCCGAGGCCGAAACCCTCGAGACCGGCGGCGACCTCTCCGAACCCGACATCACCGACCTGAGGCGTGAGAACCCATGACCGAACCGACCCCAGCAGAATTCGCGGCCACACCCGAGGAGCACGCCCGGCTCGCCGAGGGTGCCCTCGTCCGCGCGGACGGTGTGGTGGCCGGCTACATCCCCGGCGTCAACATCCTCCGCGAATGCAATTTCTTCCTGCGCGAGGGTGAGATCGTCGGCATCATCGGCCCCAACGGCGCCGGAAAGTCCACGCTCCTGAAGTCGTTGTTCGGGTTGATCCCGGTGCGTGAGGGCTCGGTGACCCTGCGCGGTGAGGACATCACGTCCAAACCCGCCCACGTCCTCGTGCAGAAGGGCGTCGGCTACGTCCCGCAGACGCAGAACGTCTTTCCCTCGCTCACCATCGAGGAAAACCTAGAGATGGGGATGTATCTGCGCCCCAAACTCTTCGCGGAGAGGTTCGCGGTCGTCGGCGACCTGTTCCCGCTGCTCGTCGAGCGGAAGAAGGTGAAGGCGGGCGCCCTGTCCGGCGGTGAGCGGCAGATGGTCGCCATGGGCCGGGCGCTGATGATGGATCCGTCTGTGCTGCTGCTCGACGAGCCGTCCGCCGGCCTCTCCCCGATGTTCCAGGACGAGGTGTTCATCCGCTGCAAGAGGATCAACGCGGCAGGTGTCTCGGTGATCATGGTGGAACAGAACGCCCGGCGGTGCCTGCAGATCTGCGACCGCGGCTACGTCCTCGACCAGGGGCGCAACGCCTACACCGACTCGGGACCCAACCTGATGCACGACCCGAAGGTGATCGAGTTGTACCTCGGCACGCTCGCGGGCAGCCAGGAGAAGAAGTAGTCCGAGCGGTTCCGGACACGACTGTGGGCCAGGTTTCCCTGGCCCACAGTCCGTTTCAGAGCAGTGCGATCACCCGCCGACGACGATGTACCCGTCCGTCGTCAGCTTGTTGTCGGCACCGAACTTCAGCTTGCCGTACGAACCGATGGACGGCTCGCCTGCGGCGGCGAAATCGAGCTTGCCGGTGATGCCGTTGTAATCGATGTCCGTTCCGGCCTGCACGAGCGGCAGGCATTCCTGGTACGACGTGCACGGCGTGCCGCCCTCGGTGACGTTGTTGATGTTCGCGGCGATGTCGCGGCCCGCCGTCGACTTCCCCGCTTCCGCCGCGAGCGCGGAAATGACGACAGCGTCATAGGACTCACCGGCGTAGTTGAAGTCGATCAACCCCGGGTTGATGGCCTTGAGGCGATCCTGGAAGGCCGGGCCGACGTCGGTGAGCGGTGTGGTGCCCTGCATCCCGTCGAGCAGCGGCGCCGCCACCGACTCGCCGAGTGCGTTACCCATGTTGCCGTCCACGCCGTAGACCTTCATGCCGTCGGACGGGCCGATGCCGACCTCGTGCATACGGGTGATGATCTTGGCCGACTCCTCGAATCCGACCACCGCGACGGCGTCCGGGGCGAAGTCCTTGACCTGGTCGACCTCGGAGTTGAACGACTGCGCGTTGGGGTCGTAGATGATCTTCTGGATCTGGTCCTCGGGGATGCCCGCGTCGACGAGGTTCTTCTGGATGTTATCGGCGAGCCCGGTGCCGTACGGGTCGTTCAGGGCCAGGATGGACACGCGCTGACCGCCGTCGTCCGAGATGAGTTGCGACACAGCCTGAGCCTGCAGCACGTCGGTGGGGGCGGTGCGGAAGTACTGCCCCTTGTCCGGGTAGCAGACGAACTGGTCGGACGTGTTGGCCGGCGAGAACATCACGACGCCGGCGCTGGACACCTTGTCGATGACCTTCAGCGACACCGACGACGACGCCGCACCGATGATCACCTGGGTGCCCGCGGCCAGTTCCCGGTCCACGGTGGTGTTCGCGGTGTCGGTGGTGGTGTCGCCCGAGTCGCCGGGAATCAGCTGGACGGGCTGGCCGAGAACCCCGCCAGCCGCGTTGACGTCGTTGACGCCGAGCTGGGTACCCGCCACCATCGGCGGTCCGAGGAAGGAGAGGCTCCCCGTGTCGGGGAGCAGGGTGCCGATCTTCAGCGGCGCCGTGGACGGGGCACCGGCTGCCGCCGCTTTTTCGGGGGTGCAGTCGGTGGAAACAGTGGTGGCCGAGGCAGAGCTGCCACTCCCGCTCGCGGAGTCGTCGCCACTGTCCGAACTACAACCTGCCAGTGCGAGAGATGCCGCGCCGAGAACCGCGGCCGCCCGCACGAGGGTCCGTTTAGCCATCCAAACTCTCCTTAGATCACCTGTGTACGGGCGCCACCCGAGTTGGCGTCCGCTGTGGGATCAGACGCTAGCGGTCCGGCGGCTTTCGCGATCGGTCCGGAAAGGCTCGTGACCTTACTGTGATCTGAATACGACGAGTGTTTACGCGGCCGTAGCGTGGCGGGCGTCAGGCGCCGACGAGAAGGCGCACGGACTCGACCACCACCTGACGCCTGCGGGCCCGGTCCCCGGGCGCCGACGCGCCGAGTTCCGGGGTCTGCGTGTGCCAGGACATCGCGACGGACCGGATGACGGCGAGCAACTCCACCGGCGCGAATCGGGTTGGCAGCACACCACTTTTCTGCGCCCGCTCGATGTCGGCGAGCTTCGACCGGTTGGATGCGACCACCACCTGGAGCGGTTCACCGTCGGGCCGCTCCAGTTGGTACCAGGTGGCGAGCCGCAGCGTCGCCGGGTTGTCCTCGTACAGGTCGAACGAGCGTCCCGCGTAGCCGGGGAGGTCGGTGGCGTCGAAGCGCACCTGCTCGGTGAACGCCACCACGTGGGCGGCGAAGACGGCGTCGAACAGTTGCCCCTTGTCACCGAAGTACGCGTAGATCATCGACTTGTTCGCCTTCGCGGCGCGGGCGATGCGGTCGACCCGCGCCCCGGCGATACCGAATTCGGCGAACTCGGCCGCCGCCGCGTCGAGTAGTCGTTTCTTCGTTGCCTCTGCATCACGGACCATGCGCCCAGACTATCAACTAACCAGTTGGTTGACAGCTTCGCCGCGCGGGTGTTTCATGGATCCCGTAAGTATCCAACCAGTCAGTTGCAAGCAGAAACGGGAACTCTCATGGCCAAGACCTGGCTCATCACCGGTAGTTCACGCGGTTTCGGCCGGGAACTCGCGACCGCGGTCCTGCGCGGTGGCGACAACGTCGTCGCCACCGCCCGCAAGCCCGAACAGCTGGCCGACCTACTCGACGCGTACGGCGACCGGGTTCGGACGGTCGCCCTCGACGTAACCGACGCCGCGGCCGCCCGCACGGCCGTCGCGACCGCGGTCGCCGAATTCGGCCGCCTCGACGTCGTGGTGAACAACGCCGGCTACGCCAACAGCGTCCCGATCGAAGAGATGACCGACGACGACTTCCGGCAGCAGGTCGACGCCAACTTCTTCGGCGTCGTCAACGTCACCCGGGCCGCACTGCCGATCCTGCGCGAGCAGCGCAGCGGCTGCTTCGTGCAGTTCTCCTCCGTCGGGGGCCGCGTCGGCGGCACACCCGGGCTGAGCGCGTACCAGGCCGCGAAGTTCGCCGTCGAGGGGTTCTCCGAAGTGCTGGCGGCCGAGGTGAGTCCGTTCGGGGTGAAGGTGCTCATCGTGGAACCCGGGGCGTTTCGCACCGACTGGCAGGGCTCGTCGATGCGGCGCAGTTCCGTCGGACCCGACTACGAGGCGACGGTCGGCGCGATGAACCGCTACCGGGAGGACTCCGACGGCACCCAGCCGGGAGATCCGGCGCGGGCCGCTCGGATCATCATGGATGTGGTTGCCGCCGAGGACGCCCCCCTGCGCCTGCTGCTCGGGGCCGGCGCCGTCGAGATGGCCGAGAAGTCGTCCCGCGAACGCGCCGCCGAGGCCCTCGCGTGGGCCGACGTCAGCCGCTCCGCGGACTTCCCCGCCGGCGGCTGCCTTCCTTAAGGTGAAAGACGCGAAAACGTGCCGGCTGCCGCCGATCTCGCGGGGTCAGATCGTGGGGGCTTCGCCGCCGAGGGTCTCGAGCACCACCTGCGCGACCGCCTTCATCGTCGATCGGCGGTCCATCGCGGCCCGCTGGATCCACTTGAACGCTTCGGGCTCGGTCAAGGACTGCTTGTCCATCAGCACGCCCTTGGCTCGCTCGACGATCTTGCGGGTCTCCAGCCGCTCGGACAGATCGGAGATCTCCCGCTCGAGCGCGGTCACCTCCTTGAACCGGCTGGCTGCCAACTCGACCGCGGGCACCAGGTCTGCCGAGGAGAACGGCTTGACGAGATAGGCCATCGCCCCGGCGTCGCGGGCCCGCTCCACCAGCTCGCGCTGACTGAACGCTGTGAGAATGACCACGGGCGCAATACGTTTCGCCGCGATCTCCGAGGCCGCATCGATCCCGTCGCGGCGGGGCATCTTCACGTCCATGATCACGAGGTCGGGTTTCAGCTCCACCGCCAGGTCGACGGCGGCCTGCCCGTCCCCCGCCTCACCGACCACGTCGTAGCCCTCTTCCCGCAGCATCTCGACCAGATCGAGCCTGATCAGCGCCTCGTCCTCGGCCACCACGACCCGTCGCGGCTGCGACGGCACACCTTGCTGCTGGGGAGCATTCATGGCCACCATTCTCCTCTGCTCGGACGACCCCGGCGCGGGGAGCGAACGTTAGAAGGGTACCGGTGGTTGACTCCCGACGGCGATCTTCTACAGTGGTACAGCGCAACACGCCCTCGTATCCCAATTGGCAGAGGAAACGGATTCAAAACCCGTCCAGTGTGAGTTCGAGTCTCACCGAGGGCACCGCCGGGATCATCCCGCGATCGCAGGTCAGATGCATTCTCTGACCTGCGATTCGCATTTCACCCCCGTTACGGCATGTGCCTCACCACTGCCCGCCCGCGACCTGCCGGGTGGCGGCGTTGATGCGGTTCCACAGGTTCACGCCCGCGATCGACAGCACCAGCGACGCGAGTTGCTCCTCGTCGTAGTGCCGGGCGGCCTCGTGCCACACCTCGTCCGGCACCGGGTCCGGTCGATCGCTCAGCCGGGTCATCGACTCGGCCAGCGCGAGCGCCGCACGTTCGGCGTCGCTGAAGTACGGGGCCTCCCGCCACGCCGCCACCGCGAAGATCCGCTGATTGGTTTCGCCTTCCTTCTCCAGTTCACGCGCGTGCATGTCCACGCACACGCTGCAGCCGTTGATCTGGCTCGACCGCAGGTGCACGAGGGCGTGGGTCACCGGCGGCACGTTCGCCTTCGCCGTGGCCTTCCCCAGCGCCAGCAGAGACTTCATGGCGTCGGGAACGATCATCGCGGGGTTGGTCATCCGGGCTTTCATGATTGCCTGCCTCCAAGGTTGTTCGGATGGTGGGGTATTCGGGTGATGTGATGTCACACCGGGCTGGTTTTGTTTCTCCTGTTTTTCCTTCTCACTGACATGACGAACCGCGACGGGAGAATGTGACAGATGAACGACAACGAAGTTCTGGCGCACCGCTTCGAGGAGAACCGGACGCATCTGTCGGCGGTCGCGTACCGGATGCTCGGCTCGATCAGCGAGGCGGAGGACGCCGTACAGGAGGGCTGGCTGCGGCTCAGCCGTGCCGAGACGTCCGAGGTGCAGAACTTGCGCGGTTGGCTGACGACGGTCGTCGGGCGGGTCTGCCTCGACGTGCTCCGATCCCGCAAGGCGCGGCGCGAGGATCCCCTGGAGGTCCATGTTCCGGATCCGATCGTGCGCGAGGTGGACGGGACCGATCCCGAGCACGAGGCGGTGCTCGGCGACTCCGTCGGTCTCGCGCTGCTGGTGATTCTCGACACGCTGACACCCGCCGAGCGGCTCGCGTTCGTGCTGCACGACATGTTCGCCCTGTCCTTCGACGAGATCGCCCCGATCGCCGACCGCACGCCCGCCGCGACCCGGCAACTCGCGAGCCGGGCGCGCCGGCGAGTCCAGGGATCGGGGCCCGCCCCGGAGACCGACCCGACCCGGCAGCGCGAGGTGGTCGAGGCGTTCATGACCGCCTCGAGGGGCGGCAGGTTCGACGACCTCCTCGCCCTGCTCGACCCGGACATCGTTCTGCGGGCCGACCGCGGCGCCGACGGGTTCGACATGGTGCGCGGAGCCCGCGCAGTCGGCGAGCAGGCCCTCACGTTCTCGCGTTTCGCTCCTTTCGGCCGGCTCGCCCTGGTGAACGGCACGCCCGGGGTGGTGACCGCACCCGACGGGAAGACGTTCTCGGTCATGGCGTTCACCGTCGCGGGCGGGAAGATCGTCCGGATCGACATCCTGGCCGACCCGGTCCGCCTGCAGCGTCTGGGCATCTCCCCCGGCGACGCCTGACGACCCGCAGGTAGCGGCGGTTTTTTGTGCCCGATCCTGGGGATCTGCGGCGTCCTGCCAGTACCATGGTGGGACAGGTACGCCCTCGAGCACGGAGGTCACCCATGGAGCTCGGCACCGTCACTTTCACCTACGACGGGCGGGTAGCCCTTCGATTCCAGCAAGCGCTCTCGCACTCGCCGGAGAAGGTGTGGCGTGTTCTCACCGACCCGCAGTACCTGAAGGCCTGGTTTCCCGCCGACGTCGACTTCGACCTCACCCCGGGCGCCGACCTCGTCTTCCGAGTGACACCGGAGCAGGTGCGCCGATTCGGTCTGCCCGCAGATCAGACCACCACCGGAACGGTCATCTCGGTGCATCCCGCGCACATCCTCGAATACCTGTGGGACGCCGAGACGCTGCACTGGGAACTCGTTCCCGACGGCAGCGGCGGCTGCTGGCTGACGCTCACCCACACCGTGGAAGAAGAAGAATCCGCCTACGCGCACGCCGCAGGCTGGCACGCAGGGCTCGAGGTCGTCGAAGCGCAACTGGACGGCCGCGAAGTCGACTGGTCGCTGTGGGATCGGGCCGACGAACTCGCCGAGTCCTACCGCAAGACGTCCTGACCAACCGACTTCCCCGACCCCCGAATTCACCGACAGCAGGGAGTGCGTATCCCGGGCAGCACCACCACACCGGCAGCGACCTTCGTGCAGGAGGTCACCGGCGAGGCGACGCGGCGATGGGGTGTGCGCGGCACCGACCTCGGTTGTCCGGTGCGCCTGGCCGACGGCCGGGTCGCGTTCTTCTTCGGCGACACGTTCAGCTCCCGCGGCCGGAGCGGCCGGGGGTGGCGCAGTCCCGTGATGTTGCGCTCCACCACAACCGATCTCCGCGGCGGCATCGAATTCGACTCTGCGGCAGGCGGCCGGACGGCGAGGGAGATCCTCCCGAACGCGCATGACGTCCGCGAATCACCCGACCCGGAATCGGCGGGCAGCGAGTTCACCGTCGTTCCCGCGGACGCCGTCACCCTCGGCGACCGGACCTATCTGTCCGTCGTCAGTGTGCACTCCTGGGCGTCGCAGGCGTGGCCGACGAACTTCACGTATCTCGCCTGGTCCGACGACGGCGGTGAGCACTGGCACCGGACACCGGCCCGCTGGGACAACCGCGGCGGGTCGCTCGACCAACTGTGGACCATGGAACGGCACGACGGCTACGTCTACGTCGTCTCGAGCGCGTTCGACCGCATTAATCCGGGTGGAATGATCCTGCGCCGAGTCCCCGAAGCGCGCATCCTCGACCCCGGAGCCTACGAAGACTGGGGCTGGGCCCGCGGCACCGGATGGGCGTGGGGACAGCCCGCGACCCCGATCCTGCCGGGACCCGTCGGGGAGATGTGCCTGCGGCGGATCGACGGAACCTGGGTCCTCGCCTACTTCGACCCCACCGCCTACGCGATCGTCACCCGCACGACGCAGCACATCGACGGACTGTGGTCGGAACCGACGGTGCAGGTCGCCGGCGGCGATTGGGGGGCCGCGGACGGCACGTGGGCGCAGATCTACGGCGGTTACATCCATCCGGCGTCCACGCTGGACGAGCTGCACCTGCTTGTGTCGCAATGGAACACGACGACCGGGGATCCCTATCGCGTGCTGCAGTTCGTCACCCGGCTGGACGTGCCGGTCACTTCACGAGCTCCGACTCCGTCCACCGCCCTTCCCCTTCGAGTTCCACACCACGGGAATGGAACTGGTTGAGGGTGCTCCGGTGCCCGACACTGACCACGATGCTGTCGGGAAGTTCGGTCCTGAGCAGCGTGTAGAGGGTGTGCTCGAGGCCCTCGTCGATCGCCGACGTGGCCTCGTCGAGGAATATCACCGCGGGACGGGCGATCAGCACCCGCGCAAACGCGAGACGCTGCTGCTCGCCCGGCGACAGGATCCGTGTCCAGTCGGCGGTCTCGTCGAGCCGATCACCCAGGTTGCCGAGCGACACCCTCGACAGCGCACCACGCACGACGTCGTCGGACGCCGTCGGCTCCTTCGGATAGGCCAGCGCGGTGCGCAGCGACCCGAGCGGCAGGTACGGGCGCTGGGACAGGAAGATGGCCTCCCCCGAGGGCCGCGACACCGTGCCGTCGGCGTACGGCCACAGGTCCGCGAGGGTGCGGAGCAACGTGGTCTTCCCCGAGCCGGACGGCCCCTTGACCAGCAGCGACTGCCCGGGAGTCACGGTGAGCGCGAGGCCCTCGATGAGGGTCTCCCCCGTCGGGATGCGCACGTCCAGCTTTTCGACCTGCAGATCGTCGCCCGACTTGCCGGTCTTCAGGACCGGAAGTTCGGCGGCATGCAGGTTGTCGTTGGCGAGACCGTTGAGTCGGATGAGGGTCGCGCGGAAACTGGCGAAGTCGGCGTACGACTCGCGGAAGAACGACAGCGAGTCGTGGACCTGCCCGAAGGCCTGCGACGTCTGCATCACGTCACCGAGCGATACCTGGCCGGTGAACAGTCGCGGACCCTGCACCAGGAACGGGAAGATGACGGCCGTCTGGTTGACGGTGAGGTTCCAGCCGCTGAACTTCAACGTCCGGAAGACGATCTGCCACATGTTCCGGATGACGTCCGCGAACCGTCCGGCGAGGGTGCGCCGCTCGACGTTCTCGCCGCGGTAGAACGCGATGCTCTCGCCGTACTCCCGCACCCGGATGAGGGCGTAACGGAAGTTGGCGCCGAGTTTCTCGTTGAGGAAGTTCAGCTTGATGAGGGGCTTGCCGATCCAGAACGCCACCGCTGTGGTCACCAGCACGTAGATGTAGACGAGGAAGATCATCGCGCGGGAGATCTCGACGCCGAACACGGTCATCGGGCCGGACAGGTCCCACAGGATTCCGGTGAACGACACGATCGACAGCACCGCGGTCACCGCGCCCATCGACAGCGAGCGGGACGTGGTGACGAAGTTGGTGATGTCGGCCTGGATGCGCTGATCCGGGTTGTCGATCGCGTCGCCGAGGAACCGGTCGCGGTAGTAGGCGCGGCTGTCGAGCCAGTCGTCGACGAGATGGTGGTTGAGCCAGGTCCGCCAGTCGATGTCGAGGGTCTGCCCGATCAGGTACTCGACGAGGGCACGGACCACGTGGACGGTCGCCAAAATGGCGAACACGCGGAGGAAGTGCCAGAACGCCGTCTCGTCCAGGTTCTGGATCGAATCGTAGAAGTCATTGTACCAGTAGGAGAACAGCACCGTCATCCGCACCGCGAAGACCGTCGACAGCAACAGCACCGCCAGGATGGTCAACGGCTTGAGGCTGCGCCGCGGATCGAAGTAGGGCGCGGCGAAGCGCCAGAACTGCCTACCCCATTTGGTGAACCGCGCGAGCAGTATCACCACGACGACGAACGCGACGACAGTCATGACGTAGGCCTTGAGCAGCCACATCGAGCTGTCCCATACGACGTTGTTCCAGTCCACGACCCATATCCCCGATCACGAGGTGAAACTCACCAGAAAAGATGGCGAAGTCTAACCCCGGAGGTCGGTGATGGGCGAGAGATCCGCGCAGGACACGCGCCGACTCGGGGGCACAGATCGCCCGATGTCCCATTTGCGCGGTTTCGACCACAGGGTGGAACATCGGGCAAGGCGAACGGGCCCAGGCGACAGTGGGTGCTACGAGTCCTTCTCGGGTTCAGGCTCTTTCAGATTGCCGTCGTTGTCGACGTAGTCGTCGAAGGCGGTTCCCGACACCGTGCCGTCGGAGCCGGGCAGGACGACCGTCTCGCGGGCCCCCGGTTCGTAGCGGGCGTCGATCTCCTCCACCTTCTTCCGGGCTTCGGCGAGCGCCTCGTCGTCGGGCACGGGAACTTCGCTCTCGGCGGGCCGGTCGGTCTTCTTGGCGGGTTCGTCTGCGCTCATGGTGCACGTCCGTTCCGTTTCGGAGATTCCAGACCGACCATACGCCGCGGCCACGGGTTGAACTACCGTTCAAAGCCGTTCGGTGGCAACGCAATGGCAGCGCCGCTATTGCCGCGGCGGGAAGTGCCGGATGAGCCCTTCCTGGACCACGGTCGCCAGCAACTCCCCTTCGAGGGAGAAGAAGCGCCCCGTCGCGAGACCGCGGGAACCTGCCGCGACCGGCGACTCGGTGGCGTACAGCGTCCAGTCGTCGAAGCGGAACGGCCGGTGGAACCAGATGGAATGGTTGACGGTGGCCGCGACGATCCGGTCCAGCCCCCATGACAGTCCGTGCGTGGTGATGATGGAGTCCAGGACCGTGGTGTCCGACGAGTAGCCCATGACCGCCACGTGAATGAGTGGGTCGTCCGGGAGGTCGCCGTCCGATTTCATCCAGACCCGGTTGTGGGTGAGTTTCTCCCCCGTGCCCTTCATGATCCACGACGGGTCGTTCGCGTACCGCATGTCGATCGGCTTGAGCGCGTCGACGAACATCTTCAACCGGTCTTCGTAACCCTGGAAGTGGTCGCCGAGCGGCGGCAGCGTGTCCGGGAACGGGACGTCGGGCACCTCGACCGCGTGCTCGAGACCCTTGCCCCAGTCCTGGAACGCCGCCAGCATGACGAACAGTTCCTGACCGTTCTGCAGCGCCGTGACCTGGCGATTCGCGAATGCCCGGCCGTCGCGGTGCCGCTCGACGCGGTATTCGATGGGTTCCTTGACGTTTCCGCCGCGGATGAAGTGGGCGTTGACCGCGTGCACGGCGCGCTCGCCGCTGACGGTGCGGCCGGCGGCGACCAGTGCCTGGGAGATCAACTGGCCGCCGAACGTCCGACTACCCACCTGCGCGGGATGCCGACCTCGGTACGTGTCCTCGCCGGTCTTCTCGAGATCGAGAAGTTCGAGCAGGGTCTGGAGATCGGTCTTCGCCGCGACTTCGCTCACCTAGTGGTCCTCTTCGCCGATTCTGTGGACGTGGATCAGGTTGGTCGAGCCTACGGTGCCGGGCGGCGACCCCGCCACGATCACCACCAACTCACCCTTCTGATACCGACCCAACCCCAGCAACGCATTGTCGACCTGCCGCACCATCGCATCCGTACTGTCCACCGGATCGACGATGAACGTCTCCGTCCCCCACGTCAACGACAACTGGCTGCGCACCTCCGGCAACGGCGTGAACGCCAGCAACGGCAACGGCGTATGCAACCGCGCCAACCGCCGCACCGTGTCCCCGGACTGCGTGAACGCCACCAACGCCTTCGCATCCAACCGCTCCCCGATATCACGGGCCGCGTACGAAATCACACCCCGCTTGGTGCGCGGCACATGCGTCAACGGCGGCACCTGCGTGGACTCGTTCTCCACCGCCTCCACGATCCGCGCCATCGTCCGCACCGTCTCCATCACGTACTTACCCACCGACGTCTCACCGGAGAGCATCACCGCATCCGCACCGTCGAGGACCGCGTTCGCCACATCCGACGCCTCCGCGCGGGTCGGCCGCGAGTTCTCGATCATCGACTCCAGCATCTGCGTCGCCACGATCACCGGCTTCGCGTTCTCCCGCGCGATCTGAATCGCCCGCTTCTGCACCAGCGGCACCTGCTCGAGCGGCAGCTCCACCCCCAGATCACCACGCGCGACCATCACCGCGTCGAACGCCAGCACGATCGCCTCGAGGTTGTCGATCGCCTCCGGCTTCTCCAGCTTCGCGATCACCGGGATCCGCCGCCCCACCCGGTCCATCACCGCGTGCACCAACTCCACATCCGCCGGCGACCGCACGAACGACAACGCGATGAAGTCGACGCCCAACCCGAGCGCGAACTCCAGATCGGCGATGTCCTTCTCCGACAACGCCGGAACCGACACGTTCATCCCCGGCAGCGACACACCCTTGTTATTGCTGACCGGGCCGCCCTCGGTGACCCGGCAGATCACGTCGTTGCCCTCGACACCGGAGACGACGAGACCGACCTTGCCGTCGTCCACCAGCAGCCGGTCACCCGGCTTGGCGTCCTCCGCCAACTGCTTGTACGTGGTCGAGACCCGGTCGTGGGTGCCCTCGCACTCGTCGACGGTGATCCGCACCTCCTCACCGTTGGCCCACGTGGTGCGACCCTCCGCGAACCGGCCCAACCGGATCTTCGGGCCCTGCAGATCGGCCAGGACACCGACCGCCTTACCCGTCGCGTCCGAGGCCGCCCGAACACGTTTGTAGTTCTCCTCGTGGTCGGCGTGCTCGCCGTGGCTGAAATTCAGCCGCGCCACGTCCATACCGCTTTCGACGAGCTCGCGAATACGGTCACCGGTGGCGGTAGCAGGTCCAAGTGTGCATACGATCTTCGTGCGTCGGTTCACGGCCTCGAGCCTAGTCGTCCCGCGCGCCCTTCTCCATTTAGACGACTGCCAGCGGAAGCGCCGTCGGATGCACCGGCGACGGGAGGTCCGACGCCCCGGTCAGGTACACGTCGACGGCGTGCGCCGCGGATCGGCCCTCCGCGATCGCCCACACGACGAGCGACGCGCCGCGGTGCGCGTCCCCGCAGACGAAGACCCCGGGTGCGGTGGTCTGCCAGTCCGGTCCGCAGGAGAGCGCTCCGCGCCGGGTCGGCGACAACCCGTAGTCGTCGAGCAGCGGACCGAGATCGACGCCCTCGAAACCGATCGCGAAAAGTGCCAGTTCGCACGGCAATTCGATCTCCTCGCCGACCGGCGTGATGATGCGTTTGCCGTCCTCGCGGGTGACCTCGACCTCGGCGAGCACCATGGACCGGACGTTCCCGTTCGCGTCGCCGAGGAACCGCTGCACCGCGACCTGATACCGGCGGACACCGCCCTCGGCGTGCGCGGGCGACGTGCGCAGCACCATCGGCCACGCCGGCCACGGCGTCGCCTCCTCGTCCCGTTCGGTCGGCAACTCCGGGTTGTAGTCCAGCAGGGTCACCGACAGCGCGCCCTGGCGGTGCGCCGTTCCGAGACAGTCGGCACCGGTGTCGCCGCCGCCGATGATGACGACGTGTTTGCCCTTGGCGGTGATGTCCGCGGGACCGTCGCCTTCGCATTCCTTGTTGGAGGTGACGAGATGTTCCATCGCGAGATGGATCCCGTTCAGCTCGCGCCCCTCGACGGTGGTGTTGTCGCGGGCCCGCAACGCACCGATCGCGAGCACGACCGCGTCGAAGTTCCCGCTCATCTGCTCCACGGTGAGGTCGACGCCGACCTCGCAGTCGGTGACGAAGTGGGTTCCCTCGGCGCGCATCTGCATCAGACGCTGATCGAGAATGGCCTTCTCCATCTTGAATTCCGGGATGCCGTACCGCAGCAGTCCCCCGAGCCGGTCGTCGCGCTCGTAGACGGTGACGTCGTGCCCCGCCCGGGTCAGTTGCTGAGCCGCCGCCAGACCGGCCGGGCCGGATCCGACCACCGCGACCTTCCGTCCCGTGGCGATCATCGGGGGCTTGGGGACCACCGTGCCGGAGTCCCACGCGACGTCCGCGATGGCCTGTTCGATCCGTTTGATCGTGACACTGCCCGTCGTGTGCGTGTCGGCGAGCGAGAGCACGCACGCCGACTCGCACGGCGCCGGGCACACCCGCCCCGTGAACTCCGGGAAGTTGTTGGTGGCGTGCAGCCGCTCGCTGGCCGCCGACCAGCGGCCGCGCCGCACGAGGTCGTTCCACTCCGGGATCAGATTGCCCAGCGGGCAGCCCGCACTTCCCGAGTGGCAGAACGGGATTCCGCAGTCCATGCACCGCGCCGCCTGCTCGGACACCTCGGCGGCCCGCTCCGCGGAACTCTGCGGCGCGTACACCTCGTTCCAGTCGTGCACCCGCTCGGCGACCGGGCGCTTGCGCGCCTCCTTCTTCACGATGTGCAGAAAGCCCTGGGGATCAGCCACGTGCCGCCTCCATGATCGCAGTGTCGACGTCGAGTCCCTCCGCCTTGGCCATCCGGGTCGCGTCCAGCACCCGCTGGTAGTCCACCGGCATCACCTTGGTGAACAGCGCGGACCGCCGGGGCCAGTCGGCGAGCACGGACGCCGCGACCGCGGAACCCGTCCACCGGTGGTGCCGGGTGACGGCGCCGCGCAACCAGTCCAGATCGTCCGGGTCGGGTTGCATCAGCTTCACCATCGCCGGGTTCACGTCCTCCGGGTCCAGGTCGAGGACGTACCCGATGCCGCCGGACATGCCGGCCGCCATGTTCCGTCCCGTCGGCCCGAGGATCACGACCCGCCCGCCCGTCATGTACTCGCAGGCGTGGTCGCCGACACCCTCCACGACGGCCGACGCACCGGAATTGCGCACCGAGAAGCGTTCCCCGACGCGCCCCCGGAGATAGACCTCCCCAGACGTGGCGCCGTAGAGCAGGGTGTTGCCCGCGATCACCTGCGTCTCCGGGACGAACAGGACGTCGGCGGCGGGACGGACCACGATCCGCCCACCGGACAACCCCTTGCCGACGTAGTCGTTGGCGTCCCCGGTCAGGTCGATGGTGATGCCCGGCGGCAGGAACGCGCCGAGGGACTGCCCGGCCGAACCGGTGAACGTGAGCCGGATCGTGTCGTCCGGCAGCCCGGCGGCGCCGTAGCGGCGGGTGACCTCCGCGCCGAGCAGCGTGCCGACGGTCCGGTTGACGTTGCGCACCGGCATCTCGATCTCCACGGCGTGCGCGTCCTCGAGGGCGCCCTCCGCCAACTGGATCAGCGTGCGGTCCAGTGCCCGGTCCAGTCCATGGTCCTGATCGCGGTCCCGGCGCCGCTGCGACAGCGGCTCCCCGCCGGGCCCGGTGGGCACGGCGAAGATCGGGGTGAGGTCGAGTCCGCGGTTCTTCCAGTGCGCGATGCCCTGCGCGGTCTCGAGGACGTCGGCGTGACCGACGGCCTCGTCGATGCTACGGAATCCGAGGTCGGCGAGGTACCGGCGCACGTCCTCGGCGACGAACCGGAAGAACTCCTCCACGAACTCCGGTTTGCCGGTGTACCGCTTGCGCAGCTCCGGGTTCTGGGTGGCGACACCGACCGGGCAGGTGTCGAGGTGGCACACCCGCATCATGATGCAGCCCGCCACGATCAGCGGGGCCGTGGAGAACCCGAACTCCTCCGCACCCAGCAGCGCCGCGACCACGACGTCCCGTCCGGTGCGCATCCCGCCGTCGCACTGGACGGTGATGCGGTCGCGGAGACCGTTGAGCACGAGCGTCTGCTGGGCGTCGGCCAGCCCGATCTCCCACGGCGCCCCGGCATGCTTCATCGACGTCAGCGGGGTGGCGCCGGTTCCGCCGTCGTTGCCGGAGATGAGGACCACGTCGGCGTGCGCCTTGCTGACGCCTGCGGCGACGGTTCCCACCCCGACCGAGCTGACCAGCTTCACGTGGACCCGGGCCCGGTCGTTGGCGTTCTTCAGGTCGTGGATCAGCTGCGCGAGATCCTCGATCGAGTAGATGTCGTGGTGCGGCGGCGGGGAGATCAGCCCGACCCCCGGCGTCGAGTGCCGTGTCTCCGCGACCCACGGATACACCTTGTACGCCGGCAACTGGCCGCCCTCACCGGGCTTGGCGCCCTGCGCCATCTTGATCTGGATGTCGCTGGCGTTGATCAGGTAGTCGCTGGTGACGCCGAACCGCCCGCTCGCCACCTGCTTGACGGCGCTGCGCCGCGACGGATCGTAGAGCCGGTCGACGTTCTCGCCGCCCTCCCCGGAGTTGGAGCGCCCGCCGAGATTGTTCATCGCGACTGCCATCGTCTCGTGGGCCTCGGCGGAGATGGAACCGTAGCTCATCGCGCCCGTGTTGAACCGGGTGACGATCCGCTCGACCGGTTCCACCTCGTCCAGCGGCACCGGCGGCCGCACACCCTCACGGAACGTGAACAGGCCGCGCAGGGCGCCACCGGCCTCGGCGAGCCGGTTCACTTCGTCGCTGTACTGGGCGAACACCTCGTGCCGACCGGTGCGGGTGGCGTGCTGTAGCAGGAACACCGTCTCCGGGGTGAACAGGTGCAGTTCGCCGTCGCGGCGGAACTGGTACTCGCCGCCGTCCTCGAGCCGCCGGTGGGCGAACTCGGCCGGGTTGTCCGGGTACGCCTGCCGGTGGCGGACGGTGACCTCGCGGGCGATCTCGTCGAGACCGGCGCCGCCCAGTTTGCTG
The DNA here is from genome assembly GCF_019378875.1 of Rhodococcus sp. USK10. Taxonomy (NCBI): domain Bacteria; kingdom Bacillati; phylum Actinomycetota; class Actinomycetes; order Mycobacteriales; family Nocardiaceae; genus Rhodococcus; species Rhodococcus sp. USK10. The sequence continues at coordinate 1,036,661 of NZ_CP076048.1, forward strand.
ACCGTCCCCTTGAAGTACTCGTCGACGAGGTCGCGGTCCAGACCGATCGCCTCGAACACCTGCGCCGCGGTATACGAGCCGACGGTGGAGATGCCCATCTTCGACATCACCTTGAGCACACCCTTGCCGAGCGCGGTGAGGTAGTTCCGGACGGCGATCGTGTGCTCGACCCCGGTCAGTTCGCCCTCCGACACGAGGTCCTCGATCGACTCCATCGCAAGGTAGGGGTTGACGGCGGCAGCGCCGTATCCGATGAGCAACGCCAGGTGGTGGACCTCGCGGGCGTCACCGGATTCGACGACCAGCGCCACCTTGGTGCGTTCCTTGGTCCGCACCAGATGATGGTGCACCGCGGCCACCGCGAGAAGCGACGGGATCGGCGCCCTCGTGTGGTCGGAGTCGCGGTCCGAGATCACCAGCGTCCGGTAGCCGTCCGCGATCGCGGCGCTCGCCTGCGCCCGCAACTCCTCGATCGCCTCGGCCATCCCCGCACCGCCGCGCTCCACGTCGTACAGCGCGCGCAGCACCGCCGCGGCGAGCCCGGGATGGTTGCCGTCCGCGTTCACGTGGATGATCTTGTTCAGCTCTTCGTTGTCGAGCACCGGCCACGGCAGCACGATCTGCCTGCACGACGCCGCGGTCGGCTCGAGCAGATTCTGCTCCGGGCCCATGACCCGCGACAGCGACGTCACGATCTCCTCGCGGATCGCGTCGAGCGGCGGGTTCGTGACCTGCGCGAACAGTTCGACGAAGTAGTCGTAGAGCAGCCGCGACCGCTGCGACATGACGGCGATCGGCGTGTCCGTCCCCATCGAGCCGAGGGGCTCGCCGCCGGACGTGGCCATCGGAGCGAGCAGGATGCGCAGATCCTCCTCGGTGTACCCGAACGCCACCTGCCGCCGCACCACCGACTCGTGGTTGTGCTGCGCGTGCGGACGATCCGGCAGCGTCTTCAGTTCGAGCAGACCGGCGTACAGCCACTCGGCGTACGGCCGCTCCGCCGCGAGCCGCGTCTTGATCTCCTCGTCGGGCACGATGCGGCCCTCGGACGTGTCGACGAGGAACATCTGCCCCGGCTCGAGGCGGCCCTTGGCCACGACCTCCGACTGCGGGACGTCGAGGACGCCGCTCTCACTCGCGAGGATCACCCGCCCGTCGACGGTCTGCCACCAGCGTCCCGGGCGCAGGCCGTTGCGGTCCAGCACGGCGCCGACGACGGTCCCGTCGGTGAACGTCACACACGCGGGCCCGTCCCACGCCTCCATCAGCGACGCGTGGAACTGGTAGAACGCCCGCCGATCGGGGCACATCGACGTGTCGTTCTCCCACGCCTCCGGCACCATCATCATCACCACGTGCGGCACGCTGCGGCCGGCGAGGTGCAGCAGTTCGAGCACCTCGTCGAACGATGCCGAATCCGACGCGTCGGGGGTGCAGATCGGGTACACTCTGCGCAGATCGCCGGGGATCACCGCACTGGACAGCAGCGCCTCGCGGGCCCGCATGCGGTTCCGGTTGCCGCGGACGGTGTTGATCTCCCCGTTGTGCGCTACGAACCGGAACGGGTGCGCCAGCGGCCAGGACGGGAACGTGTTGGTCGAGAACCGGCTGTGCACGATCGCGATCGCACTCGCCATCCGCGGGTCGCGCAGGTCCGGGAAGTACCGCGCCAACTGGGACGTCGTCAGCATTCCCTTGTAGACGACCGTCCGGCTCGACAGGGACGGGAAGTACACGCCGCTGCCCTCCGACTCGATGTCGGGGGTGACCTGTTCGGCCCGCTTGCGCAGCGGGTAGACGAGTCGGTCGAGGGCGAGCCCACCGGGTCGGATCCCGCCGACGGCGGGTGCGGCGACGAACAACTGGCTCATGTGCGGTGCGCAGGCGCGTGCGGTGGCGCCGACGTCCGCCCCGTCCGGGTCGACGGGCACCGGACGCCAGCCGAGGATCTGGAGTCCCTCCTCGTCCGCGAGGTCGGACACGCGCCGTTGCGCGGCCGCCCGCGCCTGCGGGTCCTGCGGGAGGAAACAGATGCCCGCCGCGTACGTGCTGCTGCCGTCGTCCAGGGGCGCGGGGAGGTCGAACGGCGCGAGAGCCCCGAAGAATTCGGTGGGGAGCTGGAGCAGGATGCCGGCGCCGTCGCCGCTGTTCGGTTCGGATCCCGCCGCGCCGCGATGCTCGAGATTCTCGAGAGCGAGGAGTCCGTCCGAGACGATGGAGTGGGAGCGACGGCCGTGCACGTCCGCGACCATGGCGACACCGCAGGAATCGACTTCCTGGTCCGGGTCGTACAAGCCCTGGGGACCGGGCAACTGAGAGAACAGCACCGATATACCTCCACATCGGCCGGGAAGACCACCAGTGTGTGCGCTCCGCACGTGCTGTCGGCGGCCTCCGCTAGCGGGGTCGCCACGACGGGCGCTAACTGCTTTTCGGGGGTCTACCGGGACAGCATCGGCCCGTGAAGGTTGTTACCGGACATACACCCGGCGCGCTCAGCTTACCAGGACCGATACCCGGCAAGATATGCCGAATCGGGCCCGGAACGGACGGTGGCCCGTGTCGCATCAGCAACACGGGCCACACGTTTTCCGGGGATCGTCACTGGTCCCGCAGGGGCCGCCCGTACTGGTCCTTCACGCTGCCGGTCAGCATCATGATGCCGTCGACCAGCGGCCAGATGCCGCCGATTCCACACGTGAGCCACGTGACGGCGATCTGCGCCACGGCGATGCCGGGCTGGTTCAGGTAGAACCGTCCCACGCCGAACGCCCCGAGGAAGATCTGCAGCAGTCCGGCGGTCAACTTCGACTTGTCCGAGTACGGCTCACCCGTCAGCGGGTGCCTGCCGAACGGCGCCGACGGATCGGCGTACGCGTTGTAGCCGGGGGCGTACCCGGGCGGCGGGTACCCCTGCTGGGGGTAACCCTGCTGCTGTCCGTACCCCGGCTGCTGATACCCGGGCTGCTGGTAGTCCTGCGGCGATTGCGGAGCTGCCCCGTACTGCGCGCCGTAATTCGGATCCGGTGCCCCGTAGGTCGGACCGTCCGGCTGCTGGGGCTTCTCGTACCCGGAGTACGGCGCGGTCGGAGAAGCCGGCTCGCCCACGTTCGGGAACGGGGCCGTCGGCTCGGTTCCGCCCGGCGACGGGTAGGTGGGCGTCGACCCCCAGCCCGGGCCGTTGCCGACACCCGAATACGTGTCCCAGCCCGGTCCCGTCCCGGACGAACCCGGCGACGGCGTCGCGTCGGACGTGGCGGGCGGCTGGGACAGCGAGGCCTCGGCGGTGGCGTCGTAGTCGAAGGGGGAGCCGAATTCGGGCGGCACGCCCTTGTCGCTGCTGTTCTCGGTGCCGTCCGCGCTCTTGCCCAGGTCGACCTTGTGTGCGTCGTCGGACGCACCCGTGCCGGAATCGTCGGATGCTTTCCCCGGTTCAGTCATTCGCGTCATCCTTCTTGCTGTCGATGGTCTTCGTGCCCGCATCGCCGCCGGCACTCGCAGTGCTCGCGGCCTTGTCGTCCGATACCGACTCCGATGCGGACGCCTTCCCGTCCTCGTCCGTGCCCTCGACCTTCTTCTCCCCCTCCGCCGGTGCCGTCTCGTCCGCGACCGGCTCGCCGGCGGCAGGCCGCAGTTCCGCCGGATCCTCGCGCCCTTTCGTGGCGGCGAAGAAGTACACGACGGCCGCGACGAACACCAGGGCGGAGGTGAACGAGTTCACGCGGACACCGGCGATGAGGCTCGCGTGGTCGCTGCGCATCAGTTCGATCCAGAAGCGCCCGGCGCAGTACCCGGCCACGTACAGGGCGAAGAGGCGGCCGTGCCCGATGCGGAATCGGCGATCGACCCAGACGAGCAGGATCACGATCAGCACGTTCCACAGCGCCTCGTACAGGAACGTCGGATGCACCACGAACGCGACCTCGCCGGTGGACACCCCGTCGATCAACTGCGGAGACACCTGGCCGACGTCGTTGCGGCGCTCGAAGATCTCGAGCCCCCACGGAACGTCCGTCTCACGACCGTAGAGTTCCTGGTTGAAGTAGTTTCCGAGCCGTCCGATCGCCTGCGCGAGCAGGATGGCCGGCGCGACCGCGTCGCCCAGCGCCGGCAGCGGGATGCCGCGGCGCCGGCAACCGATCCAGGCGCCGACCCCGCCGAGCGCCACGGCGCCCCAGATGCCGAGGCCGCCCTGCCACACCTTCAGGGCGTCGACGGGATCGCCGCCCTCCCCGAAGTACGTCGGCCAGTCGGTCATCACGTGGTAGAGGCGGCCGCCGATCAGGCCGAACGGCACCGCCCAGATGGCGATGTCGAGGACGGTGCCCTTCTCGCCGCCGCGGGCGACCCAGCGACGGTCGCCCCACACGATCGCGACGACGATCCCGACGATGATGAACAGCGCGTACGCGCGCAGGGCCACCGGTCCGACATACCAGACACCTTGGGGCGGACTCGGAATGTAGGCCAGTACGTCCACAGTGGAAGTCACGACGCCACGGTAGCGGAGCGAACGCCCTCGGCAAGTTCCTCCGTCAGCGAGCGCACCGCGTCCAGACCGCTCTCCGCCGCGGTGACCAGCGCGGATCCGACGATGACCGCGTCGGCGTAGGCGGCGATCTCGGCGGCCTGCGCGCCGGAGCGGACACCCAGTCCGACACCCACCGGAATGTCCGAGTGGGCGCGGATGCGGGCTGTCAGTTCGGGTGCCATCGACGACACGGCGTCACGCGCGCCGGTGACACCCATCGTGGACGCGGCGTAGACGAACCCGCTGCTGGCGTCGAGGGTGATCGCGAGACGCTCCTCGGTCGACGACGGCGCGACGAGGAAGATCCGGTCGAGGTCGTGTTCCTTCGACGCGGCGATCCACTCGCCGGCTTCCTCGGGGATGAGGTTGGGGGTGATCAGGCCGAGGCCGCCTGCGCTCGCCAGATCGCGGGCGAACTTGTCGACCCCGTACTGCAGAACCGGGTTCCAGTACGTCATCACGACGGCCTTGCCGCCGACGGACGCGATCGCCTCGACGACCGTGAACACGTCGCGCACCCGGACACCGTTCTGCAGCGCCGTCTCGGCCGCCGCCTGAATGGTGGGTCCGTCCATCACCGGGTCGGAGTAGGCGATGCCGACCTCGACGATGTCGCAACCGGATTCGACCATCGCCTTGAACACGTCGATGGATTCCTGCACGGTCGGGAACCCGGCCGGGAGGTACCCGACGAGCGCGGCGCGCTTCTCCTCGCGGCACTGCGCGAACGTCGGGGCGAGGCGCGAGAGTCGTTCGCTCACTTGGCCGAACCTTCCTTGTCAGTCGTGGTGGTCTCCGTCGAGTCGTCCGGATCGAACAGTCCGAACCACTTGGCGGCCGTGTCCATGTCCTTGTCGCCGCGCCCGGACAGGCTGACGACGATGATCGCGCCCTCCCCCAGTTCGCGGCCCAGCCGCAGCGCACCGGCGACGGCGTGGGCAGACTCGATGGCCGGGATGATGCCCTCACGCTCGGACAGCAGTCGGAGCGCGTCCATGGCCTCCGAGTCGGTGACCGGCTCGTAGGTGGCGCGGCCGGTGTCCTTGAGCAGTGCGTGTTCCGGGCCGACTCCGGGGTAGTCGAGGCCCGCGGAGATCGAGTGCGACTCGATGGTCTGGCCGTCCTCGTCCTGCAGCAGGTACGAGTACGCGCCCTGGAACGCGCCCGGGGTGCCACCCGCGAACGTCGCGGCGTGCCTTCCGGTCTCGACGCCGTCACCGGCGGCCTCGTACCCGACCAGCCGCACGGAGGGATCGTCGAGGAAGGCGTGGAAGATGCCGATGGCGTTGGATCCGCCGCCGACGCACGCCGTTACGGCGTCGGGGAGCCTGCCGGTCAGCGCCTGCACCTGGACCCGGGTCTCCAGACCGACGACGCGCTGGAAGTCGCGGACGATGGTCGGGAACGGGTGCGGTCCGGCGGCGGTGCCGAAGCAGTAGTAGGTGTTGTGGGCGTTGGTGACCCAATCGCGGAGCGCCTCGTTGATCGCGTCCTTCAGGGTCCTCGACCCCGACTCGACGGACACGACCGCCGATCCGAGCAGCCGCATGCGGGCGACGTTCAGCGCCTGCCGCTCGGTGTCGACTGCGCCCATGTAGATGATGCATTCCAGACCGAGGAGCGCGCAGGCGGTGGCGGTGGCCACACCGTGCTGACCGGCGCCGGTTTCCGCGATGATGCGGGTCTTGCCCATGCGCTTGGCGAGCAGCACCTGCCCGAGCACGTTGTTGATCTTGTGCGAGCCGGTGTGGTTGAGGTCTTCGCGCTTGAGGATAAGCCGCGCCCCACCGGCGAACTCGCTCATCCGCGTCGCCTCGAAGATCGGGGACGGACGACCGGTGTAGTCGCGCTGGAGTCGGTCGAGTTCGTTCAGGAACGACTCGTCGCCGCGCGCCTTCTCGTACTCGGCGGTGACCTCCTCGATCACCGCCATCAGGGCCTCCGGCACGTGCCGTCCGCCGTACACGCCGAAGTGCCCTCCGGCATCGGGGTCGTGCGTCGTACGCTCGGCGATTCCGGCGCTGGCAGTCGGCAGATTGCCACCCTTGAAGACGGTTTCCTGATTACGTGAAGTCACAGGTCCAGTCTGCCTCGAGGCCGGGTTCCGCCGCCGTCCGGGTCAGGTCCGCCGGGGCGGGGTCAGCGCGACGGCTTGGGGCAGGACGGGTGCGCGCCGGCGTTGACCAGATCGGCCACCGCCTTGCGCGGATCACCGCTGGTGACGAGGCCTTCGCCGACCAGCACCGCGTCGGCTCCCGCACCGGCGTACGCCAGCAGGTCGGCCGTGCCGCGCACCCCGGACTCCGCGATCTTGATGATCTGGGTGGGCAGTCCGGGAGCGATCTCGCCGAACGTGTTCTTGTCGACCTCGAGCGTCTTGAGGTTACGTGCGTTGACCCCGATGACCTTGGCGCCCGCCTCGATCGCCCGGTTCGCTTCTTCCTCGGTGTGGACCTCGACGAGGGCCGTCATGCCCAGCGACTCCGTCCGATCGATCAGCGACGCGAGCGCGTCCTGCTCGAGGGCGGCGACGATGAGCAGCACCATGTCGGCGCCGTGCGCGCGGGCCTCGTGGATCTGGTACGGCCCGACGATGAAGTCCTTGCGGAGGATCGGGATGCTCACCGCGCGGCGGACGGCGTCGAGGTCCGCGAGGGACCCCTGGAACCGGCGCTCCTCGGTGAGCACGCTGATCACGCGGGCGCCACCGGCCTGGTAGGCGGCGGCCAGTTCGGCGGGATCGGCGATGTCGGCGAGCGCACCCTTCGAAGGGCTGGCGCGCTTGACCTCGGCGATGACTCCGATGCCCGGCTCGAGCAGGGCGGCCGCGGCGTCGAGGGCCGGCGGTGCGGCGGCGGCGGCAGCCTTGACTGCGGCGAAGTCAAGGACGGCTTCGCGGGCGGCGACGTCGGCGCGCACCCCGTCGAGAATCGAGTCGAGAACGGTCATCGTGGCCCGAGTCCTTTCTGGGCAGAAACCCGATGTGAGGAACATCATCAGGGGTGAAGCCAGCCTAGATGGCACTCTGATTGTGTTTACGTCCGGGTACCCGGGTCTTCGTCCGAACCGTCAACTTGGTCGACAGGTCCGGCTTTCCTGTCTTCCACCGTGGGGTCCTCCCCCGCATCCAGGGCGTCCCAGAGCATGCGCTGGGTGACGGGACCGTCGGCGGAATCCGCACCGGCCTTCTTCGCCGCGTCGCGTCGCGCACCGGGGCTGTCGTACTTGGAGGACAGCCCAGCCCGCACCCGCGGTCTGCGAATCAGTTCCACCGCGGCGGTGAGTGCCGCCAGGGCCCCCACCAGCACGAGAACAGCGGGTCCGGCGTGCACGGACACCGTCTGGACGTCCGCCCGCCCGGGCAACTCGGCCAGCCGCGCCGCCTCGTCGTCGGAGGCGCCGGACACGAGCAACCCCACCGCCGGGACCGCGGCCGCAACGGCCACCACCGCGACGAGCACACCCAGCACGCGCAGGGCCCAGCCCTTCACGGCGAACGACGCGGCGATCGCGGCGACGAGGGTCAGCGCCAGCGGTGTGAGAGCCGCCGCCCACGTGCCGCCCACGAGCACCGACGTGCGTTCCTCGCCGAGTCCGTCGGAGGAGGTGACCTCCACCCACGTCATCCGTGAGGCGCCCCACAGGCACACGGCGGCGGCCGCGAGGAGCAGCACCGCGATCATCGACCGGCGACGCCCCGCCCGCGCGGGGTCCCGGGCCGGCTCCGACGCGTCGCTCACTGCGTGTCGCCTCCCAGGGTCTTCAGCGTGTGTGCCGCCGCGATCGCGCTGAGCACCGCCATCGCCTTGTTCCGCGCCTCGGTGTCCTCGTACTCGGGGTTCGAGTCGGCGACGACGCCCGCGCCCGCCTGGACGTACCCGACGCCGTCCTTGATCAGCGCCGTCCGGATCGCGATCGCCGTGTCGGCGTCGCCGGCGAAGTCGAGGTACCCGATGATGCCGCCGTAGATGCCGCGGCGAGTGGGTTCGAGTTCCTCGATCAACTGCATCGCCCGGACCTTCGGCGCGCCCGACAGGGTGCCCGCCGGGAAGCAGGCGGTGACGGCGTCGAGGGCCTGCTTGCCCTCGGCGAGGTGACCGGTGACGGTGGAGACGAGATGCATCACGTGGCTGTACCGCTCGATGTGGCGGTAGTCGTGGACCTTCACCGTGCCCGGTTCGCACACGCGCCCGAGGTCGTTGCGGCCCAGGTCCACGAGCATCAGGTGCTCCGCGTTCTCCTTCTCGTCGGCGAGCAGGTCCTTCTCGAGCAGGATGTCCTCCTCCTCGGTGTGCCCGCGCCACCGGGTGCCCGCGATCGGGTGCGTGGTGGCGACGCCTTCCGATACGGTCACCAGCGCCTCCGGGCTCGATCCGACGATCGAGAACGCGGTCTCGTCGTCGCCGTTCGGCACGTTGAGGAGGTACATGTAGGGGCTGGGGTTGGAGGCGCGCAGCATCCGGTAGACGTCGATCGGGTCGGCGGTGCAGTCGATCTCGAAGCGCTGCGACAGCACCACCTGGAAGGCCTCGCCTGCCTCGATGTCGCCGACGAGTTTCTGCACGTCGGCGCCGAACCCCTCGGTGGTGCGCTGACGGCGGTAGTCGGGGGCGGGTTTCGCGAACGTGGACACGGTCGACGACGCCGGGGCCGACAGGGCGCGCGTCATCCGGTCCAGCCGCTCGACCGCGGAGTCGTAGGCCTCGTCGACGCGTTCGTCGGTTCCGTCCCAGTTGACGGCGTTGGCGATGAGGGTGATGGCGCCCTCGTGGTGGTCGACGGCCGCGAGATCCGTCGCCAGCAGCATCACCATCTCGGGGATCTGCAGGTCGTCGGTGGCGTGCTCGCCGATGCGCTCGATGCGCCGCACCGCGTCGTATCCGAGGAAGCCGACCATGCCGCCGGTCAGCGGCGGCAGGTCGGGCAGCCGTTCGCTGCGCAGCAATTCGAGGGTCTGGCCGAGCGCCGCGATCGGATCGCCGCCGGACGGTGCGCCCGCGGGAACGTTGCCGTACCAGGCGGCTTCACCGTCGACGACGGTCAGCGCGGCGGGACTGCCCGCGCCGATGAACGACCATCGCGACCACGATCGGCCGTTCTCCGCCGACTCGAGCAGGAAGGTGCCGGGCCGGTTCGCCGCCAGCTTGGTGTAGGCGGACAGCGGAGTTTCCGCGTCTGCCAGCACCTTGCGCGTCACCGGGACGACCCGGTGTTCGGCGGCGAGAGCGTGGAACTGCTCACGTGTGGTGGTCGAGTCGGACCCGCCGTCGGCCGGGGTGGCGGCGGACTCGGGTGCGGGAATCGTGGTGGGCTCGCCGTGCATGCGAACCATCATCCCAGGCGCACTCGTCTCGTCTGCGTGCGCGGGTAGCCTCGGCTCCCATGAAGCCAGGTCAGCTCGCACCGGAATTCACCCTGCCCGATCAGGACGGCATCGAACGATCGCTGTCGAGCCTCCTCGAGGACGGCCCCCTCGTGCTGTTCTTCTACCCCGCGGCGTCGACGCCGGTCTGCACCGCCGAGGCCTGCCATTTCCGGGACCTCGGAACGGAGTTCTCCGCGGTGGGAGCGTCCCGCGCCGGGATCAGCACCGACGCGGTGGCGAAGCAGGCGTCGTTCGCGCAGGCGCAGTCCTTCGACTACCCACTGTTGTCGGACGCCGACGGAGCCGTCGCGGAGGAGTTCGGCGTCCGCCGCGGACTGCTCGGCAAACTCGCCCCGGTCAAGCGGTCGACGTTCGTCATCGACACCGACCACACCGTGCTCGAGGTCATCTCGAGCGAGTTCCGCGCCAACACGCACGGCGATCAGGCGCTGGCCTTCCTCAGGACGCGTCAGGCCACCTGAATCGACCGCTTGGCCAGTCCCATCCAGAAACCGTCGATCACCTGCCGGGGAATCTGCTCGGGGTCGCTCGACGCGCCGAGCGTGACGAAGAGCGGCGCGAAGTGCTCGATCGTCGGGTGTGCGTACGGCATGCCCGGCGCGAGCGAGCGGAAATCGATCAGCGAATCCACGTCACCCGCGGCGAGACGCTCGTCCGCCCAGGCGTCGAACTCCGACGACCAGCCCGGCGCCTTCGCGTCGGGTGACGGGTCGCGCAGGAACGGCAGGCCGTGGGTGGTGAATCCGGAACCGACGATCAGCACGCCCTGCTCGCGCAGGGGACGCAGCCGCTCACCGAGGTGCAGCAACCGCTGCGGGTCGAGCGTCGGCAGCGAGATCTGGAGGACCGGGATGTCGGCGTCGGGGTACATGACCGTCAACGGCACGTAGGCGCCGTGGTCGAGGCCGCGCTGCGGCTGGTGCGACACGGTCTCGTCGTCCGGCATCAGGGACACGACCTGCGCCGCGAGTTCGGGGGCGCCGGGCGACTCGTACCTGGTCCGGTAGAAACGCTCGGGAAAGCCCCCGAAGTCGTAGACGAGGGGGGTGCCGGTGGTGGTGGATCCGATGGTGAGCGGCGCCGATTCCCAATGCGCCGACACCATGAGAATGGCCTTGGGCCGCGGAAGGTCGCCCGCCCACTTCGCCAGCTGCGACACCCACAGGTCGCTGTCCACCAGCGGTGGCGCACCATGGCTGAGGAACAGGGCGGGCATGGGGTTGGTCATCGCGACTCCTTCGGATCGAGGTCCCGCATCGGCGAAGAAGCGAATTCGTCACCCACCGCAATGTTGAACCTTCAAGTTAGTATAGGAGTCAACATGCGGGCGCGGCAACTATTCCCCGGGCACGAATCGGCCCCGCGGCGTGCTAACTATGGAGGACACGCTGCACACGCGTGGGGCGACGTACGGATGGGAGGACTCCACCGATGAGTGGTAACGACGAGGGCACGTCGGCAGAGCCCGGCACCCGATGGCTCGACGCAGAGCAGCAGGAGGCCTGGCTCACCCTCATCGCACTGGTCACCCGGCTCCCCGCCGCGCTCGACACCCAACTCCAACGCGACTCCGCACTCACCCACTTCGAGTACTTCGTCCTCGCCTCGCTCTCCGGCGAAGCGAACCAGCGCCTGCAGCTGTCCCTGCTCGCGCAACGCGCCAACGCGTCGCTGTCGCGGCTGTCCCACGTCGTCACCAAAATGGAGAAAGCCGGCTGGGTGCGCCGCGAAAGCATCCGCGGCAGCCGCGGCTCAGACGCCGTCCTCACCGACGAAGGCATGGCCAAGGTCGTCGAGGCCGCGCCGCCGCACGTCGAATCCGTGCGATCACTGATCTTCGACGGCCTCTCCGCCGACCAGGTCCGTCAACTGTCCGAACTGTCCGGCGCCATGCTCACCCAGCTCGACAAGAGCATCGCCGCGGGAACCGGCAAGGCCTGACCGGCCCCTATCCGAGCGGCGTCCCGCCGACACCCCAGCTGTCGCGCGGCACCTCAGTGATCGTCACCCACACCTTCGCGGGATCCTTGCCCGTCGCGTCGGCGTAGGCCTTCGTGACGGCCTCGATCGTGGCGCGCTTCTGCTCCGCCGTGAGCCCCGGCGTCTGACTGATCTGAATGAGTGGCATGCGGACATCCTGCCCGAGTGCATGCTGACATCACGCCGTGAGGGCCGCTGCGCTAGTCGGCGGCGAGCAGCACGTCCGAGTCGAAGCAGGTGTGCGTGCCCGTGTGGCACGCCGCCCCCTCCTGGTCGACGACGAGCAGCACGGTGTCGCCGTCGCAGTCGAGCCGCACCTCGTGGACATACTGCGTGTGACCGGACGTCTCGCCCTTCACCCAGTACTGCTGACGGGAACGGGAGTAGTACGTGCCCTTACGGGTGTCGAGGGTGCGCGCGAGGGCCTCGTCGTCCATCCACGCCACCATCAGGACATTGCCCGTCGACCGTTCCTGCGCGACGGCGCTGAACAGTCCCGCCTCGTTGCGCTTGAGCCGTGACGCGATGGCCGGATCGAGACTCATCGGACGGTGATCCCTTCTGCACGCATGGACTTCTTGACGTCGCCGATCGTCATGTCACCGAAGTGGAAGACACTGGCCGCGAGGACGGCGTCCGCGCCTGCCCCGACGGCGGGTGCGAAGTGCTCGACGGCGCCCGCTCCCCCGCTGGCGATCACCGGCACGTGCACGGCGGCGCGGACCGCGCGGATCATCGGCAGGTCGAAACCGGCCTTCGTGCCGTCCGCGTCCATCGAGTTGAGCAGGATCTCCCCGACACCCAGTTCGGCGCCGCGGACCGCCCACTCGACCGCATCGATGCCGGTGCTGCGCTTGCCGCCGTGGGTCGTGACCTCCCACCCCGACGGGGTGTCCGGCTGCCCCTGTGGCACGGTGCGCGCGTCCACCGACAGCACGATGCACTGGGAGCCGAAACGTTCGCTCAGTTCGCGGAGCAACTCGGGCCGCGCGATCGCGGCGGTGTTGACGCTCACCTTGTCGGCGCCGGCACGCAGCAACCGGTCGACGTCCTCGACGGTGCGGACACCCCCGCCGACCGTGAGCGGGATGAACACCTGTTCCGCCGTGCGGCTGACCACGTCGAGCATGGTGCCGCGGTCTGCGGTCGACGCGGTGACGTCGAGGAACGTGAGCTCGTCGGCGCCCTGGGCGTCGTATGCGGCCGCCAACTCGACGGGGTCGCCCGCGTCCCGCAGGTTCTCGAAGTTGACGCCCTTGACGACGCGTCCGGCATCGACGTCCAGACACGGGATCACTCGAACCGCCAGAGTCATTGCGTACGCCCTCCTGAAGGCTCGGAACGGGGATCACCCAGTGATCCGAGGATATCGAGAATTTCGCCGTGCACCCCGGGCGCTCCGGCGAGCACCGAATCGGACGTCACCGTCCAGGGCTTGCCGCCCAGATCGGTCACCACACCGCCCGCGGCGCGCACCAGCGCCACACCGGCCGCGTTGTCCCACGCATTGTGGCCGAACACCACCGCACCGCCGAGTATTCCGGCCGCGGTGAACGCGAGGTCGACACCGGTGGACCCGTGGATCCGGATCCGCGAGGACACCCGGCTGAGCTGCGCGAGGACCTGCAGCCGGTACGCGCCGGGGATACGCCCGCGACTGTCGATGTTCAGCGCCCCCAAGCCCACGATCGACGACGCCAGCGACGTGCGGCCGAGCCTCGGCAGCGGCTGACCGCCCTCGAGCAGCGGGCCGTCCGCGACGGCCGCGTAGCGCCGCCCGACGAGCGGCAGCCAGGTCAGACCGAGAACGGGAACCCCGTCGTCGAGGAGCGCGAGCAGCGTGCCCGCGGTGGGCAGACCGGCCGAATAGTTGAAGGTGCCGTCGATGGGGTCGAGCACCCAGACGGGTCCGCTGTCGAGGTCGGGTCCGCCGAACTCCTCGCCGTGGACGTCGATGCCGGTCCGGTCACGAAGTTCGCCGGTCAGCCGCTTCTCGAGTTCGAGGTCGACGGCGGTCGCGAAATCGTCGGGGCCCTTGTGGACGGCGCTGGGCGCACCCACCCCCGAGACGAACCGGTCGTGCACTCCGTCGAGCAGCTCACTGGCGACGGCGAGGAGTTCCCGGGGATCGCGGGACAGGGCCATGGCGGGAACTCAGCCCGAGACCGCGGCGAGCGCCTCGGGGAGGGTGAACCGCCCCGCGTACAGCGCCTTGCCGACGATGGATCCCTCGACGCCCCGGTCGACGAGTCCGGCGATCGCCCGGAGGTCGTCGATGGTGGACACGCCCCCCGAGGCCACGACGGGGGCGTCGGTGGCCGCGCAGACCTGCGCGAGGAGTTCGAGATTGGGGCCGGTGAGGGTGCCGTCCTTGCTCACGTCGGTGACGACGTAGCGGGAGCAGCCGTCCCTGTCGAGCCGGGCGAGGGTCTCCCACAGGTTTCCGCCCTCGGTGACCCAGCCGCGACCGCGGAGCTGGTACTCACCGTCGACGAGGCGCACGTCGAGACCGACGGCGATCTTCTCGCCGTACTTGGCGATGGCGCGGGCACACCACTCCGGGTTCTCGATGGCGGCGGTGCCGAGGTTGACGCGACCGCAGCCGGTGGCCAGTGCGGCCTCGAGCGACGCGTCGTCGCGGATTCCGCCGGACAGTTCCACCTGGACGTCGAGTTCCCCCACCACGTCGGCGAGGAGTTCACGGTTCGAGCCGCGACCGAATGCGGCGTCGAGGTCGACGATGTGGACCCACTCGGCACCGTCGTTCTGCCATGCGAGGGCGGCATCACGAGGCGAGCCGTAACCGGTCTCGCTTCCTGCCTCCCCCCGGACGAGGCGAACAGCTTCACCGTTGACGACATCTACAGCAGGCAAAAGGACCAGGCTCACGTGCGACAACCCTAGTCGCTCAGCGGTCGGAACCCGGCTTCGGGTCCTCGCGGTCGCGGCCGTAGGCGTTGCGGGTCATGCGTTTCGACACGTAACCCATGGCGGCGATAGCACCGACGACGCCGAGCAGCCCGACGATCAGCCCGAGGACGGGGCCCGGTTTCAGCACCAGAATGATCGCGGTCGCGAGGACCAGGACCGCGGTGGCGGCGCCCATCGCGTACACGGCGAGCCTGCCGATCGACAGGTCGCCGCGCCCGTCCCCGGGTTCGGTCACAGACTGCGAACCCAGTTGCGGAGCAGTTCCGCGCCCGCGTCGCCGGACTTCTCGGGGTGGAACTGGGTGGCGGACAGCGCGCCGTTCTCGACGGCGGCGAGGAATTTGCCGCCGTGGTCGGCCCAGGTCAGGGCGGGCGGCGCGAGCCGCTCCGGCGTCGGCAGCTCCCAGGTCTGGGCCGCGTACGAGTGGACGAAGTAGAACCGGGTGTCGGGGTCGATACCGGCGAACAGCGTGCTGTTGGCCGGCGCCTCGACGGTGTTCCACCCCATGTGCGGCAGCACATCGGCCTGCAGGCGTTCGACGGTGCCGGGCCATTCGCCGCAGCCTTCCGCCTCGACGCCGAACTCGACGCCGCGTTCGAAGAGGATCTGCATGCCGACGCAGATCCCGAGGACCGGCCGGCCGCCGGCCAGACGCTGGCCGATGATCCGTTCCCCCCGCACCGCGCGGAGCCCCTCCATGCACGCCGCGAAGGCGCCGACGCCGGGAACGACGAGACCGTCGGCCGCGAGTGCGACCTTGTGATCGGACGTGACCTCGACGCGCGCGCCGGTCCGGGCCAGAGCGCGGGTGGCCGAATGCAGGTTGCCGGAGCCGTAGTCGAGGACGGCAATCGTGGAGACGGTCATGACACAACCTTATCCGGCGGCCGAACGAGGCCGGAGGGCGCGGCCGACGACCGTTCCGGCGGCCGGGACCACCGCGACCGCTGTCGCCGCGACCCCGAACACCCAGGAATACCCGGCCGCCGACGCGACGGCTCCGAGTGCGAGGGAACCGAACCCGGTGCCCGCGTCGAACCCGATGTTCCATCCGGCGCTCGCCGAGCCGAATCGGGTCGGCCCCGCGGCGGTGAAGATCATGACGAGCGACTCGTTCTGCACCGCGCCGAACCCGAATCCGAATGCCGGCGCCGCGCACACCAGGAGCGGCACGGGCGCCGCTGTCGCCGCGGCGACAGCGAACAGGACCAGGCCGAGGCACACGAACGTCAGGGCGGGAATCAGGGCACGGCCCACCCCGAGCCGGTCGGAGAACGATCCCGCGGCGTACCGCCCGAACAGTGTCGCCCCGCTCGACACGGCGAGGATCACCCCGGCGAGCGACGCCCGCTCCGAGATCGCGATCGGCAGCAGGCTGGACAGACCGCCGAACGCGGCCGCCACGATCGCGATCGACAGCCACGGGGTCAGCACGGCGGCGAGCGGGATGCGGCCGTGCGACGCGCGATCCGCGGGGGCGTCGATCGCGGGGAGCCGCGTGACCGCGACGACCGCGAGCGCGGGAATGAGAGCGCCGATCACGAAGACGGGGGTCGCGGACCAGTGCTGCATGATCGCGAGGCCCGCCGGCAGCCCGACCATCTGCGCGGCGGCCACCGCGATTCCCTGCGCGCCCGTTGCGCGGCCGAGCATCTGCCGCGGAACGAGTTCGGCGACAAGCGCACTGCTCGCGACGGTGAGCATGCCGAAGCCCGATCCGCGGACGGCCGACACCGCGAGCACCGGGATCGCCTCGGTGGAGAGCAGGAGGAGCAGCGACGGCGGCCCCAGCAGCATGCAGCCCGCGGCGAGCACCCAGCGGTGCCCCCATCTGCGCAGGAGCCGGGGCACGCCGAGTTGGGTGGCGACGGTCGCGGCCATGAACACGGCCGTCACGCTGCCGGCGAGCGTGTCCGAACCGCCGGACAGCGAGACGATCAGCGGGACCACCGGCAACAGCACCGCCCAGCCGCCGAACGCCGCGGCGCCCATCACCATCGCGGTGGGCAGACCGCGGGTGCGGAGCAGGCCGCGGCGCTCCCCCACTGCGACCGGCACTACATCAACCTGAGAACGCCCGCCACGGCTGCCAGCACCGCCAGTGCCAGCAGCACGCCCGAGGCCAGTTTGTTGAACTTCCACATGGAGTACGCGCCGCCCGCCGCGATACCCGCGGCGATGAACAGGACGTAGACGAGGACGACGCTCACGAGTGCGTCCGGTTCACAGGCTGCCCTTGGTGGACGGCACACCCGTGACGCGGGGGTCGGGTTCGACGGCCTCGCGCAGTGCGCGGGCCACGGCCTTGAACTCGGCCTCGGTGATGTGGTGCTGATCGCGCCCGTAGAGCACGCGCACGTGCAGGGCGATGCGCGCGTTGAGTGCGATCGACTCGAACACGTGCCGGTTGATCACGGTCGCGTACGGCACCCCCGGGTACCCGCCGATGACGGCGTGCAGCAGGTGTTCCGGTTCGCCGGTGTGGACGCAGTACGGGCGCCCGGACACGTCGACCGACGCGTGGGCGAGCGTCTCGTCCATCGGGATGAACGCGTCACCGAACCGGCGGATGCCCTTCTTGTCGCCGAGGGCCTGACCGAGTGCCTGGCCGAGCACGATCGACGTGTCCTCGACCGTGTGGTGCGCCTCGATCTCGATGTCGCCCTTCGCGTGGACGGTGAGGTCGAAACTCGCGTGGGAGCCGAGCGCGGTCAGCATGTGGTCGAAGAACGGAACCCCGGTGGAGACGTCGACGATCCCGGTGCCGTCGAGGTTCAGTTCGACGGTGATGCTCGATTCCTTGGTGGTGCGTTCCACGCGGGCGATGCGGTCGGTCATCCTCGGTCTCCTGAGCTGGTGAGTTCGGTGGCGGCGATCTCGTCGCTCGCCACGATGAAGGCGTCGTTCTCGGAGGCCAGCCCGACGGTGGCGCGCAGGAATCCGGGGATCCCGACGTCCCGGATCAGCACTCCGCGGTCGAGGTAGGCCTGCCAGGCGCGGGCACTGTCGGTGAACTCACCGAACAGGATGAAGTTCGCGTCGCTGGGAATGACGTGGAACCCCGTGTCCTCCAATGCCTTCGACACCCGCACCCGCTCCGCGGCGAGGGCGTGCACGCTGCCGAGCGTCTCGTTCGCGTGCCGCAGCGCCGCGCGGGCAGCGGCCTGCGTAACCACCGACAGGTGGTACGGCAACCGGACCAGGAGCAGCGCCTCGATGAATGCCGGTGCGGCCGCGAGGTATCCGAGCCTGCCGCCGGCGAACGCGAACGCCTTGCTCATCGTCCGCGACACCACCAGCTTGGACGGGTACTCGTCGATCAGCGTCAAGGCGCTCGGTGCGTCGGAGAATTCGGCGTACGCCTCGTCGACGATCACGATGCCCGGCGCGGCGTCGAGGACCCGGCGCAGTTCCGCGATGCCGACGCTGTGCCCGGTCGGGTTGTTGGGGCTGGTGACGAACACGACGTCAGGCCTGCGTTCGGCGATCGCCGCGGTCGCGGCGTCCACGTCGAGCGCGAAGTCGGCGCGCCGGAAGATCGGCAGCCACTCGGTCTCGGTACCGTCCGCGATGATCGGGTGCATCGAGTACGACGGCACGAAGCCCATCGCGCTGCGACCGGGACCGCCGAACGCCTGCAGCAGCTGCTGCAGGATCTCGTTGGACCCGTTGGCCGCCCACACGTTGTCGACCGTGACCGGCACCCCGGTCTGACGGACGAGGTACGCGGCGAGGTCGGTGCGCAGGGCCACCGCGTCGCGGTCCGGGTAGCGGTGCAGTTCGCGTGCGGCCTCCCGCACGGACTCCGCGACGTCGTCGACGAGCGCCTTCGTCGGCGGGTGCGGGTTCTCGTTGGTGTTCAGCTGAACGGGGACCGTCAGCTGCGGCGCCCCGTACGCCGACTTGCCACGCAGATTCTCCCGGATCGGCAGGGCGTCGACCCTGATCGACGAACCGGGCACGTTCGCGGCGGTCACCGAAGCGCCTCGAACCGCAGCCGCACGGCCTCACCGTGTGCGGGCAGGTCCTCGGCGTTCGCGAGGGTGATGACGTGGCCGGAGACCTCCTTCAGCGCGGATTCCGAGTAGTCGACCACGTGGATACCGCGCAGGAACGTCTGCACGCTCAGCCCCGAGGAGTGCCGGGCGCAGCCCGCAGTGGGCAGGACGTGGTTGGACCCGGCGCAGTAGTCGCCGAGGCTGACCGGCGCCCACGGGCCGACGAACACCGCGCCCGCACTGGTCACCTTCGCGGCGACGGCGGTGGCGTTCTCGGTCTGGATCTCGAGGTGCTCGGCGGCGTACGCGTTGACCACTCGCAGGCCGGCCTCGACGTCGGAGACCAGGACGGTGCCCGACTGGGTGCCGGACAGCGCGGCGGTGACGCGCTCGCGGTGCTTGGTGATCTCGAGCTGCGCGGCCAGCGCGGTGTCGACGGCGTCGGCGAGTTCGACGCTGGACGTGACGAGGACGCTCGCGGCCATCACGTCGTGCTCGGCCTGGCTGATCATGTCGGCGGCGACGTGCACCGGGTCGGCGGTGTGGTCGGCGAGGATCGCGATCTCGGTGGGGCCCGCCTCCGCGTCGATGCCGACGAGGCCGCGGCAGAGGCGCTTGGCGGCGGTGACGTAGATGTTGCCGGGACCGGTGATGAGGTCGACGGGGGTGAGTTCGGCACCGTCCGGGGTGACGTCGTTACCGCCGTAGGTGAGCAGCGCGACGGCCTGACCGCCGCCGACGGCCCACACCTCTTCGACACCCAGCAGGGCGGCCGCGGCAAGGATGGTCGGGTGCGGCAGACCGCCGAACTCGGATTGCGGAGGCGACGCCACCACGAGCGAGCGGACGCCGGCGGCCTGCGCGGGCACCACGTTCATCACGACGCTGGACGGGTAGACGGCGTTGCCGCCCGGAACGTACAGCCCGACGCGGTCGACGGGCACCCACCGTTCGGTGACGGTGCCGCCCGGGACGACCTCGGTGGTGGTGTCCGTGCGGCGCTGGTCGGCGTGCACCTTGCGGGTGCGTTCGATCGCGACCTCGAGGGCGGCGCGGACTGCGGGGTCCAGTTCGCGGAGGGCGCGGTCCAACTCGGCCTGCGGCACCCGCACCTGCGCGGGGCGGACGCCGTCGAACTTCTCACTGAACTCGAGGGCCGCGTCGGCGCCGCGCTCGCGGACCGCCTCGACGACGGGGCGAACCTGATGCAGGACCGCGTCCACATCCACTCCACCTCGAGGAAGTGCGGCGCGAAGTTCGGCCGTGGAAGGGGTACGACCACGAAGGTCGGTGCGGGCGAGCATGAGAGGTCCTCTCTGCGACTGTCGGGACACGGTGTCTCGGACGAGCGGACTGTTCTGCGGAGAACAGGGCTCGACACCGATTATCCAGGATAGGCGCACCCCGTTTTCACCGGTCGGCGGCCGACCGGGTTTCGGCCGGGGCCGCCGTGCACACACAGGCACCCGCCGGCGCCGTGACGCCGGCGGGTGCCGCGTTGTGCTGCCCCGGCCGCGAGGGAACCCGGCGGCCTAGAGCCGGGTCGAGTGCAGGAACCGCCTCGCCAGGTTCTCCTCGGTCGACGCGCCGGGCGTCCACTCGGTGATCCACGGACCGGTGCCTTCGCTCGGGTCGACCACGCCCCGCTCCAGCCACGCGTACCGTCCCTCGAGGATCGAGTGCGCGACCTGCTTGTCGGCGTCGTCGGTGTTGTGCCACAGACCGTCGAACAACTTCTCGACACGCAGCGCCGCCTGACGGCAGAACACGTCGGCGAGTTCGTAGGCCGCGTCGCCCTCGGCCTCGTTCTCCTGCCGCTGCATCTCCGCCTTGACGCAGGTGGCGGACATCGCGAACAGTTCGGCGCCGATATCCACGACCCGGCCGAGGAAGCCCTGCTGCTTCTCCAGTGCGGCCTGCCACCGGGCCATCCCGTAGAACGTGGAGCGGGCCAGCTTCCGGGAGTGCCGTTCGACGAAACGCAGGTGCTTGGCCAGGACGCCGAATTCGCCGAACGACGTCGGCACCTGCCCCTTACCCGCCACGAGTTGCGGCAGCCACTTCGCGTAGAAGCCGCTCGCCTTCGCCGCCGCCCGGGCCTTCGCACCGGTGTCGGCGTGCGGGTCGGCGAGATCGCCCGCCGCCGTGAGGTGGGCGTCCACGGCCTCGCGCGCGACCAGCAGTCGCATGATTTCGCTCGACCCCTCGAAGATCCGGTTGATGCGCAGATCGCGGTCCAGCTGTTCCACCGGCACCGCCCGTTCACCGCGGGCGGCCAGCGACGCCGCCGTCTCGTATCCGCGACCTCCGCGGACCTGGATCAGCTCGTCGGAGATGACGCAGGCCATCTCGGACGACCACAGCTTGGCGAGCGCCGCCTCGATCCGGATGTCGTTGCGACCCTCGTCGTTCATCTGCGCCGACAGGTCCACCACCGCCTCGAGCGCGTACGTGGTCGCGGCCATGAACGACAACTTGTTGGCGACGGCCGCATGCTCGGCGATGGCTTTGCCCCACTGGACGCGCACGCCGGACCATTCGCGGGCGATCTTCAGCGACCACTTGCCTGCGCCCGCGCACATCGCCGGAATCGCAAGCCGGCCGGCGTTGAGGGTGGTGAGTGCGATCTTGAGTCCGTCGCCCTCCCGGCCGATCAGGTTCTCCCGCGGAACGCGCACCTTGTACATGCGAGTGACGCCGTTCTCGATCCCGTGCAGTCCCATGAACGCGTTGCGCCGTTCCACGGTGATGCCCGGTGTGTCGGCCTCGACGACGAAGGCGGAAATACCGCCGCGATGGCCCTCGCTCTTCGGCACCCGCGCCATGACGACGAGCAGTTCCGCGACGACGCCGTTGGTCGTCCACAGCTTCACGCCGTCCAATTCGTAGGCGGCACCGCCCTCGATGGGTACCGCCGACGACGCCAGCCGCGCCGGGTCGGACCCGACGTCGGGTTCGGTGAGGAGGAAGGCGGAGATGGCGCCGCGGGCACATCGCGGCAGGAACTCGCGCTTCTGCTCGGGGGTGCCTGCCAGCTTGAGCGGTTCGGGGACGCCGATCGACTGATGGGCCGACAGCAGCGCGCCGAGGCTCGGGTGCACCGACGCGACGAGCATCAGCGCCCGGTTGTATGCGACCTGGGAGAGTCCGAGGCCGCCGTACTCCTCCGAGATCTTCAGGCCGAAGCACCCGAGGTCGGCGAGGCCGCGGACGTATTCGTCGGGAATGCGGGACTGCGTTTCGATGACGCTGCCGTCCATCTCCTCGCAGTAGGCGCGGAGGCGGACGAGGAATTCTTCGGCCTTGGCGGCGTCGTCGGCAGCCGGCCGTGGGAAGGGATGAACCAGATCCAGCCGGAACCGTCCGAGAAACAGTTCTTTCGCGAAGGAGGGTTTGTCCCATCCGGATTCCCTCGCCTCCTCCGCGACTGCTCGTGCTTCTTCTTCGGTGACCTTCGGAGCTGAGGTGTCGACCATGACGCGCCTCCTACTGGCGGGTAGTCCTACTCGCCAGTATCCCCCAATGTGCGCACTCGGGACAGCGTTTCCGCTACTGTTCGGCCGGTGCGGACTCCCTCGCGACTTCTGGGTGCCGGCGCGGTTCTACTGTGCTTGCTGAGCCCCGCCGCCGCGGTGCACGCCGACCCTCTCCCCGGCGACTTCCTGTGGGGCGTGGCGACGTCCGGGTTCCAGTCGGAGGGTTCCTCCCCCGACAGCAACTGGCGGCGGTATTCCGACTCCGGCCGCACCCACGACGCGATCGGCAACTCCGTCGACTTCCGGCACCGGTACACCGAGGACATCACCCGCGCGGCAGACCTGGGTGTCGACGTCTTCCGGTTCGGCGTCGAGTGGGCACGACTGCAGCCCGCGCCGGGCGTGTGGGACGAGACCGAGCTGCGGTACTACGACGACGTCGTCCGCGAGATCACCGGCCACGGCATGACCCCGATGATCACGCTCGACCACTGGGTGTACCCGGGGTGGGTCGCGGACCGGGGCGGGTGGGCGAACCCGGAGATCGTCGACGACTGGCTCGCGAACGCGCAGAAAGTGGTCGAGCGCTATGCCGGTGTGGGCGCGATCTGGATCACGATCAACGAGCCGACCGTGTACGTGCAGAAGGAGCTGACGTTCGGCGGCATCGGCCCCGACCGGGCGCCGCAGATGCTCGACCGGCTCGTCGAGGTCCACCGCCGCGCGTACGACCTGATCCACGGGATCGATCCGGGCGCCCGGGTCAGCAGCAACCTCGCCTACGTGCCGGCCGCCATGGACGCGCTCGACGCTACGTTCGTCGACCGCGTCCGCGACAAAGTCGACTTCCTCGGCGTCGACTACTACTACGGCCTCTCCCTCGACAACCTCACCGCGGTGAACGCGGTCACCGACGCGTTCTACGACGTCAGTCCCCAGCCGGACGGCATCTACCACGCCCTGATGCGGTACACCCGTAAGTTCCCGGGACTGCCGCTGTACGTCGTGGAGAACGGCATGCCCACCGACGACGGGAAGCCGCGCCCGGACGGCTACACCCGGTCCGATCATCTCCGCGACCACGTCTACTGGATGGAGCGGGCGCGGGCCGACGGCGCACCGGTGATCGGATACAACTACTGGTCGATCACCGACAACTACGAGTGGGGCACGTTCCGTCCCCGGTTCGGCCTGTTCACCGTCGACGCGCTGACCGATCCCACCCTCTCCCGGCGGCCGACCGATGCGGTGGCGACCTACCGGGACGTCGTCGCGAACGGGCTCCCACCCGGCTACGAACCCCGCCGTCGCGCCGGGGTCTGTTCCCTCGTCGATCCGCCCCTCAGCTGCACGAATCCCCCGTAACGGGAACACCGCGGGACGCGACGTACGATCACCTCGTGTCGTGGCAGATGTGGTGTGCAGTGCTCGGGGCGTCCTGCGTGATCAGTTTGTCGCCGGGTGCAGGCGCGATCGCGTCGATGGCCACCGGAATGCGATTCGGGTTGCGGCGCGGCTACTGGAACATCGCCGGTCTCCAGCTGGGGTTGCTGCTGCAGATCGCGGTGGTCGCCGCGGGGCTCGGGGCGCTGCTCGCGAACTCGACCCTCGCGTTCACGGTGATCAAGTGGTTCGGCGTCGCCTACCTGGTGTATCTCGGCGTCCGGCAGTGGCGGGCGAGCGCGACCGACGTGTCCGGGGTCGGCGGCGATGTCGCCGAGACCAGCGGACCGGCGATGACGCTGCGCGGTTTCCTCGTCAACGCCAGCAACCCCAAGGCCGTCGTCTTCATGCTGGCGGTGCTCCCGCAGTTCATCACCCCGTCGGCGCCGCTGCTCCCCCAGTACCTGATCATCGCCGCCACCATGGTCGCGGTCGACGTCGCCGTCATGACCGGCTACACCGGGCTCGCGTCGAAAGTCCTGCGGCTGATGCGCTCACCGCGCCAGCAGCGGGCCACCAACCGGACGTTCTCCGGGTTGTTCTTCGTCGCGGCCACGTTCCTGGCGACGATTCGCCGTGCCGTCTGACCTGTGAGTACTTATTAACCGCCGGCGGTTAATAAGTACTCACAGGTGGGGTCACATGTCGAGGCCGAGATCCAGCACGGTCACCGAATGGGTGAGCGCACCGACCGCGAGGTAGTCGACCCCGGTCGCGGCGTACTCGGCCGCGACGTCCAGCGTGAGACCGCCCGACGATTCGAGCTTGGTGGCGGGGGCGTTCGCGTCGCGGCGCTGCACCGCGATCTGGGTCTGCCACAGCGGGAAGTTGTCGAGGAGCACCAGTTCCACGTTCTCGGCGAGTACCTCGTCGAGTTGCGCGAGGCTGTCGACCTCCACCTCGCATTCGATGTCCGGTGCGGCGGCGCGGACGGCCCGCAGCGCCGCCACCACCGAACCGGCGGCGGCGACGTGGTTGTCCTTGATCAGCGCGGCGTCGCCGAGTCCCATGCGGTGGTTGACGCCGCCGCCCACCCGGACGGCGTACTTCTGCAGCGACCGCAGTCCCGGCAGCGTCTTGCGGCTGTCGCGGATCTTCGCCGCGGTGCCCTCGACCGCATCCACCCACGCGGACGTCGCGGTGGCGATGCCGGACAGGTGGCAGACCAGGTTGAGCATCGTCCGTTCCGCGGTGAGCAGCCCCTGCGTGGGCGCGGACACCGTCAGCACGGCCTGGCCGGGCACGATCCGCGTGCCGTCGGCGACCCGGTCGAGGACCTCGTAGCGGCCCGCCCCGATCACCTCGTCGAGCACGAGTAGTCCCACGTCGAGGCCGGCGACGGTGCCGTGCGCGCGGGAGACCACGGATGCCTTGGCGACCGCGTCGGCCGGAACCGTGGACGCGGACGTCACGTCGGGTCCGTACCGCAGGTCCTCGTCCAGGGCGAGGCGCACGAGCGTGCGGACCTCGTCCGCGTCCAGACCGTCGGGAAGGACGTGGTCGGCCATCACAGCACTCCTGTCAGTTGGGGTTGGAGAAGCTCGAGTTCGCCGTCGCGCAGGCGCACGTGCGTGCTGCGGCGCCACTCGCCGGACGTCTCCGGGTAGTCGCTGCGGGTGTGGCATCCACGACTTTCGGTGCGCGCGCCTGCGGCGAGCACGAGCGCTGCCGCCGTCAGGGTCAGCGCGGCGTCTTCGAGCGCGGTCTGCCCCTCGGGCACCGTGCGCGGCGCGGCGGCGAGGGCGGCGGCGACCGCCTCGAGACCTGCGCCGTCGCGGACGACGGAGGCGTTGCCGGTCATCAACTGCTGCACCAGTTCCCGCGGCGCGGACGGCAGTGCGCGTCGCTCGGCGTCGGCCGCCTCGACGCGCAGATCGGCGCGTTCGACGGCCGCGGCGCCGGCCCGTTCGCCGACCACCAGGCCTTCGAGGAGGCTGTTGGAGGCCAGCCGGTTCGCGCCGTGCAGCCCGGTGCGGGCCACCTCCCCCGCCGCGTAGAGGCCGGGGACCGAGGTGCGTCCGTCGACGTCGGTGACCACGCCGCCGCACGAGTAGTGGGCGGCAGGGGCGACCGGAATCAGCTGTTCGCGCGGGTCGATCCCGGCTTCCAGGCAGGACGCCGTCACGGTCGGGAACCGCTGCGCAAACCCGGGCAGCCGACGGGCATCGAGGTAGACGTGGTCGTGTCCGAGTTCCCGCAGCCGCGACGCGATGGCCCGCGACACGACGTCGCGGGGTGCCAGGTCGCCGCGCGGATGCACGCCGGCGGTCACCGAATCGCCGTTGGCGTCGACGAGGATCGCGCCCTCGCCGCGGACAGCCTCGCTGATCAGCGGGCGCCGGCCGAGACCGCCGGGGGTGAACAGCACGGTCGGGTGGAACTGCACGAACTCGAGATCGGCGACGGCCGCGCCTGCGTCGAGTGCGAGCGCGATGCCGTCGGCGGTGGCGCCGGGCGGGTTGGTGCTGCAGGCGTACAGCTGCCCGAGTCCGCCGGTCGCCAGGAGGACGGCGGGTGTGTGGATCACGCCGAGTCCGCGCGGGGAGTCGACGAGAACCCCGGTGACGCCGCGCGCATCGGTGAGCACGCGGACGGCGGAACTGTCGAACAGGACCGGAAGCCCGGCCGCACCCAGTGCGCGCTGGACCTCCGCACCGGTGGCGTCGCCGCCTGCGTGGATGATCCGCCGAGTGCTGTGCCCGCCCTCGCGGGTGCGTGACACGGCGCCGTCCCGGCCGCGGTCGAACACCGCGCCCAGATCGGTCAGCGCGGCCACGGCGTCGCGGCCGCCGGCCACGATCGACCGCACGGCGTTTTCGTCGCACAGGCCGACGCCGGCCTCACACGTGTCGGCCACGTGCGAATCCACCGAATCGGTGACGGCGTCACCGACCACGGCGATGCCGCCCTGCGCGTACTGCGTCGCGGTGTCCGTCGCCCCACCCTTGCTGACGGTGAGCACGGTCAGCCCGCGCAGCGAGGCGGTGCGTGCGGCCGTCAGTCCGGCCACACCCCCGCCCACCACAACGAGGTCGGCGTGCTCTTCCCAGGAAATCCCCCGGGCCGGGCTGCTCACTCGCCGCCGCCCGGGTTTCCGATCTCGATCATCCGCTGCACCGACTTGCGGGCACGCTCGGCGGTCGCGAGATCGACGTGAACCTCGTCCTTGCCCTCGAGCAGGCAGCGGAGCAGGGCGGCGGGGGTGATCATCTTCATGTACGGGCAGGACGCGCGGTCGTTGACGGCCTGGAAGTCGACCTCCGGCGCCGCCTTGCGCAGCTGGTGCAGCATCCCGACCTCGGTGGCCACGAGAACCTGCTTGGCCCCGGTGGCGCGGGCGGCGTCGAGCATGCCGCCCGTCGACAGGATCTTCACCTTGTCCTCGGGCACGAATCCCTCGCCTGCGAGGTAGAGCGCCGAGGTGGCGCAACCGCATTCGGGGTGGACGAACAGTTCGGCACCGGGGTGCGCCTTGGCCTGCGCGGTGAGCTCGTCGCCGTTGATGCCGGCGTGGACGTGGCACTCGCCGGCCCAGATCTGCATGTTCTTGCGACCGGTGACGCGCTTGACGTGGGCGCCGAGGAACTGGTCGGGCAGGAACAGGACCTCGCGGTCGGGGTCGATCGACGCGACCACGTCGACGGCGTTGGACGACGTGCAGCAGATGTCCGTCAGACCCTTCACCTCGGCGGTGGTGTTGACGTACGACACGACGACGGCGTCGGGGAACTCGGCCTTCCACTCGCGCAGCTGATCGGCGGTGATCGAGTCGGCCAGCGAGCAGCCCGCGCGCTCGTCCGGGATCAGCACCGTCTTGGCGGGGCTGAGGATCTTCGCGGTCTCGGCCATGAAGTGCACGCCGCAGAACACGATGGTGTCCTCGGGGGCCTCCGCCGCGATGCGCGAGAGTGCCAGGGAGTCGCCGACGTGGTCGGCCACGTCCTGGATGGCGGGCAATTGGTAGTTGTGCGCGAGGAGGGTCGCTCCCCGCTCGCGTGCCAGCCGTTTGATCTCGGCAGCCCACTCTTCGCTCGCCTCGACGCCCGCGTAACCGCCGGTACCGTCCTGAATCTGCGGGTTGGTACCCGCCCACAACGTCGTGGTCGTCATGGCTTGCTCCTTCACCGTGAACTCGGGCGGGCTGGCCCGAATTTCCGAAATCGAGGTTTTCGACTTAGGATCGAAAACATGCCCAATAGTAACACCACGCATGAAGTGCTTACCGCGGTGTTCCAGGTTCGCCACTTCCCCGGCTATATCGACGCAGGTCACAGCGGTGATATGCGTCACGCGGGGGGCACCGGAGAGCTCGCCGTGCTGCTGTGGCAACGGGCCCTCGATCCGCAGGCCGGCGCATGGTCGCTGCCCGGCGGACTCCTCCGCGAGGACGAGGACCTCACGACGTCCGCGCGACGCCAGCTGGCCGAGAAGGTGGACGTGCAGGAGGTCTCCCACCTCGAGCAGCTCTCGGTGTTCAGCGATCCGCGGCGGGTGCCCGGACCGCGCACCATCGCGTCGACGTTCCTCGGGCTCGTCCCCCTCCCCGCCGACCCGCAGCTGCCGCCGGACACCGCGTGGCATCCAGTGTCGGCGCTGCCCGAGATGGCGTTCGACCACGGCACCGTCGTCCGGCACGCCCGGACCCGCCTCGCCGCCAAGCTCTCCTACACCAACATCGCGTTCGGGCTGGCGCCCGACGAGTTCTCCATGTCGACGCTGCGCGAGATCTACTGCGCCGCACTCGGTTACCAGGTGGATGCGACCAACCTCCAGCGCGTCCTCGGACGCCGCGGGGTGCTGACCCCCACCGGCAACACGGCACCGTCCGGCCGCACCGGCGGTCGCCCGGCCGCCCTCTACCGGTTCACCGACTCCACCCTGCGGGTGACGGACGAGTTCGCGGCGCTCCGGCCGCCGAGCTGAATCCGGCCGTCAGGCGGCCGCGATTTCACCCTCCTGCGAGGTGCGCCGCCGCCACGCCGCCGCGACCGACGATTCCGCGCCGAGCACCGAATCGATGCGGCCGAAGCGGCCGAAAACGCGGTCGAGCAGCTGCCCGACCTGGCGGGGGTCGGACGGATCGGCGGCAACCGCGAGCAGCCGGTGACCGGACATGCCCGGCATGATCCGGGCCAGTTCCGCGACCGTGCGTGCGGTGACCGCGACGCACCAGCCCGAATCGAGCAACTCCTGCGCGGTGCGCCTGCCCTGCTCGCTGCCGGCGGCAGTCACCACCACGACACCACGGGCCGAGCCGGATTCGCCGGTACGCATCATCTTCGCCTCCTGGGGGATCGACATTTCCGATTCCAGGTAAGCGCCGGTACTCGAGACTGCGGCGGGAGTGCGCTGTGAGATCGCCGGGAGACGTGTCACGCCCGGGCGAGACCCCGCCAGAACGTGTCGGATGCGGCGGTGACCACTTCGTCCACCGGCGCGTCGTCGAGCATCCCGCCGGCGGCGAGGGTCGCGATCCCGTGGAACGTGGCGAACGCGACGAGGGCGATGCGCGACGCGTCCCCGGGCCCGATGTCGCCCGCGGCCTGGGCCTCGGTGACGATCCGGACCGTCAGGTCCATCGAGGCGTGACCGGCCTCCACGACCTGGGAGGCGGCCCCGGGCGCGTGCTTGTTGCCGTACATCAGGGCGAGTAACTCCCGGTGCGCGAGCGCGAAGGTCACGTACGCGTCGGCGAGCGCCGCGAAGCGGGCCCGGGCGTGGGGTTCGGCGAGGTCGACCGCGCGTTCGAGAGCGGCGGTGAGCCGCCGGAAACCGGATTCGGCGAGCGCGTCGAGCAGCGCCTGACGGTCGCGGAAGTGCTTGCTCGGTGCGGCGTGACTGACCCCGGCCTCACGGGCGAGCTGTCGCAGGGACAGGCCGTCGACGCCGTCCCGCTCGAGGGTGCTCTCCGCGCGTGCGAGCAGCACCTGACGAAGACTCCCGTGGTGGTAGGGCTGTTCGGCGGCGGACACGGCGCAAGCCTAGCAAAATGTTGTCATTGACTACATAGATGGCACTGACTACATTCGGAATCACCCCACCGCTAGGAGCAGACATGCCTTTCGACGCATCCGGAACCACCGTCCTCATCACCGGCGCGAGCGCGGGCCTCGGTGCCGAATTCGCCCGTCGCTTCGCCGGGCGCGGCGCCGACCTCGTCCTCGTCGCGCGGCGCGCCGACCGGCTCGAACAACTCGCCGCCGAACTCCGCGCCGCACACCACGTGACGGTCACCGTGCTCCCGTTCGACCTCGCGGCACCCGGCGCAGGCGCGCGGTTGCGCAGCGAACTCGCCGCGCGCGACATCCGCGTCGACTCGCTCATCAACAACGCCGGATTCGGGACGCACGGAGATTTCGCGTCCGCCGACCTGGACCGGTTGACCTCCGAGATCCAGCTCAACGTCACCACCCTCGTCGAGTTGTCGCACACGTTTCTGCCCGACCTGCTCCGCGGGCGCGGCGCACTCGTCAACGTGGCGAGCACCGCGGCGTTCCAGCCGACCCCGGGTATGGCCGTCTACGGGGCGACGAAGGCGTTCGTCCTGAACTTCACGGAGGCGTTGTGGGCGGAGGCGAGAGGCACCGGCCTCACCGTGCTCGCCGTCTGCCCGGGCCCCACCCGCACCGAGTTCTTCGACGTCGTCGGCTCCGAGGACGCCGCCGTCGGCCGCTTGCAGACCGCGGACCAGGTGGTCGCGACGGCGCTGCGGGCGCTGGACCGGCGCAGCACACCGCCGAGCGTCGTCTCCGGGCTGATGAACTGGGTGTCGTCGGTCAGCACTCGCTTCGCGACCCGCCGCATCGGCGCTCTCGCCAGCGGTCGCCTGCTCGGCGACGTGCGAATGCGAGCCTCGGTCACGAAGTAACGGTCGCGTCGCGCTCTTCCGGCTCGTCGAGTTCGACCGGCCCATCGCCGACACCGAGATCGTCGTACGGGTTGAGCGCGGCGAGCACCAACGTCACGACGCACGCGACGAGCGGCTGGAAGATCAGCACCAGCGGGGTCCCGATCCCCGGCGCGACCGCGACGACGGCGCCGGCGGTCGAGGTGTCGGGGTCGGGGAAGCGCAGGGCCGCCACGCCGATGCCGCCGAGGGCCATCACGCAGGCCCCGACCACGCTGCCGGAGAGTACGGCGCCCAGCGCCACGGGACCGCGACTTTTCCGCGCCGTCCACGCCGCGACCGCGGTGAGGATGCCGACCACCAGGCCGGCACACGCGAACATCCCGATCGCGTCGAACCGGTGCACGCTCTCCCCGGTCAGCGACACCCCGCGGTCGGGGGACACCACCAGCAGATGTTCGGGTGGTGCCAGGAGTCCCCACAGCACCCCGGCGAGCGCGCTCGCCACCACCGTCCCGCAGAAGATTCCGGCGGCAGATCGAAGCCTGAAGCGCGGGAGCGTGGTCACGCGTTCGACGCTACCGCCGTCCGCGGCAGATCGAGTCGAACACACCGTGGCGGGAACATTTCGCCCACCAGCCGTCGGGGCTGATCTGCACCACCATCCGGCGGCCGCACGCCTCGCAGAAGCGGGGCGGTTCCAGCCCGAGCTGCGCGGCGGTGGGGACGGCGTCGTCCACACCGGCCACCACGCGGCGGCCGGTGTACGGGTTGTAGCGCTCCTCCAGACCGTCGGCGTCGCCCGCGGTCGTCTCCATGGTCGTCACAGGGTGTCGTTCAGGGCCTTGATCGGCATCTGCAGATCGACGAGCAGGTCGAGGTCCTGTTCGGCCGGGCGGCCGAGGGTCGTCAGGTAGTTGCCGACGATGACGGCGTTGATGCCGCCGAGGATGCCCTGCTTGGCCCCGAGGTCGCCGAGGGTGATCTCGCGGCCCCCTGCGAAGCGGAGGATGGTGCGGGGCAGCGCGAGCCGGAAGGCGGCCACCGACTTGAGGGCCTCGCTCGCCGGCAGCACCTCGAGGTCGCCGAACGGGGTTCCCGGACGCGGGTTGAGGAAGTTGAGCGGGACCTCGTCGGGTTCGAGTTCCGCCAGGTTGGCGGCGAACTCGGCGCGCTGCTCGAGGCTCTCACCCATGCCGAGGATGCCGCCGCAGCACACCTCCATGCCGGCCTCGCGGACCATGCGGAGAGTGTTCCAGCGTTCGTCCCACGTGTGGGTGGTGACGACGTTCGGGAAGTGGGACTTCGAGGTCTCGAGGTTGTGGTTGTAGCGGTGCACCCCCATCGCGGCGAGCTGGTCGACCTGCTCCTGGGTGAGCATGCCCAGCGAGCACGCGATCTGGATGTCGACCTCGTTGCGGATCGCCTCGATTCCGGCGGCGACCTGGGCGAGCAACCGCTCGTCGGGCCCGCGGACGGCGGCGACGATGCAGAATTCGCTGGCGCCGGACTTGGCGGTCTGCTTGGCGGCCTCGACGAGCGAGGGGATGTCGAGCCATGCCGCGCGCACCGGCGACTGGAACAGCCCGGACTGCGAGCAGAAGTGGCAGTCCTCGGGGCAGCCGCCGGTCTTGAGGCTGATGATGCCCTCGACCTCGACCTCGGGGCCGCACCACTTCATCCGCACGTCGTGCGCGAGGGCGAGCAGGTCCTCGAGCCGGTCGTCGGGAAGTTGCAGGACTTCGAGCACCTGGCTCTCGTTCAGCGCTTCGCCGCGCTCGAGAACCTGCTCACGCGCGAGGGCGAGGATGTCTGTCTGTACCGGGGCCGAGGTCACACGCATCTCCTGGAAAACGGGCCGATCACGTGCCGTGAGTCGACGGAACCGAAAAATTGAACACCGTACAAGTTGAACGGTGTTCACGTTAGATCCGTGATGGAATACTGTCAAAGCCGGAGCAAGCTTTTCGACGAGATTGGGAGATCACACAGTGCAATTGCGACGCGGCGACGTACTCGACGGCGCAATGGCCATCCTCGACGAGTTCGGCCTCGCCGACCTCACGATGCGCAGACTCGCAACGGCCCTCGGCGTGCAGCCCGGCGCCCTGTACTGGCATTTCCCCAACAAGCAGACGCTGCTCGGGGCCCTCGCCGACAAGATCCTCGAAGACGTCGACGCCCCGGTCACGGCGCCCGGCTGGGACGCGGAGTTCACCGAACTGGCGCACCGGCTGCGCACCGCGCTGCTCGCCCACCGCGACGGCGCCGAATTGGTCTCCGCCACCTACGCGTCACGCATGACCAACTCCCGGGTCCGGGAAAGCTTCGCGGCGGTGGGTCTGCGATCCGGGCTGTCCCGCGAACACGCCGAGCTGTCGTCCTATTCGCTGCTGTACTACGTCCTCGGCCACACGGTCGACGAGCAGTCGCGGGCGCAGATGGAATCGGCGGGCGCCCTCACCCGCGCCGCGCTCTCCCCCGACGCGCCGCAGTCGCAGATCGCGGCGTACGACGAGGATCTTCTCGACGGCGATCCGGCGGTCCGGTTCGACTTCGGGTTGTCGCTGTTCGTGGACGGAATTCGCGCGCGACTGAAAGACTCCGCCCACCACCCCTGAGCGGGCACAATTGAGTGGACGCCGCGCCGGCCACTCGCGGACAGCGCGGCGCCTCCGACGGCCCAGGGACGGACGCGATGACGTCTTCGCTCGGCCGCCGCGCCGGAACGGTCCTCGCGGCGGCACTCGCACTGTCGCTCTTCGGTGCGCCCACTCCGGCGCCCGCGCAGACCGCGGAGGGCGATCCCGGTGTCGTCGTCGCCGTGACGCCAGTGGCGCCGGACGCGCGGCCGCCGGGCGTCACCGAGGCCACCTACATCACGTACTGGACGACGGGGCCGATGAACGAACCCGCGCTCAGCACCGGCGCAGTCCTGCTGCCACCCGGTGACGCGCCGCCCGGCGGGTGGCCCGTGGTGTCCTGGGCCCACGGAACGGTCGGCATCGCGGACGCGTGCGCGCCGACGGTGACGGGGAAAATCGCCGGACCGTACGTTCAGGCCTGGCTCGATCAGGGGTACGCCATCGTCGCAACGGATTACGTCGGTCTCGGCACACCCGGCGTGCACCCGTACCTGGACGGTCCCACCGAGGCGCACAGTGTGATCGACATGGTGCGCGCGGCGCGGGCCGTCACGCCGTCCCTGTCGAACCGGTGGGTCGCGATCGGTCAATCGCAGGGCGGTCACGCCGCACTCGTCGCCGCCTCGATGGCCACCGCCTACGCACCCGATCTCGACTTCCGCGGCACCGTCGCCACCGGCGCCCCGTCCAATCTCGAGAACCTCGCGCCGCTCGTCGGCCCTGGTTTCCCGCAGATCCCCCTCACCGGGAGCACGGTATTCGTGGCGTACGCGCTCGCGGGACTGCGCGCGTCGCGGCCCGACCTGGACGTCGACAGCTACCTCACCCCGCTCGGCCTGGACGTCCTCAATCGCGTCGAGTCGCTCTGCTACGAGGAGGCGGCCCCGCAACTCGCGGGCATCTCCATCGGACAGTTGATGTCGCGCCCCCTCGACGATCCGGCGATCCTGGCGGCACTGCGCACCACGCTCGGGGTCCCCGTCCGGGGTTACGACCGGCCGTTGTTCATCGGACAGGGACTGTTCGACGACGTCGTCCCCATCCCTCTCACCTGGAAGTTCACCGCCGACCTCACCGCGAACGGGCAGCAGTTCCTCTTCCGGACGTATCCGACCGGCCACCTCACCACCATGCCCGCGTCCCTGCCCGACACCACCGCGTTCGTCCGGAGCTTGTTCGACTGACAATCACTGGTAAGACCACTTGACCTCTTACCTGTAGCCGTTCTAGTGTCGGGTCATGATGTTCGAGCCGATCGCGCGGAAATCCGCCTCCACCGAAGTCTTCGACCAGATCACCGCGCGCGTACTCGGCGGCGACCTCGCCGCCGGCGAGGCCCTGCCCAGCGAGCGGCGCCTGGCCGAGGCGTTCGGGGTGTCCCGGCCCGCGGTCCGGGAAGCGATCCAGAAACTCGCCCAGGCCGGGCTCGTCGAGGTCCGGCAGGGCGACGCCACCTCGGTCCGCGACTTCCGGCAGCACGGCGGGCCCGAACTGCTGTCCCAGCTGCTGATCCGCGGCGGTGAACCCGACTGGGCGGTGGTCCGGAGCATCCTCGAGGCGCGGCGGATGATCGGCGTGCAGGTCGCCCGGCTCGCCGCGGACCGGGCGACCGAGAAGTCGGCCGCAGCTCTCCGCGAGGCCGTGGATCACCTTGCTGCCGAGAGCGATCCGGTCGCGCAGCAGGTCGGCGCGCTGGCGTTCTGGGAGCGCGTCGTCGACACCGCCGATTCCATCGCGTTCCGGCTCATCTTCAACAGCCTCCGCAACGCGTACGAACCGACCATGACCGCGATGGCCGCCGTGATGGTCGCGGAGGTCGGCCGCGCCGACCTGTACCACCGGCTTGCGGACGCCATCTCCGCACACGACGAAGACCTCGCGGCGCACACCGCCACCACCCTGCTCGACCTCGGGACGGCGGCCGTGACCGCCGTGATCGACACACTGCAACACCACGATTCGGAGAAGGACACATGACCACGACACCTCCCGCAGATCGCCGCCAACGCAGGTCGATCACCCTCCGCGACGCCGCGGACCAGTTCCGCCGCCACCCGTCACCGTGGATGATCGGCGGCATGCTCGCCGCTGCAGCGGTCGCCCGCGTCGTCGTCGGCGACTGGCAGGTCACCGATGCCGTCGTGCCGCTGGTGATGCTGGCGGTGTTCCCGTTCGCCGAATGGGTCATCCACGTCTGCATCCTGCACTGGAAGCCCCGGAAGGTCCTGGGCCTGACCGTCGATTCGCTCCTCGCCCGGAAGCATCGCGAGCACCACGTCGATCCCCGCGACGTGCCGCTCGTCTTCATTCCGTGGCAGACCCTGATGTGGCTGATCCCGGTTCTCGTGGCGCTCGCAGTGTTCACGTTCCCCCGCACCGGGCTCGGGCTGACGTTCCTCGTGGTGCTGAGCGTCCTGGGCGTCCTCTACGAATGGACGCACTACCTCATCCACAGCGACTACAAGCCGAACTCCCGCCTCTACCGCGCGATCTGGCGCAACCACCGCCATCACCACTACAAGAACGAGCACTACTGGTTCACCGTCACCACCTCGGGAACCGCCGACCGGATCCTCGGCACCGACCCGGACCCCGAGTCGGTCGAGAAGTCGCCGACCGCCCGCAACCTGCACGCCGTGCACTGACGCACCCGTGAGTACTTCTTAACCGCCCGCGGTTAACAAGTACTCACGGGCGGCGACGCCGCAGCTTGTTGCCCAACCAGACGATCGGGTCGTACCGCCGGTCGACCACCCGCTCCTTCATCGGAATGATGGCGTTGTCGGTGATCTTGATCCCCTCGGGGCACACCTCGGTGCAGCACTTGGTGATGTTGCACAGTCCGAGACCGAAGTCTTCCTGCGCCGCGTCACGACGGTCCGCCGTGTCGAGTGGATGCATCTCCAGTTCGGCGACGCGGATGAAGAATCGGGGCCCGGAGAACGCCGGCTTGTTGTCGTCGTGATCACGGATGACGTGGCACGTGTTCTGGCAGAGGAAGCATTCGATGCACTTACGGAATTCCTGCGACCGTTCGACGTCGATCTGCTGCATCCGGTACTCACCCGGCCCGAGTCCCGGCGGCGGGGTGAACGACGGGATCTCCCTGGCCTTCTGGTAGTTGAACGACACATCGGTGACGAGGTCGCGGATGACGGGGAACGCCCGCAGCGGCGTCACCGTCACCACCTCGTCCTCCGTGAACGTCGACATCCGGGTCATGCACATCAGCCGCGGCTGGCCGTTGATCTCCGCGGAGCACGACCCGCACTTGCCCGCCTTGCAGTTCCATCGCACCGCGAGGTCCGGAGTCTGCGTCGCCTGCAACCGGTGGATGATGTCGAGCACCACCTCACCCTCGTTGACGGGGATGGAGTAGTCCTCGAGGGCGCCGCCGTCGGCGTCGCCGCGCCATACCCGGAACTGCGCGTCGTATCCCATCTCAGGCCTTCCTTCCCGGATGTTCCGCGAGTTCGGCGTCGGTGTAGTACTTGGCCAGTTCGTCGATGTCGAACAGCTCCAGCAGTTCCGGTCGCATCGGGAGCTGGGGCTCGCGGGTGACCGTGACGTCGGGGACCACGGAATCGGGGTGCGTGGACATGTCGCCGACGACGCTGCACACCAGCAGGGTGTTGCGCCACTCCGCCTCCATGCTCGGGTGGTCGTCGCGCGTGTGCCCGCCGCGACTTTCGGTGCGCAGCAGGGCCGCCTGCGCGACACATTCGCTGACCAGCACCATGTTCCGCAGATCCACGGCGAGGTGCCAGCCCGGGTTGAACTGGCGGTGCCCCTCCACCTCGACACCCCCGATCCGGCCCTTGATCTCGGTGAGTTTCTCCAGGGCGCGCGCGATCTCGTCTTCCTTCCGGATGATGCCGACGAGGTCGTTCATGGTCTGCTGCAGTTCGGTGTGGAGCGTGTACGGATTCTCGGTGATGCCGCCCTCCCCGACCGCCGGATCGAACGGCGACAACAACATCCGGGCCGCCGCGTCCACCGCGTCGGCGGAGACGACCGGCCGCTCCCGCAGCGACTTCACGTATTCCGCGGCGCCGAGTCCCGCGCGACGGCCGAACACGAGGAGGTCGGACAGCGAGTTGCCGCCGAGCCGGTTGGAGCCGTGCATTCCGCCCGAGCACTCCCCCGCGGCGAACAGACCGGCGACGCTGGACGATCCGGTGTCGGGGTCGACCTCGATGCCTCCCATCACGTAGTGGCAGGTGGGTCCGACCTCCATCTGCTCCTTCGTGATGTCGACGTCCGCGAGTTCCTTGAACTGGTGGTACATCGACGGCAGGCGCCGGACGATCTCGTCGGCGGGCATCCGCGAGGCGATGTCGAGGTACACGCCGCCGTGCGGGGTCTGCCGTCCCGCCTTGACCTCGGAGTTGATGGCGCGGGCCACCTCGTCGCGGGGCAGCAGGTCCGGTGTGCGGCGGTTGTTGTCGGAATCCTTGTACCAGCCGTCGGCCTCATCCTCGGTCTCCGCGTACTGGCCTTTGAAGACCGGCGGGATGTACGAGAACATGAACCGCTCGCCCTCGGAGTTCTTCAGGACCCCGCCGTCGCCGCGGACACCCTCGGTCACGAGGATCCCCTTGACGCTGGGCGGCCACACCATCCCGGTGGGGTGGAACTGCACGAATTCCATGTTGATGAGGTTCGCGCCCGCGCGGAGGGCGAGGGCGTGCCCGTCGCCGGTGTATTCCCACGAGTTCGACGTCACCTTGAACGATTTGCCGATTCCCCCCGTGGCCATCACCACGGCGGGCGCCTCGAACAGGACGAATCGTCCACTCTCGCGCCAGTATCCGAAGGCGCCCGAGATCCGGTCGCCGTCCTTGGTGAGTTCGGAGACGGTGCACTCGGCGAAGATCTTGATGCGGGCCTCGTAGTCGCCGGTGGCGGCGAAGTCTTCCTGCTGCAGCGACACGATCTTCTGCTGCATGGTGCGGATCAGTTCGAGTCCGGTGCGGTCACCGACGTGCGCGAGCCGCGGATAGGTGTGACCGCCGAAGTTGCGCTGACTGATCCGGCCGTCGGGGGTCCGGTCGAACAGGGCGCCGTACGTTTCGAGTTCCCACACCCGGTCGGGGGCCTCCCGGGCGTGCAGTTCGGCCATCCGCCAGTTGTTGAGGAACTTGCCGCCGCGCATCGTGTCCTGGAAATGGGTCTGCCACGTGTCCTTCTCGTTGGCGTTTCCCATCGCGGCGGCGCAACCGCCCTCCGCCATGACGGTGTGCGCCTTGCCGAACAGCGACTTGCAGACGACGGCCACGGACAGGCCCTGCTCCCGGGCCTCGATGACGGCTCGCAGTCCGGCGCCCCCGGCACCGATGACCACGACGTCGTACTGGTGCCGTTCGACTTCCGTCATTCCACTCCCTCTTCGGTGAAGTCAGTTGATCAGGCGCAGGTCGGAGATGGTGCCGCTGGCCACGAGCATCACGTAGAAGTCGGTGACGATCAGTGTGGCGAGCGTGGTCCAGGCGAGCTGCATGTGCCGAGTATTCAGTTTGCTGACCCCGGTCCAGAGCCGGTATCGGATCGGGTGCCGGGAGAAGTGGGTGAGCCTGCCGCCCGTGACGTGCCGGCAGGAATGGCAGGACACGGTGTACGCCCAGAGCAGGATCACGTTGCCGACCATGATGAGGGTGCCGAGCCCGATCCCGAACCCGCCGTCGGCGCCGTGGAACGCGCGGATCGCGTCGTACGTGTTGATCAGCGACACGACGAGGGCTACGTAGAAGAAGTAGCGGTGCGCGTTCTGGACGATCAGCGGGAGCCGCGTCTCCCCCGTGTACTTGCCGTGCGGTTCCGCGACCGCGCACGCGGGCGGCGAGAACCACACCGACCGGTAGTAGGCCTTGCGGTAGTAGTAGCACGTGAGGCGGAAGCCGAGCAGGAACGGCAGCACCAGGAATCCGAGGGGGATGATCATCGGCAACTCGCCGATGGGTGTCCCGAAGTCGCTCGAACCGGGCACACACGAATCGCTCAGGCACGGCGAGTAGAACGGGGTCAGGTAGTGGTAGTCCTCGACGAAGTACGCCGTGCGGACCCACGACCGGACCGATGCGTACACCACGAAGACGGACAGGCCGAGCACCGTCAGCAGCGGCGCCAGCCACCACCGGTCGGTGCGGAGCGTGCGTTCCACGATCCGGGCACGCGTCGGCGCCCCCACACCGGCACTTTCGGAATTCTTCGGCGGCGCGCTCATCCGCGCTCGTAGTGGAGCCCGCCCAGCCCCTCGTCATCGACACCGAGCCACATCGACGCGTCGTACGGGGTGTCCGACACCTTGATTCGTTCCACCGGTTCGCGATGGACGACGTTCGGTGGCGAGGAGTCGAGGTCGCGCGCGTCGATCTCGAGGCGCTCCAGATCATTGCTCAGTCGCCGCACGGACGCGGCGTCGCCGTACATCGTTCGCAACGAACCGACAGCGCGCCGAAGGCGGTCGATGGTGCGATTCAATTCGAGCATTTCGGAGGTCGACATGTGACCCCTCCCAACCCAGCCGGATGTAGCCGTGACCTGAATCACACTACCGATATTCCGGGGAACCGGGGCAGCTTTCGGCCCGCGGAAAACCGGGGGCGATGAATTTCGCCGGGCGGCCGAGTCGATACCTGTAGGACCACCGAAACCGAACCCTCACCGGGAGGAAATCATGGCCGACGCCACGATCGGAAGCATCCTGCTCGCCAGCACACACCCCGAACGATTGCGGGACTGGTACACGGCCGCGTTCTCGCCGAAGGTCGACCGCACGCCCGGCGAACCGGGCTACGACGTCCTCGATTTCGACGGTTTCTACATCATGCTCGACCGGCGCGACGACGTCGGCGACACGAATCCCGAACCCGGGCGTGTCCTCCTCAATTTCGAGGTCGCCGACGCCCGCGCCGCGGCCGGTCGCCTCGACGACCTCGGGGCCACGTGGCTGTCCCCGCTCGAGGATCGCGACGGCAGCTGGTTCGGCACCGCCGTCGACCCCGACGGCAATTTCGTTCAGATCATCCAGCTCAGCGCGCAGGCGCGGGCCGAGATGTCCTGACCCACCCACCGGCAGGAAAGAGACAGAGCCATGTTGAACAACGCGAGAGCATTCAGCGGATTCGCCGTCGACGACATCGCCGCGGCCAAGTCCTTCTACACCGACACCCTGGGTCTCGAGGTCACCGAGGAGGAGATGGGCCTGCTGGGCCTGCATCTCCCCCAGGGTCCCGTGGTGCTGATCTACCCGAAACCCGACCACACGCCTGCGACGTTCACGATCCTGAACTTCGCGGTCGACGACGTCGAGAAGGCCGTCGACGCGCTCACCGAACGCGGGATCCGGTTCCTGCGGTACGACGGTTTCGAGCAGGACGACAAGGGAATCATGCGCGGCAACGGGCCGGACATCGCGTGGTTCACCGACCCGGCAGGCAACGTGCTGTCGGTGCTCGCGGAATCCTGACCGACCGGGTCAGCCGGCCGTGACCGTCGCCTTCAGCCAGGTGCCGTCGAACCACGTGGACGCGGCCGCGGCGAACGACGCCGGGTCGAGGCGGCCGCTGCCCGCCGGGATCGAGCCGGCCAGGTCGACACCCGTCACGGCGGGCAGGTCGTCCAGATTGCACCGCTCGGCGAGCCCGGGCTCGTCCGGCCACGACCCGATCACCGTGCCTGCACAGGCGACGCCGGCCGCCGCCAGCGCCCGGGTCGTGAGTTCGGTGTGGTTGAGCGTGCCGAGTCCGGCCGCCGCGACCACGACAGCCGGTGCGCCGAGAGCGAGCGCGAGATCGACGAGCGTGAAGCCCTCGGCGCCCATCCGCACCAGCAACCCGCCCGCACCCTCGACGAGGACCAGATCGTGCCGGTCGGCGAGCGCGCGGACCGCCTCGACGACGTCGTCGCACCGCAGCATCGGCAGACCGCTGCGGCGTGCGGCGGTGTCGGGGGCCAGCGGTTCGGGGTAGCGGGCGAGTTCCACCACCGCGGTGACGCCGGACAGCCGGGTCACCTCCGCAAGATCGCCCGGTTCTCCCGGCGCGACGCCGGTCTGCGCGGGCTTGCACACCGCGACGGACAGACCGGCTTCGCGCGCGGCCGCCGCGAGTGCCGCCGTCACCACCGTCTTGCCGACGTCCGTCGACGTTCCGGTGACCATCAGGATGCTCATGCCGACGCCCCCGCCAGGACGTCGGTGAGCACGGACTCGATCCGGGCCAGCTCGTCCGGATCGAGCGTCGCGCGGGCGGTGAGCCGCAATCGCGACGTGCCCTCGGGCACCGACGGGGGCCGGAAGCAGCCGACGTGCAGCCCCTGCTCGCGGCAGGCGGCCGCGGCGTCGAAGGCGCGTTGCGGGTCCCCGAGGATCACCGAGACCACGGCGGACTCGGGTGCCGCGGCACCGGTGAACCGCGCGAGATCCCGGGCGCGGTCCAGGACGGAGTCGGCGCGGTGCGGTTCACGCCGCAGAACGGCGAGGGCGGCCCGGGCCGCACCGACGGC
Organism: Rhodococcus sp. USK10; assembly: GCF_019378875.1. Lineage (NCBI taxonomy): Bacteria > Bacillati > Actinomycetota > Actinomycetes > Mycobacteriales > Nocardiaceae > Rhodococcus > Rhodococcus sp. USK10. The sequence continues at coordinate 1,078,403 of NZ_CP076048.1, forward strand.
CGCCGGGGCCAGTCCGGTGTCGAAGATGAACGTGCGCGCGGCGTCGACGAGATGTGCGCGCACCTTCTCCGACGCCAGCACCACACCGCCCTGGCTGGCCAGCGACTTCGACAGCGTGGCCGTGACGACGATGTCGGGTTCGCCCGCGAGTCCCACCTCGTGCACGAGTCCGCGGCCCCCTGCGCCGCGGACTCCGACACCGTGGGCCTCGTCCACCACGAGAAACGCGCCGTACTCGCGGCAGACCCGGTGCAGGTCGACGAGGGGTGCGAGATCACCGTCCGCGCTGAACACCGAATCGGTGACGACCAGTGCCCGTTCCTCCGGCCGGGTGGCCAGTGCGCTGCGGACGAAGTCGAGATCGGCGTGCGGCGCGACGGCCACCCGGGCCCGCGACAGCCGGCACGCGTCGACGAGCGAGGCGTGACTGCCCGCATCGGAGACGATCAGCGATCCGGCGCCGGACAGCGCGGTGACGGCACCGAGATTCGCGGTGTACCCGGAGGAGAACACCAGCCCGGCGTCGGCACCGACGAACTCGGCCAGTTCCGTTTCGAGCAGTTCGTGTTCGGTGGTCGATCCCGTGACCAGTCGCGAGCCGGTGGCCCCGGCGCCCCACCGCCGCAGCGCGGTCATCGCGCCGTGCAGCACCTCGGGGTGCCGGACGAGCCCGAGGTAGTCGTTGGACGCCAGGTCGATGAGCGCGCTGCCGGACGTGCGTGGCCGCAGCTCGCGGCGCAGCCCCGCGGCGCGGCGCCGCTCCTCGACGTCGTCGAGCCAGGTAGTGAAGGTGTGGTCGGTACTCACACTCGGCACCATACGCGACTTGAACGGTGTTCAACCCGGGTGGACCCACTTTTCCTCCGATGGCTAGGGTCGAGACCGTGACCTCCCCGAGCCTGTCCGCCGACGACATCACCTCGCTCGATGCCTCGCTGCTCTGGCATCCGTACGGCGCCTTCCCTGCCTCGACCACCCCGCTCGTGGTGGCCGAGGCGAGCGGCACCCGCCTCACTCTCGCCGACGGACGCGAACTCGTCGACGGCATGAGTTCGTGGTGGGCGGCGGTCCACGGCTACCGGCATCCCGTCCTCGACGCGGCGGCGACCGCGCAGCTCGGCCGGATGAGCCACGTGATGTTCGGCGGGCTGACCCACGAACCGGCAGCGCGGCTCGCCCAGCTGCTCGTGGAGATCACGCCGGACGGACTCGACAAGGTGTTCCTCGCCGATTCCGGTTCGGTGTCCGTCGAGGTCGCCGTCAAGATGTGCCTGCAGTACTGGCGCAGTCGCGGCAGGCCGGAGCGGCATCGGCTGCTGACCTGGCGCGGCGGCTATCACGGCGACACGTTCGCGCCGATGAGCGTCTGCGACCCGGACGGCGGCATGCACTCCCTGTGGACGGACGTCCTGGCACGGCAGGTGTTCGCGGGACCGCCGCCGCGCGAGTTCGACCCGCGGTACGTCGCTGAGTTCGAGCGCCTCGTGGCCGAGCACACCGACGAACTCGCGGCCGTCATCGTGGAGCCGGTGGTGCAGGGCGCCGGAGGCATGCGCTTCCACGACCCCCGGTATCTGTCGGAACTGCGCCGCATCTGCGACGAGCGCGGGCTCCTGCTCGTGTTCGACGAGATCGCCACGGGCTTCGGCCGCACCGGCGAACTGTTCGCCGCGGACCACTCCGGGACCCGCCCCGACATCATGTGCGTCGGCAAGGCCCTCACTGGCGGATACCTGACCCTCGCCGCGACGCTCTGCTCCACCGACGTCGCCGAGACCATCAGCGCCGGCGACGCAGGCGGGCTGATGCACGGACCCACGTTCATGGCGAACCCGCTCGCGTGCGCCGTCGCGGTGGCGTCGATCGAACTCCTGCTCTCCCGCGACTGGCGAGGCGAGGTCGAGGACGTCCGCCGCGGGCTCGAATCGGGTCTCGCGCCTGCCCGGGAACTGCCCGGAGTCCGGGACGTCCGGGTGCTCGGCGCGATCGGCGTGATCGAACTCTCCGAGCCCGTCGACATGCGGGCCGCAACCGACGCCGCGGTGGCGGCCGGAGTCTGGTTGCGGCCCTTCCGCAACCTGATCTACGCGATGCCGCCGTACGTGTGCACCAGCGAGGACGTGCGGAATATCACAACCGGAATGCTTGCTGCCGCATGGACCTCCACCCCGGGCTGACGGTGCGCTCCCGTCGGGCTGAGAGCGACGCGAACGCGGGCTAGTGTTCTCGATATGGAAGCGAGCGAGTCGACCGGCACCACGCCCATTCCCGTGTGGCCCGGCAGCGCCTACCCACTGGGCGCCACCTACGACGGGGCCGGGACGAACTTCTCCTTGTTTTCCGAGGTCGCCGAGGCGGTCGATCTGTGCCTGATCGCGAAGGACGGCACGGAGACGCGGGTGCGTCTCGACGAGGTCGACGGCTACGTGTGGCACGCCTACCTGCCGACCGTCGTGCCCGGGCAACGGTATGGGTACCGGATCCACGGACCGTGGGACCCCTCGGCCGGGCACCGCTGCGACCCCAGCAAGCTGCTCCTCGACCCGTACGGCAAGGCGTTCGACGGCGAATTCGACGGCGACCGGTCCCTGTTCTCCTATGACATCGACGCCCCCGAGGATGCCGGGGACGACGAATACGAGGATGCCGCCCTGATCGTCGACACCGACGACGATATCGAGGCGGAGGACGCCGGGGACGCACTCGAAGCGGAAGCCGAGGACGACTCGGCGCCGGGGCTGCCCGGACACGATTCGCTCGGCCACACGATGACGACGGTCGTGATCAACCCGTTCTTCGACTGGGCCGCCGACCGCGCACCGAAACACCCGTATCACGACACCGTGATCTACGAGGCCCACGTCAAGGGCATGACGGCGACGCATCCCGGTGTGCCGGAAGAACTCCGCGGTACGTACGCGGGCCTCGCGCATCCGGTGATCATCGACCACCTCGTCGACCTCGGCGTCACCGCAATCGAACTGATGCCGGTGCACCAGTTCATGCACGATCAGACCCTGCTCGACAAGGGGCTGCGGAACTACTGGGGCTACAACACGTTCGGCTTCCTGGCCCCGCACACCGGGTATTCGTCGGCGGAGAAGCCGGGCGCGGCGGTGTCGGAGTTCAAGGCGATGGTCCGCTCGTTCCACGAGGCGGGCATCGAGGTGATCCTCGACGTGGTCTACAACCACACCGCCGAAGGCAACCATCTCGGTCCGACCATCTCGTTCCGCGGCATCGACAACGCCGCCTACTACCGGCTCGTCGACGGCGACGCCGAGCACTACATGGACTACACGGGCACCGGGAACAGCCTCAACGCCCGTCACCCGCACACGCTGCAGCTGATCATGGACTCGCTGCGGTACTGGGTCACCGAGATGCACGTCGACGGCTTCCGCTTCGACCTCGCGTCGACGCTCGCCCGCGAACTGCACGACGTCGACCGGCTCTCCGCGTTCTTCGACCTCGTCCAGCAGGATCCGATCGTCAGCCAGGTCAAGCTCATCGCCGAACCGTGGGACATCGGCGAGGGCGGGTACCAGGTGGGCAACTTCCCCGGCCTGTGGACGGAGTGGAACGGCAAGTACCGCGACACCGTCCGCGACTACTGGCGAGGCGAACCCGCGACGCTCGGCGAATTCGCGTCCCGGCTCACCGGCTCCTCCGACCTCTACGAGGCGACCGGGCGCCGCCCCGGCGCGAGCATCAACTTCGTCATCGCCCACGACGGGTTCACCCTGCACGACCTGGTGTCGTACAACGAGAAGCACAACGAGGCCAACGGCGAGGACAACAACGACGGCGAGAGTCACAACCGGTCCTGGAACTGCGGCGTCGAGGGCCCCACGGACGATCCGGAGATCCTCGATCTGCGGGGGCGGCAGAGCCGCAACATCCTGGCCACCCTCCTGCTCAGCCAGGGGACGCCGATGCTGGCGCACGGTGACGAGATGGGCCGCACCCAGCAGGGCAACAACAACGTGTACTGCCAGGACTCGGAACTGTCGTGGATGGACTGGTCGCTGGCCGATACCAACGCCGACCTCGTCGAGTTCACCAAACGGGTGATCGCGCTGCGGATGAAGAATCCGGTGTTCCGCCGCCGCCGGTTCTTCGAAGGCACCCCCATCCGCAGCGGCGACCAGACCCGCGACATCGCCTGGCTCACCCCGTCCGGTGAGGAGATGACCCCCGAGGACTGGGACAGCGGTTTCGGGAAGTCCCTCGCGGTGTTCCTCAACGGCGAGGGCATCCCCGAACCCAACCATCGCGGTGAGCGGGTGGTCGGCGACTCGTTCCTGCTGTGTTTCAACGCGCACGACGAAGAGATCGAGTTCTCCACGCCGAATTCCGATTACGCCGACGAGTGGGCGGTCGTGCTCGACACCGCCGTGCCGACGGGGGCGAAGGACGCGGTGATCAAGGCCGGGAATTCGCTGCAGGTCGAGTCCCGGTCGCTGGTCGTGCTGCGCCGGACCGCCTGAACCGGGGGCGACGATGGCGATCACGGCCACCTACCGGCTGCAACTGCGCGGAGACTGCTTCACCCTGGCGGACGCCGCCGCCGTCGCCGACTATCTGGACGACCTCGGGATCTCGCACGTCTACCTGTCGCCGATCCTGACGGCCACGACGGGCTCGACCCACGGTTACGACGTCACCGACGTCACCCGCGTGTCCCCCGCTCTCGGTGGCAGGGAGGCGCTGGCCGCGCTGTCGCAGGAGTTGCGCGGCCGCGGCATGGGCCTCGTCGTCGACCTGGTCCCCAATCATGTGGGCGTCGCGAATCCGCGTGAGAATGCCTGGTGGTGGGACGTTCTCACGCACGGTCGCGGCTCCGAATACGCCGACTTCTTCGACATCGACTGGAGCGAGGACAACGGCGCGGGCGGACGGCTCGCGCTGCCCGTCCTCGGATCGGACGCCGACCGCGAGTCGCTGACCGTCGACCGCTCGGGACCGGAGCCGCTGCTCGCGTTCTACGAGCACCGGTTCCCCATCGCCCCCGGCACGGACGCGACCGAGCCGGAGTCGGTGCACGACGCGCAGTCATACCGCCTGGTCCCGTGGAACTCCGGGCTCATCGGGTACCGCCGATTCTTCGCGGTCAGCGAACTGGCCGGGATCCGTCAGGAAGACCCCCGCGTGTTCGAGGCCTCGCACCGCGAACTGCGGAGCTGGGTGGCGGACGACTTGATCGACGGCGTGCGCATCGACCACCCCGACGGGCTGTCCGACCCGGCCGGGTACCTCGACCGGCTGCGCGGCGTGATCGGCGCGGACCGCTGGCTCGTGATCGAGAAGATCCTCGGCCACTCCGAACCCCTGGACGATCACCTGCCGATCGACGGCACCACCGGCTACGACGCACTGGCCGAACTCGGCGGCGTGTTCGTCGACCCGTCGGGAGCTCCCGCGCTCACCGCCCTGTCGGCGTCCCGCACGGGCGACCGGGGTGACGCGACGTGGATCCACGAGCACGAAACCGCGATCAAACGCGACGTCGCCGGCACCGGCCTCGCCCCGGAGATCCGGCGCCTCGTCCGCGCGATCCGCGCGGAGACGGGCACCGACTGCACCGCCGAGGACCTGCGCGATGCCGTCGTGGACGTCGTCGCGGCGATGCCCGTGTACCGGTCCGACTACAGTCCGCTCGCCGGGCTCGCGACCCGCGTGATCGGTGACGCCGCGCGGCGCGAACCGGGGCGGTCCGCGGCACTGTCCGCCCTCGCCGCCGCACTGATCGCCGACGAGGAGGCGGCCACCCGCTTCCAGCAGGTCTGCGGCGCGGTGATGGCGAAATCCGTGGAGGACTGCCTGTTCTACCGCACCGCCCGGCTGGTGTCGCTGCAGGAGGTGGGCGGCAACCCCGCGCACGTCGGCGTCTCCCCCGCCGAATTCCACCTCGCCGCCGCCGAGCGCGCCGGCCGGTGGCCGCGGGCGATGACGACGCTCTCGACGCACGACACCAAGCGCGGCGAGGATGTCCGCGCCCGGATCGGCATCCTGTCGCAGGTGCCGGACCTGTGGGCGGAATGCGTCGACCAGTGGGAGCGCATCGCCCCCAGCCCCGATCCCGCCACCGGACTGTTTTTGTGGCAGAACCTGTTCGGTGTGTGGCCGGTCGACGGCCGCGCCGCGGGCGACGTGCCCGACTTCCGCGACCGCGTCCACGCATACGCGGAGAAGGCCGTCCGGGAAGCCGGGACCCGGACGTCGTGGAACGACGTGAACGAGGACTTCGAACGCGACCTCCACCGCTGGCTGGACACCGTGATCGACGGCACCGTCGGGAAGGCGCTCGGGTCGCTGTGCACGCAACTGGCACCGCACGCCTGGTCCGATGCGCTCGGCCAGAAGCTCCTCCAGCTGTGCGGGCCCGGGATCCCGGACGTGTACCAGGGCACCGAACTGTGGGAGGACTCGCTCGTCGACCCCGACAACCGCCGTCCCGTGGACTACGACGTGCGTCGCACCGTGCTCGCTGGGCTCGGCACGCCTCCGGTCGACGCCACCGGCGCGGCGAAGATGCACGTCGTCCGGACGGCCCTACGGCTGCGCCGCGAGCGTCCGGGCAGCTTCGCAGGCGGGACGTACGCGCCGGTCTTCGCGTCGGGGACCGCGGCCGAACACCTGATCGGATTCACCCGCGGGCCCCGGGGGTCGGCGCCGGACGTCGTGGCCCTGGCCACCCGGCACAGCGTCGGGTTGCAGCAGGACGGCTGGGGCGACACCGCGGTGATCCTCCCGGACGGCACGTGGACCGACCTGCTCACCTCCGCGACGCACCCCGGCGGCCGCATCGACGCCGCCACCCTGTTCGCCCGCTACCCCATTGCCCTGCTGGCCCCCGTGAGTACTTCTTAACCGCCGGCGGTTAAGAAGTACTCACGGGGGTACTGGCCTCTGTATGCGACGTGTGGTTGCCCGGGCGTACGGAGGGCCGGAGGTCCTCGCGGTGGTCGATGCGGAGCCGGTGGGTCCCGCGCCGGGTGAGGTGGTGATCGAGGTCCGCGCGATCGGGGTCAACCCGATCGACTACAAGCTCTACAGCGGCGCGTTCGGCGCCGATCCCGTCGCGCTGCCGATGCGGCTGGGCAGCGAGGCGGCGGGCGTCGTCGCGGAGGTGGGTGACTCCGCCACGGGACCGAGGGGCCCGATCGCGGTGGGCGACGAGGTGATCGCGTACCCGTTGTCGGAGGCGTACGCAGACCGACTCGTGGTGTCGGGTGATTCGGTGGTCCCGAAACCGGCGTCGTTGCCGTGGAACGAGGCCGCCGGACTTCTCGCGGTGGGTGCCACGGCGGTCGACACCCTCGACACGGCGAACGTCGGCACCGGCGACCTGCTGCTCGTACACGGGGCTGCGGGCGGCGTGGGGTCGTTCGTCGTGCAGTTGGCGCGGGCCCGCGGCGCCACGATCATCGGCACGGCGCGCCCCGGGAACCACGACTACGTGCGGTCGCTCGGCGCGACCCCGGTGTCCTACGGGGACGGCCTGAGCGACCGGATCCGAGTCCTGGCACCGGACGGGGTGGACGCCGTCATCGACACCGCGGGCAGCGACGAGGCGATCGACGTCTCCGTGGACCTGGTGCGGGACCGGTCGCGGTTGGTGACGACCGTCCCCGGACCACGGGCGGGCGAGGCCGGTTTCCGGATCGTGGGCGCGCTGGGGCCTGAAGGCATGGAACCGCGGAAGCGGGCCCGCGGGTTCCTCGTCGACCTCGCGGGCAGCGGTGACGTGCGGGTGCGGGTCGCACGCACGTACGCGCTGTCGGAGGCGGCGCGCGCTCACGCCGATCTCCGGAAGCCGCACGCGGCGGGCAAATTCATCCTGTTGCCCTAGGCGGGGTTGCCGGCGCTCAGTGGAGCAGACTGGCCCGGATCGTCGCCTTCACCCAGTTCCGGTAGTCGTCGACGTCCCACCCGCACTGCAGGCGCAGCATCGAATACACCTGCGGGGACACGACCGTGAACAGCACGTCGGCGGCCCGCTGGACGGAGATCTCGGGGCGCAGCAGTTCGTGCGCGGCGAGCCCCTCGGCGAGGGTCATCGCATTCTCGGCGGACGCCCGCGCGCCCTCGTCGGCGAACCGCCGCATGTCCTCGTCCGCTCCCGAGGATTCGATCGACGTCGCCATCAGGGTGCCGGCCCGCTCCAGGACGTCGGTGCTGTACTCCACCATCTGTTCGAGGATCCGCTCCACCGGGTCGCCGTCCCGGGGTGTGCGGGCGGCAGGAGCGGCGTCGGTGTCGCCCTGGATCGCCGCGTGCAGTGCCTCGTGGAACAGTTCCGCCTTGCCGCCCGGGAACGCGGTGAAGACCGTGCGAGTGGACACCCCGGCTGACTCGGCCACGTTCCGCACCGTGGTGCTGACGTATCCGCGTTCGGCGAACAACCGGGCCGCGGCATCCCGGACGAGGAGGCGGGTCCGGCGCGCCGATTCCGCACGCAGCGGCGAAGAGTAGGGCCTCTTGGCGGAGTCGGGCACGGTCTCACGATAGACGCATTCGTTTCATCGATCGTGCAACCAATGCGACACGGCGATCCGCCGCGCCTGGACCAGGCGATACGCCCGATGCCTACGACTTCGGGTGTTCCACCCAGGCATCGGATCCGGGAAACACGAGGGCCTCGTGGCCGTCGTCGTATCGGACGAGATAGGGCGGTTCGCCGTTCTCGCCGTGTACCTCCACGACCTCGGCGGTCGTCTCGTGCACCCCGACCACCCGGCCTTGAACGTGCAACCGGTCTCCCACTGCTACGTGCATGACTGCTCCTCGCGACGTTCGAGTCCGTACTCTCAGCTTGCTACTTCCGGATGCGGGGCGAAAGGGCCGACTCGCCGCCATCTCCGCCGCCGTGTGCCATCGTGGGGGCATGGCTACCTATCGATACCTCGACAAGGACCGTAACGTGCTCGAGGAGCAGGACTTCGGCACCGTGCAGGACGCCGAGGAACACCGGCTGTCGGTTCTCGGCGCCGAGATCATCGAGGAGGTCGAGGACTCCTCCGCGCCCGAGAGCTGACTGTCCTGCGCGGCCCGCCCGGTCGAGGCATGCTGATCGGATGCACACATTCGAGGTATGGGCCCCGATCCCGACATCGGTTTCCGTGGAGGTCGACGGCAGGCGCCACGAGATGACCCCGTCGCCGGACGGGTGGTGGCGGGCCGACGTCGACGCGTCGCCGGACTCCCGGTACGCGTTCCTCCTCGACGACAGCGACACCCCGCTCCCCGATCCCCGGTCGCCGCGCCAGCCCGACGGCGTGCACAACCCGTCCCAGCTCCACACGCTCGACGAGAGCGTCTGGACCGACTCGCAGTGGACCGGGCGGCAGCTCGCCGGCTCCGTCGTCTACGAATTGCACGTCGGCACGTTCACTCCGGAGGGCACCTTCGCCGCCGCGATCGACCGGCTCGACCATCTCGTCGGACTCGGTGTCGACTTCGTGGAACTGATGCCCGTCAACGGGTTCAACGGAACCCACAACTGGGGATACGACGGCGTCCTCTGGTACACGGTGCACGAGGGCTACGGCGGACCGGACGGGCTGCAGACCCTCGTCGACGCGTGCCACACCCGCGGTCTCGGCGTCGTCCTCGACGCCGTCTACAACCACCTCGGACCGTCGGGGAACTACCTCGACCGGTACGGCCCGTACCTGGCGCAGGGCGCCAACACCTGGGGCCGCAGCATCAACCTGGACGGACCGGACAGCGGCGAGGTGCGCCGCTACATCATCGGCAACGCGCTGCGATGGTTCCGCGAGTTCCACATCGACGCGCTCCGACTCGACGCCGTCCACGCGCTCGTCGACCACACCGCCACCCACCTTCTCGAGGATCTGGCCGTCGAGACCCGCCGGCTGTCCGCGCATCTGAGGCGGCCACTGACGCTCATCGCCGAGAGCGACCTCAACGATCCGCGCCTGATCACGTCGCGGTCGGCAGGCGGCTGCGGCCTCGACGCCCAGTGGGACGACGACGTGCATCATGCCATCCACGCGGCGGTCTCGGGCGAGAGGCAGGGCTATTACGGAGATTTCGGTTCGATGGCCTGCCTCGCGGACACCCTGCGCCAGGGATGGTTCCATGCGGGCACGTTCTCGACGTTCCGGGGTCGCACGCACGGCAGACCGCTGGACACGCGGCGGATCCCGGCCAGTTCACTGGTCACGTACACGTGCACGCACGATCAGATCGGCAACCGGGCGATCGGCGACCGCCCCGGCACGTATCTCGATTCCGGGCAGCTTGCCGTGAAGGCGGCGCTCGTGCTCTGCTCGCCGTTCACGCCGATGCTGTTCATGGGCGAGGAGTGGGGGGCGAGCACCCCGTTCCAGTTCTTCACCTCGCACCCGGAGCCGGAGCTCGCGCGGGCGACGGCAGAGGGACGCAAGGCCGAGTTCGCGGAGCACGGCTGGAGCACGGACGACGTTCCGGACCCGCAGGACCCGGAGACGTTCGAGCGGTCCAAGCTCGACTGGGACGAACTGGCCCGGCAGCCGTACGCCCGGCTGCTGGACTGCTATCGCTCGCTGCTGCGGCTGCGCCGGGAGCGCGCCGAGCTGACGGACCCGTGGCTCGAGAACCTGTCCGTCGAGTACGACGAGGCGCAGCAGTGGATCGTGGTGCACCGCGGCGCACTTCGCCTGGCCTGCAATCTGAGTGCCGAACCGGTGACCGTCCCGGTCGGCGGCTCCCCCGTGCTGTGGTGGGAGCCGCCGACGCAGGACCAGACCGCGTCGGCGACGGTGCTACCGGGTCACTCGTTCGTGGTGCTCGACAGCTCGCCCTGACGGTCGCGCAGCATCCGCAGGACGAGGATCGCGGTCGCGAACAGGATCACGGCGGTCGCGCCCGCGGCGACGTGCATGCCGTCGACGAACGCCGACTGCGCGGACTCCAGGAACACCGCCCGCGCCGTCTCGGGGAGTTGCTGAGCCTCCGCGACCGCGGCACCGAGCGTGCCCTGCGCGGGCTCGATCTGCTCCTGCGGCAGCATCGACGTGTCGAGGCCGCTGCGGAAGATCGCCATGACGACGCTGCCGAGCACGGCCACACCGAGTGCGATGCCGAGTTCGTACGCGGTCTCGGACACCGCGGAGGCGGCGCCGGCCCGTTCGGGCTCGACGGCGCTCACCACGAGGTCGGACGTCAGCGTCAGCGCGATGCCGACACCGGCCCCGGCGAGACCGAAGCCGACCACGAACATCGTCGGGGCACCGTCCACGCCGAGCGTGAGCATCAGTGCCGCACCCACACCCGCGACGGCGAGGCCGCTGCCGAGCACGTGCGAGGTGGCCCACCGGCGCACCATCCAGGCCGCCGCGAGCGCGGTGACCGCGCTCATCAGCATGCCGGGCAGCATCAGCACACCCGATTCGAACGCGCTGTTGCCCAGCACCAACTGCAGGTACTGCGAGCCGAAGAACAGCACACCGGCGAGCGCGAAGATGGACAGCAGGTTGGTGAGGACGGCGGTCGAGAACGCGGGCTTCGCGAACAGGCCGATGTCGATCATCGGGTCCTTCATCGACTTCTGCCTGCGCACGAACACCACACCCGACAGGACGCCGACGAGACCGACGCCGAGGAGCATCGGGTCGAGGCCGTGCACCACGGTTTCCTTGACCGCGTACACCAGCGGCAGCATCGTCGTCATCGACAGTGCCGCGCTGAGCAGGTCGAACCGTCCCGGCGCGGGATCCTTGGATTCGGGGATCACGAGCGGTCCCACGGCGATCAGCACCAGCATCACGGGGAGGTTGATCAGGAACACCGAGCCCCACCAGAAGTGCTCGAGCAGCCAGCCGCCGATCAGCGGGCCCGCCGCGGTGCCGCCGCCGGCCATCGCGCCCCACACGCCGATGGCGAGGGTCCGCTGGCGCGGGTCGACGAAGATCGTGCGGATCAGGCCGAGGGTCGCGGGCATCAGCGTGGCACCCGAGATTCCCTGCAGCACACGGGCCGCGATGAGCATCTCGGGTGTCGGCGCCCATGCCGCGATCAGCGACGCGATACCGAATCCGGCGGCGCCGATCAGCAGCAGACGGCGCCGTCCGATCCGGTCGCCGAGTGTGCCCATGGTGATGAGCAGTCCGGCGAGGACGAAGGAGTAGACGTCGATGATCCACAGCAGCTGCGTGCTGCTGGGCTCGAGGTCGGCGCTGATGAACGGCAGTGCGAGGTCGAGCACCGTGCCATCGACGGCGATCAGGAGGACGGCGAAGGCCAGGACGACCAATCCGAGCCAGTCTCGGCGTGATGCGGAGGACTGACCTGGCGCGCCGTAGGCGTCGTTGATCCCGCGATCCGTGGAGACAGACATTTATCTTCCTGCGACTTTCGATTGGGGCCGGCACCCGATGAACCGTCCGGCCGGTACAGTTCCGTTACATTACCGTGAACCGTCCGGACGGTAAAGTTATTTTCCGGGTACAGTCCCTCTCCATGGCTGCCGGTACGCGCGATCGAATACTCGACGCCCTCGAGAAGCTGCTGCTCGACGTGGGGATAGCCCAGGTGACCCTCGAAGCCGTCGCGGCGGAGGCCGGGGTGTCCAAGGGCGGACTGCTCTATCACTTCCCCAGCAAGGAAGCGCTCCTCGCCGCCATGGTGCGCCGGCTCGGCGAGCGGGCCGACGCCCAGCTCGCCGACGCCGTGTCCGGCGGCACCTCGATGTCCGAGTGGTATCTGCAGGTCCCCGACGCGAGCACCACCGAGGAACTCGCCCTCTACCGTTCGACCATCGCCGCCCTACGGAGCGTCGACGGTCAGCACGACGAGATCCAGAAGGCCGTCACCGACGTCATGCGCAGCTGGGACGAGGGCCTGCAGGACGAGATCGATGATCCCGTGCAGGCCGAGATCGTGCGCCTCGTCGGCGACGGCATCTACCTGGCCGCGCTGCTCAGGCTTCCCATGCCCGAGCCCGAGCTGTACAAGAAGGTCGTCGCGCGGCTGCTGCAGAAATAGCGGCTCAGGTGAGGTAGCGGTACGCGGGGCTTCCCGGCTCCAGGCGTTCCACCTGCATCCGGGACTGCTCCATCCGTTCGAGCAGCTCGCCGAGCCCCTCCGCCTTGCCGAGCTCGATACCCACCAAGGCGGCGCCGGTCTCCCGGTTGTTCCGCTTCACGTACTCGAACAGGGTGATGTCGTCCTCGGGGCCGAGCACCTCGTCCAGGAAGCGGCGCAGGGCGCCCGGCTCCTGCGGGAAGTCGACGAGGAAGTAGTGCTTGAGACCGAGATTCACCAGCGAGCGTTCCAGGATCTCGCCGTACCGCGAGACGTCGTTGTTGCCGCCAGAGATCAGGCACACCACCGTGGAACCGGGCTCGAACGTGATGTTCCCGAGCGCCGCCACCGACAGCGCGCCCGCCGGCTCGGCGATGATGCCCTCGTTCTGGTACAGCTCGAGCATCGCGGTGCACAGCGCACCCTCGTCGAGGTTGGTCATCACGAACGTCTCCGGATCGAGCCGGATCGTGGACGACCGATCCGCCTGGCCCAGCGACGTGTGCGTCACTACCTCGGCGCCCAGGGCGGACACCACGGCGTAGGGCAGGTCGCCGACCCGCTTCACCGACGCGCCGTCGACGAACGGGTCGATCTCCGTCAGCGTCACGGGACCACCGGCCACCAGGGCCGCCGTCATCGACGCCGCCCCCGTCGGCTCCACCCCGACGATGGCCGCGCGGGGTGCGTGCGCGTGCAGATACGTGGCGATGCCGGCGATGCACCCGCCGCCGCCGACCGGAACCAGGACGGAATCGGGGGCGCTGCCGAGCTGCGCGAGGATCTCGGCGGCGATGGTGCCTTGACCGGCCGCGGTCCGGGCGTCGTCGAACGGTGCAACCATCGTCGCGCCCGTCCGCCGCACATCGTCGGCGGCCGCAGCGGCGGCGGCGTCGTACGTCTCCCCCGTCAGGATCAGCTCGACGAACTCGCCGCCGTGCGCCCGGATGCGATCACGCTTCTGCTTGGGGGTGTTCGACGGGACGTAGATGCGGCCGGTGATTTCCATTGTCCGGCAAGCGAACGCGACGCCCTGCGCATGGTTACCGGCGCTGGCCGTCACGACTCCGGCGGCACGCTCGGCGGCATCGAGCTGGGCCATGAGGTTGTAGGCGCCGCGAAGTTTGTAGGAGCGGACGACCTGCAGGTCTTCCCGCTTGAGGTACACGTTCGCGCCGGTCAGGGACGACAGGCGTTCGCTCCACTGCAGTGGGGTCGCGTCGATCACGTGGGAAATTCGCTCGATGGCCGCGTCGATGTCGCCCACTGTCAGGGGCGAGGTGATGTTCTGGGCTGCGGTATCGGGCGATGTGGACACCCGGATATGTTCCCACTCTCCGGCCATGGGATACCAGTCGGGTTCAGCCGCGCGGATCGAACTGCGACGGTCGCGGCACGTTCCGGACGTTCGACTTCGCCATTTTCACGGCCTCGCCGACACCTCCGTTCATCACCATCTTCGACAGCGCCAATGCGAAACCGGTGAGCTGGCCACCCGTGATGGTCGGTGGCAGCGACAGCGCCAACGGGTCGGTGACGAGATCGACGAGGGCCGGTCCGTCGTGATCGAATGCCTGCCGCAGACCCGATTCGATGTCGGCCGGATTCTCGATCCGGCGGGCGAAGATGCCCAGCGCGGAGGCCACCGCCGAATAGTCGACCGGCGCGACGTCGACCCCGAAATCAGGCAGCCCGTCCACCAGCATCTCCAGCTTGACCATGCCGAGGGTGGAGTTGTTGAACACCACGATCTTGACCGGGAGCCGGTACATCGCGACCGTCACCAGCTCCCCCAGCAGCATCGACAGCCCGCCGTCGCCCGACACGGACACCACCTGCCTGCCGGGCGCGCACACCTGGGCGCCGATCGCATGCGGCAGGGCGTTCGCCATCGATCCGTGCAGGGCCGAGGAGAGGAAACGCCGCGAGCCGTTCGGCGTCAGGTAGCGCGCCGTCCACACGTTCGACATTCCCGTGTCCGTGGTGAAGATCGCGTCCTCGGCGGCCAGGTCGTCGAGGATCGACGCCGCGTACTCGGGGTGGATCGGGACGCGCTGCTTGGCAGGTTTCGTGTATGCGCCGACCACCTTGTTCATCAGCGTCCGGTGCTTGTCGAGCATGTCGTCGAGGAAGCGGCGGTCGTCCTTGCGCCGGATCAGCGGGGCGAGCGCACGCAACGTGCTCCCCACGTCGCCGTGCACCGCCAGGTCGACGTCTGTTCTCCGGCCGATTCGCTGTGCGGCCCAGTCGATCTGCGCGGTGCGGACGCCGTCCGGCAGGAACTGGTTGTACGGGAAGTCCGTTCCGACGAGCAGCAGGAGATCGGCGCCGTGCATCCCGTCGTGCGCCGCCCCGTACCCCAGCAGTCCCGTCATCCCGACATCGAAGGGGTTGTCGTACTGGATCCATTCCTTGCCGCGGAGGGTGTGGCCGATCGGCGCACCTATCGTGTCGGCCAGGCCGAGCAACTCCTCGCGAGCCCCGCGCACCCCTTCGCCGGCGAAGATCGCGACCTTCGCCGCCGCGTTCACGGTGTCCGCGAGCGCCTGGACGTCGGACTGGTCGGGCACGATCGCCGGCGCACCGGTGCGCGGCACCGACGGCGCCCGCCCCTCGGCGGGGCGGTCCGCGATGTCGCCCGGCAGGGTGATCACCGCGACACCGGACAGCGCGGTCGCGTGCGCGATGGCGGACGCCGTGACGCGCGGGGCCTGCGCGGGACTTCCGATCAGCTCGGCGTACCGGGAGCACTCGACGAAAAGCCGATCCGGGTGCGTCTCCTGGAAGTAGCCGAGACCGATCTGCTCGCTCGGAATCTGCGCCGCGATCGCGAGCACCGGCGCCCCCGAGCGGTCCGCGTCGTAGAGACCGTTGATCAGATGAAGATTTCCCGGCCCGCACGAGCCGGCGCAGACCGCCAGCTTACCGGTGACCTGCGCCTCCGCGGCCGCGGCGAAGGCGGCGGCCTCCTCGTGCCGTACGTGGATCCAGTCGATCCCGCCCTTCTCCGCGCCGCCCGACCGCCGGACCGCGTCGACGACGGGATTGAGGCTGTCGCCCACGATTCCGTAGATCCGCCGGACGCCGGCATCCTGGAGTTGACGCACCAGCTGATCGGCAACGGTTTTCGCTCTCATCGGGCCTCCGGTCGGGGACGGTCGAACGGCGAAAGACAGCGGCGGGGCGAGACTCAGGCGGGTTCGAGCACGAACACCGGGATCTGCCGGTCGGTCTTCTTCTGATAATCGGCGTAGTCCGGGAACGCGGCGACGGCCCGCTCCCACCACGTGGCCTTCTCGTCGCCCGTCACCTCACGGGCCACCATGTCGTGGGTCGCCGAGCCGTCGCGGAGTTCGACGTGCGGTTCGGCCTTCACGTTGTAGTACCAGACCGGGTTCTTCGGGGCGCCGCCGAGCGAGGCGACGACCGCGTACGTCCCGTCGTGCTCGACACGCATCAGCGGCGTCTTGCGGATCTTGCCGGATTTCGCTCCCCGGGTGGTCAGCAGGACGACGGGCCTGCCGCCCAACGTCGTGCCCTCGGCACCGTCGGTGGATTCCATCAACTCGGCCTGATCCGCTGCCCACTTGGACGGACTGGGTTCGTATTCACCTGTGAGTGGCATGCGTCCAGTCAACACCTGGTCCGCGAGAGCCCGCCACCGATTCCACCGAACCAGCGCACATGCGAAGGACCGCATCAGTTTGTTCGTTGCGCCGAACTCCGGATTCCGAGTACCCTGATCGCACGCGGGGACGTCCGCTCCCCCGACCCACTCCAGTGAGGTGACCTGCGATGACGACACACGACGCTTGGGTGCGCCGCGATGTGCGCCGCAGCGCACCCACAAGGACCGTCGATCTCGCCGGCACCGAGTGGCCCCTCTACAAGCTGGAGGCCCTGGCAGTCGCGCTGCTGGTCTTCGTCACGATCCTCGTCGTCACCCAGACGCTGCAGGCGGCCGTTCTCACCGCCGCCGCGGCCGCCGTCGTGGTGTGGTGGGCGCGGCGGCTCTTCCCGCCGCGCTCCTAGCCGCATCCGTCAGAGCGATCACACGGACAGGCAGCTCGGTCCGAGCAGCGCCTTGAGGTCGCCCATCAACGCCGACGACGGTTCCACCCGGAGCACGTCGTCCACCTTCCACAACGTGACCTCGGTGCCGCCGATCAACCGCACGTGCACGTCCGACGTGCCCGGATGGCGGGTGAGCACCTGCCGCAGCGCGCCGATCTTGTCCTTGGTGCACTGACGCAGCGGCAGACTGACCGCCAACGGCTTCGCGACCCCCACCGCCGAGAGGTCCGGCACCGCAAGGTCGTTGGCGATGAGTGAGATCCGGTCGTCGCGGATCGACACGCGCGCTTTGACGAGCACCACGGAGTCCTCCGTGACGTCCATCCCGTACACCGAGTAGGCCTGCGGGAAGAACAGCACTTCGATACCACCGGTCAGGTCCTCGAGCTGAGCGGACGCCCACGTGAGACCGTTCTTGTTGATCCTCCGGTTCACCGACGCGAGGATGCCGCCGACGGTGACCTGGGTGCCGTCCTTGATGTCGCCTTCGAGGATGGTCGGGATCGCGGTGTCGGACTGCGCCGACAGCACGTGCTCGACGCCGTTGAGCGGGTGCCCGGACACGTACAGTCCCAGCATTTCCCGCTCCAGCGCCAACCGGTGCTTGGAGTCCCACTCCTCCTCGGGGATCTTCACGTTGAACACCGACGCGATCGACTCGTCGGCGTCGTCGCCGCCGAACAGGTCGAACTGGCCGATCGCCTCCGCCTTCTTGGTGCCCATCACCGCGTCGATGGCGTCGGCGTGGACGAGCATGAGCCCCTTGCGCGGGTGGCCCAGCGAGTCGAATCCGCCTGCCTTGATCAGCGATTCGGTGACCTTCTTGGAGCAGGCGGCAGCGTCGATCTTGTTGAGGTAGTCGGAGAAGTCGACGAACTTGGACTTCTCCTTGCGCGCCTTGATGATCGAGCCCACCACGTTGGCACCGACGTTGCGGACGGCGCCCATGCCGAACCGGATGTCCTCTCCGACGGAGGCGAAGTTGACCTCCGATTCGTTGACGTCCGGCGGCAGCACGGTGATGCCCATCTTGCGGCAGTCCGCGAGGTAGACGGCGGCCTTGTCCTTGTCGTCACCGACCGAGGTGA
The DNA here is from genome assembly GCF_019378875.1 of Rhodococcus sp. USK10. Taxonomy (NCBI): domain Bacteria; kingdom Bacillati; phylum Actinomycetota; class Actinomycetes; order Mycobacteriales; family Nocardiaceae; genus Rhodococcus; species Rhodococcus sp. USK10. The sequence continues at coordinate 1,096,597 of NZ_CP076048.1, forward strand.
GCAGACCGGCCATGTACTCGGCCGGATAGTTGGCCTTGAGGTACCCGGTCCAGAACGACACCAGGCCGTATCCGGCGGCGTGCGACTTGTTGAACGCGTACCCGGCGAACGGGAGGATGGTGTCCCACAGCGCCTTGATGGCGGGCTCGGAGAACTCGTTCGCGAGCATGCCCTCGCGGAAGCCTGCGTACGCCTCCTCCAGCACCGACAGTTTCTTCTTACCCATGGCGCGGCGGAGAATGTCGGCCTGTCCGAGCGAGTACCCGGCCACCTTCTGCGCGATCTGCATGATCTGCTCCTGGTAGACGATCAGGCCGTACGTGTCGGCCAGGATCTCCTTCAGGGGCTCCTCGAGTTCCGGGTGGATGGGTTTGACCTCTTGCCGCCCGTTCTTGCGGTCGGCGTAGTCGTTGTGCGCGTTCATGCCCATCGGACCGGGCCGGTACAGCGCGAGCACCGCGACGATGTCCTCGAAGCCGGTGGGCTGCATGCGGCGCAGCAGGTCGCGCATTGCGCTGCCGTCGAGCTGGAACACCCCGAGAGTGTCACCGCGCGAGAGCAGTTCGTACGTGGCCGTGTCGTCGAGCGCGAGGGTGTCGAGATCGAGTTCGATGCCCCGGTTCGCCTTGATGTTGTCGATGGCGTCACCGATGACGGTGAGGTTCCGCAGTCCGAGGAAGTCCATCTTCAGCAGGCCGATGGCCTCGCACGACGGGTAGTCCCAGCCGGTGATGATGGCGCCGTCCTGGGCGCGCTTCCACACGGGAATCGCGTCCATCAGCGGTTCGGACGACATGATCACCGCGCAGGCGTGGACGCCGGCGTTTCGGATCAGGCCCTCGAGTCCCTTGGCCGTCTGGTAGATCTTCGCGACGTCCGGGTTGGAGTCGATGAGGGCGCGAACCTCCACCGCTTCCTTGTAGCGCTCGTGGGTCGGGTCGGTGATGCCGGACACCGAGATGTCCTTGGCCATGATCGGCGGCGGCAGCGCCTTCGTGATCTGGTCGGCGATCGCGAAACCGGGCTGACCGAACTGGACTCGGGCGGAGTCCTTGATGGCCGCCTTCGTCTTGATGGTGCCGAACGTGATGACCTGGGCGACGCGGTCGCTGCCCCACTTGTCCGTCGCGTAGCGCACCATCTCGCCGCGACGGCGATCGTCGAAGTCGATGTCGATATCGGGCATGGACACGCGCTCGGGGTTCAGGAACCGCTCGAACAGCAGGCCGTGCGGGATGGGGTCGATGTTGGTGATGCCCATCGCGTAGGCGACGAGCGAACCGGCGGCCGAGCCTCGGCCGGGGCCGACCCGGATGCCGACCTCGCGCGCGTGGTTGATGAGGTCGCCGACGACGAGGAAGTAGGCGGGGAAACCCATTTCCAGGATGACGCCGATCTCGTAGTCGGCGCGGGCCAGGTACTCCTTGGGCGGTCCGTCGGGGAACCGGCGGTCCAGCCCGCGGAGGACCTCCTTGCGCAGCCAGGTGCCCTGCGTCTCGCCCTCGGGAACCGGGAAGATCGGCATCCGGTCGTGGTGCGCCCACACGTCGTCGTACGGCTGGACACGCTCGGCGATGAGCAGGGTGTTGTCGCACGCGCCGGGCACCTGGTCGTCCCACAGAGCCCGCATCTCCGCGGCGGACTTGAGGAAGTAGCCGTCACCGTCGAACTTGAACCGGGTGGGGTCGGACAGCGTCTTGCCGGTCTGGATGCAGAGCAGCGCCTCGTGGTTCTCCGCTGCTTCCTTCGTGACGTAGTGGCAGTCGTTGGTGGCGAGCGGCGGAATCTCGAGCTTCTTGCTGATCTCGAGGAGGCCCTCACGCACGCGTCGCTCGATCGACAGTCCGTGGTCCATCAGCTCGAGGAAGAAGTTGTCCTTGCCCCAGATCTCCTGCCACTTGGCGGCCGCCTCGAGCGCCTCGCGGTCGTGGCCGAGTCGCAGCCGGGTCTGGATCTCGCCGGACGGGCAGCCCGTGGTCGCGATGATGCCCTCGTGGTGGGTGGCGATGAGGTCTTCGTCCATGCGCGCCCACTTGCCGAGCTGACCCTCGATCGACGCGAGCGAGGACAGCTTGAACAGGTTCCGCAGACCGGTCGCGTTCTCCGCGACCATCGTCATGTGGGTGTACGCACCGCTACCGGAGACGTCGTCGGACTTCTGGCTGCGGTCGCCCCACAGCACACGCTTGGTGTTGAAACGGGACTCGGGCGCCACGTACGCCTCGATGCCGATGATCGGCTTGATGCCCTGCTTCTTCGCCACGTTGTAGAACTCGCTGGCGCCGTACATGTTGCCGTGGTCGGTCATGCCGACCGCCGACATCTCCAGCCGCGCGGCCTCTTCGAACAGGGGGCCGACCTTGGCCGCACCGTCGAGCATCGAGTACTCGGTGTGATTGTGCAGATGTACGAACGAGTCAGCCACGTGCGCCTCTCTGAAGGTCTGGGAGCCTCACGAGTGTAGGCCCTCGGACCGACAGTTCCGGTCGCCGACGGCGGGTGTCGGCGAAGTCGTGACGCGAGTTACGGGACGGGCGCCTGGGACGGGGCGGGATTGCGCCGTTCGCGCCGGACCCGTACCAGCGCATCGGTACTGAAGATCGCGAGCGCCACCCAGATCAGGGCGAATCCGATCCACCGCGACGCGGGCATGTCCTCGTGGAGGACGGCGACGCCCCAGGCCATCTGCAGCGCCGGTGTCAGGTACTGCAGCATGCCGAGTGTGCGCAACGGCACCCGTTGCGCCGCGGCGCCGAACAGCAGCAGCGGCAGGGCGGTCACCGGGCCCGCGGCCATCAGCAGCAGGGTGTGCCCGACGCCGAACCCCAGGAACGTGCCTGCTCCGGTGAGGGCGAGGAACACGAGGTAGCCGACCGCGACGGGTGCGGCAACGATGCCCTCGGCGGTGAGGCTCGTCCGCGGGTCGAGCGGCATCACCTTCTTGCACAGTCCGTACAGCGCGAACGAGGCGGCCAGGGTGAGCGCGATGTACGGCGGATGCCCGTAGTCGACGGTGATCACGATCACCGCGACCGTGGCGAGGGCGAGCGCGACGATCTGGGCCGGGACGAGCCGTTCCCGGAAGATCACGACGCCCAGGAGCACGCTCACCAACGGGTTGATGAAGTAGCCGAGCGCCGTCTCGACCACCCGGTCGGACGTGACCCCGTAGATGTAGGTGCCCCAATTGACGGCGATGGCCGTCGAGGCGGCCGTGACCAGCAGCCAGGTGCGCGCGCTGAGCCCGCGCAGCGAGTGGAGCCGGCCCGAGACCGCGAGGACGAGAAACATGAGTGCGAGCGTCCACACCACGCGGTGCGCGAGGATCTCCACCGACCCGGCAGGGCCGAGGAGACCGAAGAACGCCGGGAACGCGCCCCACAGCACGTAGGCGCCGACTCCGCAGGCGGCGCCCACGGTTTCCGCCTTGCGCGCCGTCACGAGCCGCTCCCCGGGACGACCCCGTCGTCGGGACCGGGCGCGACGGTCTCGACCTGCTCCGGCAGCAGCGGGCGCACCGCGAACCGCCCGGCGACGGCGTCGGCGCCGAGCGCTTCGACCGCCCGGACGTCCGGTTCGGACCGCAGCGCGGCCAGGGCGTCGTGATCGCCGCGGACGACGGCGCCGATCACGCACGCGCAGTTCCCGGCGAGTTCCGCCGACGAAACCGCCGCGATCTGCGCCTGCCGCTCCGTCTCGCCCGTCATCGCCTGGGCGCGGCCGGCGGCCAGGTCGCTCGCCCGGGCGAGGGCCGCGTCGCCTGCCGCGACGGACACGGGCACGAAGGGGGTCTGCACCCGGTCGAGCGGCACGCGGAAGAGCACCTGCGACACCCGGGTGCCGGACGCGGCGTCCCGGACGGTGTCCGTGGTCACCGGACGCGTGAACGAGACCAGCGCCCACCGCTCCTGGCGGCCGTCCGCCTCGTCGAGCGATCGGTCCGCCCGGGCCAGGTAGTCGGCCACCACTTCCCCGTTGTCCGGGCCCAGCGTGTCCGTCGACACGGGCGTGCGCCGGACAGGGTTCAGCGCCCCGAGCACGACGGTCACCGCGATCAGGACGACAGCGGTGAGCACCGCCGGCACCGCGGTACCGCCGGGGCGCGGGAGCCGCACCTCAGCTCGCCCGCAGAACCCCGAGAGCGTCCTCGAGATCCTTCGGGTACTTGGACGTGATCTCGACCCACCGCCCGTCCGCGGGATGCGCGAACCCGAGCGACCGGGCGTGCAGCCACTGGCGCTCCAGCCCGAGGCGTTCGGCCAGCCGCGGGTCGGCCCCGTACGTGAGGTCGCCGCAGCACGGGTGCCGCAGCGCGGCGAAGTGGACGCGGATCTGATGGGTCCGGCCCGTCTCCAGGTGGATGTCGAGCAGGCTCGCCGCCTGGAACGCCTCGACCGTGTCGTAGTGGGTGATGCTGGGTTTGCCGTCCGCGGTGACCGCGAACTTCCAGTCGTTGCTGCGGTGCCTGCCGATGGGGGCGTCGATGGTTCCGCTGCTCGGATCCGGGTGACCCTGCACCAGCGCGTGGTACCGCTTGTCGATGGTCCGCTGTTTGAACGCGCGCTTGAGGAGTGTGTAGGCGCGCTCCGACGTGGCCACCACCATCACTCCGGACGTGCCGACGTCCAGCCGGTGCACGATGCCCTGGCGCTCGTGCGCACCGGACGTCGAGATCCGGAAGCCCGCGGCGGCGAGGCCACCGATCACCGTCGGACCGGTCCACCCGACACTGGCGTGGGCCGCGACCCCGACGGGTTTGTCGACGGCGACCACGTCGTCGTCGGCGTACAGGATCTCCATGCCCTCGACGGGTTCCGCCTCGATGGTCAGCGGCCGCGGCGGCTCGGGCAGTTCCACCTCCAGCCAGGTGCCTGCGGACAGCCGGTCGGACTTGCCGACCGGAGCGCCGTCGACGAGCACCGACCCCTCCTCGGTGAGCTGCGCGACCGCGGTGCGCGACAGACCGAGCAGTCGAGCGAGGCCGGCGTCGACCCGCATCGCTTCGAGCCCGTCCGGGACCGGCATCGACCGTGTTTCCCTCACTTCTCTTCCCCCTTGCGTGTTCCGTCAGGTTCCAGCCCCACCAGGGTGAGCACGACGAGCAGGATCGCACCGCACACGATCGCGGAGTCCGCGACGTTGAACACCGGCCACCAGCCGACGGAGACGAAATCGACGACGTGCCCCTGCATCACTCCGGGGGCCCGGAAGAACCGGTCGACGAGATTGCCGAGGGCACCTCCCAGCACGAGCCCGAGACCGAGCGCCCACCACGGCGACCGCAGCGTCCGGCCGATGCGGACGACGCCGACCACCACACCCACGGCGACGAGGGTGAGTAGCCACGTCATGCCGGTGGCCATGGAGAACGCCGCGCCGGGGTTGCGCACGAGCCGCAGCGAGACGAGGTCCCCGATCAGCCAGACCGGGCGCCCGGGCTCGATGTTGGCGACGGCGAGGATCTTCGTCAGCAGGTCGGTCGCGAGGATCGTCCCTGCGATCGCGAACAGCAGCAGCCTGCGCTGATGCTTCGCCGGCCGGGGGGCTACGGCGCCGGACGTGTCACCGTCGTTCCGGTCTTCGGCGTCGGTCTCGTTCTCTGCCGTGGGGTCTTGACTCACCCGTTCATCATCCACTACGGAGGCAAGCCTCCGTTCACGCGCTCCCGCGCGCACTAGCCTGGGGGCGTGCCACTGTTCTCGAAAGCTCTGCGACCCGGATTCTGCCTACTCGCCGCAACCCTCTCCCTGGTCGCTCTGACCGCCGGGTGCGGAGGTGACGGCGACTCCTCGGAGTCGAGCCCCGCAGGGTCCACGTCCACTCCCGCCGAAGTGACCGTCCCAATCTCCGCCACCACCGTCGAACTGATCCAGCCCGGAGAGGAACCACGGGAGGTGATCTCACGCAGACCGCCGGCTGGGGTCACGCAGGACGTCCAGCTGACCACGGACGCGCAGGTGTTCCAGCAGATCGACGACCAGCCCGCCCAGGACTTCTCCTCCCCCAGGTGACGCTCCCCCTCACCGCCGCCGTCGGCCGGGCGACCGAGGACGCGGACGGCAGCACCACCGTCGACCTCACGCTCGGCGACGTCACCAGCCCCGACGACCGCCTCGGCAGCGCACTCGAAGCCAGTGCAGGTTCCGGCGCCGGCTTCACCGTCGATCCCACCGGTGCGATTACCGCGCTGCGACTGCGACCGGACGCCGACGCTCAGGACATCGCGCGCTCCGCGATCGAGCAGGCCTTCTACCAAGCCGTGTACCGCACGGTCCCGTTTCCGGCGGAACCGGTCGGTGTGGGCGCCCAGTGGACGATCCGCCAGCAGGTGATGAGCGGCATCGCGCTCGACCAGACGACCGTGGCCACCCTGACCGCGCGAGACGGCAACCGCCTCACCGTCGACTACACGATCGACCAGAAGCCGAAGTCCCCCGTGTGGGAACTGCCCGGAGAGGCAGGCACGCTGAACGTCGACCAGTACGTGATGCAGGGCTCGGGCACCATGACCGTCGACCTCGGTCTGCCGCTGCCGGTGTCCGGGACGGTGACCGTGGGCGGTGACCAGCAGTACAGCGACCCCGACGGCGCCACCCGCCTGCACCAGACCACGTCGAACTCGGTCCGGTGGGGGTCGTGATGCGCCGCGGACCCGTCGCGGCCTCCTACTCGCTGCTGGCCGTGCTCGCGCTGTCGGCATGCTCGTCGAACGCGTCCGGCGACGCAGGCGACACCGGATCGCTGGAGCCGCTCGGTCCGGTGGTGACCGCCGCGCCGGATGCGGCGGGCACACCGTTCGCCGATCGGGCCGCGCTGAAGGCGGCGCTCCTCGACGTCGGCGACCTACCGGTCGGATTCACCCCGGTCCCCGATCCCGAGGAGGATCTGGGTTTGCCGCCCGCGTCGGAGTCGGCGGATTCCGACAAGTCGAGCACGGATCCCGCGGACTGCGCCGCGGTGCTGTCGCCGGTCGCGGACCAGCGCCCGGGAGCGCCGGCGTCCGCGTCCGGCTGGTTCACCGGCCCGGGCTTCGCGACCATCGACCAGGACGCGGCGAGCTACGCCACCGGCGCCGACGCGGCCCAGGCCTTCGCCGCGGTGCAGGGCCGGCTGGCGGGATGCACCCAGTACAGCGGCACGGACGCCGACGGCGTGCAGGTGCAGTACCGGGTCGGGGGCCGCGAGCAGCAGCCCGCGGGCGACGCGTCGACGGCGTTCCGGCTCGTCACCACCAGCGAGGGCGTCAGTCTCGTCTCGGACGTGGTGGTGGTCGTCGTCGGCAGCACCGTCACTCAACTGGTCGCGACGGGACAGGATCCGATCGACGCCGGCGTCTTCGGCGACCTGACGAGCACCGCCGTGGCGAAGCTCGCGCCCGCACCCGCCGGGTGAGCCGACCCCGTAACGACCGATGCCGGTGCCCCCGAGGGGACACCGGCATCGGTGCGAGAACGCGGCGATCCGTCAGGACCGCACGGTTCGGCCCGGAATCAGGCAGGGCATGCAGGCGAGGTCAGCTGCGCGAGCGACACGATCTGGCATGCGGTGATCTTCGACAGCTTCCACGTTCCGTTCTCGCCGGGAACGAAGATGGCCGGAACGCCACCCTGCTGGACCTGGCCGTTGACGGTCAGCTGCAGCTGGCCGCTGGCGGTGCCGTCACCGTTGTCGATGACCGGGTCGAGAACGGTGACCTGGGCGTTGTTGGCCTTGGCGGCGGCGGCGACCTGGTTGATGAGCTCCGGATCCTGCTCCGAGCCCTCGACCATCGCGGACTTGACCTCGAGCGGGGTGGCCGGGTCGAGGCCCTGCACCAGAAGCGCGTTGAGATCGGCCGCGGTGGGCACCTCGATGGCTTCCGAGGTCTCGGCAGCTGCGGAAGTCGTCGTCGTGGTCTTGGCCGCCGTGTCGCCGTCGTCGGAGCCACACGCGGACATCGTGAGGGCTGCGGCGATTGCTACTCCGGCAACCGTGATCTTACGAAGCTTCAACTCAATAACCTCTTCATTCTCGGTGTTCGTTCTCGGACGATCTGAGCACGTTCGCTACCCGGGCGACATTACCCAAGGGTAGGCATCAGCGCCCGAGGCTACCTTCTCGCGGAGCCGGTCTCCACTCCCTCGTCCGGGCGATGCGTCCGGTCACGCGAGCGAGCCTTCCACATCGGCCGTCTCGAGTTGCCCGTCGTCCTCCTTGAACGTGTGGGCCTTTCCCGGACCCGTTGTGCGCGTTTCGAATCGGACGGTCACGACACCGTGCCCGGCACCCTGGACCCAGCCGTGGCCGAAGTCCGGGTGCGTCACGTCGAGACCGGGATGCCACCGCGTGTCGATCGCCCGGGCGGGTGCGGGGGCGGGGGCGGGTGCGGGGACGGGCACGGACAGGCCGTCGTCACCGACCGCATCCGTGATCTTCGACTCCTGGTAGCCCGGGACGTCCAGGTCCAGTTCGGGGAACAGCGAGCCCTGGCGCACCGTCGACAGTCCGGCGAACCCCACCCCGACCAGACGGACCGGGCCGAGTTCGATCGGGTCGATCACCTGACGCTGCGCGGCCGCGACCAGAATCTGACGGTCGAGGGTCGCGTAGGGAAGCGTGACCGAACGCGTCAGAATGCTCATGTCCGCCTTCTTCAGCTTCAGCACCACTGTGCGCGCGGCCCGGCCGTCCTTCTGCAGGCGCACGAACGCGGACGCCGCGCTCGACTCGACAGCAGTTCGCAAGTCCGCCATCGTGACGATGTCGGTGGCGAAAGTCGTCTCCGCACTGACCTGTTTCGACTCCGCGCGTTCGGCGACGGGCCGATTGTCGATGCCCTGCGCCAACCGGTGCAGGCCCGGTCCGATCGTGGTGCCCAGAATCGACGCGACCTCCGATTCGGGGGTCCGCGCGAAACCGCCGATGGTCTCGATGCCGAGCCGCTTCAGTTTCTCCTCCGCGACCGGGCCGATGCCCCACAGCTTCCGCACCGGAAGCTCGTCCAGCACCGCGTGCTGCTCGTCCGGCGAAATCACCGTGATCCCGTCGGGTTTGGCGAGACCGGACGCGATCTTGGCCACCTGTTTCCCCGACCCGGCACCGATGGACGCGACGAGCCCCGTCTCCTCGAGAACCAGGGCCCGCAGGCCCTCGCAATAGCGTTGCACCGTGGCCGCATCCGCTCCGGCCAGTTCGGTGGGTTCACCGAACGCCTCGTCCATCGACAGTTGCTCGAGCACCGGCATCGGCCCGCGAAGCGCGTCGAACACGGACTTGCTCAGCATGCCGTACAGCCGGCCCCGCGGCGGCAGCACCACCGCACCCGGACCCACCAGCCTCCGCGCCTGATGCATCGGCATGGCCGACCGCGCGCCGAACACCCGCGCCTCGTAGCTGGCCCCGGCGACGACACCGCGCCCGCCGAGACCACCGACGAGAACCGGGCGGCCGCGGAGCGTCGGCCGGGTGAGCTGCTCGACCGACGCGAAGAACGCGTCCATGTCGAGGTGCAGCACCCACCGACGACTCACCTGGTGCAAAATACCCGCCCGGTCCGACAGGTCACGCCTTCGTGATCGCCGCCCGCACACCCTCGCCGAGTTCGACGGCATCGCCCGGCGCCTCGGCCAGTTCCAGCTGGACGGCGAGGATCTCGCCCGCGATCAGTTCCCGGTGCGCCAGCGCCCAGTCCCGCCGTTCCGCGGGCACGTCGAGGACGACGGTGATCCGGTCGGACACCTCGAGCCCGGCCGCGCGGCGCGCGTCCTGCAACTCGCGGATCCGGTCCTTCGCCCAGCCCTCGGCTTCCAGTTCCTCGGTGACCGCCGAGTCCAGGACCACCAGACCGGCACCGTCGGGCAGGGCCGCCGTCGACTCCGGTTCGGCGGCAACCAGACGCTGCGTGTACTCCTCCGGCAGCAACTCGATCCCCGCCGCGACGACGACGCCGTCCGAGTTCTCCGACCAGTCACCGGCCTTCACGGCCTTGATGACGGTCTGCACGTCCTTGCCCAGCCGCGGCCCCGCGGCGCGCGCGTTGACGACGAGCTCGAAGCGGCCGTGTGCGTCCACGTCGGTGGTGAGGTCGACCTTCTTGACGTTGACCTCGTCGGCGATCAGTCCGAGATACGGGCGCAGCCGCTCCGCGTCCTCGGCCGCGACCGTCACCTCGGGCAACGGCAACCGCACCCGCAGGTTCTGCGCCTTGCGCAGACCCAGCACCGTCGAGCACACCGACCGGACCTCGTCCATGGCCGACACCAACTCCGGATCCGCAGGCAGCTCACCGACAGTGCTTCCGGGTCGCTCCCCAGGTTCCGCTCCCGCGGGCCAGTCCGCGAGGTGCACGGACCGTCCGCCGGTCAGCCCCCGCCAGATCACCTCGCTGATCAGCGGCAGCAGCGGCGCGGCGAGCCGGGTGACCACCTCGAGCACGGTGTGCAGGGTGTCGACGGCCTCGGCGTCCTCGTCCCAGAAGCGCGAACGCGACCGCCGCACATACCAGTTCGTCAACGCGTCGCAGAACGTGCGCAGTTCGTCGCACGCCCCGGCGATGTCGTTCGTCTCGAGCGCGTCGGTGATGACGTCCCGGGTGCCCGCCAGCTTCGCGAGGATGTACCGGTCCAGGACGTTCGTCGAATCCGTGCGCCACTCACCGGACGTCGGCGCGTACAACTGCAGGAAGCTCCACGCGTTCCACAGCGGAAGCAGCGCCTGCCGGACACCCTCGCGGATGCCCTGCTCGGTGACGACGAGGTTTCCGCCGCGCAGGATCGGCGACGACATGAGGAACCAGCGCATGGCGTCGGAGCCGTCGCGCTCGAACACCTCCTTCACGTCCGGGTAGTTGCCCTTGGACTTGCTCATCTTCAGGCCGTCCTCGCCCAGGACGATGCCGTGGGCCGCAACGGTCTTGAACGCGGGACGATCGAACAGCGCCGTCGCCAGCACGTGCAGCGTGTAGAACCAGCCGCGGGTCTGACCGTTGTACTCGACGATGAAATCGCCCGGGAAGTGAGAGTCGAACCATTCCCGATTCTCGAACGGGTAGTGCACCTGCGCGTACGGCATCGACCCGGACTCGAACCAGCAGTCGAGGACCTCCGGCACGCGGCGCATCATCGACTTCCCGGTCGGGTCGTCCGGGTTCGGGCGCACCAGGTCGTCGATCATCGGGCGATGCAGATCCGTCGGCCGCAGCCCGAAGTCACGCTCGAGTTCGTCGAGGGAGCCATACACGTCGGTGCGCGGGTACGCCGGATCGTCGGACACCCACACCGGAATCGGGCTGCCCCAGTACCGGTTGCGGCTGATGTTCCAGTCGCGGGCACCCTCGAGCCACTTGCCGAACTGTCCGTCGCGGATGTGCTCGGGCACCCAGGTGATGTCCTGGTTCAGCTCCACCATGCGGTCGCGGAACTTGGTGACGGCGACGAACCACGAGGGCACGGCCATGTAGATCAGCGGCTGCCCGCTGCGCCAGCTGTGCGGGTACGAGTGCTCGATCGTCTCGTGCCGCAGCAACTTTCCAGCAGCCTTGAGGTCCTTGATGATGACCGGGTTCGCGTCGAACACCAGGAGACCCTCGTACGGCGGCACCATCGCCGTGAACTTGCCGCCCGGGTCGAGCGGCTGCACCAGTTCGATGCCGTTGCGGACGCAGTAGTCGTAGTCCTCTTCACCGAAAGCCGGTGCCATGTGCACGATTCCGGTGCCGGACTCGGTGGTCACGTAGTCGGCGGACAGCACCCGGTGCGCGTTGTCGTGGCCGGCGAAGAAGTCGAACGGCGGGTCGTAGCTGAGCCCGACGAGCTCGGAACCCTTGTGCTCGGACAGCACCTCGGGCTCCTCGCCGAGTTCGCGGGCATAGTGACCCAGCCGGTCCTTCGCGAGTACGTAACGCTTCCCGTCGCCACCCGCGACCTGCACGTAGTCGATGTCCGGGTGGACCGCGACGGCGAGGTTGGACGGCAGCGTCCACGGGGTGGTGGTCCAGATGATGGCGTTGGCGCCGTCGAGCGGTCCCTCACCGCGCAGTGGCATGTCGACCGTGACGGCCGGGTCCTGGCGCATCTTGTACGCGTCGTCGAGCCGCGTCTCCTGGTTCGACAGCGGCGTCTGCTCGTACCAGCTGTACGGCAGCACGCGGAAACCCTGGTAGATCAGGCCCTTGTCGAACAGTTCCTTGAACGCCCACATGACCGACTCCATGAAGTCGAGGTCCAGGGTCTTGTAGTCGTTGTCGAAGTCGACCCACCGGGCCTGACGGGTGACGTAGTCGCGCCACTCGTCCGTGTAGCGCAGCACCGACGACTTGCAGTATTCGTTGAACTTCTCGAGACCCATGACGTCGATCTCGGACTTGTCCTTGATGCCGAGTTGCTTCTCCGCCTCGAGTTCGGCGGGCAGCCCGTGACAGTCCCAGCCGAATCGGCGCTCGACCTTCTTGCCGCGCATGGTCTGGAACCGGGGGACCAGGTCCTTGACGTACCCCGTGAGGAGGTGGCCGTAGTGCGGGAGACCGTTCGCGAACGGCGGACCGTCGTAGAACACGAACTCGGGGGCGTCGTCGCGCTGGGTGACCGAGGCCCGGAACGTGTCGTCCTCGTCCCAGCCGGCCAGCACCCGCTGCTCGATCTCGGGGAACCGGACGCCGGCGTCCTGGGAGACGCCGTAATCGACCTTGGGGTACGACTCGTTGCTGTTGGTCACGTTGCTGGTGTCGGTCACCGCGATCTCCTCGTGCCTGAAGTACTCGGCACGGGGACGACGGGGACGCCTCCTGCGTCACCTACCGCGGTACCACCCCGCTTGCACCCCGGAGGGCGCCTCTCGGTGCCGGGCTGTGACGGGCCCACCCGTTCGGTTCTACTGAGCCGGCGTGCCGGCCGTTCTTCCGAAGGCTCCCCGGTGATGGCCGGATCGTCGCCGCGAAACTCGATTACTGAATTATTCGCTGAATGCAGTCTAACCGCCACCGCCGGACGGCAGCTCAGTCGGTCTCGTCGGATCCGGGCGTCGTGTCCGTATCCGCTGCGGTACCGCGGTCACCGGGGACACCGCTCGCGGGTTGCCCCGGCACGACCGTGGCCTTCTTGCCCGCGAGAGCGCCGACGAGCAGCAGGACCGCTCCGGCGACGCATACCACGATGCATCCCCAGGCCCACACGACCGAACCGGTCATGAGAGCCACCACCAGGAGAGCGAACCCCACCGCTGCAAGAGCGAGTGTCACGACCAGCACGGCTCAACCTCAATCCGGGCCGCTGGCTGGGCAACTACCGCGCGCTCAGTCAGCTATTGCCCTTGGCGTAGGACTGGCTGTAATTGGACTGCGATCCACCCTGTGCGAACGAATCCTGACCGCCGTCCACCGGAACCGCGGATCCCCGCTGCTCCAGTTCCTCGAGCTGCGACTCCAGGTACGACTTCAGGCGCACACGGTATTCGCGCTCGAACGTCTTGAGCTGTTCGATTCGACCCTCCAGCACCGAACGCTGCTGGTTGATCGTCGCCATGATCTCGGTGTGCTTCTTCTCCGCGTCCGCCTGCAGCGCGTCGGCCTTCTCCTTGGCCTGGCGCAGCTGGGTCTCGGAACGGGTCTGAGCGTCGGTGATCAGTGCTTCCGACTTCTGGCGGGCGTCCGAGATCATCGTCTCGGAACGGTTCCGCGCGTCGCTGACCAGCTGCTCCGAGTTGGTGCGTGCGTTGCCGAGCAGCTGCTCGGACTCGGTCTTCGCGTCGCTCGTGAGGCGGTCTGCCATCTCCTGGGCGAGACCCAGGACCTTGGCGGCCTGCATGTGAGCGTCGGCGCCCTGAGCGGGAGCCGGGGCAGCCGCGGCGGCCGGGGCCGGAGCGGGCGCCGGAGCAGGTGCCTTGGGCTGCTCGACGACGCGAGCGGGCTCCGCCTTGGGGGCAGGAGTGGGTGCTGCAGACGTGGAGCGGGGAGCCTTCTTCGCATCGGCGAGCTCCTTGTCGAGCTCCCCAACTCGCTGCCGAAGGTCGGCGTTCTCCTCGATCAGGCGCGACAACTCTTGCTCGACGAGGTCGAGAAACGCATCGACTTCGTCTTCGTTGTAGCCCCGCTTACCGATCGGTGGCTTGCTGAACGCGACATTGTGCACATCAGCGGGAGTCAGCGGCATGGAAGGATCCCTTCACGCGTCATTTGGCGGTCTAGCAAGCATTCAGTTACAGCGCAGTCTACGTAACGGTGAAACAAGACTGGATCAATGGGGTCCATTCTGTCACACCACTCCCGCGGCACGCGCTTGTCCCTGAACGATCGACATCAGGATGAAGACGATGAACAGCAAGACCATGATGGATAGATCCAACCGCACCCCACCGAGATTGATCGGGGGGATCAACCGCCGAAGCAGTTTGACCGGTGGATCGGTGACCGTAAAAATCGCTTCGAGAATGACGACCACGACGCCGGTTGGCCGCCAGTCTCGTGCGAAGGTCCGTACGAACTCGACAATGATTCTGCCGATGAGAAGCAGCCAAAAGACAAACAGTATCAAATAGATCACCGAGAACAAGGCCACACCTTCACTCTGCCTGAGAATGTCCGGGCGATCAAAACGAGCCGCGTGGCCAGGGCGTTCTGCGCCACAGCCGTCGCGGCTCGCGTCGTGTCGGACGTTCGGATCCCGATGGTCGTTTCCCCCGCTCCCCGGCTTACTTCTGGCTGTAGAAACCGGTTTCCGCGATGCGGCGACGCTCCTCGGCGGACACGTCGATGTCTGCGGGTGAGAGCAAGAACACCTTGGTGGCCACCTTGTCGAACGACCCGCGCAGCGCGAATGCCAGACCGGCGGCGAAATCCACGAGGCGTTTGGCGTCGGCGTTGCTCATCTCGACGAGATCCATGATGACGGGGGTGCCGTCCCGGAACCGCTCGCCGATGGTGCGGGCCTCCCCGTAGTCGCGGGGGCGGAGCGTGGTGATCTTGGACAGTGGGCCACCTTCGTCGAAGAGGGGTCCGCGACGGCTCTCGACCCGGTCGGATCGCGTGTCGACGGCGAGCGCGCCGCGGGTGCTGCCGCGCACAGCACCGCTCGCGCTGGGACGTGCCGACCGGACGGCCACGGGTTCCACCCGGGACGAGTGCCGGGGGCTCTCGTAGCGGTCGAAGTCGTCGTCCAGGTCGTCCCGGCGACCGGGCGCGTAGGCGGCCTTGCTGAAGGCCGGTTCGGCGAAGTCGCGGTCGTCACGGTCGAGGTACGGATCGCGTCCACCGTCGCGCGCCGGTCGAGCGGGCCTGCGCGCAGGTTCCGGCTCGTCCAGGTACTCGTCCTCGTAGTCGTCGAGGGGAACCATGCCGAAGTAAGCCTTGAACTTGTGCAGACTGCTCATTGATCGACCTTCCTTGGCGCGGCGGACAGGATCCAACTGCGACCGGTCGCAGCGGTGTGGACGGGTTGGCGATCACCTGAGCGATCTATTTCGAGGTTATAGGCCTCGAACCCAACAGCGCGGTTCCGACACGCACGCAGGTGGACCCGTGTCGAACGGCGTGCTCGAGATCATTCGTCATGCCCGCCGAGAGTTCCGTCGCATCCGGATGGTCGCGCTGCAACCGTGCGTGTATCTTCTGCAGTTCCTCGAACGCCGCGTCCGGGTCGGCGTCGATCGGCGGAACCGCCATCAGTCCGCGGTACTCGAGCCCCGGCGACGACTGCACCTGCGCGGCAAGGCGATCGAGGTCGGCGATCGCGGCGCCGCCGCGCTGCGGGTCACCGTCCAGACTGACCTGCAGCAGCACCCGCAGCGGCGCGGGCCGCTCCCCCGCCTCCAGGGCCGTGGTCGCCGCGCGGCCGAGGGCGCCGACGAGTCGTTCGCTGTCCACCGAGTGGATCGCGTACGCCCAGTGCGCGACGGCCTTCGCCTTGTTGCGCTGCAGGTGCCCGATCATGTGCCACCGCACCGACGGGTCCGTCACCGCGTTGCGGAACTCCGCGATCTTGGCCGTGGCCTCCTGCTCCCGCGACTCCCCGAATTCACGGCAGCCGAGGTCGTACAGGATCCGGGCGTCCGATTCGGGGAAGAACTTCGTGACGGGCAGGAGCGACACCTCCGAGGGGTCGCGGCCGGCGTCCCGGCACGCCGCGTCGAGCCGTACGCGCACGGCGCCGAGCGCAGCCTCGATGTCCCCGACCCTGCTCATCGTTTCCACTCCCACACCGAATCCCTCACCGGCGACGCCGGCAGTTGTCACACGCTGTCCTGCCCAGTATCCATCCAGATCACCGCCGCGAGCCGACCGGTCGGGGCCTGGCGGCGATGACTGAACAGCGTCTGGTCCTCGATGGTGCAGCGCGGATCCTCCGCAACTCCCGCGACCCCCGCGTCGAGCAGTTGCTTCCGCAGACCCGCCCGCAGGTCGAGACCGGGTGTCCCCTTGACGGTGCGGACGGCGCTGCCGGGAAGGAACTTCTCGACGTCCGCCTGCATCGCCGCGGGCACCTCGTACTGCCTGCCACTCGCCGCCGGACCCAGGAACGCGCCGATCCGATCGATCCGCGCTCCCTGCTCGACCATGACGTCGAGAACCCGCGGAACGATGCCGATGCGGGCGCCGATCCGGCCGGCGTGGACGGCGGCGATCACCCCGGCCTCGTCGTCGGAGAGCAGCACCGGGACGCAGTCGGCACTGAGGGTCGCGAGCGCGAGCCCCCGCACCGTCGTCACCAACGCGTCCGTCGCCGGCACCGGCGTGTCGGTGGGCCCGTCGACGACGGTCACGTTGCGGCTGTGGATCTGCTCCATCCACACCAGGTGGTCGAACGGCACGCCGATCTCGCCGGCGAGCCGGCGCCGGTTCGCCTCCACCGCGGCCGGATCGTCGCCGACGTGATCACCGAGGTTGAACGTGTCGTACGGTGCGACGGAGTGTCCTCCGGCGCGGGTGGTGACGACCCGGCGAACCCTGAACTCGGGGGCGGTCGGCGAACTCAACGACGCATGAAGGAGGGCACGTCGACTTCGTCTTCACCCTCCTCGTCGGACACCGGCACCGCACGGGACTGCCCGTTTCCGGGAAGCGGCGGCAGACTGCTCGGGCTCTGGTGCGAGCTGATCGTCTCGCGGGTCACCGACATCGGCTCGCTGTTCTGCTGCTCGGCCGACTGTCCGACCTCGCCCGCCCGTCCGGCGCCGATGGCGCTGCGACCGGCAGCACCCGACTCGACCGGCCTGCGGGTGGGGGTGCCGCCGTCGAACCCGGCGGCGATGACGGTGACCCGCACCTCGTCGCCGAGGGAATCGTCGATGACGGTGCCGAAGATGATGTTGGCGTCGATGTGGGCGGCTTCCTGGACCAGCGACGCAGCCTCGTTGATCTCGAACAGGCCGAGGTCGCTGCCACCGGCGATCGAGAGCAGCACGCCGCGCGCACCCTCCATCGACGCCTCCAGCAGCGGGGAGTTGATCGCCGATTCCGCGGCCTTGATGGCCCGGCCCTCACCGCGCGAGGATCCAATGCCCATCAGCGCGCTACCCGCACCGGACATGACTCCCTTGACGTCGGCGAAGTCGACGTTGATCAGTCCGGGGGTGGTGATGAGGTCGGTGATGCCCTGGACACCGTTGAGCAGAACCTCGTCGGCACTGCGGAACGCGTCCATGAGACTGACCGCGGCGTCGCCGAGCTGCAGCAGGCGGTCGTTGGGGATCACGATGAGGGTGTCGCACGATTCGCGCAGCGACTGGATGCCGGTGTCGGCCTGGCCGCCGCGGCGCTTGCCCTCGAAGGAGAAGGGCCGGGTGACGACGCCGACGGTGAGGGCTCCGAGCTTGCGCGCGATACTCGCCACGACCGGTGCGCCACCGGTGCCGGTGCCGCCGCCCTCGCCTGCGGTCACGAACACCATGTCGGCGCCCTTGAGGACTTCCTCGATCTCGTCCTTGTGGTCTTCTGCGGCCTTGCGGCCGACTTCGGGATCCGCGCCGGCGCCGAGCCCGCGGGTGAGTTCCCGGCCGACGTCGAGCTTGACGTCGGCGTCACTCATCAGCAGCGCTTGCGCGTCGGTGTTGACGGCAATGAACTCGACTCCCTTGAGTCCCTGCTCGATCATCCGGTTGACTGCGTTCACGCCGCCGCCGCCGATGCCGACGACCTTTATTACGGCGAGGTAGTTGTGCGGGGGCGTCATCGGCTCTCGCCTTCCATGAGTGTGTATCACGCTTTCGTACAGATCAGCCCAGCCTGAACCCTCAACATCAACCATAGGGTTACGGTTATGTCAAGTGCTGCTCGACTAGAGCGAAACGCTATGCACCGTCCTACGGATACGCCATTAGGCGCGCCGAGACGCGCCGAGTTATTTGACGAACTCGCCCGCAACTCTCTCGCATCCGGGTCACGCCCCCTCACCGCACCGTCGGCAGGTCCGGACTGGACACGTCGTACGTCTGCCCGGGCTGAGTGAGCAGCGGCAGCGTGACCGCAGCCTTGCGCTCGGACTTCTCGGTGCCACCCCACACCACGACCCGGCCGTCGAGCAGGGTCACCGCGATATCCGAAATCGACTTCGCGCCAACCTGTCCCACCTGACCGCGCAGCTGGGGCGGCATCGACTCCAGCACCTCGATCGCCGCCTCCGTCGACGGGTCGCCCCACCCCGGCTTCTCCGTCACCAGTCGCGGCACCCCGGGCGGGGGCGGGGCGATCTCGTAATCCACGGCCTCCGCGTCGAGGAGATGGGTGCCGCCGGGGCTGTCGACGAACACGACGGGCACCCGCTCGGTTACCGTGACGCGGATGGTGGACGGGTACACCCGCTGCACGCGGGCGGACGCCACCTTCGGGATCGCGGCGACCCGCAGCGCCGCGCCCTCGGTGTCGACGCGGAGCAGCGGCTGCCCCTGCGGCACCGCCAGCGCCTGGCGAATCTGCTCCTCGGAGATCGACGTCGCCCCCGCGACGTCCGTCTGACGCACCGACAGCAGCGGCGTGAACCACGCGACGAGACCGAGCGCCACGACCACCACGACGCCGACGGCGCCCATCACCGCAGGACGCCGGTACCACGGACGCCGCGGCGTCTGCACCGCCGCGGACTTCCGTGCCGCCGAAGCCGATTCGCGGGTGCGCCGCGGGCCCGGGTCGGTGGCGGTCGCGCCGCGCCGCCGCGCGGACGTCCCCTCGCCCGCCGTGGCGCGCGCGCCGGACGCGCCCGGTCGCGGACTGCGCGCGGCGTCGCGGCGGACAGGGCGGTCCGGCCTCTCGGACCGGCCGCGGCGCTCCCGCGTCATCGCGACGGGTGGTGGTGCGGCGCCGCACGCAGAGCGTCGAGGATCTGGTTCCCGAGCATCGTCACGTCGCCTGCACCCATGGTGATGACCACGTCACCGGGGGACGCGAGTGCCGCGACCTGACGCGGCGCCTGCGACAGGTCGGGCTGGTAGTGCACCGGCTTCGACACCGACAGCGCGACCAGGGCGCCACTGACTCCCGGGAGCGGTTCTTCCCTCGCGCCGTACACGTCGAGGACGACGACCTCGTCGGCGAGGTCGAGTGCGTGCCCGAATTCCTCCGCGAATGTTGCTGTGCGGGAATACAGGTGCGGCTGGAAGACCACGATGACCTTGCCGCTGCGCACCGAGTCCTCGGATTCGCGGCGGTCGGCCTCGTGGGGCTGGCGCACCAGATCCGCGGCGGCGCCGAGCACCGCCCGCACCTCCGTCGGGTGGTGCGCGTAATCGTCGAACACGCGGACCCCGTGCTCGCGGCCGGTGAACTGGAACCGGCGGTGCACTCCCCCGAAACCGGCGATGCCCTCGAGGATCTCGTCCACGTCGGCACCTGTCTCCCGGGCGGCGAGGAGCGCGGCCAGCGCGTTGAGCGCCATGTGCCTGCCCGGCACGTTCATCCGGATCGTTCTCGGCGCCTGCTCCCCGGCCAGCTGGAACTGCAGTACCCCGCCGACGTCCCTGGCCTCGAAACTCAGCAGGCGCGCACCGACCTCGACGCCGTCGATCGGAGCGAAGGCCCCGTCCGCGTTCTCGGCGCTGCCGTAGCCGAGCACCCGCATCCCGGGCAGTCCCCGCGCCGCCACCCGCTGCGCAAGCGCCGCGGACCCCGGATCGTCGAGGCAGGCGACGAGCAGCCCGCCGTGCGACAGCCGGGCCGCGAAATCGTCGAACACCTGGACGTACGCCTCGGGGCTGCCGAAGTAGTCGAGGTGATCTGCCTCGACGTTGGTGACGACGACGACATTCGGGTCGTACTGGAGCAGTGAACCGTCGCTCTCGTCGGCCTCGGCGACGAACACGTCGCCGCTGCCGTGGTGGGCGTTGGTTCCGGCCTCGTTCAGTTCTCCGCCGACCGCGAACGACGGATCGAACCCGCAGTGCTGCAGCGCCACCACCAGCATCGACGTCGTCGACGTCTTGCCGTGGGTGCCCGACACCAGCAGGGTGCGGTGCCCCTGCATCAGCGAGGCCAGCACCGCGGGCCGCAGGATCACGGGAATCCCGCGCCGGGCCGCCTCCACGAGTTCCGGGTTGTCCTTGGGGATGGCGGCGTGGGTGGTGACCACGACGGTCGGGCCGCCGGGCAGCAGGTCGAGCGCGGAGGCGTCGTGGCCGATGCGGACCTGCGCGCCGCGGGCACGCAGCGCGAGGACGCCGCGGCTTTCCTTGGCGTCCGAACCGGAGACTTGGCCACCCCTGGCCAGCAGGATCCTCGCGATTCCGGACATTCCGGCGCCGCCGATCCCGACCATGTGGACACGTTCCAACTGCGCGGGCAGGTCGGTCATCGGGTTCCCCTCGTCTGCGCGGCCACGTCGATCACGATGCGCGCAACCTCGGCGGCTGCGCTGCGGTGACCCGCGCCGGCCGCGCGTCGCCCCATGTCCTCGAGCTGTACGGGGTCGCGCAGCAGTGGGATCACGGTCTCCGCGACGAATCCGGCGGACAGGTCTCCGTCGGCCACAATCATTCCACCTCCGGCGGCGACGACCGGCCGCGCGTTCAGTTCCTGCTCACCGTTGCCGTGTGGCAGCGGCACGTACACCGCGGGAAGGCCGACGGCCGACACTTCCGCCACCGTCATCGCACCCGACCGGCAGATCACCGCGTCCGCGGCCGAATAGGCGAGGTCCATCCGCGACAGGTAGGGAACGGCCACGTACGGCGGGCCGCCCGGGGTCGCGGGAACGTCGAGGGTGTTCTTCGGTCCGTGCGCGTGCAGGACGGCCACCCCGGCTGCCGCGAGCGACTCGGCCGCACCCGACACGGCCTCGTTCAGCGACCGCGCGCCCTGGGAACCGCCGAACACGAGCAGCACCGGGCCCTCGGCGGGGAGGCCGAAGTGTGCACGCGCCTCCGCGCGCAACGCGGCCCGGTCGAGACCGGTGATCGACGCCCGCACCGGGATCCCGAGGATCTCGGCGTCCGAACGCCCCCGTGCCGACACGCCCGAACCGGCCACCGCGGCCAGGACGCGGGCGGCGCGACGGGCACCGATCTTGTTCGCGATCCCGGCGCTGGCGTTCGCCTCGTGCACGACGATCGGAATGCGGCGCCGGCGGCGGAGCAGGCCGGGGCCTGCCGCGAGGTACGCGGGCAGCGCCACGTATCCGCCGAAACCGACGACGACGTCGGCGCCGGTCGCGTCGAGCACCTCGCGGGTGCGGCGCACCGATGCGCGCACGCGCCCGGGCAGCCGCAGCAGGTCGAGGGTGGGTTTACGGGGCAGCGGCACCGGCGGAACGAGTTCCAGGGGGTAGCCCCGCTCGGGAACCAGCGTCGTTTCGAGGCCGCGCGCCGTGCCGAGGGCGGTCACCACCGCGGTGTCGTCGATCGCCTTGATCGCGTCGGCCACGGCCAGGGCCGGTTCGATGTGCCCGGCGGTACCACCGCCGGCCACGATCACCGACAGGGTGGACTTGTCGCCGTTCACCTACGAAATCCTCGCTCTCCTGCTCGGCCACCCGAGCTTCGCTGTTGACGTGCACCCCGTTCGGGGGTGCGGCCCGTGCCGCGTTCGGGGGTGCGACCCTTCTCGTATGTGATGCTGCGGGTCCGCGGGGCCATCTCGCGACCGGCCCGGCGACGGGCCTCGGCCCGGCGCACCGCCTCCGCGCGGGCCGCGTCCGCCCGCACCGGTGAATACGCCTCGGGTTTGCGGAGCCGCAGCAGCCGGCCGAACGGGCCGTCCTGCCCGGAGTGCAGCGCCGCGACCGCCTCCGGTTCGTGCCGCGCCGCGTTGGCGACGAGACCGAACATGAACAGTGTGGTCGCCGTCGACGTTCCGCCCGCCGACACCAGCGGCAACTGCAGACCGGTGACGGGGAGCAGCCCGATCACATATCCCACGTTGATGAATGCCTGCCCGGTGATCCACACCGTCGCCGTTCCCGTGAGCAACCGCAGGAACGGGTCGGCGGATCGCGCCGCGATACGCAGACCCGTGTACACGAACAGCCCGAACAGGCCGAGGACGGCGGCGCCGCCGAGATATCCGAGTTCCTCGCCGATGATCGCGAAGATGAAGTCGTTGTGCGCGTTCGGCAGGTAGCTCCACTTGGCGCGGCTCTGCCCGAGCCCTCGTCCGAGGATCCCGCCGTCCGCGAGCGAATACATCGCCTGCCGCGACTGGTATCCGATGCCCTGCGGGTCGGAGCCGGGGTTGAGGAACTCGCGCACGCGAGCCGACCGATAGCCGGCGGTGAGCGCGAGAATCACGATTCCGGTGACGCCGGTGCCGACGATGGCGACGAACAGCTTCAGCGGCAGCCCCGCGAACCACAGCAGTGCCATCAGGATGATGGCCAGCGAGACCGTCGTGCCGAGGTCGGGCTGCAGGATGATCAGGACGAACGCGACGAGAGCGGCGGGAACCAGCGGCACCAGCATGTCCCGGACGCTGGAGATGTCGCTGCGGCGCGACGCCAGGATGTGCGCGCCCCACACCGCCAGCGCGATCTTGGTGAGCTCGGCGGGCTGCAACGAGAATCCGGCGACCACGAACCAGCCACGGGTGCCCTGGGACACGGTGCCGATGCCAGGGATGAGAACCAGGACCAGCAGGATGATCGTGGCCGCGAACGCCGGGAACGACAGGGCGCGCATCACCCGGACGGGGATCTGCAGCGCGGCGTAGAACAGGCCGAGTCCGAGAGCCGCGAACAGCGCCTGCCGGGTGAAGAGGGTGTAGGCCGAGCCGTCGGAGGCGTAGGCCTCGACACTCGACGACGACAGCACCATCACCAGGCCGAGGACCGTCAGCAGAAACGCGATGGTCGCCACGAGGTGGAACGACGCCAGCGGCCGCGACAGCCACGCCCCGATCCGGGTGCGCGGACTGCGGGGAGGGGCCGTCCGCGTGCGCGGACCCGACGGGGCGCGCTTGGCCACCCCGGGTGCGGCGGCGGTGCGGGCCGGGGACCGCTGTCCTTCGGGGACGCGGCGGGTGCGGGCTCCGGCGGAGGTCATCGCAGCGTCCTGGAGATGTCCGATTCGTCGAGCCTGCCGACGGCGTCGGCGAAGCTGCGCCCCCGGTGCCCGTAACTGTCGAACATGTCGAGCGACGCCGCCGCGGGCGCCAGGACGACGGCATCGCCTGCCGTTGCCAGCGCAGCTGCCTCGCGCACGACGACGCCCATCACGGCGTCGCTGTCGGTGTCCGCCGGCAGCACCACCCGGTGCGCCGCGGACTGCGGGACTGCACTCACACCTGCATCGTCTCCCGTTTCGACGGTGACCACGGGAACCTCGGGGGCGTGTCGCGCAAGCGACTCTGCGATCTGCATCGCATCGCGGCCCAGGAGGACGGCGCCCGCGAGGCGACCGGCCACCTCCCGGACGAGGTCGTCGACCCGCGCACCCTTCAGCAGACCACCGGCGATCCACACCACCCGGTCGTGGGCGAGGATCGACGGGCGGGCGGCGTGCGGGTTGGTCGCCTTGGAGTCGTCGACGAACGTCACTCCCCCGACCTCGGCGACGTGCGCCGCCCGGTGCGGGCCCACCACGTGGGTGGCCAGGCCTGCTGCGACCGCGGCCGGCGGAACCCCGATCGCCCGCGCGAGAGCCGCCGCTGCCAGCGCATCCATCAGTCCGGCGGGCCCGGGCGGGGTGATCCCGTCGGCCGGGGCCAGCCGCTCGCCGTCCGCGAACGCGCGATCGACGAGATAGCCGTCCTCGACACCCAGTTCGCCCGTCGCGGGCACTCCCAGCCGGAACCCCAGAGTGCGGACTGCGCGAGACGAAGAGAAGAGAGACGACGCGACTTCGTCGTCGAGGCCGAGAACCGCGACCTCACCGGTCAGGGCGCGAGCCTTCGCGTCGATGTACGGCTGCATGCCGCCGTGCCAGTCCAGGTGATCCTCGGCGATGTTGAGGATCGCGCCGGCGGTCGGCCGGACCGACGGCGCCCAGTGCAGCTGGAACGACGACAGTTCGACCGCCAGCACCTCCGCCTGCGGTTCGGTCTGCCGCAGTGCGTCGAGCACCGGCAGCCCGATGTTGCCGCACGCGAGGCTCGGCAGCGCGGCCGCCTCGAGAATGGCGTGCAGCATGGAGGTCGTCGTGGTCTTGCCGTTGGTGCCGGTGACCACCAGCCACTGCCGCGGCGGGCCGTAGAGCCCGGCCCGGTCCACGTGCCAGGAGAATTCGATGTCGCCCCAGATCGGCACCCCGTCCCCGGCGGCGATCGAGAGCAGCGACGCGTCCGGGCGGAACCCCGGGCTCGTCACGACCAGCGCGAATTCGGCGATCCTCTCCCGCTCGGCGAGCAGATCGTCGATCGGGACGGTCGCCGCCCCCAGTCGCGCGCACTCGGCGAGGGCGTCGACGTTCGCGTCGGTGACGGTGACGTGGGCCCCGAGGTCGCGAAGAGGTTCGATGGTGGCGCGGCCGGACACCCCCGCACCGGCGACGAGGACACCGCGGCCTCGCAACCAGTCGAGCCCGCCGTGTTCCTCTGTCATGGCGTCAGCCCCCGATCGCTGCCAGGTACTCGCTGTAGAACAGCGCGAGCCCGATCGCGGAGGCGATGGCGGCCAGCAACCAGAAACGGATGATCACCGTGGTTTCCGCCCACCCGGCGAGTTCGAAGTGGTGGTGGAACGGGGCCATCCGGAACACGCGTCTTCGGCTCGACCGGAACACCGCCACCTGGATCACGACCGATGCCGCCTCGGCGACGAACAGCGCGCCGATGACGACCATCAGCAGTTCGGTGCGCGTCGTGATCGACAGTCCGGCGAGCATGCCGCCGAGGGCCAGCGAACCGGTGTCGCCCATGAAGATCTTCGCGGGCGCCGCGTTCCACCACAGGAATCCGATGCACGCACCGGCGCCTGCCGCGCAGATCAGGGCCAGGTCGAGCGGATCGCGGACGTCGTAGCAGCCCTTTCCGGGGCTCGTCTCGCACGCGTTGCGGTACTGCCAGAACGTGATGATCACATACGCGCCGAGCACCAGGCTCATGGAACCGGCGGCGAGACCGTCGAGGCCGTCGGTGAGGTTGACCGCGTTCGACCACGCACTCACCAGCAGGTAGCAGAAGGCGACGAACACGACGGAGCCCATCGTGACCGTCGCGATGTCACGAACATACGACAGGTGCTCACTGCCGGGAGTGAGGTCGTTCGCGCCCCGGAACTGCAGCGCGAGGATGCCGAACGCCACCGCCGCGATGAGCTGCCCGACGAGCTTCGCCGTCTTGTTCAGCCCGAGGTTGCGCTGCTTGCGGATCTTGATGAAGTCGTCGAGGAACCCGACACCGCCGAGCGCCGTCGTGAGACCGAGCACGAGGAGTCCCGACGCCGACGGCCCGTCCGCGTCGTAGCCGATGCCGATCATGTGCGAACCCCAGTAGCCCGCCCACAGTCCGGCGAGAATGGCGACGCCGCCCATCGTCGGGGTGCCGCGCTTCGACTGGTGACTCGCCGGACCTTCGACACGGATCTCCTGGCCGAACCCCTGCCGGGAGAAGGCCTTGATGAGAACGGGGGTCAGCAGAATCGAAACGGCGAGCGCGATGCCCGCCGCGAAGAGGATCTGTCTCACCGCGTAGCCTCCGAACCCTTCTGTCCCGTGCTTCCCGCCAACACCGTGTCCGCGACCTCCCACAATCCGATGGACTGCGACGCCTTGACCAGCACCAGATCTCCCGGCGCCAGTTCCTTCTCGAGCAGTGCGACCGCACCGGCGATGTCGGGGACGAGGATCGACTCCTCACCCCACGAACCTTCCATGACCGCACCCTGATGCATGGCGCGGGCGGGCCTGCCGGTTCCGACGACGATCAGCCTGCTGACATCGAGCCGGACCGCGAATCTGCCGATGGCGTCGTGTTCGACCACCGATTCTGGACCCAGCTCGGCCATTTCTCCGAGCACCGCCCAACTCCGGCGCGCCGCTCCCCTGCCCGACCTGGCCATCGACACCAGCGCTTTGATGGCTGCCCGCATCGAGTCGGGGTTCGCGTTGTACGAATCGTTGACGACGGTCACACCGTCCGGCCGGTCGCGGACGTCCATCCGGCGCCCCGAGACGGCGGCGGCGCCGGACAGCGCCTGCGCGATCTGGTCGAGGTCCGCCCCGCATTCGAGCGCCACCGCGGCTGCAGCGAGTGCGTTGCCGACCTGGTGCTCACCGTGCACGGCGAGTTCGACCGGGACGCTGCCCGCCGTCGTCGTGAGGGTGAAACGCGCCCTTGCCCTCTCGTCGAGCACGATGTCGGTGGCCCGCACGTGCGCGGACTCCGACCGGCCGACGAGCACCACCCTCGCGGACGTGCGCGGGGCCATCGCTGCCACCAGCGGATCGTCCGCGTTGAGGATCGCGACACCACCGTCTTCGGCCGAGGGCAGCGACTCCGGGAGTTCCCCCTTGGCGGCGGCGATCGCGTCCCGCGAACCGAACTCGCCGAGGTGCGCCGTGCCCACGTTGAGGACCACCCCGATCTTCGGGGGCGCGATAGCGGCGAGGGAGGCGATGTGGCCGCGGTCGCGGGCCGACATCTCCAGAACCAGGAATCCCGTTCCGGCGTCCGCGCGCAGCGCGGTCCACGGGTGGCCGAGTTCGTTGTTGAACGATCCGGGCGGCGCGACGACGGAACCGAGGGGGCGCAGAACGGCGGCGAGCAGATCCTTCGTCGACGTCTTGCCTGCCGAGCCGGTGACGCCGACGACGGTGAGACCCTTCGCGGTGAGGTCGTCGACGGACGCGCGCGCGAGCTTCGCGAGGGCCGCGAGCACCGCGGCGCCCGATCCGTCGGTGTCGTGTTCGAGCGCCATCGCCCTGCTCGGACCGTCGCCGGGCGCCGGGGTGACGACGACGGCGGGGACCCCGACCGGGCGCGCGGCCAGAACCGCGACCGCGCCGGCCTCGACCGCCGCCGCCGCATGATCGTGTCCGTCGACGCGGGCGCCGGGCAGGGCGAGGAACAGTCCGCCGCCGGTGACCTTGCGCGAGTCGAACTCGACCGTTCCCGTCACCTCGGCCGACGTGTCCGCGACGTCGTGCAGTTCGCCGCCCACGATCTCGGCGATGCGGGCGAGTGTCATCGGGATCATCGCGTTCCTCCGACCTGTCGCTCGATCGCGTCGCCCAGTACGTCGCGGTCGTCAAATGGGTACTTCACCCCGTGTATCTCCTGACCGATCTCGTGTCCCTTGCCTGCGACCAGAACAACGTCGCCTGCCTGCGCCCAGCCGACGGCGTCGGCGATCGCCTTCGCTCGGTCCGCTACTTCCCACACCTGTCCCCGCTCGGATTCGGGCACCCCGAGGGCGCCCTCGCGGATCGCGGCCCTGATTTTCGCCGGATCCTCGGTACGCGGGTTGTCGTCCGTGATGATGAGCAGGTCCGCTCCCCGCGCGGCCGCGGCGCCCATCAACGGCCGCTTACCCGCGTCGCGATCGCCGCCGGCACCCACGACGACGGCGACGCGGCCGCGTACCTGCTCGCGTAGCGTCGCGATCACGGCCTCGACCGCTGCCGGCTTGTGCGCGTAGTCGACGACGGCGAGGAAGTCCTGCCCCCGGTCGATCCGCTGCACCCGGCCCGGCACGTCGACCCCGGCAATACCCGCGACGGCGTCGCGCGGATCGACGCCCAGCGCGGCGCACAGTGCGACGGCGAGCGACGCATTCGCGACGTTGTACTGCCCCGGCAGCCGGAGTTCCACGTCGAGGGTCGTGCCCTCGGCGGTGGTGAGCGCGAACGTCTGCGAGCCCGAGGGCGATACCGTCGCCGGTCCCGCCGTCCACACCGCGTCGTCGATCTCCGGCGTGGTCGCGACCGTCGTCACGATCGAGTGGGCGCCGCGCGCCACCTCGGCCATCCGCCGGCCCCACACGTCGTCGACGCAGACGACGGCGTGCTGCGCGTGCACGGACGAGTCGGCCGCGAACAGCCGCGCCTTGGCAGCGAAGTAGTCCTCGAAGTCGCGGTGGAAGTCCAGGTGGTCCTGGGAGAGATTCGTGAACGCGCCCACGTCGAAGCGGACTCCGTCGACGCGGCCGAGGGACAGCGCGTGGCTGGACACCTCCATGACTACGGTGTCGATCCCCTGCTCGAGCATGACGGCGAACAGGGCGTGGAGCTGCGGCGCCTCGGGGGTCGTCAGGGCGCTCGGCACGCGACGGCCGCTCATCCGGGTCTCGATGGTGCCCACGAGACCCGTCGTCCGGCCGGCCGCGTTGAGGGCTCCTTCGACGAGATACGAGGTGGTGGTCTTTCCCGACGTCCCCGTGATGCCGATGACCTGCATCTTCTCCGAGGGCCGACCGTAGATGGTGGCCGACAGCTCACCGAGCACGCCGCGCGGGTCGTCGTGGACGAGCACCGGGGCGTCGGTGCCCAACGCGGACACGAGTGCGAATCCGGCCTCGTCGGTGAGGATCGCGCTCGCTCCGCGTTCGAGAGCGTCCACGGCGAATTCCGCGCCGTGCGCGCGGGCCCCGGGGAGGGCTGCGAACAGATCCCCCTCCACGATCCCCTGGGCGCGGAGATCCACCCCGGTGACGATCACGTGCTCGGCGGTTCCGGTGGGTGCCTCGACCCTCGCTCCGGCGAGCGCTGCCAGAGCGCTCACCGTGGTACGGACCGGCTGGGCGGGGCGAAGACCGTCTGTGACCTTCACCTCCACTGACGCCGACTGCGGGCGGGACGGAACAGGCACCGGGCTCCTCTCGTATGTCGACTCGCACTGACAACGGCGTAGTGCACGGATCGATACAGCGTGCTACCTCGGCAGTTCCCTGCGTCCACGGCAAATGCGCGTGTCCGCTGAACGGCCGACGTGTCAGATTACCGTGAGCGCTCCCGGAACCCGATTCGGCCGACCTTCGCTCAATCGGCCTGCAGCACCAGCCTGCGTCCGGGGTCCGGGGACATCGGCACGCTGTCGCGCTGCAACATCCAGGACGCGATGTTGTGGAACAGCGGGGCAGCGGACTGCCCACCGGAGCCGTCCGCACTGCGTGTCGGCGCGTTGAGCATGATTCCGACGACGTACCGCGGATTGTCGGCCGGAGCGATCCCGGCGAACGTGATCCAGTAGTTCGAGTTCGAGTAGCACTTGCAGGCGGGGTCGACCTGCTGGGCGGTGCCCGTCTTGCCGCTGATCTGGTAGCCGTCGACGGCGGCCTGCACCCCGGTACCGCGCTGGTTGCCCGTGTCGTTCTGGGTGACGGACCGGAACATGTCGCGGACGGTGGCCGCGGTCTGCGGGCTGACGACCGTCACCTCCTCGGGCGCCTCGGTCTCCGTCCGGTTGCCGGACGCGTCGACCGTCGCCTTGACGATGCGCGGCGGGATGCGCACACCGTCGTTGGCGATCGCCTGGTACATGCCGGTCATCTGCAGCAGGGTCATCGACAGGCCCTGTCCGATCGGCAGGTTCGCGAACGTGCCCCCCGACCACTGGTCCCGGCTGGGCACGTTGCCGGCGCTCTCACCGGGAAGTCCGACGTCGGTACGCTGGCCCAGACCGAACCTGGACAGCATGTCCGCGTAACGGTCCTCGCCCACGCGCTGTGCGAGCATCAGGGTGCCGACGTTCGAGGACTTACCGAACACCCCGGTGGCCGTGTACGGGGCGACCCCGTGATCCCACGCGTCCTTCACCGACACCCCCGACATCTGAATGCTGCCGGGAACCTCGAGAACCTCGTCGGGTGAGGTCAGCCCGTACTCGATCGCGGCCGCCGCGGTGACGATCTTGTTGACGGATCCCGGCTCGAACGGCGTGCTCACCGGCAGGTTGCCCATCTCCACCGTGCGTGGGTTGTTGCCCACCCCGATCGCCGGATTGAACGTGCTGTCGTTCGACATCGCGAGCACCTCACCGGTGTGGGAGTCGAGCACGACCGCCGACGCGTCCTTCGCACCGGACTTGTCCTTGGCCATCTGCACCTGCTGCTGGACGTAGTACTGCAGGTCGGAGTCGATGGTGAGTTCGACGCTCGATCCGTCCACCGCCGGTTGCTTGTCGCGCCAGCTGCCGGGAATCACCGCGCCGTCGGAACCGCGGTCGTACGTCTGGGAGCCGTCGGTCCCGGCGAGGGTGGAATCGAGCGAATCCTCGAGGCCGAGCAGTCCGTGACCGTCCCAGCCGGTGGCGCCGACCAGGTTGGCGGCAAGCGACCCACCCGGGTACTCGCGGATGTCCTGGCGTTCGAGACCGACCTCAGGGAACTTGTCGCTGATCTGCGCGGCGATGTTCGGGTCGACGCTGCGGGCCAGATAGACGAACGTCTCGTCGCCGTGCAGTTTCTCCTTCAGATCCTTCTCTGGTGCGACGTCGCCGAGCCGGTCGTGGATCTCCTTCGCTATCGCGTCGAGCCGGGAATCGACGTCGGGGGCGGTGTCGCTCTTGGCCTTCGCCTCCTCGAGTTCCTTCCGCACCCGCGCAGGCTGAAAAGTCAGCGCCTTGGCTTCCATCGTGAAGGCGACGGGATTGGAGTTGCGGTCGGTGATCGAGCCGCGCAGCGCCGGATCCACCTCAGTGGTCGTGCGCTGGTTCGCCGCCTCCGCGGACAGTTGCGGTGCGTCGATGACCTGGATCCACAGAAGCTGCACGGCGGCGAGGCCGAGCGCCAAGAACATCAATCCGCGCCCGATCCGTTGCCTGAACGGAAAAGACGCGGTCCCGGCGCCCGTGGGGCGCCGGGGACGATTTCTCGGTGCGCTTCGACTCACCGGCGACCACCGGAGGGTGGAGCAGTCGTCGGTGCAGCGGCCGAAGGGATCACGGGAACCAATTGTTCACCCTGCGCCTGGATCTCTGCGCCATTGCCGGGCTGCGGCGTGGCGCGCGGAGACTGTGTAGTGCCCCTGTTCGGGGCGGTAGCCACGGAGTTGCCACGCTGCGTGTTCGGGGCGGCGGCGTCGAGCGGAGGCACGGGCGCACCCGACGCCGGGGCCGGCTTTCCGACGACCTCGACGCTGCCGTCGGGGTGGACGACGAGCCGAGCCGGGTCGTTCGCGGGGACCATGCCGAGCTTGGCCGCTTCCTCCGCCAGTTTCGGGGCGGAGTTGGCGGTCTCGACGTCACGCTGGAGCGCTGCCTTCTCCTCTTCGAGGGACTGGTTGTGCGCGCGGGCGGCGCTCAGCTGGTACGAGTCCTCCGCGGACCGGGTGGTGAGCAGCAGTGTGACGGCCAGGCCCGTCGCGAGCAGCACGAGGATCGTCGCCACGAACGGGATGCGGGCGGTGAGCGTGCCGGTGCGGTTCTTGCCGGAGACGGCGATCGCGGATCCGTTGTGCACAGCCGCGCGCTGGGTGCGCTTCTTGTACGCCCGCTCAGCCGCGCCCGACCGGTTGTCCGCCCGCGCGGGCCGCATCTCGGTGGAACTCACCTGAACCGTCATGCCGCCGACCTCCTGGCAATTCTTTCTGCAGCGCGCAAACGCACCGGGGCTGATCGTGGGTTCTCTTCGATTTCCTGTTCGGACGCGCGCTCCGCCCCTCGTGTGAGGATCCGGAATTCCGGTCCCATCCCGGGCAATTCGACGGGAAGCCCCTCCGGGCTCTTCGACTTGGACCTGGGAGTGATTTCCTGCTTGACGACCCGGTCTTCCAGGGATTGGTACGACATGAACACGACGCGTCCCCCGACGGTCAACGCGTCGAGTGCAGCCGGTACCGCGGCGCGCAGTGAATCGAGCTCGCCGTTGACCTCCACTCGAAGAGCCTGGAACGTCCGCTTCGCGGGATGTCCCCCGGTACGACGGGTCGCCGCAGGAATGGTGCGGTACAGCAGTTCGACCAGAGCTGCGCTGGTCGTGAACGGCTCCTTCGCGCGTTGCCGGACCACCTCCGACGCGATCTTGCCCGCGAAGCGCTCCTCGCCGTACGTGCTGAGGATGCGAGCGAGATCTCCGTGGCTATACGTGTTGAGGACCTCGGCCGCCGTGATGCCGGTGGTCGGGTCCATTCGCATGTCCAGGGGCGCGTCGATCGAGTACGCGAACCCCCGATCCGATTCGTCGAGCTGCATCGAGGAGACACCCAGATCGAAGAGGATGCCGTGCACCGACTCCTGCGCGGACAGACCCGCCTGGGTGAGCGCGTCCTCGATGCCGTCATAGCGGGTGTGCACGAACGTGATTCGGTCCGCGAACGGGGCGAGCCGGCCACCCGCGATCTCCAGTGCGTGCGGATCACGGTCGAGGGCGACGAGCCTCAGCTGGGGGTAGGTCCGCAGGAAGTGCTCGGAATGCCCGCCGAGGCCGAGGGTCGCGTCGATCATGACGGCGCCCCCGCCCTGCGGGTCGTTCACGGTGAGGGCAGGGCCCAGCAGTTCGTCTGCGCGGTGAAGCAGTACCGGGATGTGACCGAAACCATCGGCGGGCGAGGAATCTTCCCCCTCGTGATCCACCATGACCCCTCCGGCTCCTGCTCTGTGGTGCGGGTGAACGTGCCCGGTGCCGGGGTCCACTGCTCGAACTTCTCGTGTCGGCCAGTTGCCGTGGCGAATGCTTCGAGGTCCCTGCCCGAAATGAAAACCTGGCGCTGGGGAAGTGCGTCAGGGTTCCGTCGGACAGAGGCCTCGCGGCATTCGCGGGGACGTGTTCACGCTCAGACGATCTCGCCGAGCGCGACTCCTGTTGCCTGCGAGTAGTTCTCCTCGTTCGCCTCGACATAGGTCTGCCAGGCTTGCGCATCCCAGATTTCGAGGAAGTCGACCGAACCGATCACTACGCAGTCCTTGGAGAGACCCGCGTAACGACGGTGATCTGCCGAGAGGGTGATGCGCCCCTGGGCATCTGCGTGCTGCTCGTCGGTACCTGCCGCCAGTCCGCGAACGAAGGCTCGCGCCTCCGGATCGCTTCGCGACGCGGCCGCGGCCTTGCGTGCGAGAGCGGTGAATTCTTCCCGGGGATACACCGCGAGGCTGTGATCCTGACCCTTGGTGACCATCAACCCTCCCGCCAGCGCATCCCGGAACTTTGCGGGCAACGTGAGCCGCCCCTTGTCGTCGAGCTTCGGCGTGTAGGTACCGAGAAACACTCGACACCTCCCACCGCGTTCATATCGAACGCCGCATGCCCGGGCGGTTCACCTTCGCTCCCCGCTGCGCACCACAGTACCCCACTTTCCCCCACCCACAAGGTAGATAACGGCGTGTTGCCACCCAATTTGCCCAATACTTGCTGGTCAACGCGAATTGGAGCAGGTGGGGGGAAATTCCCGACGTGATCACCGACACGGGCACCGTCGATCGCGCTCCGGCACACAGCGGCGCCAAGCATCCGAAAGGCCCAGGTGAGAGCTCACGGAGAGGGTGCGTTACCCCTGCTCCGCGGCCCGTCGGAGACCCGAGGGGGAAAGTGGGGAAACGGGGTGGGTAAGGGTGGGGATTCGTGGGCGGGAGCGTTCACTGGCCCCACCTGCCGGGCACAACAGGGCCGAATGGGCGCCGGGCGACGGGGTGCCGACCCCGGAGACAGCAGTGGCGGCGTGGCATCACATGCCACGCCGCCGCTGAACTGCTGAGCGGGTTGTACTACTCCTGCTCGAATCTCTTCTTGAAGCGGTCTTCCATTCGCGACGAGAATCCGCCACTCTTGCGCCCGCTTCGGGGCTTACCGCGTTCGGCACGGCCGGTCTCGCCTTGCGTGGTCGAGCCACCACGTGAGGACTGTCCGGACTTGCTCTTTCCTCCACCCCACAGGAGGAGGACTCCGGCACCGAACATGACGATGAAGCCGATCAGGCTGATGACGGGAAAACCGCCCGGCTTGATCGGAAGGGCGACGCCGGCGATGAGCAGGACCAGGCCCAGAACGAACAGGGCCACCGCCTGCAATCGACGACGACTCGATGCCGCACGCATGCGACCGCCTCGCACAGTGGAGGCGAACTTGGGATCCTCGGCGTAGAGAGCGCTCTCGATCTGGTCGAGCATGCGCTGCTCGTGCTCGGAGAGTGGCACGGTACCTCCCCCGGCACTGGAGTGTTGGCCACCGCCTCACGGTGCGAGACGGTGGGTAACCGACTTTGGCGGCTACCTAGATTTAATAATACGAGCAGTTCGATCCCCGTACCACCTACTCCACGTACGAGTTCCCCACCAACCTTACGGACTCCCGCACCGAACGACGTTCGGGGCACCGCAATGTCGCGGACGCCTCACCGTTTACCCGCCGTTTCCGGTCTCCGGCCGTCCTACGAGGCCCGCAGATCGAGACCTGCGCCACGTTCGATGTGATCTTCGACGGCCTGGAGAAAGCGTCCGACCTCGACGAAGAACTCGTCGGCCTCCAGGTCGGTGAGGGTTCTCGACATTCCTGCCTCGATGGCGGCGCGGGTGGGCGAGTGACCGGCGAAGTAGTCGGCCCAGTTCGCGAAGTCCGGCGCCGCGCCGGCCATGAGCACCCAGGCGTTACGTGTTCGTGTCCTTTTGCTCCCGGCCGGCCCCTCCGCGGCGGCCAGCACGGCGCCCGCGCCGCGCAACGCGGCCAGATACGCGCTGTGGAATCGATCCGCCGGGCCGCCTGCCCCCACCGATTGGGCGAGGAGCGCGTCGGCGCGATCGAGCAGCGCCGAGCTCCGCCGGGCGCCAGGGTTGCGTACGTCACCCTTCCGGTGCGAGTTCCCAGAGGTCGGTCCCGTGACCGGATTCGTCAGCACTTCGAACACCTCCAAAACCCCGGTGCAACCACCCCGCCGGGCGTAGTCAGGTCGTGAGTTCGGGGGCCGGCGATGCTCGCTTCCCTCGAGCATCGCCGGATCCCCACCATCGAACATCTGTTCGACCTATTCAATATAGCTGGACCCACCGACATGTCGTCAAGAGAAAGGTGAGACCGGTCGAACCGAACGCTGACCAGACTCCGCTCGTGGTCGAACTCTCGGCCGCCGAGTTCCGCGACCGCCTGCACGAGGCGCTGTCGATCTACGTCGCCGCCATGGGCTATCCCCACGGCACCGAATACCACCGGGCGCCGATGTGGAACGAGCACCTCCAGCGGTCGGGGTGGCGTGGCGTCGGCGCGCTCGTCCCGGCCGGGGACGGATCCACCGACGACGCGGCCGCCCGCCTCGTCGCCATCGCCTACGGCTACCGCGGAGCCCCCGAGCAGTGGTGGCACCAGCAGGTCCGTTCCGGCCTGCGCCACACGGGGTGGACCCGCGACCAGATCGACGTGATCCTCGGCAACTACTTCGAACTCACCGAACTCCACGTCCACCCGGACGCCCAGGGTCACGGGCTCGGCGAGACCCTGCTCCTGCGCCTCCTCGAACGCCGACCCGAACGCGGGGTGCTGCTCTCCACCCCGGAAGTGGCGGACGAGGACAACCGCGCGTGGCGGCTGTACCGCCGCCTCGGCTTCAGAGATGTCCTGCGCCACTTCCGATTCGCCGGCGACAACCGGCCGTTCGCGGTGCTGGGACGCGGGCTTCCCCTGTGATCGACGCGGTGGTCGTCGGATCGGGACACAACGCCCTGGTGTCGGCGTGTTACCTCGCGCGGTCCGGGTGGTCGGTCGAGGTGATCGAACGCGACACCGTGCTCGGCGGCGCCGTGTCCACGGTGGAACGCTTCCCCGGGTACAAGGTCGACCGCGGGTCGTCCGCGCACATCATGGTCCGGCACACGGGGATCGTCGAGGAACTCGACCTCGGCGCGCACGGCCTGCGGTACCTCGACTGCGATCCGTGGGCGTTCGCCCCCGCCCCCGCTGGGACGGACCGGCCGGGAATCGTGTTCCACCGCAGCCTCGAGGCGACGTGCCGGTCCATCGAGGAGACCTGCGGGGCCGCGGACGCCGACGCGTACCGCCGGTTCGTGGACGTGTGGGGTCCGCGCAGCGCCCGCGTCATGCGCGCGTTCTCGAATCCGCCGACCGCGCCCGCGCTGCTCTCGTCGTTCTGGGGGCTCGACACGGGCGGCGGCGGCAGCGACCTCTCCCGGCAGTTCCTCGGTTCCGGCGACGCACTGCTCGACGAGTATTTCGACGACGAACGGCTCAAGGCGGCGCTCGCGTGGTTCGGCGCCCAGTCCGGTCCGCCGATGTCGGAGCCGGGGACGGCGCCGATGGTCGGGTTCGCGGCCCTGATGCACACAATTCCGCCCGGCCGGGCCGTCGGCGGCAGCGGAGCCTTGACCGCGGCGCTCGCCTCGCGACTGCAGTCGGACGGCGGGACGGTCACGCTCGGCGAGTCGGTGGTCTCGCTGAGCCGCGACGGCGACGCCTGGACGACTCGGACGTCGTCGGGTCGCGAGATCCGCTCCCGGGTGGTGGTCGCAGGCTGCCACGTGCTGACCACCCTCTGTCTGCTCGAACGCGGCGGGTACGACCCGCCGACCCTCGCCCGGTGGCGTCGCCGGATCCGCGTCGGCCCGGGGATCGGGATGGTGGTGCGGCTGGCGACCGACACTCTCCCCGCCTATCCGAGTGCGCCCGACGACACCGTCACCGACGGGCTCCAGCTGCTGGTCTCGGATCGCGCCCAGCTGCGGCTCGCGCACGGCGCGGCGCTCGCCGGGGAGCTCCCGCCGCGGCCCGCGGTGCTGGGGATGAGCTTCAGCGGACTCGACCCCACCATCGCACCCGAGGGCAGGCACCAGGTGACCCTGTGGTCGCAATGGCAGCCGTACCGGCTGACCGGCGGCAGGCGGTG
The DNA here is from genome assembly GCF_019378875.1 of Rhodococcus sp. USK10. Lineage (NCBI taxonomy): Bacteria > Bacillati > Actinomycetota > Actinomycetes > Mycobacteriales > Nocardiaceae > Rhodococcus > Rhodococcus sp. USK10. The sequence goes on from NZ_CP076048.1 coordinate 1,133,677, forward strand.
GAGCGACCTCGCCGCGCGGGAGGCCGATCGGATCGTGGCGGAGATGGACGCGCTGGCACCCGGGTTCGGCGAGTCCGTCCTCGACCGGCACGTGCAGTCGCCGCAGGACCTCGAAGACGAGATGGGGTTGCTCGGCGGCAACGTCATGCACGTGGAGATGTCGCTGGACCAGATGATGATGTGGCGTCCCCTCCCCGAGTTGTCGGGGCACCGCGTTCCGGGGGCCGACCGCCTGTACCTGACGGGGGCCTCGACCCATCCGGGTGGCGGGGTGTCCGGTGCGAGCGGCCGCAGCGCCGCCCGGATCGCGCTCCGCGACGACCGAAAGGGTCTGGCCCGCGTGTGGCGCCGGCGATGACCTCCCGCGTTCCCGTCGTTTTCGCGGGGGCGGCGATCGCGGCGCAGATCCTCTACCCGCTGGTGCACGGCGGGGTCCGCGACGTCGTCACCGTGTTCGTGGTCGTCCTGCTCGCCGCCGCCTCGATCTCCCACGCGGCCGTGACCCGGGGTGGACGCTGGGCGGTGGGGCTGGTGGTCGTGACGGCCGGCCTGGGTCTGGTCTCCGAGGTCGCCGGGACGGCCACCGGCTTCCCCTACGGCTGCTACGACTACAGCGTCGACCGGCTCGGTCCCGCACTCGCCGGGGTGCCCCTCGTGGTGCCGTTCGCCTGGACCGCCGGCTTCTACCCGGTGTGGTGTGCGGCGTCGGCGCTCGCCCGCGGCCCGCACAGGCGGGCGGTCCGGGTCGCGCTGACGACCGTCGGCGTCGTCGGCTGGGACCTGTACCTGGACCCGCAGATGGTCGCGGACGGCCAGTGGCGCTGGTGCGTCACCGACGCCGGCCTGCCCGGGGTCGAGCACATTCCGCTGACGAACTACGCGGGGTGGTTCATCGTCGCGACGGTGATGGCGGTCGCGGTCGACCGGATCGACCGCCGCTTCGGCACGCGAACCCGGCACCGCGACGGCGTCCCGATCGGGTTGTTCCTGTGGACGTGGCTGGGTTCGGCGCTGGCCCACTCCGTCTTCCTGGACGCCCCCGAGTTGCGGTATTCGGCAATCTACGGGTGGTGCGCGATGGGAATCCTGGGAGTTCCCCTGCTCGTCTCGCTGCTGCGGCCGGGCGTCCGGCGGCCCGGGGCCCGCGACACGCACCCTCACCACTGACACCGAACCGGTCCCCTGGCACGATACGACTGTGCAGCTGCCTTCGGTTCCGACCTCGACCCGCTCGCGGAGGGCCGTGTCCCTCGCCGTCCTCGGACTTCTCCTCGTACCGTTCCTCGCGGGATGCCTGCGGGTTCAGGTGTCGATGGGTGTGTCCGCCGACGACCGGGTCTCCGGCCAGATCGTGGCCGCCGCCGTGCCTGCGAACGATCAGGACAAGGGCCCCCAGCTCACTCCCCCCGGCTCGCTGTCGGACAAGGTGCGCATCCAGGAGTACAAGAAGGACGGCTACGTGGGCAGCCAGGCGTTCTTCAGCGACCTCACGTTCGGCGACGTGGCGCAGCTCGGCACCATGTCGGAGCAGGCCACGGGAAGTTTCCAGATCTCGCTCCAGCGGACCGGCGACCTCGTGACCCTCGACGGGAAGGCCGATCTCAGTTCGGTACCCGCCCAGGGCACCGACGTGCAGTTCACGATCGCGTTCCCGGCCCGCGTCGCCACCACCAACGGCACCCGTGAGGGCGATTCGATCGTGTCGTGGAAGTTGCCCGCCGGCGACACCTCGACGATCCGGGCCGAGGTGCGCTATTCGGATCCCAGCACCCGCAGTTTCGCGGGCTGGGCGGGCATCATGGCCGGTGTGACGCTGGGTGTGGCCGTCATCGTCGGTGCGCTGGCGTGGCTGGCCCGTAACAAGGAGCCGGTGCTCGGCGGACGGCGCGCACGGGACCACTCGGACGTGTGACCGCGGCGCCGATCGAGCGGGTGGTCCGGTTCGGCTCGCTGATCTCGGTGCTCGGTCTCGCCGTCTCCGTCGCCAACCTGCGCTCCGCACCGCGGCTCCCTGCTCCGGCCCGCCGGGTCACCGAACCCGTCACGGTCTGCGTCCCAGCCCGGGACGAGCGTGACCGGCTACCCGCTCTGATCGGCGATCTGCGGGAACAGCGCGGGGTCGACGATCTCCGGGTGTTCGTCTACGACGACGCCTCCACCGACGGGACGGCCGGGGCCGCGGAGGCAGCGGCCGGCGACGACGCCCGCTTCTCGGTGGTCCGGGGAACGTCGGAGCCGCCGCCGGGGTGGGTGGGTAAACCCGCGGCCTGCCACCGGGTGAGCGAGCACGCCTTCGCGCAGGGCCGGGCAGGCAGCGGGGTCCTCGTGTTCCTCGACGCCGACGTGCGGTTGCGCCCCGACGCGCTGAACACCGCCTGCACCGCCCTGCGCAAGTCCGACGCGGCGCTGGTCTGCGCGTGGCCGTTCCAGCAGGCGGGATCGGCCGGCGAGGCCCTGGTGCAGCCGCTGCTCGGATGGTCGTGGGCGGCGACGCTGCCCGTCCGCGTGGCCAACCGGTCTCGGCGCCCGTCCACCGCCGTGGCCTGCGGGCAGTTCATGGTCTTCGACGCCGCCGCGTACCGCGGCGTCGGGGGTCACGGCGCCGTTGCGGACAGTGTGACCGAGGATCTCGACATCGCACGCCTGCTCCGCCGGTGCGGGCAGACGACCGCACTGGTCGTGGCCGGCCGGTCGGCGTCCTGCCGGATGTACGAGGACGCCGACGCGCTGCGGGGAGGCTACGACCGCTGGCTGTGGACGGCATTCGGCTCCCGTCTCGGCGCCGCGGCGGTCCTCGGTGTCGTGACGGCGGCGTACCTGATGCCGCCGGCGGCCCTCGCGGCGGGACGGGGACGCGTCCGCCGGTGGGGCGCGGTGGGGTATCTCGCGGCCACGACGTCCCGGCTGTGCGCCCGGGCACTCGAACGCGGCGATCGCCTCACCGCCGCGGACGTGGCCGGCGCGCTCGCGCATCCGCTGTCGGTGGCCGCGGTGACGGCACTGACGGTGTCGTCACACCGCAGTCATCGGCGCGGGCGCACCCGGTGGAAGGGCCGGACGCTCAGCTGACCGGCGCAGGGGTGACCGGGGACGGATCCGCCACGCCCGAACCGACCTTGTCGCCCAGCCGGGCGAGCACCTCGCTGGTGGCGCGCGCGAAGTTGAGCGTGATGAAGTGCAGGCCGGGCGCACCCTCCGCGATGAGGCGTTCACTCATCTCGGTGGCGAGGTCGATACCGATCTCGCGCACGGCGGCGCGGTTCTCCTCCGGACCGTCCCCGGCGGCCGTGGCCAGCCGCTTCTCGAGGTGCGCCGGCAGACTCGACCCCGACAGTTCGAGCATGCGGCGGACCGACCCCAGCGACGTGATCGGCATGATCTCGGGGATGATCGGCTTCGCGCCCTGCTCGGCGTCGTACGCGGACACCCGGTCGCGCAGCCGCAGGTAGTCGTCGACGTCGAAGAACATCTGGGTGATCGAGTACTCCGCGCCTGCCCGCAGCTTCGACACCAGGTAGCGGGTGTCGTGCGCAAGATCCGGCGCGCGGTAGTGGCCTTCCGGGAACGACGCCACGCCGACGTGGAAGTCGCCGAGGTCGCGGACGAGCCGGACCAGATCCTCGGCGTACTCGACGCCCTGGGGGTGCTTCTCCCATTCGCCCAACGGGTCACCGGGCGGGTCGCCGCGCAGGACCAGGATGTTGCTGATTCCGCGGTCGGCGTACGCGCCGACCATCGACCGCAGTTCGTCGACGCTGTGGGACACGGCGGTGAGGTGCGCGACCGGCAGGAGGGTGGTCTCCTCGGCGAGCTGGCCGGTGACGCGGACCGTGCGGTCGCGCGTCGACCCGCCCGCACCGTACGTCATGGACACGAAGGCCGGACCCATCCGCTCGAACTCGCGGACGGCACGCCACAGACGGGCCTCGGCGGCCTCGTCCCGCGGCGGCGAGAACTCGACGGAAAAGGGCACCCGACCGTCGCCGGACGACCGGATCCGGTCGACGATGGACGGGGTGCGGGTCACCCAGCCTTCGCTGGCCCGCCCCCTGACGGAATCGAATGTCACCCGTCCAGCATAGGTAGTGCCCGGCGGAATGCACCCACTGCGTCTCAGCAGGCACCCGGGATCCGGGCAACCGGCTGCCCGGACGAGCGCCCACTATGGTGGTGTCGACGCCTGCTGCCGGTCTCGGCGCACACGCGAACTTTCGATCCTGGAGGCAACACTGTCCGTTGGAACGCGCCCCTCCGCCCTCGTGGCCGAGGTCGAGAATGCGCTGCGCGACTTCTTCACCGGCCGTCAGGACCTGGTCGACGCCGTGGGTGGCGGCTACCGCGAGGCCGTGACGACACTCGAGGACTTCGTCCTGCGCGGAGGCAAGCGGGTTCGCCCGGCCTTCGCGTGGACCGGCTGGCTCGGCGCGGGCGGCGACGCCCGCGGCCCCGAGGCCGGGCCCGTGCTCCGCGCCTGCTCCGCGCTGGAACTGGTGCAGGCCTGCGCCCTGGTCCACGACGACATCATCGACGCCTCCACGACGCGCCGCGGGTTCCCCACCGTCCACGTCGAGTTCGCGGAACAGCACCGCACCGGGGGGTGGAGCGGTGATTCCGCTCACTTCGGCGAGGGCGTCGCGATTCTCCTCGGCGATCTCGCGCTGGCCTGGGCCGACGACATGATCCGCGAATCAGGCATCACCCCGGACGCGTCGGCCCGCATCTCCCCCGTGTGGTCGGCGATGCGCACCGAGGTGCTCGGCGGGCAGTTCCTCGACATCAGCAACGAGGCCCGGGCGGACGAGTCGATCGACGCCGCCATGAAGGTCAACCGGTACAAGACCGCGGCGTACACCATCGAGCGGCCGCTGCACCTCGGCGCGGCACTCGCCGGCGCCGACGACACCCTGGTCTCGGCGTACCGCCGATTCGGCACCGACATCGGTATCGCCTTCCAGCTCCGCGACGACCTGCTGGGCGTGTTCGGGGATCCGGCCGTGACCGGCAAGCCGTCGGGCGACGACCTGCGGGCGGGCAAGCGCACCGTCCTGTTCGCGATGTCGCTGCAGCGCGCCGATGCCGGCGACCCCGCGGCGGCCGCCCTGCTCCGCGAGGGCATCGGCACCGATCTGTCCGATTCGGACGTGGACACCCTCCGGAACACGATCACGTCGCTCGGCGCGGTCGCCGACGTCGAGAAACAGATCGAGGATCTCGTCGCGACCGCGCTGTCCACGCTGGAGACGAGCACCGCGACCACCGCGGCGAAGCAGCAGCTCACCGAGATGGCCGTCGCCGCGACGCGCCGCGACTACTGAGGTCCGCGGTGGCTCGCGCGCTGCGGACGGTTCCCGGCCGCACCGATCACGTCGTGGTCGTCGGGGCCGGCCTCGCCGGTCTCTCGGCCGCCCTGCACCTCACCGGATCGGGCCGCCGCGTCACCGTCCTCGAACGGGAGTCGTCACCGGGCGGACGGGTCGGCACCTACCGCGGTCCCGGCTACGACATCGACAACGGCGCGACCGTCCTCACGATGCCCGAACTGGTCGGCGAGGCGCTCGCGGCCGTCGGCGCGGATTTCACGTCGACCAGCCCGCCGCTGGTCCTGGAACGGCTGTCCCCGGCGTATCACGCGCGGTTCGCGGACGGTTCCTCGCTCGACGTCCACTCCGATCCCGACGCGATGGCCGCGGAGGTCAGCCGGGTGTGCGGGCCGGACGAATCGGCCCGGTACCTGCGGTTGCGGCGCTGGCTCGGCCGGATCTTCGACGCCGAGTACCACCGCTTCATGGACGCGAACTTCGATTCGCCGCTGGATCTCGTCTCGTCCCGTGAGGCCGCGCGGGATCTGGTGAGGCTCACCGCGCTGGGTGGGTTCGGCCGCCTCGGCGCCCGGGTCGACCGGACCATCACCGATCCGCGACTGCGCCGGATCTTCACGTTCCAGGCGCTGTACGCCGGCGTCGCCCCCGCCGACGCACTCGCGGTGTACGGCGCGATCGCCCACATGGACACCTCGCTCGGCGTCTACTTCCCCCGGGGCGGGATGCGTTCGATCGCGCTCGCCCTCGCCGACGCCCTCACCACCGCGGGCGGGGAGATCCGGTTCGGCACCGAGGTCGCGGCGCTCGAGCGAACCGGCGACCGCGTCGGCGCCGTCGTCACGGCGGCGGGTGAGCGCATCGACTGCGACGCGCTGGTGCTCACCCCCGACACGGCCGTCGTCGACGCGCTGCTGTGCCCGGTGACCCGCCGGACGCCCCGCCGGGTGCGGGTGTCGCCGTCCGCCGTGGTCCTGCACGGGACCGTCCCCACCGCGATCGCATCGCGGTGGGCCACCCAGCGGCACCACACCATCGACTTCGGTCACGCGTGGAAACGGACGTTCGCGGAGATCACGGCGCGCCGGGGCCGCGGACGACTGATGACGGACCCGTCGCTGCTGATCACCCGGCCCGCCGTATCGGATCCGGGCCTCGTCCTCGACCGCGCGGGCACCGCCTCGGAACCGCTGTCGGTGCTGGCTCCGTGCCCCAACCTGCACAGCGCGCCGCTGGAGTGGTCCTCGCTGACCGGCCCGTACGTGAACGAACTGCTGCGCGAACTCGAGAAGCGCGGATACAGCGGGATCGCGGAGCATTTCACCATCGACCACGTCGACACCCCCCTCACCTGGCTCGGGAAGGGCATGGCGGCGGGCAGTCCCTTCGCCGCGGCGCACGTGTTCCGGCAGACGGGTCCGTTCCGGCGCCCCAACCTGGTCCGGGGCCTCGACAACGTCATCCTCGCCGGGTCCGGCACCGTCCCGGGTGTCGGCGTTCCGACCGTCCTGCTGTCGGGGAAACTCGCGGCCGCGCGCATCACCGGGCCGGTAGGAGCACGAAGTGCGGAATTGCACTCGAAAGCACGAAGTGCGGGAGGATAGGGCGAGGCGTGGCGAGAACTGGCGCCGGCAGCAATTAAACTGGTTCCTCGACCATGCGATGCGCACGACGACGAGCGCACCGACCGCAACCGAACTCACCTCGGGGGAGGAATCTGCACTCATGACGTCCTCTGCCCGGCAGGCGACCGTCGCTGCTGCGACGACCACGCCGCAGCGGTCGTGGCCCCAGACCACGGCCGACTTCCTCCGCAGCCCGGAGGGGCACGCCGCACTTCTCGGTTTCGTGGGCGCCGTGATGATCACGTTCGGCGGGTTCGGTGCGGGCAGCGTCCGCCGCGAGGACCCCTTGCTCGAGGCGATGCACCTGTCGTGGCTCCGGTTTGGTCACGGGCAGATCCTGTCGACCGTCATCGTCTGGGTGGGTGTCGTCGCGATGATCACGGCGTGGGTGCGGCTGGGCCGCGCCACGCTCGGGGGCGACGTCACGCTCCGGCAGTTGCGGATGGTCGTGCCGGTGTGGACGGCGCCGCTGCTGCTGGCCGTGCCGATGTTCAGCCGGGACGCGTACTCCTACCTGGCGCAGGGCGCGCTGCTGCGTGACGGGTTCGACCCCTACGCCGTCGGTCCGGTGGTCAACCCCGGAATCCTTCTCGACAACGTCAGCAACGTGTGGACGACCACCACCGCGCCGTACGGTCCGCTGTTCCTGCTGCTCAGTCAGGGCATCACCGCGATCACCGGCGACAACGTCATCGCCGGGACGATGCTGCTGCGCGTGACGATGCTGCCCGGGCTCGCGCTGATGGTCTGGGGCGTTCCGCATCTCGCGCGGCACCTCGGTGGTAGTCCGGCCATCGCGCTGTGGCTCGCCGTGCTCAATCCGCTGGTCCTCGTCCACCTCATCGGTGGTGTCCACAACGAACTTCTGATGGTCGGCCTGATGATCGCCGGCATCGCACTCGTTCTCGAACGCCGCCATCTGGCCGGCATCGCGCTCGTCGCGGTGGCTGTCGCGATCAAGGCGACCGCGGGCGCCGCGCTCCCCTTCATGGTGTGGATCTGGATGCTGCACGAGAAGGAGAAGGCCGAGGCCGAGGGGCGGACACCCGCGTCGCCGCTCGCGTCGTTCGCGAAGACCGCGGGCGCAGGATTCGCCGTGTTCGTGTTCGTCTTCGCCGCCGCCTCCGCCGTCGCCGGTGTCGGACTCGGCTGGATGACGGCGCTGTCCGGTTCGAACAAGATCATCAACTGGTTGTCGCTGCCGACGATCCTCGCCCACTTCGTGACGGTCGGAACCTCGTGGTTCGCGGATCTGCGGCTGGGCGAGGTTTTGGCCGTCACCCGCCCGATCTGCGCGGTGGCCCTCGTCGTGATCGTGCTGGCGGCCTGGTGGCGGTACCGGAAGACCGAGCGGGATGCGATCCTCGGGATCCTGATCGTGCTGGTCGCGATCGTGATCCTGTCGCCGGCCGCGCTGCCCTGGTACTACTCGTGGCCGATCGCCATCGCGGCCGGCTTTGCGTTGGCGACGCGGACGTTGATGATTCTCGTCGGGTTGTCCACCTGGTTGATGCTGGTCTTCCAGCCGGACGGGTCGATCGGTCTCTACACGTTGGCGCACGTGGTGCTCGCGACGTTCGCCGCGGTCGTGGCGGCGGTGTCGCTGCGCACGGTCGACCCGCTGCGGCTGCGCGCACCGCGGCCCGTCGGGGAAGAGCGCACCGCCGACCTCGCTGGTGCGGCGGCGTCGCCCGGCCTCGAATGACCGGTCGATGACCGCGCTGGCCGACAGTTACCGGTACTGCGGCGCGGTGACGGCGGAGCACGGACGCACCTATCACCTGGCCACCCGCCTGCTTCCCGAGCGTCGGAGGGCCGCCGTGCACGCCCTCTACGGGTTCGCCCGCACGGTCGACGACCTGGTGGACGCCGATCCCGGCCGGACGGCCGGGGAGTGCGCCGCCCAACTCGACCGGATCGAAACCGTGTTGCGACTCGGCTTCACCGGCCGGAACGCCGGTGCGTCCGCGTGCTCGCCGGAGATGCGGCAGGTCCTTCCCGCGTTCCTCGACACCGTGGCGGGTTTCGCCATCCCCCACGACTACTTCTTCGCGTTCCTGAACTCCATGCGGATGGATGTTCCGGGTACCGCGGAACATCGGGCCGAATACGGCACTCTCGCCGAACTCCGCACGTACATGTACGGGTCGGCCGTCGTGATCGGTTTGCAGATGCTGCCCGTCCTCGGCACCACCGGGCCCGGCGCCGAACCGCATGCCGCGGCCCTCGGGGAAGCGTTCCAGCTGACCAATTTCCTCCGCGACGTCGGCGAGGACCTCGATCGGGGCCGGGTCTATCTCCCGGCCGAGGAACTGGCCGCGTTCGGGGTCGACACCGCACTTCTCGTGCACAGCCGCCGCCGCGGCGCGACGGATCAGCGGATCGTGCGGGCGCTCGCCCACCTGATCGCGGTCACCCGGTCGGTGTACCGCGACGCGGAACCGGGAATCGCGATGCTGGATCGACGCGTCCAACCCGGCATCCGGACGGCGTTCGTGCTGTACTCGCGCATTCTCGACGAGATCGAGCGTGGGGGGTACCGGGTCCTGGACCGTCGCGCCACCGTTCCGCGGCGGAACCGGTGGGCGACGGCGCTGCCTCAGTTCGCCCGGCTCGCGGTGCCCGCCCGCGGCCGGGTGCGGTGACCGGCGGTCAGAATCCCATGGCCTGAGCGCGGCGGATCACTTCGCGGGCGAGGTCGCCGTGCAGGGCCTGGACGGGCGTGCCCGGGAGGCTGTCGTCCTCACGGAACAGCCACAGCAGGATTTCCTCGTCCTTGAATCCGCCGTCGTGCAGCACCGCGATGAGTCCGGGCAGCCATTTGACGGTCTCGCCGGTCTCGTCGAAGAAGAGTTCGGGGACACCGAGGACGCCGTCGCGTCGCACGGCGATCAACTGCTGATCCCGAAGAAGCTGCTGCACGCGGGTGACGGCCACACCGAGGTTCTTCGCAACGTCCACCAACTGGAGGAGCGAGACGGAAGGGTCCAGGACATCGTCACAGTAAGGGATGGCACTCACTCCCCTAACGTTATCTGGTCGGCTCCGGCGTGGCGCTACCGGTCGGTGTCGCTGGCTACGATTGAGAGGCGCGTGGCCGGGCTGCGCGCACTGACGGGGGAACGGACACTGTGCACGATGGAGGTCAACGTTTGATCGGCGAGCTGCTCGACCGGCGCTATCGGGTGGATGCCACGATCGCGCGTGGCGGCATGTCCACCGTCTACAGGGGGCTCGACACGCGTCTCGACCGTCCGGTGGCCATCAAGGTGATGGATCCGCAGTTCGCGGCCGATCCGGCGTTCGTGACCCGCTTCGAGTTCGAGGCCCGCTCGGTCGCGCGACTCAAGCACCCCTCGCTCGTTGCGGTGTACGACCAGGGACACGACCGCGACCACGCATTCCTGGTGATGGAACTCGTGGACGGCGGAACGCTGCGCGAACTCCTGAGGGAACGCGGGCCGATGCCGCCGCACGCGGTGGCCGCAGTGGTAGGGCCGGTTCTCGACGCGCTCGCCGTCGCCCACCGGGCCGGTCTCGTGCACCGCGACATCAAGCCCGAGAACATCCTGATCTCCGACGGCGGCGAGGTGAAGATCGCCGATTTCGGTCTCGTGCGGGCCGCCGCCGCGTCGAACACCACGTCGAACAGTGTGATTCTGGGCACGGCGGCGTATCTGTCGCCGGAACAGGTGACCTCGGGGATCGCCGACACCCGCAGCGACGTCTACTCCACCGGGGTCCTGCTGTTCGAACTCCTCACCGGACGGACCCCGTTCACCGGGGACACGTCGCTCTCCGTGGCCTATCAGCGGATCAACCAGGACGTCCCGCGGCCGGGTTCGTACATCGCGGGTGTCCCGCCCGAGTTCGACGAACTCGTCGCGGAGGCCACGCACCGGGAGCCGTCGCACCGCTTCGCCAACGCCGAGCAGATGGGTTCGGCGTTGCGCGGCATCGCGGCGGCGCTCGACCTGCCCGCGTACCGGGTGCCCGCTCCGCGACGCTCCGCGCAGCACCTGAGCGCCGCGGCCGCCGCGAGCGCCCCGCCGCTGGGCGCGCCGCCGGGTCCCGTCGCACCGCCGACGGTGCACCTCCCGCCCGCCGCGCCGCTGTCCCCGCCCAGCCCGCTGCCCGCGCAGCCCGGCGTGCAGCACACGAGGGTCGTCACTGCCCAGACTCCACGGCCACCTCTGGACGAACCGCCGTTCGCGGTGGACGACGAACCAGACGACGGCTACCACTACCCCGACTTCGCCGCCGAACGGCAGCGGTCGCGCCGGACCACGATCGTGTGGCTGCTCGTGATCCTGATGCTCGCCCTCGCGGTGGGTTTCGGTGGCTGGTGGATGGGTTCGGGCCGGTTCACCGCGGTCCCGACCACCGACGGCCTCGATCGGGGTGCGGCGGTGACGGCGATCGAAGCGGCCGGTCTGTCGACGGAGATCCGAGGGCAGTATTCGGACACCGCGGCGCTCGACACGGTGCTGGGCACCGATCCGACGGGCGGTTCGCGGATCTCCCGGGACGGCACGGTGGCCCTGCTCGTCTCCCTGGGCAGGCCGACGGTCCCGCCGCTGCCCGCGGGCGGCGAACGCGCGGGGATCGAGCAGGAACTGCGGAACCGCACGTTCACCCCGGTGGACGGTGGTCAGGCGTTCAGCGCGAAGGTCCCGATCGGTGCGGTGGCCGCACTCGACCCGGCACCGGGCACGGAACTCGCGACCGGTTCCACGGTCAAACTGATCGTCAGCAAAGGCGCACCGCCGGTGGACGTTCCCGACGTGAAAGGCATGTCGGAGGCCGAGGCACGCGCGTCACTCGAGGCGGTCGGAATCGTCGTGCAGGACACCACGACCGACTTCGACCGGAACGTCGCCGCCGGGGACGCGATCGCCACCAGCCCGAAGGCGGGCACCACTGTCAATGCGGGCACCAGCGTGACGTTGAGTGTGTCGAACGCGGTGCGGGTGCCGTCCATGCTGGGGCGGACCGTCGGATCCGCGCGTGACGAACTGAGCCGTCTCGGACTCGACGTGAAGGTGCGTCAGGTGACCGACACCGACAGGTCTCTGGTCATCGGCCAGAACCCGGGCAACGGCGATCTGGTGAAACCCGGGAGCACGGTCACCCTGGTCTCACTGCCCTGACCCCGCGGGAGCAGGGCAGTGAGGGTCTCTGTGCGGGCGATCAGCCGCGCAGCATCTCCGCGACGAGGAATGCCAGTTCCAGCGACTGCTGAGTGTTGAGGCGGGGGTCGCACGCCGTCTCGTAGCGACCCGACAGGTCGAGGTCGGAGATGTCCTGCGCGCCGCCGAGGCATTCGGTGACGTTCTCACCGGTGAGTTCGACGTGGATGCCGCCCGGGTAGGTGCCGAGGCCGTTGTGGACCTCGAAGAATCCCTGGACCTCGTCGACGATGCGGTCGAAGTGGCGGGTCTTGTAGCCGGTGGACGCCTCGTGTGTGTTGCCGTGCATCGGGTCGCACTGCCAGATCACCTGGTGACCGGTGGCCTGTACCTTCTCGATGATGGGCGGCAGCAGGTCGCGGACCTTGTTGTTGCCCATGCGCGAGATCAGGGTGAGCCGGCCCGGCTTGTTGGTGGGGTCGAGACGTTCGACGTATTCGATCGCCATCTCCGGGGTGGTGCTCGGACCGATCTTCAGGCCGATCGGGTTCGACACGAGTTCGGCGAACGCGATGTGCGCTCCGTCGAGCTGACGGGTGCGGTCGCCGATCCACAGGAAGTGGGCGGACAGGTCGTACAGCTTGGCGTGGTCGTCGTCGTTGTCGAGGCGCAGCATGGCGCGCTCGTAGTCGAGGACGAGCGCCTCGTGGCTGGCGAAGATCTGCGCGTGGTGCAGGCTGGGATCGGTGACACCGCAGGCGTTCATGAACTGCAGCCCGCGGTCGATCTCTGCGGCGAGAGCCTCGTACCGGGCTCCGGCCGGCGACGAAGACACGAATTCGCGGTTCCAGTCGTGCACCTTGTGCAGGTCGGCCATGCCCGCGCCGGTGAGCGCGCGGACCAGGTTCATCGCGGCGCTGGCGTTCGCATACGCCCGCACGAGCCGCGACGGGTCGTGGGCGCGCACGGCCTCGTCGGCGACGAGGGAGTTGATCATGTCGCCGCGGTACGACTGCAGGCCCAGGGCGTCGACGTTCGACGACCGCGGCTTCGCGTACTGACCGGCGATGCGCGCGACCTTGACGACGGGCAGGCTCGCTCCGTACGTCAGGACGACGGCCATCTGCAGCAGGGTGCGGATGTTGCCCTTGATGTGCGGTTCGGTGTTGTCCGCGAACGTCTCGGCGCAGTCACCGCCCTGGAGCAGGAACGCCTCGCCGCGCGCGACCTGGGCCAGCTTCTCCTGCAGGGCCACGACCTCGCTGGCCACCGTGATCGGGGGCACGCTCTCGAGGACGGTCCGCATCGCAGCGGCCTGGCCTTCGGGCCATTGCGGCTGCTGGGCAGCGGGCTTGGCCAGCGCTGCATCGAGGCGCTCACGCATCTCGGTGGGCAGCGGCGGGAGTTCGGGCAAGCGGTCGATCGGCACGTCGACAGTCCAGTTCACCAATACAGGATATTCGCTCGACCGGAGCAATGGCGAGTCAGGTCACCGGAGTGACCGCGCCACCCGAACTGCCTCGAACTTCGCCAAGTTGTGCCGGGCGTCGGCGAGTGCGTCGTGAGCGTCGCCCGGTGCAGGTGGGAGCGCCGGGCTGCCGTGCTCCTCCCAGTACTGGCGGAGCTCGCGCGTGTACCGGGGCAGCGTCTGCGGCAGCTCCGTCATGTCGCCCCACAGCTGGCAGAGGGCGACGTGGTCGTAGGCGGCCACCCACGCCCACAGTTCGGGGACGATGCCGGGCCGCGGAATCAGGAACGCGTAGAGGTCGTCGCGAATGCGGGCGCGACTCTTCCAGAGGGGCGACGACGGCTGTGGCAGCTTCGGCAGGACGTTCCTGCGGACCCACTTGCCCGCGCGGTCGGGATCGAACTCGGTGGACACCGCGTAGAATTCACGTCCGTCCTCCGCGACCACCCCGATCGACACCAGGTCGATCGTGCGACCATCCTCGATGAACTCGCAGTCGTAGAAGTAACGCACGCCCGCAAACTATGCCTCACCCGTCGGCGTCATCCGGATCCACCCCTACCTCGTGAAGGAGGCCTCGGTGAGCGCACGCTCCGACGGTCGACAGTCCGCCGCCCCTGTCGCGGACCCGCTCGACCGACCGCGGGTGCCCGTGCATCTCCGCGTCGGCGGTCTCGTGATCCGCGTCCTCGTGCTCGCCGGGCTCACTGTCGGATTCGCCTACAACCTGCTCGGACTCCCCGGACTACGGGCCTTCGGCTTCTACTACCGGCTCGATCTCGACGTCTACCGGCTCGGCGGTTCGGTGTTCCTGCACGGCCCGACGCTGTACGGGTCGATGCCTGCCACCCAGATGGGCAACTTCCTGCCGTTCACGTACCCGCCGCTGGCCGCAGTGGTGTTCAGTCCGCTGTCGACGGTGTCGCTGGCGACGGCCGGGACCGTCGTGACGGTGTTGTCGCTGATCGCCCTGTTCGGCGTGCTCGTCGTCACGCTCGACTCGCTGGGCATCGCGCCCCGCAGCACACTCGTGTGGACGGCCCTCGGAGCGCTCGCGGTGGCGATGGCCCTCGAACCCGTCTCGTCGACCCTGGACTACGGGCAGATCAACATCCTGCTGATGCTGCTGGTCGCGGCGGACTGCCTGCCGAAGAAGACGCCGTGGCCCCGCGGACTGCTGATCGGTCTCGCGGCGGCGGTGAAGCTGACACCGGCCGTCTTCATCCTGTATTTCCTGGTGCGCAAGGACTTTCGCTCCGCCGTCGTCACCGCGGTCAGCTTCCTCGCGTTCAGCGCGGTGGGCGCGATCGCGACGTGGAACGATTCCGTCACCTATTGGACGCAGACGCTGTTCGATTCCGATCGGATCGGCACACCGGCGTATCCCGCGAATCAGAGCATCACCGGTGTGCTCGCCCGGCTCGGCCTGAGCGACGGGATGCGGACCCCGATCTGGCTGCTGCTCAGCGTCGTGGTTCTCGCACTGGTGATCGTCGCGATGGCGCGGGCGCTGCGGGCCGGCGAGACGGCTGTCGCGCTGGGACTCAACTCCGTCCTCGGACTGCTCGTCTCACCCGTGTCCTGGTCGCATCACTGGGTGTGGTCGGTGCCGGTCGTCCTCGTGCTCGGCATCCTCGCCTACCGGCGCCGAAGTGCCGCCCTCGCGGTCACGGCCGCCGTCGGCGTCGTCGTCGTCAAGCTCGCCGCGCACTGGAAGCTCGGGGTGGGACGCTGGAGCGGAACCCACTGGAATCTGTGGGATCAGTTCCTGGCGTCGTCGTACGTGTGGTGGGGGCTCGCCGTGGTGCTGGTCGCGATCTTCGCGTTCCGCACCCGCACCACGCAGCCCGACGAGGACGATCGGTCGGAGAACTCCGACGATCTGACCGTCCCCGTCGGCTGAGGGGTCGCGGCGGTCAGCTCGCCCGGGTGTCCGGCAGTCGTGTGACGGTGCTCGCATCGCTCGCCGGTGCCACGCCGGCCACCGGCGCGGAGCCGTCCGCGGCGAGGGCCTTCTTCTTCAACGAGGCCGCGTAGATGTCGACGTATTCCTGACCCGACAGCTTCATCAGCTTGTACATGACCTCGTCGGTGACAGCGCGCTCGACGAACCGGTTGCCACCCATCCCCTCGAACCGCGAGAAGTCGATGGGCTCGCCGACACGGATGGTGACCTTCGCGGGACGCCACACGCGGGAGCCGATCGGGTTGACCTTCTCCGTTCCGATCATCGCGACCGGGATGACCTTCACACCGGACTCGAGCGCCATGCGCGCCAGACCCGTCTTGCCCTTGTACAGGCGGCCGTCGGGCGACCGGGTGCCCTCCGGGTAGATGCCGAGCAGCTTGCCCTGCGAGAGGACGCGCAGTCCGGCGTTCAGTGCGTCCTGCGCGGCGTCTGCGCCTGTCCGGTCGATCGGCACCTGGCCGACCACCGAGAAGAACCAGCGCTGGAACGCGCCCTTGAGTCCCGTCCCGGTGAAATACTCGCTCTTGGCGAGAAAAGTGATCCTCCGCGGCACACGCAGCGGCAGGAAGAACGAATCCAGCACGGCCTGATGGTTACTCGCCAGGATGGCGCCGCCCTCCGCCGGAATGTTCTCCGTACCCTCCACGGTCGGTCTGCCCAACCCCCAGAGAACCGGCCCCAAAAACACGTACTTGAAGAGCCAGTACCACATGGCGTCCCTCCCGTTCACAACCCAAGCTTCGTTCGGCTCGACTCTACTTCGGGTGGGTGAGGGTCGCTACACACGGCGGGGAGGCCCGCACAACATCACACTCTGCGGGTTTACAGAGGTAGGCCGGGCGTCAACCCACCCGATCGGGCAGGACCGCGCGCGCGAGTTCGGCCGCCCCGATCATGCCCGCTGCCTCCCCCAGCTGGGTCGGTCGGATCCGGGCCAGCGGCCGGTGCCCGGCGCCCGTCGTCAGCGCCGCGTAGTGCTCGCGGGCCTCGTCGATGAACAGTGCGGAGGAACTCGCGACGCCGCCGGCGATCACGACGAGATCCGGGTCGTACACGTCACCGATGAGAGCCAGGCCGACCCCGAGCCACCGGGCGAAGTCCCGCATCGTCTCCAGGGCGAGCGGGTCGCCGTCCTGTGCGGCGCCTGCGATCCGCCTGCCCGTCAGCACCCCGGGATCGACGGCCACCTCTCGCGCGAGGACGGTCGACGTTGCCGGATCCGCGGCGAGACGTTCGATCGCGGTGTCGACGAGCGCCGTCCCGCTGCAGTACCGCTCCCAGCACCCGTGCTTGCCGCACGCGCAGGCGCGACCGCCAGGCACGACCTGGATGTGCCCGAGTTCGGGTGCGACGCCGTGGCTGCCGCGGTACAGCCGGCCGTCCGCGAGGAGTGCCGCCCCGATGCCCGTGCCGATCGCGAGCATCACCACGTTCCGGCCGCCGGCGGCCGCACCGAACCGGTGCTCGGCCCACGCCGCGGCGTTCACGTCGTGCTCGAGGATCACGGGCAGACCGAGGCGCTCCCCCAGATCCCGGCCGACGGGCGCCCCGACCCACGGCAGGTGCGGCGCGAACCGCACCGTCGTGCGGTCGGGGGTGATGAACCCGGCGACCGCCAGCCCCACCGCGGCGACGTCGTGCCGCGCCGACAGTTCCCGCACCGCCCGGTCCAGGCCGTTCTCCAGGGCCGTCGCCGACGCCGGGGTCGGCGACTGGAGCGAGTCGAGCACCTCGCCGTCCGAGTCGACCACCGACGCACGGATGCTCGTTCCACCCACGTCGATGCCGATGGTCAGCGCCGAGGCGGGGGTGCGATCGCTGCCCGTGCCTGTGCTCATGAAGATGATTGTGCCCATGCCGGATCGCCGACGTGCACGAGTCCGCCGATCCCGCCTGCGGCAGGCGCCGTCAGCGCTTGAACGTGATGGTGATCGGTTCGAACGCCGGACCGCCGTCGGGTTCAGTGTTCGAACCGCCGTCGCCCGGACCCGGTTCCGGAGCACCGGGGCCCGAAGGGTCGTGATCGGTGTGCTCGTCGAGGATCTGCCGCAGCACGGCGATGAGCACGGACGCCTGGCCGGCGAGCAGGGTCACGAGGTCGTGCTGTTCGCCGCGGATCAGGGCCGCGAGCGCGCACACCGGGCACCACGTGCATCCCGACCACTGGCCGGTGCCGGCAGGCTCTCCCGCCGCGTCCGCCGGGGGGTGCGGCGCCGCAGCGCGCTGGAGGATCGGCTCGAGACGGTCCAGGGCGGTCTCGGCCAGCGCCCGCAGTTCCGCCAGCAACTGCGCATGGTCGTCGTTCATACCGGCCACACCTGAGGGTCGGGCGTGAAGCGGACGACCAGATCGCTTCCGTCGAGTTCTGCGCCCGCGACGACGCACCGGCGCAGGACCGAGGCGAGACGCACCCGGCGGCGCACCCCTTCCGCTCCCACGACCAGGTCGTCCTCCACTCGACCCAATGTCAGGGTCGACGGGTTCACGAGCGGCAGATACATCCGCATCGTGTACACAGAATCCACACCGGCCCCCGATTCCAGCCCCACCCGCACCGCAGGCGGGTTCTTCCCCAACACCGCAACCGCGTCCGTGTCGTCGGCATACAACTCCCGGGCGATACCGCCGAGATCGGCCCACCCTACCGGCTCCGTCACCGACCGGGTGACCGAGAGGATCACCGTGGTGCCCGCGGAGGCGGTGAGCTCGGCGAGCACCCGCTGCTGCAGGGCACGCCGCCTGATCAACCATGCCACACCGGGATCGTCATGTCCTGCCGGCGAATCGAAGTGCGGCAGAAGATTGTTCACGAGGATCGCGTCGATGCGCAGACCGGACAGCGCGGCCACCGCGACGGTGCGCCGGGTCTCCGTCAGCACCACCCGCTCCGGTGTCGTCACCAGTCGCACAGTGGTTTTCGTGCGGTTCGCGAGCAGCTCCCGGACCTCGCCGACCGCGGACACGACCTGTTCGATCAACGACACCAGCATGACGAGCCGGGGGTCCGAACCCAGCAACGCGGCGATCCGGCGGTGCTGCGGCCACACCCGTTCGAGGTACTCCAGAGTCATCGCCGGCGCGGCCAATGTCCGGAGGCAATCCGCGGTGGGCGGGCAGTCGACCACGACGGCGTCGTAGTCACCCTCGGTGGCGAACCGGACGATCTCGCCCAGCCCGAGCACGTCCTGCACTCCGGGAAGCCCGGTCAGCTCCTCCGGTTCGAGCGCCGACAACTGGGCTCCGTGGTCGTGCGTGCCTGCGGCCGCGAGAACCGCTGCCAGGCTGCGGAATCTGTTCTCGAGCAACGTGAGGGTGTCGAGTTCGAGGACGTCGAGGGTGTCGGTCACGGACACGACGTCGCGGGCAGCGGCGATGCCGACCACGTCGGCGAGGGAGTGCGCCTGGTCGAGCGAGACGAGGAGCGTCCGGTTGCCGGACTCGGCCGCCGCCTGTGCCGTCGCGGCCGCGAGCGTCGTCTTGCCGACGCCCCCCTTCCCCACGAAGAACTGGACCCGCGCAGGTCCTGCACGGCCCTCGCTGCTCAGCCTTCCACCCGCTTCTTGAGTTCCTTGAGCGCGGTGTCGGTGATCGCCTTCTCCGCCTTGCGCTTGAACAGGCCGATCATCGGAATGGTGAGGTCGACGGTGAGCTCGTACGTGACGGTGGTGCCGCCGTCCGGCTCGTCCTCGAGGACGTACGAACCGAACTGCGACTTCTGGATCTCACCGGACTCGAGTTCCCAGCTGACCGACTTGCCGTCGGGCGCCCAGTCGTAACGGAGAACGTACGTGTCCTTGACCATGCCCGCGTCGAGCACGAAACGCACCCGGTCGGCGCGGCCGTTCGTCCCGGGTTCCATGACCTCGACGGATTTCGCGGCCGCCACCCACGCGGGGTATGCGTCGAAGTCGGCGATCACATCCATCACCCGGGCGGGCGGCGCCTCGATACTGATCGACCTCTTGGTCCTCTCGGGCATGGAGTGAACGCTTCCTTTCGCCTGGCCGACCCGCTCTCGATCGCGGGGCCACGCCGTTACCGGTTCCGTATGTCTGTGTGGTGCCCGACTATCACACACGATTCCGGCGCCCGGACACAATGCCGACCCCGCCGCGACGGCCGGAACGGGTTCAGGACGGCGGTTCTCCCGCTGCGCGACCGGCCTCGAGTTCCTTCTTCACCTCGAAAGACATCACCTTGCCCTCGACCCGTCGGCGGCGGTTGAGGGCGGCCCGATCCGGGGCGGCCTCGCTGCGCGCCGGTTCTGCGTGGAGGAAGTAGTGCACGATCGCTCCGTCCAGCACCGGCTCGAGCCACACTTCCATCGTCCCGGTGAGGGGTCCGGCCACGGTCCAGCGGATGCCCTTCTCGGCGCGGTCCTCGCGGACGGCGAGGGTGAGATCGGGCCACCACCGGCGCCAGCGGGCGGGCTGCGCGATCGCCGCCGCGACCTGCTGCGGTGGGGCCGCGATGAACGTCTGATCTGCGACCTGAATGCTGCTCACGGCGACAAGCTTCACATATGGCCATCCGATGGGTTCCGCGGTGCCCCGCGAGCAGGCCTCTGACCACCCGTGTTCGGCCAGGAGGCGGAGCCGGCGGGGGAAGGTCTAAAGTTGGGAACGCAATCCTACTCGTCAGTATTTTCAGTGTCGGAGGTTTTCGTGCCCGAGTTCAGCGCGCCACAGTCGTTCACGATCGCGGAGGACGCGTCCGCGGTCGACTCGGTGTTCGCCCATGCCGCGGCCCACCCGACGCTGGTCGTGTACAAGCGCAAGATCGACGGACGGTGGGCCGACGTCACGGCCGCCGAGTTCGCCGCGCAGGTCACCGCGGTGGCCAAGGGACTCATCGCCATCGGCGTCCAGCAGGGCGACCGGGTGGCCCTGATGTCAGCCACCCGGTACGAGTGGCCGCTGCTCGACTTCGCGATCTGGGCGGCGGGCGGCGTCACCGTCCCGATCTACGAGACGTCCTCCGCCGAGCAGGTCCGCTGGATTCTCGAGGACTCCGCCGCGATCGACCTCGTCGTCGAGAACGCGGCGCACGCCGCCACGGTCAAGTCCGTGGCCGCCGAGGCCACCGCGCTCCGCGGCGTCTACCGGATCGAGGCGTCGGAAAATGATCGCGGCGTCGTCGCGGAACTGACCGAACGGGGCACCGGCGTTCCCGACTCCGAGGTCCGGACCCGCGTCGCCGCGCTGAAGTCCAGTGATCCGGCCACCCTCATCTACACGTCCGGCACCACCGGCAGGCCCAAGGGCTGCCAGCTCACCCACGCCAACCTCATCGCCGAGTCGAAGGGCATCCTCGATTCCAGCCTCGGCACCCTCCTGAAGACGCCCGGCGTCAGCACCCTCATGTTCCTGCCGATGGCGCACGTCCTGGCGCGTGCCGTCAGCATCGCCTCGTTCGACGCCGGCGCCGCACTCGGACACACCAGCGACATCCCGAACCTCGTGCCCACGTTCGGTGAGTTCCGTCCCGACTTCATCCTGTCGGTGCCGCGGGTGTTCGAGAAGGTATACAACAGCGCCCGCGCCAAGGCCCACGGCGAGGGCAAGGGCAAGATCTTCGACGCCGCCGCCGAGACGGCCATCGCGTGGAGCGAGGCGCAGGACAACGGCGGCCCGGGGCTGGTCCTCAAAGCCAAGCACGCACTGTTCGACAAGCTGGTGTTTTCGAAGCTGCGGGCCGCGCTCGGCGGCAAGTGCCAGCTGGCGATCTCCGGCGGCGCCCCGCTCGGTGCGCGCCTCGGACACTTCTTCCGCGGCATCGGCATCACCATCTACGAGGGCTACGGCCTCACCGAGACGTCCGCGGCGTTCGCCGTCAACACGATCGGCGAGCAGAAGGTCGGGTCGGTCGGCAAACCCCTCGCAGGCAATTCCGTTCGCATCGCCGAGGACGGCGAGATCCTGTTGTCGGGGCCGGTCGTCTTCGGTGGCTACTGGCGCAACGAGAACGCGACCGCCGACGCGATCGAGAACGGCTGGTTCCACACCGGCGACCTCGGGTCGGTCGACGCGGACGGCTACATCACCATCACCGGCCGCAAGAAGGAGATCATCGTCACAGCGGGCGGCAAGAACGTCTCCCCCGCCCAGCTCGAGGATCACCTGCGCGCCCACCCGCTGATCAGCCAGGCCATCCTCGTCGGCGACCAGCAGCCGTTCATCGGCGCGCTCATCACCATCGACGCCGACGCACTGCCCGCGTGGAACGAGCGCAACGGCAAGCCCGCGGGTACGACGGTCGCGGATCTGCTCGCCGACGCCGACCTCACGGCCGAGATCGACGAGGCCGTCGCCGAGGCCAACAAGCTCGTGTCGCACGCGGAGGCCATCAAGAAGTTCCGGGTCCTGCCCGTCGACTTCACGGAGGAAACCGGGGAGCTCACGCCGACGATGAAGCTCAAGCGCAACGTGGTGCACGACAGCTTCGCCGACGACATCGCCGCCCTCTACGCCAAATAGTGCCTGCGGCTCGTGAGTACTTGTCAACCGCCCGCGGTTAATAAGTACTCACGGGGCGGTCACGCCAGGAGGGACTGCAGCTTCGCGGCGAGCACGTCCCATCGCCACTGCGCCTTGACCCAGTCGCGGCCGGCGGCGCCCATCGCCGCCGCCCGGTCGCGATCGGACAGCACCGCGATCACCGATCGCGCGACCTCGGCCACCGACGTGCCGTCCACGACCATCCCGGTTTCGTTCTGCCGCACCGTTTCCGGGGCGCCGCCGGACTGTCCGGCGATGACCGGGACCCCGGAGGCCGACGCCTCGAGGAAGACGATGCCGAGGCCCTCGACGTCGAGTCCCGCGCCCCGCGTGCGGCAGGGCATCGCGAACACGTCGGCGATCGTGTGGTGCGCCGCCAGCTCCGTGGACGGCACCGTTCCCGTGAACACGACGTGGTCCTCGACGCCGGCCGAGCGCGCCAGGGAGCGCAGGCGGTCCTCGTAGGGGCCGCCGCCGACGATCACGAGGACGGCGCCGTCGACGTGTTCGCGGATGCCCGGGAGCGCCCTGATGAGGATGTCCTGACCCTTGCGCGGCACGAGCCGGGACAGGCACAGGATCGTCGGACGGTCACCCAGCCCGTACCGGGCACGCAGTTCGGACCGCGCCCCGCTGTCCGGGGTGAACAGGTCGGTGTCGACTCCGGGCGGGAGGTGCTCGAGTGCCGCACCGGCGCCGAATGCGGATGCGAATCGGCCGCGGGTGTAGCGGCTGACGTACGTGACGACGTCGGTGTCGTCGCCGATCCGACCGAGGGCCTGGCGGGCGGCGGGGAGCATCGACCAGCCGACCTCGTGCCCGTGGGTGCTCGCGACCACCCGTTCCGCTCCGGCGCGGCGCAGCGTCGAACTCAGCAGTGCGAGCGGGGCCGCTGCGCCGAACCAGACGCCGGTGCAGTCGTGTTCGGCGAGCAGCCTGGTGGCGCGGCGCGCGACGAACGGTGTCGGCACCATCAGGGTGGTGGGGTGCCGGACGACCTGAAACGGTTGCCGCGCATCGAACTTGATGTGCGAGTCGCCGCGCCAGCGCGGGGCGTAGACGACCAGGTCGTCGGCGGGCAGGTGCTTGGCGAAGGTGTGCAGGTACGACTGAATTCCGCCGGGTCGTGGCGGAAAATCGTTCGTCACCAACAGTGTTCGGCGCATGTGATCACCGTAGGGGGTCGGCCGCGCGGTCACCGACGCAGGGTCACCCCAGGTGAGCGCCCACCCAGTCGGTCCAGCGGTCCCGCAACTGCTCGGCGTCGACGCCGAGGACGTCGGACAGTCGTGCGTCGACCGTGTCCGGATCGGACTCCCCCACGGCCAGTGTCCGGTACAGCTCCGTCAGCTTCGATTCGCCGTACTGCTCCGCGACGAACGCGTTGATCGACCACGCGGTCTCGTAGGCCACGGAGCCGCGTTCGCCGGATTCGGAGAAGTCGGTGTTCTCGGGGAACCCGGTCGGCGGACCCTCCGCGCCCACCTGCGCGGTCAGGGCCGGCGCGATCTGCCGTGCGGCCTCACCGGTTCCCCGGTAAGCGGCGTACTCGGCGTAGCCCTCCAGCACCCACATCGGTGAGCGGTCCACCGTCTCGGCGCGCGCCGCCACGTGGATGAGTTCGTGTCGCAGTATCGCCCGCCGGGTGACGTCGGTGAGCCGTTCCGCCGACGAGGGGCTGAACACGATCCGCTGCCCGGTGACCGCGCCGGCGTCGGGGTCGACGGCGTCCGAGATGGCGACCGCGGCGATGCCGAAACCGTCGTGATCGGGACCGACGAGGGCAGTGAACTCGTCCTGCGATCCGGCGACCCACACGAGCGCGCGGCCCGCCCAGTCCGAACCCCACAGCTGGGTGGCGTTGACGACGGCGGCGGGGAGTTCCTCCGCCAGCCGGTCCACCATCGCGACGTTCTCGGGATGCCCGAGCACCACCGACGTCCGGCCGTCGCCGGTGTCGACGCGGCGCGACACGACGGTTCCGAAGTCCCACGGTCCGCGCCAGGTCCGCCGCTCGCCGTCCACGGTGGCACTGTCGCTGACGAGTGCCCAGCTGTCGCCGCGCCGGGCGACGACGAGCGCGACCGGTTTGCGGGTGGGGCTGTCGTCCGCCCCCGCGATCGCGTAGCGCAGTTGCACGGCCGGCGCCCACACCTCGTCGGCCCCGAGCGCGTCGACGAGGCTCGACGGCACCACCGTCTCGGGACTCTCGGTGATCTCGTAACCCCAGTCCGAGAACTCCACCCCGGCAACGTTGCTCGCGCGGCGCGTCTCGGCGGCGAGGAAGCCCGGCGACGCCGCCCGATCCATCAGACCCGACAGCCGGGCCGTGTCGTTCGTCCGCACGGCCGACGCCCACGTGTCGAGGAGCGCCTGGACGGCCGCTGCACGCGACTCCGAGCCGGCCTGCGCGGTGCCGACCGCCCCGTCGGCGCCCCGCTCGTCGTGAGAGAACCCGGTCAGCGCGAGTACGACGACGACGGCGAGGACGAGTCCGGCCAGCGCGGCGAGCTCCCACGGGCGCGCCTGACGGCGTGAGGTCGGCTCCGTTGCGGGAGACGGGTCTGATGCGGGCACGCCGGTGAGTGTATGAGCACGCCCGCGTGCCGTCGCCGGACGGTCGCCGTCAGTAGCGGCGCGCCCCGTAGAAGGGGAACTTCGCCATCGACTCGATCTTCACCGGCACACCGAACGTCGAGGCGTGGAGAATGTTGCCGTTTCCTGCGTAGAGGCCGACGTGGGACGCGTCGTTGTAGAAGAGGACGACGTCGCCGGGCTGGAGTTCGTCGCGGGACACCGGGGTGCCGCCGCTGGCCTGAGCCTGACTGGACCGCGGGAGCGTCTTGCCGATCTGCTTGTACGCCCAGACGACGAGCCCGGAGCAGTCGAACTGGTCGGGGCCGGTGGCGCCCCACACGTACGGGTCGCCGATGCGGGTCATGCCCGCCTGCAGCGCGCTCGTGCCCGAGCCGGGGGTGAGGTGCGCGAGGATCGTGTTGGGGTCGAAGCCGGGCGGGAAGGGCGTCCCCGCCAGCTGGTCGCGTTCGGCGCCGGTGAGATCTCCGAACGCTTTGATCACGTCGGCGATTTGCGCCTGCAGGTCGCTCTGCTTGCGCTGCAGATCGTCGCTGACCACCTTGGCCTGTTCGGTCGCCGCCCGCGCGGAATCCGCCGACTGCTTCGACGCCTCGGCCGCCTTGGTGGCGTCCGACGTGGCCGACTGGAATTGCGCGACCTGGTTGCGGGTGTCGTTGGAAATGGCGTCCAGCGCGGACATCTGATCGAGGAGTTGCTGCGGTGAGTCGCTGACCATCACGGCGAATAGGCGATTGGTCCGGGCGCCCTGGTAGTTGGCGGTGGCGAGTTTGTTCACCACGGGCTGGAAGACGGCGACTCGCGCGTTGGCCTCGTCGAGAACACCCTGGTCCGCCGCGAGCCGGGCGTCCGCATCGCGCTGTGCCGACTGCTTGGCCTCGAGATCGATCTGCGCGTTGTGGAGGGCCTCCGACGTCTGCTCGGACTGCCGGGACAGGTCACCGAGCTTCGTCAGCGCCTCGGTCGGGTTGGTGGTGACCGGGTCCGCACCCGCCTGGATCGAGGGCAGCGACACGAGCGCCACCGACAGCACTCCGGCTGTCAGCACGCTGCCCAGGGAGCGCTTCATCTTGTGTGAGGCCACGGAAATGCGGTTCTCCGATCGTCGATCTCCACCAGCCGGGTCGGGTGTCCGATGCGCGGCTCAGGAATTTCCACGGCCGATGCGACCGCGGAGTGCCGAAGAGGTGGTGACCCGGCGTTGCCGCCCGGTTGGCGCGACAAGACTTCGCAAGGTCTCGGATAGGTTACGGAATGGCATACGTTTGTGTCCACCCATGTCACGACGGGGGTGGCGGGGACCACCGGCCTGGCGAACGACACGCTGTCTGCCTGGGGCGCAACGACATCGAGGGTGGGTTCGAATTGTAATTCGAACCCACCCTCGGTGGTCGTGCGAGATCCTGCGAAGCTACCCCGTGCATCCCCGCCCTCGACTCGGTGGATGCCTCGCCTCGTGTCGGATCAGTAGCGGCGTGCGCCGTCGAAAGGCATGGACGCGATGGGCGCCAACTTGACGGGCTGGCCCTCGGTGGAGGCGTGGATCACGTTGCCGTTGCCGGCGTAGATGCCCGAGTGCGAGCCGCCGTAAAAGGAGATCACGTCGCCGGGGCGGAGATCGGACTGCGACACCGGGGTACCGGCGGCCGCCTGCGCGTAGCTGGTGCGCGGCAGGTTCAGTCCGGCCTGCTTGAACGCCCACTGCACCAGGCCGGAGCAGTCGAACGAGTTCGGACCTGCGGCGCCGTAGACGTACGGCGAGCCGAGCTTGGTCTGAGCGGCCTGAACGGCCTTGTCACCTGCGGTGCTGCCCGGCGCGGGGGGCGCGGGAAGGTTCGGGACACCGGGGATCTGCGGGATGACGACACCCGGGATCTCGAAGGTTCCGACACCGGGGATGGTGATGGGGTCTGCGGCCGCGGGGGCCGCGGTAGCGGTGAGCGCTCCGACTGCGAGCGCGCCGGCGACGACTGCTCGTCGCACATTCCGCTTGGAAACTTGTGACGCCACGAAAGGGGTACTCCGTTTCTTCCATTCATCCGCCGACCGAGTTAGCTGACGGGTTCGGGCTGGGAAGATCAGCCCTACCCACCGGTGCGTGAGGACGTCCCGGCGGGATTCACCCCAGTAGAAACTTGGGTTCCCGGTACGACCGCTCTCGCGAGTGGCCGATTAGGCGGTGACTAGCGATGCTGCCCCGGTGTTGGGGCTGCGAGACTCCGCTAGGTCTCAGGAAGGTTACGAAATGGAATACCCCGATGTCGACCGGAACACGCGGAAAGTGTCCGTTTGCACCGTTTCGGGGTTTGCGGGCGCGCGATACCCACATTCGGTAACGACTGGATAACAAGCGGTATGTTTCCGTTCGCTTTTCGACAGCGGGAGTGGGGATTTCGCGTAGCCCCGCGACTCCCCTTCCTGGACTCGCGCCACATTCCCGCTGTTCAACGGGGGTGGCGCGGACCCTGTTCGACAGGCGCGCCGGACCCGCAGCCCGCGGTCCCCGCGCCCCGGGAACCGCCGTTCCGGGTCGCGCGCTCGACCGTCGGCCAACCCTCCGCCGGAGCCCGCAGACGGGCAGTGTGATCCTCGTCTCTCCGGGCTCCCCGGGCGGGTCTGTCG
The DNA here is from genome assembly GCF_019378875.1 of Rhodococcus sp. USK10. NCBI lineage: Bacteria > Bacillati > Actinomycetota > Actinomycetes > Mycobacteriales > Nocardiaceae > Rhodococcus > Rhodococcus sp. USK10. The sequence continues at coordinate 1,160,900 of NZ_CP076048.1, forward strand.
GTGCCCGTCCATACGCTCTGAGCCGTGAGTGTCCCCGGCGTACCCGAACAGCTGAGATTCGACGAGCTCGACACCCCGCTGCGGGACACCACGTTCGTGGTGGTCGACCTCGAGACCACCGGAGCGCGACCGGGCGAGGACGCCATCACCGAGATCGGTGCGGTGAAGATCCGCGGCGGCGAGGTGATCGCCGAGATGGCCACCCTGGTCGACCCGGGACGGTCCATCCCGCCGCACATCGTCGAGATCACGGGCATCACCAGCGCGATGGTGATCGACGCGCCGCGCATCGAGCGCGTGCTGCCCGCGTTCCTCGAGTTCGCACGCGGGGCGGTGCTCGTCGCCCATAACGCCCCCTTCGACACCGGCTTCCTCAAGGCCGCCGCGTCGGCCACCGACACCCCCTGGCCCAAGTTCACCGTGCTCTGCACGGTCAAACTGGCCCGGCGCGTCCTCACCCGCGACGAGGCGCCGTCCGTGAAGCTGTCGTCGCTGGCCCGGCTGTTCGACGTCGGGACCACCCCGACCCACCGGGCCCTCGACGACGCCCGCGCCACCGTCGACGTGCTGCACGCCCTCATCGCCCGGGTCGGCAACCAGGGAGTGCACAGTCTCACCGAGCTCGTCGACTACCTACCCGACGTCTCCTCGCACCAGCGGGCCAAACGCTCGCTCGCCAGTCACCTCCCCCGTTCGCCCGGCGTCTACCTGTTCCGCGGACCGTCCGACGAGGTCCTCTACGTCGGCACGGCGACGGATCTGCGCCGCCGGGTGCGCAATTACTTCACCGGCTCCGAGACGCGCGGCCGGATGAAGGAGATGGTCGCGCTGACCACCCGGATCGACCACGTCGAATGCGCGCACGCTCTCGAGGCGGGTGTGCGCGAGCTCCGGCTGCTCGCCGCACACACGCCGCCGTACAACCGGCGGTCCAAGTACCCGAAGCGCGGCTGGTGGATCACTCTCACCGCGGAGGCCTTCCCCCGGCTGTCGGTGGTGCGGACCCCGTCCGCCGATTCACTCGGTCCGTTCCGGTCCCGCTCGACCGCCGTCGACGTCGCCGACGTCCTCGCCGAGTACTGCATTCTCCGCACGTGCACGAGCCGGATTCCGAAGGGACGGGCGCACGGTGCGCAGTGTCCGCCGCGCGAGCTCGGGCGCTGCCCCGCGTCCGTCCACGGCCGCGACACGGAGGACGCCTACCGTCCCGGTCCGGAACTCTTCCGGCTCTTTCTGCGCGGCGCCGACGACGCGCCGCTGCACCGGATGCGCGCACGGGTGGAGGAACTGGCCGCGGGCGAGTTGTTCGAGAACGCCGCGCGGCTGCGGGATCGCACCGCGGAGGTCGTCCTCGCATTGCGCAGAATGCAGCGCCTGGCGGCCTTGACCGCCCTCGATCAGCTCGTGGCCGCCCGCCCCGCCGCGACCGGCGGCTGGGAGTTCGCAGTGATCCGTTCCGGGCGTCTCGCGTCCGCGGGCTGCGCCCGGCGGGGAATCCACCCGATGCCGGTGGTCGACGCGCTCGTCCTCACCGCCGAAACCGTCGTTCCGGACGCGACTCCGCTTCGCGGCGCATCCCCCGAGGAGGCCGGACTGCTCGCGCGCTGGCTCGACCAGGACGACACCCGGATCGTCAGCGCATCCTCGGGGTGGTGTGAGCCCGCACGGGGTGCCGGATCCTGGTCCGAGTGGTGCGCGCTCGCCCGCGCCGGCAGCGCGTCGACACGGGACGCCGAGACCCGACCACCCGCACCGGGTTCCGCCGACCACCGCTTAGGCTGGCGATCATGATCAACGCCATCGTCCTGATCCACGCCGAAGCCCACCGCATCCCGGAGACCGCTCAGGCCGTCGCCGACATCGAGGGCGTCGACAAGGTCTACTCCTGCGCAGGCGACGTCGACCTCATCGCGATCGTGCGGGTCCGGGACCACGCGAAGATCGCGGAGGTCGTCACCGAGGGAATCAACAAGGTGGACGGCGTCTCGCGGACGGCGACGCACATCGCGTTCCAGTCCTACTCCAGCGCCGACGTGGAAGCGGGCTTCTCCATCGGCGAATAGGTCCGCCGGCTACTTGCTGGTGGCCAGGCCCGACGTGAGTTCGGCCCACCGGCCGAGCAGCGTCGCCGCCGCTCCGCTGTCGATGGACTGCGCCGCCGTCGAGAGCCCGTCCGACAGTCCCTCCTCGAGAGTGCGGCCGCCGAGACCCCGGAATGCCGCGATCGCCGCCGCGGCGTTGAGCAGGACCGCGTCGCGGACGGGCCCGGTCTCACCCGCGAGAAGTCGCCGCGCCACCGCCGCGTTCACGTCGGCGTCGCCGCCGCGCAGTTCGTCGAGCGACACCCGCGCGATGCCGATGTCGCGGGGGTCGAATTGACGGGTGGTCACCGACCCGTCGGCGACGATGTGGACGGTCGACGTGGTCGACGTCGTCAACTCGTCCAGGCCGTCGTCGCCGCGCACCACCAGCGCCGAATTGCCGCGCTGCGCGAGCACACCGGCCACCACCGAGATCAGACCCGGGAAGGCGCAGCCGATGAGGCCGGCCCGCGGACGAGCCGGGTTGGTGAGCGGTCCGAGCACGTTGAAGACGGTCGGGATGCCGATCTCCTTACGCGGCGCGCCCGCGAACCGCAGGGCGGGGTGGAACACCGGCGCGAAGCAGAAGCCGATGCCGACCTCCCGCACGCAGCGGGCCACCTCGTCGGGGCCGAGATTGATCTTGACGCCGAGCGCCTCGAGAACGTCCGCCCCACCACTCTTGGAGGACGCCGCCCGGTTCCCGTGCTTGACGACGCGGATGCCGGACGCCGCGACCACGAGTGACGCCATCGTCGAGATGTTCACCGTGTTGGAACGGTCACCACCGGTGCCGACGATGTCGACGACGTCGTCGTCGACGGGGACCTTGCGTGCGTGCCCGAGCATCGAGTCCGCCAGGCCGCGCAACTCCTCCGGCGTCTCGCCTTTCATCTTGAGGGCGACGCCGAATGCCGCGATCTGCGCGGACGTGGCGTTGTCCGACATGATCTCGTCCATCGCCCATTTCGCGTCGTCCACCGCGAGGTCACGTCCGTCGGTGAGCGCACCGAGGACCGACGGCCAGGTGCGTGCAGGCAGCACACCGTCGTTGGTCCCCTGAGCAGTCGGGCTCTGCATCGTCGTGTCCCCTTGTACTAGTGGCGGATCCGATCCCTGGCAGCCTAGTCACCGGGCAGATCGGACTCGCGCGCCGGTTGCGTCGCGTCCCATCCGTCGACCGAGCCCCCGAGCCGCTGGGCCAGCCCGGCCATCCTCGACCGTTCCTGGGAGCAGTGCAGGGCATCGAGGACCTGGACCCGCTGCAGCACGAGTTCGACGGTCGCACCGTCCTCGGCCGGAGACGCCTGCCCGTCCGGATGCTGCGGCCGGTAGCCGTCCTGGGCGGCGATCGACACGGCGTCGGCCACCGAGGACGCAGGCAGCCGCAAGTGGTGCCGCAGTACTGCTTCCGCGCCGGCGTCCCAGCGCGGATCCTCGGCGGCGGCACGGTCGAGCGCGGTCGAGCACGCTTCCACGTCGTCGAAGCTCGAGGCGACGACCACGAGGTCGGGCCGATCCTGATCGAGAGGGGTCTGCTTCCGACTTCCGAACAGTCGCCGCAGCCACCCCGTACTGTTGTCTCCAGAGCGCATGACTCCACCCTTTCACGGTCTGCGACCAGGCTGTCAGCAGGGAGAATCGGACAAGCGGGGCGCCTCGGCGCGCCGAGGGTGGACCCGGGTAGTCGTCTCTTACGACGAAGCGTCATACTTCTGTCTGTGACGAGCGCAGTAGGGACTTCAGGATCAGCAATCACCCAACGCGTGCACTCGCTGAACCGACCTAACATGGTCAGCGTTGGCACCATCGTGTGGTTGTCAAGTGAGCTCATGTTCTTCGCAGGGCTCTTCGCCATGTATTTCGTGGCGCGATCGCAGGCGAATGGAAACTGGCCGCCGGAGCCGACCGAGCTGAACCTGTTTCTGGCCGTGCCGGTGACGCTGGTGCTGATCGCCTCGTCGTTCACCTGCCAGATGGGTGTCTTCGCAGCGGAGCGCGGCGACGTCTTCGGCCTCCGCCGGTGGTACCTCCTCACGTTGGCGATGGGCACCTTCTTCGTCCTCGGGCAGGGATACGAGTACATCCACCTCATCGAAGAGGGCACCTCCATCTCGAGCAGCGTGTACGGCTCGGTCTTCTACATGACCACCGGCTTCCACGGCATGCACGTGATCGGCGGCCTCATCGCGTTCGTGTTCCTGATCGCCCGCACCAAGGTCAGCAAGTTCACGCCCGCCCAGGCCACCGCCGCCATCGTCGTCTCGTACTACTGGCACTTCGTCGACATCGTGTGGATCGCCCTGTTTGCCACGATCTATTTCATCCGTTGATCAGCTGAACGCCCCAGGCAGCCCCCTGACGTCCAGTCCGTCCCGACATACCAAAGGGATACAGATGAGTTCATCCCCCCCTCCCGCATCCGACACCACAGCGTCTGCCGCCAAGGCACGCCGCCAGCGGAAGCTCCGCAGGCGCGCCATGGGCGCCCTGGTCCTGATGATGGGACTGGTCAGCGCCGGTTTCCTCGCGTCCGCGTTGACGCCAACCCCGCAGGTGGCCACCGCCACCGATGATCAGGCAGCACTGATCCGCGAGGGCAAGCAGTTGTACGACACCTCGTGCATCACGTGCCACGGCGCGAACCTGCAGGGTGTGCAGGACCGCGGCCCCAGCCTGATCGGTGTCGGCGAGGCCGCCGTGTACTTCCAGGTGTCGTCGGGACGTATGCCCGCATCGCGCAACGAGGCCCAGGTCGAGCGCAAGCCCGTCAAGTTCGACGCCGAGCAGACGGACGCCATCGGCGCGTACGTCCAGGCCAACGGCGGCGGCCCCACGGTCATTCGCGACGAGAACGGCGAAGTCGCCCAGTCTTCGCTGCGCGGCGGCGACATCGGACGCGGCAGCGAGCTGTTCCGTCTCAACTGCGCGTCCTGCCACAACTTCACCGGGCGCGGCGGTGCGCTGTCGTCCGGTAAGTACGCGCCGGTCCTCGACCCGGCCAACGAGCAGCAGATCTACACCGCGATGGTCACCGGTCCGCAGAACATGCCCAAGTTCTCGGATCGTCAGCTGACCCTCGAGGAGAAGAAGGACATCATCGCCTACATCAAGTCGTCGGGCGAGACGAAGCAGCCCGGTGGCTACGGACTCGGCGGCATCGGTCCCGCCTCCGAGGGCTTGGCCATGTGGGTCGTCGGAATCATCGCTGTCGTCGGTGCAGCACTGTGGATCGGAGCAAGGTCATGAGCGACGCTGGCCAGCCGGGCGGCGCCACGCCAAAGAAGTACACGGATGCAGAACTCGAGAACCTGAGCCGCGACGAACTGGTCGAGCTCGGCACGAACCTCGACCACGTCGATGTCGCGTTCCGCCGCAACCGCTGGGCGGTTCCGGGAACGAAGGCCGAGAAGCGCGCCGAGCGGTCGGTCGCGTTCTGGTTCGCACTCTCCGGCATCTCCGCGATCGCGTTCATCGCGATCTACCTCTTCTGGCCCTGGGAGTACGCGGGCTCCGGCGAGGAGCACTACTCGGCGTACAGCCTGTACACGCCGCTGATCGGCCTCACCATGGGTCTGGCCATCCTCGGCCTCGGTGTCGGCGCGGTGCAGTTCACCAAGAAGTTCATCCCCGAAGAGGTGTCCATCCAGGACCGCCACGACGGTGGATCGTCCGAGGTCGATCGCAAGACGATCGTCGCGGAACTCGGCGACTCGTTCGACACGTCGACGCTGGGACGCCGCAAGCTCCTCAAGCGCACCCTGATCTTCGGCGGCGGTGCCCTCGGCATCATGTCCGTCATGCCCCTCGGTGGTCTGATCAAGAACCCGTGGGCCAAGCGCGACGACTCCCCGCTGTGGGTGTCGGGGTGGACCCCCCGCTACGAGGGCGAGACCATCTACCTGCGCCGCGACACCGGTCGTCCCGAGGACGTCGTCCTGGTTCGCCCGGAAGACCTGGACGCCGGCGCCATGGAGACGGTGTTCCCCTTCCGCGAGTCCGATCGCGGCGATCACGACGCGCTGCTCGAGGCGCTGCGCGGCATCCGTAACGCGACCATGCTCATCCGCCTCCGCACGGAGGACGCGGCAAACGTCACCAAGCGCAAGGGCCAGGAGAGCTTCAACTACGGCGACTACTTCGCCTTCTCGAAGATCTGCACCCACCTCGGCTGCCCCACCTCCCTGTACGAGCAGCAGACCAACCGAATCCTCTGCCCGTGCCACCAGTCGCAGTTCGATGCGCTGACCTACGGAAAGCCGATTTTCGGTCCGGCCGCTCGTGCACTTCCGCAGTTGCCTATTACAGTGAACGAAGAGGGTTTCCTAGTCACAACAGGTGACTACATCGAAGCTCTCGGCCCGGCATTTTGGGAGCGTCGACCGTGACCGACAACAAACCGTCTAAACTGAGCGCGATGGCCACAGGCCAGGCGGAAGCGATGGACTCGCGCTACCACCTCGCAGCGGGAATGCGGCGGCAGATCAACAAGGTCTTCCCCACCCACTGGTCGTTCCTGCTCGGCGAGATCGCGCTGTACAGCTTCGTCATCCTGCTGATCTCCGGTGTCTACCTGACCCTGTTCTTCGACCCGTCGATGGCGCACGTCGTCTACAACGGTGCGTACGAGCCCCTGCGCGGCGTCACGATGTCCCGCGCGTACGAGACCACGCTGAACATTTCGTTCGAGGTCCGCGGCGGCCTGTTCGTCCGTCAGATCCACCACTGGGCTGCGCTGATGTTCGCGGCGTCGATCGTCGTGCACCTGCTGCGCATCTTCTTCACCGGCGCCTTCCGGCGTCCGCGTGAGGCCAACTGGGTCATCGGCTGCTTGCTGCTGATCCTGGCGATGTTCGAGGGATTCTTCGGCTACACCATCCCCGACGACCTGCTGTCCGGCACCGGCCTGCGCGCCGCGTTCTCCGGCATCACGTTGAGCATCCCGATCGCAGGCACCTGGATGCACTGGCTGATCTTCGGCGGCGACTTCCCCGGCGACCTGATCATCCCCCGCCTGTACGTCGCGCACGTCCTGCTGTTCCCGGGCATCATCCTCGCCCTGATCGCCGGTCACCTCGCGCTCGTCTGGTACCAGAAGCACACTCAGTTCCCCGGCCCCGGCCGCACGGAGACCAACGTCGTCGGCGTCCGGATCCTCCCGGTGTTCGCGGTGAAGTCGGGTGCGTTCTTCGCGATCACGTTCGGCGTTCTCGCCGTCATGGGTGGCGTGCTGCAGATCAACCCGGTCTGGACCATCGGCCCGTACAACCCGGCGCAGGTGTCGGCGGGTTCGCAGCCCGACATCTACATGATGTGGACGGACGGCCTGGCCCGTCTGTGGCCGGCATGGGACATCTACCTGTTCGACCGCTACACCATCCCGTCGGTGTTCGCCGTCGCGTTGATCATGGGTCTGGTGTTCACGGTCCTGATCGCCTACCCGTGGATCGAGAAGCGTCTGACCAAGGACGATGCTCACCACAACCTGCTGCAGCGTCCGCGCGACGTTCCGGTGCGTACCGCGATCGGTGCGATGGCGATCGCGTTCTACGCCGTCCTGACGATCTCCTGCATCAACGACATCATCGCGTACCACCTGAGCATCTCGCTGAACGCGATGACGTGGATCGGCCGTATCGGCATGGTGTTGCTGCCTCCGATCGCCTTCTTCGTCGCCTACCGGTTCTGCCTGGGTCTCCAGCGCAGCGACCGTGAGGTCCTCGAGCACGGCATCGAGACCGGCATCATCAAGCGGATGCCGAACGGTCAGTACATCGAGATCCACCAGCCGCTCGGCCCGGTCGACGACCACGGTCACCCGATCCCGCTCGAGTACCAGGGTGCGACGGTCCCGAAGAAGATGAACAAGCTCGGTTCCGCCGGCAAGCCCGGTTCCGGCAGCCTCGTCACGGCCGACCCGGTCGAGGAGAGCCTGGCCCTCGAGCACGCCCTGCACCACGGCGAGCACGAGCAGCTCACGATGCTGCGGGAGTACCAGGACCGTGCCCACGGCAACGGTTCGCCGACCTCCGGCAACGGATCGTCCGGCAACGGCGAGGCGCACTAGCCTCACCTCCGCAACCGAGCAGAGCCCCGAACCACTTCCGGTTCGGGGCTCTGTTCGTCTGTCCGGACCGTGCGCGCTCCTCTCCCCCGCGGCGGCGCACGGAACACGAGCACGACCGCCCCGAGGCCGAGGAGAAGTCCGAGGGCGGTAAGGCCCCCGAACGGTTCGCCGAACATCACGGCCCCCCAGATCGCCGTCACGGGTGCCATCAGGAACATCAGGGCATTGACCCGGGTGATTCCGCTCCGGCGCAGCACGAGCCAGTACAGGCCGTAGCCGCCGACGGTGGACAGGACGATCAGCCACGCCACCGACCACCAGAACGGTGCCGTCGCCGACGGCGACAGCTTTCCGGCGCACGCGGCGAGGGCGGTGAACAGCACGGCGCTGGTCGCACAGTGCACCGTGAGAGCCACGGCGGGATCGGTGTCGTCCGGTGAACGGCTCTCCACGAATGTCGCGGCCACCAGCGACAGCATTCCGGCGAACGGCACGAGGTATGCCCACCACGGCACGCCGGAGGCCGCGGTGGCGTCGCCGGCAGTGACGATCACGACACCCGTCAGTCCGAGCAGCAGCCCCCACCACTGCCTGGCCGCGACGTACTGACCGAGCAGTGGGCCTGCCAGCACGGCGACGACCAGGGGCTGGGTGCCGTCGATCAGTGCGGTGGTGCCGGTCGAGACGCCGAGTCCGATCGCCTGGTAGACGGTCAGCAGATACCCGGTCTGCGACAGCGCGCCCACCACCACACCACGGCGGAGCGCACGGAATCCGACTTCCCGCCAGCGGGCGCGGTGGAACAGGACCGCGCCCACGGCCAGCGCGACAGCCAATGGAAGGAACCGCCAGGTGAGCACCGTGAGCGCGTCCGCGTTCCCGGCGCCGAGTTTGGCCCCGATGAAACCGGAACTCCAGCACAGGACGAACATCACGGTGAACAACGCGTTCACGAATGACCACCACCCAAGTAAACAGATCGGTTTACTTCCCGAAAGTACACCGATCTGTATACTTCTGTCATGGATTCTGTGCCGTCACCGCAGCGCGTCACGCTGACACCGGGCGCGCGACGGGCGCTGGCCGCGGCGGGTCGGCTGTTCTACGAGCGGGGAATCCACGCGGTCGGCGTCGATCTCATCGCCGCCGAGGCCGGCGTCGCGAAGAAGACGCTCTACGACCGTTTCGGGTCGAAGGAACAGATCGTGGTCGAGTACCTCGCCGACCGGGACGAACGGTGGCGAGCGTTACTCGCCGGCCGTCTCGACGCCGTCGGCGACTCGCCCGAACGGCGCCTGACGGCGATCTTCGACGCATCCCGGGATTGGACAGCGGAGAACAGCGCGAAAGGGTGCAGCATGGTCAACGCGCACGCGGAGATCAGCGACCCGTCACATCCGGCGTACGCGATCATCATCGGCCAGAAGCGGTGGATGCTCGACCTGTTCACCGGCGTGTGCCGGGACGCGTCGGTGCGCGATCCGGAGACACTCGCGCGCACCGTCATGCTGCTCCACGAGGGCGCCCTGGTCGCGCACGGGTTGCAGGTGTTCCCCGATGCGGTGCGACTCGCGTCCGAACAGGCCACCGCGCTCCTCGCCGCGGCGGCGGTCCCGAACCGCGAACGCTGACGACGAACGGCGGAGGCGCCGAACCCCCAGAGGGATTCGGCGCCTCCGCCGTCACAACAGTGTGTGGACTAGTGCTTTTCGGGTCCGACGTAGTACTCGAAGACGAGACCCGCAGCGGCGGCCAGCACGGCAACCACGGCGACCACCAGCATCCACGGCTGGAAGAACGCCATCGAGACTGCGACGAACGCGGCCGCGGCGGCGAGCAGGATCGGCCAGTAGCTACCGGGGCTGAAGAACCCCAGGTCGCCTGCGCCGTCGGCGATCTCCGCGTCCTCGTAGTCCTCGGGACGGGTGTCGAGGCGACGGGCGACGAACCGGAAATACGTTCCGATGATCAGCGTCAGTCCCGCCGACAGGCAGATGCCCGTCAGACCCGCCCACTCGATACCGGTTCGTGAAACGGCGGTGAAGACGCCGTAGACGATCGCGACGAGAATGAAGAATACCGTCAGGATCTCGAAGAGCTTGGCTTCGATCTTCATATCAGCACTTGTCCTTGGTCAGTGAGGTATCAGCAGCAGGTTCAGTTACCTTCGACACCGCTCGCCTGCTTGTAGCCGCGATCGGTGGTGAAGGGAGACGTCGACGTCGCGACAGGGGACTCGCCGATGGCCTGCAGAGCCTCCGCCGTGGTCAGATCCCGGCCGCCCTCGCTCGCCGGCTTGCGCAACTCGATGTACTGCGCGAACTTGTCCGGGCTCACGGCGCGAACCTCGAAGTTCATCATCGCGTGGAACGTGCCGCACATCTCGGCGCAGCGCCCGACGAAGGCACCTTCCTTCTCGATCTCACTGATCTGGAAGACGTTGTCGGAGTGGTTCTCCTTGGGGTTCGGGTTCACGTCGCGCTTGAACAGGAACTCCGGCACCCAGAACGCGTGGATGACATCGGCCGAGGCCAGTTCGAACTGGATCCGCTTGCCGGTCGGCAGGACGAGGATCGGGATCTCGTTGCTCGAGCCGACCGTCTCGATCGTGTCGTAGTGCAGGTAGGACAGGTCCTGGGGGACCTTGCCGTGGATCGGCCCGGGCAGGGCGTGCTCACCCTCACCCTCCGCCTCGGGCGCCGATGCAGCCTCGACGGCGGCCTGCGCCTCCTGGTCGACACCGTCGTACAGGCCGCCACCCTCACCGAGGTCGATGGAGCGGTAACCGAACTTCCAGTTCCACTGGTACGCAGTGACATCCACCACCACGTTGGGGTTGTCCTTCTTCTCGAGGACATGGTTCTGCACGACCACCGTGAAGTAGAACAGCACGGCGATGATGACGAACGGAACCGCGGTGTACGCCAGCTCCAGCGGCACGTTGTATGCCGTCTGACGCGGGAACTCGGGTGAGTCCTTCTTCTTGCGGTGGAAGATCACCGCCCAGAAGGTGAGTCCCCACACCAGCACACCCATGACGAGGGCGGCGATGACCGACCAGGTCCACAGTTCACGCATGCGGTGCGCCTGCGGGGTTACGCCCGAAGGCCACCCGAAACGAAGCACCTCGTTGTCGATTGAACAACCCGACAGCAGCAAGGCAGCAATGCCCAAAGATACTGCCAACCCTGCCCGCCGAAGGATCCGACCTTGCGCCACGTTCACGCCTTCCTGATCGCCGCAAATTCCACTAGGGCACACCCGATGGGAAGGCCCAATTACTACGCAGCGTAGACCAAAGGCGGCGGCTCTCCATCCTCGGGTCGGGCGATGTGTCGCTGTCGTTGTCGCGGCGGTGCCGGTGTTCGGGTCACGGCGGTGCCGGCGACGGCCCGAACCGGACGCGTCGGCAATCTGCGGCATACTTTCCGGCAGAGATCCCTGACCCCTCCACCTCGTGGAGCCTTCCAAGATTCTGAATTGAGGTACCGGACGCTGTGTGCGGACTGCTCGGGCTACTGACCTCTGGAGAAACCAGCGACAACGCCGTCTCACAGGTCGACCAGGCGATGCACTGCCTGCGGCACCGTGGGCCGGACGAGCACGGGACCTGGCACGACGACCACCTGGTCTTCGGGTTCAATCGGCTGTCGATCATCGACATCGAACACTCCCACCAGCCGCTGCGGTGGGGTCCGGCGGAGAATCCGGAACGCTACGCGCTGACGTTCAACGGCGAGATCTACAACTACCTCGAGGTGCGGGCCGAGCTCGCCGAGCAGTTCGGTGCGCAGTTCGTCACCGAGGGCGACAGCGAGGCCATCGTCGCCGCGTTCCACTACTGGGGTGAGGACGCCGTCCGCCGCCTGCGCGGCATGTTCGCGTTCGCGATCTGGGACACCGAGACGCGGGAGTTGTTCATCGCCCGCGACCCGTTCGGCATCAAACCGCTGTTCCTGGCGACGGGCACCGGCGGCACCGCGTTCGGCAGCGAGAAGAAGAGCCTGCTGGAACTGGCCGGCCTGATCGGCATCGGCACGGAACTCGATCCGCGTGCAGTCGAGCACTACACCGTCCTCCAGTACGTGCCGGAACCCGAAACCCTCCACAAGCAGATCCGCAGGCTCGAATCCGGGTGCTTCGCGCGGGTGCGCCCGGGTGAAGAACCCGTGATCACCCGCTATTTCGCACCGACGTTCCCGGTGCGTCCGTTCGCCGCGGGCACCGAGCAGGCCCGGTACCGCGAGATCGCGGAGGCGCTCGAGGATTCGGTCGCCAAGCACATGCGCGCCGACGTGACCGTCGGCTCGTTCCTGTCGGGGGGCATCGACTCGACGGCGATCGCGGCGCTCGCGATGCGCCACAACCCGAATCTGATCACGTTCACCACCGGTTTCGAGCGTGAGGGCTACTCCGAGGTCGACGTCGCGGCCGAATCCGCCGAGGCCATCGGCGCACGGCACGTGGTGAAGGTGGTGAGCCCCTCCGAATTCGCCGCCGCCATTCCCGAGATCGTGTGGTACCTCGACGACCCGGTCGCCGACCCCGCGCTCGTTCCGCTGTGGTTCGTCGCGAAGGAGGCGCGCAAGCACGTCAAGGTCGTGCTGTCCGGTGAGGGCGCCGACGAACTGTTCGGCGGTTACACCATCTACCGCGAGCCGATTTCGCTGAAGCCGTTCGAGTACCTGCCCAAGGGGCTGCGCAGGGCCGCCGGCAAGCTGTCCGAGCGCATCCCCGACGGCACCCGCGGCAAGAGCCTGCTCAATCGCGGTTCGCTGACTCTCGAGGAGCGGTACTACGGCAACGCGCGCAGCTTCAACGACGCGCAGTTGCGCGCCGTTCTGCGCGACTTCCGCCCCGAGTGGACGCACCGTGACGTCACCGACCCGATCTACGCGCAGTCGCAGGGGTGGGATCCGGTGGCCCGGATGCAGCACCTGGACCTGTTCACGTGGTTGCGCGGCGACATCCTGGTCAAGGCCGACAAGATGACGATGGCCAATTCGCTCGAACTGCGGGTGCCGTTCCTCGATCCGGAGGTCTTCGAGGTGGCGTCGCGGGTGCCGCTGGATCAGAAGATCACCAAGAGCACCACCAAGTACGCGCTGCGTCAGGCGCTGGAGGGCATCGTCCCCGGACACGTGCTCCACCGGGCGAAGCTGGGCTTCCCGGTGCCGTTGCGGCACTGGCTGCGCGGCACCGAACTGTTCGACTGGGCGCACGAACAGATCGCGGCCTCGGGCACCGATCACCTGCTCGACAAGGCCGCGATCGCGAAGATGCTGAACGACCACCGGGACGGCGTGTCCGACCACAGCCGTCGCCTGTGGACCGTGCTGATCTTCATGGTCTGGCACGGCATCTTCGTCGAGAACCGCATCGTGCCGGAAATCGCCGAGCCGGCGTACCCGGTCTCGATCTAGGCGCTTCGCGCCCGTGAGTGGTTGACGAGTCCAGGGACTCGTCAACCACTCACGGCGGCGGAGCCGCCTTACGGCAGAATCGCGGCGATCTCGTCCGCGGCGGTGGAGCCGTAGGCATCCGCGAGGCGCTTGACAGCCTCGTCGCGGTCGAACGACCATTCCTGGGTTCCGGTGGTCTCCAGCACCAGCACGGCCACCAGCGACCCCAGCTGCGCGGAGCGCTCGAAGCTGAGGCCTGCGCTGTGCGCGAGGAGGAATCCGGCACGGAATCCGTCACCGACACCGGTCGGGTCGACCTTGGCCTTCTCGGGGACGACGGCGACCCGGGTTCGGTTGCCCTCTGCGTCGACGATCTCCACGCCCTTGGAGCCGAGCGTCGTGACGCGGACACCGACCTGTGCGCGGATCTCCTCTTCGGACAGTCCGGTCTTCTGCTGCAGCAGGCCCCATTCGTACTCGTTCGTGAACAGGTATTTCGCGCCGCGAATCAGCGTCGCCGCCTCCTCGCCGTTCAGGCGTGCGAGTTGCTGCGACGGGTCGGCGGCGAACGGGATGTCCTGCCGGCGGCATTCCTCGGTGTGGCGGATCATCGCCTCGGGGTCGTTGGCGCCGATCAGGACGAGCTCGAGTGTGTCCGCGTCCGGTGCGATGCCGGACAGCTGGATCTCGCGGGCCTCACTCATCGCCCCGGGGTAGAACGAGGCGATCTGCGCCATGTCCTCGTCCGTGGTGCACACGAAACGCGCGGTGTGCGCGGTGGTCGAGATCCGGACGGCGGTGCAGTCGACACCGTTGCCCTCGAGCCACTGGCGGTACTCCGCGAAGTCGGCTCCGACAGCCCCGACCAGCAGCGGGGAACCACCGAGGACGCCCATGGCGTAGGCGATGTTGCCGCCCACTCCCCCGCGCCGGACTACGAGGTCGTCGACCAGGAAGCTCAACGAGATGTGGCTGAGCTGATCGGCGAGCAGTTGCTCGGCGAACCGGCCCGGAAACCGCATCAGGTGGTCGGTGGCGATGGAACCGGTTACCGCAATTGTCACGGGCGGATGCCTTTCGATGAGTTCGGTCGGGATTTCTCACCGTACCCCGGCGTACCACCATGTTCGGTCGGCAGCACGAGGACGCGGGACGGCGAGGTCGGGCACGAAAAAAGTCTGACGCGGCAGCCGGTCGGCGCCGCGTCAGACTTGTCGATTCAGTTGTACTTCGGACCGGGACTCAGTTGAAGGAGTCGCCGCAGGCGCACGAACCGGTCGCGTTGGGGTTGTCGATCGTGAAACCCTGCTTCTCGATGGTGTCGACGAAGTCGATCGAGGCACCCTCGACGTACGGCGCGCTCATCCGGTCCACCGCGAGGGCGACGCCACCGAAGTCCACGATCAGGTCGCCGTCCAGGTTGCGGTCGTCGAAGAACAGCTGGTAACGCAGTCCTGCGCAGCCGCCGGGTTGCACGGCGATACGCAGTGCGAGGTCGTCACGACCTTCCTGATCGAGCAGCGCCTTCGCCTTGGCGGACGCGGCTTCGGTCATCTTGACGCCGTGGACGGCGGTCTCGTTCTGCACAGTCATGGGCTCTCCCTGTAGTTCGTAACAAACCCGTGAACGCTTCAACGGTACTCCGCGCCCGACTTATTCCCGGGTTCCATTCGCTGCGGCAGCGTCCGCAGATCGATCCACGTCCATGGTATCCGACGTCTGGGTTTCGGGTTACTGCCGTGCGGCTGCGCCGTCCCATCCGCGGGCCGCGGCGGCGGCGAGGTCTCTCAGCTGCGCGTATGCGTCCGACATCGCGAGTTCGACCGAGCCGGCGTGGTCCACCAGGGACAGCGCCTCGTCGATGCCCGCGCGGTCGAGATCGTCCGTGTCGAGGAGCACCTGCCCGGCCAGGACGAGCGTCGCGATGGCCCGCCTGCGGGCCGCGGCGGCGAGCGCGATCACGAGTTTGCCGCGCAGCGACTGCTGGTCGAGCCGACCTTCGCCGGTGATCACGAGCTGCGCGGAGGCGAGTTGCCGGTCCTGCCCGGTGCGCTGGGCGACCACGTGGGCGCCGGATTCTCGGGTGCCGCCGAGCGCGAGCAGCGCGGCGCCGATGCCACCCGCGGCTCCGGCGCCGGCCTCCGCCGCGACGTCCCTTGCCGTCACCCGGCGCAGTTGCCCGGCCCACGCGGTGTTCCGCTCCTCGAGGAACTCGACGGTGCCGGCATCGGCACCCTTCTGCGGCCCGAAGACGCGGGCGGCGCCGTGTTCGCCCAGCAACGGGTGTTCGACGTCGGTCGCGGCCACCAGTTCCACCGCACGCAGCCGGGCGACAGCTGCGTCCGCGCTGCCGAATCCCTGCGCGAGGGATTCGACGAGGCCGCGCCCGCCGTCGGTGCAGCTGCTGCCGCCGAGCCCGACGACGATTCTGCGCGCCCCGGCGTCGAGGGCCGCCACCACGAGTTGCCCGACGCCTCGACTGTGCGCGTCGCGGGCGGTGCGGGGCGTCGGCGGTCCGTCGAGCAGTCCGAGTCCGCAGGCCTGGGCGGATTCGAGGTAGGCGTCAGTGCCGTCGAGGAGCCAGCGGGCGGGGACGTCGACGCCGAGGGGCCCTTCGACCACCGTCGTCCGGATGGTGCCGCCCGCGGCCGCGACCACATCCACGAAGCCCGGGCCGCCGTCGGACTGCGGGGCCTCGATCAACTGGTCGTCCGGGCGCACCGCCGACCATCCGGCCGCGATGGCGGCAGTCGCCTCGACGGCGGTCAGCGTCTCACCGAAGGAGTCCGGTGCGATCAACACTCGCATCGGCGAAGTGTATGGCCACGGGCCCGACCCGGCATTTCGATGAGAGGGCGGTTTTCCACACGGCGGCGTCTTCCCATAGTCTGGAAGGGTGAAATTGCTACGCCGCGGTGATTCGGACAATTCAGACAAGCGGGACGCCGAGGTCGCCGAGTCGTCGACGGCCCAGGAGGTGGAGTCCGTCGAGCAGGCGGGCAAGGGCCGCCCGACCCCCAAGCGACGTGACGCAGAGTCGAAGCGCCGCGGACCGGTCGCGCCCGCACCCCTGACCGCGAAAGAGGCCCGGGCCCGTAAGAAGGCCACCCGCGGCAGCAAGGAAGAGCGCAAGGTTGCCGCTGCGGAGCGACGCGCAACCGCCGCCGAGCGGCGCACCCGCATGCTCGCAGGCGAGGACAAGTACCTCCTCCCCCGCGACAAGGGCCCCGTGCGCGCGTACGTCCGGGACATCGTCGACGCCCGGCGCAACCTGGTCGGTCTGTTCATGCCGCTGGCGCTGGTTCTCATCATGGCGATGTTCGTCAGCCCGGCACTGCAGGCGATCGTGACGCTCGCCATGCTCATCATGATGATGTTCATGGCCATCGAGGGCGTCTGGCTGGGCCGCAAGATCAACAATCAGGTGCGGGAACGCTTCCCGGACACCCCCGACGGCGGTTTCAAGCTCGGCTGGTACGCGTTCGTGCGTGCGTCGCAGATCCGCAAGCTGCGGGCCCCCAAGCCGCGGGTGCGGCCCGGCGACGCCATCTGACGGTCAGTTGTGGGGCGCGCGGTGCGTCTCGGCGAGCAGTCGCCCCAATTCGGCGTCGCGGTCGTGCGACAGGTCCGTCAAGGGATCGGCAGGCCGGAAGAAGTTGTCGCGGTAGCTGTTCCGCAGTCGCGGGTGGAGTGGACCCAGGTGCCGACCGGCGTATGTCACGGCCGCTTGCAGCACGAGGAGTAGTGCGACGAGGACGAGGAATTCGGGCATGGCTGAAATTCTCCGCCCGTCCACTTCCCGCCAACAGTGGCTGGATTGACGTTCTTCGTCAAAATACTGCCACGTTGGCGGGTTGGTAGCGTTTCCCTCCGTGCCCACCGCCGTTCCCCCGGACCACCCGGGTCACCCGCACCAGCCCTCGCGAACGCTGGTACTCGGTGGTGCACGGTCCGGTAAATCCGCGCACGCCGAGGAACTGACGCAGGCCCTGGCCGGGGTAGGACTGGTGCGTTACGTCGCCACCAGCCACCGCGATCCCGACGACCACGACTGGGAGCACCGGGTCGCCGAGCACCGCGATCGGCGCCCCGACAGCTGGGTCACCGTGGAAACCGCGTACCGCCGCGACCTCGCCGATCAACTGCGTTCCCCCACCGACGCGGCAGCCACCCTCGTCGACGATCTCGGCACCTGGCTCACCGTCGAACTCGACGGCACCGCAGCCTGGGATTCGCCGCGGGGCACCATCACCCCTCGCGCGGACGACCTCGTCGCGAGCGTCCGCGACTACCGCGGGGCACTCGTGCTGGTAACTCCCGAGGTGGGACTCGGCGTCATCCCCGAGACCCGGTCCGGTCGCCTGTTCCGCGACGAGATCGGCGCCCTCAACGCGCGGCTCGCGCAGGTCTGCGATCGCGTGATCCTCGTCGTGGCCGGCCTGACCATGACCCTGAAAGACGATCCCGCACGTGCGTCGTGCGGGGCCGACTCCACTCGAGCGAGAGGCCAAGCGTGACCAGCGAGTCCGTGAGCACCGACCCCGGTCGGTTCGAACCCGTCACCCCACCCGACGAAGGGGTTCGCGCGCAGGCCGAGGCCCGTCAGCTCCAGCTCACCAAACCGGCCGGATCGCTCGGCCGTCTGGAGACGCTGGCGTGCTGGGCCGCGGCCTGCCAGGGCGTCTGCCCGCCCGCCCCGTTCGCACGGGCACGGGTGGTGGTGTTCGCCGGCGACCACGGCGTGGCACGAACCGGTGTCTCCGCATATCCGCCCGAAGTGACAGCGCAGATGGTCGCCAACTTCGTCGGCGGCGGGGCGGCCGTCAACGCGCTCGCGAACCGGGCGGGCGCGAGCGTGCGCGTCGTCGACCTGTCGGTGGACGGCGACACGGATCCGTCGGTGTCCGCGTTCAAGATTCGGCGCTCGTCGGGTGCGATCGACCGCGAGGACGCGCTCACACACGAAGAGACCCTGCAGGCCATCGAGGCGGGACGGTCGATCGCCGACTCCGAAATCGATTCCGGCGCAGACCTGTTGATCGCCGGCGACATGGGAATCGGCAACACCACACCCGCCACCGTTCTCATCGCCGCGCTGACGGACACCGAACCGGTCGCCGCGGTCGGCCGGGGTACCGGGGTCGACGACGCCGGCTGGATCCGGAAGACTGCGGCGATCCGCGACGCGATGCGCCGCGCCCGGCCGGTGGTCCGGGACACGGTTGCGCTGCTGCGCACGGTGTCGGGCGCCGACCTCGCCGCGATGGCCGGGTTCCTCGCGCAGGCCTCCGCGCGCAAGACCCCGGTGATCCTCGACGGCGTCGTCGTCACGGCGGCCGCGATGGTGGCGGAGGAATTGGCGCCCGGCGCCCGCGCGTGGTGGCTGGCCGGCCACCGTTCCACGGAACCGGCCCACACGATCGCGCTGAAGCATCTGCAACTCGACCCGCTCCTCGAACTCGACATGCGGCTCGGCGAGGGGTCCGGCGCCGTCAGCGCGCTGCCGATCCTGCAGGGTGCCGTCGCAACTCTCGCGGAGATGGCGACGTTCGCGGAGGCCGGGGTCAGCACCCGCGACGCCGAAGACGACTCCGACACCGGAACCGACTCCGCCAGCGGGACCGACTCCGCCGCCGACACCGCGGGCTGACCGTGACAGGCGTGCTGCTCGCCTTCTCCTGGCTGACGGTCCTCCCCCTGCGCGGACCGGATTCCGTCGACCGTGCGGCGGGCCGCCGCGCGATCCGGGCGGCGCCGGTGACCGGGATCGCGCTCGGCGCCCTGGCCGCGGGGCTGCTGTGGGTGCTCGTGTCCGCCGGTCTCGATCCCGCCCTCGCCGGCCTGGTGACGGTCGGGGCCCACGCCCTCGCCACCCGCGGCATGCACGTCGACGGACTGTCCGACACCGTCGACGGGCTCGGCTGCTACGGGCCGCCGGAGCGGGCACGGGCCGTGATGCACAGCGGCGGCGCGGGCCCGTTCGGGGTGTGCGCCCTGGTGATCTGCCTGGGCGC
This sequence comes from Rhodococcus sp. USK10, assembly GCF_019378875.1. NCBI lineage: Bacteria > Bacillati > Actinomycetota > Actinomycetes > Mycobacteriales > Nocardiaceae > Rhodococcus > Rhodococcus sp. USK10. The sequence continues at coordinate 1,180,464 of NZ_CP076048.1, forward strand.
GCAGGGGCTGGCATTCGGATCTCTCGCCGCCGCAGGACAATTCGCGTGTGTGGCCGTGGCGGTGGCAGCCGGGCGGGTGGCGGTCGTGTACGCCTGCCGCCGCGGAATCCCCGCATCCTCCACAGAAGGGTTCGGCGCGCTGGTCGCCGAGACCCAGTCGCCGTGGACCGGTCTCGCCTGGACCGTCCCGCTCGTCGCGGCGGCCGCGTGGTGCACGGCGCCGTGGTGGCAGGGACCGGTCGTCGTCGCGGTCGCACTGACACTCACCACACTGCTGGTGGCCCACTGCGTCCGGCGATTCGCCGGCCTGAACGGTGACGTGCTCGGAGCCGCGCTCGAGATCACCGTCACCGTCTCGGCGATCGGTCTCGCTTTCTGACCGACCGCCGAAACGGCTCAGCGCAGTTTGGTCATCCAGCCGTGGGTGTCGGCGAACGTTCCCCGCTGAATTCCGGTCAGCGTGTCGCGCAGGGCCATGGTGACCTCGCCGGGCTCGCCGTCGGCGATCGTGAATTCACCTTCGGCGGACTTGACCCGGCCGACGGGCGTAATGACGGCCGCCGTGCCGCACGCGAACACCTCGGTGATCTCGCCGGACTTCGTCTTGGTGCGCCATTCGTCGGTGCTGATCCGCCGCTCCTCGACCGCGAAACCGGCGTCGATCGCGAGAGTCAGCAGCGAATTGCGGGTGATGCCCGGCAGCAGCGAACCGGACAGGGACGGCGTCACGAGGCGGGCGTCGGATCCGGAGCCGAACACGAAGAAGAGGTTCATGCCGCCCATCTCCTCCACGTACGACCGCTCGATGGCGTCGAGCCACACCACCTGGTCGCAACCCTCGTCGGCGGCCTGCGCCTGCGCGAGGAGCGACGCCGCGTAGTTGCCCGCGAACTTGGCGGCACCGGTGCCGCCGGGTGCGGCCCGGACGTACTCCGTCGACAGCCACACGCTGACCGGCTTCACTCCCCGCGGGAAGTACGCACCCGCGGGCGAGGCGATAAGCAGGTAGCGGTACTCGTCGGCCGGTCGCACTCCAAGACCGGCCTCGGTGGAGAACATGAACGGGCGCAGGTACAGCGCGTCCTCACCGCCGGCCGCGGGCACCCACTCGTGATCGAGCTCGAGCAGTTCGGTGATCGACTTGACGAACAACTCCTCCGGCAGCTCCGGCATCGCGAGCCGGCGAGCCGACGTCGCGAGCCGCTCGGCGTTCGCCTCGATACGGAACGTCGAGATCCCGCCGTCGGGCTGCCGGTACGCCTTCAGCCCCTCGAAGATGGCCTGTCCGTAGTGCAGGACCATCGCGGCGGGGTCGAGCTGGAGCGGCCCGTACGGCTCCACCTTCGCGTCGTGCCAGCCGAGCTCGGTGGAGTAGGTGATGGACGCCATGTGATCCGTGAAGTACCGGCCGAATCCGGGCGCCGCCAGTATCTCTCGCCGTACCTCGTCGGAGGTGGGGGCGGGATGCGGGACGCGAACGAACTCGGTGACACCTGTCATGCCCGTGATCTTATCGAACGCCTTCCGCCGCCCCGCCGCCGACAGGTCGTCCGCGACCGGTGCTTACTTGGTGTTGATCTCCACGAACGGCGGAGACACCACCTCGGCGCGCAGCGAGCGCCCCCGGACGTCCACGGAGATCTCGTCTCCGGCCGACACCCCGGACCCGGAATCGAGCAGCGCCAGCGCGATCCCGACCTTGAGCGTGGGCGAGAACGTGCCCGACGTGGTCTCGCCGATCGACTCGCCGCCGCGAAGCACGGTCTGACCGGCGCGCAGGACCCCGCGGTCCAGCGCCTTGATGCCCCACAGCTTGCGGGCCGGGCCGGACGCCTTCTCGTCGGCGAGGGTCTCCCTGCCCCAGAACTTCGGCTTCGTCCAGCCGATAGCCCAGCCGCATCGCGCCTCGAGCGGGGAGATCTCCAGCGACAGCTCGTGCCCGTGCAGCGGGTACCCCATCTCGGTGCGCAACGTGTCCCGGGCGCCGAGACCGGCGACCTGGCCGCCGTGAGCGCGGACCTGCTCGACCGCCGCCCGGAACAGCTTCTCGCTGTCGTCCCAGCGTGGCAGCAGTTCGAACCCGATCTCGCCGGTGTACCCGCTGCGGCAGACACGGACGGGAACGCCGTCCCAGGTGGCGTCCGCGAAGGCCATGTAGTCGATGTCGGTGGGCAGGCCGAGCGCGGTGAGCACCTCCACCGACTTCGGGCCCTGCACGGCGATAACGCCGAAGTCCCGGTGCTGGTCCTCCACCGTGATCCCGTCGGGCGCCGCGGCGGTCAGCGCCGCGACCACGTCCGCGGTGTTGGCGGCATTCGGGACGAGGAACACCTCGTCCGGGCCCACGTAATAGGCGATCAGATCGTCGATCACTCCACCCGACGGCGTGCAGCACAGCGTGTACTGCGCCTTGCCGGGGCCGATCTTGTCGAGGTCGTTCGTCAGCGCCGAGTTCACGAAGGCAGCGGCGCCGCTGCCCCGCACGAGAGCCTTGCCGAGGTGACTGACGTCGAACACTCCCACCGATTCGCGGACCGCGGTGTGCTCGGCGACGGTGCCGGCATACGACACGGGCATCTCCCAGCCGCCGAACGGAGCGAACGTGGCCCCGAGTTCGACGTGGACGGCGTGGACGGGCCCCTGCGACAACTGCTCCTCGGTCATGCGCCTCAACCTATCGGACCTCCGGGTAGCCGCGCACCGGGTAGCGGACGGCGACGGCGCACTACCATCGGGACCGACGTCGGCCACCCGACACCACCCGCCCCCACCGCCGCAGGAGACACACCGTGAGCACTCACACAGCCCGACCCCTCGGACCACAACTCGCACTGGCCGGCACCGTCGGCAAGCGCGTGGACGTGTTGGTGATCGGACTGACGTCGAGCCCGGACGGCCCCGAAATCGCGCTCGGAGACGGCATCGTCGACGAATCGGTGCTGACCGATCTGCTCGACACGCTCGTCACGGTGGGCGCCTCCGGCAAGGCCGAGGAGACCACCCGCATCCCGGCACCCGACACGCTGCCGGTCGACAGCGTGCTCGCCGTCGGACTCGGTTCGGCCGAGAAGCTGGGCGCCGAGCAGATCCGGAAGTCCGCGGGTGCCGCGGCACGGGCACTCAGCGGTGTCGGCACCGTCGCGACCACACTGTCCGCGCTCGATCTCGGTGCGGCAGCGGAAGGTTTCGCGCTCGGCGCGTACCGGTTCACCGAATTCAAGTCCGCGAAGTCCGCTCCCGGTCCGGACGCACAGCCCGTGTCGCGCGTCGAGTTGCTGGTGTCGTCCCCTCGCGCGAAGGAGTCGAAGGACACCCTCGCGCGCTCGTCGGCGATCGCCGAAGCCGTCGCCACCGCACGCGAATTCGTCAATACTCCCCCGAGCCACCTCTTCCCCGCCGAATTCGCCGACCGCGCAAAGGCACTCGGCACCGACGCCGGGCTGAAGGTCGAGGTCCTGGACGAGAAGGCACTCGAAAAGAACGGGTACGGCGGCATCCTCGGCGTGGGCAAGGGCTCGTCCCGGCTGCCGCGACTGGTCCGCCTGAGCTACGCCGCCAAGAAGCGGAACGCCCCCAAGGTCGCGCTCGTCGGCAAGGGCATCACCTTCGACACCGGCGGCATCTCCATCAAGCCCGCCGCAGGCATGGAGAACATGACGTCCGACATGGGCGGCGCCGCAGCCGTTGTCGCGACCGTGGTCCTCGCCGCCAAACTCGGACTGCCCGTCGACGTCACCGCCACCGTCCCGATGGCCGAGAACATGCCGTCGTCCACCGCGCAGCGCCCCGGCGACGTCCTCACCCAGTACGGCGGAACCACAGTGGAGGTCATCAACACCGACGCGGAGGGACGCCTCGTCCTCGCCGACGCCATCGTCCGCGCCTGCGAGGACGAACCCGATTACCTGATCGACACGGCGACGCTCACCGGCGCGCAGATGGTGGCACTGGGCAACCGGACCCCCGGTGTCATGGGCACCGACGAGTTCCGCGACCGCGTCGCCGCCATCTCCCAGACGATCGGCGAGAACGCGTGGGCCATGCCGATGCCCGCCGAACTGCGCTCGGACCTCGACTCGAAGATCGCCGACCTCGCCAACGTCACGAATCACCGCTGGGGCGGCATGCTCGCGGCAGCCCTGTACCTGAAGGAGTTCGTCGCCGACGGCGTCCAGTGGGCGCACATCGACGTCGCCGGACCGGCCTACAACTCGTCGGGACCGTGGGGTTACACCGGCCGCGGCGGCACCGGCGTGCCGGTGCGCACCATGATCTCGGTGATCGAGGACATCGCCGCCCACGGGTAGGCCCTCCGGGCTCGTGCGTGGTTGACGAGTCCGTGGACTCGTCAACCACGCACGGGCGGCGGAGCCGCCTACAGGTCGCGTTCGCGCTCCCGCTTCCGCTCGATGCGGCGCCGTGCGTCGTGATCGCGCATCCGCTGCGGGTAACCGGTCTTGCGGACGTCGTACACCGGGATGCGGAGATCCTCCCCGAGTTTGCGGGCGCCGCGTTCGCCGCCCACCCTGCGCCGGGTCCACTCGCCGTCCGCCGCGACGAGCACGACGGTGACTTCGGTCACTGTCGTCCGAGGTTCCACGTACGCCTCCACACCGAGGTGCGTGCGAGTCCAGTTCGCGAGATGGGCGGCGTCCTCCGGGGACGCCTGGGATCGGCCGGACCGAGGCCGCGAGAAACGGTCGAACAACCCCACGTCGAGCCTCCTCGAGTGCGTGCGCGGCGCGGTGCCCGCGATGTCCTCCAAGTTTGCCAGCGAACATCCGGTTTCCGCCGCGAACGCAAACTACCGGCCAGTAGGGATTTCGTCGCGACACACCGGAGTGACCGGGGGGTCCCCCTCGGCGGACGCGCCCGTCGGATCAATGGAAAGATGTGGAGCGCCGACACAGCGAGTGGGTGACGACGAATCGGAATTACCTGCAAGTAGACGCAAGACACGTGCATCTCGAGCACAATGGTTCACGACCACAAGTCGACAAAATTCAACAACCCGAACACAACTGTCGAGGAGTCAAAAGACATGGCCTTCTCCGTCCAGATGCCAGCGCTTGGTGAGAGTGTCACCGAGGGAACTGTCACGCGGTGGCTCAAGCAGGAAGGAGACGCGGTCGAAGTTGACGAACCCTTGCTCGAAGTCTCCACGGACAAGGTGGACACGGAAATCCCGTCTCCCGTGGCCGGCGTTCTCAGCAAGATCGTTGCTCAGGAAGACGACACCGTCGAAATCGGTGGCGAGCTTGCCGTGATCGGCGACGCCGGTGAGGCTCCCGCCTCCGACTCCGCTCCCGCACCCGCCGCCGAAGAGCCCGCCGCAGAGCCGGCTCCCGCCGCGGAGGCACCGGCCGCAGAGCCCGCGCCCGCAGCGTCCGGCGGTTCCGCCGAGGGCACCGCGGTGAACATGCCCGAACTGGGCGAGTCCGTCACCGAGGGCACTGTCACCCGCTGGCTCAAGGCCGTCGGCGACGAAGTCGCCGTGGACGAGCCGCTCGTCGAGGTGTCCACCGACAAGGTCGACACGGAGATCCCGTCGCCCGTCGCAGGCACCCTCCTCGAGATCAGCGCAGAGGAAGACGACACCGTCGCCGTCGGCGGTCAGCTCGCCGTCATCGGTTCGGGTGCGCCCGCCGCCAAGCCGGCGCCGAAGCCCGAGCCCACCCCCGAGCCCGCGAAGCCCGCCCCGGCCCCGGAACCGGCGAAGCCCGCACCCGCCCAGAGCGCACCGGCTCCGGCCGCCGCACCGGCAGCATCCGCGCCGGCTCCCGCCGCCGCTGCACCCGCTCCCGCGGCCACGTCCGGGGACAGCACCCCGTACGTCACCCCGCTGGTGCGCAAGCTCGCCGCGGACAACGGCGTCGACCTGTCCTCGGTGACGGGCACCGGAGTCGGTGGCCGCATCCGTAAGCAGGATGTTCTCGCTGCCGCCGAGGCCAAGAAGGCACCGGCCGCCGCTGCCGCGCCTGCTGCCGCACCGGCCGCCGCTGCTCCCGCAGCCGCCTCCGCCGGGGTCCGCCCCGAGCTGGCGCACCTGCGCGGAACCACGCAGAAGGCCAACCGGATTCGCCAGATCACGGCCACGAAGACCCGGGAGTCGCTGCAGAGCACGGCGCAGCTCACCCAGACCTTCGAGATCGACGTCACCAGGATCGCGGCCCTGCGCGCGCAGGCCAAGAACACCTTCCTCGAGCGCGAGGGCGTCAAGCTCACGTTCCTCCCGTTCTTCGCGAAGGCCGTCGTCGAGGCGCTGAAGTCGCACCCGAACATCAACGCCAGCTACGACGAGGCGAACAAGCAGATCACCTACTACGACGCCGAGCACCTGGGCATCGCGGTCGACACCGACCAGGGCCTGCTGTCCCCCGTGATCCACAACGCCGGCGACCTGTCGCTGGCCGGACTGGCCCGCGCCATCGCGGACATCGCCAAGCGCGCCCGCTCCGGTGGGCTCAAGCCGGACGAGCTGTCCGGTGGCACGTTCACGATCACGAACATCGGCAGCCAGGGCGCCCTGTTCGACACCCCGATCCTCGTGCCCCCGCAGGCCGCGATGCTCGGAACCGGTGCGATCGTCAAGCGTCCCGTGGTCGTGACCGACGAGTCCGGCAGTGAGAGCATCGGCGTCCGCTCGATGTGCTACCTGCCGCTGACCTACGATCACCGTCTCGTCGACGGTGCCGACGCCGGCCGCTTCCTGACCACGATCAAGCAGCGTCTGGAGCAGGGCGCGTTCGAGGCCGATCTCGGCCTCTGATCCGTCACCGGACTTCGAGCCGAATGTAATTTCGCAGGGGCACCATTTCCAGCAGGGATGGTGCCCCTGCGCTGTGAAGGAGGCTGTTGCACATGCGCGTGGTCGTCGCCGGATCCTCCGGGCTGATTGGCACCGCTCTCGTCTCGTCCCTCCGCGGCGACGGTCACGACGTCGTCCGTCTGGTCCGCCGGTCGTCGGCGGGTCCCGACGAGTCCCGCTGGGATCCGCAGAAGGACCGGCTCGACATCGGGATCCTCGCGGACGCCGACGCGGTCGTGAATCTGTGCGGCGTCGGGATCGGCGACAAACGCTGGACCGGCGCATACAAGCAACTGATCCGGGACAGCCGGATCGCCGCCACCGACGTCCTGGCCGAGGCCGTCGCCGAGGCCGGGGTTCCCGTGTTCGTGAATGCGAGCGCCGTCGGCTACTACGGCGACACCGGCGACCGCGTCGTCGACGAGACCTCGCCGTCCGGGACGGGTTTCCTCGCGGACACCTGCCGCGACTGGGAGGCCGCGACGGCCCCCGCCGACGACTCTACGATCCGGACGGTGCGGCTGCGCAGCGGCATCGTCCTCTCCCCCCACGGCGGCCTGCTCGGCCGGCTGAAGACGCTGTACTCGTTCGGGCTCGGCGGCCGGCTCGGGAACGGCCGCCAGTACCTGTCGTGGATCTCGTTGGAGGACGAGGTCGATGCGATCAAATTCGTGCTCTCCCGCGACGACGTGGCCGGCCCCGTGAACGTCACCGGTCCGGCGCCCGTCACCAACGCGCAGTTCAACGGCGCGGTCGCGCGGACAATGCACCGCCCCGCCCCGTGGATCGTCCCCGGGTTCGCACTCAGCGCGCTGGTGGGTGAGTTCGCGCAGGAGGGCATCCTGGCCGGGCAGCGCGCGATCCCGACGGTGCTCGAGAACGCGGGATTCCGGTTCCGGCACAACACCATCGGGGAAGCGCTCGACGCCGCCCTCGTGCGGTGAACCCGGCTCGTGGCGGTACGGCCACCACCCCGGCGTAACCTCTAGCGCATGAGCAGCGCGACACAATCCGCCCGTTTCAGCCCCTCCCCGATCGCCGTCGAACACCTCGGCACGATCGGGTACGTCGACGCCTGGGACCGACAGCGCGAGCTGGCGGCCGAACGCGCCGAGAACGCGGGTACCGACACGCTGCTCCTGCTCGAACACCCCGCCGTCTACACCGCGGGACGCCGGACCGAACCGGAGGACCGTCCCACCGACGGCACGCCCGTCATCGACGTCGACCGAGGCGGGAAGATCACCTGGCACGGTCCGGGACAGCTGGTGGGATACCCGATCGTCAAGCTCGCCGAACCGGTCGACGTCGTGCGCTACGTCCGCAGGCTCGAGCAGGCGCTGATCGCCGTGTGCACCGACCTCGGCATCGTCTGCGGCCGGGTGGACGGCCGCTCCGGCGTGTGGCTGCCCGCCTCCCTCGACAACGGGCAGTGGCTGCCCGAGCGGAAGGTCGCGGCGATCGGGGTGCGGGTGCAGCGCGGTGTCGCTCTGCACGGCTTCTCGCTCAACTGCAATTCCGTTCTGACGGGCTTCGACGCCATCATCCCGTGCGGCATCCGCGACGCCGGCGTGACGTCGCTGTCGCGGGAACTGGGCCGCGACGTCACGGTCGAGGAGGTCACACCGGCCGTCACCGCCGCTGTGGTGGCCGCGCTGGACGGCGCCCTCCCGGTGTCCGACCACGACATCGAGCGGGTCACGTTCGACTCCGCCGCGGCCGAGAAGACGTCCGCCGCCCCCACCTTCACTACTGTTCAGTACGGGTGACGACCGCTCCCCGGCCCGTCGTGCGCGTCGGGCCGGGCGTAGCATCGCTCTCGTGACTGTGGCCCCAGAAGGACGCAAATTGCTCCGCCTCGAGATCCGAAACGCGGAGACTCCGATCGAACGCAAACCGAACTGGATCAAGACGAGGGCAAAGATGGGCCCGGAATACTCCGAGCTCAAGGGCCTCGTCAAACGCGAGGGTTTGCACACCGTCTGCGAAGAAGCCGGCTGCCCCAACATCTACGAATGCTGGGAAGACCGCGAGGCGACCTTCCTCATCGGCGGCGAACAATGCACCCGCCGCTGCGACTTCTGCCAGATCGACACCGGCAAACCCACGGACCTCGACCGCGACGAACCCCGCCGCGTCGCCGAATCCGTGCAGGCGATGGGACTGCGGTACTCCACCATTACCGGCGTCGCCCGCGACGACCTCCCCGACGGCGGCGCCTGGCTCTACGCCGAGACGGTCCGCCAGATCCACCAGCTCAACCCCGGCACCGGCGTCGAGAACCTCATCCCCGACTTCAACGGCAAGCCGGACCTGCTCGCCGAGGTCTTCGAGTCCCGCCCCGAGGTCCTCGCCCACAACCTCGAGACCGTGCCCCGCATCTTCAAGCGGATCCGCCCCGCGTTCCGCTACGAACGCTCCCTCGGCGTGATCACCGCCGCCCGCGACTTCGGACTGGTCACCAAGTCCAACCTCATCCTCGGCATGGGCGAGACCCCCGACGAGGTCCACCAGGCGATGCTCGACCTGCACGCCGCCGGCTGCGACATCCTCACCATCACCCAGTACCTGCGCCCCTCCCCCCGGCACCACCCCGTCGAGCGGTGGGTCAAGCCCGAAGAGTTCGTCGAACACTCCCAGGCCGCCGAGGAGATCGGATTCGCCGGCGTCATGGCCGGACCGCTCGTGCGCTCGTCGTACCGCGCCGGCCGCCTCTACGCGCAGGCGATGGCCCACCACGGCCGCGAATTGCCTGCTGGACAAGCACATCTCACCCAAGGCGGTGACGCCTCGCAGGAGGCGAGTTCCCTCATGGCGCGCCTCGCCCGCTGACCGCGGCGCGTGCGCGGTGATCGACACCGGACGGGTCATCACCGCGCACGGCCAGGGACGTATCCTGAGAAGCATGGCGAACGGCAGTAAATCCGGTAAAGCGGGCAAACCCAGTAAAGAAGCAAAGGCAGCCGCCAAGGCAGCCCGCAGGCAGGCGTCGAAGGAACGCAGAACCCAGCTCTGGCAGGCGTTCCAGATGCAGCGCAAGGAAGACAAGCTGCTGTTGCCGCTCATGCTCGGCACACTCGTCGGACTCGCGGTGGTGTTCTTCCTCGTCGGTCTGATCTGGGGCCTGCAGTGGTTCCTCCTCCCGATCGGCCTCCTCCTCGGCGTTCTCGGTGCGTTCATCATCTTCGGCCGGCGCGTGCAGAAGACGGTGTACGGCAAGGCCGAGGGCCAGGCCGGTGCGGCCGCGTGGGCGCTCGACAACATGCAGGGCTCCTGGCGCGTGACCAGCGCGGTCGCGGGCACCACCCAGCTCGACGCCGTTCACCGCGTGATCGGACGCCCCGGCGTCATCCTGGTCGCCGAGGGATCACCGCAGCGCGTGAAGTCGCTCCTGGCCCAGGAGAAGAAGAAGACGGCGCGCCTCGTCGGCGACACTCCGATCTACGACATCGTCATCGGCAACGACGAGGGCCAGGTCCCGCTGTCGCAGCTGCAGAAGCACCTGAACAAGCTCCCCAAGAACATCGACACCAAGCGGATGGACGCCATCGAGTCGCGGCTCGCCGCGCTCAGCGGCCGCGGCGGCGGCGCCGCACTGCCCAAGGGTCCGATGCCCGGCGGCGCGAAGATGCGCGGCGTGCAGCGCACCATCCGTCGCCGCTAGAAGCCGGTCGCCTTTTCACCTGGTCCGCGTCACACCTACTCCGCCCGATGTCGAAGCCGACATCGGGCGGAAGACGTTCGGGGGTCAGCGCGTGCGAATCAGCGCGGTGCCGGTGGCGCGGTCCTGCATGCCGCGACCGTCGATGTCCGTGATGGTGCCGGGCACGACGAACACGAGCAGCGCCTGACGCACCAGGGCCCGCACGAAGCCGACGCGGGCGGGGCCGTCCACGCGCGCCACCTGCATGCCGAGGAACAACTGCCCCGGAGTGAAGGAGAACAGCGTCACCGTGGTGACACCGACGACGAACCAGACCAGCAGTGTGATCGTGGAGAACGGACCGTCGAAGAAGTTGTCGCCGATGATCAGTGCCGCGACGCCCGCCGACGACACCCAGTCGATCATCAGTGCGGCGAGACGGCGTCCCGTGCTCGCGAGTGAACCGGGTCCTTCCGCCTGCAACCCGAGGCGCTCGCCCCGGAAGGACTGCGTCGTCTCGTCGGCGCCGTTCGGCAGTGCCGCCGAAGGTCCGGAGAGCCAAGAACCGGTGATACGTGCCATGCTGTCCAGGATAGGCGTCGTCTCTCCGAGGGCCTCACACCGGAGCTTGGGGCTGTGTGCGCAGTCACAACCGGTACAAAAGCCCAGGACGATTCGACGTGTAACACGGGCGAAACAAAAGGTTGACCGGCGGGCAACACCAAGTCCATACCGTCGGCTCGACGAATTTCGCCAATATCCACTTGGCTGAAGCGACTTAAGGAGCACAAGCGTGGCGTTCACCACGGCCGAAGAGGTCATCAAGTTCATCAAGGACGAGAACGTCGAGTACGTCGACATCCGGTTCAGCGACCTGCCGGGCGTGCAGCAGCACTTCTCGATCCCCGCGTCCGCGTTCAACCAGGACGTGTTCGAGGACGGCCTCGCGTTCGACGGTTCGTCCGTCCGCGGCTTCCAGTCGATCCACGAGTCCGACATGATGCTCCTCCCCGACGTCGCCACCGCCCAGATCGACCCCTTCCGCGCCGCCAAGACGCTGAACATCAACTTCTTCGTGCACGACCCGTTCACGCGCGAGTCCTACAGCCGCGACCCGCGTAACGTCGCGCGCAAGGCCGAGGAATACCTGAAGTCGACCGGCATCGCCGACACCGCCTTCTTCGGCGCCGAGGCCGAGTTCTACATCTTCGACTCGGTCCGCTACGACTCCGGCATCAACGGCGCGTTCTACGAGCTCGACTCCATCTCGGGTTCCTGGAACACCGGCAACGACGTGAACGCCGACGGCAGCCCCAACCTGGGCTACAAGGTCCGCCCCAAGGGTGGATACTTCCCCGTCGCTCCGTACGACCACTACGTCGACCTGCGCGACGAGATCTCCACCAACCTGCAGAACGCGGGCTTCGAGCTCGAGCGCGGCCACCACGAGGTGGGCACCGGCGGCCAGCAGGAGATCAACTACAAGTTCAACACGCTGCTCGCAGCCGCTGACGACCTGCAGTTGTTCAAGTACATCGTGAAGAACACCGCCTGGCAGCACGGCAAGTCGGCCACCTTCATGCCGAAGCCGCTGTTCGGCGACAACGGTTCGGGCATGCACGTCCACCAGTCGCTGTGGAAGGACGGCAAGCCGCTGTTCCACGACGAGGCCGGCTACGCGGGTCTGTCCGACATGGCGCGTCACTACATCGGCGGCATCCTGCACCACGCTCCGTCGCTGCTGGCGTTCACCAACCCGACGATCAACTCGTACCACCGCCTGGTGCCGGGCTACGAAGCCCCCATCAACCTGGTGTACAGCCAGCGCAACCGCTCGGCGGCCGTGCGTATCCCGATCACCGGCAACAACCCGAAGGCCAAGCGCCTCGAGTTCCGCGCCCCCGACTCCTCGGGTAACCCCTACCTGAACTTCGCGGCGCAGATGATGGCCGGCCTGGACGGCATCAAGAACAAGATCGAGCCGCAGGCTCCCGTCGACAAGGACCTCTACGAGCTCCCGCCGGAGGAGGCCCGCAACATCCCGCAGGCTCCCACCAGCCTGTCGGCTGTCATCGACCGCCTCGAGGCGGACCACGACTACCTCACCGAGGGTGGCGTGTTCACGTCCGACCTGATCGAGACGTGGATCTCGCTCAAGCGCGAGCAGGAGATCGCTCCGGTCAACCTGCGCCCGCACCCCTACGAGTTCCAGCTGTACTACGACGTGTAAGTCGTGATGCCCGCCGACATGCGGGCCGGCACTTCCTGACGAGCCCATCCGTGGCGCCGGCTGATTCCAGCCGGTGACATGGGTGGGCTCGTTCTGCGTCGCGGGCTCCCCTACTGCGGGCGCACCCGGAACCCGCACGGCGCGGCAGCCCGCAGTCGTATGATCCAGGGAACCGACCGCACGGACCGTTGCGGAACGTTCACGTGAAGACTTTCGGGAAACTTGCTCCGTTCTCCATCCCCATGGGTCGAGAAGCAGGTGGTGCGGGATGTCAGTGCCCACGACGCCGACCGGCGTCCCGGTGCCGCGCCGTGTCGTGGTCATCCTGCTGCTGGTGATTCCGCTCAGCCAGATCCCGCTCGACATCTACACCCCGGCGCTGCCGCAGATGGTGACCGATCTGGACTCGTCCGCGGCCGTCGTGCAGAACACGGTGACGGCGTACATGCTGGGCATGAGTCTGGCGTTCATCCCGGTCGGCCTGATCGCGGATGCGGTGGGCCGCAAACGAACTCTGCTGACCTGCCTGGCGATCCTCGTCGTCACCAGTGTGGGATGCGCACTCGTGCAGAACATCACGGTCCTGCTCGGGTTGAGATTCGTGCAGGGTGTCGGCGGGTGTGCGTGCCTCGTCCTCGCGTATGCGATCGCCGCCGACTGCTACCGCGGCGCCAAGCTCACGTCCGTGTCCGGTCTCCTCGGGGCCGCGTGGGGGCTGGCCCCGGTTCTCGCGCCCGCCGTGGGCGGTGTGCTCGTGCAGTTCATCTCGTGGCGTCTGGTGTTCGGGTTGATCGCGCTGCTGGCGGCGCTCGCCGTTCCCCTCGTGGTCGTGGGACTGCCGGAGACGCTGCCGAAGGAGTCGCGGTCACCGGTCGACGCGACGGCGGCGGCGCGGGTGCTGCGGGCCGCGCTGCGGCACCGCATCTTCGTGGGCTTCGTTCTCGTGTTCGGACTGATGGCGTCCGCCCAGATGGTGTTCGGCGTCGTCGCGCCCTTCCTGTACCAGGAGATTCTCGGCTTCTCCCCCGCCGCCTACGGCGCGGTGGCGCTCGTGGTGGGCGGCGCCAACCTTCTCGGCGAACTCACCTGCGGCGCACTCGCCGTGCGGGTCGGCACCCGCCGCCTCGCCTTCGGCGCGTGGTGGGTGTTCGTGCTCGGCGCACTGGTACTGGCCGTCACGGCCGGGATGTCCGTCGTCACCGCACCGGCCATCACGATCGGCGCGTGTCTCGCACTCGCCGGATGCGGCGTGCTCTGCCCTCAGATGTACGGGCTGGCGCTCGGGCTGTTCACCCGCAATCTCGGGCTGATCGGCGGCGTCGTCACCGCCGCCTGCTATCTCGTCGTCAGCGCGGCGATGGCCGTCGCGGGTGTGCTGCCGGAGAACAGCCAGGCACCGCTCGGCTGGCTCTATCTCGCTCTCGGCGCCGGCGCCGGAATTCTGCTCCTGGTCACCACATCCGCCCGGCAGTCCGACAGTTCCCCCGCCGAGGCGCCCGCACCACGAACCGACCGGAGGTGATCTCACGTGCCGCACCCGACCCAGCACAGCCCCGCCGCATCCCCGGTGTCGGTGATCTTTCAACGCCGGATCGACGACGCCCGCTACGCCGAATATTCGCAGTGGCAGAAACGCGCGGCGGACGCCCTCGCGACGGTGCCCGGTTTCATCGACCAGGAAATCGTGCCGCCGTCGCCGCCCGTGCAGGACGACTGGGTGGACGTGCTGCGGTTCACCACCCTCGACGACGCCCGGGCCTGGCTCGACAGCGACCTGCGAACGGAACTGGTAGCGGAGATCAAGCACGCCTTCATCGGCAACGAGGACGTCCACCTGCTCACGGGTGAGCAGACCCGGGAGCAGTCGGCGACGTCGGTCGTCATCTCCTGCCACGTCGACCCCGCGGACGAGTCGGCATTCATGGACTGGCAGCGGAAGATCTCCGCCACCGAGGCAGGGTTCCGGGGCTTCCGGGGACACAAGGTCGAGAGGCCGGTGCAGGGAATCACCGACGACTGGACGATCGTGCTCAGCTTCGACACCGAGGACAACCTGGGGTCGTGGATGGATTCCCCGGAGCGGGCCGCCCTCCTCGAGGAGGGTGAGAAGTTCAACAAGAATCTCCGGATCCGCAAAGCGAGCTACGGTTTCGACTTCTGGTTCCGCGGTACGGGTGGCGACGAACCGCCCCCGGTGCCCGTCGCCCGCAGCAACCTTCTGGCGCTGCTGGTGCTGTACCCGCTGGTCGTGATCTGGGGTCATTTCTTCAGTGCGCCGTTCATCGAGGCGCACGGTGTGCCGATCGCCGTCGCCCTGTTCATCGGGAACCTGGTCACGACCCAGATCCTCGGGTGGTGGGCGGTTCCCGCCGCGTTCAAGGCGTTCGGGTGGTGGATGGACCCGGCGATACCCACCCGGCGACGGAACCTGGGCTACGCCGTCATGGTCGTGCTGTTCGCGATCTCCATCGGCGTGTGCACCCTGCTGTTCATGATCCCCACCACCTGAGTCGAGTTTCCCGATTCACCTGCGCCATGTCCGGGTACATAGCACTGTGAAGGACCGAGGTCTGTTTTCACATCTGGAGAAAGGTGTGCACGGTTGGACATGCAGCAACTGTGGGACTTCGTCTCCGCCAGGAAACAGCAGCTTCTCACCGACTCACTCCTGCACGTCAGTGCCGTCGTGCAGTCGGTGGTCATCGCCACGATCGTCGCGGTGGCGATCGGGATCCTGGTGTACCGGAGCCCGGCCGGGTCCGCGATCGCAACCGCCCTGGCAGGCACGATCCTCACCATCCCGTCGTTCGCGCTGCTCGGCCTGCTCATCCCGATCCTCGGGCTCGGTGTGGCCCCCACCGTGACCGCCCTGGTGCTGTACGCGCTGCTGCCGATCATCCGGAACACCATCCTCGGACTCGCGTCCGTCGACCCCGCCGTCACCGACGCCGCCCGCGGTGTGGGGATGAGCCGCACGACGGTGCTGAGCAGAATCGAACTCCCCCTCGCGTGGCCGTCGATTCTGACGGGCATGCGGGTGAGCACCCAGATGCTGATGGGCATCCTCGCGATCGCCGCCTACGCCAAGGGCCCCGGGCTCGGCAACCTCATCTTCTCGGGACTGTCCCGCGTCGGCAGCCCGACAGCGATACCGCAGGCCCTCACGGGGACGGTGCTCATCGTGATCCTCGCCCTCCTACTCGACGGCGTCCTCGCCGTCGTCGGCCGCCTCACCACCTCCAGGGGGATCCGTGACTGATCTCGATACACCTCACACCAACGGCAGCACGGTCTCGGGCGTGGACATCGTCCTCGAAGACGTCGTCAAGAGCTATCCCGGCCAGGACAAGGCGGCGGTCGACAACGTGTCGATGCGCATCCCCGCCGGGGAGATCGTGGTCCTCGTCGGCCCGTCCGGCTGCGGGAAGACCACCACGATGCGGATGATCAACCGGCTCATCGAACCGACGTCGGGGAAGATCACGATCGGCGGCAAGGACGCCCTGTCCATCGACCCCGACAAGCTGCGGCGCGGCATCGGCTACTCGATTCAGCAGGCCGGGCTGTTCCCGCATCTGACCATCGCCAAGAACGTCGGCACCGTCCCCGGACTCATCGGCTGGGACAAGAAGAAGATCGCCGACCGCACCGACGAGATGCTCGACCTCGTCGGACTCGAACCGGACCTCTACCGCGAGCGCTACCCCCGACAGTTGTCGGGCGGTCAGCAGCAGCGGGTGGGGGTGGCGCGGGCACTGGCCGCCGATCCGCCGGTGCTGCTGATGGACGAGCCGTTCGGCGCGGTCGACCCGATCACGCGCGCGCTGCTTCAGGACGAGTTGATGCGGCTGCAGTCCGATCTCGGCAAGACGATCGTGTTCGTGACGCACGATTTCAACGAGGCGGTCAAGCTGGGCGATCGCATCGCGGTGCTGGGCAACCAGTCGCACATCATGCAGTACGACACCCCGGAGGCGATCCTCGCCCATCCCGCCAACGACACGGTGGCCGGGTTCATCGGCGCCGACGCATCGCTGAAGCAGCTGACGCTCACCCGGGTGGCGGAGGTCGACCTCCTCGATTGCCCGACTGCATACGAGGACGGTTCCGTGGACGATCTGCGGACGGCGATCTCCCCCCGCAAGATCAAGTGGGGCATCGTCCTGGACGCGCGGGACCGGCCGATCCGCTGGGTGTCGCTGCACCATCTGGCCTCCGCCACCTCGCTGCACGACGTCGGCGACCCGATCGACGAGGTGGTGTCCACCCAGTCGACACTGCAGGACGCCCTCGAGGCGCTGCTGGCGGAGAGCAGCGCGTCGACGATCGTCACGGGACGGCGGGGCGAGTTCCGCGGCCTGATCACGATCGACACGCTGGTGGCGCACCTGTCCGCGATGCGTGAGGAGCACGCGCACGACGACGAGGGCGGCGAGCCGGAGCAGAACGGGGCGAGCGAGGGCGGAACACCGTCATGACGGCCGCCGTCACCACGAAGCCCACCGCTCCGGCCGCCCGGCGTTCGGAGCGGGCCCGCTTGCTGGTCCAGCCGATCCTCGTCCTGTTCCTGGTGGTGGGTGTCCTCGGCTGGGCGTTCAGCCGAGACCTGACCGCCACGCAGAAGGGCAGTCTCAACGCCGCGAACATCGCGACCCTGACGTGGCAGCACGTGCTGATCACCGTGGTCGTGGTGGTGATCGTCGTCATCGTCGCGGTCCCGCTGGGGATCCTGCTCACCCGGCCCGGGTACACCAAGCTGGCACCGGTTTTCATCGGGATCGCCAACATCGGGCAGGCCGCGCCTGCCATCGGACTGCTCGTGCTGCTGTTCCTCGCGACAGGGACCACCGGGTTCTGGATCGGGGTGCTGCCCATCGCGTTCTACTCCCTCCTGCCCGTGCTGCGGAACACGATCCTCGGTCTGCAGGAAGTCAATCCCGCGGTCATCGACGCCGGGAGGGGGCAGGGCATGACGGCCGGTCTCGTGCTGCGCAAGGTCGAGTTCCCCCTCGCCGTCCCGTACATCCTCGCGGGACTGCGCACGTCGCTGGTCCTCGCGGTGGGCACCGCGACGCTCAGTTTCCTCGTCAGCGCAGGCGGTCTCGGCATCCTCATCGACACCGGATACAAGTTGCGCGACAACGTGACTCTGGTCGTGGGAGCCGTGCTCGCGGTCGCGCTGGCGCTGCTCGTCGATTGGTGCGGCGCCCTGGCCGAGGAGTTCCTCGGCCCGAAGGGGCTGCGCTGATGAACCTCCTGCGGAAGGCGATCGCCGCGACGGCCGTGACGTTCTGCGGGGTCCTCGCAGTGTCCTGCGGCCTCGAATCCGGAGGCGCCCTGCCGCTGTCGGTGGAACCGGGCAGCATCCAGCCCGTGCCCGAACTCGAGGGCGTCCCGATCACCGTCGGGTCCAAGGACTTCACCGAGCAGGTCACCCTCGGGTACATCATCGAGTTCGCGCTCAGCGCCGCAGGCGCCGACGTGCGCGACCTCACCAACATCCAGGGGTCCAACAGCACGCGGGACGCCCAGCTGGACGGTCAGATCGACGTCACCTACGAGTACACCGGCACCGGGTGGATCAACTACCTCGGCAACGAGATTCCGATCCCCGACCCGACCGCGCAGTTCGAGGCCGTCCGCGACCAGGACCTCGAACGCAACGGCATGGTGTGGGTGGATCCGGCCCCGATGAACAACACGTACGCGCTCGCGATGAGCAGGCAGACCGCCGAGGAAACCGGGATCACCACGCTGTCGGAGTACGCGGACCTGGTCAACCGTGACCCCGCCGCGGCGACGACGTGCGTGGAGACCGAGTTCAACGTCCGCCAGGACGGGTTTCCGGGCATGGCCGCCAAGTACGGTTTCGATCCGGCCCGCGCGAACCGCCAGATCCTGCAGACCGGCATCATCTATCAGGCCACCGCGGACGGAACGCAGTGCAAGTTCGGTGAGGTGTTCACGACGGACGGCCGGATCATCGCGCTCGATCTGGTGCTGCTGGAGGACGATCGCCAGTTCTTCCCGAAATACAACCCGGCGATCACGATGCGCAAGGATTTCGCCGAGGCGCACCCGCAGGTGGCGGACGTGATGGCCCCGATCTCCGCGGCGCTGACCAACGAGGAGATCACGGAACTGAACCGGCGGGTCGACGTGGAGGGCGAGGAACCGGCGGACGTGGCCCGGGACTGGCTGGTGCAGAAGGGATTCGTCACGCTGCCGTGACGGTCAGCCGCCGAGGGTGATCCTCGCGACGAGGCCCCGGTGATCCGAGCCCGTCAGCACCACCGATTCCACGGACTGCGCCTGCGCCCCGCTCGTGACGATGTGATCGATCGCGATCATCGGCGGAAACGGCTGCCGGTCGGCGGGATACGTGTTCTGAATTCCGGCACCGACCTGGTCGGCGGCATCGCGGTAGCGTCCGGTCACGAGGTTGCGGTACTTGACGTGGTCGCGGGTAGAGTTGAAGTCGCCGCTGACGATCACGGGTCCCGAGTCGGCGGGGACGGCGTCGAGAATGGCCTTGATGCGGTCCATTTCGCGTGACCACAGTGACGGATCCGACGGCCACGGCGGGACCGGGTGGAACGCGTACAGTGCCGTGCTCGCGCCGTCCGGGAGTTCCACCCTGGCCGACAGCGCGGACAGCACGAACTCCGAGTGGTGGACCTTGTCGGTCAGCGGGTACCGGCTCCAGATCCCGGTTCCCTCACCGCCGCCGCCGGGCATGAGAAACGAGTACGGCAGGGTCGATTCGATGCCCGCGGCCGCCAACCGGTCGACGGCCTCCGGGGTCAGTTCGTCGACGGTGAGCACGTCGACGCCGCGGTCCCGGACCTGCCGGACGAGGGAGTCGGCGTCCGCGTTGCCGAGCCAGATGTTGGCCTGCATCACCGTCAGCTCCGGTCCGGACGCCGGCATCGAATTCGCCACGTACAGCGGACCCTGCGACAGGGTGGCCACCGCGGCCACCGTCAGTGCGACCGCGAACCCGGTCCAGTGCCGCGTGATTCCCAGCAGCAGCACCCCGACCGCGGCGGCCGCCATCAGGTAGGGCGCCGCCGACGCCAGCACGAGGAGACGCTGATTCTGGACGTCGAGGAATCTCAGCACCACACCGAACACGCCGACGAGCACCGCGAGCCACCCGAGGGCGATCAGTGCCCGCACTCCCCAGGTGGCGATCACTCCCCGAAGACTCTCTCCACCACAGCCTTGGCCCGCCGGGTCACCCGCAGGTAGTTGTCGAGGAACTCGCCGGCGTCGCCGCCGCCCCAGCCGGCGATCTGCGCGACCGCGGACAGCACGCGTCCCGAGCCGGGCAGCTGATCGGTGGCCTTGCCGCGCACGAGGACGAGGCAGTTGCGTGCCTTCGTCGCCGTGATCCACGCGTCGCGCAGCAGTTCGACGTCGGACTCGCTGAGCAACTCGGCGGCACCGATCGCGTCGAGTGTCTCGAGGGTCGACGTGTTGTGCAGCGATTCGATCTCGTGGGCGTGCCGGAGCTGGATCAGCTGCACGGTCCACTCGATGTCGGCGAGACCGCCGCGCCCGAGCTTGGTGTGGGTTGCGGGGTCGGCGCCGCGCGGCAGCCGCTCGGAGTCGACGCGTGCCTTGATGCGCCGGATCTCGCGGACTGCCTGGTCCGACACACCGCCCTCCGGGTAGCGGGTCTTGTCGATCATGTGCAGGAAGCGCAGACCCAGGTCGGCGTCACCGGCCACGTGGTGGGCGCGCAGCAGCGCCTGGATCTCCCAGGCCTGCGCCCACTGCGCGTAGTAGGCCTCGTAGGACGCCAGCGTGCGCACCATCGGGCCGCTGCGACCCTCCGGCCGCAGACCGGTGTCGACCTCGAGCGGCGGATCGGTGCTCGGCGCTCCGAGCAGGGTCCGCACCTTGTCGCCGATGCTGTTGGCCCACTTGACGGCGACAGTCTCGTCGATTCCCTCGCGCGGCTCGCACACGAACAGGACGTCCGCATCCGAACCGTAGCCGAGTTCACCGCCCCCGAGCCGGCCCATCCCGATCACGGTGAACGTCGCGGGAGCGGGCGTCCCGAGATCCTTCTCGCTCGCCTTGATGACGGCGGCGAGGGCGGCGTTGAGCACGGCCGCCCACACGGACGACAACGCCTTGCACACGCCCGGCACGTCCAGCATGCCCAGGATGTCCGCGGACGCGATGCGGGCCAGTTCGTAGCGGCGCAGGGAGCGCGCCGCCGCGATCGCGCGGGCCGGGTCCTCGTGTCGTGCCGACGCCGTCAGGATGCCGCGGGCGACGTCCTCCGGCTTCGACTCCAGCAGCCGCGGTCCGGCCGGTGAATCGGCGAACAGCCGCACCACATCCGGCGCCTTGATCAGCAGATCGGGAACGTAGGCCGAGGATCCGAGCACCGTCATCAGCCGCTCGGCGACCGAGGCCTCGTCGCGCAGCAACCGGAGGAACCAGGTCTGATCGGTCATCGCGTCCGACAGCCGCCGGTACGCGAGCAGGCCCGCATCGGGATCCGGTGTGTCGGCGAGCGATTCGAGCAGGGTCGGCAGCAGCAGCGCCTGGATGCGACCCTTGCGGGACGCACCGCTGGTGAGTGCGGTGAGGTGGCCGAGCGCGTTCTCCGGGGCGGTGTAGCCCAGCGCCGCCAGCTGACGGATGGCTGCGTCCGGGCTCAGCCGCAGCGCTTCCTTGTCGATGCGCGCCACCGATTCGAGCAGCGGCCGGTAGAACAGTTTGGCGTGCAGGCGCCGCACCCGGTGCGCGTTGCGTTTGATCTCCGCGTTGAGGACGCCGAGCGCGTCCTTGCTGCCGTCGGGTCGCATGTGTGCGGCCCGCGCGAGCCAGCGCAGCGCTTCCTCGTCGTCGGCGGGCGGCAGGGTGTGCGTGCGGCGCAGCTTCTGCAGCTGCAGCCGGTGCTCGAGCAACCGCAGGAACTCGTAGGACGCGGCCAGGTTCGCGGCGTCGTCGCGGCCCACGTAGCCGCGGGCGGCGAGTGCGGTCAGCGCGTCGATGGTGCTCTGGACGTGCAGCGCCTCGTCGGCGCGCCCGTGCACGAGCTGCAGGAGCTGGACGGCGAACTCGACGTCGCGCAGGCTGCCGCGACCCAGTTTCAGTTCCCGCTCGCGCAGTTCCGGCGGAACCATCTCCTCCACCCGGCGGCGCATCGCCTGCACCTCTGGAACGAAGTCCTCACGCTCCGAGGCGGTCCACACCATCGGGTTGAGGGCGTCGGCGTACTGCTGTCCGAGCGCAACGTCGCCTATCATCGGGCGGGCCTTGAGCAGGGCCTGGAACTCCCAGGTCTTGGCCCAGCGCTTGTAGTACGCGACGTGCGATTCGAGGGTGCGGACGAGTTCTCCGCGCTTGCCCTCCGGCCGCAGCGCTGCGTCCACGTCGAAGAAGGCCGACGACCCGATTCGCATCATCTCGCCGGCGATGCGGCTGGCGATCGAGTCGGCGGGTTCGGCGACGAAGACCACGTCGACGTCGCTGACGTAATTGAGTTCGCGGGCACCGCACTTGCCCATGGCGATGACGGCCAGCCGCACGGGGCACGGGGCGTCCGGGCACACGGCTGCGACGGCAACCGCGAGGGCGGCGTCCAGTGCCGCATCGGCCAGATCGGACAGCTGATGCCCGACAGTCTGGTACGGCAGCACCGGTTCGTTCTCGACGGTCGCCGCGAGGTCGACGGCGGCGAGCAGCATCAGTTCGTCGCGGTACGTCTTGCGCAGCGCCGCGATCGCATCGGGTCCGGTGACCTTCGCCCGGTGCAGGCGAGCGTCCGGGTGGGCGCCCTCCTCGGGTTCGGCGCCGACCGCGGCCATCATCGTGGCGGTCGCCTCGTCCTTCGACGGCAGGCGGACGTCGCCGGCGAGGATCTTCCAGGACGCAGGATCCGCGACGAGGTGGTCGCCGAACGCGCTGGACGCACCGAACAGCCCGAACAGCCGGCCACGCAGGCCCTTGTCGGTGCGTAGTGCCGCATCGAGTTCGGCCCAGCCCTCGCCGAGCCCTTCCTTCAGGCGCACCAGGGTGCGGAGGGCGAGATCGGCGTTCGCGGCCCGCGACAGCGACCACAGCAGTTCGATGCTGTCTTCACCGACCCACCCCAGCTCGCGGAGTTCGGACGGAGCGGTCGGCTCGACGAGACCCAGACGACCCGGACCGGGAACGGCAGAACGCGCTGCCGGAGGCTTCACCATGCTCTTGCTCACAACCCCAGATACGTCTTGAGTTCGAACGGCGTCACGTGGCTCCGGTACTCCTCCCACTCACGCCGCTTGTTGCGCAGGAAGAAGTCGAACACGTGCTCGCCGAGGGCTTCGGCCACCAACTCCGACTTCTCCATCTCGCGCAGTGCGCCGTCGAGGTTGCCGGGCAGTTCCCGGTAGCCCATGGCGCGGCGCTCGGCCGACGTCAGCGCCCACACGTCGTCCTCGGCCTCGGGAGGCAGTTCGTAGCCCTTCTCGATTCCGCGCAGACCTGCGGCGAGAAGAACGGCGAACGTCAGGTACGGGTTGCAGGCCGAATCTGGGCTGCGGATCTCGACGCGACGCGACGACGCCTTGTTCGGCGTGTACATCGGGACGCGGACCAGCGCCGACCGGTTGGACGGGCCCCAGGACGCCGCGGTCGGGGCCTCGCCGCCGTGGATCAGGCGCTTGTAGGAGTTCACCCACTGGTTGGTGACGGCGCTGATCTCGTTGGCGTGCTCGAGGATGCCGGCGATGAACGCCTTACCGGTCTCCGACAGCTGCATCGGATCGTCCGGGTTGTGGAAGGCGTTGGTGTCGCCCTCGAACAGGCTCATGTGGGTGTGCATCGCCGAGCCGGCCTGATCGCTGAACGGCTTGGGCATGAACGTCGCGCGCACGCCCTCGGCGATCGCGACCTCCTTGACGACGTACCGGAACGTCATCACGTTGTCGGCCATCGACAGGGCGTCCGCGTACCGCAGGTCGATCTCCTGCTGGCCGGGAGCCGCCTCGTGGTGGCTGAATTCGACGGAGATGCCCATCGACTCGAGCGCGTCGATGGCGTGGCGGCGGAAGTTGGGCGCGGAGTCGTGCACGGCCTGGTCGAAGTAGCCGCCGGAGTCGGCGGGCTTCGGCGGGGTGCCGTCGATCGGCCCGTTCTCGAGCAGGAAGAACTCGATCTCTGGGTGCACGTAGCAGCTGAAGCCCAGATCGCTGGCCTTGTTCAGCTGGCGGCGCAGCACGTGCCGCGAATCCGCCCAGGACGGCGAACCGTCCGGCATGGCGATGTCACAGAACATGCGGGCGGAGTGCTGATGTCCCTTGCTCGAACTCCACGGCAGCACCTGGAAGGTGGAGGCGTCCGGCTTCGCGACCGTGTCCGCCTCGGACACCCGGGAGAAGCCCTCGATGGCTGATCCGTCGAAGCCGATGCCTTCCTCGAAGGCACCTTCCAATTCCGCGGGGGCGATCGCCACCGATTTCAGGTATCCGAGAACGTCCGTGAACCACAATCGGACGAACCGAATGTCGCGCTCTTCGAGGGTGCGAAGCACGAATTCCTTTTGGCGATCCATGTCCGCGAGAGTAAGCAAAGTTCGTTAAATCTGTGTTACTTCGTTGATTCGACTGTTCCGGATTCCGCATCGGGCCAGCGTGCGGGCACCTCGGGCGATCCCGTCACAGGCGCGGGTCAGCACGTCAGGTCCGCGGGCGGCGCCGCGAGGTCGACGAGATAGTCCGTGACGGCGTCGTCGACGCACGCCTCGCCGTCGAGGACGACGGTGTGCTGCGTGCCCCGGTACGTGACGAGCGAGCCGTTCATCTGCTTCGCCAGATCCACGCCCGCCTGGTACGGGGTCGCCGGGTCCTCGGTCGTCGACACGACGACGACCGGCGGGATTCCCGGAGCGGACACGGTATGCGGCGCGCCCGTGTTCGGCGCGGGCCAGAACGCGCACACGTCCAGCGGCGCGTTGCCGGTGCCGCGACCGTCGTCGAGGAACGGCGCCGCCTGGCGGTACCGCACATCTGCCTCCCCGACGACCGCACGATCGGTGACGGGCGGATCGTCCATGCAGCGGATGGAATTGAACGCGTCGTTGAGGTTGGAATACGTGCCGTCGTCGGCGCGCCCCTCGTACAGGTCCGCCAGCATCAGCAGCGAATCACCCGTCCCCGTCTGCAGGCTCGCCAGCCCGCCGCGGAGCGGGCCCCAGAGGTTCGGCGAGTACAGCGCCTGCTGGACGCCGGTGATCGCGTCGGTATAGCTGAGGCCGCGCGGGTCGGTGGTCGCGGCGGGTTTGCCGATCAGCGGGTCGACGAGCGCCCGGAACCTCGCGTTCGCCCGCGCGGGATCGGTGCCGAGCGGGCAGTCCTTCTGCTGCATGCACTCCGCGGCGAACGCGTCGAACGCGGACTGGAATCCGGCGGCCTGCAAGATCACTTCCTGCGTCGGGTCCTGTTCCGGGTCGAGGGCGCCGTCGAGGACCATCGCACGCACGTTGCCGGGGAAAGTCTCCGCGTACGTGGAGCCGAGCCGGGTGCCGTACGAGTAGCCGAGGTAGTTCAGCTTCTCGTCGCCGAGCACCGCCCGGATGACGTCCATGTCGCGCACCACGTCGTTCGTGCCGACGTGGGCGAGGACGTCCACACCGGTCCGCTGCGCGCACTTGTCCGCGTAGTCGCGGTTCTCGGCCTCGGTCCGCGCGATTCCGGCGGGACTCATGTCGACGTCGTCGTCCTTGCGCCTCGCGTCCGCTTCCGCCGGCGTCAGGCAGGTCACCTGCGGGGTGGACGCGCCGATGCCGCGCGGATCGAAACCGATGACGTCGAACCGCTCGGCGATGGCCGTGCCGTCGGCCACGGACGCCAGCCCGATACCCGACGCCCCGGGGCCGCCCGGGTTCACGAGCAGCGATCCGATCTTGTCGCCGGTCGCCTTCGACCGGGAGACCGCGATCTGCGCGGTGGCTCCGCCCGGATTCGCGTAGTCGTTCGGCACCGTCACCTCGGCGCAGTCGAGCGTGTCCCCGAGCGGGGACCCGTCCGTGCTGAACCCGTCGCACGAGCCCCACTGCACCTGCTGCGTGTAGTACTCCTCGAGCCCGGCTGGGATCGGTCCGGCCGGAGCGGCCTCGGCCGCCGACGGTTCGGCGACGGCCTCACCGGTGCCCTGTCCGCCCCCCGCACAGCCTGCGACGACAAGGACGACGGCGATGCACCCCGCGAACGCGGCCGGTACCCGAGCACTCTTCGACATAGGACGATCGTGCCAGGGCTTCCGCGCCGAAGGGTCTTCCCGCAGGTCAGAGACCGGACAGCAGGTGTGACCCATTGCACCCGCGCGACCCCTTCGCTCCCCCGCCCGCCGGTGGCAGACTGTAGGCGTCATCACCCGCACCCGGGGACCCGTCAAGGGCCTCGAGGCCAGAAAGGGACAACGATGTCCGATAGCAAGTCGTCCGCGAGCACGTCAGAAGATCGGCTCTACGGATCAGCACCATCGCACGACGTTCCCAAGCGCAAGACTCGGATCCACCACCTGCAGGCCATGAAGGCCGAGGGCGAACGCTGGTCGATGCTCACCGCATACGACTACTCCAGCGCCCGCATCTTCGAAGAGGCCGGAATCCCGGTCCTGCTCGTCGGCGACTCGGCCGCCAACGTCGTCTACGGATACGAGACCACCGTCCCGGTCACGATCGACGAACTGCTTCCCCTCGTTCGCGGCGTCGTCCGCGGTGCGCCGCACGCCCTCGTCGTCGCGGACCTGCCGTTCGGCAGCTACGAAAGCTCCCCGGAGCAGGCCCTCGCGTCCGCGACCCGGTTCATGAAGGAAGGGCTGGCCCACGCGGTCAAGCTCGAGGGCGGCGAGCGCGTCGCTCCGCAGATCGCCGCCATCACCGCGGCGGGCATCCCCGTCATGGCCCACGTCGGGTTCACCCCGCAGAGCGTCAACTCGCTCGGCGGTTTCCGCGTGCAGGGCCGCGGCGACGCCTCCGAGCAACTGGTCGCCGACGCGATCGCCGTGCAGGAGGCCGGCGCATTCTCCGTCGTGATGGAGATGGTGCCCGCCGAGATCGCGGGCCAGGTCACCCGCAAGCTCACCATCCCCACCGTGGGCATCGGCGCGGGCGCCGAATGCGACGCCCAGGTCCTCGTGTGGCAGGACATGGCCGGCTACACCAGCGGCAAGACGGCGAAGTTCGTCAAGCGCTTCGGTAACGTCGGTGACGAGTTGCGCAACGCGGCCGCCGCATACGCGGCCGAAGTGCGCACCGGAGCGTTTCCGGCGGAAGAGCACAGCTTCTAGGTCGTCCTCGACTCACCGGGCCGGCACACACTCGAGGGGGATGTTCATGGGACAGCGACGCGTGCACGGCTTCGGACGTCGTCACCGCCTGGCCGTCACCGCGGCCGGGACGGTGGCGGCCGCGGCGCTGGTCACGGGGTGCGCCGGACAGAGCCCGGCCCCCGCGCCCGGCACCACGGCGCCCCCACCGGCGACCACCGTGGTTCCCGGCACCGCCCTGGTGCCGGGCGGGGTCACCGAGGCCCAGGCCGCCCAGTTGTGCACCGACCTCGAGGGTCAGTTGCAGAGCTGGCGCACCTACACCCCGACGATCGGGAAGACCGGGTTGAACGGCCTGGTCGGCACGTGGATCGCGAAGAACAACCTCAATGCGCTCGACTTCCTCCAGGACCGGGCCCGGATCGACGTCATCACGACGGCCGCCTGCCCCGACATCCGGCAGCAGGCGATCACCGCGCTGGAGGTCCCCGATCTGGCATCCGGCCTGATCGGATTCTGAGGCCGACGTGAGCCAGTTGCGCACTCCGTACCCGCCGCTCGAGCCGTACCAGTTCGGGCACCTCGACGTCGGCGACGGTCAGCAGATGTACTGGGAGCAGAGCGGCAACCCCGACGGGAAGCCGGTGGTATTCCTCCACGGCGGGCCCGGCGGTGGCACCGACCCCGCGCAACGCCAGTTCTTCGACCCGCAGGTGTACCGGATCGTGCTGCTCGATCAGCGCGGATGCGGGCGTTCCACACCCCACGTCGCCGACGGGGCCGATCTGTCGGTCAACACCACCGGCTGCCTCCTCGGCGACATCGAGATGCTGCGCGAGCACCTCGGCATCGACCGGTGGCAGGTCTTCGGCGGGTCGTGGGGTTCCACCCTGGCGCTCGCCTATGCCCAGAAGCATCCCCGCCGGGTCACCGAACTGGTGCTGCGCGGCATCTTCCTGCTGCGCCGCAGCGAGATCGACTGGTACTACAACGGCGGTGCCGGGCACCTGTTCCCCGAATTGTGGGAGGAATTCCTGGCGCCGGTGCCGGAGCCGGAGCGCGGCGGCGATCTCGTCGAGGCGTATCACCGGCTCCTGCACTCCGACGATGCCGACGTCGCGACGCGGGCCGCGGTCGCGTGGTCCACGTGGGAGGGCGCGACGAGTTCGCTGCTCCCCAAACCGGAACGGGTGGTGGAGACGTCCCAGCCGCGGTTCGCGCTGGCCTTCGCCCGCATCGAGAACCACTACTTCCACCACCGTGGGTTCCTGGACGAAGGCCAGTTGCTGCGGGACGCCGCCGCGCTCGACGGCATTCCGGGCGTGATCGTGCAGGGCCGCTACGACGTGGTGTGCCCGGCGACCAGCGCGTGGGCGCTGCACCGGGCCTGGCCGGGTTCCCGGCTCGAGATCGTCGACGACGCGGGGCACTCCGCGATGGAGCCGGGCATCGTCCACCACCTGGTCGAGGCGACGGACCGGTTCCGTACCTGACGCGCTATGCGGGATAACCGAATTCGACGGTCCGCTTATCGACGTCCGCGGAGACGAGCCTGATCTTCACCTGCTCGCCCTCGGCAGGGTCGCCCACGCATTTGGCCATCACGGACACCGACGGGACGAACACGTCCGCGGTGCGTTTGCCGTTCCGCGACCTCAGCACGGTCGCGTCGAACGTCTCCCCCACCCGGTCGGAGAGCACGGTCGCCTCCGTGAGGTCGATGCAGGCCCGGTCGATCTTGCTCGCGAGGGAATCCGAGCCGCCCATGATCTCGGGCATCGATCCCAGGGCGTCCCGCGCCCAGGACGGCACCGGCGTTCCGGCGGACACGGCCAGGCACACCTCCGTGGAGTACCGGTCCGAGAGCCGGCGCAGCGGCGCGGTCACGTGTGCGTAGGGGGCGCCGATGGCGGCGTGCGAGGTCAGTTCCGGCAGGGTGCCGTCGAACGCTGCGTAATCGGCGCCCCTCAGCAGCGACGGCGCCTCGGTCATCAGCACGAGCGTCGACGCCGAATTCGGGTCGAGCCGCGACAGGAGTGCACCGACACCGACGCTCTCGGGCCAGTCGACCCCCAGTGCCGCCGCCGTGCGCCGCAGCGCCCCGACCGCGTCCGGCCCGGCAGGCGGCAGGGTGCGGAGCAACCCGATCTTCGCGTCGAGCATCATGGCGGCCGCACACATTCCGGTCAGCAGCGAGACCTCGGCGTTCCAGTCGTCGGCCTCGGTGCGGGGCGCGAGGTCGACGCGCCAGCTGTCGCCGTCCGGCACCACCTCCTGCTCGGGGAGCCGGAGTTCGATCGCGCCGCGCGCCACCGCCGCCGCCGTGCGGAGCCTGCCGAACTCGGGCAGCGGCGCAATGGACGGATGCAGTCGTCCCGCTTCCGCATCGGCCTGCACACCGGCGTATTCGAGTCGGGCCACGGACCGCACCTTCGCCCGCGACACGGTGCAGGACAGCGGCTCGGCCGACTCGTCGAGTTCGATCCGCCACACCACCGCCGGGCGGTCCACCCCCGGCAGAAGGCTCGCCGATCCCTCCGAGAGTTCCTTGGGATGCAGCGGCACCTTGCCGTCCGGGAGGTAGAACGTCTGCCCGCGTTTGCGGGTCTCCACGTCGAGCACCCCACCGGGCTCCACGACGGCGCCGACGTCCGCGATCGCGTAGTGCAGGACGAATCCGTCGGCGGTCCGCTCGAGGTGCAACGCCTGATCGAGATCCATCGAATCGGGCGGATCGATGGTGACGAACGCCAGATCGGTGCGGTCCTGCCGTCCGGACGCGAACCGGTCGGACGCCGTCCGCGCCTGCGCGAGCGCGGCGGGCGGATACCCGTCCGGCAGGTGGAACTCGGTGCGCACGGTGCCGAAATCGATTCCGCGCGCAACGAAACGACTCATCGGCACCTCACGCACACCCTTCCCGTAACGTTAGTTGTTCCACTCCTCGTCGGCCCGGTCCGCCGCCTTGTTCCGTTCCGCCGCGATCTGCAGCGCCTTCTCCGCCGCCGCGCGGTCGGGATACGGGCCCATCCGCGTCATCGACGACGCCGCCTTCCCCTGCGTGACGGTGCCGTCCTCGACGTTGTAGTACCAGAGGTGATCTTCGTCAGTCATGCCCTCAGTGTGGCACCGGTGGGACGTGTGGGGTTGTGGATCACGCCCAGACTGTTACCCTCGGAGTCCTGTCCGGTGATACGGTCCCCGGCGCCGGTCAGTGCGGTGCCGATGGCTCGTTCTTCCCGTGCGCAGTGCCCGAACAGAGAATGGAGCGAGCATGTCGACGATCATTTTTGATCAGCTACTTCCCTACCTCGGTGCCGAAGGCGCCTCCTACTGGGCCCAACTGCTGATGGTCGATCCCGTCTGACGGTTGTCGATCAGTCGATACCCCGAAACCCCCGCCGGACACCTCCGGCGGGGGTTTCGTCGCATGCGGGGGTTTCGGGTTATCAGGGCAGGCACGCCCGCAACACATTCGTGACGCTTCGCCCTGCCCGGCGGACCGCACGTCTCTAGGCTGACGTGATGGGAGTGAATCCGGAGATCGAGGGTCGTGTCTACCCACCGACCGAGCCCTACCTCGTCGGCCGCGAGAAGATCAGGGAATTCGCCCGCGCCGTCTTCGCCACCAACCCCACGTCGTTCGACGTGGACATCGCCCGAGCCGCCGGTCACGCCGATCTCGTTGCCCCGCCCACGTTTCCCGTCATCGTGCAGGAACGCGCACTCTCGCAACTGGTCGCCGATCCGACGTCGGGAATCGAGCCGGTCAACCTGGTGCACAGCACCGAGCACGCCACGTCCCACCGCCCCGTCGTCGCGGGCGACGAACTCTCCGCCGTCCTCACCGTCACGCACGTGACCTCGCGCGGTCCGCACACCCTGCTCGTCGCCGACATCGAGATCCGTGACGCCACAGGCGATCACGTGAGCACGATGACGTCGACGCTGTTCGTCAGGGGGGAGGAATGACGTCCCCGCGACGAATCCTGCTCGGCGACACCGTCGCCAAAGCCCGGTATCACGTGACCCGGGAATCCCTGGTCCGCTATGCCGGGGCGTCGGGTGACTTCAACTCCATTCACTACCGGGACGACGTCGCCGACGCGGTGGGCCTGCCCGGTGTGCTGGCGCACGGCATGCTCACGCTGGGACTGGCGACGCAGTGCGTCGTCGACTGGCTCGGCGATCCTGCGCTGGTCACCGGGTACCGCGCGCGCTTCACCAAGCCGGTGATCGTGGATCCGGACCAGGGTGCGGTGGTCGAAGTCGTCGCGAAGGCCGCGGAGGTCGACGAATCCGCGGGCACCGCGAGGATCGACCTGACGGTGACGTTCGACGGGCACACCGTGCTCGGCAAGTCCCAGGTGTGGATTTCACTGCGCTGACCACACCCGACATACTGGGCCGATGATCGGTGTGGTGTTGACAGCGTTCGCGGTGCTCGGGCTTCTGACCGTGATTCCCGGTCCGGACATGGCGGTGGTGACCCGCGCCGGACTGTCGGGCGGGCGCAGCGCCGCGCTGCGGGCCACGTTCGGCGTCGTCGCCGGATTGATGGTGTGGGGCGCGCTGACCGTCGTCGGGCTCGGTGCGGTGCTCGCCGCCTCCGCGGAGGCGTACACCGTCGTGAAGATCGTCGGCGGGATGTACCTGGTGTATCTGGGACTCTCCACCCTCTGGCGCAGCCGGACGCGGCCCCGCGCCGCCCGGACCGCGCCGGCGCCGGTTCCGTCTTCGGGGTCGAGTTGGCGGGCCGGGTTCCTGACCAACCTCCTGAACCCCAAGATCGCGGTGTTCTACACCGGCCTGCTCCCGCAACTCGTCCCGCCCGGCTGGCCGACCGCCCCGAGCCTGGCCCTGCTCGTGCTGGTGCACGGGCTACTCGGGATCGTCTGGCTCGGCGCGTACAGCATCCTGCTGACCCGCGCGCGCACCACGCTGGAGAAGCCGTCGGTACGGAAAGTCCTCGACCGGATCACCGGAACCGTCCTCTTCGGTTTCGGCGCCGTTGTCGTGGCCGAGGCGCGATAGCGCCGATTTATCACCGAGGCGCGGTAGCGCCGGTCAGTTCGGGGAGTCGCTGGAACACGCCGCGCTGCCGCCGAGCAGGATCGTGCTGATCAGGTTCGGGTCGTCGGTCATCGGGACGTGCCCGATGCCGGGCAGGATCAGAATCCGCGCCTGCGGGAACACTCTGCGCACCCGTCGCGCCTGGTAGACCGGCAGAATCAGGTCCCGCCGCCCCCACGCCACGGTGACCGGTACCGACGCGTCGACGACCGGCGGGAGGTCGAACGAGGCCGTAAGCCCCTTGTCGACCAGGGCGTTCGTGGCCAGCGACTGCGCGTCGATCACGGCGTCCTCGTAGCGCACCCGGCTGGGCCGCGCGAAGAAGGCGGCGAGGGACGGATAGCGGACGGCCCTGTATCGCAACGCCTTCGGAGTGTTCGGGCCCAGCGCCCGGGTGACTCCGCGCAGCGCGCGGAACGTGTAGATGGTGCGGGCCTGATCGGCGTGATTGACGAAGAAGCCTGCCGGTGAGAGTGCCGTGGCCGAGGCGACCTCGCCGCGGGCCGCGAGGGCGAGCGAGAGCCAGCCGCCGAGCGAGTTCCCGGCGACGTGTGGCCGTTCCCCGGCGGGAGTCACCGAGCGGACGAACCCGCTCAGTTCCTCGACCAGTTGGTCCATCGTGTCCGCGCCGTCTTCGAGTGCCGCCGATTCGCCGTGTCCGGGAAGGTCGACGGTGACCACCCGCCGATAGGGCGTCAGCTGGTCGAGGAGGACGTTCCAGGCCTGCCTGCGATGCACCACCCCGTGCACTAGTACGAGGGTGGGGCCGGAACCGGCGATGTCGTGAGGCAAGTCCATGGGCAGATGTTACCGCTATGGTGAGTAACATCTATCGTTCTCGATGTAGTCGGCGAGGGGCCCCATCGTCCACGGACGTGGACGACGGGCCCCGGCATCGACCCCGATTCGGGTCAGTCGGGCCGATGCGGGAAAAACACTAACCGGTCTGTTTGTTACTCGCCAGTCAGGGCCGTGACCAGGCGTCCAGCCGCACGCGACGGATCCCGCAGACGCAAGAATGAGGCGGACGAGTTGGCGTGTAAGCCGGATCCTGTCCCCGGCGCCGAAGCGCCGGGTGGCGACCATCCATCTGGGCACACCGTCGCCGGGTACCTCGAGCGGTTCACCCGCAGGCTCGGGCGAGCAGCCCTCGAACACCTGCGCAGCCGCACCGGGTCCCGGAGGATCCGATGCGGCCTTCAACCTTGCTCCGGGCGGGGTTTACCTAGCCACCCCGGTCACCCGGGGTGCTGGTGCGCTCTTACCGCACCGTTTCACCCTGACCGACACCACACCCCGGAGGATGTGGCGTCGGCGGTCTGTTTTCTGTGGCACTGTCCCGCGAGTCACCTCGGGTTGCCGTTAACAACCGCCCTGCTCTGTGGAGTCCGGACTTTCCTCGACTCGGGGCCTGCGCACTGATGTGCTGGTTCCCCGTGCCGCGGTCGCCCGGCCAACTCGTCCGCCCGATCAGCCTACAGTTCGTGCGAACGTGTCATGCCGCCGCACTATGGTCTGAGCATGACCCGATACGCCGCCCTCCTGCGCGGTATCAACGTGGGCGGCATCAACATCAAGATGGCCGACCTCCGCAGCACCTTCGCCGAGCTGGGATTCGAGAACGTGAAGACCGTCCTCGCCTCGGGCAACGTGCTCTTCGATTCCGACCGCGACGACGTCCCCGCGCTGAAGAGTGAGATCGAATCCGCCCTGAGCGCCGACTTCCACTACGAAGCCTGGGTTTTCGTCCTCGACCTCGACACGATCCGGAAGATCGTCGAGGACTACCCGTTCGACCCCGAGCGGGAAGGGTGGCATCCGTACGTGCTGGTGACTCCCGACCCCGAGGTCCTGGACACGCTGCTGCGGATCCGGGACGACCTGGACCCGGAGGTCGAACGCGTGCAGGCCGGGAACGGCGTCCTGTACTGGGAGGTCGAACGCGGCATGACGCTGAAGAGCAAATTCGGCAAGAGCACCGGCACTCCCAAACTCAAGGCCTTCACCACTACCCGGAACCTGCGCACCCTCCACAAGCTCCTGAAGTGACCCGTCGGTGACAGTTCTGGCAGTGGCGCTCGTCGCCGCAGTCCTCGTCTTCGCGGTCGTCCGGCCTCGCCGGCTACCCGAGATCGTCGCGGCCGCACCGGCCGCGGTCGTCGTCCTGGCCACCGGCCTGGTGACGCCGGCGCAGGCCAGGGACGAAGTGACCGAGATGGCCCCGACCGTCGGGTTTCTCGCGGCGATCCTCGTCCTCGCGCACCTCGCGGACGCGATGGGTGTGTTCACCTGGATCGCGGCCAGGCTGCGGCGCGGGGCACGGGGCGACCCGAAGAGGTTGCTGACGCTCGTGTTCGGGGCCGCGGCACTCACGACCGCGGTGCTGAGTCTCGACGCGACGGTGGTGCTGTTGACGCCGGCGGTGATCGCGACGGCCCGCTCGTTGCGGATGGATCCGCGACCGCATTCGTACGCCAGCGCTCACCTGTCGAACACTGCGTCGACGCTCCTCCCCGTCTCCAATCTCACCAACCTCATCGCGTTCTCGGCGACCGGGTTGACTTTCCTGCATTTCACCGTTGTCATGGCGCTGCCCTGGGCGGTGGCGATCGTCGTCGAACTGATCCTGTTCCGGATGTTCTTCCGGCGCCATCTGGTTCAGACCGACGCCGAACCGGAACCGGCCCGCGATCCACCCGCACCGACCGTCGCACTGTCGATCATCGCGGCGACACTCGCCGGTTTCGCGGTATCCGGCTTCGTGGGGATCGCGCCTGCGTGGGTGGCGGCGGCCGGGGCGATCGTGCTGGGCGTCGTCGCACTCCGCGACGGCCGCACCGATTTCGGCCGCATCCTGTATGCGGTCGACGTGTGGTTCTGCGCGTTCGTCCTGGTCCTCGGCGTCGTCGTCGCCGGCGTCGCGAACGGCCCGATCGGGGACTGGATCGGCTCACGGCTGCCGACGGACACATCGTTCGCGGCGCTGCTCACGATGGCCGTCGTCGCAGCGGTCGCCGCGAATCTGGTGAACAACCTCCCCGCGACCCTGCTCCTGCTGGCGGCGCTCGGGCCCCACCCCCCGACCGCCCTTGTCCTGGCGATGCTGCTCGGGGTGAATCTCGGCCCCAACCTCACCTACGTGGGGTCGCTGGCGATCATGCTGTGGCGGCGGGTCGCCGCGCGAGCCGGATCGCCCGCGGATCTGCGGACCTTCACGATTCTCGCGCTGGTGACCACGCCGCTGACCCTGTTCGCGGCGGTCGTTGCCCTCTGGGCCTGTGAGTACTTCTTAACCGCCGGCGGTTAAGAAGTACTCACAGGTGGGAGGTGTCGTTGACCAGGCGGACGGACGAGCCGCCGTCGGGGTAGAACTCGGCGATGCTCAGCGACGCCAGATCCAGGTGCAGCCGGTACAGCAGCGACGGTCCCGCGTCGAGCGCCAGTTGCAGCAGCGTCTTGATCGGGGTCACGTGCGTGACGACGAGGATGGTGGAGCCGCCGTAGGAGGCGGTGAGGTCGTCGCGGACCTTCACGATCCGCTCCCGGACCTCGTCGAAGCTCTCCCCCGCCGGCGGTCGCACCGACGTGTCCGACAACCACTTGCGGTGCAGTTCGGGGTCGCGGTCGGCGGCCTCCCTGAACGTGAGGCCCTCCCACTCGCCGAAGTCGGTTTCGGTGAGGCCCTCGTGCACGGTGACCGGGAGCCCGAGCACCTTCGCCGCGGCCGCCGCGGTCTGCTGCGCGCGCCCCAGCGGGGACGACACCACTGCCGCGATGCCGTCGTTGCCCGCGAAGCGGGAGGCCGCGCCGTTCGCCTGGGCCTGCCCGATCTCGGTGAGCGCCGGGTTCCCGCGACCCGAGTACCGCCGGTCGACGGACAGCGCGGTCTGCCCGTGCCGGAGCAGCAGCATCCGGGTCGGGGCGCCCGTGGTGTCCATCCAGCCCGGCGCCGCCGGGGTGGCCTTGTCCGACGCCGCGGCGGCCGGTTCCGGTTCGGCAACGGTACCGGCGGCACCGTCCATGGCCTCGTTGGCGAGGCGGTCGGCGTGCGCGTTCTCGGCCCGCGGAATCCAGGTGTACGTCACGGAACCGAACTGCCGGGCGAGTTCCGACGCCCGGCGCTGCAGCGGAATCATGTCCGGGTGTTTGACCTTCCAGCGCCCGGACATCTGCTCGACCACCAGCTTGGAGTCCATCCGCACGTCCACCCCGGACGCACCGAGTTCGGCGGCGGCCTCGAGCCCGGCGATCAGGCCCCGGTATTCGGCGACGTTGTTCGTGACGGTGCCGAGGCTGTCCTTGCGCTCGGCGAGGACGGCGCCGTCGGCGGCGGCAAACACCACGGTGCCGTAGCCCGCGGGTCCGGGATTGCCGCGCGACCCACCGTCGGCCTCGACGACGACGCGACCGACACTCACAGACCCGACTCCTTGGTGCGCACCAGGATCGCGCCGCATTCGGAGCAGCGCACGACGACGTCGGGTGCGGTGCCGGTGATGCGGGAAATCTCGCCGCGGTCGAGTTCGATGCGGCACGCACCGCAGCGGCGGGCCTGCAGCAGTGCCGCACCGACGCCGTTCTGGCTGCGCTGCTTCTCGTAGACGGTCATCAGGTCGGCGGGGAACTGGTCGGCGAGTGCCGCGCGGTCCCGGGTGCAACGCTGCTCCGCGGCATCCAGGTCGGCGACGGCATCGTCGCGGCGGCGGGACGCGTCGATGAGGTCTTCCTCGATCTGTGACAGCTGCGCACCGGCGTGGTCGTGGTCGGACTGCGACGCCTCACGCCGTTCCATCACCTCGAGCAATTCGTCCTCGAGCAGTCCCTGACGGCGGACGAGGCTGCCGAGTTCGTGTTCGAGTTCGGTGAGCTGCTTCGATCCGACCGTTCCGCTCTCGAGCAGTGTGCGGTCGCGGTCCTCACGCTGGCGGACGGCGTCGACCTCGCCTTCGAGCTTGCGGATGTCGCGGTCGAGGTCGTCGAGGATGATCTCCACGGCCACGGCCGCGTCCTTACGGGTGACGCGCTCCGCCTCGAGCCGCTCGACTTCCTGACGCTCCGGAAGCGCGGTGCGTCGGTGGGCGATCCTCGACAGCTCCGCATCGACGCCGGCGAGGTCGAGAAGCTTGGACTGCACCTGTGGTTCGACGTTCACGCGTGGTAACTCCTGCTGTCTTCTGTGAAGGGTTCTTCTGCGGCAGATTGCTGGGTGTCAACCGTACCCCGGCGCATCACGGGTTTCGGCCGGACGGCGCTACGACGACGGCGCGCTGACCGACCACGGATCGGTGCGCACCGCGGACACCCGCACCTGCCACTGCGGTGTGTGCGCGAACGCGGTGTCGAGCACGCCCTTGGCCTGGTCGCACCACGGTTGCTCGCTCGCCCAGTGCGCGACGTCGATCAGGGCCGGACCGCCGGCGCGCAGGTGCTCGTCGGCGGGGTGGTGCCGCAGGTCCGCGGTCACGTACGCGTCCACGCCGAGGCGTGCGACGTCGTCGAGGAACGAGTCGCCCGAGCCACCGCACACGGCGACGGTGCGGATCGTGGCTTCGGGGTCGCCCGCGGCCCGCACACCCCACGTGGTGGCGGGCAGCGCGTCCGCCACCCGGTCGGTGAAGTCCCGCAGCGACAGCGGTTCGGGTAGCTCGCCGACGCGTCCGAGCCCGCGGGGGCCGGGGAACGTCGCCGTCTCGAACACGTCGAACGCGACCTCCTCGTACGGGTGGGCGGCGCGCATGGCGGCGAGCACCTTCGGCCGGAGGCCGCGTGGCGCGATCACCTCCACCCGGCTCTCCTCGACCCGTTCTAGCGCGCCGACGGCTCCGAGTGCCGGATTCGCGCCGTCGGTCGGGAGGAACTGGCCCTGCCCGGTGACGGACCAACTGCAGTCGCGGTAGTTGCCGATCTGTCCGGCGCCGGCGTCGAACAGCGCGCGGCGGACGGTGTCGGCGTCACCTGAGGGGACGAGGACCACCCATTTGTCGAGGTTCTCGGTGGGTTGCGGCTCGATCGGCCCGGTGACGGTCAGCCCGAGCGCCGCCGCCAGTGCGTCGGAGACGCCGGGGTCTGCGGAATCGGCGTTGGTATGCGCGGTGAACAGGGCGCAGCCGGCCTTGATCAGCTTGTGGACGAGCGCACCCTTCGGGGTGTGGGCGCCGACGGTGTCGACTCCGCGGAGCAGCAGCGGGTGGTGGACGAGGAGCAGGTCGGCGCCGGCCGCGATCGCCTCGTCGACCACCGCGGCGGTCGGATCGACCGCGACCGACACCGTCGCCACCGTGTCGTCGGGGTCGCCGCACACGAGTCCGACGGAGTCCCACGACTCGGCGAGGGCGGGCGGGTAGGCCGCGTCCAGGGTCGCGATCACGTCGGCGAGACGCACCGGGTTCACAGGATCTCCTTCATCGCGTCGACGAGCGCATCGGTCTGCTCCGCGGGGCGCACCGCGACGCGGAGGAAGTCGGGTCCGAGTCCGGGGAACGTGTCGCAGCGCCGCACGGCGATGCCCCGTTCACGCAGATGCTTGCGCATCAGTTCGCCGTCCGGCAGGCGGAGCAGCAGGAACGGCGCGACCGCAGGGCGGTGCACGGCGACCCCGATCCCGGTCAGCCGCCGGATCATGTCTTCGCGCCACTCACCCAGCACGACGGCGTGGTCGCGGGCTGCGGCGACGGCGTGCGGTTCGCTGCACGCGGCGATCGCCTCCACCTGCAGGCTGCCCACCGGCCAGTGCGCACGTCCCACCTGCAGTCGTTCGAGGATCTCGGGGGCCCCGAGGGCGTACCCGCAGCGCAGTCCGGCCAGCGCCCACGTCTTGGTGAGGCTGCGGAGCACCAGCACGTCGGGCAGTGCGCGGCCGGCCAGCGACTCGCGTTCGTCCGGGACCGCGTCGATGAACGCCTCGTCGACGACGACGATCCGGCCCGGCCGGCGCAACCGCAGGATCGCCTCGGCGGGGTGCAGCACCGACGTCGGGTTGGTCGGGTTGCCGATCACGACGAGATCGGCGGATTCCGGGAC
The DNA here is from genome assembly GCF_019378875.1 of Rhodococcus sp. USK10. Classification (NCBI taxonomy): domain Bacteria; kingdom Bacillati; phylum Actinomycetota; class Actinomycetes; order Mycobacteriales; family Nocardiaceae; genus Rhodococcus; species Rhodococcus sp. USK10. Next base: position 1,219,512 of record NZ_CP076048.1, read on the forward strand.
CGTCGCCGAGTCGAGGACGTACGGGTCGTCGAGCAGCACCTGCGTGACCGGCACCTGCGCCTCCCGCAGCGCCCACTCGGGTTCGGTGAACGACGGGTGGATCAGCGCGGCCTCCCGGATCCCGAGCCGCGGGAGCAGCGAGAACCCCTCGGCGCCCCCGGCGAGCAGCAGCACCTCCTCGGGGTCCCGGCCGTGCCGGGACGCCACCGCGGTCCGGGCCGCGAGATCGGCCGCGACCGTGGGGTACGTGCCCAGGTGCGCCAGCGCGTCGGCGAGGCGGAGGCGCAGCCAGTCCGGTGGCCCGTCGCCCTGCACGTTGACTGCGAAATCGAGGAGTCCGGGCCCCGCATCCACGTCTCCGTGGTGACGCAGGCTCTCCCGGCTACCGGCACGAATGTCCACGATTGTCGAGCCTAAGGGACAATGGTCCGGTGACATCTCTCTCCACCTCCGCGTCCGCCGTCCCTACTGCCCTGTCGGCACCGATCGTGCTGTTCGACCTCGACGGCACACTCACCGACTCCGCGCCCGGCATTCACGCCGGCTTCCGCCATGCGCTCGCGACGATCGGTCAGCCGGAACCGACCGACGAGATGATCGACGCCGTCATCGGCCCGCCGATGATCGACACGTTCCGGTCGATGGGACTGGACGAAGACCTCGTGCAGCAGGCGATCGCCGCCTACTTCGAACGCTACGACCGCGTGGGATGGGCCGAGAACGCCGTCTTCGACGGCATCGAGAAGGTGCTCGTTGCCGCCCGCGACAGCGGCCGCAGGCTCGCCGTCGCCACATCGAAGTCCGAGCGGTTCGCGATCCGCATCCTCGAACACTTCGAACTCGCGCACTACTTCGAGTTCATCGGCGGAGCCAGCGACGACGGCAGTCGCCGCGCCAAGTCCGACGTGATCGCCCACTCGCTGCACAACCTCGGAGTCACCGCCACCAAGGGCTCCACCGCCGACGTCCTGATGATCGGCGACCGCGACCACGACGTCCTCGGGGCCGCGCACTGGGGCATCCCCGCGGTGTTCGTCGAGTGGGGTTACGGGTTCCCCACCGAGGCCGAGCGCGCGCACACAACAGCGCAGACCGTCGCCGACCTCGGGAAGCTGCTCGATGACGCGGCCTGACACCCCGCTGCACGTGACGTTCGTGTGTACCGGCAACATCTGCCGCTCCCCCATGGCCGAGAAGATCTTCGCCGAGCACCTCCGGCGGGAAGCCCTCGACGATCGGGTGATGGTGAGCAGCGCCGGGACCCACGGCTGGCACGTCGGCCGCGAGGCCGACATCCGCACCAACGAAACCCTGAAGCTGAACGGCTACCCGACCGGCCACACGGCCGCGGAGGTCGGGCCGTTCCACCTCGGCGCCGATCTGGTGGTCGCTCTCGCGGCCAACCACGACCGTGAGCTTGCCCACATGGGCGTGCCCGACGAGCGCCGCCGGCTGCTGCGCAGTTTCGACCCGGACGCGGACACGTCGTCCGTTCCCGACCCGTTCTACGGGGACCTCGAGGACTTCGAGCGGGTCCGCCTCCAGATCGAGGCCGCGGTGCCCGGGCTGCTCGACTGGGTGCGCAGCCGGTAACCCACGATCAGGGTCCCGACCTGCGAGCGGCTACCGTGGAGGCGTGCGAAGGCTGAGATTTCTGTTGCGACCCGGCTGGTTGGTGTTGGCCTTGGTGGTCGCCGGATTCGCCTTCATGTGTTTCTACGTGCTCGCGCCGTGGCAGCTCGGCAAGAACACGTCGACGGAGCACCGGAACCAGCTGATCGCCGACTCGGTCGACGCCGAGCCCGTCCCCCTGGAGACCCTGCTGTCGGGCGCCGCGGCGAATCCGGACGACGAGTGGCGCCGCGTCACCGCGACCGGATCGTACGTGCAGAACAGTGATCTGCTGGTCCGGTTGCGGTCCATCGAGTCGCAGCCCGCGTACGAGGTCTTGACCCCGCTGCAGCTGACCGACGGTCGCACGATCCTGGTCAACCGCGGCTACGTGCGCCCGATCCAGGGCACCGAGGCGCCGCCGGTGGATCCGCCGCCTGCCGGGCCGGTCACGCTCGACGGTCGGGTCCGCAAGTCCGAGGGCACCATCGCGGGCAAAGAACCGATCGACGAGAACGGGCTGCGGCAGGTGTACTACATCGACGCAGGCCAGATCGGCGGTTTCATCGGCACGGATCTGGTCAATGCGTACGTGCAACTCGAACCCGATCAGGCGGGTGGTCTGGGCACCATTCCGCTCCCGCAACTCGACGCGGGCCCGTACCTGTCGTACGGCTTGCAGTGGCTGGCGTTCGGCATCATGGCCCCGCTCGGCCTGGCCTACTTCATCCGCGCGGAGTGGCGCGAACGCCGCAAGGAGAAGTCCGCGAAGGCTGCCGACGACGCCGCTCCTGCTCCCGCGCCCGTGGCTCGGAAGAAGCCGTTCGCGCGGAGCAAGCCGGTGGAATCAGCGCCGAGGACGGCGGCGGAAGCGAAACTGGCCGATCGCTACGGCAAGGGTCGCTGACACCAGCGCCGCACCACCCTGCACCGCGGTCGACAGCCGCACCGCACGGTCGAGGTCGACGGGCCGGGGTGACGGCCCGGATCCGAGCACAGGTCGCATCTCGACGCCGTGCGCGTATTCGGTGCGCCCGCCCAGCGAGATCCCGAGAGCGCCCGCGGCGCTGGCCTCCGCGACACCGGCATTGGGGCTGGGGTGCTGGGACGCGTCGCACCGCCACGCCTCCCATGCCTCCTTCGGCGACCCACCGACCGTCGGCGCGACCACGACGGACAGCGCGCCCGTCAGTCGGGCGGGCAGCAGGTTGAGAAGGTCGTCCCACCGCGCCGCGGCCCAGCCGAAGTTGCGGTGCTTCGGCGAGCGGTAGCCGACCATCGCGTCCAGGGTGTTGGACGCCCGGTAGACGAACAGTCCGGGGATCCCGGCCACCGCGCCCCACAGGAACGCCCCGACCGCGGAATCGGACGTGTTCTCGGCCACCGACTCCAGTGTCGCCCGGGTGAGCCCGTCGACGCCGAGCACGCTGGGGTCGCGACCGCACAGCGACGGCAGCAGGGCGCGGGCGGAGGCGAGGTCGTCTGCCCCCAGGTGCGCGGCCATGCTCGAGCCGGTCCGTCCCAGGGACGTTCCGCCGAGGACCGCCCACGTCGCGACGGCGGTCGCGGCCGTCTCGCCCGCCCATCCCCCGCGCCGCGCCACCCGGGCCGCGGCGACCCCAGACCCGCCGCTCCACCGACGAGGACGGCGACGTGCACGATTCCGGCCGACCGGCGGTCGCGGTATGTCGCCTTCTCCAATGCCATTGCCGTGCGGCCGAATCCGGCCACGGGATGCCATCGGGCGGGATCGGCGAACGCGCGGTCTGCGGCGAAGCCGAGAAGCAGGCCTGCGGCGCGCGCGCCGGCGGGACGGGAGGTTCGATGCACGCCGCTATTTGTATCAACTAACGTTGCAGGCGATGTAAAGGAGCGTCCCATGAGTGCCGCGATCGACGAGTACCTGGCAGGCAAGGACCCGGACGCCACCGAGCGCCTGCTGCAGTTCCGTGACCTCGTTCTGGCGTGCGGCGAGGTGGACGAGCGCGTCCACCGGACCGAGATCGCGTGGGCGCGTGCCCGCGTCTTCGCTGCCGCGTTCATCTACTCGTCGCGACTCGAGATCGCGCTCGACCTGCGCCGGCGCGTCCATCACCCGCAGTTGCGCGAGGCGTTTCCCACCACCAAGACGGTGATCACGCACCGGTTGACGATCACCTCCGACGATCAACTCGACGACACCCTGACCTCGCTCCTCGCGGAGGCCTACGACACGGTGGGTCCGGGCACCCGCAACCGGTAGGAGCCGCCTCGGCCCGACGGAAACGTTCCGGTCGGAATGTCTGATTCCTGAAACTCTCCTGAGGATCTCGCCAAGCGCCCTTTCGTGCGCCTACCATGGAATTTGCCGCCTCGTTCCCCCCATTCAGGGGCGGCGCACGGCCCCGCCCTGCTCACATCTTCGGTGCTGACTCAACACACCCACGTGGCCCGGCGGGGTTCGGCGCGTCCGGTGAGAATTTCTGTCAGGCATTGGAATCGCAGACTGCGCCTGGGACGATCGAAGGGTGTCCCGCGACGTGACGGAGCTCGGCGACGACGAACTGCTCGCGCTTCTCGGCGAGCAGCGAGCACTGCTCGGCGAGTCGATCGCGAACGATTACGGCTGCGGAACGGTGCGCACCGTCACCAGCCGGATCGCTGAATTCGAGGCCGAACTCGATCGCCGCGGATCGACGGCCTCGCGAGACGGCATCTGACCGGCTAGCAGGTGGGGCGGCTCGTGGCCGGCGCAGCCCAGACGCCGGCCACTCCCCCGCCGTCCTCGTAGCAATCGATCTTGACGATGCCCGCCCCGGGCTCGGTGGGCCGGTGCGTCTCGTTCACGGCCTGGAAGTCTGATTCGAAGGTTCTGTCGCTCGACGTGCCGTTGCGCAGCGTGACCTTGTACCTGGGCATATCAGGAATATGCCACTGCCGGCGAAGCCCCGGGCGCTGAACAGGTCAACTCCGCGAAACCAGTCGAAGCTCCGCAGCCAGTACGGCTTCCCGCCGATGGCGGGGCGGTCAAGCGGCTCGAGGGCTATCGAATGGCGCGGTGCACCCGCACGGCCGGCGAGCGGGGCGTCACAGACGAACTCCGGCGCCTCGCCGACAGCGGAAACATCACCGCCGCCGAGCAGCTCGCGGAACTCACCGGCGAGTGACACCGGCGAAACGAGAAAACCCCGACCCGCGCACGACGCAGATCGGGGCCTTGCCTGACGGTGGGCGCGGAGGGTTTCGAACCCCCGACCGCTGGTGTGTAAAACCAGAGCTCTACCACTGAGCTACACGCCCGAACATCCGGCGAGAACCTCGCCGGATGCGCATCAGGACTCTAGCGTGGCGAGCGCTTTCTCCCAAGCTCCCTGGTCACGGGCCTCTCCGGGCCCGTTCATCTCGGCGAACCGGATGATGCCGTCCTTGTCGATGACGAAGGTGCCGCGGTTCGCGAAGCCCAGCTTGTCGTTGAAGACGCCGTACTGCTGCGCGACCGCGCCGTGCGGCCAGAAGTCGGCGAGCAGCGGGAACGTGTATCCCTGCTCGGCGGACCAGATCTTGTGGGTCGGCGACGCACCGACGGAGAGGGCGAGGATCGCCGTCTCGTCGTTCTCGAACTTCGGCAGTTCGTCGCGAACCTTGCAGAGCTCACCCTGGCACGTTCCGGTGAACGCGAGCGGGTAGAACACGAGCAGGACGTTCTTCTTTCCGCGGTAATCGGAAAGCGTCACCTCCTGGTTGTTCTGGTCCTTGAGGGTGAAATCGGGGGCGGTGGTGCCCACCTCGAGCGGCATGACGTGATTCCTTCGGTGAGTGAACGGGAAAGGTGAGACTGTTCAGCGCTTGTTCGCGGGACGCGACTTCGGCTGAACCAGACGGCTTCCCGACCAGTCTCCGAGGTTTGCCGCCGACGTCTGGGTGAGACCGGCTGTGGGTGCGGACTCGGCGATCTCGCTGGGCTCCACGTGACCGGGCTGACCGGTTTTGGGGGTGAGGACCCACACGAATCCCTCGTCGGCCAGGGGCCCGATGGCATCCATGAGGGCGTCGACGAGGTCTCCGTCTTCGTCGCGCCACCACAGCAGCACGACGTCGATGACCTCGTCGGAATCCTCGTCCAGCAGTTCTCCACCGATGGTGTCCTCGACCGCGGCACGCAGGTCGTCGTCGGTGTCCTCGTCCCAGCCCAGTTCCTGTACCGCCATGTCGGCAGTGATCCCGAGTTTCTGAGCGTAGTTTTGGGCGTCCGCCGCGGCGACCACGGTGGGGTCCTCCTTTTGTTGACGGTGCTCGGGTACCCGAACACCTGCCGGATGAAGATCAATTAGGTGAAAGCGAACATGCTCGAACGCTTTCGCGCAAGCCGACCACGCGAATTTTTCTGAGAATGTAGTGATGCGTGGTCATCGCCCGAGCCTACGGTGCGGGAGTCACGATGTGGGGCAGGCTGCCCGAATCGAGTCGCTGAGCTCGTCTCCTCGGCTCGCGAGAGTGTTCAGAATGTCTCCCCGTTGCCCGCCGTCGACGGCCGCCGCGAGTTCGCGATAGTTGTTGGCGTAATCGGTGAGGAGTCCGGTCAGGTCGGGGGGAAGTGCGGTTGTGGCGGCGTTCGCGCCGTCCGCGGCCGACCGGAGTGCCGCGGCCGCGGCGCTGGCCTTCGCGCCGGTGTCCGCGGCTTCGGCGTTGGCGGCGTCGATGAACGTGTTGTAGGTGTCGATCGTGTCGCCGGCCCGGGTGACGAACATCGTGCACTGCTCCACGAGCGCTTCCCGCTCGGCCGCGGCCTTCTGCGAGGACGACGCGGCCACCGACGAGGACGTCGCTTCGGCGGCGTACTCGGCGGCCTCGGAATCGTTCTGCTGCGCGGTCCCCTCGATCGCGCCGCCACATCCGGCGATGACACCGACGCCGACGATCGCCGCGGCGGCAGCGCTCAGCAGCCCCCAACGGCGCGACGACGTGCGCATTCGTCTCCCCCATGTTTTCGACGACATCGATAAATTCAACATTCGCCCCCGGATCTGCGCAAACGCTACCGAAGAGTAACCCGAGCACGGTGTGCCGACCGCGCCGCAATGGGGAAAGATGAGGGTCGCGCCATATTCATAAAGGAGATGGATCGGGCCTAACAAGGCCGCGATCGCATGGAGAGGACGCCACACCGCGCGTCCCACCACAATGAGGAGCAACGTTGTCAGACCTGATCCAGGGACCCGCGTCTCAACCGGATTCCGCCACACCCGGCGCCGGAGCGGCCCAACCTTCCAACCCCAGTGCAACCCCGGGTTCCGAGGGACGCGTGCGCGTCATCCGTGAGGGTGTTGCGTCGTATCTGCCGGATATCGATCCGGATGAGACCACGGAGTGGTTGGAATCGTTCGATGGTTTGTTGGACCGGTCCGGTCCGACTCGTGCCCGGTATCTGATGTTGCGGATGCTCGAGCGGGCCGGGGAGAAGCACGTCGCTCTGCCGGCGTTGACGTCGACCGATTATGTGAACACCATCCCGACGGAGAACGAGCCGTGGTTCCCGGGCGACGAGGAGGTCGAGCGCCGGTATCGGGCGTTCATCCGGTGGAACGCGGCGGTGATGGTGACCCGTGCGCAGCGCCCCGGGGTGGGTGTCGGTGGCCACATCTCCACCTACGCCTCCTCCGCCGCCCTGTACGAGGTGGGGTTCAACCACTTCTTCCGCGGCAAGGACCACCCGGGCGGTGGCGATCAGATCTTCATCCAGGGCCACGCCTCCCCCGGCATCTACGCCCGCGCGTTTTTGGAGGGGCGGATCCCGGCGGAGCGGATGGACGGGTTCCGGCAGGAACACTCGCACACCGACCAGGGCGGCGGGTTGCCGTCGTACCCGCACCCCCGCCTGCTACCCGATTTCTGGGAATTCCCGACGGTGTCGATGGGTCTGGGCCCGATGAACGCGATCTACCAGGCGAGGTTCAACCACTACCTGCACGACCGCGGCATCAAGGACACCGCCGACCAGCACGTGTGGGCATTTTTGGGTGACGGCGAGATGGACGAACCCGAATCCCGCGGTCTCGCGCACGTGGCGGCCACCGAGGGCCTGGACAATCTGACGTTCGTGGTGAACTGCAACCTGCAGCGCCTCGACGGCCCGGTCCGCGGCAACGGCAAGATCATCCAGGAGTTGGAGTCGTTCTTCCGCGGCGCCGGCTGGAACGTGATCAAGGTGGTCTGGGGCCGCGAGTGGGACGCCCTGCTGCACGCGGACCGCGACGGCGCCCTGGTCAATTTGATGAACGTCACCCCCGACGGCGACTACCAAACCTACAAGGCCAACGACGGCGGGTATGTGCGGGAGCACTTCTTCGGCCGGGACCCGCGGACCAAGGAACTGGTGGCGAACCTGTCCGATCAGGACATCTGGAACCTCAAACGCGGCGGCCACGACTACCGCAAGATCTACGCCGCCTACGCGGCGGCGATGGCGCACAAGGGTCAGCCGACGGTGATCCTGGCGCACACCATCAAGGGCTACACCCTGGGCAAGCATTTCGAGGGCCGCAACGCCACCCACCAGATGAAGAAGCTGACCCTGGACGATCTGAAGAATTTCCGGGACCTGCAGCGGATCCCGATCTCCGACGCCGAGTTGGAGAAGGACCCGAAGATGCCGCCGTACTACCACCCCGGCCCCGATGCCCCGGAGATCCAGTACATGCTGGACCGCCGCAAGGCGCTGGGCGGGTTCCTGCCGCAGCGGCGCACCGGGGCGGCGCCGTTGCCGCAGCCCGCGGACTCCACCTACGACGTGGTCCGCAAGGGGTCCGGGAAGCAGCAGGTCGCGACCACCATGGCGTTGGTGCGGATCATGAAGGAGCTGCTGCGGGACAAGGAGATCGGGAAGCGGATCGTGCCGATCATCCCGGACGAGGCCCGCACCTTCGGGATGGACTCCTGGTTCCCCTCGCTCAAGATCTACAACCGCAACGGGCAGCTGTACACCGCGGTGGATGCGGAGCTGATGCTGGCGTACAAGGAGTCCGAGATCGGGCAGATCCTGCACGAGGGCATCAACGAGGCCGGCTCGACGGCCTCGTTCACCGCGGTCGGCACCTCCTATGCCACCCACGGTGAGCCGATGATCCCGCTGTACATCTTCTACTCGATGTTCGGGTTCCAGCGCACCGGCGACGGCCTGTGGGCCGCCGCGGATCAGATGGCCCGCGGCTTCGTGCTCGGTGCCACCGCCGGCCGCACCACCCTGACCGGGGAAGGGCTCCAGCACGCCGACGGGCACTCGCTGCTGCTGGCCTCGACCAACCCGGCGGCGGTGGCCTACGATCCGGCGTTCTCCTACGAGATCGCGCACATCGTCAAGGACGGGCTGCGCCGGATGTACGGCGGCACCGACGGTGTGGACGGGTTCGGTGGCGAGGACATCTTCTACTACATCACCCTCTACAACGAGCCCTACTCCCAGCCCGCCGAACCGGAGAACCTGAACGTCGACGGCCTCCTCAAGGGCATGTACCTGTTCAAGAAGTCCCAGGCATCGGGCCCGAAAGCTCAGATCCTGGTCTCCGGTGTCACCATGCCCGAGGGTCTGCGGGCGCAGCAGCTGCTCGCCGACGAGTGGGGTGTGGCCGCCGACGTGTGGTCGGTCACCTCCTGGGGTGAACTGCGCCGGGAGGGCATCGAACGCGAACAGCAGGCCCTGCGGGACCCGGGCACCGACGCCCCGCTGCCCTACGTCACCCAGGCCCTGTCGGATGCGGCCGGCCCGTTCGTGGCGGCGTCGGATTGGATGCGCGCCGTCGCCGACCAGATCCGCCAGTGGGTGCCCGGCTCGTACACCACCCTCGGCACCGACGGGTTCGGGTTCTCCGACACCCGCCCCGCCGCCCGCCGGTACTTCAACGTCGACGCCGAATCCATCGTCGTCGCCGTCCTGTCCGCCCTCGCCGGCGAAGGCACCCTCGACCGCTCCAAGGCCGTCGAAGCCGCCACGAAGTACCGCATCGACGACGTCCGCGCCGCCGCCGTCTCCTACACGGATACCGGAAGCGCGTAACGCCGCCATCCTTACCCACCGCCGCCCGTGTGTCCGTCGGACAACACGGGCGGCGGTGCGCGTAGGTTCTTGACTATGGTCGAGCAGAGTCCGTTGGTCTCCCGCAGACGACAAACCCGGGATCCGTTGCCCGACGCGCTGTTGCGTCGTGTCAAACAGTTCTCCGGGCGCCTCTCGACCGAGGCCGTCACGACGATGCAGGATCAACTGCCGTTCTTCGACGACCTCGACGCCGCTCAACGTTCCAATGTGCAGTTGCTGGTCCAGACCGCGGTGGTCAACTTCCTCGAATGGCTGAAGAACCCGGACAGTGACATCCGGTTCAGCCTGGACGCGTTCCAGGTGATTCCGCAGGATCTCGCACGCAGGCTCACCCTCAGCCAGACGGTGGACATGGTGCGGGTGGCGATGGAGTTCTTCGAGCAGTGGCTCCCGGCGCTCGCCCGCAACGACCAGCAGCTGATCGCCCTCACCGAGGCCGTGCTGCGCTACGGCCGCGAACTGGGTTTCGCCGCCGCCTCCGTGTATGCGAGTGCCGCGGAGTCCCGCGGCGCCTGGGACACCCGGCTCGAGGCCCTCGTGGTCGACGCCGTGGTCCGCGGCGACACCGGCTCCGACATGTTGTCGCGGGCGGCGACCCTGAACTGGGACGCCACCGCTCCCGCCACCGTCATCGTCGGCACACCGCCCGAGGACGAACGGGTCTCCGTCGTCGGCACCGTCCACACCATCGCGCAGAGGCACGGCCGCGCGGCGCTCGCCGTCGTGCAGGGTTCGAGGCTCGTGATGGTCGTCAGCGGCGAGCTGCAGGAGGGGTCGGGGCACTCGAGTTTCATGACCGACCTGCTCGGCAAGTTCTCGGACGAGCCGGTGATCATCGGGCCGACCACGCCGACGCTCGGCGCGGCCCACTTCAGTGCCGTCGAGGCTCTCGCGGCGATGCAGGCGGTCGCCGGGTGGCGGGGCGCTCCCCGGCCCGTCCACGCAGCCGAGTTGCTACCCGAGCGGGCACTGCTCGGAGACAACGCCGCAGTCACCGCTCTCAACGACCATCTGGTCGCTCCGCTGGCGGCCGCCGGAGGTGTTCTCACCGACACTCTGGACGCCTATCTCGACTGTGGAGGTGCGGTTGAGACTTGCGCCCGCCAGCTGTTTGTTCATCCAAATACTGTGCGGTATCGACTCAAGAGAATCGCCGAAGTCACAGGGCGCGATCCGACGAATCCGCGGGATGCGTATGTGCTCAGAGTGGCCGCCACCGTGGGTCGATTGACACATTCCCATAACGAACCCATATCACGTTTAACACCAGTCACACCCTTCCCATTCGGAGAAGCAGGGCTGTAACGAACGTCTGTCCAGATTCGATGCGAGGACCCCACGTGCAATTTTGTGGGAACCCAACAAATCCGCTGACAAAGGTTCATCCGCAACGACATCTCGCGGTACGCCGTTGACGGTGTTCTCTTGAAGAGTGATTTCGTTGCTCGCCCCGGGTCAGGGCTCTCAGACTCCCGGCATGCTCATCCCTTGGTTGGAGCTGCCGGGTTCTCATGACCGTGTCGCACTGTGGTCGAAGGCTGCCGGCCTCGACCTCGTCCGCCTCGGTACCACCGCGACTGCAGAGGAGATCACCGACACGTCGGTGACTCAGCCCCTCGTCGTGGCCGCCGCAATCCTCGCGTTCGAGGAACTCGACGCGCGTGGCCTGGTTCCCGCAGACACCATCGCGGCCGGGCACTCCGTCGGTGAACTCGCCGCGGCCGCTGTCGCCGGGGTCCTCTCCGCCGACGACGCCGTCGCCCTCGCCGCCGTTCGCGGCGCGGAGATGGCCAAGGCCTGCGCACTCGAACCGACCGGGATGTCCGCGGTCCTCGGCGGCGACGAGACCGAGGTGCTCGCCCGCCTCGACGAACTGGGCCTCGAACCGGCCAACCGCAACGCCGCGGGCCAGATCGTCGCGGCAGGTCTGCTGACGGCGCTCGAAGAACTCGCAGCCAACCCGCCGGAGAAGGCTCGGGTACGTGCGCTGCCCGTCGCGGGCGCGTTCCACACCCGGTTCATGGCTCCCGCGCAGGAGGCCGTCACCGAGGCTGCGTCCAAGATCACACCGGGTGAACCCACCCGCACTCTGCTCTCCAACGCCGACGGCGCACCGGTCGCATCCGGAGCCGACGCACTGACTAAGCTGGCCGCGCAGGTAACCCGACCTGTGCGTTGGGACCTGTGTACCGCAAGCCTGCGGACCGCTCAGGTCTCGACGATCGCGGAACTTCCACCAGCCGGAACCCTGGTCGGTATCGCCAAGCGTGAAATGCGCGGCACACCGACTCTGGCACTCAAGACCCCGGGGGATATCTCCGCGCTAGCCGAACTGACAGAACTCGGCTAGTTTGCTGCGCGCACCTCGGTGCGTGCAGGGCCCGCAGGCGCGGCCGATGGGGACGTGCCTGCACAACTCCAGATACATCTACACCGAATCAGAAGGGAGCCACTCAGTGGCCGCCACCCAGGAAGACATCATCGCCGGACTCGCGGAGATCATCGAGGAGGTCACCGGTATTGAGCCGTCCGAGGTGACCATCGAAAAGTCTTTCGTCGACGACCTCGACATCGACTCCCTCTCCATGGTTGAGATCGCCGTCCAGACCGAGGACAAGTACGGCGTGAAGATCCCCGACGAGGATCTCGCCGGCCTGCGCACCGTCGGTGACGCCGTGAACTACATCCAGAAGCTCGAAGCAGAAGGTGGCGCCGACGCGGAGGCCGTGAAGGCCAAGCTCGAAGCTGCCAAGAACGACGAGGAGTGAGCTCAGCCGTGACTTCCGCCTCGACCAACGGGAGACAGTTCCCCAACATCGTCGTCACCAGCCTCGCGGCTACGACGTCGATCGCTGGTGACGTGGATGCCACGTGGAAAGGCCTGTTGGCCGGCGAGAGCGGCATCGACACCATCCAGGAAGCGTTCGTCACGGAGAACGACCTTCCGGTGACGATCGGCGGCAAGCTGAAGGTGTCGCCCGACGAGTCGCTGTCCCGGGTCGAGATCCGCCGGATGAGCTTTGTCGAGCGGCTGGCGCTCGTCCTGGGCCGTCAGGTCTGGGAGAACGCCGGCAGCCCGGAGGTCGACAAGGATCGCCTCGGCGTCGTGATCGGCACCGGACTCGGCGGCGGCGAAGCTCTGATCGACGCCGTCGAGAAGATGAAGGCCGGTGGCTACCGCAAGGTGTCGCCGTTCGCCGTCCAGATGGTGATGCCCAATGGTCCGTCGGCCACCGTCGGACTCGAGTTGGGGGCGCGCGCCGGAGTGATCACTCCCGTGTCGGCCTGCTCCTCGGGTTCCGAGGCCATCGCCCATGCGTACCGCATGCTGGTGATGGGCGACGCCGACATCATCGTCGCCGGTGGTGTGGAGGGTTACCTCGACGCCGTGCCGATCGCGAGTTTCGCGATGATGCGCGCGCTGAGCACCCGCAACGACGATCCGAAGGCGGCTTCACGGCCGTTCGACAAGGATCGCGACGGCTTCGTGTTCGGTGAGGCCGGAGCGATGATGGTCCTCGAGACCGAGGAGCACGCCAAGGCTCGCGGTGCCACCATCCACGCCCGCCTGCTGGGCGCGGGGATCACCTCCGACGGGTTCCACATCGTCGCTCCCGACCCCTCGGGTTCGGGCGCTGCGCGGGCCATGACGAGGGCGATCGAGACTGCTGGATTGACGAAGAAGGACATCCAGCACATCAACGCGCACGCCACGGCTACGCCGATCGGTGACACCGCCGAGGCGAACGCCATCAAGGCTGCCGTCGGCAACCATGCTGCGGTGTACGCACCGAAGTCCGCGTTGGGGCACTCGATCGGCGCCGTCGGTGCGCTCGAGGCGGTGCTCACGGTCCTGAGTCTGCGTGACGGAGTCATTCCGCCCACGCTGAATCTCGAGAATCAGGATCCAGAGATCGACCTGGATGTCGTCAAGGGCGAAGCCCGTTACGGCGAGATCGATTTCGCGATCAACAACTCGTTTGGTTTCGGTGGGCACAACGTCGCGCTCGCCTTCGGCCGGGCCTGACAGCCGGTCCTGCTAGATCGCCGGGTGGAGACCTCTTCGCTGAAGGGGTCTCCACCCATCGACAGCCCTCGAGGGGCCCGCTACAGAGGAGGACGCGATGACAATCCTGGCACCCGCGACGAAGTCCGATGCGTCGATCGATCCGCGCGATCCCCTTGCGCGTCTGGAGAAGCTGTTCGACGCCGGGACGGTCGTCCCGCTCCACCCGCGTGACAAGTCCGGTGTGCTGGCCGCGTCCGGCAACATCGACGGCGTCCGCACCATCGCCTACTGCTCCGATGCCACCGTCATGGGCGGCGCCATGGGTGTCGAGGGCTGCAAACACATCGTGACGGCGATCGATACCGCCCTCGAGGAAGATGCCCCCATCGTCGGGCTCTGGCACTCGGGTGGCGCGCGTCTCGCCGAGGGCGTCGAGGCTCTGCACGCCGTCGGACTGGTCTTCGAGGCCATGGTCCGCGCGTCCGGCCGCGTCCCACAGATTTCCGTCGTCCTCGGCTTCGCGGCCGGTGGAGCGGCATACGGTCCCGCGTTGACCGACGTCGTCATCATGGCGCCCGAGGCCCGCGTGTTCGTCACCGGACCCGACGTGGTCCGCAGCGTCACCGGCGAGCAGGTCGACATGGTGTCGCTCGGCGGCCCCGACACGCACACCAAGAAGTCGGGTGTGGCGCATATCGCGGCCCACGACGAGGGTGATGCGCTCCACCGGGCACGGCGCCTGGTGTCCATGTTCTGCGAGCAGGGCGAGTTCGATCAGGCCGCGGCCGCGCACGGCGACACCGATCTCCGCGCGCTCATGCCCGAGTCGGCGAAACGCGCGTACGACGTCCGCCCGATCGTTCACGAACTTCTCGACAACGTCGAGGGCGAGTCGAGTTTCGAGGAACTGCAGGGCAATTACGCCCGCAGCATCGTCACCGGACTCGGACGCCTCGGCGGCCGCACGGTCGGTGTCATCGCCAACAACCCACTCCGCCTGGGTGGGTGCCTGAACTCGGAGAGCGCCGAGAAGTCGGCTCGCTTCGTCCGGCTGTGCAACGCGTTCGGCATCCCGCTGGTCGTGGTCGTGGACGTTCCCGGATACCTCCCCGGGGTGAGCATGGAATGGGAAGGCGTCGTGCGCCGCGGAGCCAAGCTGCTCCACGCGTTCGCCGAAGCCACCGTGCCCCGGGTGACGGTCGTGACCCGCAAGATCTACGGCGGCGCCTACATCGCCATGAACTCCCGTGCTCTCGGCGCCACCGCCGTCTACGCGTGGCCCGACGCCGAGGTCGCAGTCATGGGCGCCAAGGCGGCCGTGGGCATCCTGCACAAGCGGGCCCTGGCCGCGGCGCCGGAAGAAGAGCGGGAGGCCCTGCACGAGCGCCTCGCCGTGGAGCACGAGAGCATCGCCGGCGGCGTCGATCGTGCCGTCGCGATCGGTGTGGTGGACGAGGAGATCGACCCGGCCAAGACGCGCAGTGTCGTCACCGCCGCCCTCGCGGCAGTCCCCTCCACCCGCGGCGACCACAAGAACATCCCGCTGTGATCTGAGCTCTGATCGAGAGAAGGCCCCCACCGTCCGACGGTGGGGGCCTTTTCGCGTCCGTGAGCGGTGTCAGCCGACGTCGCGGCGCAGCCAGGTGACCTCGGCGCCTTCGCCGCCGCTGCGGAACGGCTCGAGTGCCTCGTCCCAGGCGGTTCCGAGGGCGTAGTCCAGTTCGGCGGCGATGTCACCGCCCGCCTCCATCAGTGCCCGCAGACGCATCTCCCCCACGACGACATCGCCGTTCGCGCTGGTGGATCCGTGCCACAGACCCATGCCGGGCACGTGACTGAACCGTTCGCCGTCCACGCCCTCGCTGGCGTCCTCGGTGACCTCGAAGCGCAGCATCGGCCAGGCGCGGAGCGCATTGACCAACCGCGAGGCGGTGCCGACGGGCCCGACCCAATTGGTGGTCGCGCGCAGGACGCCGTTGGAGGCCGGCTGCGAGGTCCATTTCAGGTTCGCTCGGCAGTCGAGGGTTGCGGTCAGCGCCCATTCGATATGGGGGCACAACGCGGCGGGCGACGAGTGGATATAGACAACACCAGCCGTCACGTCCGCGAACTGATTCAATGCGCGCACTCGAGCCTCCTGCTTCGACGAGGGACGTCTTCCCCAACGGCCTCAGTCGGTGTGTGCAGCACGCTCGGTTGACCAGTGTGCCCTGTGATGCGTGTGTTGCGCCAGTGATTCGAGCAATCGGTGTGTCATCGTCGTCGGCGTTCCGAGAGGATACCGTCGCTCAGCTCGGTCCACACGGGCTTGGCCCAGTCGCCGAAGTCGCGGTCCGTCAACGCGACGCACGCCAGTCCCGCGACCGGATCGACCCAGAGGAACGTGCCGGACTGCCCGAAGTGTCCGAACGTCTGCGGCGAGTTGCCCGTGCCGGTCCAGTGCGGGCTCTTGCCCGACCGGATCTCGAATCCCAGACCCCAGTCGTTGGGACGCTGTGAGCCGTATCCGGGCAGAATTCCGTCCAGTCCGGGGAATTGCACCGAAGTGGCGTCTGCGAACGTCTGAGGCGAAATGAGCGCCGGGCGGAACAGTTCGGCGGCGAAGCGGCCGAGGTCTCCCGCCGACGCCTGCGCTCCGTGGCCGGCTGGCCCGACCAGAGCGGACGCGGTCATCGCCAGCGGAGCGAACACGGATTCCGCCACGTAGTCGGCGAACTCGATCGACGTCTCCGCGGTGAGGAAGTCGGCGAGCACCTCGTAGCCGGCGCTCGAGTAGATCCGCTTGCGCCCCGGCGTCGTCTGCACCCGGTTCGCGTCGAAGGCGAGGCCCGACGCGTGCGCCAGGAGATGACGCACCGTCGAACCCTCCGGGCCTGCGGATTGGTCGAGTTCGACGGCCCCCTCCTCGGTGGCCACCAGGACTGCGTACGCGCAGAGCAGTTTGGTCACCGAGGCCAGCGGGAAAACGCGCTGCTGGTCGCCGTACTCGCCGATCACCCCTTCGTCTCGCGACAGGACCACCGCCGCAGCGTTGTCCACGGGCCATCGGGTGATCTGATCGAGACTCTGCACCCGGTCAGACTACGAGACCGTCACCAGTCGGCTTCGGTGTACCGGATGACGCCGCGAATGTTCTTGCCGTCGAGCATGTCCTGATACCCGTCGTTGACGCCTTCGAGGCTGTAGGTGCGGGTGATCATGTCGTCGAGGTTCAGCTGCCCCGACTTGTACATGGCGAGCAGGTTCGGGATCTCGACCCGGGCGTTGCCGCCGCCGAAGATGGTGCCCTTCAGGTCCTTCTGCAGCATCGAGAAGAGGAACAGGTTCAGCTTGACGTCCATGTCGGTCATCGCGCCCATCGCCGTGACGACGCACGTGCCGAACTTACTGGTGAGCAGCAGGGCTTCCTCGACGTATTCGCCGCGCATCTCCCCGACCGTGATGATCGTCTTCTGCGCCATCAACCCGTTGGTGAGTGCGATGATCGGCTCGATCGCGGCGGCGGCGCTCTCGAACGCGTGGGTGGCCCCGAACTTCAGCGCCTGTTCCCGCTTCCACGGCACCGGATCGATGGCGAAGATCTGACGGGCCCCGGACGCCACCGCGCCCTGCAGCGCGCTCATGCCGACACCGCCGACACCCATGATGACGACGGATTCGCCCGGCTTCACCTCCGCCATCCGCGTCGCCGAACCCCAGCCGGTGGGTACGCCGCAGCCGACGAGGGCGGCGACGTCGAAGGGAATGTCCTTGTCGATCTTCACGACCGACGTCTCGTGTACGACCATGTACGGCGAGAACG
This sequence comes from Rhodococcus sp. USK10, assembly GCF_019378875.1. Taxonomy (NCBI): domain Bacteria; kingdom Bacillati; phylum Actinomycetota; class Actinomycetes; order Mycobacteriales; family Nocardiaceae; genus Rhodococcus; species Rhodococcus sp. USK10. The sequence goes on from NZ_CP076048.1 coordinate 1,237,005, forward strand.
TCCCGAGCAGGCACATGGGGATGACGTTCTCTCCGCGCGCGTGGATGCGGAACGTGCCGTCGCTGATCGCGAGCCCGCTCAGGAGCCCCATGCCGAGGTCGCAGAGATTCTGATGCCCCGCCGAGCACGCCGGACAGCGTCCACAGGCGGGAACGAAGGAGAGCACCACGTGGTCGCCGACTTCGAGGCCCTTCACCTCCGGCCCCAGCTTGGTGATGACGCCGGACCCTTCGTGGCCGCCCATCACCGGGAAGGACGCCATGGGCATCGAACCGGTGACGATGTGGTGGTCGGAGTGGCACATTCCGGCGGCTTCCATGCGAATCTGCACCTCGCCCGCAACCGGATCGCCGATCTCGATCTCCTCGACCGACCACGGCTCGTTCAGGCCCCACAGGATCGCACCCTTGGTCTTCATGTGACTCCCAACCCTTCGTTCATGTCTGCGCATCTGCTGATGTGACGATAGACACAAACCAATCAAATTGGAACACGTTCTACCGAATCGGGTCCGGGAATCCGAAACTGTTACCCCGACACGTCGTGGAGATGGTGAATCGGGTCGTGGACAAAATACCGGGCGAGGGTCTCGACCGTGAACGAGGCGCCGTCGCTCCGCCGCCCGGTCCGCGCCCGGAGGTCTGGGGCGACGGCCTCGAAGTCGTCCGCCACCGCGGCGCCTGCCGCACGCAGTTCGGCTTCCACGACGGCCGGATCCTGCTCGTTGTAGCGCTCGGTGATCGCGGTCTCGTCCTGGTCCCAGTTCGGGAACAGGGGATCTGTCTCGTCGAGGATGAGCCGGAGGCGGACGTCGAAGATCCGGAACACGTCGCGAACGTGCGCCGCGTATTCGAGGGCCGACCACGTCTGCTCGTCCGGCCGGACCGTCACGTCGGGGCGGGCGAGGACCGGCGACCAGGCGTCCGCGTTCGCCCGGACCAGAGCGGGAATGTCCTCGTACCGGGTTGCCGCCGAGTCGAACCCGCAGTCCGGGCAGGCCCGGCCGAGGACCCAGGTCCAGTTCTTCGTGTCGGGAGTGATCGCCATGCCGGTCATCGTAGAGCGCCGGGCGATGCCACTCGCTCAGAGTTTGTAGCCGATCGTCCGCAGCAACGCCTTGCGGTCGGCGACGTCGTCACTCGTCTCCACACCGGCGGGCGGGCGCCCGTCGATCACGCCGGCGATGCCCCGGCCGAGTTCCGTCTCGGCCACGATGATTTCGACGGGGTTGGCGGTGGCGCAGAAGATGCCGCACACCTCCGGCACCTGTTTCAACGTGTTCAGGACGTTCACCGGATAGCCGTCCTCCAGAAACACGAAGAACGAGTGGCCCGCGCCGACAGCGAGGGCGTTGCGCGTGGCCAGTTCGACGAGACGGTCGTCGTTGCCGGAGTTGCGCACGAGGCGGGGCCCCGACGCCTCGCAGAACGCGATACCGAACCGGAGGTGCGGACTCACTCCCACCAGCGCCTCGTGCACGTCCTCGACGGTCTTGATGAAGTGGGACTGCCCCACGATCACGTTCATGTCTTCGGGCTTGTCGATCGCCACGATCTGCAGGTCCACGATGACCTCCTCGGATGCCATTCAGTCTGCCCCGCTCCGGCACCGAGAACAACGACGCGGCACGTGCGTGCCCTCGGTCAGGCGCCGACGTGGGCGGCGAATGTCGACCGGCCGGGACCGGTGAGGTCGCCGAGTGCGTCGCGGCGGCCGGCCATCGCCATCAGCAGCGCTTCCCCGCTTCCACTCACCTGCGGTCCCCGGCCGTAGGACCAGTCGAGATCCGTCGCCACCAGCTTCACCCCGCGGGCTCGCCAGGCGCCGCGGATCAGCGGAGCGAACCGCGCGAACTCGAGCGCCGCGCGCAGCCGCCGCGGCGGGATGGTCCGGGGAATCGCAAGGGGCCGCCGGATGTCCTGTTGATGGATCATGCCGTCGACGAGGGCGATTCTCCCACCGAAACCGGCTGGCAGACCGCTGGGCTCGGCGTGAATGCGCATCAACTCGAGCAGCTGCTCGGGGGTGCGGTCCGTGAGGTCGGCGACCCCGAGTTCGTTGACCCGGTCCTGCAGGAACCAGCCCTTCGCAAACCGTGCGGCCAGGCTGCGGAAGTCGAGTTCGTCGTAGCTGATCACGTGCGCGACCACGTCCCGGACCCGCCACCGCTCGCACAGGCTCGGCGACTCCCACTGCTGCGGAGACAGCCCGGCGAGCAGTTCGGCGAATTCTTCCCGTTCCTCGCGCGCCAGCTCCATGGACTTCACACTGCCCGCATCAGGGCCGACTCGAGAAGACCGGACCGACCGGGGAAGTGGGTGGGGCGGGCGGGGCTCGAACCCGCGACCAATGGATTATGAGTCCACGGCTCTAACCGACTGAGCTACCGCCCCATCACCGCACCACTCGCTGTCGCGGCTTGCCGATGTTACCGTGCGACCGCTGCGGGCGCGCAGCCGGGACGAAGCCGGTCCCGACAGCGCTTTTCGTCGTCGACGGGTCGATTCGACGTCCCGATCGCGGCGCCTGCTCGTCGTCCTGTGTGCGAATACGCCTCCCGGGGTACGCGCGTGTCACCGTCAGTGCCGAGGATCACGGGAAGGGAGTGGACGATGAGCGTCGAACATCCAGGACCGGAACCGGAAGATGCACCGGCCCTCGACGCGGGTGGGGGCGTTCAGCCGGGCGACACACCACCGGACGCCGGCCAGACGTCGGGGTTGTCGCACCCGCAGCCGATGCCGGGCCGGACGGTGCCGGTCCTCACCTTCATCCTGATCGGGCTACTCATCCTGGGAATCGCGGCGTTCTTCGTCGCCCGCGTGTTCGCGTTGTTCGACTGAGATGACCGTCGCCGGTTCGTCGGCGACGAGTTCGTATCGTCGCCCGTACGTTTCGACGAGGGCCTGGATCGCCGCGACCACCGGGACCGACACCAGCGCGCCGACCGCACCGAACAGCGACGCGCCCACGATCACCGACCCGAACGCGACCGCGGGATGGATCGACACCGTCGCGGACGTGATGCGCGGGTGCAGCACATAGTTCTCGATCTGCTGGTAAACGGTGCCGAACACGATCACCCACACGCCGTCCATGGGCTGGGACGCCGCCGCGATGATCGCGGGGAGGGCGATCGCGAGGTAGGTGCCCAGCGTGGGGACGAACTGCGAGACGATGCCGGTCCACAGTGCCAGCGGCAGCCAATAGGGCACGCCGATCACCACGAGGAAGATGCCGGTGGCGACCGAGCTGATGGCGGCGAGGATGAGCCGCGACACGACGTAACCGCCGGCCTTCTCGACCGAGATCTCCCAGACCACCGAGATGACCCGCTGTTGCCGCGCCGGAAACCAGCTCGAGATGGTCCGTCGAAGGGCCGGTCCCTGCGCGGACATGTAGAACACGAACAGCAGCAGCGTCAGCATCTGGAACACGACGCCGAGCAGTGAGGACAGCACGCCGAGAACTCCGGGCGTGAATCGCTCGGCGAGGTCCCGCACGGTCTCGGGGGTGAGGCGGATCAGATCCTCTCCGGTCGCGAAGTCTGTGTCGAACACACGATTGGACCAATCGGTGACGGAGGACAGGGCGCTCGGCAAGGCCTTGAGGAGCTGGGCGAGCTGCTGGGCGAGCAGTGTCCCGAAGAGCGCCAGGAATGCGATGGCGAAGACGAACAGTGCCAGCAGCACGAGTCCGGTGGCGAGGCCGCGCCGCAGCCCCCGGCGCTCGAGCCAGTCGACGACCGGTTCGAGGGTGATGCTGAACAGCCACGCGAGGAACAGCAGCCCCAGGAATCCGCGCAGGTTGACGAACAGCCACCCCGACAACTGGTAGGCGGCGACGGCCAGCAGGACGTACAGGATCGAGGGCAGCAACCAGCGCGGGGCATCGCGGGTGCCGAAACGCCGGACCGACCCCGTCCGCTCGGTTTCGCCGCCGTCCTCGCTCATCGCACACCCCGCGGTCGCTTGCTGCCGATACAGCGGGAATGTACTCGCCCGGGACGCGCACCGATCCGAATTGGCCGCGCGCAGCAGAAAACCCCGCCCGGATGAACCGGACGGGGTTTTCGATGCTCCCCCGGCTGGACTCGAACCAGCAACCGTCCGATTAACAGTCGGAAGCTCTGCCAATTGAGCTACAGGGGATTATTCTGCTGTGCCTCGCCGTTCCCGGCGATGCGAGAGAAACTGTAGCGCATAGCCCCACCCCAGTACCAAATCGCCTGCCTGTCGATGCATCAGGCAGGATGGGGAAGGTCGTTGTGCGTCGGGAGGAAGCGGGAATGATGCGGTTGTTGATCGGTATCGCTGCTGGGTACGTGCTGGGTACGCGAGCAGGACGTGCACGCTACGAACAGATCAGCCGGGCGACCAAGGCCGTGGCCACCAGTCCGGCCACGAAGAAGGTGTTGCAGATGTCACGACAAAAGCTGTCCGACTCGCTGAACACCCAGCCGAAGCTCGAACCGATGAAGCCGCTCGACGAGGACACGACCATCCTCGTCCCGCAGGACCAGCTCAAGAAGAAGTAGCCGACGACGGCCGGTTCAGCCGGCCATTCCGTCCCGGTTGGTGTCGCCGATCGCCTGATCGAGCAGGCTCCGGCGGTACTGCTCCAGGGCGACGAGGTCGCCGAGCAGCGAGTGGAACTCGTCCGACGCCGTCGCCGGCGAGATGCGCTGCAGCTTGGACTTCAATTCCGCGACCTGCTCCCCCACCCACACCTCCTGCAGGCGTGCGATGACGCCGGAGATGTATCGCGGGACGGTGTCCTCCTCGGCGGGCAGCGGTTCGACGGCGAGTTCCGACACGAGGGACGCCGCTGTGACGTCCTCGACTCCCCGGCTGACCGCGTCGACCCACTCGCCGCCGCCGAGGCCCGCGCTGGCGCCGCCCGCCGCGATCATCGATTCGCGGATCACGACGTACGTCGGGTGCGTGAACGTCTCCACCGGCAGCGAGTCGAACACGGTGCCCGCGATGGCCGGGTACTGCAACGCACCCTTGAGCGCCTCGCGTTGCGCCCACAGCGTCGGGTCGTTCGGTCGGGGGCGGGACAGGCCGACCGGCAACGGCGGGGTGTCCTGGTTCTCGTCCCGGGCCGCCTTCTTCCTGGGCGGCGCGGACATCGACCCGCGGGTGGACGCCCCCTTGCGCGCCTCGTCCCGCACCCGTTGCCGGACCGCGGCAATGTCGTCCCAGCCCACCCAGCCGGACAACTGGACGGAGTAACTGTCGCGCAGCGTCGCTTCCTTGATCTGCGCGACCACCGGCACCGTGCGCTTCAGCGCCTCGACCCGGCCCTCCGCGGTCTCGAGGTCGTGCTCGGTGAGGATCGACTTGACCACGAACTCGAACATCGGGGTGCGACGCGCCACCAGATCGCGGACGGCGGCGTCACCGGACTTCTGCCGCAGTTCGCACGGGTCCATGCCGTCGGGTGCGACGGCGACGAACGTCTGCCCGGCCATCTTCTGGTCACCCTCGAACGCCTTCATCGCCGCGGCCTGGCCTGCGGCGTCCCCGTCGAACGTGTAGATGATCTCACCGCGAAAATAGCTGTCGTCCATCAGCAGTCGACGCAGCATCGAGAGGTGGTCGTCACCGAACGCGGTGCCGCAGGCGGCGACGGCGGTCTTGACCCCGGCCAGGTGCATCGCCATGACGTCGGTGTATCCCTCGACCACCACGGCCTGGTGCCCCTTGGCGATCTCCCGCTTGGCGAGGTCGAGCCCGAACAGCACCTGAGACTTCTTGTACAGCACGGTTTCCGGCGTGTTGACGTACTTGCCGGGCATGGTGTCGTCGTCGAACAGTTTGCGGGCGCCGAAACCGATGACGTCGCCGGACAGGTTCCGGATCGGCCAGAGCAGCCGCCGGTGGAAGCGGTCGATGTGACCACGACGCCCCGCCTTCGACAAGCCCGCGGCCTCGAGTTCCTTGACGTCGAAACCCTTGCCCAGCAGATGCTTCGTCAGGATGTCCCAGCCGTCGGGCGCATACCCGCACCCGAACTGCTGCGCGGCCTGGGCGTCGAAGTTCCGTTCCGTCAGGTAGTCGCGGGCCGCCTGCGCGTCGGGCTCCCGAAGACGCGCCGAGTAGAACTCCTGCGCCGCCGCGTTCGCCGCGACCAGCCGGGCGCGGGTGCCGCGGTCGCGCTGCACCGACGTGCCGCCACCCTCGTACGAGATGGAGTAGTTCAGCCGGTCGGCCAACTGCTCGACGGCCTCCACGAAACTGATGTGGTCGATCTTCTGGAGGAACGAGTAGACGTCGCCGCCCTCCCCGCACCCGAAGCAGTGGAAGTGCCCGTGGTTGGGGCGCACGTGGAACGACGGCGACTTCTCGTCGTGGAACGGGCACAGCCCCTTCATGGAGTCGCCGCCGGCGCGCTTGAGGGAGACGTACTCCCCCACGATGTCCTCGATCCGTGTGCGCTCGCGAATGGCCGCAACGTCACGATCAGGGATTCTGCCAGCCACGCCCGACAGTCTAGGCGCTCTCCCGAAGCCCGGAATTCCGCCTCGGAATCAGCAGTTCGAGGGGGCGGGAATCCCGGCGAATCGGTCGCCGAGATAGCTGAACGCGGGGCCGGCGCCGAGCATGGTGGCGGTGCCGTGGTCGGCGCCCGGGATCACGTCGAACTGCACCCGCGCACCCTGTGAGCAGTACCGGGCGACGGTGTTCTGCACCGGTCCGATGGCGACGAGGGGGTCCGCGCTGCCGTGCCAGACGAACATCGGGGTCCGCGGAACTCCCGGATACAGTTCGACGCTGTTCTCGTCCATCACCGCGCGGCCGGACGGATCGGCGAGGATCCCGGGACCGTTGGTCAGGTCGGGCAGCGATTTGCCCGCCCCGGCGCCGAGGATCGAATCGGTGCACATGTTGCTCATCTGCGCGCGCAGGGCGAGTCCCTCGTCGTTGAGGCCGTCCCCGAGCGGGGAACGCGTCGGGTATTCGCGCTCGAGCCCGATGGCGGCCGCGAATCCGAGGCCGAACGCCTGCGAGCGGGTGCCTCCGAGGCGGTCGGCGAGTTCGCCGATGTTGACCGGGGTGCCGCCCTCGGCGGCGCCCACGATGTTCAGTTCCGGGGCGTAGGTGGGGGCGAGCGCCGCAGCCCAGTTGGTCGCCATGGCGCCACCCGAGTAGCCGGCGAGCCCGACCGGACTGCCGCCGAGACCTGCCTCGGGGAGCCGCTGCGCGGCGCGGACGCCGTCCAGGACGAGCCGGCCGCCGAGTTTCGCCGCCCCGTACGCGCTGGTGGGACCGAGGTGGTCGGGCACTGCGACCGCCCAGCCCCGCGCGAGCAGGGCGTTGAGGGCCGGGGCCTCCTGGAGTCCGCCGGTGAACAGCTGATGCGACGGTGCGCACTCGAGCCCGAGCGCGTTGACGAACGGCTGATACGACACCAGCGGCCGGTTCGCGGGAGTGCCGCGGGGCACCAGCACCGTGGTGACCGCGGCGATGGGCGCGCCTGCGGAGTTGGTCGACTTGTACTTGACCTGCCAGGCGTCGGCGGTGGGGTAACCGGTGGCGGCGACCGGACGGCTCGCCAGCACGTCACCGTCGGTGCGCGCCCCGACGTCGGCGGGCGCAGCGTAGAACGGGTCGGGGTCCGCGAACGGGTACGCCGGCGCGGCCTGTGCCGCGGGTGGGGCCAGCACAGCGGCGCCGACCGCCACCGCCAGCGCTGCGGACGTCGAACCGATGATCTTGCGCACTGCAGACTTCATCCGGTCTCCCTGACCATTGGGTGCGAGCTGTCTGTAGTCCTATTCGTAGCACCGCGGCGGGCGGATTGGTCCGACTTCGGCGTTCGTCAGCCCCAGCTCGCCTGGGCCCCGAGACTGGACTTGTCGACGCGTTCGAGCCTGCTCTCGGTGTAGGAGGCGATCTGGTCGACGACGACCCGGACCCGTGCGGGGTCGTCGGCCGCGGCGTTCCAGGCCGGAACCAGGATCGGGTCGAGACCGTCGGGTGCGATCGCGAGCAGCCATTCGGCGACGCGGTGCACGCGGTCACGCTGTCGTTCCTGCCGCGCCCGGTGGCCGGCATCGGACATCACGAAGTTCAGTGCGAACGTCTTGAGCAGCGCCACCTCCGAAGCGACCACCGGCGGGACCACCAGGTCGGCGTCGTACCGGGCGACCGGCTTGTCGCCGTGGACGTCGCGGGTCCCGATGATCGCGGCGGTCGCGAACCGGCCCACCAGTTCGCTGGTGAGGTTCTTCAGCGCGACCGAACTGGTGAGCGTGCCGTCGTAGCTGCCCACCGCGACGACGACCGGCAGCAGGCTGAGCCGCTTCGCGGCCTCGACGAGTTCCTCGACGTCGAGGCCCACGAACTCCGCGGCGCCGAACTCGGCGAGCGCCCGCTGGTCCACCGGATCGGCCAGCGCACGCAGGTCGATGCGCCCGTCGATCACCCCGTCCTCGACGTCGTGCACGGAGTAGGCGACGTCGTCGGCCCAATCCATGACCTGCGCCTCGAGACACTGGTGACCGTCCGGGGCGCCCTCGCGGATCCACGCAAGCACCTCGGCGTCGTCGTCGTAGGCGCCGAACTTCGCGCCCGGGCGCGGCCGGGTCCACGGGTATTTGATCGCCGCGTCCAGCGACGCCCGGGTCAGGTTGAGCCCTGCGCTGCGTCCGTCGGGGTAGAGCACCTTCGGTTCGAGGTTCGTCAGGATGCGCAGGTTCTGGGCGTTGCCCTCGAACCCGCCACAGCTTTCCGCGACCTCGTCCAGGGCCTTCTCGCCGTTGTGACCGTACGGCGGGTGACCGATGTCGTGTGCGAGGCCGGCGAGGTCGACCAGATCGGGATCGCAGCCGAGACCGTCGGCGATCCCGCGGCCGATCTGCGCCACCTCGATCGAGTGCGTCAACCGCGTCCGCGGGGTGTCCCCGTCCCGGGGGCCCACCACCTGGGTCTTGTCGGCGAGCCTGCGCAGCGCCGCCGAGTGCTGGACGCGCGCGCGGTCACGGGAGAAGACGGACCGGTGCTGGGCGGCCGCGATCTGGCTGCCCGGGATCCCCGCCCGTTTCGGTGCCTCGCGGACCCGCCGGGCGACGTCGTGCGCGGAGTACACCTCGCCGCGGGGTGTCGTGTGTGGTGTCATCGAAACGCCTACTGTCCTGCCGTGTAGGGGAAGTCGGCCGAGAAATGGGTGAGCTGATACCAGATCAACGCCCCTGTCTCCCGGGCGATTCCGTGCAACTGCGATTCCCGGGTGAACACGGCGGGTCCCTGCCGGGTGGGCGCCGTCCAGGCTTCGAGTCCGGCGTCGCGGGCCATCGTCCGGGTCCGCAGCGAATGCCACGGGTCGCTGACGAGGACGGCCGAATCGATGCCCTGCGCACCCATCGCCTCGCTCACCGCCTCGATGCTGAGCAGGGTGTCGGACCCCTCCTCGACGGCGGTGATGCTGTCGGCCGGGACACCGCGCGAGATCAGATAGTTCTTCCCGGACGCGGCCTCGGTGTACTCGTCGCCCTCCTGCTTGCCGCCGACCGTGATGACCTCCGGGGCCACCCCGCGCTCGTACAGCTTGTACGCCTGCTCGAGCCTGGCCTCGAACACCGACGACGGGGTTCCCGAGTACTGGGCGGCGCCGAGCACCACGATCGCGTCGGCCGTCGACGTGTCGTCGATCCGAGCGACCTGCCACACCCGGACCGCGGTTCCGAGCACCAGGGCCGCCGCGAGGAGAACGACGCCGGCGACGATCCGGCGGGTCCACCGGGCCAGCGTGCCTGCGAACCCCAGGCGCGCAGGACGGCGCGGGAGGTCGTGGCGTTCACGGCTCGGTGCAGAATTCACTCCCTGATTCTGCCAGCTGTCGCCGAACTGTCCCCATGACGACTCGCCACACCCGATAGATTTGCTGCCATGCCACTCGCACCGCGCCTCGAGCAGACGCCGTCGTCCCACCCCCGAATCCCCTTCCCCGGCGCCCGGCGGTTCGCCGCCCTCGGCGCCGTCTCCGCGCTCCTGACGCTCGTGGCGATCCTGTTCTCCCCCGCTCTCGCGTCGGCCGATGCACCGTTCCGTCTGCCCGGCCAGATCACGGACACCGTCGGGGTGCTGGACGCGGACCAGCAGAGCGACGTCCAGGCCGCGATCGATCAGCTCTACGACGAGCACAAGGTGCGGTTGTGGGTGGTCTACGTTGCCGACTTCAACGGTCTCGGCGCCGGCCCGTGGGCGGATCAGACGGCGCAGGCGTCCTCGCTCGGCGATCGCGACGCGCTGCTCGCGGTCGCGACGGTCGATCGTGAGTACGCCCTCATCGCACCGGACGGTCTGTCCGAGATCACCAGCGACGAAGCCGAGTCGATCCGGGTGGACGCGGTGGAACCCGCCCTGCGCGAGGAGGACTGGGCCGGCGGCGCGATCGCCGCGGCGGGTGGGCTCGGTGACGCGATGAGTCCGGGCGGAGGAATGTCGGTGCGCACGCTGCTGATCGGCGGCGGCGTGGTCGTCGTGGGCGCGGGCGGGATCGTCCTGTATTCGCGGAAGAGGAAGCACGATCGGTCCCGGGCGGGCGTCGAGGCGGCGCGCAGCATCAGCCCCGAGGACCCGGCCGCGCTGACGGCGCTGCCGCTGGACACCCTCGACGAGCGCGCCAAGGAGGTGTTGGTCGAGACGGACGACGCGCTGCGCACGAGCCAGGAGGAACTCGAACTGGCCCGCGGCGAATTCGGCGAGCAGGCCACCGCCGCGTTCACGGCGGCGTTCGACACGGCGCAGTCCACCCTCGCGGCGGCGTTCACCGTGCGGCAGCGACTCGACGACGCGATCCCCGAGACCCCGCAGCAGAGGCGGGAGATGCTCATCGACATCATCACCTCGTGCGGGCGCGCCGACCGCGAACTCAACGAGAAGGTCCAGGAGTTCGACGGTTTGCGGGACCTGCTGATCAACGCCCCCGACCGGCTCGACGCACTCACCCGCGACATGGTGGCGCTGACCGTGCGCATCCCCGAATCCACCCAGACCCTCGCGACCCTGCAGACCGAATTCCCGGCCGCCGCACTCGCTTCCGTCGCCCACAACGTGACGATGGCCGAGGAACGGCTCGCGTACGCCGAGAAGACCGTGGCCGAGGGCCGGGACGCCGTCGCCCTGCCACCCGGGAAGCAGGGACCGGCGGTGCCGGCCATCCGCAGCGCCGAGGGGGCCCTCGAACAGGCCCGGATCCTGCTCGACGCCGTCGATCACGCCGCGGAGGACATCCGGCACGCCATCGCCACGCTGCCTGCCGCGATCACCGACGTGGAGGCGGGAATCGCGGCCGCGGCCCAGTTCACCGAGCAGGGTGGCGACCGGCTCGCGGCGGCGCGCACTGCAGCCGAGGCCGCGCTGGCTTCGGCCCGGACGGCCGCGGACACCGACCCGCTCGGCAGCTTCACCCAGATCGTGAAGGCCGACGCGGAACTCGACGCCGTGCTCGCCGAGGCGCAGGAGTCGCGGCAGCAGGCCGAGCGTGCGCAGCAGCGTCTCGAGCAGGACCTCGTGGCGGCGCAGTCGCAGGTCACGGCGGCGTCGGACTTCATCGGCACCCGCCGCGGCGCGGTGGGAGCGGAGGCACGGACCCGGCTGACGGAGGCGCAGCGGCACCTGGCGGGGGCGCAGCAGTTGCGCACCACCGACGCCTCTCGCGCGCTTCAGCACGCCCAGGCCGCCGCGGGCCTGGCCGCCGACGCGCTGCGCCTGGCGCAGAACGACGTGAGCCGCTGGGAGTCCCGCCAGCGGCCCGGACCCGGTGGTGGCGGCGGGAATGCCACCGGCGCCATCCTCGGCGGCATCCTGATCGACAGCATCCTGCGCGGCGGATTCAGCGGCGGCGGCAACTGGGGTAGCCGCGGCTCCGGCGGCGGCCGCGGCAGCAGCGGTCCCCGTTCGTTCGGCGGGCCCAGCAGTTCGGGCCGGATCAGCGGGGGCGGCCGATTCTGACGTCCTCCCGAGCGTTCGTCGCACTCGCCTGCGTCGCGGCCACCTGCTGCGGCGTCCTGTCGGGCTGTGCGGGCGGGCCGGAACCCGAGGACGAGCCCGCGATCCCGCTGTCGGCGGAGGCGTACCGCAGCCGGGAGGACGACGCGGCGGGCGGCCGGATCCACGTGCGGATCGCGAATACCGGTGACGCGCCCGTCACCGTGACGTCCGTGGCGCTGGACAGCCCGGGCTTCGCGGCGGCGCCCGAGACCGGGCGGGTCGTCGAACTCGGCCCCGGCAATCGGATCGACGTCGAGGCCGAGTACGGTGCCGTCCGCTGCGACACCCGGCCGGAACCGGCGTACGCCGTGATCGGGGTGGCCGATCAGGGCGCGTCGCCCGTGCGGGTGCCGCTCGCCACCCCGTACGACGTCCTCGGCCGCATCCACGACGGAGACTGCGCCGCAGAGGAACTGGCGCGGGCGGTCCCGGTGACACTGCTCCCGGCGGCGACGCCGCCGGAGCCGGCCGCTCCCCTCCCCGCTCGGCTCGTGGTGAGCCGGGGAACGGCGTCGGGTGACGTCCGGGTCGACGAGATCGGCGGCAGCGTCCTGTACGCCCTTCGTGGGGCGCTGCCCGCCACCATGCGGGCGGACGAGGACCGGCTGAGCATCGACGTCACGATCGACGCGGCACGCTGCGACCCGCACGCACTCGCGGAAGCGAAGAAGCCCTTCGTCTTTCCGCTGTGGATCGCGGTCGGCTCCTCGGCACCGGAATACTCGCGCATCCCGGTGTCCGAGGAGAACCGGCGAATCCTGACGAACTATCTGACCACCACCTGCGACGCGCGCAGGTGACCGCGGATCAGGAACCGATGAGGCGCTGCGCCAGGTAACCCTCGACCTGGTCGAGCGCGACCCGCTCCTGGGCCATGGAGTCGCGTTCACGCACGGTCACGGCGTGATCCTCGAGGGTGTCGAAGTCCACGGTGATGCAGAACGGCGTGCCGATCTCGTCCTGACGACGGTAGCGGCGGCCGATCGCGCCGGCGTCGTCGAACTCGACGTTCCAGTGCTGGCGGAGCGTCGCGGCGAGATCCTTGGCCTTCGGCGTCAGATCCGCGTTACGCGACAGCGGCAGCACCGCGGCCTTCACCGGGGCGAGACGACGGTCCAGACGCAGCACGGTCCGCTTGTCGACGCCGCCCTTCGCGTTCGGCGCCTCGTCCTCGGTGTACGCGTCGACGAGGAACGCCATCAGCGAACGCGTGAGACCGGCTGCCGGTTCGATGACATACGGCGTGTACCGCTCACCGGAGGCCTGGTCGTAGTAGTTGAGGTCGGTGCCCGAGTGCGTCGAGTGCGTCGACAGGTCGAAGTCGGTGCGGTTGGCCACACCCTCGAGCTCGCCCCATTCGCTGCCCTGGAAGTGGAAGCGGTACTCGATGTCGACGGTGCGCTTGGAGTAGTGCGACAGCTTGTCCTGCGCGTGCTCGTACAGCCGCAGGTTGTCCTTGTTGATGCCCAGGCCGGTGTACCAGTCCATGCGGTAGTCGATCCAGTACTGGTGCCACTCTTCGTCCTCGCCGGGCTTGACGAAGAATTCCATCTCCATCTGCTCGAACTCGCGGGTGCGGAAGATGAAGTTGCCGGGGGTGATCTCGTTGCGGAAGCTCTTGCCGATCTGGCCGATTCCGAACGGCGGCTTCTTGCGCGACGTGGTGAGCACGTTCGCGAAGTTCACGAAGATGCCCTGCGCCGTCTCCGGGCGGAGGTAGTGCATGCCCTCTTCGCTCTCGACCGGGCCGAGGTACGTCTTGAGCATCATGTTGAAGTCGCGGGGCTCGGTCCACTGACCGACGGTGCCGCAGTCGGGGCAGCCCACGACGTCCATGGGGACGTCGTCCGGGTTGTCGAGGCCCTTCTTCTCCGCGTACGCCTCCTGCAGGTGGTCCTGACGGTGACGCTTGTGACAGTTCAGGCACTCGACCAGCGGGTCGTTGAACACGCCGACGTGACCCGACGCCACCCACACCTCGCGCGGCAGGATCACCGAGGAGTCGAGGCCGACGACGTCCTCGCGGCTGGTGACCATGTTGCGCCACCACTGCTTCTTGATGTTTTCCTTGAGCTCGACGCCCAAGGGGCCGTAGTCCCAGGCCGACTTCGTGCCTCCGTAGATCTCACCGCACGGGTAGACCAGGCCACGACGCTTGGCGAGATTGACGACGGTTTCGACTTTGGACTTCGGTGCCACTCGGGTGCTCTCCATCTGGGTAATAGATGCATGGTTCACGTGCGCTTTTCGGATCCCAGCCTATCTGCCCGATCACGGTCGGTTCACCCCGCCGGTTGACATGCGTATTCGTGCATATCAAAATGGAATCGATTTGCAATAAGATGGGGTGTTCCTCCCGGGGCCGACGGCCACGCGGCCACGGTCCCGTCCATTGTCCGGCACACCGAAGGAGATCACTGGTGAGCGTCGTCGATCCCGGGGATCTGCATCCGTTCGAGGCGGCGCCGCCCGCCCCCGTGCCGTCGAAGGAGACGCTGACGGCGGCAGGCGACATCCTGCGCGCCCTCGCGGCCCCCGTCCGCATCGCGATCGTCCTCCAACTCCGCGAATCCGAGCGGTGCGTGCACGAACTCGTCGGGGCACTCGGCGTCACACAACCATTGATCAGCCAGCATCTTCGCGTGCTCAAGGCCGCGGGCGTCGTGCGCGGCGAACGCACCGGACGTGAGGTCCTCTACCGCCTGGTGGACGACCACCTCGCCCACATCGTCGTGGACGCCGTCGCGCACGCCGAGGAAGGATAGAAGCCTTGACCCAGAACACCGGCCAGCGCAAGCCCGTCGTCGTGGGAGTCCGCGCCACCAAGCAGCGCAGCGCCATCTCCGCACTCCTCGACGACATCGAGGAGTTCCGGTCGGCGCAGGAACTGCACGACGAACTCCGCAAGCGCGGCGAGGGCATCGGGCTCACCACCGTCTACCGCACCCTGCAGACCCTCGCCGACGCAGGCACCGTCGACGTCCTGCGCACCGACACCGGCGAATCCGTGTACCGGCGCTGCTCGTCCGGACACCACCATCACCTGGTCTGCCGCGCGTGCGGCTACACCGTCGAGGTCGAGGGGCCGACCGTCGAGCAGTGGTCGCAGTCGATCGCCGACGCGCACGGTTTCTCGGACGTCAGCCACACCATCGAGATCTTCGGCGTGTGCAAGGACTGCAGCGCGCCGCGGTAGGCGTCAGGGGATCAGGCCCTGCCGGGCGGTGTCCGCGCCGCTCAGCACGAGGAGCAGCATCGTGGTCAGCGCCTCGTCCCCCAGCCCGGCGGCGGGGAACGTGTAGCGCAGGATGACGTCCGCGAGCCGGCCGTGACCGAACACGGCGATCGAACCGAACTGCAACGCGCCGTTGCGCTCCGCGACCTTCTTGTGCAGCGACGCGCTGACCGGACGATCCCAGGCCAGCACGCACGTCATCGACAGCACGTCGAGGCCGTCGGTGAGGGTCATCGCGCTGATCGAGCACAGCGCCCCGGCGTATTCGAAGCTCAGCGAGCCGTCGTCCGCCCGGGCGACGGTGGCGAAGTGCTCCAGTGCGTCCGCTGCCCGCCCGAGCAGTGCGGGTGCTCCGTCGACGGTCATTTCACGCCACCGAACCGGCGGTCACGCGACGCGTATTCGACGCACGCCGCCCACAGGTCGCGACGGTCGAAATCGGGAAACAGCTTCTCCTGGTAGACCATCTCGGCATAGGCCGACTGCCAGATCAGGAAATTGGACGTGCGCTGCTCGCCGGACGGCCGGAGGAACAGGTCGACGTCCGGCATGTCCGGCTCGTCGAGATAGCGGGCGACGGTCGCCTCGGTGATCTTCTCCGGGTCGAGCTGACCCGCCGCGACCCGCCTGCCGATCTCCTTCGCCGCGTCGGCGATCTCCGCGCGACCGCCGTAGTTGACGCACATGGTCAGGTTCATGACCGTGTTGTGCTTCGTCAGTTCCTCGGCGATCTCGAGTTCCTTGATAACGCTGCGCCACAGCTTGGGCCTGCGACCGGCCCACCGCACCCGCACCCCCATCTCGTGCATCTCGTCACGGCGGCGGCGGATCACGTCACGGTTGAAGCCCATCAGGAAGCGCACCTCCTCGGGACTGCGCTTCCAGTTCTCGGTGGAGAACGCGTACGCCGACAACCACTCGACGCCCATCTCGATGCACCCGCAGACGGCGTCCATCAACACGGCCTCGCCGCGTTCGTGGCCTGCGGTCCTGGGCAGTCCCCGCTCCTGCGCCCAGCGGCCGTTGCCGTCCATCACCAGCGCAATGTGCCGGGGCACGAGTTCGGGTTGCAGGCCCGGCGGGCGGGCGCCCGAGGGGTGCGGGTCCGGCGGCCGGATCTGGCGCTCGGCCCCGGAATTATGCGGAGCTCGGGGTTCGCGTCGTCGAATCACGGTCCCCATCCTGCCTGACCGAATCCTCCGCCCCTACCGCCGCATGCGGTCGTGCGCGTTCGATCAGCGGGAGCGTGCGGAGTTGCCGTTCGAGGTGCCACTGCAGATGCGCCGCGACCAGACCGCTGGCCTGACCCCGCAACGACTCGGGCACCTGCTCGGTGCTCGCCCAGTCGCCGCGGAACAGCGCGTCCATCAGGTCGAGGACGCCCGGTGACGGGGTGGCGGCGCCCGGCGGCCGGCACTGGACGCACACCGCTCCGCCGGCGGCCACGTGGAATGCCCGGTGCGGGCCGGGTGCGCTGCAGCGCGCGCAGTCGTCGAGGGCAGGCGCCCAACCCGCAAAACCCATGGCCCGCAACAGGAAGGCGTCGAGGATCAGCTCGCAAGGCCGGTGGTGTTCCGCGACGGCCCGCAGCGCCCCGACCGTCAGGCGGTGCAGTTGCAGCGCCGGGGCCCGTTCCTCGCCTGCGAGCCGCTCGGCGGTCTCGAGGATCGCGCACGCCGTGGTGTACCGGGAGTAGTCGTCGACGATGTCGGTCGCGAACGCGTCGACCGTCTGGACCTGGGTGACGATGTCGAGGTTGCGGCCCGGGTAGAGCTGCACGTCGATGTGCGCGAACGGCTCGAGCCGGGCGCCGAACTTGGATTTCGTGCGGCGCACGCCCTTGGCCACCGCGCGCACCAGACCGTGCTGCCGGGTGAGGAGCGTGACGATACGGTCGGCCTCGCCCAGCTTGTGCTGGCGCAGGACCACCGCATTGTCTCGATACAACCTCACCGGTCCAGTCTCCCACGCCCGGGCGGTGACGGTCCGCAGGCCGAGCCGCGGGCCTGCAGGACCCACCCGGGCCGCCGAAGGTTACCCTAACTTTCGACCGCCCTCGACGAACGGAGCACCTCAGTGGCAGCGCACGCCCCCTCGCCGGAGCACACGATCACCTCTCGCGAGGAACTCGAGCAGGTACTGGGCGTTCCCCACCCCTCGATCGCCACCAAGCACACCGATCACACGATGCCCTTGATCCGCCGCTTCATCTCCGAGGCACGGTTCTTCGTCCTCGCCACCGCCGACGCGAACGGCCACTGCGACTGCTCGCCGCGTGGAGACCTCGCGCCGAAGACGCTGTTCCTCGACGACCGGACCCTGGTGATCCCGGACCGCCCCGGCAATCGGCGCGCCGATTCGTACCGCAACATCCTCGAAAACCCGCACGTGGGCGTCCTGTTCGTGATGCCCGGGATCGACGAGGTGGTGCGCGTCAACGGCACCGCCACATTGACCGTGGATCCCGAACTGCTGCAGTCGATGTCGATCAACGGCAAACCGGCCAACCTCGGTGTCGTGGTCCGGATCGACGAGGTCTACACGCACTGCGCCCGGGCGATCCTGCGGTCACGAATGTGGGACCCGGAATCGTGGCCCGACCCCGACGAGATCCCGTCGCTGCGGGAAATGCACTCCGAGCAGCACGAATTGGAACACGATCCGGCTACGCCCCGCAGGCAGGAGTACTACCGGACCTTGCTCTACTGAGCATCACCGCAGCCGCTCGGACACCAGCGGCACGACGGTGTCGAGTGCGTACTGCAGCGACAGCACCGAGTTCGTGGAGTACGCCTTGGAGACGGCCTGATCGTCGAACACGAGGTACCGCCCGTCGCGCACAGCGGGGATCGCCTGGAACAGCGGCCGGTTCGCGACGTCGGCGGCGGGCCTGCCGATCGGGAAGATGACCACCATGTCCGCGTCCATCACACCGAGATTCTCCTCCGACACCGGGACCGAGAACTTCACCGCCGGCTGCGCGTCCACCGCCGGGTTGCTGACGAATCCGAGCTTCTTCATGAACTGGAGCCGCTCGGTGTCGGCGGTGTAGGCGCCCCATCCCGTGCCCGAGTAGGCACCGACAGTGATCGTCTTCCCCGCGAATTCGGGGTGGGCCGCGGCGGCGTCCGCGAACCGCCGGTCGATGTCGGCGAGCAGCGCTTCACCCTGCTCCGGCACCCCGAGCGCGGTCGCGACCATCGACACCTGGCTCTCGATCGGCGTCTTGTAGTTGTCGGCGCCTTCCGGCAGCGCGATCGTCGGGGCGATCTGCGACAGGTGGCCGTAGCGTTCCTCGTCGCCGGCGCTCTTGGTGTCGAGGATGACGTCCGGTTCGAGCGCCGCGATCTGCTCGTACGACGGTTCGAGGGTTCCGATGATCGCCGGCACGGTGGTGTACTTCCCCTCCGCCCACGGTCCGACGCCGTCGCCGCCGAACGCGACCCAGTCGCTGGCCCCGACGGGTTCGACACCGAGCGCAAGCGCGGTTTCGGCGTCACCCCAGCCGATTGCGAGCACCCGCTCGGGTTTCGACTCGACCGTGACGTCGCCGAATTTCGTGGCGACCACGGCCGGGAAGGCGGCGTCGCCTGCGCCCGCCGTCGGTTCGGGTTCGCCCTCGCCGCCACTCCCGCATCCGGCCAGCGCCAGGACCAGCAGGGGCACCGACACGAGACTTCTCATCCTCATAAGGCAAGGCTAACCAATGCAACGCGCGAGGCCGCTTCCGGCCCCTCCCGCCGTACGGGGCCTCACACCTGGAACCGGTACCCCATCCCTGCCTCGGTGATGAGGTGACGCGGGTGCGACGGGTCGTCCTCGAGTTTGCGCCGCAACTGCGCCAGATACACCCGCAGGTAATGGGTCTCGGTGGCGTACGCCGGGCCCCACACCTCCCGCAGCAGTTCCTTCTGCCCCACCAGCTTGCCCTTGTTTCGCACGAGCATCTCGAGCATTCCCCACTCGGTCGGCGTCAGGTGCACCTCGGCCCCCGCCCGCCGCACCGTCTTCGCAGCCAGGTCGACCGTGAACGAATCCGTCTCCACCACAGGCTCGCTCGTGTCGACGGCCGTCGTCGCGCGGCGGGCCGCGGCCCGCACCCGGGCCAGGAACTCGTCCATCCCGAACGGCTTGGTGACGTAGTCGTCGGCACCCGCGTCGAGGGCGTCCACCTTGTCCGCGGAATCGGTGCGCGCCGACAGCACGATCACCGGCGCCGGGCACCACCCGCGCAGGCCGGCGAGCACCTCGGTGCCGTCCATGTCGGGCAAGCCGAGGTCGAGCACGATCACGTCCGGCGGTCGCTCGGCCGCAGCGCGCAGTGCGGCGGCCCCGGACGCGGCCGTCACCACGTCGTATCCGCGGACACTGAGGTTGATCCGCAGGGCGCGGAGAATCTGCGGTTCGTCGTCGACGACGAGGATTCTCGTCATGGGTGCTCCCCTCCCGCCCCGGCCAGTTCCACCACCATCGTCAGACCACCACCGGGGGTGTCGGTGGCGCTGATCGTGCCGCCCATCGCGTCGACGAATCCGCGGACGACGGAGAGCCCGAGCCCGACTCCCGTGGTGGTGTCGCGGTCCCCCAGCCGCTGGAACGGGGCGAACATCTCCTCCGCCCGCCCCCGCGGAATTCCCGGGCCCGTGTCGGCGACGGTGACGACGGCGCGGTTTCCCACCGCCGCGGCACCGACCCGGATCACGGAGTCCTCACCGTAGCGGAGTGCGTTGTCGATCAGATTCGCCAGCACCCGCTCGAGCAGGCCCGAATCCGCCATCGCCGCGACCGTCCCGACGTCGACCTCGACCCGTTCGCGAGCCCTCGTCCCGGTCCGGCCGCCGATTCCCAGCCCCACCAGCGCCCGGTGCACCACCTCGTCGAGGTAAACGGGCCGTAGCGTCGGGGTCACCACTCCTGCCGCGAGCCGCGACGAGTCGAGCAGGTTGCCGACGAGGGAGGTCAGGACGTCGGCCGATTCCTCGATGGTCGCGAGCAGTTCGGCGGTGTCCTCCGGGGAGAAGTCGACGTCGTCGCTGCGCAGGCTGGACGCGGCGGCCTTGACCGCGGCCAGCGGGGTCCGGAGGTCGTGGCTGACGGCGGACAGCAGCGACCGCCGCAGTCGGTCCGCCTCGGCGAGCGCCTGCGCCTGCCCCGCCTCCTGCGCGAGTTCCGTCTGCCGGATCATCCCCACGGCCTGGTTCGCGACGGCGAGCAGCACGCGGCGGTCCCGGGCGCGCAGTTCGCTGCCGTGGAGGGCGAGCGCGTACTCCCCGTCCCCCACCTCGCAGACCGTGTCGGCGGCGTCGACGCTCGCCGGCGGATTCGGACCGACGGACCCCACGAGACCGCGGTCCCGGTGCAGAACGCTCACCGACTCCTGACCGTACGTCTCGCGCACCTTCTCGAGCAGCGTGCCGAGATCGGCCCCCCGCAGCACCGATCCGGCGAACAGTGCCAGCAACTCGGCCTCCTGCGACGCCCGCCGGGCCTCCCGCGAACGCTTGGCGGCCGCGTCGACCAGGACCGCGACGGCGACGGCGACCACGAGCAGCACGACGGTGGTGATGAAGTTGTCCGGCTCCGCGATGGTGAAGCTGTGCACCGGCGGCGTGAAGAAGTAGTTGAGGAACAGACCCGAGATCAGCGCGGAGAAGGCCGCAGGTGCGACACCGCCGAGCAGGGACACGAGCAGCACCACGATGAAGAACAGTGCGCCCTCACCGCTCAATCCGAGCCAGCGGTCGACGGCGCTCATCACCAGGGTGGCGACGGACGGTACGAGGACCGCGGCGATCCAGGCGATCGCCGTGCGGGACCGCGATCCCACCGGCGACAACCGTCTCGGCCGGTGGGATTCACCGTGCGTGACCATGTGCACGTCGATCGACCCGGACTGTTGCACCACGCTCGCGCCGATGCCCTCGTCGATGATGCGGGCCCATCTCGAGCGTCTCGACGTCCCGAGCACCAACTGGGTGGCGTTCGCGGTCCGGGCGAAGTCCAGAAGTGTCGTCGGGACGTCGTCGCCGACTACGCTGTGCAGGCTCGCCCCGATGCTCGCGGCAATCGTCCGCACCTTGCCCATCTCGGGGGCCGAGACGCCGGCGAGGCCGTCGCCGCGCACGACGTGCACGACGATCAGTTCGGCGCTGGACCTCGACGCGATCCGGCCTGCGCGCCGGACGAGTGTCTCCGACTCCGGTCCGCCCGTCACCGCGACCACCACCCGTTCCCGGGCCTCCCACGTGTCGGTGATCTTGTTCTCCGCACGATATTTCACGAGTGCGGCGTCTACCTGGTCGGCGACCCACAGCAACGCCAGTTCGCGCAGCGCGGTGAGGTTCCCTGTCCGGAAGTAGTTGCTCAGCGCGGCGTCGACCTTCTCCGCGGCGTAGATGTTGCCGTGGGACAGCCTGCGGCGCAGCGCCTCCGGGGTGATGTCGACCAGCTCCACCTGGGTGGCGCCGCGCACGACCTCGTCGGGGACCGTTTCCTGCTGCACCACCCCGGTGATCCGCTGGACCACGTCGCCCAGGCTTTCGAGGTGCTGGACGTTCAGCGTCGAGAGGACGTCGATGCCGGCGCCGAGGAGGATCTCCACGTCCTGCCAGCGTTTCTCGTGGACACTGCCCGGCGTGTTCGTGTGCGCGAGTTCGTCCACGAGCACCAGCGCCGGCCTGCGGGCCAGCACCGCCTCGACGTCCAGTTCGTGGCCGAGCGTGCCGCGGTAGGCGATGACCTTCGGCGGAATCAGTTCGAGGTCACCGAGTTGCGCCGCCGTGCGGTCGCGGCCGTGGGTTTCCACCACGGCCGCGACGACGTCGCACCCCCGCTCGCGGCGGCGGTGCGCCTCGCCGAGCATCGCGAACGTCTTCCCGACACCCGGTGCGGCACCGAGATAGATGCGCAGTTCGCCGCGCCGGCGTTCGCCTTCGGGTCCGGTACCACTCACCTCGCCATCATCCACCAGCTGTCGGGGCCGTGCACCGAGGTGCGGTCAGGCCGAGGGCGAGATTCAGCTCGAGGACGTTCACCCGCTCCTCGCCGAGGAACCCGAGTTGCCTTCCCTCGGTGTTCTCGTCGATCAGTTGCCGCACGCGGCTCTCACTGAGGCCGCTCACCCGCGCGACCCTCGGCACCTGCAATGCGGCGTACGCGGGGCTGATCTGCGGGTCGATGCCGGACCCCGATCCGGTGACCGCGTCCGCCGGTACGGCCTCGGGCTGCACGCCCTCGCGGGCGGCGATCGCGTTCCGGCGCTCGATGACGAACGCCGCCAGGATCTCGCTGCTCGGTCCCTGGTTGGTGGGCAGCGCGGTGGCAGGGTCGCCCGGTGTGATCGGATCCTGTTCGGCCACCGACCCGGTGACCCGGTTGTGGAAGAACGGGTCCGGCTCCCCGGCCGGCACCTGCGGGTCGACACCGACCCACCGGCTCCCGACGACGCACCCGGTGGTGTCGCGGACCGGCGAACCCTCGGCCGCGCCGGCGCCGATCCGGCTCACCCCCCACACCGCGGCGGGATAGAGCACGCCGAGAACGGCGGTGAGTGCGAGCAGGACGAGGAGTCCGGCCCAGGTCTGCCGGAGCAGTCCGATGAGAAAACGCATGCAAGGTCACCCAATTCCGGGAATGAGACGGACGACGAGGTCGATGAGCCAGATACCGGCGAACGGTGTGATGACGCCGCCGAGGCCGTAGACCAGCAGGTTACGGCCCAGCAGTTTCGATGCCGACGACGGCCGGTAGCGAACACCTTTCAGCGACAACGGGATCAGGGCCACGATCACGACGGCGTTGAAGATCACCGCCGACAGGATGGCCGATTCCGGTGTGGCCAGCCGCATGACGTTCAGCGTGTCCAGCTGCGGATAGATGACGCTGAACAACGCGGGGAGGATGGCGAAGTACTTGGCCAGGTCGTTGGCGAGCGAGAACGTGGTCAGCGCCCCGCGGGTGATGAGCAGCTGCTTTCCGATCTCCACCACTTCGATGAGCTTGGTGGGATCGGAATCGAGATCCACCATGTTCCCGGCTTCCTTCGCCGCGGACGTGCCGGTGTTCATCGCCACCCCGACGTCCGCCTGGGCCAGGGCTGGGGCGTCGTTGGTGCCGTCACCGGTCATCGCGACGAGCCGCCCGCCCTCCTGTTCCTTGCGGATCAGCGCGAGTTTGTCCTCGGGTGTCGCCTCCGCCATGAAGTCGTCGACACCGGCCTCCTCCGCGATGGCCTTGGCGGTGAGCGGATTGTCGCCGGTGATCATCACCGTGCGGATTCCCATCGCCCGCAGTTCCGCGAACCGCTCGGCGATGCCCGGCTTCACCACGTCCGACAGCGCGATCACGCCGAGCACCGTCGGCGCCTCTGCCTGGATCGAGGCCACCACGAGGGGTGTTCCGCCGGCCTGCGCGATCTCGTTCACGGCGTCGGTGACCGCGGGCGTCGTGTGTCCGCCGAGCGCCTGTACCCAGGTCTGCACCGCGTCGCTCGCGCCCTTGCGGATGCGGGTGCCGTCGATGTCGAGCCCGCTCATCCGGGTCTGCGCCGTGAACGGCACGAACTCCGCCGATCTCTCCGACTCCGACGGTGCGGGGTCCAGCCCGAAGTCGCGGGCGCACAGGTCCACGATGCTGCGGCCCTCGAGGGTGCCGTCCGCGAGGCTGGACAGCCGTGCCGCCGTGGCCAGCTCGAGCGCGGACACTCCCGGTGCGGGATGCAGGGCGGTGGCCTGCCGGTTGCCGAACGTGATGGTGCCGGTCTTGTCCATCAGCAGGGTGTCGATGTCGCCGGCGGCCTCCACCGCCCGCCCCGACATCGCCAGGACGTTGCGCTGCACCAGCCGGTCCATCCCGGCGATGCCGATGGCCGACAGCAGGGCGCCGATCGTGGTGGGGATCAGGCATACCAGCAGCGCGATCAGTTTGATCGGATCCTGTTCCTGCCCCGCGTACAGGCCCATCGGGCCGATCGCGACGACGGCGAGCAGGAAGATGATCGTCAGCGACGCCAGCAGGATGTTCAGCGCGATCTCGTTCGGCGTCTTCTGCCGCGCCGCCCCCTCCACGAGGGCGATCATCCGGTCCACGAACGACTGCCCGGGGGCCGCGGTGACGCGGACGACGATCCGGTCGGACAGTACGGTCGTGCCGCCGGTGACGGCGCACCGGTCGCCGCCGGATTCGCGGACGACGGGCGCGGACTCGCCGGTGACAGCCGACTCGTCCACGGTGGCGATACCCTCGACGACGTCGCCGTCTCCCGGGATCACCTCACCGGCGACGACGACCACGCGGTCGCCGACGGCGAGGTCGGTGCCCGGCACCGATTCGAGAGCGCCGCTCGCCGTGATCCGGTGGGCGACCGTGTCCTGCTTCACCTTCCGCAGGCTCGCCGCCTGTGCCTTGCCCCGCCCCTCCGCGACCGACTCGGCGAGGTTCGCGAACAGCACGGTGAACCACAGCCACGCGGTGACCGCCCAGGAGAACACCGACGGGTCGGCGACGGCCATGACGGTGGTGACGACGGAACCGGCGAACACCACGAACATCACCGGGTTGCGGGCGAGGTGCCGCGGGTCGAGTTTGCGCAGCGCGCCCGGCAGCGCCGTCACCAGCTGGGCGGGGCTGAAGATCCCGGCCTTGACGGGCGCCGGGCCGTGGCCGCCCTCAGGCGTCGTCGTCGAGTCGGTCGCCGGACGACTGGTCACGTTCACACTCACTGCAGAGCCTCCGCGATCGGTCCCAGCGCGAGGGCCGGGAAGAATGTCAGCGCCGCGACGAGCACGACGGTGCCGGTGAGCAGCCCGGTGAACATCGGGCCCGCCGTCGGCAGGGTTCCGGCGCCCGCGGCCGTCTTCTTCTGCGACGCCAAGGAACCGGCGAGCGCGAGGACGAAGATGATCGGCAGTATCCGGCCGAACAGCATGCACACCCCGAGCGCGGCCTGGAACCAGTCGCTCGTGACCGTCAGCCCGCCGAACGCGCTGCCGTTGTTGTTCGACGCCGACGCGAACGCGTACAGCACCTCCGAAAAGCCGTGGATCGATCCGGGACTGCCGGGGTCTCCGCTGTTGCCCTGGTAACCGGTGGTCGAGGACAGGATCACGGTGATTCCCGTTCCGATCAGGACCAGCGCGGGCATCACCAGCACCGACAGTGCGGCGAGGGTGATCTCCCGTTGCCGCAGTTTCTTGCCCAGGTACTCGGGTGTGCGGCCGACGAGGAGTCCCCCGACGAAGACGGCGATCAGAGCGAGGACGAGAATGCCGTAGAGCCCGGTGCCCACACCGCCGGGCGCGATCTCCCCGAGCAGCATGTTCAGCAACACGGCCCCACCACCGAGCGGCGACAGGCTGTCGTGGGCGGAATTCACCGCGCCCGTGGACGTTCCCGTGGTGCTCACGGCGAACAGCGCCGTGCCCGGAATACCGAAGCGGACTTCCTTGCCTTCCATCATCGCGCCTGCCGCGGTGGCGGCGACGCCGCGGTGTCCCGATTCGGCGGCGAGCGTGACGGCGAGCAGTGACCCCCACAGGATGCCCATCACCGCGAGCAGCGTCAGACCCTGTTTGCGCTCGCCGACCATGGTGCCGAACGTGCGGGTGAGGGACACCGGGATCAGCAGGATCGCGAGGATCTCGACGATGTTGCTGACGGGGGTGGGGTTCTCGAACGGGTGCGCCGAGTTGGCGGCGAAAATGCCGCCGCCGTTGGTGCCGAGTTCCTTGATCGCCTCCTGTGAGGCGACGGGGGCGAGGGCGTTGGTGACGGTGTTGCCGTCCAGTCCGATGGATTCGAAGCCTGCGTGGAACGACTGGATCACGCCCTGGCTCAACAGAATCAACGCGATGACGAAGGAGAACGGCAGCAGGATCCGCAGGCTGCCGCGGGTGAGGTCCACCCAGAAGTTGCCGATCTCACCGCCGCGGGCCACGCGGACGAACCCGCGGATCAGCGCGACCGCGACGGCCATGCCGACTGCCGCGGACACGAAGTTCTGCACAGCGAGTCCGACCGGCTGGGTCAGGTTGCTCATCGTGGTCTCGGGGGCGTAGGACTGCCAGTTGGTGTTGGTCACGAACGACACGGCCGTGTTGAACGCGACCGCGGGGCTGACCCCCGTCAGGTCGCCGGACAGCGGCAGCACACCCTGAATGCGTTGCAGGACATACAGGAAGAGCACTCCGGCCATCGAGAAGCCGAGCACGCTGCCTGCGTAGCCGTACCAGGTCTGCTCAGTGTGAGGGTTGATGCGGCACAGGCGGTACAGCACGGATTCGACCCGCAGGTCTCTGCGCGATTCGTACACGCGGGCCATGTAGTCGCCCACCGGCACGTACAGCACCGCGAGGACCGCGATCACGAACGCGATCTGCAGGCCGGCCGCGAGGGCGGGCGTCATCAGAACCGCTCCGGGTCGATGAGCGCGACCAGCAGATACACGACGAGCGCCGCCGCGATCACGATCAGGGCGACAGCGAGTATTCCGGCGGCGGTCATTTCACGCGTCCGGTCTGCAGGGCACGGAGAACGAGCGCGCAACAGGCGAACCCGCCGAGGACGAGCGCTACGTAGGCCACGTCGGCCATGTGAGGATCCCTCTTCGTACTGATCCTGCGGTTCAGCGCAGGCATGACACCCCACGGTTGCGGGGTGTCATGACAGCATCGCGCCGGATCCGGGCGACAGAGACCTCGCTGACGAAGCGCTTACGGGACGTCCAGGGCTCTTGACGCTTTCCTTACGCGGTCCGGGTCAGCCGCGACACGGACGCGGGCACGGGTGTGCCGGTCGCCACCCACGGCGCCGGGACCGGCGCACCGGCGACCGACCGCACGGGGACGACGCCGGCCCACGCACTGCTCGCCTCGGCGGGTTCGCCTGGCGGCGCGTCCCGCACCTTGACGGTCCACTGCCCCGGGGTGATCGGGAGGGCGAGGGCCAGCGTCGCGGCGAGTTCCTTGCGCCGGTGTCCCCGGACCTCCCCGCTGCGACCGGGGATCAGCACGTCCGACAGCGCGTCCAGGGCGCCGGCGGATTCGTCCCGGTCCAGCGTCACGAGATTGCCGCGGACCACCGCGGATCGGTAGTTGGCGGACGAGTCGAACAGCGTGTCCGCGACGACGATTCCGTCGAGCATCGCGACGCACAGCACCGCGGGGGCGCCTGCCGCCACCTGCCGCAGCGCACCGGCCCCGGTGGAACCGTGCAGCAGGATCCTGTCGCCGTCGCGGGCGTAGAGCATTGGCACCGCCCAGGGCAGGCCGTCGACGACGGTGGCGAGCGTGCCCATCGGCGCGGCGTCGAGGACGGCGTCGAGTTGCGCTCGTTCGGTTCGGGCACGGTCCGGGTATCTCATGATCTTGTCCACGCGACCATCCTCACCCACATGTGGTCCGGCTTCCAGATCCACAATTGACAATATCGGCAGACCAGTATTGTGGGTTCCATGCCCCGGATCAGCCCCGAACTGCACCTGACGTTGCGGCTCCCCGACACCGACGCACCGCTTCGGCACCGCATCGCGGAGTCGATCCTCGACGAGATCCGAGGCGGCCGCCTGCGGCCCGGCGATCCGCTGCCCTCCACGCGGGCGCTCGCCGGCCACCTGACGGTCGCGCGGGCGTCGGTGGTCGACGCGTACGACGAACTCTGCTCGTCCGGATACGCGAACGCCCGCGCCGGTTCCGGCACCCGGATCGCGCCGGGCGCCGACGTGGCGGCCCGCGCGCATGCCGCCTCGCACGCGGTCACGCGCACGTCGGACCGGGCAGCGCAGGCCGTGCCCGCGACGCCGGAGCCGCGGTGGGACCTCACCCCGGGCCACCCCGACCCCGGCCTGATCTCGACCACCGACTGGCGCCGGGCGTGGCGGTCGGCCGCGGCCGCCCCGGTGACGTCCGACGTTCCGGGCCCCGACGGGCACCCGGAGTTGCGGCGCGCCCTCGCTGGGCATCTGCGCCGCACCCGGGGCATCGCGGCACGGCCCGACGAACTCGTCATCGTTCCGGGAGTGGGCTCCGCACTCCGGACTCTCGTCGCCGCGGCCGGGCTCGGCGGCCGCGACGTGGTGTTCGAGGAGCCCGGCTACACCCGGGCCCGCCGGGACCTCGAGTCCTCGGGCGCCCGGACACGCTGCGTGCCCGTGGACGACGACGGCCTCGATCCCGCACTGCTGCACAGCACCGACGCAGCCGCGTATTGCACGCCGGCCCATCAGTATCCGATGGGGGCCCGGATGCCGGTGGGCAGCAGGGCCCGGCTCGTCGCCGACGCCGCGGCATCCGGGACGCTGATCATCGAGGACGACTACGACGGCGAATTCCGCTACGACGTGTCGGCGTTGCCCGCCCTGCGCAGCATCGACCGCGGGCCCGACTGCGTGGCGTACGTGGGCACGGCGTCGAAGATCCTCACTCCCGCGATCCGGGTGGCGTGGGTGATCGCCCCGCCGGCCCTGCGGCCGGGGATCGTCCGGGCGCTGGACACGACCGGCGAGTCCTGCTGCGCGATCACGGCGCTCGCGCTGGCGCATTTCATCGACTCGGGTGCGTTGTCGCGGCACCTCGCCCGCGCGTCCCGCACGTATGCGGCCCGCCGGTCGGCATTCGTCGCCGCTCTGGAGCAGCAACTGTCCGCGGTCGGCACGGACGGCGTCGGGGTCGCCGGCATCGAGGCCGGTCTCCATGTGGTCCTGACACTGCCGCGGTCGGTCGACGACGTCGCCCTCTCGGCGGAACTGCAGGACCACGGGGTGACGGTGCCGAGCCTCGCCGACTACCGCACCACGCCGGGCGGACCCCGGGGTCTGGTCTGCGGGTACGCCCGGCTGCCCGAATCCCAGGCGCGCGGCGCCGCCGGGGTGATCGGAGAGGTGGTCTGCCGGCACCTCCACTGATACTGTTCGTTCGAACGAACAGTCACGGGGAGGGGCGAGATGAGCACGGGACAACTGGGCAGTGAACAGCGGCGCGAAGAGGAAGGCGACCGGGCACCGGGACTCGTCGAACAGGTGAACGCCCTGGCCTCCGGCGCCACCACGTCGGTCGCGGCCACCCGCGCCGCCCTCGACCGCATCGACGCGAGCCAGCCGACGCTCAACGCGTTCAAGGTGGTCCGCCGGACCAAGGCACTGGCCGAGGCCGCCGAGGCCGACCGCCGGATCGCCGGCGGTGAACGCCTCCCGCTCCTCGGAGTCCCGATCGCCGTCAAGGACGACGTCGACGTGGCCGGGGAGCCCACCGCGTTCGGCTGCCCGGGCGACTTCCCGCCCGCGGCGCGGGACTCCGAGATGGTGCGGCGACTGCGCGCCGCCGGTGCCGTCGTCGTCGGCAAGACCAACAGTCCCGAACTGGGGCAGTGGCCGCTCACCGGCGGACCCGCCTTCGGCCACACCCGCAACCCGTGGAACGGCGACCACACCCCCGGCGGGTCGTCCGGGGGCGCCGCGGCGGCCGTGTCCGCCGGACTCGTCGCCGCCGCGATCGGCTCCGACGGCGCCGGTTCCATCCGCATCCCCGCCGCGTGGACCAACCTCGTCGGAATCAAACCGCAACGCGGCCGCATCTCCACCTGGCCCGCCGCCGAGGCGTTCTACGGACTCACCGTCAACGGCCCGCTGGCCCGGACGGTCGCCGACGCGGCCCTGCTCCTCGACGTCGCGGCAGGACCTCACGACGGCGACATTCACACCCCGCCACCGGTCACCGTCAGCGACGCCGTCGGCCGCGATCGCGGGCCGCTGCGCATTGCACTGTCGCTGCGGATCCCGTTCACCGCCACCCCCACCACACTGCACCCCGAGGTGCGCCGGGGCGTCGCGCGGATCGCCGAGGCGCTGCGCAGGCTCGGGCACCGCGTCGTGGTGGACGACCCCGACTACGGAATCATGTTCGGGCTCGGTTTCCTCCCCCGGTCGATGGCCGGCATCGACGACTGGATGCGGAAGGTGCCCGACCCGTCCCTCGTCGACCCGCGCACGAAGAGCAACGCCCGGACCGGACGTCTGTTGCGCGGGGCGCCGCTGCGGGCCGCCCGGGCCGCCGAGCCGAGGACGCGTCGACGCGTCGGTGCCATCTTCGACAAATACGACCTCGTCCTCGCCCCCACCACCGCCACTCCCCCGCCGAGAGTCGAGGGGATCGACGGGATCAGTTCGTGGGCCACGGACAAGGTGATCACGGCGGTCTGCCCGTACGCGTGGCCGTGGAACGTGCTGGGCTGGCCCAGCGTGAACGTCCCAGCCGGGTTCACGTCCGGAAACCTTCCGATCGGGGCCCAGCTGATGGGGCACGACAACGCCGAGCCGCTCCTGGTTTCGGTTGCGGCCCAGCTCGAGTCGGTGCTCCGGTGGGACCTGGAACGTCCCGGGAAGTGGTGGTGACCGTGGCCTCGACGGACGTCCGTGACCGGATCCTCGCGGCGGCGCTGCACATCGTGGGCACGGAAGGCATTCCCGGCGTGACCAATCGGCGGATCGCGGCGCAGGCCGGGGTGTCGCTCGGCTCCATCACGTACCACTTCCCCACGCAGACGGACCTGCTGCGCGCCGCGCTGTCGGGGTTCGTGACGGAGGAGACGCAGCGGCTGTCGGAACTGGCGGAGGGGTACCGGGACAAGGGGCTGAGCTTCGAGGACGTCGCCGCACTGACGGAGAAGGTCGCGAAGGATCTGGCGTTCTCCGCCGAGCGGATCGCCCCGTTCGAGCTGTACATCC
The DNA here is from genome assembly GCF_019378875.1 of Rhodococcus sp. USK10. NCBI lineage: Bacteria > Bacillati > Actinomycetota > Actinomycetes > Mycobacteriales > Nocardiaceae > Rhodococcus > Rhodococcus sp. USK10. The sequence goes on from NZ_CP076048.1 coordinate 1,267,957, forward strand.
AGGCGGGCCGCGATCACGAACTCCGTCAGGCCGCCGCCGAATGTTTCGCCGCGTACGACGAATTGACGGTGACGATCCTCACCGCCCTCGGTGTCCCCGACGCGGCGTCCGTCGCCCCCACGGTCGTGGCCACCATCGCCGGCCTGCAGCTGCGCAGACTCGCCACCGGCAGCGACGGGGAGCACGACTTCGCGGCGTCGGTGCTGCTGCTCCTGCGGGCCGCCGGCCCCGTGAGTGAGTAAGGAGTCCCTGGACTCGTTAACCACGCACGGGCGGCGGAGCCGCCTAGAACCCCAGCCTGCCCAGCTGCTTCGGGTCGCGCTGCCAGTCCTTGGCAACCTTCACGTGCAGTTCGAGGAAGATCTTGGTGCCGAGCAGTTTCTCGATCTGCAGCCGCGCCTTGGTGCCCACCTCGCGGAGGCGGGCGCCGCCCTTGCCGATCACGATGCCCTTCTGCGACGGGCGCTCGACGTACAACAGGGCGTGCACGTCGAGCAGTTCGCCCTGCTTCTCGGTGCGTCCCTCGCGGGGGATGATCTCCTCGATGACCACGGCCAGCGAGTGCGGCAGTTCGTCGCCGAGTCCCTCGAGGGCGGCCTCGCGGATGAGTTCGGCCATCAGCGTCTCTTCGGGTTCGTCGGTGAGTTCGCCGTCCGGGTAGAACGCCGGCCCCTCCTCCATCTTCGACGCGAGGACGTCGACCAGCACCTCCACCTGCTCGCCGGACGCGGCGGACACCGGCACGACGTCCGTCTCCGGGCCGAGGAGCTTGGAGACGGCCAGCAACTGCTGCCCGACCATGTCCTTGCTGACCTTGTCGATCTTCGTGACGATGCCGACGAGTGTGGTCTTCGGCGCGATCTGCCGGACCTGCTGCACGATCCACCGGTCGCCGGGGCCGATCTTCTCGTCCGCCGGGATGCACAGGCAGATCACGTCGACCTCGGAGTAGGTGTCGCGCACGAGGTCGTTGAGGCGCTGGCCGAGGAGCGTCCGGGGACGGTGCAGTCCCGGGGTGTCGACGAGGATCAGCTGCGCGTGGTCGCGGTGCACGATGCCGCGGATGGTGTGCCGGGTGGTCTGCGGCCGCGAGGACGTGATTGCGATCTTGCTGCCCACCAGCGCGTTGGTCAGCGTGGACTTGCCCGTGTTGGGCCGTCCGACGAAACAGACGAATCCGGAACGGAATTCGGGTTTACTCATGTTGCTCCTCGATCACGGATCCATCGGTTCGCGCGAAGACGACGGCCGCCTGCGCACTGACTTCGTGTAGCGCGGCGATGCCCGGGTCGTCCGGGTTCCCGCCGATCACGGCTGCCGCTTCGAAACCCTCGGCGCCACTCGACACGGCCGCCGCGACGGCCGCCTGCAGCGCGGTCAGCGACAGCGCCGTCAACGCGACCGCACCGGCGGCGTACGTGCGGCCGTCGAGATCGCGGACGGCGGCGCCCTGGCCACTTCCGGTGCGGCCGAACGCTCCTCGCGCGAGCACGATCAGTTTCGCGTCCTCGGCGTCCAGTTCAGTCATCGTCGCCCTCCCGTTCACGGTCGTTGACGTCGTCGTCCTCGGCGATCGGTGCGCGTTGCACGAAGACCGTGCTGATCCGCACCCGCCCGCGCACGTCGGGCGAACCCTCACCGCGCAGGACGAGACCGTGCGAGACGACCTCCGATCCCGGGAGCGGCACCCTGCCGAGTTCGTATCCGATGAGCCCACCGACTGTTTCGACCTCGTCGTTCTCGACCTCGATGCCGAACAGTTCACCGAGATCCTCGATCGGCAGCCGCGCGGACACGCGGTACATGCCGTCGCCGAGGTCGTCGACCGGCGGGGTCTCGTCCTGGTCGTACTCGTCGGCGATCTCCCCGACGATCTCCTCGATGACGTCCTCGATGGTGACCAGGCCTGCGATGCCACCGTATTCGTCGACCAGCACGGCCATGTGGTTGCGGTCGCGCTGCATCTCGGCGAGCAGGCTGTCGAGGGGTTTGGAATCGGGCACGAACACGGCCGGCCGCATCACGTCGCCGACGAGGACACTGCGGCCGCCGTCGCGCGAGTGGTACGTCTGCTGCACGAGGTCCTTGAGGTAGACCACGCCGAGGACGTCGTCGACGTTCTCCCCGATCACCGGGATCCGCGAATGTCCGCTGCGGACGGCCAGCGACGTCGCCTGCCCCGCGCTCTTGTCGCTCTCGATCCACACCATCTCGGTGCGCGGCACCATCACCTCGCGGGCGGAGGTGTCGCCGAGTTCGAAGACGGACTGGATCATCCGGCGTTCCTCGTCGGCCACGACGCCGCGCTCCTGCGCCATGTCGACGAGTTCGCGCAGTTCGATCTCGGAGGCGAAGGGTCCGTTGCGGAATCCCTTACCCGGGGTGATCGCGTTGCCGATCAGGATGAGCAGGCGGCTGATCGGGCCGAGCAGGGTTCCGATGACCTGCAGGGGAAGCGACGTGATCAGCGCGATCGTGTAGGCGTGCTGGCGGCCGAGCGTGCGCGGGCCGACCCCGATCACCACGTAGTCGACGAGCACCATGATGACGGCGGTGAACGTGAGCGCCCACACGGGTTCGAGGAGGTCGGACAGGCCACCGACGAGCACCACCGTCGCCGTGATCTCGCACAGGATGCGCAGCAGCACCATGAGATTCACGTAGCGAGGGCGATCCGACAGGATGCGGAGCACCCGGGTGGCGCCGGGGCGATCCTCCTTCGCCATCTCCTCGATGCGCGCGGACGAGATCGTATTGAGAGCGGAATCGACGGCGGCGAAGACACCACCGAGAGGGACGAGGACGATCGCGAGGACGATCAGCGCGATGGCGCTACTCACAGAAGACCCTTCACGTGGCGGTTACTGATCCGGGGCGTCGAAGAAGCCGGCCTTGCCGAGCAGCTTCTGGTCCCGGGCAGCGAGCGCGGCGTCACGTTCGGCCCTGCGCAGATCCTCGTACCAGTCGTCGAGCAACTGGTTCTGCAGGCCGAACATCTCCTTCTCCTCCTCCGGTTCGGCATGGTCGTAGCCGAGGAGGTGCAGCACACCGTGCACGGTGAGCAGAGCGAGTTCGTGGGCCAGCGGATGACCGGCCTTGTCGGCCTGGTCGGCGGCGAAGGACGGGCACAGCACGATGTCGCCGAGCATCGACGGTCCCGGCTCGGGTGAATCCGGGCGGCCGCCGGGCTCGAGCTCGTCCATCGGGAACGACATCACGTCGGTGGGACCGGGCAAGTCCATCCACCGCATGTGGAGGTCGGCCATGGTGGCCGAGTCCACGAGGACCATCGACAACTCGGCCGCGGGGTGCACGTCCATCCTCGCGATCACGAAGCGGGCAACGCTGATCAGCTCCTCTTCGGAGACGTCCATGCCCGATTCGTTCGAGACTTCGATGCTCATGTGTGTCGCTTCCTCCTGGTTCCGGCGACACTCACCCTACCGTCGTGGAGAACGCGAGTGCGCCGCTCTCCGCTGTGCGCGGTTCCCGAGCTCGACCTTGCCGTCCCGGTCCGCCTCGAAACGCTCGTACGCGTCGACGATGTCGGACACCAGCCGGTGCCGGACCACGTCGCTGCTGTTGAGTTCGGCGAAGTAGATGTCGTCGATGTCACCGAGGATCTCGGTGGCCGCGCGGAGCCCGGACCGGGCGCCGCCCGGAAGGTCCACCTGCGTGACGTCGCCGGTGACGACGACCTTGGAACCGAAGCCGAGGCGGGTGAGGAACATCTTCATCTGCTCGGCGGTGGTGTTCTGCGCCTCGTCGAGGATGATGAACGCGTCGTTGAGCGTGCGGCCGCGCATGTACGCGAGCGGCGCCACCTCGATGACACCCGACTGCATCAGCTTCGGGATGGCCTCGGGGTCCATCATGTCGTGCAGGGCGTCGTGCAGCGGCCGCAGGTACGGGTCGATCTTCTCGTGCAGCGTTCCGGGCAGGAACCCGAGCCGCTCGCCCGCCTCGACCGCGGGGCGGGTGAGGATGATCCGCGACACCTGCTTGGTCTGCAGCGCCTGCACGGCCTTCGCCATGGCGAGGTACGTCTTGCCGGTGCCCGCGGGCCCGATGCCGAACACGATGGTGTTGGCGTCGATCGCGTCGACGTATCGCTTCTGGTTCAGCGTCTTCGGCCGGATCGTCTTGCCGCGACGCGACAGGATGTCGAGAGTGAGGACCTCGGCGGGGGAATCGCTCAGACCCTGCGTGAGCATGCCGACCGTGCGGCGCACCGCGTCCGGGGTCAGCGGCTGCCCGCGGCCGACGATGGCGCTCAGTTCGGCGATGACCCGCTCGGCGAGCGCGACGTCGCCCGGTCGTCCTGTCAGAGTGACGGTGTTGCCGCGTACATGGATGTCTGCGTCCAGGACCCGTTCGAGAGCGCGCAGATTCTCGTCGGAAGAACCGAGGAGAGGCGGGACCGTTTCGGGTGGGAGATCGATACTCGAACGCACGGTGCGTTCCGCCGGACGCGTGGCGCCGAACGTCTCGCCGTTCTGGTCTTGTTCGCTCACGTGAGGGATATGGCCTTCTTCCCGGTTCCTGGTCGGTCACGACGGTCGTCGCGATGAAGGAAGTCTATCGCTCGCAGGTCACAGCGCCCACTCGATTACGCGACGCCGTCACCGATCCGGGACGTCCGGATTCTCGCGCAGCCACCGCGGCGCGTCGTCGGACAGTAGGGCGTCCCGCGAGATCTTCCAGCACTCGGTCTCGGAATTCAGGAACGCGTAGTGATCTTCCCCGTCGACGACATGCAGGGCGACCGGATCGCCCGCCGCCCGCGCCGCCTCGCTGTACCGGACGCTCACCTTCGCCGGGACCTGTGCGTCCTCGGTGCCGTGGATGCACACCACCGGTACCCCGGTGGGGATGCGGTGCAGCGGGGACGCGGCGCGGTACCGGTCCGGGTCCTCGTCGAACGGCACCCCGAGGAGATCCTCGATGTACCCGATCCGCCTGCCGCGTTCCCCCGCGGAGGCGAGGTCGAGGGCGCCTGCCTGCGACACGACCCTGTCCGGCCGGACCGTCGTCTGCCGCTGACCGGCCAGCCACACCGCCAGTTGCCCGCCGGCCGAGTGACCGACGACCCGGACCTTCGACAGGTCGAACGGGACGGGCGAGCGCTCGGCGACCGGACCGGCGATCGCGTCGAGCGCGGCGAGAACGTCGGCGGACATCTCGTCCCATCGGCCGCCCGCGCCGAGCCTGCGGTATTCGATGTTCCAGACGGCGACGCCGTGGCGGGCCAGGTCGACCGCGAAACTCGTGCCCAGGTTCAGGTGGTATTTCCCGCTCCAGAAACCGCCGTGGACGACCATCACCACCGGCACCGGGGTCGACACCGGTTCCTCCGGCGGATAGAAGTGCCCGAACTGCTGCGGTTCGGTTCCGTAGGCGATGCGAATGCGGTCCACGGACAGTCAGGCTAGCGGGGCCGCGCCCCAGCGGTCGGTGAGGACGCCGATGGCACCGAGCGCGACGGCCGCCGCGGTCGAGGTCCGCAGGACGTGCGGACCGAGCAGCACCGGCACGGCGCCCGCCTCGGTCAGCGCGGTGATCTCGTCGTCGGCGATGCCGCCCTCGGGACCGACGACGAGCACGATCTCGGTGGCCGAGCGCAACGGAAGCTCGGCGATGCCCAGCGTCGCCGCCTCGTGCAGCACGGCGACGACTCCGCCCCGGCCGGTCACCTCGCGGACGACGGCGAGCATTCCGGCGGTGCGGTGCAGTTCCGACACCTCGGGCACGATCGCCCGCCGGGACTGTTTGGCGGCGGCGAGAGCCGCGCTACGCCAGCGAGCGACACCCTTCGCGACCTTCGGGCCCTCCCACCGCGCCACGCACCGGGACGACTGCCACGGCACGATCGCGTCGACCCCGGCCTCGGTGGCCAGCTCGACCGCCAGCTCGGACCGCTCCGCCTTCGGAAGCGCCTGCACCACGGTCACACTCGGCGACGGCGCCGTCACCTGACGCCGCTCGTGGACGGTGAGTTCGAGGCGGTCCTTACCGGCCGCCGTCACCTCGGTGTCGGCGAGACCGCCCCGGCCGTCGGCCAGCACGATCCGCTCCCCGACGCCGATCCGGCGCACCGTCGCGGCATGCCTGCCCTCCGGGCCGTCCAGGACGGCGGTGCTCCCCACCTCGGGCAGCGGGTCGAGGAAGAAGACCGTCGCCGCCACGGTCAGCGACCGCTGAACGCTTCACGCAGGCGCGAGAACAGTCCGCCGCTGTGCTGGGACCCGGTGGAGACGACCTCGGCGACGTCACGGTCGCGCAGGTCCTTGAGTTCGCGGAGAATCTTCGTCTCCTTGTGGTCGAGGCGCGACGGCACCACGACCTCGAGGTGTGCGTGCACGTCGCCGCGGATACCGGACCGCAGCTTCGGCATGCCGTGCCCGCGCAGGACCGTCACCGATCCCGGCTGGGTGCCCGGCTCGATGGTGATCTCCTTGGGACCGTCGATGATCGTGTCGATCGTCACGGTCGTGCCGAGGGCGGCGTCGATCATCGGAACCCGGATCGTGCAGTGCAGGTCCTCGCCGTCGCGCACGAACACTTCGTGCGCCTGCTCGACGACCTCGACGTACAGGTCGCCTGCGGGTCCGCCGCCGGGGCCGACCTCACCCTGCGCGGCGAGCCGGATCCGCATGCCGCCCGCGACGCCGGCGGGCACCTTCACCGTGATGTCGCGGCGGGCGCGCACCCGGCCGTCGCCGCCGCACTTGTGGCACGGGTCGGGAATCGTCTCGCCGGCGCCGCGGCAGGTGGGGCACGGCCGGGACGTCATGACCTGACCGAGGAACGAACGCTGCACCGACTGGACCTCGCCCGCGCCGCCGCACGTCTCACAGCGCACCGGCTTGGAGTCGCCGTTGGTACCCGAACCGGTGCAGCTGTCGCACAGGATCGCCGTCTCGACGGTGACGTGCTTGCTGACACCGGTCGCGCACTCCGCCAGCGTCAGCTTGGTGCGCAGGAGCGAATCGGCGCCCGGCTGGACACGGCCGCGCGGCCCGCGGCCCGCTCCGCCTCCGCCGCCGAAGAACGCTTCGAACACGTCGCCGAGGCCGCCACCGAAACCGCCGCCGAAGCCGGCACCGCCTCCGCCGCCGCCCGAGGAGAGAGGGTCGCCGCCGAGGTCGACGATGCGGCGCTTCTCCGGGTCCGACAGCACCTCGTAGGCCGTCGAGATGTCCCGGAACCGGGCCTGCGCCGCCTCGTCGGGGTTCACGTCGGGATGCAGTTCCCTCGCCAGCTTGCGGTACGCGCGCTTGAGCTCCTGATCGGTCGCCTTCTGATCGACGCCGAGCGTTGCGTAGTAATCCCGTGCCACGTTGAGTCTCTCGTCCTTCTCTACTTCGTTATCTCGCCACTAGTACCTGTGCGCGCTGTCTACGCGCGGCGCTGTCGCCGGGCCGGGCCGTCACCGCTCGGCGAGCACCTGGCCGATGTATCTCGCAACGGCTGCCACCGACGCGATTGTTCCCGGATAGTCCATCCGGGTGGGTCCGAGCACGCCCATTCCGCCGAGCACGGTGCCCGCCGCACCGTAGCCGGTCGAGATGACGGAGGTGCCGCGCATCTGCTCCACCTGGGTTTCCTCGCCGATCCGCACCGTCACGGTGCCCGCGTCCTGGGTGGCGGCCAGCAGCTTGAGCACCACCACCTGCTCCTCGAGCGCCTCCAGGACCGCGCGCAGCGAACCGGGGAATCCGCTGATCCCCGTGAAGTCGGCCGCGTTGCGGGTCAGGTTCGCCGTGCCGCCGAGGACGAGGCGCTCCTCGGGATGCTCGACGAGCGTTTCCACCAGCACGGTGGCCGAACGGATCACGGCGTCACGCAGATCTTCGGGGGCCTCGTCGATCAGTTCCGACACGGCGATGGACGCCGCCGCGAGCCGTTTGCCGTCGAGGGCGCCGCCGAGCAGTCCGCGCAGCCGCGCCAGGTCCTCGTCGTCGAGGACGTCGCCGAGTTCGACGATGCGCTGATCCACTCGGCCCGAATCGGTGATGAGCACCAGCAGCAGGCGGGCGGGAGTCAGCGCGACCACCTCGAGGTGGCGGACCGACGACGCCGACAGTGTGGGATATTGCACAACCGCGACCTGGCGTGTGAGTTGCGCGAGCAGGCGCACACCGCGCCGGAGGACGTCGTCCAGGTCGACACCGGACTCGAGGAAATCGAGGATCGCGCGGCGCTCCGCCGTCGACAGCGGCTTCACGTCGGCGATGCGGTCGACGAACTGCCGGTAGCCCTTGTCGGTGGGGACACGACCCGAACTCGTGTGCGGCTGGGCGATGTAGCCCTCGCTCTCGAGAAACGCCATGTCGTTGCGCACGGTCGCACTGGAAACACCCAGATTGTGCCGCTCGACCAGCGCCTTCGATCCCACCGGCTCCTGGGTCGAGACGTAGTCGGCGACGATGGCGCGGAGAACCTCGAACCGTCTGTCGTCCGTACTCGACATCGCCGTCCACCTCCAATTCTCGATCGTCACGAGCAGCGACGTCACCGAACCTTCGTTCGGGTCGGCCGTCACATCCCCTGAGCTACGCGCAGATGCGCGTGCGTCTCGGCTCGGTCCAGTCTAATCGTCGCGTCGCCGATACCGGTTCAGGCCTTACTGTGGTGGGCGGAGACGAGCAGAGGCAACGACCATGGGCGGATGACGAGGCGATGATTTTCAAAGGTGTCATGGACGGCAAGCCGTACCCGGACCACGGGTTGTCGCTGCGCGACTGGTCCAAGATCCCGCCGCGGCAGGTGCGGCTCGACGAGATCGTCACCACGACCAAGGTTCTCGAACTCGACCGGCTGCTGTCGGAGGACTCGACGTTCTACGGCGACCTGTTCCCGCACGCCGTGCAGTGGCACGGGGTGCTCTACCTCGAGGACGGATTGCACCGGGCAGTGCGCTCGGCGCTGCGGAACCGCGTCGTGCTGCACGCCCGCGTGTTCGACTACGACGAGATGCCCGGCATCGTCACGGCCTGAGCCTCAGACAGCCGAGCGTCAGCGCAGGACCGTCCGGACCACGGCGTCGGCGAGGAGCCGCCCGCGGTCGGTCAGCACCAGCTGCTCCCCCGCACGCACCAGTAGTCCGTCGGCGACCACCGTCTCCGCCGCGCGCCGCTCCGCGTCGTCCAGTTCCGCCACGGGAAGCCCCGTGCGCAGCCGCGCCGTCAGCATCACCCGCTCGACGTGGACGTCCTCCTCCGTCAGCTGCTCGCTCCCACCGACCGGCAGGCTTCCCGCCGCCAACTGGTCCGCGTAGCGCGCCGGATGTTTGACGTTCCACCAGCGCACACCGCCGACGTGGCTGTGCGCGCCCGGCCCGGCGCCCCACCAGTCGCCGCCGTCCCAGTAGCCCAGGTTGTGCCGGCAGGCCGCGTCCTCGCGCGCCCAGTTCGACACCTCGTACCAGGTCAGGCCCGCCTCCGCGAGCCGGGCGTCGATCCGCTCGTACCGCGACGCGAGCACGTCGTCGTCGGGGGCGGGCAGTTCGCCGCGGCGCACCTTCCGCGCCAGGGCGGTGCCGTCCTCGACGATCAGTGCGTACGCGGACACGTGGTCCACGCCCGCCGAGAGCACCGCGTCCAGCGACAGGTCGAGGTCCTCGTCGCGCTCCCCCGGCGTTCCGTAGATGAGGTCGAGATTGACGTGCCCGAACCCGGCGGCCCGCGCCTCCAGCGCCGCCGCCACCGCCCGTCCCGGCGTGTGGGTGCGGTCGAGCACCTTCAGCACGTGCTGCGCCGCCGACTGCATGCCCAGCGAGATCCGCGTGAATCCGCCCGCGAGCAACCGTTCGAAGAACTCCGGCGACGTGGACTCCGGGTTCGACTCGGTGGTCACCTCGGCGCCGTCCGCGAGCCCGAAACTCGAGCGGACCGCACCCAGGACGTCCGCCAGGCCGTCGCCGCCGAGAAGGGACGGCGTGCCGCCGCCGACGAAGACCGTGTCGACGGCCGGAGCGCCCGTCATCTGCGCCGCCAGGTCGAGTTCGCGGCGCAACCCCTCCATCCACGACTGCGGCGACGCCGCCGTCCCCAGCTCACCGGCCGTGTACGTGTTGAAATCGCAGTATCCGCAGCGTGTGGCACAGAAAGGCACGTGCACGTAGATCCCGAACGGCCGACTGCCCACACCCGCCAGCGCACTCTCGGGCAGCGCGAATGCCGCCGCCTCACCCCGACCGACCGTGGAAGTACTCGTTCCGTTCACGGTTCCAGTCTCCCAGGCTTCTCGACCCGCGGTCCCCACCCGACTGTCCGCGGGCCCTCGCCGTGATATTTCCCGCAAAAATGGTGGAAATCGGTGCCCGGCTCTGCGTGAGCGATCTGACGTGGCACAATGGTCTGCATGACCGGACCCGGAGTGCGACTTGTGGCGCGTCGCCACGTCGATCTCAAGCGTGTCTGCAGCTGTTGTTGTCTGCCCTGTCTCGCGCAGTAATTCAGCCTGTCAGCCCGTTCATCATTCTTCTCGACTTCCGGCCGGATTCGAATGCCCCGAGCGAGGATAAGCCCTCCTCCTCGGCCTCAGCCGGTGCATCTTGAGATTCAGGAGTGCTCCATGACGTCGACCACCGACGCCTCCCCCGCTGCCGCCCAGGCAGCACCCGCGCGCACGCGCACGGCGAAGCCGGCCCGGCGACGTGCCGAAGGCCAGTGGGCCCTCGGCTACCGCGAGCCCCTCAACGCCAACGAGCAGGCCAAGAAGGACGACAACCCGCTCAACGTCCGGGCACGCATCGAGAACATCTACTCGAAGCAGGGCTTCGACAGCATCGACAAGGGCGACCTGCGGGGCCGCATGCGCTGGTGGGGTCTCTACACCCAGCGCGAGCAGGGCTACGACGGCACGTTCACCGGTGACGAGAACATCGACCTGCTCGAAGCCAAGTACTTCATGATGCGGGTCCGCTGCGACGCCGGCGCCCTGAATGTCGAGCAGTTGCGCACCATCGCCGGGATCTCCACCGAGTTCGCCCGCGACACCGCCGACCTCTCGGACCGCGAGAACGTCCAGTACCACTGGATCGAGGTCGAGAACGTCCCCGAGATCTGGAAGCGCCTCGAAGGCGTCGGCCTCAAGACCACGGAAGCGTGCGGCGACTGCCCCCGCGTCGTCCTCGGTTCACCGCTGGCAGGCGAATCGCTGTCCGAGGTCCTCGACCCGACTCCCGCGATCGACGAGATCGTCCGCCGCTACATCGGCAAGCCCGAGTACTCCAACCTGCCGCGCAAGTTCAAGACCGCGATCTCCGGCCAGCAGGACGTGGTGCACGAGATCAACGACGTCGCGTTCGTCGGCGTCAACCACCCCGAGCACGGTCCCGGCCTCGACCTGTGGGTCGGCGGCGGCCTGTCCACCAACCCGATGCTGGCGCAGCGCGTCGGCGTCTGGGTGCCGCTCGACGAGGTTCCCGACGTGTGGGAAGCCGTGGTGTCGATCTTCCGCGACTACGGCTACCGCCGGCTGCGGAACAAGGCGCGCCTGAAGTTCCTGGTGAAGGACTGGGGCATCGAGCGGTTCCGCGAGGTCCTCGAGACCGAGTACCTCGAGCGCAAGCTCATCGACGGCCCCGCGCCGGAGAAGCCCACCCGGCCGATCGACCACGTCGGTGTGCAGAAGACCCGCAACGGTCTCAACGCCGTCGGTGTCGCCCCCATCGCGGGTCGCGTGTCGGGCACAATCCTGGCCAAGGTCGCGGACGCCGCCGAGCGTGCGGGCAGCGACAAGATCCGCTTCACGCCGTACCAGAAGCTGATCATCCTCGACGTCGCCGACGACAAGCTCGAGCAGCTGATCGCCGACCTGGACGAGCTGGGCCTGCCCGCGCGTCCGTCGCACTGGCGCAAGAACCTGATGGCCTGCTCGGGCATCGAGTTCTGCAAACTGTCGTTCGCGGAGACGCGGAAGCGCTCGCAGGTGCTCGTTCCCGAACTCGAGCAGCGGCTGGCCGACATCAACGCGCAGCTCGACGTGCCGATCACGATCAACATCAACGGCTGCCCCAACTCCTGCGCCCGCTCGCAGGTCGCGGACATCGGGTTCAAGGGAATGCTCGTCGACGACGGCGACGGCAACCAGGTGGAGGGCTTCCAGGTCCACCTTGGCGGCAGCCTCGGATTCGATTCGGCCTTCGGCCGGAAGCTTCGCCAGCACAAGGTCACCAGCGTCGAACTCGGTGACTACATCGATCGCGTCGTCCGGCAGTTCGTGAAGCACCGCAACGAGGGTGAACGCTTCGCGGAATGGGTCGTGCGCGCAGACGAAGGAGACTTGCGTTGAATCTCGCCACAGCCACACAGGAGGACCTACGGCTCCTTGCCGCGCAGGGGGCGGCAAGTCTCGAAGGCGCCTCCGCGCGGGAATTGCTGCAGTGGACGGAGGACACGTTCGGCAGCGACTACATCGTCGCGTCGAATATGCAGGATGGTGTTCTCGTTCACCTCGCCGCCCAGATTCATCCCGGCGTGGACGTGCTGTTCCTCGACACCGGCTACCACTTCGCGGAGACCATCGGCACCCGTGACGCCGTCGAGCAGGTGTACGGCGTCAACGTGATCAACGCGCGGGCCGAGGCGAGTGTCGCCGAGCAGGACGCGGCGGAGGGCAAGGATCTGTTCGCCCGCGAACCCAACCGGTGCTGCGCACTGCGGAAGGTCGCGCCGCTGAAGAAGACACTCGCCGGCTACAAGGCGTGGGTCACCGGCATCCGCCGGGTCGAGGCCCCCACCCGCGCCAACGCCCCCCTGATCTCGTTCGACGACGCGTTCGGTCTGGTGAAGATCAATCCGATCGCCGCGTGGTCCGACGAAGACATGCAGTCCTACATCGACGAGCACTCGATTCTGGTGAATCCTCTCGTCGACGAGGGCTATCCGTCCATCGGGTGCGCTCCGTGCACCAGCAAGCCAGCCCCCGGCAGCGATCCGCGCAGCGGCCGCTGGGCCGGTCAGGCCAAGACAGAATGCGGGTTGCACGCCTCATGACCATCGACATCTCCACTTCCCTCGCAGAAGCCGCCGCCCGGCCGCAGTTGGACGGAACGCAGTTCGACACGCTCGACGCACTCGAGTCGGAAGCGATCCACATCTTCCGCGAGGTCGCGGGCGAGTTCGAACGCCCCGTGATCCTGTTCTCCGGCGGCAAGGACTCCACGGTGCTGCTGCACCTGGCGATCAAGGCGTTCTGGCCTGCGCCGCTGCCGTTCGCGCTGCTGCACGTCGACACGGGCCACAACCTGCAGGAAGTCCTCGACTTCCGCGACCACGTCGTGGCCAAGTACAACCTGCGCCTGCACGTGGCGAAGGTCGAGGACTACCTGGCCGACGGCCGTCTCACCGAGCGTCCCGACGGGATCCGGAACCCGCTGCAGACGGTTCCCCTGCTCGACGCGATCTCCGAGAACCGTTTCGACGCGGTCTTCGGTGGCGCTCGCCGCGACGAGGAGCGGGCCCGCGCCAAGGAGCGGATCTTCTCGCTGCGCAACGCATTCGGCCAGTGGGATCCGAAGAAGCAGCGCCCCGAACTGTGGAACCTGTACAACGGCAAGCACTCCCCCGGCGAGCAGGTCCGCGTCTTCCCGCTCAGCAACTTCACCGAACTCGACATCTGGCGGTACATCGCCCGCGACAACGTCGAACTGGCCAGCATCTACTACGCGCACCAGCGCGAGGTGTACCAGCGCGACGGCATGTGGATGACGCCCGGCGTGTGGGGCGGACCGTCCGAGGGCGAAGACCTGCTGACGCTATCGGTGCGGTACCGCACCGTCGGCGACGGGTCCACCACCGGCGCAGTTCTTTCCGAGGCCGGCGACAACGATGCGATCCTCGCCGAGGTCGCAGCGTCCCGTCTGACCGAGCGCGGCGCGACCCGTGGCGACGACCGAGTATCCGAAGCGGCCATGGAAGACCGCAAGCGAGAGGGCTATTTCTGATCATGAGTGATCTTCTGAGGCTTGCCACCGCCGGCAGTGTGGACGACGGCAAGTCGACCCTCGTCGGCCGTCTGCTGTACGACACGAAATCGGTTCTCGCCGATCAGATCGACGCCGTCACCCGGGCGTCGGTGGACAAGGGCCTGTCCACCCCGGACCTGTCGCTGCTGGTCGACGGCCTGCGCGCGGAGCGTGAACAGGGCATCACGATCGACGTGGCCTACCGGTACTTCGCGACGCCGCGCCGCTCGTTCGTCCTCGCCGACACTCCCGGGCACGTGCAGTACACCCGGAACACGGTGTCGGGTGCGTCCACCGCGCAGATGGTGATCCTGCTGGTCGACGCCCGCAAGGGTGTCATCTCGCAGACGCGGAAGCACGCCGCCGTTCTCGCGCTGCTGGGTGTCCCCAAGCTGGTGCTGGCCGTCAACAAGATCGACCTCGTCGAGGACCCGGCCACCGTGTTCGCGACCATCTCGGCGGAGTTCAACTCGCTGACCAGTTCTCTCGGCTGGGCGTCCGAGGACGTCGTCGAGATCCCGGTGTCGGCCCTGCACGGCGACAACGTCGCGGTGCGTTCGGAGAACACCCCGTACTACGACGGCCCCACGCTCATCGAGCACCTCGAGTCGGTGCCGGTCGACGCCGAACCCCACCGGGTCGGTCTCCGTTTCCCCGTCCAATACGTGATCCGTCCGCGGACCGCCGAGTTCCCCGACTACCGCGGGTACGCCGGACAGGTCGCCGCAGGTGAGGTGACGCCGGGCGACGAGGTCGTGATCCTGCCGTCGGGTGTCCGCACCACGGTCACCCGCATCGACACGGCGGACGGCGAACTCGACAGCGCCCACGCAGGCCGCAGCGTCACTCTGGTGCTGGCCGACGACGTCGACGTCTCCCGCGGTGACGTCATCGCCTCGCCCTCCGACGCCCCGGAGCCGCTCGGCGAGTTCGACGCGACCGTCTGCTGGCTGGCCGAGAAGCCGCTGCGTCCCGGTGCCCGCCTGCTGCTCAAGCACGGCACCCGCACCACGCAGGCCATCGTGGGCACGCTCGTCGAGCGTTTCAACGAGCAGGAGCTCACGTCGGAGCCGAGCCCGGAGTCGCTGGAGCTCAACGAGATCGGCAAGATCTCGGTGCGTGTCGCCGAGCCGATCGTCGCCGACGACTACACCGTGAACCGCCACACCGGCAGCTTCCTGCTGATCGATCCGGCCGGCGGCAACACGCTCGCAGCCGGCCTCGTCGGGGATGCCATCGCAGCGGTGGAGCTCGGCGAGCGCGTCTAATGCGATGACTCCGCTGATCGCTGTCGCTCACGGCAGTCGCGACCCCCGCAGTGCGCGGGTGGTGGCGGCTGCCGTGTCGGCGCTTCGGGAGCGGCGCCCGGACCTCGACGTCCGGTTGTGCTTCCTCGACCTCAACGCGCCGTCCGTGGACCAGGTGATCGACACGGTCGCCGCCGAGGGGCATTCCTCCGCCGTGGTGGTGCCGATGCTGCTGGGCAGTGCGTTCCACGCCCGCGTCGACCTTCCGGCGCTCCTGGACGCCGCCCACCTCCGTCATCCCCACCTGCACGTCCGGCAGGCCGACGTTCTCGGGCACGATGCCCGGCTGGTCGAGGCGGTCCGGGACCGGATCGGCGAAGCCGTCGGTACCGGCGACGAGTCCGGACTCGGAATCGTCCTCGCCGCGGTCGGCTCTTCCGACCCGGCAGCCAACGACCGCACGCGCGCCCTGGCAGGGGAGGTCGTCGCGGGCACCCGATGGTCGGGCGCGGTCACGTGCTTCGCGACGGCGGCGGAACCGACGGTGCAGCAGTCCATTTCGACGCTGCGACAGGGCGGCGCCGAGCGCATCGTGATCGCACCGTGGTTCCTCGCGCCGGGCCTGCTCACGGACCGGTTGAGCCGCGCCGCGGAATCCTGCGGACCCGGCATCACCTACGCGGCCACCATCGGACCGCACACCCGGCTGCTCGACGTCATGCTCGACCGCTACTCGCAGTCGCACGCGGAACTGCGGCGGTACCGCGCACTGTCCGCCTGAGCGCGTCGATCACCGCACGCCCGGCGTCCGGGTTCCCGACCGCGATCCGCACGTCACCACTGGGATACGTCCGCGCGTGGATGCCGGCACGGGCGAGTGCGTCACCGACGCCCGCTCCGGGGACGTACAGGAAGTTGGCGTGACTGCGCGGGACCGGCATTCTCGCCGCCCGCAACGTGCGCCACAGCTCCTCGCGTTCGGCGACGATGGCGGCCACCCGGACGCGGAGTTCGTGTTCGGCGGCGTACGACGCCGTGACCGCGGGAACGGCGACGCTGCCCATCCCGAACGGCAGTTGCAGCGTGCGAATCCTCCGGGCCAGAGCCGCATTCGCGAAGCCGAATCCGATCCGCAACCCGGCCAGCCCGTACGCCTTGGAGAACGTGCGCAGGAACACGACGTTCGGATGTTCGGCGACGATGCGGTGCGCGTCCAGAACCAGTCGGCGGTCGACGAACTCCACATACGCCTCGTCGAGAACGACGACCACCCGCTCCGGCACCCGGCGGAGGAAGTCTGCCAGTTCGGCGGCGTCGACGAGGGTTCCGGTGGGGTTGTGCGGGCGGCACACGACGACGAGCCGGGTGCGCTCGTCGATCGCGGCCGCCATCGCCGTCAGATCCTGCCCGCCGTCCGGGAGTATCGGTACCGGCACCGCGCCCAGGGCCGCGATCCGCGCGAGGATCGGGTACCCGTCGAACGTCGGGGCGGTGAACACAATCCGCTCCCCCGGCCCGGCGACGGAGCGCATGATCTGCAGGGCGACACCGGTGGCACCCTCGCCCACCACCACCTGATCGGGTTCGAGCCCTTCGTGATCGGCGATGACCCCGACCAGCCGGTCGGGCAGGAACTCCGGGTACCGGTGCGCCTGACACATGACACCGTCGAGCGCGGCGAGCACGGAAGGCAGCGGGGCGAAGGGGTTCTCGCTCAGCGCGAGATCGAATCTCACGCCGGGGCCGGCAAGGGTCGGCGCGGTCATCTCACACCCCCACCGGGGCGGCGCCCCACCGGACGGCCCCGGCCCCGGCGAAGTCGCCCGCGTGCGCGAAGGCGGACATCATCACCAGCGAACCGTTGGGGATCCGCCCCGCCCGGTTCTCGAGGTCGAGGGTGACGGGAATCGCGGCACCGAACAGGTTCCCGCATTCGTCGAACGTGTCGGGGTGTCGTTCCGGCGGAAGTTCGAGTGCGTCCCGCCAGTTGCGGAGGAACAGCCGGTTGGGCTGGTTGGTGACCAGGGTGTCGATCTCGTCCGGGGTGATGCCGATCTGCTTGCACACCGCGAGCGCCACCTCGGGGACCAGCCGGTTCCCGCGGGCGAACACCTTCGCGATCTTCGTTTCGGTGAACCCGATGTGCAATTGGCCGGTTCCCGCCTCCCAGTATTTGCGCGGCGGATCGACGGCGGCTGTCATGTCCCCGGCGAACTCGGGGTAGGTCCGGCACTCGAGCCCGAGCACCGGCGCGGCCTCGGATTTCACCAGCAGGCACGCGCCCGCGCCGTCACCCGGCACCGCCGACTGCGCCAGCACGCGCACGTCCGACTGCGTGAAGATCTGGCCTGCACTGTTCTGCACCGACACGATCAGGGCGGTCGACGCGTCACCGGTCTGCATGATCTGGCGTGCCAGCTTGATCATGTACACGAACGACGCGCAGCCCCCGTTGTGCAGGTCCACCACCCAGTCCGGGGTGATCCCCAGCCGGCGCGCGAGTTCTACGCCGGTGCCCAGAACCGGGACGTCCGGCAGCTGGGTGTGGGTGATGAGGATGTCCACGTTGGAGACGAGTTCGGAGCCGTTCCGTTCGATCAGCGGGGCGACCGCGCGTTCGGCCATGTCGACGGCGTTCTCGTCGCTCGCGATGTGGTGGCGGAATTTCGGCGCCCGGAACATGATGTTCGCAGCGAGCCGATCGGAGTCGGCGAATCGGGCGAAATAGTCTGCTCCCACCCGGTTCTCGGGCAGGTAGCCGGCGATGTCGATCAGGCTGACGGTGTCCATGTCTCACTCACTCATCCACGTCGGGGTCACGGGCAGGTCGTTCGCCCATCGGTATTCGCAGATCGCCTTGAGATTGCTCATCTCGAGCTGGTGTCCGGCGGAGAACATCTCCCAGAAGTCACCCACCCACGGAACCCGGTCGGCGGGAGCTGTCTCGGGGTAGGGATTCTCGTCGTAGAACGGGTGGTGGCAGTTGGTCCACAGCACGACGGATCCGTCGGCGTCGAGGACCGTGCGCGCGTCCACCACCCGCATCAGGTACACCATCCACAGGTGTTTCCCCTGGTCCCAGGCGCAGTGATAGTCGACGGTCATCGCGGCGGGGTGTGCCACGGTGCGCGTGTAGATCTCGGTCGTGTCGCCCAGCCGGTCGTACGCGAGCCACAGCCCGGGTTCGCCTGCAGGGGTGAATCCCCGCAGGCTGTACGTCCATTCCTCGAGGCTCCGGGTGTGCGAGAGGTAGCGGAACACCTCGTCCGGCGGGCAGTCGATGTAATCCTGGACAGTGCAGTACTTTCCGAACACCTGGTCGTGCGGGTACACCGACCTCAGCATGTCCATGATGATCGGTGTCGTGGCGTGACGGTCGGAGGTCTCGATGCGGACGAGGCCGGGCAGGTCGGCGGGAAGGTCGGGCAGCGGTGCGATCTCGTGGGCAGTCATCGGCGTGCTCCTTCTCGGGATTCGGATTTCTCGACTGGAACGGGTGCGGTCAGGAACGGCAGGAACGGCGGTAGTTCGTCGGCGTCGCAGACGACCTCGATGACGGCGGGTCCTGTCGACTCCGCCGTGGACCGCAGTGCGTGGGCCAGATCGGCGTGGGTGTCGACCGTGTGGGACGGCAGCCCGGGGAACAGTGCGCCGACTCCGGCCCCGATGCGGGCGGGACGGAACCGGCTGTAGGTGTACGTGCCCTCGAAATACACCTGTTCGCGCGTGAGGCACATCGCGTGGGCGTTGTTGTTGAACACGACGAACGTGACCGGCACGCTGTACTCGACGGCCGTGTGGATCTCGAGTCCGTGCGCGTAGAACGCGCCGTCGCCCGCGATCACGAACGTGCGGCGGCCC
Organism: Rhodococcus sp. USK10; assembly: GCF_019378875.1. NCBI lineage: Bacteria > Bacillati > Actinomycetota > Actinomycetes > Mycobacteriales > Nocardiaceae > Rhodococcus > Rhodococcus sp. USK10. The sequence goes on from NZ_CP076048.1 coordinate 1,287,040, forward strand.
CGGGAGAACGCGGAACCGATCGCGGCGCCGAAGGTGTAGCCCATCCCGCCCATTCCCAGCGCGACCACGAACCGCCCTCCGCTCGCGACCGGAAGGTGATGCACCACAGCGGCGCCCGTGTTCCCGGCGTCCGCGAACACGTCGGCGCCGTCGGGCAGCGCTGCGGCGAGCGCCCTCACCGCGTCCGTGTAGTGCAGGCCCGACGTGTCCGATCGAGGCACGTCGATCGGAGTCGGATCGCTGTGCGCGACGGGTACCGGTGGTGCGGCGGGCCCGATGCCGGCGACGAGCCCACGCAGCGTCGCCCGCAGATCCCGGGTCGGGACGTGCTGAGCCTGCACGTACGGCGTCGCCGACCCGACGCTGTACACCAGCGTCTTCTCCAGCACGGTGTCGAGCCCTCCCCGCGCCATCACCGGTAGTCGGGTGCCGACGAGCAGGCAGAGGTCGCAATCCTGCAGTGCGTCGATCACATCCGGGTTTCCCATCGCGCCGGTGATCCCGAGTTGTCCCGGCGCCGCCGGGTCGAGCACATCCTTCGCGTCGGGTGTGACGGCGACGCGCGCTCCGAGCACGTGCGCGAGTTCCGCGAGTTCCTCTCGCGCGCCCGCCCGCGCGACCTCGTCGCCTGCGATGACGGTGATACGGCCGTAGTCGTCGCGCAGGGCCTCGGCAAGCCGCGTGACGTCCGTGGTGGAAATGCGCTGTGCGGCCGGGTCCGTTCGGTGCGGTTCCGGGAACTCGCCGATCGCCCGCTGAATGTCCTTCGGTAGCAGCAGTACTGCCGGTCCCCCGCGGCGCGCCGCCGCGAGCGCCTCGGCGAGTTGGCGGTCGAGGTCGAGCGGCGATTCGACGCGCGCACAGTACAGCGACACCTCGCCGAACAACCGGGACGCATCGATCGACCCCGCCAGTCCACTCGTGTCCTGGAACGCGCCCGCCCCTTCGAGCGACGTCGGCGGTTGCCCGATCAACGCCAGCAGCGGCACCCGGGACGCGAATGCCTCACCGAGCCCGGCGATCACATTGAGCGCACCGCCGCCCGACGTCGCCGCGACCACACCTGTCCGGTTCGAGGTTCTGGCGTATCCGTCGGCCATGGTCGTCGCCGAGAACTCGTGTTTGGCGACGACACCCTCGACGTCCGGGGAGCGGTGCAGCGCGTCGTACAGGTCCTCGATGTTCGCGCCTCCCACACCGAAGACATGCTCGACGCCCTCGGCCGCCAGCGCCGCGACGATGTAGTCGGCGACGCGCATGCTCCGACCGGTTTTCCGTGGCTCGTGATGCGTGAGATTCATCGGCAGACCCCCGTGTCGTGGATCGGATGGGGCGACCTGTGATCACCCACTGGATATACACACGAACCACGGACCGGCTGGGTTCACCGGTGGCAGAACATTTTTCCGCAAAACGGTCGCGACGAGCGAGACACGGCGGCCCTGCCTGCAGGGAGTACGGAAACCGGGCCGGCTCCCTGCGTCCCGTTCACAACGCCGTGGTCAGCAATACCTGATGGTCGTCGTCGGATCGCACGTCGATGCTCGCGATCGCGTCGAGGGGCAGGCTGGTGGTGGCCGTGGGCCGCACCGTCTGCCCGGCTTCCCCCGTCCAGGTGGCCACGGTGGTGACCACCCCGGAACGATCGGTCACGGTCAGCGCGTACCCCTCGGTGGCGGCGCCGTAGCGTCCGTCGCCGGGCCACGTGTCCGCGTAGGAGCACTCGACGAAGATCACCGTGCCCCAGGACGTCGACACGACGGACGCGTTCGCGGTGATCGTCGTCGGAACCACGGGTGCGAACACCGCCTCGGTGGTGTTCGCACGGTCCGGGGCGGGCAGGGCCGTGACGGGGGCGGCCGGTGTCCGGTCCTGGGTCGCCAGCACCGCGACAGGGACGGCCACTGCGATCACGGCGGCCGCCGCTGCGAGGGCCGTCGCCGCCCGCCGGTGGCGTCGGCGCCGCTGCACCGTTCCCACCAACCCGGTCAGCACCCGCGGTGCGGGCATCTCCTCGTCTGGCGGCGCACCGTCGGACAGCGTGCCGAACGCTTCTTCCGGAGTGATCAGGGCCAGCAGTCCGGGCATGCCCGCCAATTCGGACACGGCCTGCGAGCACTGTGCGCAATGGGCGAGGTGGGCCTCGTACTCGCGCCGATCGGCGCCGGAGAGGGCACCGAGCACGTAGGCGGCGTCCCAGCGGACGTAGGGATCGTCGTGCGACTCGAAGTCGTCGAGCGTCATCGGGTCACCCCCATTTCCTGCAGAGCCAATCGAAGGGCCCGCAATCCGTAATGCATGCGGGATTTCACCGTTCCCTCCGGTATCCCGAGTTCGTCGGCGATCTGGTGGGTCGACATTCCCCGGTAGTAGCCGAGCACCAGGACCGCACGATGGTCTGCGCTGACCCGGGCCAGCGCATCCCCCATCATCCAAGCGTCGAGTGCGCCGTCCGAGCCGTCCGGGGCCGCCCGTTCGGGTGTCGTACTCATCCCGACCTCACGCTGGGAGCGAGCACTGCGGTGCTCGTCGAACACGAGGTTCCTGGCGACCGTGAACAACCACGCCCGAGCCGAAGACTCCGACTGGTCGAGCACGTTCGGGTGCTTCCAGGCGCGCAGCAGTACCTCCTGCACGATGTCCTCGGCGCGGGCGCGGTCGCCGGTCAGCCGGAGGGCATACCGCCACACGGCGGGGGCATGTTCCTCGTACAGGGCGTGCATGAGCTCCGTCTGGGCATCCGGCATCGGTCACCACCTCCCAGCAGTACACACGGTTCACCCGCGCCTCCGGTTCACCACACCACGGAAACGGGAGGAAAGCCCAGGTGAACCGGGGTCTCGGCGACCGAAACCCCTTGGCCCGCATCAGGCGGTATTCAGTGCCACGACAGCGTGGACGAGCGCCTGGAACGCCTTCTCGTCGACCGTGTCGCCCTCGTGAAAGTCGATGGCGCGCCGGGTGCTGCCCTCGAGGACCCCTCGCCACTTCCACTCCTCGACCACGTCGGGGTCGGCCTGCGTGACGAGAGCCCGGATCCGGGCGAGCATCTCGCCCCGCCAGTCACCCAGCTCCTCGATGCGCGCATCTATCAGCTGCGAGGGAGAGTCTCCTCGTCCCCCGTCCGAGCCGCTCGTCCGCTTCGCCATGTGGTCCGTCGCCCCTTCGGTTCGTCTTCGCTCGCCGGTCACCCGAGTATCCCCGCGGACCACGTCGATCGCACCGGGATCGGCCGCCTGCCGATTTACCTCTGGCGCGTCGCCGCCGTCCTGGATCAAACTGGAATGGAGGTGAGGAGCACCCCCATGAGCACAGCACGGATTCGACGCGGCATCGTGGCAGGCATCGACGGATCGGACGGCGCACTGGAGGCGGCGGCGTGGGCTGCGTCCGCCGCGCGGCGCTTCGAGGAGCCGCTGCGCCTCGTCCACGTGTTACCGAAGCATCCGAATTCCGGGAGCGGCGACGGTCACCCGGACGGCGAGGAGTTCCTCGAGGCCGCCGAACGCGCCGTACTGAACGGGCAGCAGGACCTCGAAGTGGAGCGCAGTACCCATCCCGGACCACCCGCCCACGCATTGGTGGAACTGTCCAAGACGGCCCGGATGCTGGTTCTGGGGCCTGCGGCCACGAGTGAGATGAAATCCGTGGTCGCCGGTTCCGACGTGGTCCGGGTGTCGAATCGAGCCGAATGCCCCGTCGTCGTCTGGCGCGGCATCCAGGGCCACGAGGTCAGCGAGACGCGTCCCGTCGTGGTCGGTGTGGACGGAAGTGAACTGAGCGACATGGCGGTGGCCCATGCGTTCGAGTTCGCGGCGTTCTTCGGCGCTCCGCTCGTCGCGGTGCACACGTGGGCCGAGCATTCCACCCTCGGAGCGTGGTATTCGGAGGAACGCCGCTTCACCGACTGGTCCGATCTGGTGCAGCACGAGGAGGCGTGGCTCGCCGAGAGCCTCGCCGGGTGGCGCGAGAAGTATCCCGATGTCGAGGTCACACGCTGCCTCGAGCGCGGCGGGCCGATGAAGGTGCTCCTCGAGTACTCCTTCGGCGCGCAGTTGATCGCCGTCGGCAGTCACGGCAGAAATCCGTTCACCGCCTCGATCGTGGGTTCGACGAGTCAGAGCCTCATCCACCACGCCCGGTGCCCTGTTCTCATCTGCCGAAAAGGCTGACCGCGGGTTTCGATCAGCCTGATTCATATTCGCCCGTCGCGCGATAATTCCGCCGGCGACAAGCACCCCGCTGTCAACTGCCCGAAAACTGCCCTGAACTGGCGCTTTTCACCCTGCCCCGCGCCCCGATTTTCAACCGATCATCGGCAGCGGAAAAGCAAGTGTTTCGATCACGCTAATCCGATTTCCTCCCGATTTCGGCACCGAATTTCGCCTTTATAGTTTCCGGCATGTCGGAGCCACGCTCATATCTCGTCTGCGCGTCGCAGCGCAGTGGCAGCACGCTGCTCGTCGAATCCCTCCGTGCCACGACCGTCGCCGGGAACCCGGAGGAGTTCTTCCAATACCTGCCGTCCACCAGCCGGTCACCGCAGCCACGGCAGTGGTTCGAGTCGGTCACAGACGAGACGGTGCTCTCCCTGCTCGCCCCGCTCGAACCGGGAACCGCCGACACGCGCACCGCGGAGCAGTGGCGCGATCAACTGCTCAACCTCGGACGCACCCCCAACGGCGTATGGGGCGGCAAACTGATGTGGAACCAGGTGCCGCTCGTGCTCGACCGCGCCGCCGGACTCCCGGACCGCTCCGGCGACGACCTGCGGTCCGCGCTGGACGACATCCTGGACGGCGACCTCGTCTTCATCCACGTCTTCCGGCGTGACGTCGTCGCGCAGGCGGTGTCGATGTGGCGGGCGGTGCAGACCCAGGTCTGGCGCGACGACGCCACGCCGCCCGCCCCGCACGACGGCGCCGAGTACCACGCGGACGGCATCGCCCACCTCGTGCGCATCCTCCGCGATCAGGATGTGCAGTGGCGCAACTGGTTCGAGACGGAGGATCTCGACCACATCGACATCAGCTTCGACGATCTCGTCGCGGCCCCGCAGGCGACGGCGGCGAAGGTGCTCGTCGAACTCGGCCTCGACGCCGATCTCGCGCCCCCGCCGCCGCTGAAACGGCAGAGCGACGGCCGCTCCAAGGAATGGGTCGAGCGCTACCGGTCCGAGGCCCCCGCGAACGGACTTCCGCTGTGACCGCCGCACCGCACGCCGACACGGACGCACACGTCGACGAACTCCGCGCGCTGGAGGCGGAGGCCGTGCACATCATCCGCGAGGTGGTCGCGGAACTCGAACGACCGGTGCTGCTGTTCTCGGCAGGCAAGGACTCGATCGTGCTGCTGCGGCTGGCGGAGAAGGCGTTCCGGCCGTCCCCGTTGCCGTTTCCCGTCCTGCACGTCGACACCGGGCACAACTTCCCCGAGGTGATCGACTTCCGCGATTGCAGGCTCGCCGAGGACGGTCACCGGCTGATCGTCGCGTCGGTGCAGGAGTCGATCGACAAGGGCCGCGTCACCGAAACGGGTGGTCCCGGCACGTCCCGGAACCGGTTGCAGACCCGGACCCTGCTCGACGCCCTGGAGGAGCACCGCTTCGACGCCGCCTTCGGTGGCGCGCGCCGGGACGAGGAACGCGCCCGCGCGAAGGAGCGGGTGCTCAGCTTCCGCGACGAGTTCGGGCAGTGGGATCCGCGTTCGCAGCGCCCCGAGCCGTGGTCGCTGTACAACGGGCGGATTCGCCGCGGCGAGCAGGTCCGGGTGTTCCCGCTCAGCAACTGGACCGAACTCGACATCTGGCGCTACATCGAACTCGAAAAGCTCGCGCTGCCGTCGATCTACTTCGCCCACGAGCGGCAGGTGTTCGAACGCGACGGCATCCTGCTCGGACTGTCCGAGTACACGCTGCCCACCGAAAACGAACTGGTGCAACGACTCCGGGTGCGGTACCGCACCGTCGGGGACCTCACCATCACCGGCGCCGTACATTCGGACGCCGACGACGTCGCCGGTGTGATCGAGGAGATCGCCGCGGCCACGGTCTCCGAACGCGGAGAAACCCGGGCCGACGACAGGACTTCCGTTGCCGCGATGGAAGACCGCAAGCGCGAGGGGTACTTCTGATGACCACCACAAGCCGGCCTCGCCAATTGCTGCGACTCGCCACCGCGGGCAGCGTCGACGACGGGAAGAGCACCCTCATCGGCCGCCTCCTCCACGACACCGGAAGCCTGCCCACCGACCACCTCGAGGCGGTGACGAACGCCGACGGCCAGGCGGATCTCGCCGCCCTCTCCGACGGGCTGCGGGCCGAACGCGAGCAGGGCATCACCATCGACGTCGCCTACCGCTTCTTCTCGACGCCGACCCGGAGCTTCGTCCTCGCCGACACACCGGGGCACGAACGGTACACCCGCAACATGTTCACCGGAGCGTCGAACACCCACGTGGCCGTGCTGCTGGTGGACGCGCGGACCGGCGTGCTCCGGCAGACCCGGCGCCACGCCCGGATCGCCGACCTCCTCGGCGTCCCGCACCTGGTCGCGGTGGTCAACAAGATCGACCTCGTCGACTTCGACGAGACCCGGTTCAAGGAAGTCGAATCGGAACTCGGCCTGCTCGCGCAGCGCCTCGGCGGCCGCGACGTCACGGTGATCCCGGTGTCCGCCACCCGGGGAGACAACGTGGTCACGCGGTCGGATTCGACACCCTGGTACACCGGGCCCACGCTCCTCGAGTATCTCGAAGCGGTGGAACTCGCCGCGCCGTCGGCCGTCGCATCCGAACTGCGACTGCCCATCCAGTGGGTCGCACGTCCCACGGACCATCAGCGGCGCCGCTACACCGGCCGGCTGTCGGCGGGCACCCTGTCCGTCGGGGACGAGGTGGTGGTGCTGCCTGCCGGTTCCCGCAGCACTGTCACGGCCCTCGACACCCTCGATCCGCACCGGGCCGTCGCGGTCGCGCCGCTGTCGGTGTCGTTCGAACTCGCCGACGACGTCGACGTCGCCCGCGGTGACCTCGTCGTGAGTGCGGCGACCGATGCGACCGCACCCGTCCCGGCCCGCGAGATCGACGCGACCGTGTGCTGGCTGAGCGAGACGCCGCTGCGGGCGGGCGACCGGGTGGCCCTCAAGCACACCAGCCGCACCGTGCGCGCCACGGTGCAGGAGTTGCACACCCGGCTCGACCCGGAAACTCTCGAAGAACAGGACTCCCCCAGCGAACTCGCGCTCAACGACATCGGCCGGATCACGCTCCGGACGAGCACGGTGGTGCTCGCCGACCCGTACGCCACCAATCGCGACGCCGGCGCGTTCATCCTCATCGACGAGCAGAGCAACGACACCGTCGGCGCCGGAACGGTCAGCGACACCCGGGAAGTGGTTCCCGGCGAGCAGACCCGGCACGACATCAAGTGGCACCCGTCGTCGCTGAAGCGGGACCGGCGCTGGTCCGCGACCGGGCAGCGGGGCGCCACCATCTGGCTCACCGGGCTGCCCGCGTCCGGGAAGTCGACCGTCGCGGTCGCGCTCGAACGGACGCTCGTCGACGCAGGCCGGACCGCTTACCTTCTCGACGGCGACAACGTCCGCCACGGCATCTCGGACGACCTGGGGTTCTCACCCGGCGACCGGGCCGAGAACATCCGCCGCGTCGGTCATCTCACCCGGTTGTTCGCCGACGCCGGCGTGGTCGCCATCGCGTCGATGGTGTCGCCGCTCCGGTCGGACCGGGCCATCGCCCGCGCCCTCAACGAGGCCGCGGACCTGCCGTTCCTCGAGATCCACGTCAGCACCCCGGTCGCCGAGTGCGAGCGACGCGACCCCAAGGGGCTCTACGCCCGGGCGCGGGCGGGCGAACTCCGCGGCCTCACCGGGATCGACGCCCCGTACGAGGCGCCGGAGAACCCGGACCTCGCCTTCGACACCACCGGCGCCGACCTCGACGACCTGGTCGCCCGGATTCTCACCGAACTCGCCCGGCACGAGGGGTTGCAGGCCTAGCTCAGCGAGCGGCAGCGGCCTCGGCGGGGTGAACCGCGGGCAGTCGACGCTCATCCTCCCAGTGCACCACCGGTGTGCAGGGAGCGGCGACGGAACCGCGATCATCCACCCGCGGCGCCCTGCCTCTCGATGCCGCTACGTCTCCACCCCGCTCCGGGGTTCGTCGAGGATTCCGCGTTCGTCGCTGTAGGCCGAACGCACGTCCGGCACCCTGCCGAGCGTGGCGAGGTACTCCTCCATCGCCTTCCGGGCGTAGGCCGTTCCCTCCTCCTCGCTCGGGATCGAGTCGCCGGTGGCCCGTCGCCACGTCGCGAGTTCGAGCGCCAACTCGGCCTGCGTCCCGGCGAAGTTCTCGGTGTCGGCGAGATTGTCACGCTCACCGGGATCGGCGAGCAGGTCGTAGAGTTCCCGGCTCGGACGTGGCAGGAGATGCTCGGTGCCCAGCGCCCCACCGGACAGGCTGTTCTCGATGTCGAGAGGAAGGTCGAGCCTGGGCCGCGGTGCGTAGTTCTCGATGTAGCTGAACCGCTTGCTGCGCACCGCGCGGATGGGATCGAAGCTGTCGTGGAACGTCTTCTCCGTGAACAGGACGTCGCGGGCGGTCGCCTCCGACCGGCCCAGCAACTGCGCGGCGTGGGAGACGCCCTCCACTGCCGCGGGGACCGGGACGCCCAGCAGTTCGAGGAGGGTGGGAACCAGATCCACCCCGCTGAACAGGTCGTCGTACACGCGTGGCGCCACCCGCAGCCTCCGCGGTGGGCGGATGATCGTCGCAATTCCGGTGCCCGGCGCATACAGCGTCGACTTCGCGCCGGGAAACGCCTCGCCGTGGTCGGTGAGGAACACGACCCACGTGCTCTCGTCCAGCCCCTCGTCCTCCAGGGTCTGCAGCAGCCGGCCGACCGCCGCGTCGGCCACCTCGATCGACCCGTGGAACCCGGCCAGGTCCTCACGGACCTCCGGACGGTCGGGCAGGTACGGTGGCACGTCGAAACCCTCGGGATCGGCGGGCGCATACCTGTCGACCGGGTACGGGCGGTGCGTCTCGAAGAAGCCTGCGGTCAGCAGGAACGGGTGCGGAGGGAACCGCGCCAGCCACCGCGACGCCCGGTCGGTGACGTACCCGCAGTACGAGTTCGACACGTCGTACTCGTGGAAGCCGAGCCGCTTGGGATACGCGCTCTCGTGCTGCATCCCGAACAGGGCCGTGTACCAGCCCGCCTCCGCCAGCAGGGACGGCAGCGTGCGGACGTCGTCGTGGTACTGCCAGCCGTGATGCGCGAGTCCGATCAGTCCGTTGCTGTGCGGATACCGGCCCGAGAACAGGGCGCCGCGCGAGGGCGAGCACAGCGGCGCCGCCGCATGCGCGTCGGTCAGCAGCACACCCTCCGCGGCGAGCCGGTCGAGGTTCGGGCTGCGCACCCCGGACGCGCCGTAACACCCTAGGTGGCGGCCCAGATCGTGCCAGTGCACGATCAGCACGTTGGAACGGACGGGATCCACCGGGGTCGCCACAGTCGCCTCCTACATCGGCGGGGAGTTACAGGGAGACCGGAACTTCGGCCTCCGGGAGTTCGGGTACCCGCGTCGCCCGCGCGTAGACGGTCTCGCCCTCCCGCAGGCCGAGCGCCGCACTGTCGCCGCGGGTGACCTGGGCGGAGAACGGTTCGCCGGTGGCCTCGTTGCGCAGATCCACCCGCACCTCGAATCCGAGGTGCACCACGCGCTCCACCGTGGCGCGCGTGACACCGAGCGATTCGGCCGTCCCCGCCTGCTGTGCGAGGGCCAGGTCGGGGTCGCGGCCGAGGCGGATGTCGTGCGGCCGGACCAACTGCCCGTTGAGCTTGGCCACGGACCCGAGGAACGACATCACGAAGTCGTTGCGGGGGCGGTCGTAGAGGTCCTCCGGCTCCCCGATCTGCTCGATCCGGCCCTTGTTGAGAACCGCGATCCGGTCGGCGACGTCGAGCGCCTCCTCCTGGTCGTGGGTGACCAGCACCGTCGTCACGTGCACCTCGTCGTGCAGCCGGCGCAGCCAGGTACGCAGGTCCGTGCGGACCTTCGCGTCGAGGGCGCCGAACGGCTCGTCGAGGAGCAGCACCTTCGGGTCCACCGCCAGTGCCCGCGCGAGCGCCATCCGCTGACGCTGACCGCCGGACAGCTGCGCCGGGTAGCGGTGCTGGAAGCCGTCGAGGCCGACGATCTCGAGAAGCTCGTTGACCTTCTTGTCGATCTCCGGCTTCGGCCGCTTGCGGATCTTCAGGCCGAACGCGACGTTGTCGCGCACCGTCATGTGCTTGAACGCCGCGTAGTGCTGGAACACGAAGCCGATGTCCCGCTTCTGCGGGGAGATGTCGGTGACGTCCTTGCCGCCGATCACGACGGTGCCCGAGTCGAGGGCCTCGAGGCCGGCGATGGAGCGGAGCAGCGTCGACTTGCCCGACCCGCTGGGCCCGAGGAGCGCCGTCAGCGAACCCGAGGGGATGTCGATGGAGACGTCGTCGAGAGCAGCAAAGGACCCGTAATTCTTCCGGGCGCCGGTCACGGTAATCATGTGGTGCTCCTCTTGCGGTCGAGCAGAGTCATCAGAAGCAGGGTGATCAGCGCGATGCCCATCAGCAGGGTGGCCGCGGAGTACGCACCGAACGTGTTGTGGTCGTCGATGTAGCGCGAATGCACGAGCAGGGTCAGGGTCTGGGACACCCCGGGGAAGCCCGAGGACACCATGATCACGGCGCCGAACTCGCCCAGCGACCGGGCGACGGTCAGAACCACGCCGTAGGTCAGACCCCAGCGGATGGCGGGCAGGGTGATCAGCCAGAACGTCTGCCAGCGGCTCGCGCCGAGCGTCGCCGCGGCCTGTTCCTGTTCCTCGCCGATCTCGTGCAGGACGGGCTCCACCTCCCGCACCACGAACGGCAGCGTCACGAACAGGGTGGCGATGACCATGCCGGGGAGCCCGAAGATCACCTTGAACCCCAGCGATTCGAGCCCGCCGAACCAGCCGTTGGCACCCCACAGCAGGATCAGCGACACACCGACCACGATGGGTGAGACGGCGAACGGGAGGTCGACCACCGCCTGCACCAGGCCGCGGCCCGGGAATCGGCCCCGCACCAGCGCGAGGGCCGTGACGATTCCGAACACCACGTTGACCGGGACGACGATGGCCACGATCAGCAGGGACAGATTGAGCGCGGAGATCGCGGCGGGGGTGCTGATCGAATCGATGAAGGCACCGATCCCGTTCTCGAACGTGCGGAACAGGATGATGACGATGGGCACGACCAGCAGGCCGAACAGGTAGAGCAGCGCGACCGTGCGCAGGGTGATCCGGGTGGGCCCAGAGAGCTTCATTCCGCCTGCTCCTCACGACGCTGCCCCCGGCTGGCGAAGACCCGGAGGGCGAACAACGTCACGAACGCGATGGCCAGGAGGGCCACCGACACCGCCGCCGCGGCGGCCGGCCTGTCGATTTCGATCTGCTGTTGAATGTACTGGGAAGCGACCTGAGTCTCTCGGGGGATGTTTCCGCCGATCAGGACGACGGAACCGTACTCGCCGATCGCGCGGGCGAACGCGAGTCCCGCGCCGCTGATGATCGCCGGGGTCAGGGTCGGCAGCACCACCTTGCGGAAGATCGTCACGTTGTCGGCACCGAGGGAGGCCGCGGCCTCCTCGACTTCCTTGTCCACCTCGATGAGCACCGGCTGCACCGAGCGGACGACGAACGGCAGCGTCACGAATGCCAGCGCCACGATCAGGCCGGGCTGGGTGGCGTTGAGGTGGACGCCGATCGGGCTCTCCGGGCCGTACAGCGACAACAGCACGATGCTCGCCACGATGGTCGGCAAGGCGAACGGCAGGTCGATCAGCGCGTTCACGACCCGCTTGCCGGGGAATTCGTCGCGCACGAGAACCCACGCGATGAGGGTGCCCATGATCACGTTGATCACGGCCACCACCACCGACACCACGACCGTGACCCGCAGGGACGCCACCGCCACCGGGGAGGTGATCGCGTCGACGAAGCCGGCGACCCCGTCGCCGAACGAGGCCACGGTGAGCGCGGCCAGCGGCAGGACCACGATGACACTCAGCCACAGGGTCGCGATGCCGATGCCGAGCGGTCCCACGGCACCGGTGACCCGGGCGACCTTCTTGCGCGCAGGCGGAACGGGCGGAGGCGGCACCGTGATGCCGCGTCCGCCCGTCGTCGTCGATATGTCGCTCACGTCGGTCTTACTTGGTTGCGTTGTCGTAGATCACTGCGATGGACCCGGTGTCCTTGGCGAACACCTCGGAGTCGACCTTGGCCCAGCCGCCGAGATCGGCGATGGTCCACAGCTTGGCCGGTGCCGGGAACTTGTCGGTGAACTCCGTGGCGACCGCGGGATCGACCGGACGGAATCCGGCCTCGGCCCACAGCTTCTGGCCGTCGGTGGTGTACAGGAAGTCCTTGAACGCGTTGGCCTTCTCCAGGTTCTTGCTGTTCGACAGCACCGCGACCGGGTTCTCGATCTTGAACGTGGTCGGCGGGGTCACGTGCTCGACGGGGTCGCCGTTGCCCTCGATGAACAGCGCCTCGTTCTCGTAGCTGAGCAGCACGTCACCGGTGCCCTGCAGGAACGCTTCCGACGCCTCGCGGCCCGACTTCGGCTGAATCTTCACGTGGTCGTTCACCAGCGCGGTGATGTAGTCGAGTCCGGCGGCCGGGTCCTGGCCGCCGTTGCTCTTCGCGGCGTACGGCGCGAGCAGGTTCCACTTCGCGGATCCGGAGCTGAACGGGTTGGGGGTCACGACCTCGACGTCGGGACGCAGCAGGTCGTCCCAGTCGCGGATGTTCTTCGGGTTGCCCTCGCGCACGACGATGGTGACGACCGAACCGAACGGAATCCCGTTGTAGGCGTCCTGGTTCCAGCTCTTGTCCACCAGGCCGGCGTCGACGAGGCGGGTGATGTCGGGCTCGACGGAGAAGTTGACGAAGTCGGCCTCGGCGCCGTCCTTGACCTTGCGGGACTGGTCACCGGAGGCACCGTAGGACGGCTGGAAGGCAACGCCCTTACCTTCGTCGGTGGCGTTGAACGCGGGAATCAGCTTGTCGAAGCCCGGCTTCGGCACGGCGTACGCGTACAGGTTGATCGTGCCCGCGCTGCCGTCGGCACCTGCGGAGTCGCCGCCGGCCGTGTCGCTGGCGCCGCCGCTGCACGCGGTCAGCGCAACAGCTCCGAGCGTCACGAGGGCCGTGAGAAGACTGCGAGAACGGCGTTTCATGGGAGAAACCTTCCTGGGGATCTGACACAGAGTGGTGGTGCGAAACAAGGAGAGGTGGTGCAAAGGGGAAGAACGCAGGGATCGCCCGGGCGGAATCGGGAATCCGGACGAAAATCAGCACCGCGAGAGGGGGTCGAGCGTGCGCGGTGCCGCCCGGGCGCAAATCTGCGTGGGAGGAGAAATCAACAACAGTCGATGTCGGCGACTGCAAGCATGCCGACAGCGATCAACGCCAATTCATGGCGGACCTGGTGTACAGCGGCTTCAGACACGCCGTGAAATCTAGCAGAGGCTGAACCAACGTCCCACATCGAACAGGATTTACCGGGTGAGCAGCCAGGCGACGACGACGAGGACGATCAGCGCGAGCAGCGCGAGTGTGACGCGTGAGCGCGGCATCAGGGTTCCTCCACCTTCGGGACGTCCCGCCTGAGCAGGACGAAGACTGCGGCCAGCCCACGATCGAGCAGCCACGCCAGTCCCCGGCACACCGGCACCATCACCAGCAGCACGAGGGCGACCTGCGGAACGAACGGGAGTCCGGCGATCCACAGCTCGAAGCCGTCCCACCAACTCGCCATCCGGTCCACCCGGCCAGCCTATCGTCGACCGGCTCGTGACCGGCAGACAGGTGGACGGCAGACAGGTGGACGATGGCGCGGCGGCGGTCGATGATGATCACATGGTGTCCAGCGACGCGCACTCCCACGGCCGGCTGCACGCGGCCCCACATCATCACCACCATTCGTTCCCGCCGATCGACGACTACGCGTTCCTGTCGGACTGCGAGTCCACCTGCCTGATCGCCCGCAACGGCTCGGTCGAGTGGATGTGCATTCCCCGGCCGGACTCCCCCAGCATCTTCGGCGCCGTCCTCGACCGCAGCGCCGGCCACTTCCGCATCGGGCCGTACGGGCAGAACGTGCCCGCCGCCCGCCGCTACCTGCCGGGGGGACTGATCGTCGAGACGACGTGGCAGACCGAGACGGGCTGGCTCATCGTGCGCGACGCGCTCGTGCTCGGCCCGTGGCACAACGTCGAGCAGCGCTCGCGCTCGCACCGCCGCACCCCCACCGACTGGGACGCCGAACACATCCTGCTGCGGACGGTGAAGTGCGTCAACGGGACCGTCGAACTGGAGATGAGCTGCGAGCCCGCGTTCGACTACCACCGCGGCGCGGCGCACTGGGAGTACACGGGCAAGGTCTACGAGGAGGCTACCGCCACGTGCAAGTCGAGCCGTCCGGGCGACCACCCGACACTGCGGCTGACGACGAACATGAAGATCGGGCTCGAGGGCAGAGAGGCCCGCGCCCGGACCCGGATGGTCGAGGGCGACAACGTGTTCGTCGCCCTGTCGTGGGCTCACATGCCCGCGCCGCAGACGTTCGACGAGGCGGCCGACAAGATGTGGCAGACGGCGAAGTGCTGGCGCGAGTGGATCACCATCGGCCGCTTTCCCGACCACAAGTGGCGGGGTTACCTGCAGCGCAGCGCGCTCGCGCTGAAGGGGTTGACGTACGCCCCCACCGGCGCCCTGCTCGCGGCGTCGACCACATCGCTCCCGGAAACCCCGGGCGGCGAACGGAACTGGGACTACCGCTACGCATGGGTGCGGGATTCGACATTTGCGCTGTGGGGCCTGTACAGCCTCGGACTCGACCGCGAGGCCAACGACTTCTTCTCGTTCATCTACGACGTGTCGAGCGCCGAGGACGGCAACCACCATCCGTTGCAGGTGATGTACGGCGTCGGCGGCGAGCAGACGCTGGAGGAGTCGGAACTGCACCACCTCTCCGGGTACGACGGCGCGCGACCGGTGCGGATCGGGAACGGCGCCTACGACCAGGTCCAGCACGACATCTGGGGAACGATCCTCGATTCGGTGTACCTGCACGTCAAATCCCGGGAGCGGGTCCCGGAAACACTGTGGCCGATGCTCAAACGCCAGGTGGAGGAGGCGGTCAAGCATTGGCGTCTCCCCGACCGCGGGATCTGGGAGGTTCGCGGCGAGCCCCAGCACTTCACGTCGTCGAAGATCATGTGCTGGGTGGCCCTCGACCGGGGCGCGAAACTCGCCGATCAGCAGGGTGAGACGAGTTACGCACAGCAGTGGTCCGAACTGGCCGACGAGATCAAGGACGACATCCTCGAGCACGGCGTCGACGCGCGCGGCGTCCTGACGCAGCGGTACGGCAGCGACAGTCTCGACGCGTCGCTGCTGCTCGCACCGCTGCTCCGGTTCCTGCCCGCCGACGATCCGCGGATCCGTGCGACCGTGCTCGCCATCGCGGACGAGTTGACCGAGGGCGGGCTGGTGCTGCGCTATCGGGTGGAGACCACGGACGACGGGCTGAGCGGCAAGGAGGGCACGTTCACGATCTGCTCGTTCTGGCTCGTGTCGGCGCTCGTCGAGATCGGCGAACTGGACCGCGCGAAACGCCTGTGCGACCGGCTCCTCGGGTTCGCCAGCCCCCTCAAGCTGTACGCGGAGGAGATCGACCCCGACTCGGGGCGGCACCTCGGCAACTTCCCGCAGGCGTTCACCCATCTGGCGCTGATCAACGCGGTGGTCCACGTCATTCGCGCCGAGGAGGCCGCGGCGGGCGGATTCCAGCCCGCCCACAACACGGTCTGATCAGGAGAACGAGCCGAGGATCAGATCGGGCGCGGGCTACGGGTTACTCCGCGTAACGGTGCAGCAACCGCTCCGCATCGGCCGCGATCTGCCGCACCACGGCCCCCGCCGGCCGTTCCGCCGTGACGAGACCCGCGGCTTCCCCGGCGTACACGACACCGAGGTCGGGGTTTGCGGGATCGTAGGCGGCGGCGAGTTCGGCGTCCGGTGCGTCCGCGCCGTGCCAGCGGGAGGTGAAGTCGTTGCTCAGGGCGCGCCCACCCCACCGGGCCGGCCACGGCTGACTGCGCGCCTGGTCGAACACCGACGTGTACACGGTGTCGGCGCTGCCCGCCGCGATCAGTCTGCCGCGGGCGTACTCCGGTCCGATGGTCTCCGGGCTGGCCAGCAGCGCGGTCCCGATCATCGCGCCCTCCGCGCCCGCGGCGAGCACGGCCGCGAGACCACGGCCGGTCGCGATGCCGCCGGCGGCGAGCACCGGCAGCGTGGTGGCCTCCAGGACCTCCTGCAGGAGCGGCAACGTCCCGATCCTGCCGGTGTGGCCGCCCGCCTCGCTGCCCTGGGCGATCACGAAGTCGACGCCCGCATCCTCCACGACCCGCAGGTCGTCGATCGTGTTCACCTGCGACACCACCAGCGCCCCGGTGGCGTGGATCCGCTCCACGTACGGGGCGGGGTCGCCGAACGACAGCGACACTACCCGCGGGTTCTCCGCCAGAGCGGCGCCGAGGAGAGCGTCGTCGTCGTCGAGCGCCCAGGTCATCAACCCGACTCCGAACGCGTCGCCGCCGATGCCCCGCGCGACCGCCGTCTCCTTCGCCACCCACTCCGGGGTGGCGTAGCGGGCCGCGCCGAGCAGGCCGAGCCCGCCCGCCTTCGACACCTCGCCGACGAGGGTGCCGCCTGCCCGTCCGCCCATCGGGGCGCCGAAGATCGGCACCTCGATTCCCAGTGTCCGGGTCAGCCAGGTTTCGAGGGCCACGTGCCGCACCTACTTTCGATCAGACGTCGACGGAGGAGAAACAACGGAGGTCGTGGTGCCTACTTCTTCGGCTTGTCCCCGACCGACTCGGACGACAACGCGGCCACGAAGGCCTCCTGCGGAACCTCGACCCGGCCGATGGTCTTCATCCGCTTCTTGCCTTCCTTCTGCTTCTCGAGCAGCTTGCGCTTACGGCTGATGTCGCCGCCGTAGCACTTGGCCAGCACGTCCTTGCGGATGGCGCGGATGTTCTCACGCGAGATGATCTTCGAGCCGATCGCCGCCTGGATCGGCACCTCGAACTGCTGGCGGGGAATCAGTTCCCGCAGCTTCGACGTCATCCGCCCGCCGTACGCGCCTGCCGCGGACCGGTGCACGATCGACGAGAACGCGTCGACGGCCTCACCCTGCAGCAGGATGTCCACCTTCACCAGGTCGGCCTGCTGTTCGCCGGCCTCCTCGTAGTCGAGGCTGGCATAACCCTTGGTCCGCGACTTCAGGGCGTCGAAGAAGTCGAACATGATCTCGCCCATGGGCATCTCGTAGCGCAGCTCGACCCGCGTCTCGGACAGGTAGTCCATGCCGCCGAGTTCCCCGCGCCGGTTCTGGCACAGTTCCATGATCGCGCCGATGAACTCGCTCGGCGCGATGACCGTGCACTTCACCATCGGCTCATAGACCTCGCGGATCTTGCCCTCCGGCCAGTACGACGGGTTGGTGACGACGTGCTCGGCGCCGTCCTCCATCACCACCCGGTACACCACGTTCGGCGACGTCGAGATCAGTTCGAGCCCGAACTCGCGCTCGAGGCGGTCGCGGGTGATCTCCATGTGCAGCAGTCCGAGGAAGCCGCACCGGAACCCGAATCCGAGCGCCACCGACGTCTCCGGCTCGTAGGCTAGGGCGGCGTCGTTGAGACGCAGCTTGTCGAGGGCGTCGCGCAGCACCGGGTAGTCCGAGCCGTCGAGCGGGTACAGGCCGGAGTAGACCATCGGCTTGGGGTCGCGGTAGCCGACGAGGGGTTCCGTCGCACCGCCGCGGGCGGCGGTGACCGTGTCGCCGACACGCGACTGCCGGACGTCCTTCACGCCGGTGATGAGGTAACCCACCTCGCCGACGCCGAGACCGATGCTGGCCTTCGGTTCGGGCGAGATGATGCCGACCTCGATCAGATCGTGGGTGGTGCCCGTCGACATCATGGTGATCTTCTCGCGCGGCGAGATCCGGCCGTCGACGACACGCACGTACGTGACGACGCCGCGGTACGCGTCGTACACCGAGTCGAAGATCATGGCGCGCGCCGGACCGTCGGGGTCGCCGACGGGGGCGGGGATCTGCCGCACCACCTCGTCGAGCAGTTCCTTCACGCCCATGCCGGTCTTGCCGGACACGCGCAGCACGTCACCCGGTTCGCATCCGGTGATGTGCGCGATCTCCTCGGCGTACCGGTCGGGATCGGCGGCGGGCAGGTCGATCTTGTTGAGCACCGGGATGATGGTGAGGTCCTTCTCCATCGCCAGGTACAGGTTGGCGAGTGTCTGAGCCTCGATGCCCTGCGCGGCATCCACCAGCAGGATCGCGCCCTCACAGGCCTCGAGCGCACGGGAGACCTCGTACGTGAAGTCGACGTGCCCGGGGGTGTCGATGAGGTGGATGACGAACTCCTCGTCGCCCACCTTCCACGGGAGCCGGACGTTCTGCGCCTTGATCGTGATGCCGCGCTCGCGTTCGATGTCCATGCGGTCGAGGTACTGGGCACGCATCTGCCGCTCCTCGACCACACCGGTGAGCTGAAGCATGCGGTCGGCCAGCGTCGACTTGCCGTGATCGATGTGCGCGATGATGCAGAAATTCCGGATCCGGGCAGGATCCGTGAACGTCTTGTCGGCGAAGCTGCTGATGGGGGACCCCTTACCTGGACCGGCACCGGCCCGGTTCCGGGCCACTGTCACCTGTCAGGATATCCAAGCCACCGCGTTGCGGCTGCTGCGGCATACACGCACTAAGCTCGGCGGCCATGGCGAGCACGTGGAGCAGCATCGGGAAGACGTTGGGCCGACTTGCACGGGACAAGGGACCGCAGCTTCTGGCGCAGCTGCAGAAGTCCGGCGCGCTGGACCGCGCGGCCGGTGTCCTGACCGGATCGACGGCCGCCGCGCCGAAGCCGGCGCCGGGTCGTCCGGTCACCGCAGACTCCGCCCCGACCGCCCATCGGGCACGGAAGGTGGAGTACTCCCCCGACCTGGACGGTCGCGCGGATCCCGGCGAGATCGTGTGGACGTGGGTGACGTACGAGGAGGACGCGAGTCAGGGTAAGGACCGGCCTGTGCTCGTCGTCGGGCGCGACGGCGACACCCTGCTGGGGTTGATGCTGTCGTCGCAGAGCAAGCACGACGGGGACCGGGACTGGATCGCGGTCGGCTCGGGGTCGTGGGACGCGGAGGGCCGTGCGAGCTGGATCCGGCTGGACCGGGTGCTGGACGTGCCGGAGGCGGGGATCCGCCGCGAGGGCGCCGTCATGGACCGGGACAAGTTCGAGATCGTCGCGCAGCGTCTGCGCAAGGACTTCAGCTGGCAGTGACGCGGTCACCGACCCAGGTCGTCGGCGACCATCTCGGCGATCGCGGTCATCGCGAGAGCGTTGGGATGTGCCGGTTCGGCGGGTGATTGCGGCAGCATCCCCTCGAACCACCGCTGCCCCGTCGGCGCGCACGCGTCGTGCCCGCCGTCCACGGCGGCCTTCGCGATGTCGATGTAGTGCACTCCGTACCTGGCGGCGGCGTCGACGTAGATCTGGTTGAACCGTTCGAAGTACCGCTCGAGCCAGACCGCGTCCGCGTCGGACACGGGCAGGTTCGGCCAGCAGCCGCGTCGTCCGACGGAACCGCCGTGCCCGATCAGATAGACCTCGGCGTGCGGGGCCTTCGCCACGATCGCGGCCACCACCGCGTCGACTTGCGGCGCCATCTTCGCGATCCCCTCGACCGTGAGCTGTTCCGCCCGCGGGTTGTCACGGCACCCGGCGTCCGCGCCCGGGACGAGGGCGCCGCAGCGCACCGACACGGGCAGGTGATTGGAACCGCCGCCGCCGATGCTGAGCGTCACGACGTCGGTGTCCGGCCGCAGGGCATCGATCTGCGGCGGGGCGAAGCGCGTCCCCACGAACTGCGCGGTGCTGATCACATGGGCGGGTGTGGCGGCGGAGCACGTGACGTCGGTGAACGTGGCGGCGCCGATCAGCCGCGCCAGCTTCGCCGGGTAGTTCAGGTCCGGCGATCGCAGGCACAGGTCGCGGTGCTCCGAGAATTCGATGAGCGGCCCGGCCGCGCGGGAGTCGCCGAGGGCGACGTACGACGGTCCCGGCCGCGGCACGTCCTCGGCGGTCGCGGTCGCGGGGACCGTTCCGGTGAACGCGAGGACCGCGCACGTGAGAATTGCGGCCCGCAGGCCCCGGGCACCCGGCCCGGGTAGGTCGGTACTCAGCTCTGCAGTCGGTCGTACCGGCCGAACAGCGACCGGTAGACCAGCGCGCCCACCGCGCCGCCGATCAGCGGGAACACGATGAACAACCACACCTGCGCGAGCGCGCCGTTCTGGTACGGCGCCACGGCGAGGCTGCGGGCCGGGTTGACGGACGTGTTGTCGATCGGGATCGACACGAGGTGGATCACGGCGAGCGTGAATCCGATCGACACCCCGGCGAGCGGGACGTCGGAGATCTGGTCGGTGGACGCGAGAACCACGAACACGAGCAGCGCGGTGAGGAGGACCTCGACGATCATCGCGGCGCCGATGCCGTAACCGTTCTCGATGACCCCGCCGAGCGGGCCCTTGATGGCGGACGGGCTGTGCGCGCCCCAGCCGTTGGCGCCGAGACCGTCGTCCGCCCGGTTGTACGACGGCAGGCTCTGCGCGATCGTGTAGACCACCACACCGGCGACGAGACCACCGATGACCTGGGCAACGATGTACAGGCCCGCCTTCACCACGGACAACCGGCCGAGCGCGAGGTGCCCCACGGTGACGGCCGGGTTGACGTGGCAGCCCGAGATGGGACCGATGGCGTACACGAGGAAGAGCAGGGTCAGTCCGAATGCCAGTGCCACACCGAGGTTCCCGACCTTGGCCCCGGCGAAGACCGCCGTACCCACCGCCGCGAAGACCAGCAGGAACGTGCCGACCGCCTCTGCTACGTATTTCTTGAGATCCGAGATCGGTTCGACTTCTACGTATTCCTGTGCGGTTGGAGACATTGAACCCACCTTCGTCGAAATGGATCGTTAGTCCTGCTTTCCACAGATAGATCTGGGTGGCACTTTACGCCAGGCGGGTGATCTCCACGACGACTTCGAGATCTGTTGCCCGGCCACCGGAGAAGATGCCCTTGAGCGGCGGAACGTCCGCGTAGTCCCGTCCGATGCCCACGGACACGTGCTGTTCGTTCACCGCCACGGCGTTGGTCGGGTCGTATCCCCACCACGCCCCGGTCCACGCCTCCACCCACGCGTGGCTCTCCCCCGCCACCGTCTCGTCCACCGCCGCATCGGGTTTCGGGTGCAGATAGCCGGACACGTAGCGACTCGGAATTCCCATGCTGCGCAACAGAACCAGAGTCAGGTGCGCATAGTCCTGGCACACGCCCTGCCGTTCGGCCCAGGCGTCGACCGCGGATGTGTGGACGCCCGTCGTCCCCGGGACGTAATCCATCTCCCGGTGCACCCAGTCCGCCGCCGCGACAACGGCTTCGTCGGGGGTGCGTCCCTTGCGCAGGTCCCGCGCGATGGTGTCGAGCTTGCGACTGCGCGGAACGAACGTGGTGTTGCTCAGCTGTTCGTTGAACCGGTCGGTGAGCGGCGGGCTCGCCAGTTCGTCCCAGTCCGCCTTCTCCTCCGGCTCCCAGAACGGTTCGGTCTCGACGACGGACAGTCCGGTGACCTCGAGTTCCTTGTGCGGCGCATGGAGATCGAACGCGGTGACGGCGGTGCCCCAGTAGTCGGTGTAGCGGTACGACCGCGTCGCCGGCGTCGTCTCCACCCGGTTCAGGATCACCGTCTGCCTGCTGTCACCGCGGGGGGTGAGTCGCGCCTCGTTGTACGAGGACGTGACCGGTGCGTCGTACGCATACCCAGTGGTGTGCACGACTCTCATTCGCCAGCTCACAGCTCTCCCTCCACGACGGATTCGCCGCCGACGGCCCGTGCATCGGTCCACGCCACCCACGGCGCGGCGTGAAAATACTGCAGCGCGATGGCTTCTCCGAGCTCGCGGCAGGTTTCCTGCAGTCCCGCGAGCCGATCCTGGAGATCCTCGAGGAGCACGCCGGGCGGCAGGAACTCGAGTTCGCTCCGGGCCCTGCCGAGGAGGCGCTGCGCCTCCGCGCGAGGCCCGACGCGGCTGTCCGGCTGGTGGTCGAGTTCGGCGAGACACAACTCCGCCTGCCGGATGGCGTGGAACACCGACCGCGGGAACAGCCGGTCCAGCAGGATGAACTCGACCACCCGGTTGGCGTCCAGCGCGCCGCGGTACGTGCGCAGATACGTGTCGTGGGCTCCCGCGGAGCGCAGCACCGTCACCCAGGCCGGCGAGGACGGGCGGTCGCCGGCGCGGGACAGCAGCATCCGCGCGAGCATGTCGACGCGTTCGATCGAGCGGCCGAGCAGCAGGAATCGGTACCCGTCGTCGCGGCTCATGGTCGAGTCGGCCAGACCCGCGAACATCGCCGCGCGTTCCTCCACGTACCGGAAGAACTCGTGCGGGCCGAGACGCTTGGACGCGCGCTCCCGCTCGGCGAGGCCGTTGTATGTGGTGTTGAGGCACTCCCACATCTCGCTGGACGTGACCTCGCGGGCACCGCGCGCGTTCTCTCGGGCGCTCGCGAGCGAATCGATGATCGAGCCCACCTGGTTGCGGCTGAACGCCACCAGTTCGGTCACCGATCGGACGTCGAGTTCGGTGTCGGGTGCCTCGATGCCGAGCACCCGCAGCAGCAACCGGGACGTGCGGTCCGGGTCCACCGACGCGTCGTCGAGGAGCTGGTGCACGGCGACGTCGAGAATGCGGGCCATGTCGTCGGCCCGCTCGACGTACCGGCCGATCCAGTACAGCGATTCGGCGTTCCTGGCCAGCATCAGCGATCACCTCCGCGGTCCTGTTGCTGCCGGCCGTGCTGTTGCTGTTGCTGTTGCTGTTGTTGCTGCTGAAGTTGGGTCGTGCTGAGTTCGGGCCCCTGCTCGGCCTCGGCGGACTGCGCCGGTTCGGCCACCAGCTCCTCACCCGCCAGTTCCCGCTCCTCGTCGGAGCTCCTGCTCGCGAGCACCCACGTGTCCTTGCTGCCGCCGCCCTGGCTGGAATTCACGACGAGAGATCCCTCGGGCAGGGCCACGCGGGTCAGACCGCCCGGCAGCACCCAGACGTCCTCGCCGTCGTTCACGGCGAAGGGACGCAGGTCGACGTGCCGGGGAACCAGTTCGTCACCGACCTTGGTGGGCACTGTGGACAGCTGGACGACGGGCTGCGCGATCCACCCGCGGGGGTCGGCCTTGATCTTCCTCGTGATCGTGTTCAGCTCCTTCGGTGACGCGTCGGGGCCGAAGACGATGCCGTAGCCACCGGAACCCTCCACCGGCTTGATCACCAGTTCGTCGACCCGGTCCAGCACCTCCTCGCATTCCTCGTCGAGCCAGCAGCGGAACGTGTCGACGTTCGCGAGCAGCGGCTTCTCCCCGAGGTAGTAGTCGATGATCTGCGGAACGTAGGTGTAGACGAGCTTGTCGTCGCCGACCCCGTTCCCGACGGCACTCGAGATGACGACGTTGCCCGCGCGGGCCGCGTTCAGCACACCGGCGACCCCGAGCACGGAGTCCGGCCGGAAGTGCATGGGATCGAGGTAGTCGTCGTCGATGCGCCGGTAGATGACGTCGACCTGGCGTTCGCCCTCGGTCGTCCGCATGTAGACCATGTTGTCGCGGCAGAACAGGTCGCGGCCCTCGACGAGTTCGACACCCATCTGGCGCGCGAGCAGCGAATGCTCGAAGTACGCGGAGTTCGCGACACCCGGGGTCAGGACGACGACGGTCGGGTCGGCCTCGTTGAGGGCGGCGGACGCGCGCAGCGCCCGCAGCAGGTGCGAGGCGTAGTCCCCGACGGAGCGCACGCGGTGCGACATGAAGAGGTCGGGGAACACCCGCGCCATCGTGCGGCGGTTCTCCATGACGTAGGACACTCCCGACGGCGACCGCAGGTTGTCCTCGAGCACCCGGAACACCCCGTTCTCGTCGCGGACGAGGTCGATTCCGGCGACGTGGATCCGCACCCCGTTCGGCGGGACGATCCCCGACGCCTCCCGGTGGAAGTGCTCGCACGAGGTGACCAACCGCTTCGGCAGCACGTGGTCACGCAGGATGCGCTGCTCCCCGTACACGTCGTCGAGGAACATCTCGAGCGCCTGCACCCGCTGCTTGATGCCCTTCTCGAGACGCGTCCACTCCGCCGCCGCGATGACCCGGGGCACCAGGTCGAGGGGGAAGGGCCGTTCCTGACCGGACAGCGAGAACGTCACACCCTGGTCGATGAACGCCCTGCCCAGCGCGTCGGATCGGGCGGCGAGGTCGGCCCGGTCTGCGGGCTCGAGCGCCTTGAAGACCCCTTTGTAGGGCGGGCGGACGGTGCCGTCGCGGTCGAACATCTCGTCGAAAGCCAACCCGTAGCGCCCGATGTCGGTGTACCCGTCGAACACGTGGGCGGGTTCCGCGGGCTTGCGCGGCCGGGCGGTCACCCGGGGCCGCGGCGGGGTTCCCGCAGCCTTCGCACCCGGCTGTGTGCCGCCCCCCGTTTTTCGGGCGGGGGCTTTCGAGGTTGCCGACGTCTTCGTTATTGTTGACGACTTCGATGCTGGGGGCGTCATCCCAGACATGCTGCTACATGTACCCCCGTTCAGCAGCACAGCTGCAGGATTTGTCGGCGCGTCCGGCGCCGGTTTGAGATCGGACACCGATCACTGGTAATCTCGCCTGTCGGTGCATATGTGTGCGCCCAGAGCTTTCTCGACCGTAACCAGCTTAAGACGACAGGATTTTACGCGTGGCCAACATCAAGTCCCAGGTGAAGCGGATCCGTACCAACGAGGCGGCCCGACTCCGTAACCAGTCGGTGAAGTCCTCGCTGCGCACGGCGATCCGCTCGTTCCGCGAGGCTGCGGCGGCCGGTGACAAGGACAAGGCCAACGAGCTCCTCGTCGCCACCAGCCGCAAGCTCGACAAGGCAGCCAGCAAGGGCGTCATTCACGCCAACCAGGCTGCAAACAAGAAGTCTGCTCTCGCGCAGGCTGTCAACAAGATCTGACGGTTCTTCCGTCGTAGGCTCTCCAACAGCCGCTCGATCCTCGGATCGAGCGGCTGTTGTCGTGTCTCCGTCCCCTTCGTGGCGCTGTCAGTCAGATCTGGCGTAGCCGGGAGACGCGTCCCACGGCACTCTCGACGGCGTAGTCCGCGTCGGCCGCCGCGCCCTTGACGTCGGCGTTGAGGGCGGCGACGATGCGCAGCGCCTCCCCCACCGACGTGGGTGTCCACCCCTTCGCGAGGGCCTGCGCCTTCTTGATCTTCCAGGGCGGCATGCCCAGTTCCGACGCCATCCGGAACGGGTCGCCGCGCCCGGCCGGGGCGACCCGGGCGATCGAGTGCACCGCGTCGGCCAGTGCGTCCGCGAGCAGCACATGGGGCACGCCCCGCAGCATCGCCCAGCGCAGCGCCTCGATCGCGCCCGCGGTGTCGCCGGCGACGGCCTTGTCGGCCACATCGAATCCGCTCACCTCGGCCTTGCCCGAGTAGTACCGCTGCACGGCGGCGACGTCGATCTTTCCGCCGGTGTCCGCCGTGAGCTGCGAGCACGCGGCGGCCAGTTCGCGCAGGTTCGAGCCGACTCCCTCGAACACGCTCTGCACCACGTCCGGCGACACCCGGACCCCGAGGGTGCGGAACTCGCCGCGGATGAATCCGATGAGCTCGCCGGACTTCAGTTTGGCGCAGGGGTGCACCACGGCCCCGAGCTTCTCCAGGGCCCCGGTCATCGCTTTGGTACGTCCACCGCCCGAGTGCAGGACGACCAGGACGACGCCCGGAGGGGGGTCGCCCGCGGCGTCGAGGACCAGTGCCACCGCATCCTTGCCCGCCTCGGCGGCCGCCTCGAGCACCACCACGCGGTCTTCGGCGAACAGGGAGGGGCTGAGCAGTTCGGCGAGTTCGGCCGCCCCGGCGTCGCCCGCCCGCAACCGGTTGACGGGAAGGTCCGCGCCTGCGGCCACGTTCGCGCTCGCGCGAACCTGGCCGACGACGTGTGCGACCGCGCGTTCGACGAGGAACTCCTCGTCACCGAGGACGAGATGGAGCTGTTCGAGCTGAGTTGGAGTGCTCACGCGAAGATCGTGCCACGTGGGGCAGACACGTCCGCCGACACCCCGGAACCGGGCCCAGCACGCCGAACACCGCCGATCCCCGCGCAGCGAGGGCGTCGGCGGTGGACACTCGTGATATGACCGCGGAATCCGAGGTGGACGGCGTCACCCGCGAGGGCTTCGCGCACACGATCGACCTCGACGACGACCGCTCGGCAGGGCAACGGTACGAACTGAGTTTCCGGTACACCTGCCGCGACGGGCTGCTTCTCCGGTGGTCGGTGCAACTGGTGGCCCGCTGCTCGGTCTCGGGGCACGCCGAGGCCGTGTTCGCCGGTGGCCGATCCGCCCTCGAGCCGGTCCTCGGAGTGGGCACGGCAAACGGCGCCGACGACGACTTCGAGACCGCGTGCGGCGTCTACGAACACCAGTGGCGGTCGCTTCTCGACCCGGCCGGCGGCAGCCCGCGAGCCGACACCGAGCAGCGTCACCTGTCCGATGCGCTCAGCCTGTACGGGCGCACGTGGCGCAGCGACTCCGGCCGCGCGGTCGCCGACCGGCTCGCGTCGTTCGCTCACGTCACCGTGCTCGCACTGGGCACCGATCCCGCATTCCAGGTGATGCGCCGCACGGCGGCCCACTATCCCGAACCGGTCGTCCTCGCCGTGTATCAGCCCGAGGGGCAGCGCATCGACCTCAGCCTCGCCGACACCGCGACCGTGGAGGCGCTGATCGACGATCCCGGTCCGCTGCGCACCGGACCCGACTCCAGCGCGGGCGCCCTGCTCGCGGGACCCGGATCCACCGGGCTCCTGCACCCCGGCTACCTCGGCTCCACCACCGCGGCCGGTCTCACCGAGCTGACTCCACCGCCACCGCTCAGCTGATCACTTCGCGGGTCAGCAGGTCGACGACCGCCGCCAGGGTGCCGACGCGCGCGAACTCGGCCCGTTGCCGCTCGGCGCCTGTGCCGTCCCGCAACACGGTGTCGAGGCCCGATTCGAGGAAGGCCCGGTCGCTCGCGCCGAGTCCCGGGGCCACGCACTCGTTCAGCAACTCCAGGTGCCGGCGGATCGGCAGGGACCGATCGGCCGCCGGACTGGTGCATTCCCCGTCGAGTCCGTCCCGGGCCGCACGCCACAACTGCGCCCGCAGCAACTCGACCCGCAGCCACGGTACGGAGTGGCCGTCCCTGATCGAGCGCAGCGCCCACCCGACGAGACCCTTCACGACCACCGCGTAGAGCGCCGCGTGCGCCGCGGTCATGGCGACGTCCGCGATCCGGACCTCGATGGTCGGCTGCTTGTCGGAGAGCCGGACGTGCCAGTAGATCATTCCCCGGTCCATGGCAGCGCCGGTCCCGATCATGGCACCGACCGACGACTCGTACTCGTCCGCGGAATCGAAGTGCGGCGGCGGTCCCGCCGACGGCCACCGCGACCACATGATGTGCCGCCAGCTGTGGTACCCGGTGTCGTGCCCGCTGTGGAACGGCGAGTTCGCGGCGAGCGCGAGCAGCACCGGAAGCCAGCTGCGCACCTGGTTGCTCACCAGCACACCCACGTCGCGGCTCGGGATCCCCACGTGCACGTGACAGCCGCACGTGGTCACCGTGTCCACGATCGACCCGAAGTGGCGGGCCATCGCTTCGTACCGCGGGCTCGGGGTGATCGCCGGGGGCAGCCCCTCGGCGATCAGGGAGGTTCCGCTGGGCACCAGCAACAGGTCACGGCCCGCGGCGGCCTTCATCAGCCGGCGTCGCAGGCTGCGCAATTCCTCATGCAGTTCCTCCCCGGTGTGGCACACGCCCGTCGCCGTCTCGATCTGGCACCGGGCGAGCTCGCGCTGGAGCCCGTGAATGTCGTGACCGGCCTCCGCGACCACGTCGGGTCCGGAGGAGGAGAGGTGACCGGACTCGTCGACGAGGAAGAACTCCTCCTCGACCCCCACGCTGAGGTCGCGATCCGATTCCGTTGCTGCAGCGCTCATTCAGCAGGTATCCCCGAGTTCGGCGGAGACGAAACCGGGCGCCGTTCACGTGAAGCCGATGACTTCCTCACCCCACGCCCGGCGGAGTTCCCGGTCCGGATCGTCGGCGACCGCATCGGATCGGCCGATCAGCAGGGTCGTGCGGTCCACCTCGTCGTACCTCGGCCAGTCGGTCTCCGCTCCGGTTCCGTCCGGTGTGCCCTCGGTGGCGAAGGACAGCCACCGGCGCTGGATCCGCTCCGACACGTGACCGGCGGTCCGGTGCCCACCGAGCTTGAACGTGGGGTCGTGCGGGACGACACCGAAGTTGCCGAACACATAGGGCACCTCGGTGCCGTGGGTGGCACCGATCCGAGCGGCGCGCAGGAACGGTGTGGCGTAGTCGAATCGGTACAGCCAGGTAGGCGCGACACGGCTGTGCGCCTCCGCGATCCACAGCGTCGGCATCCGGAACGCGGCGTCCCGCGAGATCTCCATCGCCGAGCGTTTCTTCGGGTAGTCGGGATACGCCGCGGCCACCTCCTGCTCCTCGTCGGCGGGAAGGTCGGGATGGTCGGCGGCGATCGCCACGAACATCTGATGGACGGCGTCCGGGGTGATCGGCATCAGGGGCGATTTCATCAGCCGGAACATCGAGGACTCGTCCTTGTTCGTCCCGATCAGCAGCGGAATCCGATGCGCGAGGCCTTTGCGGAACGCCGCCACCGGGTAGTGCGGGACCACGTCCCCGTCGACGGTCGGGGCGACCGCCAGGGTGCCGGGGACCCGCGCGGGCACCTGCTGGACGAGTTCGATGCACGCTTTCGTCAGTACGCCGACGGGCAGGTCGCGCAGACGGCCCGCGTCGGCGGGCGCGATGTCGAGCAGTTCGAGAAACGACTCGGCGATGCTCTCGGCTCGCGCACTGCCGTACACGGACGTCGCAGGCGAACTCTCGGCGATCGCGCGGTGGAACAGCCCCTCCGCCTGCGGCGACGTCATCAACGTGGTGACCGAGCCGCCGCCGGCCGACTCCCCGAACAGGGTGACGTCGCCCGGGTCGCCGCCGAACGCCGCGATGTTGTCCCGGACCCAGGTCAGGGCCGCGATCTGATCGCGGAGGCCGAGGTTGGTGTCGAACGGGTGCTCGTCGGTCGAGAACGCGGAGAAGTCCAGGAACCCCAGCGCACCGAGCCGGTAATTGAATGTCACCACCACGACGTCGCCGCGCTCGATCAGCCGAGCCGGATCGTACATGCGCTGCCCGGACGAACCCAGGTAATAGGCCCCGCCGTGGATCCACACCATCACCGGCCGTGGTTGCCCCGCATCCGCGGCCGGCGCGAAGACGTTCAGGGTGAGGCAGTCCTCGTCGATGGTCAGACCGGGATCGATGGGCAGCGGCCCGTGCTCGTTCTGCGGCGCGATCGGACCGAACCTGGAGCAGTCGCGCACCCCGTCGAAAGGTTCGGGCGCGCGCGGCGCGCGGAGCCGCCACTCGCCGATCGGCGGCGCCGCGTAGGGAATGCCCTTCCACGACAGAACGCCGCCGGCGTGGACGCCGCGCAGCATGCCCTGGTCGACGGCCACGAGTGGGTTCTCGGTGTGCGAAACCATGACGTCATCTTGGCCCGGGCCGGCCGCACCCGGAGTCCGTTCGCGAATTCTTCCGGCTCGGAGCGGCGACGACCGCCCGCTCTGGCAGACTGAATCAATGAGCTGGGCCCATGCTCGCACGCTGGAGGAACCGATGCGCGACACAGTCCCCGATACGACGCGCTCGAAGGCTGTCGGCAAGTCTGCCGTGACGTTCGCGACCCTCGCCGACCTTCTCTACGCGGGCCAGGATTTCGGGCAGGTCCACCAAGCCATCTGCGATGCCGCGCCGCTACTCGTCGAGGGCTGTCAGCACGCGAGCCTGATGCTCCGGCAGGGGTCCGGCTATGTGACGGTGGCGGCCAGCGACGACGTCGCCGCCCGCGTCGACGAGTTCGAGCGCGTCGAGAACGAGGGGCCGTGCGTCGACGCCATCGTCAGCGACACTCCGCAGTTCGAAACGGACCTGTCCACGTCGTCGCAATGGCCGCGGCTCTCGCGGCGGGTGCTGGCCGAAACGCCGGTGCGAGGGGCGGCCGGCTTCCGCCTCGTCATCCTGGGACGCAAGGTCGGCGCCCTCGATCTGTTCTCCGACACGCCGGGAGCCCTGAACACCACGTCCGTCGAGCAGGGCATCATGCTCGCGTCTTTCGCGGCGGTGGCGCTTGCGGCGGTGCACGAGCACCTCGAGGCCGAGACGCTGCGGGCCGGCCTCGTGAGCAACCGTGAAATCGGCAAGGCGGTGGGACTGCTGATGGCGTTCCACAACATTTCCGAGACCCAGGCGATGGAGATTCTCCGCACCACCTCACAGGACATGAACATCAAACTGGCGACGGTGGCGCAGGAGATCGTGGCGCACCACCACCGGAAGATGACCTGACCGCTGTCAGTCCGGCCCCGGCGAATCGGGGTTACCCGCGATACCGAGCATGGACAGCAGCATGCGGCAGTCTTCGGCGTCGAGTGACTGAGCAGCGACGACCCGCTGCGCTCTCCACACCTGTCCGGCGTCGAGTTCGTCGTCCACGTCGAGATCCGTCCGCTCCGATTCCGACATCTCGCCCTCCAATGCGGGTGTGTTCCAAGACCGTTCGCCCTCGACATCTGCCACCGGATGGTAGTCGGTGTTCGGGTGTCTCATACGCACATCGGGAATCGAATTCGAAACGATACAGAAATCACCCCTCCCCGGTCCGGAGAGCGCGCCGCCGGCCACCCTCTCACCCATCCTTCACCGGAGACTGGTCACGAAAGCTGCTGTACTACAACGGGTGTCACGCCGGCGTCAGTGCCCGCAGCGACTCGCTCAGCTCGTCGGCGAAGAACGCGAAGAACCCGTCCACGTCCGGTCCCGCGTTGATCAGCGCCAGACGATCGAACCCGGCATCGACGAACGGGCCCGCCACCTCGAGGTGCCGCCGGACGTCCGGCCCGCACGCCATCGCATCCCGGACGTCCTCGGTGCGGACCGACGACGACGCGGCCTCGAAGTTGATCGGATTCGGCAGTTCCGCCTGAACCTTCCATCCGGTCAACCCGAACCGGAACAATCGGTGCGCCGACTCGACCGCGGATTCCTCGTCGGGCGCCCACGCGAGGGGAACTTCCCCGTATTTCGGGCCCGACCCACCGGCCGCGGTGTAGGCCTGCACCAGATCCGGGTCGGGTTCGGTCGCGAAGAGTCCGTCACCGAGTTCCGCGGCGATGTCGGCGGCCTGCGCGCCGCCCGCCGCGACCGCGATCGCCGGGGGCACGACGGGGAGATCGAAGACGCGTGCGTCGTCGAGGGTGAGGTGCTTGCCCTCGTACGAGTGGTAGCCACCCGACCACAGCAGGCGGATGATGTCGATCGCCTCACGCAGCATCTGGTGCCGGACGGTCACCGACGGCCAGCCACCGCCGACGACGTGTTCGTTCAGCCGTTCCCCCGAGCCGAGGCCCAGGGTGAACCGGCCGTCGCTGAGGACGGCGGTCGTGGCCGCGGCCTGCGCGACGATCGCGGGGTGGTACCGAACGAACGGGCAGGTGACACCGGTGGCCAGACCGATCCGCTCGGTCCGCGCCGAAGCGGCAGCGAGCATCGACCACACGAATCCCGAGTGACCGTGACTGTAGAGCCAGGGGTGGTAGTGATCGCTCACCTCGACGAAGTCGAAGCCGGCCCGCTCGGCCTCCACCGCCTGCCGCACGATCTCGCGCGGATCGAACGTCTCGGCCATCAGCTTGAACCCCACCTGCATGTCGTCGTCCCTTCCCTCGCGTTCTGCGACGGTTTCCCGGATCCGGGCGCATTCACACAAGGCGACCCAGCGACGACGGCCAGATCGGCGCCCACAGCACCACCACCCCGATCGCGATTCCCACGAGCACCAGCCGGGTTCCGCGGCTGCGCAGCGCCGCACCGATCGCCAGCACGGCACCGAGGACGAGTACCGCACCGGCGGGCCCCGAGGGCACCGGAACGGAGGCCGCGGGGATCCGCGCGCCCCGCTCGGCCACGGTCACCAACCACCACAGCGGCCACTGGGTCACGCGCACCACCACTTCCGCGACGGGAACACTGATGCCGGCGATCAGCGCGGTGATCGCGCCCGTCACGGTGATCACTCCGATCACGGGTGCCACCAGGATGTTCGCGCAGATCGACACCAGACTCACGGTGCCTGCCATCGCGGCCACGATCGGCGCCGTCACGGCGAACGCGGCGACGGACACCGCCACCGCCTCCGCCACCGCCCGCGGCCACCCGCGGACCACCAGCGCGTCGACCCACACGGGCGCGATCACGATCAGCCCGGCGGTGGCTGTCGCCGACAGAACGAAGCCGAAGTTCACCGCCAGTTCCGGTGCCCACACCAACAGGGCGATCACACCCGCCGCCAGCGCGGGCATCGCCTGTTTCCGCCGTCCCGTCACGAGCGCCAGCAGGGCGACCGAGCCCATCGCGGCGGCCCGGAGCACGCTGGGTGACGGCCGCGCGACCACCACGAACGCGATCAGTGCGGCGGCGGCGAGCACCGCGCCTGCCCGCGGACCGAGCCCCACGCCTCTGACCATGAGCAGCACCGCTCCCAGCAGGATGCTGACGTTCGCCCCCGACACCGCCGTGAGGTGCGTCAGTCCGGTCGCGGTGAAGTCGTCCTTCACCTCCCGCGGGAGCGCGGAGGTGTCGCCCACCACCAGCCCCGGCAGCAGTCCGGCCTCGTCGGCGGGCAGGACGGCGGCGGCCGCGGCGAACCGGGTTCGCAGGGCGCCGGCCCATCGCTGGTGTGCGGGCGCGGGACCGACCTCCACCGGCGGTCCGGACACCCGGACCGTGGCCAGGCTCAGGTCCCGGCGCCGCGGCGGGCTCAGCTGCCCGCGCAACACCACGTCCTGTCCCGGCAGCAGCCCGAGCCACCCGTCCGCCGGGGCGAGGAGGACCACCGCGCCGCCCGCGTGGATCGTCTCGCCGGCCCGGCGGATCTCGACGACGGTCGCGTTCACGAGGACGTGCCGTCCGAAGCCGGCGATCTCCCGGGGGTCGTCGACGGGGGTGACGACCAGCGTGACCCACGTCTCGTTCCGGGCGAGTTCGGCCATCGGGTGCCGTTCCGCGGCCTGAACCCGCCAGGCCACCCCTGCCGCGCAGCACGACCCGAAGAGCAGTAGCGCGAGCGTCCCCGCCGTCCATCGCCGCGGTGACCGCAGGGCGCAATAGGCGGCGAGCAGTACAGCCGCCCCCGACAGGGTCGCCAGGAGCATCCATGCCGCGCGGGAGCCTCCGAGTATGCCGATCAGCGTTGCCGCCCAGCAGATCCCGGCGAACGGGAGCAGCCGGAGGTCGAGGAGCCGCGGCTCGCTCTCGGACATCAGATGGTAGTCTGGGCGCGCAACTTCTCCAGCCGCACCGGCCCGATCCCGTCCACCTCCCCCAGTTGTGCGATGTCGGTGAACCTGCCGTTCGTCGTGCGCCACGCCACGATCGCCGCCGCCGTGACGGGTCCGACACCGGGAAGGGCGTCGAGTTCCGTCTCCGTCGCCGTGTTGAGGTTCACCAGTCCACCGGCCGCGGGGGTCGCCGCGCCCGCGGTTCCCGGCGATCCCGCGGAGGTGCCGCCCACCGCACTCGGTGGCGCCTGGGTGGTCGCGGCGCCCACGAGCACCTGATCGCCGTCCGAAAGCCGTTGCGCCAGATTCAATCCGAGGGTGTCGCCACCGGCGCGCACTCCCCCGGCGGCGGCGAGCGCGTCCGCGACCCGGGCGCCCGGCGGCAGCCGGACGAGGCCCGCCGAGGTCACGAGCCCCACCACGCTGACGACGATTTCCTCCGCCGGTGCGGGTGCAGGCGCCGCCGCGGCGGCGGGAGTTGTCGGTTCCGGCGCCGGATTCAAGGAATGAACACCCGCTGCGGGCAGTGACGGAACGGCCTGCGTCGCCGGCCGATCGCTGCGCACCGCCAGCACCGTTACCGTGGCGACGACGATTCCCACCACGATCAGCGCGATCGCCCCGGACCGCCCGGGGTCGAATCGTGCGTCCCGCCACCGGTCGGGCAACGAGAAGCCGACTCGGCGCGCAGCGGACCACGTCTCGTCGCCGTCGAGGCGGGCCTCACCCGGCTCGGCCAGCCACTCCGGTGCCGCCGGAGTGTCGGGCGGCAGCGCTTCGCGTTCCCCCGACGTCAGGAACGCGAGCCGGGTCCGGCCTCTCGAACGTTCTTCCCTGATGCCCATGGACGCGACGCTAGAGTACGGCACCCTCAGGATCGCGGCGCCGACCCGGCATTCGAATCGGCCTGTGGATCAGTGCGAAGTTGTGGATGAATCGTGGTTTTCGTCCTGCAATGCGGGTTCCGGGCACAGCACGATGCCGATGGCGCCCTCCCCGACGTGGGCACCGAGAACCGAACTGAAATCGGTGACGACCAGATCGCTGACCTGCGGAATCCGGTCTTTCAGTTGCTGCGCCACCGCCTCGGCGCGCTGCCGGGCGTGCATGTGATGCACAGCGACGGCCGTCCTGTCCAGGCCTGCCTGCTCCACCGCGGCGTCGACCATCCTGGCCATGGCCTTGGTCGAGGTCCGCGTCTTCTCCTTCAGCACCAGTCTGCCGTCCACGAGATGCAGCACCGGCTTCATCGCCAGTGCGGTACCGAGCAGTGCGGCGGCGGTGCCGATCCGCCCTCCGCGACGCAACTGGTCGAGTCGGTCGACGACGATCAGGCAGCGTCCACGGCTCGCGACGTCGACCGCCCGCCGGTACACCGTCTCGAGGTTTGCACCGGCCTCCGCGGCCCGCGCCGCCTCGAGCACGGGGTATCCCAATCCCATTCCGGCGGACTGGGAGTCGACGATCCGCACTCGGCCGTCGAACTCCTGCGCCGCCTGGCGGCCCGCCTCCCACGTGCCGGACAGCTGCCGCGAAATGTGGACCGCGAGAACGCCTGCGCCCTCACTCAGTTCCAGCGCTTCGGCGTAGGCCTCGGACAGCTCGCTCGGCGATGCACCCGACGTGGTGACCCCGGCGAGGTCCTCGGGGACCTCGTCGATTCCCTCCCGGAAGTCCCGGCCGCCGCTGAGGACGTGGAGCGGGACCACCCGGATTCCGTACTGCTCGACATGTTCGGGCAGGATCGATGCCGAAGAATCGGTGACGACGACGACGGGCATCGGACTACTCGGCTCCGCTCGACACCGGGTCGGCCGGAACCGCACCCTCGACGGAGTCCGGCACGACAGCCGCCGCGCGGATCGCGGTCAGCATCGCCGCGGCCACCTCGGTGTGCCCGTCCCAGCCCCAGTGGATGCCGTCCGGATTGCCGTCATCACTGAAGACGTTGGCGCGCACCGCCTCCGCGAGGTCGACAAGGGGCACGTTCTTCTCCTCCGACCATGCGGTGATGGCGGCGACGGCACCGGGACGCCCCGCGTGCACCTTGCCGTAGGCCTCGCTGCGGTGCACGGACGGCAGGGTCCCGATGACCGGCAATTCGGGGCGCATGTACTCGAGCGCCGCCCGTGAGCTCTCCAGGTATTCGACACTCAGCCGCGGCGGCAACGCCACCGGCCACCCCAGCGGGGCGAGCCGGGGCTGAAGCCACTGGTAGCCGCTCCGCACGACGCGCCGCAGTGCAGGCGGGCGTACGTAGCGCAATTGCTCCCGCAGCGCCGTCGGGAGCGGGGACGGCAGCGAATCCATGCCGCCGACGGCGAACACCACGGCGCCGGCGCGGGGAACCGCGGACCACACCCGTGGGTCCTGGGTCAGCGCCCACCACACGTCGCGGCTGGTCCAGCCGATCCGCGCCACCAACTCGACATCCCAGCCGAGTTGACGGGCAACGATATTGGGCCAGATGCCGGGGTGGTCGGACGGCAGTCCGCCCTTGGGGCCGTAGTACGACAGCGAGTCGGCGAGCACGAGCAGGACGGGGCGTTCCCCGGAACCGGCATCCACCTCAGAGGACGTCACTGGCCACACTCGCGGAAGCGTTCCACACGTCGAGGCGCCAGCTGAGCGAATCGGGGTTCCCATATGCACTCAGCTGCACCCAGCTGGTGTTCCCCAGTCCGCCCAGCACCGGCCAGCGGTCGACGGGCAGATCCAGCAGGGCGGCGGTCAGCGCGGCGATCAATCCGCCGTGAGCGACCAGGACCACCGGCTTCTCGGCCCAGTCCTCGTGCTTCTCGACGAGTTCCGCGACCACCGGCTTGCTGCGGCGGGCGACGTCGATGCGGCACTCGCCGCCGGGCGGTGCCCACGTCGCGTCGCCGCGCCACGCGGCGCGGGCGCCGGGTGCGCGCGCGTCGACGTCGAGGTGCGTGAGCCCCTGCCAGTCGCCGAGATGCGTCTCACGGAGGCGTTCGTCGATCTGCACCGGCAGCCCGGCGTTGTCGCCGACCTCCACCGCGGTGTCGTAGGCCCGCCGCAGATCGGAGGACACGATCGAGATCGGTCGGCGACCGACGAGGGCGGTGGCGGCGGCGCGGGCCTGCGACCGCCCCAGCTCCGACAGTTCGGTGTCGAGCTGGCCCTGCATCCGGTTGTCGGCGTTGTACTCGGTCTGTCCGTGGCGGAGCAGTATCAGTCGCCGCGGGGCACGGGGAGCATCCGTCACAGCTCGGACTCCTCAGCCTCTGCGCCGCCCGCACCGGCGGCCTCGGGGGCGCCCGCACCGTTCGCGCCGGCCGGTCCCTGCTGGCCGATACCCTCCACCGGCACGGCCGGGCAGTCCTTCCACAGCCGGTCGAGGGCGTAGAAGTTGCGTTCCTCGTTGTGCTGGACGTGGATGACGACGTCCACGAAATCGAGCAGTGCCCAACGGCCTTCGCGGGTGCCCTCGCGACGCACCGGCTTGTGACCTGCCTCACGCAGCCGATCCTCGATGTTCTCGACGATCGCGTTCACCTGGCGCTCGTTGGGGGCGGAGGCGATGACGAAGCAGTCGGTGATGACCAGCTGCTCGGAAACATCGAGCACCACCACATCGGAGGCCAGCTTCTCGTCGGCAGCCACTGCCGCGATGCGTGCCATCTCGATGGCTTCGGTCGTTGCGCTCACGCGATGTTCTCCCAGTTCGTTCGGAAAGTGCTGTCTAACTCTTGGTCTTGTCCGGGGCCGGTTCGGACATCGTCGTCGCGCCGTCGAGGCGCTCGGAGTCCGGTGGCCGGTACAGGTTCCGTTTGGAGATGTACTGGACCACACCGTCCGGCACGAGGTACCACACAGGACGATGGCGACTGGCGCGCCGCCGACATTCCGTCGAGGAGATCGCCAGAGCCGGGATCTCGATCAGCGTGACCGCGTCCTCCGGCAACGCATCCAGGTGCCCGGCCAGATGTTCGGTGTTGAGATCGAATCCCGGACGCGACACCCCGACGAACTTCGCCAGCGAGAACAGTTCCTCCCAGTCCTGCCAGGACAGGATACTCGCCAGGGCGTCCGCACCGGTAATGAAGTACAGCTCGGCGTTCGGGTGGTAGCTGCGCAGATCCCGCAGGGTGTCGACGGTGTAGGTGACCTTCTCGCGGTCGACGTCGACCCGGCTGACCGAGAACCGCGGGTTGGACGCGGTGGCGATGACCGTCATCAGGTACCGGTCCTCGGCTGGGCTGACGCCCTTGCCCTGCTTCTGCCACGGCCTGCCGGTGGGCACGAAGACCACCTCGTCGAGGCTGAATCGGTCGGCCACCTCGCTGGCTGCCACCAGGTGACCGTGATGAATGGGGTCGAAGGTGCCGCCCATGACTCCCAGGCGGCGCCGACGCGCGCCCGTTGCTCCCTGTTCCACGAGTGTCGAGCTTACGTGCTCACACCGGCAGCAATCCGGCGACCACCGACGCCAGCTGCTGAGCGGATCGGCATTCGTGCATGCTGATGACCTCGTTGTACACCTTGGCCGCCGAGTCGCCCGATCCCCACTGGCCGCGGGGCTCCGGGTTGAGCCAGTGCGCGTGCTTCGCCACCGATACGAGTCGGGCCAGTGCCTCCAGGTTCGGGTCGCGGTAGTTGTTGCGGCCGTCGCCGAGCACCAGCAGGGACGTGCGGGACGTGATGCTCTGGGTGAACCGCTCGGCGAACACCCCGAACGCGTTGCCGTAGTCGGAGTGCCCGTCGTAACCGACCAGGTCGGCTTCCCGGATCATCCGCGACATGGCGCTGCCGAGGTCGGCTCCCGCGTCGAAGAAGCGGGTGACCTCGTCGGTGGTGTCGATGAACGCGAACACCCGCACCCGGGAGAACTGTTCGCGCAGCGCGTGGACGAGCAGCAGCGTGAAGTGACTGAATCCGGCGACCGAGCCCGACACGTCGCACATCACGACGAGTTCGGGGCGCGCCCGCCGGGGTTTGCGCTGGACGAGGTCGATGGGCACGCCGCCGGTGGACATCGACTTGCGCAGGGTCCGGCGCAGGTCGATCGAACCGGCACTCGCCCGGCTGCGCCGCACGGCCAGCCGGCTGGCGAGCAGCCGGGCGAGCGGGGTGACGTTGCGCTTCAGCGCGGTCAACTCGGCGTCGGAGGCGCGCAGGAAGTCGACTTCCTCGGCCAGTCGGGGGACGCCGTACGACGCCACCCGTTCCTTGCCAAGGTTCTCGGCCGACCGGCGCCGCGTCTCCTTCTCGATCAT
Organism: Rhodococcus sp. USK10; assembly: GCF_019378875.1. Taxonomy (NCBI): domain Bacteria; kingdom Bacillati; phylum Actinomycetota; class Actinomycetes; order Mycobacteriales; family Nocardiaceae; genus Rhodococcus; species Rhodococcus sp. USK10. Next base: position 1,326,014 of record NZ_CP076048.1, read on the forward strand.
CTTGCGGAAGTCGGCGATCCGCTGGGCGGCGGTGCGCTTGGCCACCTCCGATTCGTAGCTTTCCGTCGTCCGGGCCCCGGTGTCCTGCTGATTGCCGAGGAGCCCGTCGAGGATCTTCTTCAGCAGAGTTTCCGGTGCGACGTCCCGCAGCGCCTGGTACGCGGAGAACGACGGGCCGTTCGCCGACTGGTACTGCCCCAGTTCCTCGACCATCTGCGCGGTCAGCAACTCGGTGAGCTCGATCGCCTCCGGCGACCCGTCGGTGAGGAGGTCGACGATCAGCTCGCGCAGCGCCTCGTAGTCGATGTCGCCCTTCGCGTTCCGCGGCAGGCTCGTGTCGATCGCCCCGGCCGCCCGGTTCCCGACCGCCGCCGGGAACCAGAGTTCGAACAACGCGTCGAAGGTGGGCCGGTGGGTGGGCCGCCGCAGCAACGCACACGCCAGGCCCTCCCGCAGGGATTCGCGGTCCAGCAGGTCGAGGACCGACATCACCTGTCCGGCGTCGACCGTCTCGGACGGTCCGACCGTGATCCCGCGCCGGCGTAGCGCTTCGACGAAGTCGACGAGATGCCCCGGCAGCCCGTGTGGCGCCGCGGGACCGCCCGGCTTCGACCGGGACGCGAGGGGACCACCAGCAGCCATGGGGAGTCCTTCAGTTCAGTCGCAGCTCGGCGGCGGCGCGGAGCTGGTCGGATTGGTGCTTGAGAACGACACCCAGCGTCGCGCGCACGGCGTCGTCGTCGAGAGTGTCGAGCCCGAGCGCCAGTAGCGTGCGACCCCAGTCGATGGTCTCCGCCACGGACGGCAGCTTCTTCAGCTGCATGCCGCGCAGCACGCGGATCGTCTTGACCAGCTGCTCGGCAACCGCCTCGGGCAGTTCCGGCACCCGGCTCGCGAGGATCCTCCGCTCGAGTTCGGCGTCGGGGAAGTCGAGATGCAGGAACAGGCAGCGGCGCTTGAGCGCCTCCGACAGTTCGCGGGTGGCATTCGAGGTGAGGACGACGAACGGCTTGCGCGTGGCGGTGATGGTGCCCAGTTCGGGGACGGTGACCGCGAAATCGCTGAGCACCTCGAGAAGCAGGCCCTCGATCTCGACGTCGGCCTTGTCGGTCTCGTCGATCAGCAGCACCGTCGGATCCTCGCGCCGGATGGCGGTCAGCAGCGGCCGCGACAGCAGGAACTCCTCCGAGAAGACGTCCGCCTTGGTGGCGTCCCAGCTGTGGTCGCTACCCGCCTGGATGCGCAAGATCTGCTTCGCGTGATTCCACTCGTACAGGGCGCGGGCCTCGTCGACGCCCTCGTAGCACTGCAACCGCACCAGTTCGGCGCCGGTGGTCTCGGCCACGGCGCGGGCGAGTTCGGTCTTGCCGACTCCGGCGGGACCCTCGATGAGCAGGGGCTTTCCGAGCCGGTCGGCGAGGAACACCGCGGTCGCGGTGCCCTTGTCGGACAGGTAACCGGTTTCGGCGAGCCGAGCGATGACGTCGTCGACGCTGGCGAAGAACGGCGTCGTGGTGGGCAGTGCGCGGTCCACGCTCGCTCCTTTCAGAGGGGCTTGACGGTAAGGGAGTCCGGCGGGGTCTAGACCGGGCGGGTGTGCCCGTCTCCCCACACGATCCACTTGGTGGAGGTCAGTTCGGGCAGCCCCATCGGGCCGCGGGCGTGCAGTTTCTGCGTGGAGATCCCGATCTCGGCGCCGAATCCGAACTGCTCACCGTCGGTGAAGGCGGTGGAGGCGTTGACCATGACGGCGGCGGCGTCGACCCGGGCGGTGAACTCGCGGGCGGCCGCGAGGTCGGACGTCACGATGGCCTCGGTGTGGCCGGTGCCGTAGCGGTCGATGTGCTCGACCGCGGCGTTCAGGTCGTCGATGACCTTGAGCGCCACGTCGAGCGTGAGGTACTCCTCCGACCAGTCCGACTCCGTCGCGGGCACCAGCCCGGGCAGGTCCCCGTGGACGGTCACACTGTGCATCTGCAGGGCCTGCAGCAGCTTCGGCACCGCCGTCTCCGCTATCGCGGCGTCGACCAGCACGGTCTCCGCGGTGTTGCAGACACTCGGCCGCCGTGTCTTGGAATTCAGCAGGATCCGTTCGGCCATCTCCAGGTCGGCCGCCGCGTGGACGTAGACGTGGCAGTTACCGACGCCCGTCTCGATCGTCGGAACGGTCGCGTCGCGCACCACGGCGCTGATCAGTCCGGCCCCGCCGCGGGGAATCACGACGTCCACCAGCCCGCGGGCCTGGATCAGGTGCGTCACGCTGGAGCGGTCCTCGCTCGGCAGTAACTGCACCGCGTCTTCCGGCAACTGCTGCGCGGCCAGTGCCGCCCGCAGCGCCACGACCAGCGCCGCATTCGACTTCGCCGCGGACGAGGACCCGCGCAGCAGGGCCGCGTTTCCCGACTTCAGGGCCAGTCCGAACGCGTCGACGGTGACGTTGGGCCGAGCCTCGTACACCATGCCCACCACGCCGAGCGGAACCCGCAGCTGACGCAGTTCGAGACCGTTGGGGAGCGTGGACCCGCGCACCACCTCACCGACCGGGTCGGGCAGACCGGCCACCTGACGCAGGCCGGACGCGATGCCCTCGATCCTTTCCGCGGTCAGCCGCAGCCGGTCGAGCAGGGAGTCCTCGGTGCCCGACGCCCTGGCCGCCTCGATGTCGGCGGCGTTGGCGGCGAGGATGTCGGTGGAGGCGGCGAGCACGGCGTCGGCCGCCGCGTGGAGCGCCGCATCCTTCTGCGCGGTGGTGAGCAGCGCGAGGACCCGCGACGCGGTGCGGGCGCGACGGGCCGCTGCGTGGACGGCTTCACGGGTATCCACCGTGGCACCGGCCGACGAGGTGGAAGTCACTGCAGTCATGAAGACAGCCTATATACAGGGCTGGATCTCCCGCGGAGCGGGAAGGCGGGAATGATTTCGTCCCTCGCGCAGGTTGCGACTGGTCGAGACCATCAGAGGCAGGAGTGCTAACAGTGAGCGTGTTGTTCGAACCCATCACCTTCCGCGGAATCACCGTCCCCAATCGAGTGTGGATGGCGCCGATGTGCCAGTACTCGGCCGACGTGACCGGCAGCGACGTGGGAGTGCCGGGCGACTGGCACCGGACGCACCTCGTGACGCGGGCCATCGGCGGTGCGGGCCTGATCCTCACCGAGGCGACGGCCGTCAGCCCGGAGGGCCGCATCAGCCCCGCCGACCTCGGCATCTGGAACGACACCCAGACCGAGGCCTTCGCGCAGATCAACGCGCAGCTCGAGGACTACGGCGCGGTACCCGGCATCCAGCTCGGGCACGCCGGGCGCAAGGGGTCCGCGCACGTCCCGTGGCGCGGCGGAAGGAGCCTCGACGACGACGATCGGTTGTCGTGGCGAACGGTGGCGCCGAGCGCGATCGGTTTCGGCGACCACACCCCGCCGGCGGCGGCGACGGCAGAGGACATCCGGAAGGTGGTCGCGGATTTCGCCGCCGCCGCCGAGCGGGCATCGCGCGCAGGCTTCAAGGTGGTGGAAATCCATGCGGCACACGGCTATCTGCTGCACCAGTTCCTCTCCCCGGTCAGCAATCACCGCACCGACGAGTACGGCGGCAGCTTCGCGGGCCGCATCCGACTCCTGCTCGAGGTCGTCGAGGCGGTGCGCGGCGTGTGGCCGGCCGAACTGCCGGTCTTCGTCCGGGTGTCGGCCACCGACTGGTTGTCCGAGGAGCCCGGGCTCGACGCGGACAGCTGGACGCCGGACCAGACCGTCGCCCTCGTGCAGGCGCTCGCCGACCTGGGCGTGGACCTCGTCGACGTCTCCAGCGGCGGCGTCGCGTCCGCGCGGATCCCGGTCGGTCCCGGCTACCAGGTTCCGTTCGCCCGCCGCATCCAGAACGAGACCCTGCTTCCCGCCGCCGCGGTCGGGCTCATCACCGAGCCGGAGCAGGCCGAGCAGATCGTGGAGTCGGGAGAGGCCGTCGCCGTGTTCCTCGGACGGGAACTACTCCGGGACCCGTACTGGCCGCGAAAAGCGGCACGCACATTGAATGCCCAGGTGACACCGCAGATTCCGGCGCAGTACGCCCGCGCGTTCTGAGTCTCGGGCCGACAAGCCCCCATATCCTTTGCTACGGTAATCGCTCTTACAGCTGGTAGTCCCGCTCCACCGTCCGGGGAGCGGGACCTACCCTCGAGCCAGAGCCGATCGGCGGGGGCCGCATCGCGCCGAAGGGCCGTGGGTTGCCGAACCCGACCAGCAATCGCCGTGCGGGCGACGAAAAGATGCGTGCATCAGGTACGTGCCCCGTGCGGGTGATAACTGCGCTGGGGAGCGCAAGACATGAATGCACCAGATCACTCGATCACGTCGGCCGAGGTGGCCGAATCACCTGATGTCACGGTCACCGACGAAGCCTCCGTCAAACGCGCCGTCAAGGCCACCATGCTCGGTAACGCCATGGAGTGGTTCGACTTCGGCGTGTACGCCTACCTGGCGACCACGATCGGCAAGGTCTTCTTTCCCGAGGCCAGCGGCACCGCACAGCTGCTGTCGACGTTCGCGATCTTCGCCGCGGCCTTCGTCGTCCGCCCCCTCGGTGGACTGTTCTTCGGTCCGCTCGGCGACCGGATCGGTCGCAAGAAGGTGCTCGCCACCACGATCATCCTGATGGCGGGCAGCACGTTCGCCATCGGCCTGATCCCGAGTTACGGATCCATCGGGCTCGCCGCACCGATCCTGCTGGTGCTGTTCCGGCTCGTGCAGGGATTCTCCACGGGTGGCGAGTACGGCGGCGCCAGCACGTTCGTCGCCGAGTACGCACCGGACAAGCGCCGCGGGTTCTTCGCGAGCTTCCTCGAATTCGGCACCCTCGCCGGGTATGTGGCGGCCGCGGGGCTGGTCACCATCATCAGCACTGTGGTGAGCGCCGACGCCCTGGTCGACTGGGCGTGGCGGATTCCGTTCCTGCTCGCCGGTCCGCTGGGCCTGATCGGCCTCTACCTGCGGTTGCGGCTCGAGGAGACGCCTGCGTTCCAGCAGATGGAGCAGGCCGAAGAGCGTTCGCTCGCAGACGAATCCACGGGACGCAAACTGCGCGAGACGCTGGTGGAGAACTGGCGTCCGCTGGTGCTGTGCGTGATCCTGGTCGCCACCTACAACATCGCGCACTACGGTCTGCTCAGTTACATGCCGACGTATCTGTCGAACACGCTCGGCTACGACGAATCGCACGGTCTCGTCCTCATGATCATCGTGATGCTCATCATGATGGTGGCGATCAGCTTCGTCGGAAAGCTGTCCGACCGGGTCGGTCGTAAACCCTTGCTACTGGCCGGTTTCGTGGGGTTCTTCGCATTGTCGCTGCCGGCGTACCTGCTGATCGGGGTCGGCCACTACTTCACCGTCTTCCTCGGCCTCGCGATCCTCGGCGGCCTGCTGCTGCTGTTCGTCGGCGTGTTCCCGTCCGTGCTTCCCGCGCTGTTCCCGACCGGGATCCGCTACGGCGGCCTGGCGATCGGATACAACCTCGCGGTGTCGATCTTCGGTGGCACCACTCCCCTGGTGCTCACGGCGCTGCAGGACGCGACGGGCAGCGATCTCGTCGCGCCGATGTACATGATGGGTGCGGCGGTCGTCGGCGGGATCGCGGTGCTGCTCATCTCGGAGACCGCCCGCAAGCCCCTCGAGGGCTCGCCGCCCGCCGTGTCCACGGACGCCGAGGCCCGGCGCATCCTGAAGCGTCTCCGCCGCAAGAGCGAGGCCTCCGCCGCGTCCGCACAGGAGACGGCGGCCGCCGACGCGGGCTAGTCTCGGGATATGTCCGCTCCCAGGGTCGCCGTGGTCGGCAGCGTCAACATGGATCTACTGACGGCGACCGAGCGGTTGCCCGGGCCCGGGGAGACGATCCTGGGCAGCGCCTTCGCCGCCACCCCCGGCGGCAAAGGCGCCAACCAGGCGATCGCCGCGGCGCGGGCGGGCGGGGCCGTGACGTTCATCGGGGCGGTCGGCTCCGACGTGTTCGCCCTCGACCTGCGGCAGGCCCTCGTCGACGCCGAGGTCGACACCCGGTACCTGCGGGAGGTCGACGGGCCGAGCGGGATCGCGGCGATCACCGTCGACGCCGCCGGCGAGAACAGCATCGTCGTGGTCCCGGGCGCCAACAGCACCGTGGTGGACCTGACGCCCGCCGAACTCGCGGCGATAGCGGACGCCGACGTCCTGCTCTGCCAACTCGAGATACCACTGGGCACCGTGGTGGCCGCGGCGGCGCACGCCGCGGCCCACGGCACCGTCGTGATGGTGAATCCGTCACCGGCGCAGCCACTTCCGCCTGAGCTCGTGGAGCTGATCGACGTGCTGCTGGTGAACCAGACCGAGGCCGCGCAACTCGGCGCCGAGGTCACCGGCGCCGTCGCCCACGTCGTCACCACGCTGGGGTCGTCGGGCGCGGACTACGCGGGCCGCGACGGCGCCGTGCTCCACGCCGACTCCCCGGCGGTCGAGGTGGTCGACACGACCGGCGCGGGCGACGCCTTCGCGGGCGCCCTCAGCGTGTCGTGGCGCGGCGGCCCCGTTACCGCCGTCCCGTTCGCGTGCACGGCGGGCGCACTCGCGACCACCCGCCGCGGCGCCTCCACGTCCTCGCCCACCCTCGCCGAGATCGAGGCGGCACTTCCCGGCTGAGCACCCAGGCGCTCGCCTGGACCGTCCGTGTCACCCCGGTCGTGCACCATGGGGGCATGACGACCGCCACCGAACCCGCACTCCGTGACGAGGCCGAACGGCTGCTCCGCGAGCTGGCAGGCGAGCACGCCACCCTCCGCGACGACCAGTGGACGGCGATCGAGGCGCTCGTCGTGGGCCGCAGACGGGCGCTCGTCGTCCAGCGGACGGGCTGGGGCAAGTCGGCGGTCTACTTCATCGCGGCGAAGCTGCTGCGGGCACACGGGCACGGTCCCACGGTCATCGTGTCGCCGCTCCTGGCGCTGATGCGGAACCAGGTGGCCTCCGCCGAGCGCGCCGGTGTGCGCGCCGCCACCATCAACTCCGGGAACGTCACCGAGTGGGACGACATCCACGCACGGGTCGCGGACAACGAACTCGACGTGCTGCTGGTCAGCCCCGAGCGTCTCAACAACCCCGACTTCCGCGACCAGGTCCTGCCCTCCCTCGCCGCCGATGCCGGCCTCGTCGTGGTCGACGAGGCGCACTGCGTGTCGGACTGGGGTCACGACTTCCGTCCCGACTACCGGCGGATCCGCACGCTGATCGCCGAGTTGGGCGAGGGCATTCCCGTGCTTGCCACCACGGCCACGGCGAACGACCGCGTCGTCTCCGACGTCTCCACGCAACTCGGGGTGGGCGGCGCGGAAACCCTCGTGCTGCGCGGCGGCCTCGAGCGAGAGTCGCTGCACCTGTCGGTCGTGCAGATTCCGGAGGCCACCGCCCGTGCCGCGTGGCTCGCCCAGAAGCTCGACAGCCTGCCAGGCTCGGGCATCATCTACGCGCTCACCGTGTCGGCGGCCCGGGATCTGGCGAGCCTGTTGTCCGAGCGGGGGCACACGGTCGCCGCATACACCGGGCAGACCGATGCCGGCGAGCGCGAGACCCTCGAGCAGGACCTGCTCGGCAACCGCGTGAAGGCGCTGGTGGCCACGTCCGCGCTCGGGATGGGGTTCGACAAGCCCGACCTGGGGTTCGTCGTGCACCTCGGTGCGCCGTCGTCGCCGATTTCCTACTACCAGCAGGTGGGGCGTGCAGGCCGGTCCACCGACCGCGCCGAGGTGATCCTGCTGCCCGGATCCGAGGACAAGCAGATCTGGAGCTATTTCGCGTCCGTCGCGTTCCCCCGCGAGCACGTGGTGCGCCGGGTGATCGAGGTCCTCGACACCGACCGGCCGCAGTCCACGCAGGCTCTCGAGCCACTCGTGGAGCTCGGCCGCACCCGGCTGGAGATGGTGCTGAAGGTCCTGGACGTGGACGGCGCGGTGCGCCGGGTGCGGGGCGGCTGGGTGGGCACCGGGGAGCCGTGGACGTACGACGCCGACCGGTACGAGCGTCTCGAGCGGGCCCGCGAATCCGAGCAGCAGGCGATGATCGAGTACCAGCGGATCACCACGTGCCGGATGGCGTTCCTGCGCGAGCAGCTCGACGACCCGGGTCTGGCAGCGGGCACGTCCGACTGCGGCCGGTGCGACAACTGCACCGGAGAGCGCCACGACGCGACTGTCGACGCCGAGGCGGTGCAACAGACCAGAGCGCGCCTCGAGCGGCCAGGCGTGGATCTGGCGCCCCGCAAACAGTGGCCCACGGGCCTCGCGAAGCTTGGCGTGAAGCTGTCCGGCAAGATCTCCGATGGTCCCGAGCCGGGTCGCGTGCTGGGCCGGCTGTCCGATCTGGGCTGGGGTCAGCGCCTGCGCTCCCTGCTCGACGACCCGGACGGACCGGCGCCCGACGCCGTCCTGAAGGCCTGCATCCAGGTGCTGGCGTCCTGGGACTGGGCCGAGCGGCCGACGGCCGTGATGGCCGTCGAATCAGCCACCCACCCGCTGCTGTCGGCGTCGATCGCGGGGCAACTCGCCACTGTGGGACGCCTCACCGACCTGGGAGTTCTGCGGCTGCGCCCTGAGCACCCGCCGGTGTCCGCGGCCAACTCCGCCTACCGGGTGGCCGGGCTCGTCGACGCCTGGGAGGCCCCGGGCGTTCCCGAGGGCACCGGACCGGTTCTGCTCGTCGACACCCTCACCGACACCGGCTGGACCCTCACGATGGCCGCCCGGACGGTCCGCGCGGCGGGTGCCGCGTCAGTCCTCCCCTTCGCGCTCGCGAGTCTCAAATAGGCGGAGTGTGTCGCTTGCGGTTCACCCAAAAGTTACATAATGTGATCAGCATCACTTTGCACGTCTCACCTGCAAAGCCCTGCCGCCTGAACTGTCCAATTTCGCGAGGCACGTGAAATCGAAGGGGATGGTTGTTAGGTTCGAATTTCCAATGACGCCTGTTCAGAAGAGTGCCATCCCGACCACCGCGCCGGACGCGGTGTTGTTCAGAAGTCCAGAGATCACTGACGGAGTCCGGCTCTGGGAGATCGCCAGGAACACGGAAGTGCTCGATCTCAATTCGAGCTACGCATACCTGTTGTGGTGTAGAGATTTCAGCCGATCGTCGGTCGTCGCAGTCGTCGACGAGCGCGTCGTGGGATTCGTATCGGGTTTCATCCGCCCAGAATCCCCTGCGACGCTGTTCGTCTGGCAGGTTGCCGTAGACGCCGACCAGCGCGGCAAGGGAATTGCAGGTCGCATGCTGAGTGCACTGCTCGATCGGCTTGCACCCGAAGGGATTACCCATCTCGAAACGACGATCAGCCCCGACAACGAGGCTTCGATCGCGCTGTTCACAGCATTGGCGCGTCGCCGAGATACGGCGATCAACAAGCAGGAACTGTTCTCCCCCAACGATTTTCCCGATGGACACGAAGCCGAAGATCTGTACACCATCGGCTAAGAGCATGCCCCGGAGGAATGCAATAACATGACTAATTTCGATACGAACATTTTCGAGAGCCTCGAGTCCGAGGTTCGCAGCTACAGCCGCGGCTGGCCGGCCGTCTTCGAGTCGGCGTCCGGATCGTGGATCCGCGACGAGAACGGCCGCGACTACCTCGACTTCTTCGCCGGCGCCGGTTCGCTGAACTACGGCCACAACAACCCGGTCCTGAAGTCGGCGCTCGTCGACTACATCGTCGGCGATGGCATCACGCACGGTCTGGACATGTCGACCGTGGCCAAACGCGACCTGCTCGAGACCTTCCAGGACAAGATCTTGAAACCGCGAGGTCTCGACTACAAGGTCCAGTTCCCCGGGCCCACCGGCACCAACACGGTCGAGGCCGCCCTGAAACTGGCACGCAAGGTGACGGGTCGTTCGTCGATCATCAACTTCACCAACGCCTTCCACGGCATGACGCTCGGCGCCCTGTCGGTCACCGGTAACTCGATGAAACGTGCCGGCGCCGGAATCCCGTTGGTGCACGCCACCCCGATGCCGTTCGACAACTATTTCGACGGCGTCACCGAGGACTTCCACTGGTTCTCCCGGGTGCTGGACGACTCGGGCAGTGGCCTGAACCGTCCGGCCGCCGTGATCGTCGAGACGGTGCAGGGTGAGGGCGGCGTCAACGTCGCCCGCCCCGAGTGGCTGCGCGCCCTCGCGGACCTGTGCGCCGAGCGCGACATCCTGCTGATCGTCGACGACGTCCAGATGGGCTGTGGTCGCACCGGGCCGTTCTTCTCCTTCGAGATCGCCGGCATCACCCCGGACATCGTCTGCCTGTCGAAGTCCATCGGCGGGTACGGCCTCCCGATGGCGCTGACCCTGTTCAAGCGTGAGCTGGACGTGTGGGGCCCGGGCGAGCACAACGGCACGTTCCGCGGCAACAACCCGTCGTTCGTCACGTCGAAGGTCGCCCTGGAGCACTACTGGTCCGACGACACCCTGCACAAGTCGACGCTGGCCAAGGGCGAGAAGATCCACCAGGCGTTCACCGAGCTGGCGAACCAGTTCGAGGGTTCCGTCTCGACCCGCGGCCGCGGCCTCGTCCAGGGCCTCGTGTTCGAGGAGCCGGAGCACGCGGGCAAGGTCTGCAAGCTCGCCTTCGACGAGGGACTGCTCGCGGAGACGTCCGGACCGTCCGACGAGGTGGTCAAGCTCCTGCCGGCGCTCACCATCACCGACGAGGAACTGAACCACGGCCTGGCCATTCTCGCCGACGCCACCGGCAAGGTCTGCAGCTAGAGAGAGGACTGACACACATGATCGTTCGCACCACCGCAGAAATCACCGACACCGAGCGCGACATCACCAGCGAGGACGGCAACTGGCGCAGCAAGCGCATCATCCTCGGCGGCGACAAAGTGGGCTTCTCGTTCCACGAGACCACGATCAAAGCCGGTTCGGTCAACGAGTTCCACTACGCCAACCACGTCGAGGCCGTCTGGCTCGTCGAGGGAACCGGCAAGTTGATCGACCTCGACAACGACAAGGTCTACGAACTCGGCCCCGGTTCGATGTACCTGCTCAACGGTCACGAGCGTCACCGTGTCGAGCCCGAGACGGAAATGCGCATGCTGTGCGTGTTCAACCCGCCCGTCACCGGCCGTGAGGTCCACGACGAAAACGGTGTCTACCCCTTGATCGAGGTTCCCGCGTAAGTTCGACCCATGGCCGACGACGCTGCTGTTCCAGCTATAGCCATCGGACCCGCCCCGGACCCGCTCCTCGAGGATGCGGTGCGCCGGGGCGGTGCCCGTGTGGCACCCCTCGAGTCCGCGGACGCCCTGGTCTGGACCACCGGTCCGATCGGGTTCCCGGATCCGCTTCCCGAGAACATCCGCTGGGTGCAGTTGAACTCCGCGGGTGTGGAGGAGTGGTTCGCCGCGAAGGTGATCAGACCCGACTCCACCGTGCTGTGGACGTCGGCGGCGGGCGCGTTCGCCGCGACCGTGGCAGAGCACGCGCTGACGCTGCTGCTGGCCGGCGTGCGGGCACTGCCCGAGCACCTCGAGGCGAAGACCTGGCGCCAGCAGGAGTTCTTCTCGAAGGTCGGCACCCTGCGCGGCACCACGGTCGCGATCGTGGGCGCCGGCGGTATCGGCCGGGCGCTGATCCCGATGCTCGCCGGTGTCGGCGCCGACGTGATCGCGGTGAATCGTTCCGGAAGCCCGGTGCCGGGCGCGATCGAGACGCTCCCCACCACCCGTCTGGGCGAGGTGTGGGCCCGGGCGGACCACTTCGTGCTCGGGGCGCCCGCCACCGACGCCACCCATCATCTGGTCGGGGCGGCGGAGTTCGCGCAGATGAAGCCGACCGCGTGGGTGATCAACGTCGCGCGCGGCTCACTCGTCCACACCAATGCACTGGTGAAAGCGCTGCGGGACAACACGATCGGCGGAGCAGGACTCGACGTCACCGATCCCGAACCCCTCCCCGACGGCCACCCGCTGTGGAATCTGCCGAATGTGATCATCACCCCGCACGATTCCAACCCGCCTGCGGTCCGTCCCCCGGCGTTCGCCGAGCACGTGGCGCTGAACGTCACCCGCTTCGTCGCAGGCGAGAATCTCACCGCTCTGATCGATCCCGTCGTCGGGTACTGAACCGGCGCTATTCTGGAGTGCGTGTTCGCCCCACTGATCGACATACTCGGGGGCCGGCGCCTGTGTGTGATCACCGGCGCCGGCATCTCGACGGATTCCGGGATCCCCGATTACCGCGGCCCGGATTCACCCCCGCGCAATCCCATGACGTATCAGCAGTTCACCGGTGACCCCGATTTCCGCCGCCACTACTGGGCACGGAACCACCTCGGCTGGCGGCATATGGACGCCGCCCGCCCCAACACCGGCCACCGCGCCCTCGCCGGGCTCGAACGGGCCGGGGTCGCGTGCGCGGTCGTCACCCAGAACGTCGACCTCCTGCACACCAAGGCCGGCAGTCGCCGGGTGATCGACCTGCACGGCACGTACGCCCAGGTCCGCTGCCTGACGTGCAACGCACTGATCTCCCGGGCGACGCTCGCCGACCGGCTCGAGTGCGCCAACCCGGGTTTCGCCGAAACCGTCGCCGCCGCACAGGGAGTGGAGATCGCACCGGACGCCGACGCGGTCGTCACCAGCACCGAGCATTTCCGGATGGTCGACTGCGAGGCGTGCGGAGGCATGCTCAAACCCGACATCGTGTACTTCGGCGAGTCCGTCCCGAAACCACGGGTCGCGGCCGCCTACGACGTGGTCGACGAGGCCGAGGCACTGCTGGTGGCCGGTTCGTCCCTCACCGTCATGTCGGGACTGCGGTTCGTCCGGCACGCCGCCAAACGCGGAATCCCCATCGCGATCGTCAACCGCGGGGCGACGCGCGGCGACGAGTTCGCCACCGTCACCGTGCACGCCGGCTGCTCGGAAGCCCTCACCGCGCTGCTCGACGCGTCGTCCGCGCTGCCCGCCTGACCTTCTAGAGCGGTACCAGGTCGTCGGCGTGGACGACGGGCCGCTGCATCTCGGCAGGCAGTTCCTGGGTCGATTTGCCGAGGATGTCGTTTATCTCGGCCGAGTCGTAGGCCACCACTCCCCTGGCCACGGGACGTTCCTCCGGGCCGAGGAGTGACACGACGTCGCCGCCGTAGAACCGTCCCGACACCGCCGTGATGCCCGCGGGCAGCAGCGACCGCCGCCGGGTGACGACGGCCCGGACCGCGCCCTCGTCGATGTGCAGGATCCCCTGCTCGTCGGCGGCGTGCCGCACCCAGAACTTCCGCGCCGACAACCGGGACGGCCGGGCCGCGAACGCGGTCCCCACACTGGCGTCCCGCAGTGCCGCTCCGGCGTCCGAGGCGGCGGCGAGCAGCACCGGAACACCGGCATCGGCCGCGAGGCGGGCTGCGGACAGCTTGGACGCCATCCCGCCGGTGCCGAGGGCGCCGCCCGAGCCCGCGACCACCCCGTCCAGATCCTCGGGGCTGTTCACCTCGGGGATCAGCGTCGCATTCCCCTTGCGGGGGTCGCCGTCGTACAGCCCGTCGACATCCGACAACAGGACGAGCGCATCGGCGCCGACCAGGTGCGCGACGAGTGCCGCGAGCCGGTCGTTGTCACCGAATCGCAGCTCAGCCGTAGCGACGGTGTCGTTCTCGTTGACGATCGCGACCGCGTGCAGGGCCCGCAGACGGTCGAGGGTGCGCTGCGCGTTGCGGTGCTGCGCGCGGCGGGCGATGTCGTCCGCGGTGAGCAGCACCTGCCCCACCGTGCGCCCGTACCGGGCGAACGAGGTGCCCCAGGCGTGGGCCAACGCGAGTTGGCCGACGCTCGCGGCGGCCTGCTTCGTCGCCAGGTCCCGCGGCCGCTTGGTCAGCCCCAACGGGGCCAGACCCGCGCCCACCGCGCCGGACGACACGACCACCACGTCGGAACCGGCACGCATCCGTGCCTCGATCGCGTCGGCCAGCGCGTCGAGCCGACCGACGTCGAGCCCGCCGACCAGACTGGTCAGCGCCGACGATCCGATCTTCACGACGATGCTGCCCGCCGACGCGACCGTGCGCCGGGTGGCGCTCACTGGTCTTCGGGGTCGAGGCCTTCGAGACCGCGACGGACCCTGGATGCATGCTTGCGTTCGGTCGCGCCGATGCGCTCCACCTGATCCAGACGCGGGTCGGTGCCGCGGCCGGTGCGGGTGAGATCGACACCGGCGGGGGTCTGCGGTTCCCAGTCGAAGCTCACGTTGCCGATCGTGACGGACGCGCCGGGCTCCGCACCCTGCTTGACGAGCTCGGTTTCCACACCGAGCCGCGCGAGACGGTCCGCGAGGTAGCCCACGGCCTCGTCGTTGTCGAACTGCGTCTGCCGCACCCAGCGCTCCGGCCGCGTGCCGCGGACGATGAACCCACCGGGAATCTCGGGATCGGCGATGACGCTGAAGCTGTTCTCGTTGGCGATCACCGGGCGGATCACCTGACGCTTCGGCTCGGCCTTCGGGTGCGCCTCACGGTAGTCCGCAACCAGCTTCGCCAGCGCGAACGTCAACGGGCGCAACCCCTCTCGGCTGACGGCCGAGATCGTGAAGATAGGCCATCCGCGGGCCTCGAGGTCGGGGGTCACCATTTCGGCGAGCTCGGCCGCCTCCGGAACGTCCGCCTTGTTCAGGATCACGATGCGGGGGCGGTCCGCGAGGTCACCGAGGCCGGTGTCGCCGGACAGCGCGCCCTTGTACGCGGCGAGTTCCGCCTCGAGTGCATCGATGTCGGAGATCGGGTCGCGGCCCGGGTCCAGCGTCGCGCAGTCGACGACGTGGGCCAGCACGGCGCACCGCTCGAGGTGACGCAGGAAGTCCAGTCCCAGTCCGCGGCCGTCGCTCGCGCCGGGGATCAGCCCGGGCACGTCGGCCACGGTGAACGTGGTGTCGCCGCTCGAGACGACGCCGAGGTTCGGCACGAGGGTGGTGAACGGGTAGTCGGCGATCTTCGGCTTCGCCGCCGACAGCACGGACACGAGTGAGGACTTGCCCGCCGACGGGAATCCGACCAGCCCGACATCGGCCACGGACTTCAGTTCGAGGACCAGTTCCCGCTCGACACCCTCCTCACCGAGGAGAGCGAAGCCCGGCGCCTTGCGCGCCTTCGACGAAAGGGCTGCGTTACCGAGCCCGCCGCGGCCGCCCTGGGCGGCCTCGAAGCGGGTGCCGACACCGATGAGGTCGGCGAGGATCCGGCCGTCCTTGTCGAGGACGACGGTGCCGTCGGGGACCTTCAAAATCAGGTCGTCGCCCTGGGCGCCGTCGCGGTTGCTCCCCATCCCCTGCTTGCCGTTGGTGGCCTTCGCGTGGGGGTGGAAATGAAAGTCGAGGAGGGTGTGGACGTTGCCGTCCACCTCGAGCACGACGTCACCGCCACGCCCACCGTTGCCGCCGTCCGGGCCGCCGAGCGGCTTGAACTTCTCCCGGTGTACGGAGGCGCAGCCATTGCCGCCTTTTCCGGCGCTGACGTGCAGCACGACGCGGTCAATGAATCGGGACATGACTGCCGGATCCTTCCTCAGTCAATTGTGTTGATCTCACTCTGAAGCAAACAACTCTGAAACAAACAATAGGGGCGGACCGGGTATCTCGACCCAGGTCCGCCCCTATTGGGAGCTTGAAACGTCCCTCACGGGACGATGCATACTCGCGGCAGGACTAGACCTCTGCCGCCGCCGGAACGATGTTCACGGTCTTGCGTCCACGCTTGGTGCCGAACTCGACGGCACCGGCGGAGAGAGCGAAGAGCGTGTCGTCGCCGCCACGACCGACGTTGACGCCGGGGTGGAAGTGGGTTCCGCGCTGACGCACCAGGATCTCGCCGGCGCTGACGGACTGGCCGCCGAAACGCTTCACGCCGAGTCGCTGAGCATTTGAATCGCGACCGTTACGGGAGCTGGATGCACCCTTCTTATGTGCCATTTTCTTGACCCTCCTCGGGTGAAATCAGCTCTGAAGCTCTAGTTACTTGATGCCGGTGACCTTGAGGACCGTCAGCTTCTGCCTGTGGCCCTGACGCTTGTGGTAGCCGGTCTTGTTCTTGAACTTGTGGATCCGGATCTTCGGGCCCTTGGTGTGCTCGACGACCTCACCCGTGACCGAGATCTTGGCCAGCTTGTCGGCGTCGGTCGTCAGGTCGGATCCGTCGACGACGAGAACGGGAGCAAGCGAGACAGCAGTGCCGGGCTCACCCTCGATCTTCTCGACCTTGACGAGGTCACCAACAGCGACCTTGTACTGCTTTCCGCCGGTCTTGACGATCGCGTACGTTGCCATCGGAGGGCTACCCCTTGCTTCTTCGAACTTGCTCGCGCCACAGTGTGCGCGACTGGTCTGGTGTGACGGCTAGCTCGGTCGAGATCGCGCAGCCTTCACAGGTGAGGGCACAGCTGACCTTCATCGCCGAGTAGCGACTGGTCAAGGTTACAGGAAGGCAACCGTTCCGTACAAACCGGCGTCGATTGCCTTCCCGCGTTCCCTGATCAGTGGTCGGCGTCGACCGGCGGGCCTGCCGGACGTGCCGCGGCCCGGCGACGACGCGGCTTGCGCGGCGCTGCCTGCGGATCCGCGCCGTCCGGCGAGGACGCCGCCGGTCCGCTCACGGTCGAAGCCGACATGGCCGGCTCCGGTTCCGGTGCGTGCTCCGCGCCGGACTCCGGCGTCGGAATCACGAACACGGTCCCGGCGCTGGGGGTTTCGGACACCGGCGCTGCCGCTGCCCTCGACACCCGGCGACTCCTGCGCCGCGTCGGGGCAACCGGCTCCGGTGCGGGTTCGGGTTCCGGGGTGGGCTCGGGTGCGCCTTCCACGACGGGCTCCGGGGTCTCGGCGACCGGAGCCGCTTCGGCCGGTGCCGCTTCGACAGCAGGCGCCTCGACCGCAGCTTCCACGGCTTCCTCGACGACAGCCTCTTCGACGACGGCTACCTCGGCCTCGGGCGCCACGACGGCTTCCGCAGCCACCGCTGCGGGCGCCTCGGCCACGGCCTCCTCGATCCCGGGCAGGTCTGCCTTGTCCGAGGCCGGAGTCCCCGCCTTGTGCGCAGCCTCCTCCTCGTGATGGTGGTGTGCCATCGCGAGAGCGACCGGGTGAGCCCGCTTCACGGTGGCGTCCACCGTCGGGGTCTCCTCGTGCGCGGGAGCCTGCGGGGTGTCCCCGCCGGACGACTTGTCGCGTCCCCGCTTCTTGCGGGAGCCGCCGGAGTCGCCGCCGCGGGAAGACCCGCGTGCACCGGTGTCCTCGGACGTCTTCACCTCGATCGGCTCGGCGTGGACGATGATGCCGCGGCCGTGGCAGTGCTCACACGTCGTGGAGAACGCCTCGACGAGGCCGGTGCCCAGCTTCTTCCGGGTCATCTGCACGAGCCCGAGCGACGTGACCTCGGACACCTGGTGGCGGGTGCGATCGCGGCCAAGGGCCTCGGTCAGGCGTCGCAGCACCAGGTCGCGGTTCGACTCGAGCACCATGTCGATGAAGTCGACGACGATCATGCCGCCGATGTCCCGCAGACGCATCTGCCGGACGATCTCCTCGGCAGCCTCGAGGTTGTTCCGGGTGACGGTCTCCTCGAGGTTTCCGCCGGCACCGGTGAACTTGCCGGTGTTGACATCGACCACGGTCATGGCCTCGGTCCGGTCGATCACGAGCGTGCCTCCGGACGGCAACCAGACCTTGCGGTCGAGCGCCTTCGCCAGTTGCTCGTCGATGCGGTGCGCCTCGAAGACGTCGACACCGTTGTCCGACGTGTGCTGCGCGAGCCGCGGCATGAGGTCGGGCGCGACGGACTTGATGTACGACTCGACCGTCGACCAGGCCTTCTCGCCCTCGATCACGAGCTTGGAGAAGTCCTCGTTGAACAGGTCGCGGATGACCTTCACGAGAAGGTCGGGCTCCTCGTAGAGGGCCTGCGGGTTGCCGGACTTGCCGGATTCCGCCTTCGCGGCCTGAGCCTCGATCCCGGCCCACTGCTCCTGCAGGCGCGTCACGTCGCGGGCGAGTTCCTCTTCGCTCACACCCTCCGACGCGGTCCGGATGATGACTCCGGCGTCCGAGGGCACGATGTCGCGCAGGATGTCCTTGAGGCGCTTGCGTTCCGTGTCGGGCAGCTTGCGGCTGATCCCGGTGGACGTGCCGCCGGGCACGTAGACGAGGAACCGGCCCGCGAGGCTGATCTGCGTGGTCAACCGCGCACCCTTGTGCCCGACCGGGTCCTTGCTGACCTGGACCAGCACCTGGTCGCCGGGCTTGAGCGCCTGCTCGATCTTGCGGGAGTTGCCACCGAGGCCGGCGGCCTCCCAGTTGACCTCACCCGCGTACAGCACGCCGTTGCGGCCGCGGCCGATGTCGATGAACGCCGCTTCCATGCTGGGCAGCACGTTCTGGACGCGTCCGAGGTACACGTTGCCGACCATCGAGGCCGACGCCGACGTGGTCACGAAGTGTTCGACGAGGACACCGTCCTCGAGCACGGCGACCTGCGTCGTCGCGTGCGGTTGCCCGGTGGCGAGACGGTCGCGCACGACCATGACGCGGTCGACGGCCTCGCGGCGTGCCAGGAACTCCGATTCCGTGAGGATCGGCGGACGGCGACGACCGGCATCGCGGCCGTCGCGGCGACGCTGACGCTTCGCCTCGAGCCGCGTCGAACCGGTGATGCCCTGGACCTCGTCCTTCGAGCGGCTCTTGTTGCGGGGCTCACGCTCGTGGACGACGGTGTTCGGCGGATCGTCCTCGGACGTGGCGTCTCCCGACCCTTCGCCACCGGACTTGCGACGGCGCCGACGGCGGCGGCGACGGCTCGAACCGTCGGAGTCACCCTCACCGGTCTCTTCGTCCCCGGACTCCGCTTCCGCCTGCTCGGCGTCCGCGGGCTTCTCCTCGGACTCCTTCTTCGGCTTCTCCTCGGGCTCCCGGCTCGGGGTCTCCGCGCCCTTCTCGATGCCCGTGTCCTCGCGGCCCTCGCGCGCGGACTCCTCGGCCTCGGCACCCTCGGTGTCGGTATCGATGTCGTGCTCGTTCGGCTGTTCGCCCCGTCCGCGACCACGGCCACGACGGCCGCGACGGCGTCGGCGCGGCTGATCGCCGTCGACGTCGGACTCGTCCGATTCGGTGTCGGCGGTGCCGGTGTCCGTGGCCTTCGCGGGCTCGGCGACGTCGTCGCGCGACTCCGCGACGGGCGGCTGCTCGGTTGTGGGTGCCGGCGTTCCGGCGTCCCGGCGACTGCGCCGGCGACGCGGCGGCGTCTCGACCGCCGCCAGGTCGGGCTGCAGGAACAGCGGGACCTGGGAAACGGCTGGCGTCTCGGCGGGCTCCTCGGCAGCGGGCGCCTCTGCCTGGTAAGCGGCGGTGGTGAACAGGTCGTGCCCGAGGTCGGGCTCGGAAACCACGGCCTCCTCGGCGACGGCTTCCGGGCTTTCCTGGACCGGGGCTTCCTCGGCAGGGGCCTCCGGTACCGCAGTCTGCTCGACGGGAGCTTCCTCAGCGGGAGCCTCCGGTACCGCAGTCTGCTCGACGGGAGCTTCCTCAGCGGGAGCCTCCTCGGCGGGAGCTTCCGGTGCGACCTCGGCGGGCGCCTCGGCAGGAGCAGTCTCCGCAGCGGTGAATCCGGCGTATACCCGCTCGGCGATGTCGCGTTGCAGGCTCGACTGCGCACTGCGCAGTTCCAATCCGAGGGCCGCGGCCTCGGCGAGAACCTGCTTGCTCGTGACGCCCAGCAACTTCGCGAGGGCGTGAACGCGAATCTTCTCCGGAAGAGCGGGAACCGCGCTCCCGGCGGTGGCCGTATCGTTCGGCTCTGAATTTGTGGGCGGCGCTTGATCGGCCACGTAGTCTCCTCAGCCCCCGGGCGCGTCCACTCCCCTGTCTGGGAGTGTCACGCGGCCACGCGAGGGCGCAGTATGTGTACTCGCGCCCCAGATGTGAGCGCGAGATTGTCTGGTCTCGCTCCACACAGCGCGTGCAGTGTCCGTTTTCACTGCACACCCATGTAGTGCCTTGCGGATGGCCGTGGTCCGCGGTGCGAGCGCCTGATCATCCAGCGTGCCGATACGCCCAGGTATTTCCTGTTGACGCAGGGGCAGCGATGAAGGGCATCGAGCCGTGGTGTCATCCGGTCGAAGCCACGTGGTGCACAAATTGCGGTCCGACCACCCTCAGTATCCCACACGTGGGCCGCGGTCCGTGCCAGCGGCGCACGTATCGTTCTGGAACAAGTTCCGTTCACGATGGCGCCGCCGGCCCGGAGGGCAGGTCGGTGGATCGAGGGGTGGGTGGAGAGGGTGGGTCAGTTGGCGGCGAGCTGGGGGAACCAGAGGGCGATCTCACGCTCGGCGGACTCGACCGAGTCGGAGCCGTGGACGAGGTTCTCCTGGGCTTCGAGCCCGAAATCACCGCGAATCGTGCCCGGAACGGCCTTCTCGACCGGGTCGGTGCCGCCGGCGAGCTGACGGAACGCCGCAATTGCCCGGGGGCCTTCGAGGACGGCCGCGACGAGCGGGCCACCCGTGATGAATTCCAGCAGGCCGGGGTAGAACGGGCGGCCTTCGTGCTCGGCATAGTGGGCCGCGGCGATGTCGCCGGGAGCGGTGCGCAGCTCGAGCGCGGAGATCGTCAGACCCTTCCGCTCGATACGACCGAGGATTTCTCCTACATATCCGCGGGCAACGGCATCGGGCTTGATCAGGACAAGGGTGCGCTCAGTCACGGCGCACAGCCTAAATGGTCAGCCGCGCTGCCCCGGCAGCAGGCCCCGCTCCATTCGCTGACGCACATTGCGGCGGAAGTAGAGGAGGTAGCCCCACAGGATCGCGAAGACCACTCCGACCGAACCGATCGACACGTGGACGAAGAATCCGAGCAGGAGCCCCACCTGCAACAACAGGTTGTACTTCATCGCCCAGGGGCGGCCCTGCAGTCCGGCCCCGAGGATCATGAGCACCGCGAGCCCCACCAGGTACGTTCCGGACCACCAGGTGAGTCCGCCGCCGACCGTCGCGACGACAGGCAGGGCGAGGAGCACGACGATCGCCTCCAGGATCAGAGACCCCGCGACCACGCCGCGGAAGCCCTTCCACGGGTCCTTGGTCGGCGGGCCGAACTCCGGTTCCGAGGTACTGGGGTCCTGCTCGCTCACGCTGGGTCCTTTCCGAAGAGGGTGCGGGCCGCACCGGCGGTCACCACGGATCCGGTGACCACGACGCCCGCTCCCGATACTGCCTCACCGGGCTCGGCGACCTCCTCGGCCAGTCCGATGGCCGTTTCCAGCGCGTCCGCGAGGGTCGGCGCCACCACGACGCGTTCGTCGCCGAACTTGGCGACCGCGAGGTTGGCGAGATTCTCGACGTCCATCGCCCGCGCCGAACCGTTGTGGGTCACCACGAGCTCGTCGAACACCGGTTCCAGCGCCGACAGAATGCCGTCGACGTCCTTGTCCCCCATGACGCTGACGACGCCGACGAGCTTGCGGAAGTCGAATTCGGCGGTCAGGGCGGCGGCGAGCGCACGGGCCCCGTCCGGATTGTGCGCGGCGTCCAGGAAGACGGTCGGGGCGCTGCGCACCCGTTCGAGCCGGCCGGGATTGACGACCGAGGCGAACCCCTCCCGGATCGCGTCCTGGTCGAGCTGCCGTTCCGGGCCGGCACCGAAGAACGCCTCGACGGCCGCGAGTGCGAGCGACGCGTTGCGCGCCTGGTGCTCCCCGTGCAGGGGTAGGAAGATGTCGGTGTAGACACCGCCGAGGCCCTGCAGTTCCAGCTGCTGGCCTCCGACGGCGATCTGCCGGGCGAGCACCGTGAATTCGGAGCCCTCTCGCGCGACCGCGGCATCCACCTCGACGGCACGGCGGAGCAGCACGTCCATCACTTCCGGTGTCTGCTGGGCGAGGATGGCGACCGTGTCACTGGGCACGAGAGCGTCCTCGCGGCCCTTCTTGATGATGCCGGCCTTCTCCTCGGCGATCCCGGCGAGGTCGTCGCCGAGATACTCCGCGTGGTCGAGGCTGATCGGGGTGATCACCGCGATCTGCCCGTCGATGACATTGGTTGCGTCCCAACGCCCGCCGAGGCCCACCTCGACGACGGCGACGTCGACGGGCGCCTCCGCGAACGCGGCGTACGCCATCGCGGTGAGCACCTCGAACTTGCTCATCGCCGGGCCGCCGGCCGCCTGCGACTGCTGGTCGATCATCTGCACGTACGGTTCGATCTCCCGGTACGTGTCGACGTAGCGGCGCGGCGACACCGGGCGTCCGTCGATGCTGATCCGCTCGGTGGCGAGCTGCAGGTGCGGGCTGGTGGTGCGGCCCGTGCGCCGGTGCAGCGCGGTGAGCAGTGCGTCGATCATCCGCGTCACCGACGTCTTGCCGTTGGTACCGGTGACGTGGATCGCCGGGTACCCGTGCTGCGGGGACCCGAGGATGTCCATCAGCGCCGCGATCCGGCTCAGCGACGGCTCGATCTTCGTCTCGGGCCACCGCTTGTCGAGTTCCGCCTCGACCAGCGTCAACTCCGCGAGGTCGACCGGACTGACTTCCTCCGGCGTGAAGTCGGGCGAGGTCACGCGCCTTCCAGCTCCTTCAATCGCTTGGTGATGCGTTCGATTTCTTCTGTCGCGATCTGCTGACGCGTCCGGATCTTGTCCTTGACCGCGTCGGGGGCCTTGGCGAGGAACGCCTCGTTGGAGAGTTTCGCGGTGGTCCCGGCGAGTTCCTTCTGCGCGGCCGCGAGGTCCTTCTCCAGCCGCGCCTTCTCGGCGCCGAGGTCGACGTTGCCGGACGTGTCGAGGTCCACGGTGACGGTCGCCTTGCTCAGGCGCACCTCCACCGAGGCCGACGCGGCGAACCCGTCCTCCGGGTCCGTCAGCCGGGCCAGCGACGTGACCGCGGCGAGCTGCGTGCCCAGATCGGCCTCGGCGATCCCGCTGATCCGCGCGGGCACCCGCTGCGACGGTTTGAGACCCTGATCGCTGCGGAACCGGCGCACCTCGGTCACCAGCCGCTGCATGTCCTCGACACGCTGCGCCGCAACCACATCCGCCGCGGCCTCCCCTGCCTGCGGCCACTGCGCCACGACGATCGACTCGTTCTCGGTGAGCGCCTTCCACAGGGTCTCCGTGACGAACGGGATGACCGGGTGGAGCAGGCGCAGCAGCGCGTCGAGGACGTTGCCGAGCACGGCCCTCGTGTTCGCCGCGACCGTGTCGTTCTCGGCGAACTGCACCTTGGCCAGCTCGAGGTACCAGTCGCAGACCTCGTCCCACGCGAAGTGGAACAGCGCCTCGCAGGCCTTGCTGAACTCGTACCGGTCGAAGGCTGCGTCGACGTCGCCGCGCACCCGGTCGAGGCGGTCGAGGATCCACCGGTCCGCGTCGGTCAGCTCGCCGCGTGCGGGCAGCGGCGCGGGCGCCGCCCCGTTCATGAGGGCGAACTTGGTCGCGTTGAACAGCTTGGTCGCGAAGTTCCGGGACGATTGCGCGTGGTCCTCGCCGACGGACAGGTCGCTGCCGGGGTTGGCGCCGCGGGCGAGCGTGAAGCGGAGCGCGTCGGCGCCGAAGCAGTCGACCCAGTCGAGGGGGTCGATGCCGTTGCCCCGCGACTTCGACATCTTCTTGCCGAACTGGTCGCGAACGAGGCCGTGCAGGAACACGTCCTCGAACGGCATCTGTGGTCCGGACTTGCCGCCCGAGATCGCGTCGTCCTCCGACACGTACGTCCCGAACATCATCATCCGCGCCACCCAGAAGAACAGGATGTCGTAGCCTGTGACGAGAACGCTTGTGGGATAGAACTTCTGCAGCTCCGGCGTCTTTTCGGGCCAGCCCATGGTCGAGAACGGCCACAGCCCGGAGGAGAACCAGGTGTCGAGGACGTCGGGGTCCTGCACCCAGCCCTCGGGCGCGGTCTCGTCCGGTCCGAAGCACGCGACCTCGCCGTCGGGGCCGTACCAGATCGGGATCCGGTGACCCCACCACAGCTGACGCGAGATGCACCAGTCGTGCATGTCGTCGACCCAGGCGAACCATCGCGGTTCCTGGCTCGCCGGGTGAATGACGGTGTCACCGTTGCGGACCGCGTCACCCGCCGCCTTCGCGAGGGATTCGACCTTCACCCACCACTGCAGCGACAGGCGCGGCTCGATGGACTCGCCGGTGCGTTCGGAATGTCCGACGCTGTGCAAGTAGGGCCGCTTCTCGGCGACCACGCGGCCCTGCTCGGCGAGCGCCTCGCGCACCTTGACCCGCGCCTCGAAGCGGTCGAGACCGTCGAACTGTGTTCCCGTGTCGGCGATCTTGCCGGTCTTGTCCATGATGGTGGGCATCGGCAGGTTGTGCCGCAGGCCCATCTCGAAGTCGTTGGGGTCGTGCGCCGGAGTGATCTTGACGGCGCCGGTGCCGAATTCGGGGTCGACGTACTCGTCCGCGATGATCGGGATGTCGCGGCCGGTGAAGGGGTGCTCGAGCGTCGTCCCGATCAGGTGCTTGTAACGCTCGTCGTCGGGGTGGACGGCGACGGCGGTGTCGCCGAGCATCGTCTCGACACGGGTGGTGGCGACCACGACGTGCGGTTCGTCGTCGTTCAGGGAGCCGTACCGCAGGGAGACCAGCTCACCCTCGACGTCCTCGAACTTCACCTCGATGTCGGAGATCGCGGTCTGCAGCACGGGCGACCAGTTGACGAGCCGCTCGGCCCGGTAGATCAGACCGTCGTCGTACATGCGCTTGAAGATGGTCTGGACGGCGCGGGAGAGCCCGTCGTCCATGGTGAAGCGGTCGCGGCTCCAGTCGACGCTGTCGCCGATGCGGCGCATCTGGCCGCCGATGGTGCCACCGGACTCCCGCTTCCAGTCCCACACCTTGTCGATGAACAGTTCGCGGCCGAAGTCTTCCTTCGTCTTGCCGTCGACGGCGAGCTGCTTCTCGACCACGGTCTGCGTCGCGATGCCCGCATGGTCCATGCCGGGCAGCCACAGCACCTCGAAGCCCTGCATCCGCTTGCGGCGGCTCAGTGCGTCCATCAACGTGTGGTCGAGAGCGTGACCCATGTGCAGGCTGCCGGTCACGTTGGGCGGCGGCAGAACGATGGAGTATCCCGGCTTCTCGCTGTGGGGGTCCGCGCGGAAGTAACCGGCGTCTACCCAGCCCTGATACAGATCGTCCTCGACGGAACTGGGGTCCCAGCTCTTCGGGAGGGCATCGGCACGGTTCTGGGGATTTTCTGGAGCTGCACTGGTCACCCGTCGAGTCTAATGAACGCACCGACGACCCACGACGGGGCTACCGTGCGGCCCCGCTACTGGTCGCTGAACAGCGCGCGGTGCACCTCAGTGGCGGTGCGGTGCTCCGGGTCGACGGGACGCAGCGCCTCGCCGGCGTCTTCTCCGCCTGCCTGGGATCCTGCGGTGCTGTGCAGCTCGGAGAAGAGCTGCACGTGGTGGTCGTTCAAGGGATTCCTCCGGTTCGTCTGCCGCATCCGATGCGGCAACCACTCGAGAATGTCGAGTATGCATCGAAACCCCCGCCGATCGGCGGAGACACGGCGACGGCGCGCCGGTGGTAACGAAATGCGCTGACCCGACGACTATCCGGGCGTGCCTGCCGGAACCGGCGGGACACCGACCTCGCTGACCGCAACCCCCGACTGCGGTCAGCGAGGTCGACACATCAGCCGCCGCGTTATTCGCCCCGGCCGCTTTCGGCGTCCCGCTTGGCGAACGCGAGTTGAATCTCCCAGCCTTCGACATTGCCCTCGATAGCGGACGCACGACGCTCGGCGCTCGGGTACAGGGCAGCGAATCCGGACTCGACGACGCGCAGGAGGGTGCCACCGTCCCGCTCGAACAGGAAGAATTCGACCAGGGTGGACGTGCCCTCCACGAGGGGCCGCGCGGGATCGTCTCCGCAGCGGAACGAGACGTAGTGGGGTGCGTCGGACTTCACGGGAAGAATCGGGAAGCGTCCGTACGGGGGGAAATTCATGACGAAGACGTCGCCTTCGCGTGTGGTGGTGGTCTTGCCGGGATCTCCGTCGCCGATGAACCAGCCGGGTTCACTCACCAGCTGGAACACCCGCTCTATGGGGGCGTCGATCTGGATCTCGCGCTCGATCCTGTCCTGGGACGTATCCGCAACGCTCATGATCATCCTCACCTCTCGACAATGCGCTACGCCACGGTTGCACATCGACGGTTCCTTGCGCAACCCTCAGGTTGCACTCGATCGAAACAATAATGAGGGGAAACGCATCCGGGTGCCCACCCCGACGCTGGACGGCGTGGGGCGGGCACCCGGGAAACGTGTCAGCTGAAGTGCGCCAGCAGGGCGTCGCGCTGACGGTCGCCGAGGCCACGGAGGCGGCGGGTGGGCGCGATCTCCAGGTTGGCCATGATCTCCTGGGCCTTGACCTTGCCGATCTTCGGCAGGGCCTCCAGGATGGCGCTGACCTTGGTCTTTCCGATGATGTCGTCGACATCAGCCTTGGAAAGGACCTGCTTGAGGGTGATGTCACCGGACTTGAGCTTGTCCTTGAGCTCTGCGCGTGCCTTACGAGCGGCGGCGGCCTTCTCGAGAGCTGCTGCCCGCTGTTCGTCAGTGAGCTGGGGAAGTGCCACGATGTCTCCTTCATTCGGGGTACGTATCGAACACCGTAGCGATCGAACGGCCACTTCACCGCATCCATCGGACGTGTCGCGCACCCTTGTCCGATTCGAAGGCCCCCTGTTCGCGGGTCCCACGGCGCGAAAAATGCCAGGACGCGGGCGCAGCGGTGTGCCATGCTCGACGTGTTCCGATCGGTTCACGTCGACTCGAGGAAGGAAGTAGCGATGCGCGCACTGCCTGCTGACCACGCGGTCGCGTTGCGCCCGTCACGCCCGGGCAACGCCCCTTCCTTCCCGGCCTGCCGGCAAGGCGAACACGGGATCATGCCCGCCGCGAAGACCCAGCGCTCCGCCTGACACGCAGGAATCGACGACCGTCGCCCGGCGTGCCTCCACCGCCACGAACCGACGACAGAACCGAGAACACCCGTGAGGTACGTATCCCGTAACCCGCCCTCGACCACCCTCGACGCCCGCAACTGGTCACGCGCGGCCGTGCTGGTCCTCAACGTCACATATGAGGCGCTCTGTGAGATTCCCGCGGAACGCGCAGTAGTGCTGATCGGTGTCGGCGCGGCCGAGACGGTCGCCGATCGGGAGCCGCCGTTCCCGATCCGGTCGCAGCACGTCGAGATCAGCCTGCCGCAGACCATCCGTCTGCTGCGGTACGTGTACGTCCAGCACTCCGTGCTGGTGACCGAGAGCAGTCGCGCGACGTTCGCGGGCGTGTTCCGTCGCGACCGCAATCGTTGCGGCTACTGCGCCGAACCGTTCGCGACGACGATCGATCACGTGCTGCCGAGGAGCCGCGGCGGCCCGAACACGTGGGCCAACCTCGTGGCGTGCTGCGCCCCCTGTAACCAGAGGAAGGCCGATCGCACACCGGAGGAGGCGGGAATGCCGCTCCTGTGGGAGCCGAAGGCGCCGCGGCACATCGAGAAGGCGCAACGGCAGATCTGGCGGGATCTCGCGGCGGTGTAGCCGCGAGATCCCCGGGCATTCCGCCTCCACCGACCGACTTCTCCCGGAAAGGGGAGATCTCCCGATGACCGACGTCCTGGACACGACCCTGTCCACACTGCTGCCCGTCTCCGACGATCCCGCCGGGTGGGTCGACGCGGCGTGCCGCGAAGACCCCGAGCCGGACCGGTGGTTCCCCTTCCCGACCGAGGATTTCGCGTACGCGCGCGACGTGTGCCTGCACTGCGCGCTGCGGATCCGCTGTGAACTCTTCGCCAGGGCGACCGCTCAGTCTGGGGTGTGGGGCGGCAAGGAATTCGACCGGGGCCGCGAGAGGCGGGCGTGACACCACCTCGGCGCGGCCCCTGCGAATCGGTTACGTGCCCAGGATCTCGGGCAGCGCGACGTCCTCGCCCCGCACGTGCTCCGAGAGGAACGACAGCACCACCTGGTACCAGACCTTCGCGTTCTGCGGGGTGAGGATCCAGTGGTTCTCGTCCGGGAAGTAGAGGAAGCGGTGGTCGGTGACCCCGTCGTCGTCCGCGGGCAGCCCCGACTCGGACAGCAGCTCGAACCACAGCCGCAGCCCGTCGCCGATCGGGACGCGAAAGTCCTTGTCGCCGTGGATGACCAGCATCGGCGTCACGATGTCCGCGACGTACAGGTGCGGTGAGTTCTCCACCGCCATCTCGGGGGTCATCTCCCGCTGCCAGTACCAGGCGGCGTCGGTGGTGGGGCCGAACTGGTCCAGCGCCCACAGGCTCGCGTGGGTGACGATCGCCTTGAACCGGTCGGTGTGGCCGGCGATCCAGTTTGCCATGTATCCGCCGAACGATCCGCCCATCGCCGCGGTGCGCTTCTCGTCGATCTCGGGCAGCGCCACCGCGGCGTCGGTGATCGACATGAGGTCGGTGAACGGCGCCTTGCCCCATTTGCCCCAGCCGCGTTCGACGAACTCCTGTCCGTAGCCGGTGGACAGAGCCGGATCCGGCAGCAGCACGGCGTATCCCCGCGCCACCAGCAGCCACGGGTTCCACCGCCACGACCAGGTGTTCCACGAACCCAGGGGGCCGCCGTGCACCCACAGCGCGAGCGGCACCGGCGCGTGGGCGGAGGCACCGGTCGGCACCGCGAGCCACGCACGCACCACTGCGCCGTCCGCGGCGACCGTCTCGACCTCCGTCAGCGTGCCCGGGAGTTCGGGGAGGTCCGCGGGCGCCTTCAGCAGCGACACGGCGCCGGTGGTGATGTCGATGCGCACCGGGTGCGGCGGCGCCGCGTACGACGCCCGCAGCGCGAACACCGTGGATCCGTCCGGAGCGATCTGCAGGTCGGTGTATGCGGAGTCGTCGGTCGTGACCGGCGTGGGGTCCGCGCCGTCGCGGAGGAGGAAGATCGGTGCGCGCCCGCGGTCGTCGGCGGTCACGAGGAGACCCGAGCCATCGGACAACCAGACCACGGACGTGGCCCACCGGTCCCACCCGGGCGCCACGTCGGTGACGGTGCCGGTGTCGAAGCTGTACCGGTGCAGCGTGAATCGCGGCGCGGAGTCGGGTGTCGCATGCGATTCCCGCGTGAACACGACGTGCCGTCCGTCCGGGGAGATCACCGGGTCAGACAGGTCGGCGTCGCCGTCGTCGACGAGGACGGTGCGCGCCCCCGTCTCGGTGTCGACGCGCACCAGGATGTTCCGGATCGATGCCAGCGGACCGGGAACCGTCCACGACGTCACGACGAACGCGCCGTCGTCGCTCAGCGCGTAGTTCGCCTCCCGCAGCGCCGGACCCGGCATCGGTGTGAGATCGGTGAGCTGCGGCTCGTGACCGTTCTCCGCGAGCGCGTCCAGCGGGGCGGACAGCAGGTGCGGCACGTCGGGACCGAGATCGTGGTCCCAGTAGCGGATCGGGTAGCCCGTGTGCAGGATCGCCGAGACCTTCTTCTCCTTGCGCTCGGCACGCACCCGCTCGTCGTCGGCGGCGTCGCCGGATCCACCGAGAACGCCGGTGGTGACGACGAACCGCGGGGCGCACCGTGCGGCACGCACCCCGGTGATGCCGCCGCCGCGTCGCGCGACGATCACCGCTTCGCCGCCCCGCGCGGGCAGTCGCCACAGGTCGTCGGGGAGGTCGTCCTCGTCCTGCGTCGGCCGGGAGGACGTGAAGAGCAGGTCGCCGTCGCTGGTGAACGTCGCGTTGGACTCCCCGGTGCGTCCCCGGGTGAGCCGACGCGCCGCGAACTCGCCGGTGGGATCGATCTCCCACAGGGCGGTGACGTACTTCGTCGACTTCTCGTCGAGCGTCGACTGCGCGACGACGAGCCTTCGCCCGTCCGCCGACAGCGCGAGGCCGCCGACGCGACCGAGCGCGAGATAGTCGTCGAGGTCGTCGAACGGAGTTCCGGCGTGGAGTTCAGGAATGGCGGTCACGAGTCGTTGGTATCACGAACCGGGCTCACGCCGTCGGACATCCGCGTCTCAGGCGAGCAGGGGCGCGACCCGCGGCGGGATCTCGTTCAACGCGTACGGCAGGCTCAGTACGGTGCTCCACGCCATCGCCTCGGCGGCGGCGTCCTCGAGCGTGATCGTGCGGCCGGCCTTCACCACGTCGAGTTCCTGATAGATCGGCGTCTTGTCGAGTTCCGCGCGCAGCTTGTCGCCGTAGCCGCCGCCCGCATACCAGACGAGGAGGTCGACGTTCGCGAGCGACAGTTGCTCCGTGCTGATCTCTGCAAAGTTGCCGGTGATCTGTTCCGTCACAGGGGGGTTCACGAAACCGAGTTCGGTGAAGAAGCGGACCTTCGGGTCCTCCGGGCCGTACACACCGAACTGCCCCGGCCCCTTGAGCGCACCGACGAGGACCGTCTTGCCCGCGAACGCGGGGTTGGCGGCCCGGACGTCGGCGAACTGCGTCTCGACACCGGACACCAGTTCGGCGGCCTTGTCCTTCTTGCCGAGCGCGTCGCCGAGAATCCGCGTCTGGTCCTGCCACGGGACGCCGTAGTCGGCGAACTCCTTGGGTTGCGCGACCGTCGGCGCGATGGCGCTGAGCTTGTCGTACTGGGCCTGGGTGAGGCCGGAGTAGGTGCCGACCACGAGGTCGGGGGCGGCGGCCGCGACCTTCTCGAAGTCGATGTTGGTGGAGGCCGTGCCGACGATCTCCGGCTTCGCGTCGCCGAGGAGGTCCTGCGCCCACGGCCACACGCCGTAGGGGTAGTCGCCGTACCAGTCGAACGTGCCGGCCAGGGGGCCGCCGAGCGCGAGGATCGTGTCCTGATCGTTGTAGCCGACGCTGACGATGCGCTGCGGGTCCGTGGGCACCTGGGTCTCGCCGTACTTGTGGGCGACGACGGGGCCGTCGGGCGCGTTGCCGTTGCCACTGTCGCCGCTGTCCGAGCTGCTGCAGGCCGCGGCGAACGCGAGCAGCGCTCCCCCGGTACCCAGGAGGAATCCGCGTCGGCTGACGCCGATCCTCTGTTGTCCCACGTTCATGCGGCGACCCTCTCGTCTACCAGGTTGTCCGATCCACTTAGGTAAGGCTTGCCGAGCTTAGCCTAAGGGTTCGCGCGGACGGGCTCCCGCCACATCGCCCACAGCGTCGGCCCGCCGTCCGGGATCCGGATCTCACCGGTGACGTCGAAGCCGAACCGCTGGTAGTACGAAATGTTGTCCTTCTTGCTCGACTCCAGGTACGCCGGGATCCCGTCGGCGTCACACCGGTCGAGCCGCGACCGCAGCAGCGCTGTTCCGTAGCCGCCGCCCCGCCCGGCGCTCGACGTTCCGATCGTCGCCAGATACCAGTGCACGGGATCGACCGGGTGCGCGTCCTCGACGGTTCCGCTGACCGCGGCACCGACGCCCAATCGCGGACCGAACGCGCGGATCAGGCCTGGCAGGCTGACGAGCGAAGACCACGTCGACTGCTTCCAGCCGCCCGGCGGATCCCACATGGCGGCACCACGGATCACGCCGTCGTCGCCCTCGGCGACCTCGGCACCGCCGCCGGCGAGATGGTGGTGGCGGATCTCCACCCCGAACAGTCTCGGCAGGCCGCGCCGCCTGCGCTCGGGATCCGGCCACATCCACACCATGACGGGGTCGTCGAAGAACGCGTCCGCGAGGACCCGCGTCAGTTGGGGGATGTCGGATTTGATCGCGGCCCGCACGCTCACACCCATGCCCAGAGGGTACGGGCCAATGACGGCTGCGCGCCGGAACGACCGGCCGCCGCCCGTGGTTCGTGTCGGGGGGGGGACGGGTGGCCTGTTCTAGACGGTGGCGTCGACGAGAAGTTTCGCGCCGGTCGCCGCCTGGACGTCCTCGACGCTGTGACCGGGTGCGGTCTCGACGAGCCGCAGTCCGTCGGGGGTGACGTCGATGACGGCGAGGTCGGTGACGATCTTCTGGACGCAGCGCTTGCCGGTGTACGGCAGCGTGCACTCCTCGAGGATCTTGTGCTCACCCTTCTTGGTGACGTGATCCATCATCACGATGACCTTGCCTGCGCCGTGGACGAGGTCCATCGCGCCGCCCATTCCCTTGACCATGGCGCCGGGGACCATCCAGTTGGACAGGTCGCCGTGGCTACTGACCTGCATCGCGCCGAGAACGGCCACGTCGACGTTGCCGCCGCGGATCATCGAGAAGGAGTCGGACGAGGAGAAGAATGCGCCGCCGGCCTCCACGGTGATGGTTTCCTTGCCCGCGTTGATCAGTTCGGGGTCGACCTCGTCCTCGGTGGGGTACGGCCCGACGCCGAGGATGCCGTTCTCCGAATGGAGGATGACGTCCTTGCCCGCCGGGATGTGGCCGGGGATCAGGGTCGGCATGCCGATGCCGAGGTTGACGTACTGTCCGTCCTCGAGTTCGGCCGCGACCCGGGCCGCCATCTCGTCACGCGTCCAGCTCATGCCCGCACCGTCCTGTTCTCGATTCCCGTTTCCTGCTTGCCGACCTCGACCACGCGCTGGACGAAGATGCCCGGGGTGTGCACCTCGGCGGGGTCGATCTCGCCGGGCTCCACGAGGTGTTCGACCTGCGCGATGGTGATACGACCGGCGCCCGCGGCGTCGGGGTTGAAGTTGCGGGCGGTCTCGCGGTACACGAGGTTGCCGAGCCGGTCGCCCTTCCACGCGTGGACCAGCGCGAAGTCGGTGCGGATGGCGCGTTCGAGAACGAAGGCCTCCCCGTCGAACTCGCGGGTCTCCTTGGGCTTGCTGGCGACCGCGATGCCGCCCTTGCCGTCGTAGCGGATCGGCAGACCGCCGTCGGCGACCTGTGTTCCGACACCGGCAGGGGTATAGAAGGCGGGGATGCCCGCTCCCCCGGCGCGCATGCGCTCGGCCAGCGTGCCCTGCGGGGTGAGCTCGACCTCGAGCTCGCCGCTGAGATACTGCCGCGCGAATTCCTTGTTGGCGCCGACGTACGAGCTGATGGTGCGCCGGATCCGGTGCTGCTCGAGGAGCAGCCCCAGACCGAATCCGTCGGTGCCGCAGTTGTTGCTGACCGTCTCGAGGTCGGTCGCACCCTGTGCGAGGAGGGCGTCGATGAGGACCGAGGGGATACCGACGAGGCCGAAGCCACCCACTGCGAGGGACGCTCCGTCGGGGACGTCGGCAACGGCCTCGGCCGCCGTTGCGAAGACTTTGTTGACCATGTGACCCAGGCTACCGCAAAATGTTCGAGTAGTGAACACCCATCCACATTGCGAACAAATTGCGCCCCGCCTGTTGGCCCCATCACAGAACGCGACTACTATGTGCGAATAGCGGCCGACTGTTCACATCGAGAACGTGAGGATCTTCTTCCATGCTGCATCTGCCAGCCCACTACCAAGCCGGGCACGAAGCCAATGCCCCGCTGCTGTTCCCCGAGTACAAGACGACTCGGCTGCGCAGCCCCAAGAACGACCTGATCCTGGTCCCGCAGCGACTCGGCGAGATCACCGGTCCGGTCTTCGGTGACGCCGACGTCACCAAGGGTGAGAACGACATGACCCGCGCCAACGGCGGCGAGGCCCAGGGTCAGCGCATCATCGTCCACGGCCGGGTCCTCGACAGCGCCGGAAAGCCCATCCCCGACACCCTCATCGAGGTGTGGCAGGCCAACGCCGGCGGCCGCTACCGTCACAAGAACGATTCCTGGCCCGCGCCGCTCGATCCCCACTTCAACGGTGTCGCGCGCTGCCTGACCGACAAGCAGGGCCACTACGAGTTCACGACGATCAAGCCGGGCGCGTACCCGTGGGGCAACCACCACAACGCGTGGCGGCCCGCGCACATCCACTTCTCGCTCTTCGGTCAGGCGTTCACCCAGCGCCTGGTCACGCAGATGTACTTCCCGGACGATCCGTTCTTCTTCCAGGACCCGATCTACAACTCGGTGCCCGAAGCGGCGCGCGAGCGGATGATCAGCACGTTCGACTACGACCAGACCCGGGAGAACTGGGCCGTCGGATTCAAGTTCGACATCGTCCTGCGCGGCCAGGACGCGACCCCGTTCGAAGATGCGGAAGGCCACTGATGATCGACACCCAGAACCCGGACGCCCCGCGGTACCCGGTTTTCGCCCGGAGCCAGGACGAGGTGCCGTTCGGTGTCACCCCGTCCCAGACCGTCGGACCGTACGTCCACATCGGCCTGTTCCCCACGTGGGAGAACAGCGGCGACGCCGTCCCCGAGGATGCTCCCGGACGAATCACCGTGTCCTTCAACGTCATCGACGGCGCCGATCAGCCCATCGGCGACGCGATGATCGAAACCTGGCAAGCCGACGCCGCGGGACGGTTCGACAGTCCTGCCGACCCGCGCGGTGCCGCCGAGGCGACCCCCGCCGGATTCCGCAGCCTGGCACGCGTGTTCGCCGACGAGAGCGGCACGATCGTGGTGCACACCGTCAAACCGGGCACCCTCCCCGCCGAGGACGGCGCAGTCGAGGCCCCGCACATCAACGTCGGACTGTTCGCCCGCGGCATGCTCGAGCGCCTGTACACGCGCCTCTACTTCCCCGAGGACACGGACGCCCACGCGTCGGACCCCGTGCTCGCCGCAGTCCCGGAAGCCGACCGCCCCAAGCTGATCGCGGAGAAGACCGATCGCGGATACCACCTGACGATCCACGTGCAGAACACGGACGGACGGGAAACCCCGTTCTTCGCCCTGTAATCGGCCGCAAACCCAGAAAGGTGTCGCGTGTGAACTCTCCGGAGACCTCCCGGGGTGCCCTGTTCGATCCGACGTTCGGTGCCGGCGAGTTGTCGGCGCTGCTCTCCGACCGGGCGTGGGTCACCGCGATGGTCGAGGTCGAGGGGGCACTGGCCCGGGCGGAGGCGAAGTGCGGCGTCATCCCCGCCGCGTCCGCCGACGCGATCTCCTCCGTGTTCGCGCGCATCGTCGCCGACGGCTCCGTGAACGTCGGGGCCCTCGGCGACGCGTCGGCCGCGGGTGGCAATCCGGTGATCCCGCTGGTGAAACTGCTCCGCAGCGAGGTCGCGGCCACCGAGGCCGGGGTGCCCGGAGGCCACGTGCACAAGGGCGCCACGAGTCAGGACATTCTCGATACGGCCCTGATGCTGCTGTGCCGCCGGTCGGGCGCGCACGTCCTGGCGTCCCTCGACGAGGCGGTGCTGTGCGCCGAGGCCCTCGCGCGGGCCCAGCGCGGCACCCCGATCGCCGGCCGCACCCTCGGCCAGCAGGCCTTGCCCACCACGTTCGGCGTCCTCGCCGCCGGGTGGATGACCGCACTGCACAGGGCTTCTCGCGCACTGTTCGACGCACTCGACGGCCTTCCCGTGCAATTGGGCGGCGCGGCCGGCACGTCCGCCGCGCTCTACCCGCACGGCCTCGACGTCGCCGACGTGCTCGCCGACGAACTCGGACTCGCACGCCAGGACGTGCCCTGGCACACCGACCGCACCCGCATCGCGCTGCTCGCGTCGGCGCTCGGAACGGCCGCGGGCGCGGTGTCGAAGATCGCCACCGACCTCGTGTTCCTGTCGTCCACCGAGGTCGCCGAGGTCAGCGAAGGGTCGCCCGGCGGTTCTTCGGCCATGCCGCACAAACGCAATCCGGTGGCCGCGATCGCCGCCCGCGCCGCGGCCCGCCGCACCCCGGGACTTGTCGCGACGATCCTCGGCTCGATGGATCACGAGCAGCAGCGCGCCGCCGGCGCCTGGCATGCCGAGTGGGAAACGCTCACGGACCTGCTGCGCCTCACCGGTGGCGCCGTCGCGCGGATCGCCGACTCGCTCGGCGGACTGAACGTCCACCCCGACGCGATGGCCCGCAACCTCGACATCACCGGCGGCCTGCTCCTCGCGGAACGGGTCACCGGAGCCCTGTCCGCCCACACCGACAACGCGCGGGACCTCGTCACCGCCGCCTGCCGGAGCGGGCACCGTCTCGACGAGGATCCGGGGCTCCTCGAATACCTGCCTGCGGACGAGATCCGCGCCCTGCTCGACCCTGCCGGGTACCTCGGCCACGCCCACGACATCGTCGACCGCGCACTGGAGACAGTGGCCCGCGGCCGGGAAGGAACGCGATGACAGTCGCACTCGCACACGAAATCTCCGGACCCCGCAGCGGCGCGGCCGACGCCCCCGTCGTCGTCCTGCTCGGATCGCTCGGCTCCAACCGGTCCATGTGGGACCCGCAGATCGCGGCGCTGTCCGACGAATGCCGGGTCGTCGCCGTCGATCAGCGGGGCCACGGCGAGTCGCCCGCACCGGACGGGCCGTACTCCGTCCGCGAACTGTCCGAGGACGTTCTCGCCCTGCTCGACTCCCTCGGAGTCGACGCCGCCCACTTCGTCGGACTGTCCATGGGCGGCGCGATCGCCCAGTGGCTCGGCGCGAACACCCCGCGGCGGGTGCTGTCGCTGTCGCTGCTGTGCACCGCCGCGAAGTTCGGCGAACCGCAGGGATGGATCGAACGGGCCGCCGCGTCGCGCGCCGACGGCCCCGAGTCGCTCGCCGATGCCGTCGTCGCACGCTGGTTCAGTGAGGGCCTGGCCAAGCGGGACCCCGAATTCGTCCGGCACTACCGCGACATGATCGCGTCGACGTCGCCCGAGGGATACGCCGCGTGCTGCGACGCCCTCGCCGACTGGGACTTCACCGCCGACCTCGCCCGGATCAGCGCACCGACACTGGTGATCGCGGGCGAGGAGGATCCGTCCACCCCGCCGTCGGTCATGCAGGTCCTCGCGGACGGCATCACCGGCGCCCGGTTCGAGGTGCTCTCCCCCGCCGCCCACGTCGCGAACCTCGAGCAGGCGGGCGCCGTCACGGCGCTGCTGCGCGAACACATCGCCGGCGGCGGGTACGCGCGCGGACGACGCGCCGCGCATGCCCAGGGCATGACCGTGCGCCGCTCGGTGCTCGGCGACGCCCACATGGACCGCTCCGTCGCGGGGACCACCGAATTCACGGCACCGTTCCAGGACTTCATCACCCGCACCGCGTGGGGCGACATCTGGTCGCGTCCCGGGCTGGACCACGAACTGCGCCGGCTGCTCACGATCGCCGTCCTCACCGCGGTCGGCAACGAGCACGAACTCGACATGCACATCCGGGCCGCCCTCCGCGCGGGCGTCGACGCCGACACCATCGGCGAAGTGCTCCTCCATACCGCCGTCTACGCGGGAGTGCCCAACAGCAATCTCGGGTTCGCCCTCGGCAAGCAGGCCCTCGCCGACCTGGCCGCCGAGTCGACAGTGGAGGATTCGCAGACATGACAGCCACCGAACCGACGGAGAAGATCCTCCCGTCCCCCGACTACGTGCAGTCGCTGGCCCGGGGCCTGGCCGTGATCCGCTGCTTCGATCACCAGAATCAGCGGCGCACGCTCAGCGACGTCGCCCGCGCCACCGACCTGACCCGCGCCACCGCGCGCCGGTTCCTGCTCACCCTCGTCGAACTCGGCTACGTGGCCACGGACGGTTCCGCGTTCTGGCTCACGCCGCGGGTCCTCGAACTCGGGTACAGCTACCTGTCGAGTCTGTCGCTTCCGGAGGTCGCTCAGCCGCACCTCGAGAAGTTGAGCCACAAGGTCCACGAGTCGTCGTCGGTGTCAATCCTCGACGGCGCCGACATCGTGTACGTCGCCCGCGTGCCCGTCAGCCGGATCATGACGGTGGGCATCACCATCGGCACCCGGCTCCCGGCGTACGCGACGTCGATGGGCCGCGTCCTGCTGGCGGGACTGCCCGACGACGAACTCGACACGTACCTCGAGAAACTCGACATCCAGCGCCTCACCGAGCGCACGATCACGGCCCGCGACGACCTGAAGGCCGCGATTCTCGCGGTCCGGGCGGACGGCATCTGCGTTCTCGACCAGGAACTCGAGGCGGGCCTGCGGTCGATGGCCGCACCGATCCGGGGCGCCTCCGGGCTCACCGTCGCCGCGGTGAACATCTCCACTCCGGCCGCGCGGTACAGCCTCGAGGATCTGCATTCCGATCTCATCCCGTCGCTGCGGGTCACCGCAACCGACATCGAACAGGACCTCGCCACCGTCAACCGTTGACGGGGGCGAGGAATCTTCACGAAAGGCCTTTTCATGCGTGACGTCGTCATCTGCGAGCCCCTCCGGACGCCGGTCGGGCGGTTCGGCGGAGTGTTCAAGGACATCACTCCCCAGAGCCTCGCCGCCACCGTCATCACGGCGCTCGTCGAACGCACCGGCATCGACGGCAGCCAGATCGACGACGTCATCCTCGGTCAGGCGTCCCCAGGCGGAGAGGCCCCGGCCATCGGCCGAATCGCCGCTCTCGACGCCGGACTCGGCATCGACGTCCCGGGCATGCAGGTGGATCGCCGCTGCGGATCCGGTCTGCAGGCCGTCATCACCGCCGTGCTGCAGGTGGCGTCCGGCGGCAACGACCTCGTGCTCGCCGGCGGCGCCGAATCCATGAGCCAGGCCGAGTTCTACACCAACCCGAACATCCGCTGGGGCGTGAAGGGCGAAGGGGTGCAACTTGCCGACCGGCTCGCCCGCGCCCGCGTCACCGCGGGCGGCGCGAACTTCCCCGTGCCCGGCGGCATGATCGAGACCGCCGAGAACCTGCGCGCCGAATTCGACATCAGCCGGGAAGACCAGGACGCGCTCGCCGTGCAGTCGCACCAGCGTGCCGTCGCCGCGCAGGAGTCGGGCCGCTTCGCCGAGGAGATCGTCGGAGTGACGGTGCCGCAACGCAAGTCGGACCCGCTCGTGATCGACAAGGACGAGCACCCGCGCGCCGACACCACGGTGGAGTCGCTGTCGAAGCTCCGCGCCATCCGCTCCAAGATCGACTCCGCCTCCACCGTCACCGCCGGCAACGCCAGCGGACAGAACGACGGCGCCGCCGTGTGCATCGTGACGACAGCCGAGAAGGCGAAGGAACTGGGACTGAAGCCCCTCGCCCGGATGGCGTCGTGGGCCGTGGCCGGGGTCCCGCCGCGCACGATGGGCATCGGCCCGGTGCCCGCGACGGAGAAGGCCCTCGGTCAGCTCGGACTGTCGCTGTCCGACATGGGTGTCATCGAACTGAACGAGGCCTTCGCCGCGCAGACGCTCGCCGTCCTCCGCAGCTGGGACCTCGACCCCACCGACGCACGCCTCAACCCCAACGGGTCCGGCATCTCGCTCGGGCACCCCGTCGGAGCCACCGGCGGTCGCATCCTCGCCACCCTCCTGCGGGAAATGGACCGTCGCGAGTCCCGGTACGGACTGGAGACGATGTGCATCGGCGGCGGCCAGGGCCTGGCCGCGGTGTTCGAGCGGGTCTGATTCGGCGGCCTTCAGCGCACGCACATCGGCGGGCAGGCTCCGGGCCTGCTCGTCGATGTGCGTCCGGGACCGGTCACAACCGGTGCAACTCCACGTCGCCGAGTTCCCCGTCGCGCACGGTGGCGGTCAGGTACGTGCAGTACGGCTGACGCCGCCGATCGGTCGGCGATCCCGGGTTCAGCAGTCGCAGACCGGTTTCCGTGGTGGTGTCCCAGGGAATGTGGCTGTGTCCGAAGACCAGGACGTCGGTGTCCGGGTAGGCGGCCGACATCCGTTTCTCCCTGCCCGCCGAAGCCCCGGTCTCGTGCACGACGGTGATGCGCACTCCGGCCAAGGTCACGTCGGCCCGCTCCGGCATCAGGGCGCGCAGGTCGTCGCCGTCGTTGTTGCCCCAGCACGCCACGAGCCGCGCCGAGCGCGACCGCAGCGCCTCGAATGTGGGGAGGTCGACCCAGTCGCCGGCGTGGATCACCACGTCGGCGCGGTCGACCTCGTCCCACACCCGGGCGGGCAGGTCTCGCGCCCGTTTCGGGACATGAGTGTCGGCGAGCAGCAATAACCTCACCGTGACAGTCTGCGCCACGGCGGCAGGCGGGGCTCTTACGCGCCCGCGAGCGCGGCGGCGTCCTCCGCTTCCAGCAGCAGACCCATGTACTCACGCATCCGCTGGGCGTCCGGTTCGAGGCCGGTGAAGATCCGGAAGGAGTCGACGGCCTGACCGATGGTCATGCCGATTCCGCTCAGCGTCCGGGCGCCGATTTCACGGGCGCGGCGGAGGAGTTCGGTTTCGGCCGGACGGTAGACGACGTCCGCGACCCACAGGTCGGGGCGCAGCAGTGCGCCGTCGAGTGCCATGCCGGGGTGGGCCGCCATGCCGATCGGCGTCGCGTGGATGAGACCCTGGGCCGCTCCGACCGCGGCGGGGACGGCGGCGAGGTCACCGGCCTCGATCTCCCGGTCCGGGAACAGTGCGGCGAGCGAGTCGCGCAGAGCCGTCGAGCGCGTGGCGTCGGCGTCGATGATCGTGAAGTGTCCGACGCCCCGGGTGAGGGCGGCGTAGGCGACGGCCGCCCCGGCCCCGCCCGCCCCGAGTTGCACGACACGGTTCATCGGCGCGCCTTCGAGGCCCTCGTCCATGTTGCGCGCGAATCCGGACCAGTCGGTGTTGTGGCCGATCAGGCGCCCGCCGTCGATGTGGACCGTGTTGACCGCGCCGAGTTTACGGGCGTCGTCGGACAGGTCGTCGAGCAGCGGAATGATCGCCTGCTTGCAGGGATGCGTGATGTTGAGCCCGTTGAATCCGAGGAGCTTGGCGGCGTCGAGGAGCCGCGGCAGTCCCTCGACGCCTACGCCCAGCGTGTCGAGGTCGAGAATCCGGTAGACGTACCCGAGACCCTGCGCGCGACCCTCTGCCTCGTGCAGCGGCGGGGTCAGCGATTTCGAGATCCCGGTGCCGATCAGACCGCACAGGTAGGACGGGCGGGCGGTGGGGGCATCGAGGTCACGAGAGGTCATGAGGATCACTTCCGGGAGGGGTGCGAGAACTAATTAACTATCTAGTGAGTTATGTCACGGTAGCATATCTCCATACCGCGCGGAAGACAGCACAGGCAGGAGTTTCAGGAATGACACGAAGCGAGACCACGGGCGCATCCGCCGAGAAGCAGGCAGCCAAGCGCACGCGCAATCCAGAGAAGACCCGGGAGAACATCCTGAAGGTGGCGATGACGGAATTCGCCGACAAGGGCCTGACCGGGGCCCGCATCGACGAGATCGCAGCGAAGACCGCCACCACGAAGCGGATGCTCTACTACTACTTCGGCGACAAGGACGGCCTGTACCGGGCGGTCCTGCAGCGCGCCTACGAGGAGATTCGCTACGAGGAGTCCCAACTCGACGTCGACCACCTCGAGCCGGCCGAGGCCATCCGGGCGCTCGCCGAGCTGACGTTCGACCATCATGAGGCGCACCCCGATTTCATCCGCCTCGTCGCGATCGAAAACACCAATCGCGGGGTCAACCTCGTCCAGGCCGAGGGCCTCCCCGAGACGCAGGCGCCGGCGATCCGCACGCTCGATCGGATCCTCCAGCGAGGGCAGGACGCGGGCATCTTCCGCACCGACACGACGGCGCTCGACATCCACATGCTCATCAGCTCGTACTGCGTCTTCCGGGTGGCGAATCGGTACACGTTCAAGGCCCTGTTCGACTGGGATCTCACCGGCGCGGAGAACCGTCCCCACCTGCGCGCGATGATCGGCGACGTCGTCCTGGCCTACCTGCAGCAGCCCGGGAAAGTATGAACTAACCATTTCGACCATTATTGACGCGAGCCTGTGACCTGGGTTACCTTGCTTGTACGACCTACGAACACCTGCTCATTCGAGCCGCCAGTGTTCACATCCCTCGCTCCCCAGGAGTATCGATGACCATCGACTACGGCACCGGCGCCTCCGGTCGGAACGGTGACGGCAACGGCCGCTCCTCCGTCGACCCCAACGCTGATCCCACCAACGCGAAGAAGGCCGCGAAGGCCGCCTTCTTCGGCAGCCTGCTCGAGTACTACGACTTCTACATCTTCGCCTCGGCTGCCGCGCTGGTGTTCCCGCACGTGTTCTTCGAGGGCTCGAAGAACCCGCTGCTGCTGTCGCTGGCGACGTTCGGCATCTCCTACATCGCGCGTCCCATCGGTGCCGTGTTCGTCGGACACTTCGGCGACCGGGCAGGGCGAAAGAAGGTGATGATGTTCTGTCTGGTGCTGATGGGCGTCGTCACGTTCCTGATCGGCTGCCTGCCGTCCTCCGAGACTGCCGGGATGGTCGGCCCCGTGCTGCTGGTGCTCCTGCGCATCTGCCAGGGCGTCTCCGCGGCGGGCGAGCAGTCGGGTGCGGGTTCCCTCACCCTCGAGCACTCCCCCGCTCACCGTCGCGGCTTCTTCTGCAGCTGGACGCTCACCGGCACCCAGGCCGGCTTCATCGTCGCGAGCCTCGCGTTCATCCCCGTCGCCGCACTGCCCGACGAGACCCTCTACAGCTGGGGCTGGCGCGTGCCGTTCTGGTGCAGCCTGCTCGTCCTCGTCGTCGCGTACATCGTGCGTCGCAAGCTCGAAGAGCCCGAGATCTTCATCGCCAACAAGGAGGCGCTGGACGAGGCGCCTGCGCCGCTGCCCGTCGTCGACCTCTTCCGCACGCACTGGCGCGACGTTCTGCGCGTCGTCTTCTGCGCCTTCATCGCCGTCGTCAGCACCGTGTTCTCCGTGTTCGGCCTCGCATACGCCACCACCCCGGAGATCGGGATGAGCCGCACCACCATGCTGTGGGTCGCGATCGCCGCCAACGCGGTGGCCCTCGTCTCGCAGCCGCTGTTCGGCATCCTGTCCGACCGCATCGGCCGCAAGCCGGTGTTCATCGGCGGCGCGATCGGTTCGGCCGCCGGAATCTTCCTGTACTTCGCCGCGATCGGCACCGGCAACGTCACGATGATCTTCCTGGCGGGCATCCTGCTGATGGGTGGCGTCTACGCCGGGACCAACGCCATCTGGCCCGCGTTCTACGCCGAGATGTTCTCCTCACGGGTTCGCTACTCCGGCATGGCGATCGGCACTCAGCTCGGTTTCGCTCTCGCCGGATTCGCACCGACCATCGCCCAGGCCCTCCGCGGCGGCGACCCCAAGAACTGGGTGCCGGTGGCGATCTTCACCGCCGTCTGCGCGCTCATCGCCGCGGCGTCCGCCTCCACCGCCAAGGAGAACTCCCGCACCCCGCTGCTCGACCTCGACAAGGAGGACGTCGCGCTCACGAAGACGAAAGCGAACGCGAAGGTCTGATCCACTCGGAAACGAACGATGCGCCCGGCACGTGTGCCGGGCGCATCGTCGTGTCAGTTCCTAGCGCCGGAGTTCGTGGGTGAGTGCTTCGAGTTCGTCGCCGCCGGCCATTTGCTGGGTGAGTTCTTCGAGGCTGATCTCGTCGTAGGTGCAGTCCAGCTTCTGCCGGCCGCGATTGAGGAGCACGAAGT
Source organism: Rhodococcus sp. USK10 (assembly GCF_019378875.1). Lineage (NCBI taxonomy): Bacteria > Bacillati > Actinomycetota > Actinomycetes > Mycobacteriales > Nocardiaceae > Rhodococcus > Rhodococcus sp. USK10. Next base: position 1,369,392 of record NZ_CP076048.1, read on the forward strand.
GGTCACCGACCATGTAGGCGTGGTGCGGGTTGTGGGTGATGAACACGACCCCGAAGCCCTGTTCCTTGGCGGCGGAGATGTAGCGCAGCACCATCCCGGACTGTTTGACACCGAGGGCGGCGGTGGGCTCGTCGAGGATCAGGACGCGGGCGCCGAAGAAGATCGCCCGGGCGATCGCCACGCACTGGCGCTGCCCGCCGGAGAGTGAGCCGATGGGGGCGTCGACGTCGGGCAGCTCGATGCCCATCTTCGACAACTCGGACATCGTGGTGGCGCGCATACCGTTCGCGTCGAGGGTCTTGAGCGGTCCCTTGCGCAGTTCCTGGCCGAGGAAGAAGTTGCGCCACACCGGCATCAGCGACACCACCGCCAGGTCCTGGTAGACGGTGGCGATGCCCTTGGACAGGGCCTCCTTCGGGGAGCCGAAGGTGAGGGCTTCACCGTCGACGAGCAGCTCGCCCTCGCTCTGCTGGTGCAGCCCGGCCATGATCTTGATCAGGGTGGACTTGCCGGCGCCGTTGTCGCCGAGGACACCGGTGACCTCCCCCGCTTTCACGCGCAGGTTGATGTCCTGCAGGGCGATGATGTTGCCGTACTGTTTGCCGACGTGTTTGAGTTCGATCAGCGGGATCTTGTCGCCACCACCGGGTTCGGTATCGACGGGCATCTGTTCGATGGTACTCATACGGGTCACCTCTTGGCGGCGTAGTTGCGGAAGGCATTGTTGGCGATGACCGCGAACAGCAGCATCGCGCCGAGGAAGAACTTGAACCAGTCCGGGTTCCAGCCGGCGTAGACGATGCCCTGGTTCGTCATGCCGAAGATGAACGCGCCGATCGCGGCGCCGATCGCGGTGCCGTAGCCGCCGGTGAGCAGGCAGCCGCCGATGACCGCGGCGATGATGTAGAGGAACTCGTTGCCGATACCCTGGCCGGATTGGACGGTGTTGAACGAGAACAGCAGGTGCATGCCGACGAACCAGGCGGCGAACCCGACGGTCATGAACAACCCGATCTTGACCCTGGTGACCGGGACGCCGATGGCGCGGGCGGAGTCCTGGTTGCCGCCGACGGCGAAGATCCAGTTCCCGATCCGGGTCTTGAACAGCACCCAGGTGGCGATCGCGGTGAACAGCAGCCACCAGATCACGGTGATCCGGACGGACACCCCGCCGATGACGAACGAGGACGCGAACACCTTCTTCGCGGAGTCGAAGCCCTGCATGTCGGAGACGCTGGGGGTGGCGACCTGCCCGGTGACGAGTTTGGTGACCGCCAGGTTGATGCCGGTGAGCATCAGGAACGAGCTCAGGGTGATCAGGAAGCTGGGGATCTTCGTCTTCATCACCAGGTAGCCGTTGAAGAACCCGACCGCGAGGGACACGATCAGGGCGAGGGCGGCGCCGACCCACAGGTTCAGGTGCAGGTTGTAGGCGATCATCGACGCGGCGAGGGAACTGGTGGTGACCGCGACGCCGGCGGAGAGGTCGAATTCGCCGCCGATCATCAGCAGTGCGACGGCGCAGGCCATGATCCCGATCGTCGAGGAGGCGTACAGGACGGTGGCCAGCGCCTCGGGGCTGCGGAACGGGGGTGCGACGATCATGAAGAAGACGAAGATCGCGATCGCACCGAACAGGGACCCGATCTCGGGGCGGACCAGCAGCCGCTGCAGGCGTTTTTGTTCCTTCACCCGTTCGTCGTGGACGACCTTGTGACTGGCAAGGTCCAGATCTTGCTGTGTGGACATGATTTCCTCTCCGCGCCGGTGGATCTCAGCGTTGTGCGGTGCCGGCCGGTCCTGCGACCGGGTCGATGGTGACGGTGATTGTGTGTGCGAGAGATGGACCCACCGGGGTCCGGATCGTGTGTCCTGTCATGTGAATCGACCGCCGATCAGCGGGTGCCGGCCTTGGCGTACTCGGCGACCTTGTCGATGTTGGTCTTGTCGATGAACGACGGCCCGGTCAGTGTCGGCCCGCCGCCGCCGATGACGTTGCCGTTGTTCAGGTAGAGCCACAGCGAATCGATCGCCAGGTAGCCCTGCAGGTACGGCTGCTGGTCGATGGCCCACTGCACGCTGCCGTCGGAGATGGCGTCGACGAGCGCGGCGTTGGTGTCGAACGTGAAAACCTTGGCGGGGCTGCCCGCGTTACCGACCGACTGCACGGCGGTGAGGGCGATCGGCGCGCCGAGCGCGAGCACACCGTCGATGGACGGGTCCTGTTGGAGCTTGGCGGCGATCGTGGAGTTCACCGACGGCATGTCCTCGCCGTTGACGTTGAGCGTCTCGAACGTGCCGCGGAACGTCTGCTTGGCTCCGGCGCAACGGGATTCGAGCTGGATCTGGCCCTGCTGCTGAATGACGCAGACGACGTGCTTGGCGCCGTCGTCGTTCAGCCGGTTGCCCGCCGCCTGGCCGGCGATGGTCTCGTCCTGCCCGAAGTACTGGGTGACGCCCATGTCCTTCCAGGCGCCGTATCCGGCGTTGAACGCCGAAATCGGGATACCCGCGTCCTGCGCGCTCTTGACTGCGGGCGCCATCGCTTCGGGGGTGGCGAGGGTGAGTGCGAGGCCGTCGACCTTGGAGTCGATCGCCGTCTGCACGAGGTTGGCCTGGTTGGGAGCCTGCGGATCGGAGGAGTACTTCAGTTCGACATTGTCCTTGTCGGCGGCATCCTGCGCACCGGTGCGGATCAGGTCCCAGAACGTGTCACCCGGCGCCGCGTGGGTGACCATCGCGATCGTGATGCGCGGGGTGTCGGCGCTGCCCGCGCCGATCCCGGAGCCGCTGCTGTCCGGCTTGCCGCCGGTGCTCGAGCACGCCGCGAGGCTCATCACCAGGGCACTCGCGCAGGCCAGCACTGCCACGCGACGCCGATTGGGGAAGTTCATCTGGTTTTCCTCTCGGGGGGACGAACGGCTCGTTGACGTCTTGGCCGTGTGCCTTAGATGTAATACGCGTCACACCCGAAAGTCAATAGTTTGTCTGGACATTAGGACCACATATCAAATGCGCGGGCGCGCGTGTCACCGCTGCCGGCCCGGAAATCGAGCGGAAATGCCGAAAGAAGGAGACGCGCTCAGCGCGTGACCGATGCCCCGGCGTCGCGCGGCAGACGCAGCGTGTCGACCACCGTGCCGAGCATCAGCACGCCCAAAAGGACGAAGGTCCAAGAATATTCGGAACCGAACCCGTGCTCGGACGACGTCGCCAGCGGCGTGAACGCGGTGAGCGCGAGAGCCGCGAGTGCGATCCCGAGGCCGGCTGCCAGTTCCTGCACCGCGGCGTTGAGAGTGTTCGCGTGCGTGAGGTCGGCGCGATCGACGTCGGAGAACGCGAGACTGTTGTACGCGGTGAATCCGACCGAACGCAGGGCTCCGCTCACGAAGAGGACCGCCGCGATGACGGGCATCGGGGTCGACGAATTCAGTGCGGCGAGCAACCCGAAGCAGCCCACCGACAGCAGCGCGTTCACCAGCAGCATCGGCCTGATGCCGAAGCGCCGCATCAGCGGCGTCGTGAAGGGTTTGATCGCGATGTTGCCTGCGAACAGCGCGGCGACGAGCAGACCCGCGAGAAACGGCGTCCAGCCGAAGCCGAGTTGGAACTGCAGTGGCAGCAGGAACGGCACGGCCGTCACGATCAGGCGGTAGAGCGAACCCCCGGTGACGGTGGTCCGCAGCGTCCGGACACGCAGCACGCGGACGTCGACGAGCGGGTGCGGAGTGCGGACGAGATGGACAGCGGACGCGACCAGCAGGACGACCGCGACCACTCCCCCGAGCGCGACCCGCCGCCAGTCGGTGCCCGTCACGCGGATGCTTTCCAGCGCGATCAGGGCCGCCGCGATTCCCGTTCCGACCCCGAGCAGGCCCCTCCAGTCCAGCCTCCTCGCCGACCGCGAGCCGGCCCCGTGAACCAGCTTCAGCGACAGCAGGATTCCGAGGAGGCCGATGGGAATGTTGATGACGAAGATCCACCGCCACGAGCCCACCGTGGCGATCGCGCCGCCGAGCAGGGGCGCGATGACGGGCGCGGCGAGCGCGGGCCACGTGAGCAGGGCTATCGCGCGGACGAGATCGCCCTTCGTGCTCGACCGCAGCACCGCGAGCCGTCCGACCGGCACCATCATGGCGCCGCCGACTCCCTGCAGCACCCGCATCGCGACGAGCATCGGCAACGACACGCTCGCGGCGCACCCGATGGACGCCAGGGTGAACACGGTGATGGCGGCCACGAACACCCGGCGGGTCCCGAACCGGTCGGCCACCCACCCGCTCGCCGGGATGAGGACTGCGACCGTGACCAGGTAGGCGGAGATCGCGATGTTGACGTCGACGGGGTCGACGCCGAAGGAGTCGGCGATCAGCGGGACGGCGGGGGCGATGATGGTGGCGTCGAGAATCTCCATGAAGAGGGCGCCCGCCACCAGCAGGGCCATTCCCCGGGGGAACGACGTCGCGCGCCCCGTCCTAACGATCGACAACGGTGGTGTCGAAGTAGTACCGCGACGCCCGGTAGCAGTGGCTGCCGAACTCGACGGCGCTTCCCGAGTCGTCGAACGCGGTCCGGTTCATCGTGAGCAGCGGCGCCCCGGTCTTCTCGTCGAGGAGTGACGCCTCCGCCTTGCTCGCCGCTTTCGCGCCGATGCGTTGCCGTGCGAGGCGAATGTGCACGCCGCGGGCGCGGAGTGCGTGGTAGAGGCCGTGCGCCTCGAGTTCGTCGGGGTCCGGCGCGAGATCCACCGGGATGTGGTTGGTCATCAGCGCGAGTGGTTCGCCGTTGGTGCTGCGGAGGCGCCGGATGGACGCGACCTCGCTGCCGGGTTGCAGGTTGAGTTCGGCGGCCACGTCCTCGGCAGGCACGGCGACCTGATAGTCGAGGAGCTTGGTGGTCGGACTCTGCCCTGCGCGGGCGAGGTCGTCGAACAGACTGGTGAGCTCGACCGGCCGGTGCACGGCGCTCTGCACGACCTGCGTGCCGACACCGCGTTTGCGGACGAGCAATCCCTTGTCGACGAGTTCCTGGATGGCCCGGCGCGTGGTCGGGCGCGACAGGTTCAGACGTTTGGCGAGCGCCAGTTCGTTCTCGAAGCGGTCGCCGGGCGCGAGTTCCCCGCCGATGATCGCGTTCTCGATCGTCTGCGCGAGCTGGAAATACAGCGGAACCGGGCTCGATCTGTCGAGCTCGACTGCGAGTGGTGCACCCACGGACAACTCCGATCCTCGTGCGCGTGGCGACGTCCGCCGCCGCCGATCTTTCCGGCAGTGTATGCGAACACTAACACCAGATTGACTTCAAGTAATAATGTCAGGACAAAGTCTTGACAGGAGCCGGTGATGTGGAGCACAGTTTCAACCAGACCTCGGCGCCCTGCGCAGACCACCCACAACGACCTATTCGGGAGTCAGCCTTGACCACCAACCAGACGCAACCCAACCGGAACGGATTGGACGTCCTCGCCATCGGGCGCTGCGGTGTGGACATCTACCCATTGCAGACCGGAGTCGGACTCGAGCACGTCGAGACGTTCGGAAAGTTCCTCGGCGGAAGCGCCGCCAACGTCGCCGTCGCCGCCGCCCGCCTCGGCTGCCGCAGCGCCCTCATCTCGGGCGTCGGCAACGATCCGTTCGGACGCTACGTCCGCACCGCACTCACCGACCTCGGCGTCGACAACCGGTACGTCGGCATCGACACCGACCACCCGACCCCCGTCACGTTCTGCGAGATCTTCCCGCCGGACGACTTCCCGCTGTACTTCTACCGCAAGCCGGTCGCCCCGGACCTGCAGGTGAAGCCCGCAGACCTCGACCTCGACGCGGTCCGCGACGCCAAACTGTACTGGTCGACCGTCACCGGACTGTCCGAAGAGCCTAGCCGCAGTGCACATTTCGCCGCATGGGAGGCTCGCGGACGTCGCAGCCACACCGTTCTCGACCTCGACTACCGCCCGATGTTCTGGTCCTCCCCCGCCGACGCCACCGCGCAGGTGCAGCGTGCCCTCCAGCATGTCACCGTCGCGGTCGGCAACCGCGAGGAGTGCGAGATCGCAGTCGGCGAGACCAACGCACACAAGGCCGCCGATGCGCTGCTCGACCTCGGCGTCGAACTGGCCATCGTCAAGCAGGGCCCCAAGGGTGTGCTCGGCAAGACCCGCACGCAGTCCATCACGGTGCCGCCCAACGAGGTCGACGTCGTCAACGGCCTCGGCGCCGGCGACAGCTTCGGCGGGTCGCTGTGCCACGGCCTGCTCGCCGGGTGGCCGCTCGAGAAGATCCTGCGTTACGCCAACGCCGCGGGGGCGATCGTCGCTTCCCGGCTCGAATGCTCCACCGCGATGCCGACGGCCGACGAGGTCCGTGAGCTCGCCGAATCCACCGCTTCGGAGGCTGTCAATGTCTGAAACTCTCGCTCACCGCGCAGTCTGCGCGTCCTACGCCGACGTCACCGAGGTACGCGCCAGTGATCCGGCCGCCATCGACCGCGCCTGGGCGACCCGCGTCGCCCGGCCCACGGTGCGCGGTAACGGCCGGCTCATGATCGTCGCCGCCGACCACCCCGCCCGCGGCGCACTGTCGGTCGGCGACCGTCCGACCGCGATGAACAGTCGCACCGACCTCCTCGACCGCCTCCGCACCGCGCTGCGCAATCCCGGCGTGGACGGCGTGCTCGCCACCGCCGACATCCTCGACGATCTGGTGCTGCTCGGCGCACTCGACGACAAGGTGGTCATCTCGTCGATGAACCGCGGCGGCCTCGCAGGCGCCAGCTTCGAACTCGACGACCGGATGACGGGCTACACCGCGGCGGGCACCGCGAAGGCCGGCATGAACGGCGGAAAGATGCTGTGCCGCATCGACCTCGACGATCCGGGCACCCTCTCCACCCTCACCGCCTGCGCCGAGGCCGTCGATTCGCTGGCCGCGGCCGGACTGATGGCCATGGTGGAACCGTTCCTGTCGCGCCGTGTCGACGGCAAGGTCAAGAACGATCTCAGCGCCGACGCCGTGATCAAGTCCATCCACATCAGCCAGGGCCTGGGCTCCACGTCCGCCTACACCTGGATGAAGCTTCCGGTGGTCGACGAGATGGAACGCGTCATGGACGCGACGACGCTTCCCACGCTGCTGCTCGGCGGCGACCCGCAGACGGCCCCCGAGGAGACGTTCGCGAGCTGGGCGAAGGCCCTCGCACTGCCGTCGGTCCGCGGCCTGATCGTCGGACGCACCCTGCTGTACCCGCGGGACGAGGACGTCGCCGCCGCGGTCGACACCGCCGTATCCCTCGTTCACTGACGCACGCCGGAGAGGCCCACGATGAACAGCAAGTACTACGTTCCGGTCGGTTCCGCGGCCACCGGGCCGTTCGACCTCGAGGTGACCCCCGAGTCGGCGGGCTGGACGGAATCGAGCCTCCGGGTGCTCACCCTGGCACCCGGCGGGTCGGCCGAACTCACCACCGGCGACGACGAGATCATCGTCGTGCCGCTGGCCGGGTCGGCGTCGGTGTCGAGTGAGGGCACCGAGTTCGCGCTCACCGGGCGCCGGTCCGTGTTCGACGGGCCGAGCGACTTCGCCTACGTGGGACGGGACTCCGCCTACGCGGTGGCGAGCGCGACCGGTGGTCGTTTCGCACTGTGCGGCGCCCGCGCCCGGCAGAAGTTCCCGTTCCGGTACGTTCCGGCCGCGGACGTGTCCGTCGAACTGCGCGGCGCGGGCAACTGCAGCCGGCAGGTGCACAACTTCGGCACCGCCGACCGGTTCGAGGCCGACTCGATCATCGCGTGCGAGGTCATCACTCCCGGCGGCAACTGGTCGTCGTACCCGAGCCACAAGCACGACGAGAACAGCGACGTCGAATCCCAGCTCGAGGAGATCTACTACTTCGAGATCGCCGAAGCCGGCGACACAGCAGTGGATTTCGGCGGCACCGGATTCGGCTACCATCGTGTGTACGGTACTCCCGAGCGGCCCATCGAGGTGCTCGAGGAAGTGCGATCCGGCGACGTGGTCCTCGTCCCGCACGGCTACCACGGACCGTCGATCGCCGCCCCCGGACATCACATGTACTACCTGAACGTGATGGCCGGACCGGGCGAAGAACGTTCCTGGAACATCTGCGACGACCCGGCACACACCTGGCTGCGCGGCAGCTGGGAACACCAGACCGTCGATCCCCGCCTCCCCCTCCACGCACCGTCCGAAGGAGCATGACCGTGGTGTCCACCGCGCCGATGTCGGCGAGCAAGAACCCCAACGCCGAGGGCACCGTCCACCTCACGGTGGCTCAGGCGACCATCCGATTCCTCGCCGGCCAGTACGTCGAGCGGGACGGCGAACGCACCAAGTTCTTCGCCGGCTGCTTCGGCATCTTCGGTCACGGCAACGTCGCCGGCCTCGGTCAGGCGCTGCTGCAGGCCGAGATCGACGCCGTCGAGGCCGGCACCGAACCGGAACTGCCGTACGTCCTCGGCCGTAACGAGCAGGCGATGGTGCACAGCGCGGTCGCGTACGCACGCCAGAAGGATCGCCTGCAGACCTGGGCCGTGTCTGCCAGCGTCGGCCCCGGCTCGACCAACATGCTGACCGGCGCGGCGCTCGCCACCATCAACCGGCTGCCCGTCCTGCTGCTGCCCGCCGACACGTTCGCCACCCGCGCGAGCGCACCGGTCCTGCAGGAACTCGAACTGCCGTCGAGTGGGGACGTCACCGTCAACGACGCATTCAAGCCGCTGTCGCGCTACTTCGACCGCGTCTGGCGGCCCGAGCAGTTGCCGTCGGCGCTGCTCGGCGCGATGCGCGTGCTCACCGACCCTGTCGAGACGGGCGCGGCCACCGTCGCCATCCCGCAGGACGTGCAGGCGGAGGCGTTCGACTGGCCCGAGTCGATGTTCGCCGAGCGCACGTGGCACGTCGCCCGGCCGCTCCCCGAGAAGTCGGCGATCGCGCGGGCCGCGGACGTCATCCGGTCGGCGAAGAAGCCCCTGATCGTCGCGGGTGGTGGCCTCATCTACTCCGGCGCCACCGCGGCGCTGGCCTCGTTCGTCGAGTCGACCGGCATTCCGGTCGGCCAGAGTCAGGCCGGCAAGGGTTCGCTGCCGTACGACCACCCGCAGTCGGTCGGGGCGATCGGCTCGACGGGCACGACCGCGGCCAACGCGCTCGCCACCGAGGCCGACGTGATCATCGGCATCGGCACGCGCTACAGCGACTTCACCACGGCGTCGCGCACCGCGTTCAACAACCCCGACGTGCGGTTCGTCAACATCAACGTGGCGTCGATCGACTCGGTGAAGCAGGGCGGCGTCAGCGTCGTCGCGGATGCCCGCGAGACACTCGAGGCCCTCGCCGAGGCACTGGGCGACTACCGGGTTTCCGACGAGTACCGTTCGCGCACTGCAGAACTCGCCGCGCACTGGGAGTCCACCGTCGACTCGGTCTACAAGATCGACGACGACTCGCTCGGCCTGAACCAGAACCAGGTCATCGGTCTCGCCAACACACTGTCGGACCCGCGCGACGTGGTGGTGTGCGCCGCCGGTTCGATGCCCGGCGACCTGCACAAGCTGTGGCGCACCCGGGACTCGAAGGGTTACCACGTCGAGTACGGCTTCTCCTGCATGGGCTACGAGGTCGCCGGCGGCATCGGCGCCAAGATGGCGTGCCCCGACCGCGACGTGTTCATCATGGTCGGCGACGGCTCCTACCTGATGATGGCCACCGAACTCGTCACGGCCGTGCAGGAGAACGTCAAGGTCATCGTGGTCCTCGTGCAGAATCACGGTTTCGCGTCCATCGGATCGCTGTCGGAGTCGCTCGGCTCCCAGCGTTTCGGCACCGACTACCGTTACCGGGGCGACTCCGGCCGGCTCGACGGCGACATCCTGCCCGTCGATCTGGCGGTCAACGCGGCGAGCCTCGGCGCCGACGTGATCCGCGCGAACACGGCCGCCGAGTTCGCCGACGCCGTCAAGGTGGCGAAGGCGAGCGACAAGACCACCGTCATCCACGTCGAGACGGACCCCCGGATCGCCGCCCCGGACAGCGAATCCTGGTGGGACGTGCCGGTCAGCTCGACCAGCACCCTCGAGTCCACGCAGAACGCGTACGAGACGTACGCGCAGTGGAAGAAGATCCAGCGTCCGTTCCTCCGCCCGTCCGGCAACTGACCCGCCCCCAGCAGAACTTTCGAAAGGATTTCCCGATGAGCGTCATTCGCGTCGGATCGGCCCCCGACTCCTGGGGCGTGTGGTTCCCGGAAGACCCGCAGCAGACCCCGTACGGCCGGTTCCTCGACGAGGTGTCCGCATCCGGTTACGAGTGGATCGAGCTGGGGCCGTACGGCTACCTGCCCACCGACCCGCAGCAACTCCGCGACGAACTGGCCGCCCACAATCTGAAGCTGTCGGCAGGCACCGTCTTCGAGCACCTGCACCAGGACGATTCCTGGGATGCCGTGTGGACCCAGATCGAGGACGTCGCGAAGCTGACCGCCGCCGTCGGAGGCAAGCACGTGGTCGTGATCCCGGAGATGTGGCGCGACCCGGGCACCGGCGAGGTGCTCGAGGACCGCAACCTCACCGCGGAGCAGTGGAAGAAGAAGACCGGCGGCATGAACGAGCTGGGCAAGAAGATGTTCGAGCAGTACGGCGTGAAGGCGCAGTACCACCCACACGCCGACAGCCACGTCGACACCGAGGAGAACGTCTACCGCTTCCTCGACGGCACCGACAGCGAATTCGTGAACCTCTGCCTCGACACCGGCCACATCAGCTACTGCGGCGGCGACAACCTCGCGGTCATCGAGCGGGCCCCCGAACGGATCGGCTACCTGCACCTCAAGCAGGTCGACCCCGAGGTCCGCGCCAAGGTCGAGGCCGAGGACCTGCCGTTCGGCGAGGCCGTCAAGCTCGGCGCGATGATCGAACCCCCGCTCGGCATCCCCGACCTGCCGCCGCTGCTCGCCGCGATCGAGAAGCTCGACATCGACGTGTTCGCGATCGTCGAGCAGGATCTCTACCCCTGCGCCGTGGACGTGCCGCTCCCGATCGCCCAGCGCACCCGCAAGTACCTGGGATCCTGCGGAATCCCGTCCGTCAAGTTCGTCTAACCGACCACGTCAGGAGCTAGTCAGCTATGTCCGAGAGCAACGACCTGCGTATCGCCGTCCTGGGTGTCGGAATGATGGGCGCCGACCACGTCGCGCGGATCACCGACCGCATCAAGGGTGCGACCGTCGCCGTCGTCAACGACTACTTCACCGAGAAGGCCGAGGAGATCGCGGCCGGAATCCCCGGTTGCCGCGTGGTCAACGACCCGCTCGACGCGATCGCCGACCCCGGTGTCGACGCGGTCGTCCTGGCCACCCCCGGTCCGACACACGAAAAGCAGCTCCTGGCCTGCCTCGAGCACGGCAAGCCGGTGATGTGTGAGAAGCCGCTGACCACCGACGTCGCCACGTCCCTCGAGATCGTCAAGGCCGAAGCCGAACTCGGCAAGAAACTGATCCAGGTCGGCTTCATGCGGCGCTTCGACCACGAGTACGAGCAGCTGAAGGCCCTCATCGACGACGACGTGTTCGGGCGGGTGCTCCTCGCCCACTGCGTGCACCGCAACCCGGTGGTGCCGCCGAGCTTCGACAGCTCGATGATCGTCAAGGACTCGCTGGTCCACGAGGTCGACGTCACCCGCTTCCTGTTCGACGAAGAGATCACGTCGGTCCACGTCCTCAAGCCCGCCGCGAACCCCGGTGCGCCCGAGGGACTTCAGGACCCGCAGATCGCGTTCTTCAGCACCGAGTCCGGTCGTCACGTCGACGTCGAACTGTTCGTGACCACCGGTGTCGCCTACGAGGTGCGCACCGAGATCGTCGCCGAGAAGGGTTCGGCGTTCATCGGCCTCGACGTCGGACTGGTCCGCAAGTACGGCACCGGCGCGGGAACCGGCCGCTCGGGTGCCGGCATGTACGGCGGAGAGATCACCCCGTCGTTCAAGGAACGCTTCGGCCAGGCGTACGACGTCGAGATCCAGCGGTGGGTGAACGCCGTCCGCACGGGCGCGGAGACGGGTAACTACGTCGACGGCCCCGGCGCGTGGGACGGCTACGCCGCCGCCGCCGTGTGCGCGGCCGGCGTGCAGTCACTGGAGACGGGCGAGCGCGTCACCGTCGAGATGGTCGACCGTTCCTCCATTCCGGGAGCCTGATCACCATGAAGATCGCACTCGATCCCACCCCGTTTCACCACGACTACTCGCTGCTCGAATTGCCGGCCGTCGTCGCGGAACTCGGCTTCGAACACCTGCAGCTCACTCCGCACCGCGACATGATCCCGTTCTTCAACCACCCGAAGGCCGACGACGAACTGGTCCGTCAGTTCCGCAAGGCCTGCAGCGACGCCGGCGTCGGAATCGCCTCGGTGCTGCCGGTCCTGCGGTGGTCCGGCCCGGACGAGGACGCCCGCGAGGCGGCGGTGCGGTACTGGAAGCGCGCCATCCAGATCACCGTCGACCTCGGTGTGAACGTGATGAACACCGAGTTCAGCGGCCGGCCGGAGAAGGCCGAGGAGTCGGAGCGCGCCTTCTACCGGTCGATGGAGGAACTCGTCCCCATCATCGAGCGTGAAGGCATCGACGTTCGCATCGACCCGCACCCCGACGACTTCGTGGAGAACGGTCTGGACGCCATCCGGATGATCCGTGGCATCAATTCCAAGAACTTCGGATTGGTGTTCGTCGCGTGCCACAGCTATCACATGGGTGCCGGGATGCTCGAGATCATGCGCACTGCGGGCGACATGCTCCGGCTCGTCCACGTCGCGGACACGATGGATCACCACCGTTCCCACGGCTTGCGGTACATCACCAATCCGCCCGGCAACCCGGTGCGTGTGCACCAGCACCTCAAGATCGGTGACGGCGACCTCGACTGGGACGAGTTCTTCGGCGGTCTCGGCGAACTCGGCTTCTACGACAAGCCCGACACGGTCATGGTGTCCAGCGTTTTCGCCGAGGACGAGAACGCCCACGACGTCTCCCGCTACCAACTGAAGACCATGAAGGATTACATCGCGCGCACGCGGTGAAAGGACAACACATGAGCACCAACATCACTCGCGAGATCGCACACTGGTCCGACGGCAAGACCTTCGCCGGCACCAGCGGTAACACCGCCCCCGTCACCAACCCCGCGACCGGTGCCGTCACCGGTCAGGTCGCCCTCGCCAGTGTCGAGGACGCCCGCGCCGTCATCGACGCCGCCGCCGCCGCCTTCCCCGCCTGGCGCGACACCTCCCTCGCCAAGCGCACCCAGATCATCTTCACATTCCGCGAACTGCTCAACCAGCGCAAGGGCGAACTCGCCGAGATCATCACCTCCGAACACGGCAAGGTCGTCTCCGACGCCCTCGGCGAAGTCTCCCGCGGCCAGGAAGTCGTCGAATTCGCCTGCGGCATCGCCCACCTGCTCAAGGGCGGCATGACCGAAAACGCCTCCACCAACGTCGACGTCTCCTCCCTCCGCCAACCCGTCGGCCCCGTCGGCATCATCTCCCCCTTCAACTTCCCCGCCATGGTCCCGATGTGGTTCTTCCCCATCGCCATCGCCACCGGCAACACCGTCGTCCTCAAGCCCTCCGAGAAGGACCCCACCGCCGCGATCTGGATGGCAGAACTCTGGGCCGAAGCCGGACTCCCCGCCGGCGTGTTCAACGTCCTCCAAGGCGACAAGACCTCCGTCGACGAACTCCTCACCAACCCCGCCATCAAGGCCATCAGCTTCGTCGGCTCCACCCCCATCGCCCAATACGTCTACGCCACCGGCACCGCCCACGGCAAACGCGTCCAAGCCCTCGGCGGAGCCAAGAACCACGCCATCGTCCTGCCCGACGCCGACCTCGACCTCGCCGCCGACGCCATGGTCAACGCCGGCTTCGGATCCGCGGGCGAGCGCTGCATGGCCATCAGTGCTTTGGTTGCGGTCGGGGACATCGCGGACGAGTTGGTCGCCAAAATCAAGGAGCGCACCGACACGTTGAAGATCGGCGACGGCACCAAAGATTCCGACATGGGCCCGCTGGTGACCAAGGTGCACCGCGACAAGGTCGCCTCCTACATCGACGCCGGCGAGGCCGACGGCGCCACCATCGTCGTCGACGGGCGCACCGTGCAGGCCGACGGCGGCGCCGACGGGTTCTGGCTCGGACCGACCCTCATCGACCACGTCACCACCGACATGTCCGTCTACACCGACGAAATCTTCGGACCCGTCCTCTCCGTGATCCGCGTCGAGAGCTACGACGACGCCCTCGACCTGGTGAACTCCAGCCAGTTCGGCAACGGCACCGCCATCTTCACCAACGACGGCGGCGCCGCCCGCCGATTCCAGAACGAGGTCGAGGTCGGCATGGTCGGCATCAACGTCCCCATCCCCGTCCCCATGGCCTACTACTCCTTCGGCGGCTGGAAGAACTCCCTGTTCGGCGACACCCACGCCCACGGCGCCGAAGGCGTCCACTTCTTCACCCGCGGCAAGGTCGTCACCACCCGCTGGCTCGACCCCAGCCACGGCGGCCTCAACCTCGGCTTCCCCCAGAACGCATAAGTACTGGTTCTCCGCGCCGGACCGTCCGCGGTCCGGCGCGGCGTCCGTTCGATCGAAAGGAACTTCATGAGCGACACCTCTCTCGCCCGCCGTCATCGGGTCGTGGTCATCGGATCGGGATTCGGCGGCCTCTTCGCCACCAAGGCCCTGAAACGGACGGACGTCGATGTCACTCTGATCGATCGCACGACGCATCACCTGTTCCAGCCGTTGCTGTACCAGGTGGCGACGGGAATCCTGTCGGAGGGCGAGATCGCGCCCGCGACGCGGCTCGTCCTCGAAGACCAGCAGAACGCGTCCGTCCTTATCGGCGGGGTCGAGAAGATCGACGTCGCCGACCGGACCGTCACGTCCACGCACCGCGGCCGCACGACGGTCACCGAGTACGACAGTCTCGTCGTGTCGGCGGGCGCCCGCCAATCCTATTTCGGCAACGACCATTTCGCCGAGCACGCACCCGGAATGAAGACGATCGACGACGCCCTCGAGCTGCGCGGCCGCATTCTGGGCGCCTTCGAAAGCGCCGAGGTCAGCACCGATCCCGCCGAGCGGGCGCGGCTGCTCACGTTCGTCGTGGTCGGCGCCGGGCCCACCGGAGTCGAAATGGCCGGTGAGATCGCCCAGCTCGCGCATCGCACTCTCGCCGGTGCGTACCGCACCATCGATCCCCGTGACGCGCGCATCATCCTGCTCGACGCGGCGCCGACGGTGCTCCCGCCGTTCGACGACAAGCTGCGCCGGGCGGCCGCGGACACGTTGGAGAATCTCGGGGTCGAGATCCAGTTGGGCGCGATGGTGACCGACGTCGACGACGACGGACTCACCGTCCGCGACCAGGACGGAGCCGAGCGGCGGATCGAGGCCGCCTGCAAGATCTGGTCCGCGGGCGTCGCGGCCAGCCCGCTGGGCAGGCAACTCGCCGAACAGACCGGCGCCGGCACCGACCGCGCGGGCCGGGTCCTCGTCGAACCCGACCTCACCCTGCCCGGCCACAGCAACGTCTTCGTCGTCGGGGACATGATGAACCGGGACGGTCTTCCCGGCGTCGCGCAGGTTGCGATCCAGGGCGGCCGCTACGCCGCGCAGCTGATAGCCGCTGAGGTCCGCGCCCACCGGAAGGGCAGCGACAAGCCTGAACGCGCCCCGTTCCGATACACGGACAAGGGCAGCATGGCCATGATCTCCCGCTTCAACGCGGTCGCGAAGGTTGGCCGCCTCCAGCTGACCGGGCTGCTCGCCTGGCTGCTGTGGCTCCTGATCCACCTGGTCTACATCGTCGGATTCAAGAGCCGCCTCGCGACGGCCATGTCCTGGACGTGGTCGTTCCTGGGCCGGACCCGGGGTCACCTCGCCGTCACGGAACAACAGGTGGTCGCCCGGACCGCGATCAGCCGGCTCGATGCCTGGGAGGATTCCCGGGCGGTACCCGAGGCGGCGACGGCCTCGGCACGGTGAGTACCGTCGCCTCCGTGCCTGTCTCCGCTCTCACCGTCGGCATCGATGTCGGTGGTACCAGTATCCGGGCCTGCGTGGTCGACGACACCGGCGAGGTGCTCGATTCCGTGCAGGCGCCCACACCGCAATCGGCCAAGGCCCTCGAGGACGCGCTCGACCGTGCCGTTCGCGAACTCGCGGGCCGCCATCCCGTGTCGGCAGTCGGGCTTGCGGTGGCCGGTTTCATCACCCCCGACCTCACCACCGTGCGGTTCGCGCCGCACCTGCCGTGGAAGAACGTGCCGGTCGCCAACGACCTCAGCGAGCGGCTCGGACTGCCGGTGGTCCTCGAACACGACGCGAACGCGGCGGCGTGGGCGGAGCACCGGTTCGGGGCCGCCGCCGGCGGTCGCAATGTGGTGATGGTCGCGATCGGCACCGGCATCGGTGCGGCCCTGCTCATCGACGGGACGCTGTACCGCGGGAGCCACGGCGTCGCTCCCGAACTCGGCCACCTGCAGGTGGTTCCGGGCGGCAGACCCTGCGCCTGCGGCAAGCGCGGGTGCTGGGAACGGTATTGCAGCGGAACAGCGCTCGTGGACACGGCCATCGAGCTTCTCGCCGCCGACCCCACGAGTTCGACGATCCTCGCACGCGAAGTGGCGAGCGATCCGGGATCGCTCACCGGCCGCCGGATCGCGAGCGCAGCGCGGGACGGCGACCCGCTCGCCATCCGCACGATGGAGGAGTTCGCACGTTGGCTGGGTGTCGGACTCGCCATGGTCGGCGACGTCTACGACCCCGACCTCGTCGTCATCGCCGGCGGTGTCAGCGGTTCGGCTCCGCTGTTCCTCGACCACGCGCGGGACGTCTACGCTTCTCTCGCAACCGGTTCCGGTCACCGCCCCCTCGCCCGCATCCGCGAAACACAACTCGGCGAATCGGCACAGCGCATCGGGGCCGCCACCCTCGCGAGGCTCTCCGCGCCCGTGCGTGCTTGAGGAGTCCCCGGACTCGTCAACCACGCACGAGCGCGGCAGCGCGAAACCGAGCGTCGACGGGCGAACCTTCGCGTGACTTCGATGAGGTCCAGGGGGGGTGCAGCACTCCCGTGCCCTCCGGTTGCTCACCGAACTCTCCCACGACCAGCAGGACGCCGAGTGCCTGAACCAACTCCACGGGCGGCGCCGCACACACCGCAACGCGCCGGTACCACCACCCGCAGGCGGTGGTACCGGCGCGTGAGAACCGTCGATCAGTGAGTCGCGGCGGCGGCGGCGTTTCCCGCAGTCGATGTGGCGGGGTTACCTGCGCCGAGCCGGTCCTCCAACTCTTCGAGGCTGCGGCCCTTGGTTTCCGGGACGAAGCGGTAGACGAAGTACACCGACATCAGGTTGACGAGCACGAACAAACCGAACGTTCCGGTGGATCCGAGAACCGAGTTGAGGATCGGGAAGACGAACGAGATGAACGCGTTGGTCGTCCAGAGCACGAATACCGCGATACCCATCGCGAACCCGCGGATGGCCATCGGGAAGATCTCCGACAGCAGCAACCACACGCAGGTGCCGATGAAGCACTGGACGAACGCGACGAACACCATCATCGCGGCGAGGATGATGTAGCTGCGGCCGGTGGACGAGGGCAGCAGGAACACCAGCGACAGCGCGGCCTGCGAGGACGCCACACCGATGAAACCGGTGAGCAGCATCTTGCGGCGATTCACGAAGCCCAGCAGAACGATTCCGAGGATCGTCATGACCACCGAAGTGACACCGACCGCGATGGTGGCCACCAGGGACGCGCTGACACCCAGCCCGCTCTGCTCGAGGATCGTCGGCGCGTAATAGTTGACCGTGTTGATGCCCGTCGCCTGCTGCACGATGGCCAGACCACAGCCGATCCAGAGGATCCGGCGCATCCAGGGGTAGTCACGCAGGTAGTGGACGGCGCCGCTGGTCTTCGACTTCCGGTCGCGGGCGGCGTGGAAGCTGATGCTGGCGTATTCGTCGGCGGCCTCGGACTCGCTGCGGCTCATTTCGAGGGTCCTGCGGGTTTCGGCGAGGCGGCCCTTCGACGCGTACCAGCGCGGTGAATCCGGGAGCACGAGCATGCCGAGCAGCAGGAGAACCGCCGGCACCGACGCGATGGCCAGCATGTACCGCCACACCGTCGGATCCTCGATGAGGTGATCGAGTAGGGCGTTGATCGAGAAGGCGAGCATCTGACCGGTGACGATCATCAGTTCGTTGATGGTGACCATCCGGCCGCGCCGCTCCACCGGGGCCATCTCGGCCAGGTACAGCGGGCAGGTGACGGCGGCGGCGCCCACACCGAGACCGAGGACGATCCTGGCCAGCACCATGATCTCCACGTTGGGAGCCATCGCACACCCGAGGGCACCGACGAGGAACAAGCCCGCGCAGACGAGCAGCGTGCGCTTGCGGCCGAGGGCATCGGACAACCGGCCGCCCAGCAGCGCGCCGACGGCCGCACCGGGGAACAGCAGTGAACTCACGACGGTGGCTTCGCCGACCGCACTGAGGTTCAACTCGTCCTTCATGTAGAGCAGCGCACCGGAGATCACGCCGGTGTCGTAGCCGAACAGCAGGCCTCCGAGCGTGGAGATGACGGTGAGCTTGGTCAGGAAGCGTTTGTGACTGCGCTCGTTACGCGCAGCGCCGCCGCTTCCGCGTGCACTGGCAGCCTTGGTGGTCAACATCAGGTGTGGCCTTTCTGGGAATGCTCACGCATCACGACACGGAAGATCGGTTCACGTGTGTCGATATCGCCCGGGACGCGCTCGGCTCGATGCAGCCGAGAGGCGTACTTCCTGGACTGAAGCGCTTCACTAACGCGCTTCAGTTGTCTACTATGAGGTGAATCACAGAAGGTGTCAAGGGCTGGGGTCGCGATCCGTGAGAATGCCCCTGACGACGCAACCGAGGGAGATCGAGATGCTCGACGACCGAGCCAACGCGCACGCGGATGCGGAGCGGGCACCGGCCGGCCTGCACCGACGCCCCACGATGGCCGATGTCGCGACGCGGGCCGGGGTGTCACGCACCCTCGTGTCACTGATCTTCAGCAACAAACCCGGCGCCTCCGACGAGACCCGGGACCGCGTGCTGCAGGCCGCGGACGAACTCGGCTACCGACTCGACCGCGCCGCCCGCATGCTCGCCCGCGGCCGCAGCCGCACCCTCGGGGTGCTCATGGACGTCCACCAGACCTTCCAGGCCGACCTGATCGGAACGATCTATGCGGAGGCCGAAGCCGCCGGATACGAGGTCCTGCTCTCCGCGAGCGCACCCACCCGCGACGAGCACAAGGCGATCGAAGCACTCCTCAGCCACCGGTGCGAGGGCCTGATCCTGCTCGGCCCCCTCTCCGAGGCGGACTATCTGCGCACGCTCGCGGACCGAGCCGTGGTCACCGTGGTCGGCCGCGCACTCCCCCACACCGCCGTCGACACCGTGCGGACCGCCGACGCCAAAGGCATCCGGCAGTCCGTGGACCACCTGGTCGAACTCGGACATCGCGAGATCGCGCACGTCGACGGAGGTGCGGACCCGGGCTCACCCGAGCGGCGTCGCGCGTACCTCGCGGCGATGCGCAGGCACGACCTCTCCAACCACATTCGCATCATTCCCGGGCAGCACACCGAGGAGGCAGGCGTCGCCGCCGCGAACACCCTGCTGGCCGAGGACCGCCTGCCCACCGCGGTCCTCGCCGGCAACGACCGCTGCGCCATCGGCCTCATGGACGTGTTCACCCGCGCCCACGTCGACGTGCCGGGCGACATCTCGATCGTCGGGTACGACGACAGCCACCTGTCGCAGTTGTCGCGGATCGACCTCACCACCGTGCGGCAGGACACGGAGGGCCTGGCACGGCACGCCGTGCAGTTCGCCGTCGGCCGACTCGAGGACGAGGACCTCGACCCGCAGGATTTCGTGATCGACCCCCACCTGATGGTGCGCGGCACGACCGGGCCTGCCCGGTCGTAGCCGCGCCCCGTCGGCACAAGGCCCTACTTCGCGATGCTTTTCAGGTATTCGACGCTTCGGACGACGTCGCGCACGGGACCTTCGCCCTCGGGTTCCGCCGCGAGAATGGTGTCCTGTTCGAGGACGTACCAGCCGTCGTAGGCCTGATTCTGCAGCCGCTCGACCACACCGGCGATGTCCACGTCGCCGGTACCGAGCGGCGTGTACATGCCCTGGGCGACGGCCTCGGTGTAGGTGAGTTCACCCGCCCGGACCCGGCCGAGGAGTGTCGCATCGACATCCTTCAGGTGTGCGTGGGCGATCCGCTCGGGGGCCGTGGAGACCAGGTCGAGCGGGTCGGTGCCGCCGATCAGGAGATGTCCGGTGTCCAGGCACAGCGGGATCGACGAGCCGTCCAGGATGCGGTCCACCTCGGCGCGGTTCTCGATCATCGTCCCCACGTGCGGGTGGATCACCGCCCGCAGGCCCCGGTCGGCAGCAGCGGACGACAGCCGGTCGAGATTGCGCAGCAACGTCTTCCATCCGGAGTCGTCGAGTTCGGGGCGCGAATCGTAGCCGATCGCCCCCGTCACCGCCGCCAGGACGATGACCTCCGACCGCGACGCGACGAGCGAATCGAGCGCCCCGCCGATCGCAGCGACCGTGTCGTGATCCGGGTCGTGCAGGAGCACCGGCACGAATCCTCCGACCGCCGTCAGGTCGTACCGGGCGAGGGTGTCCGTCAGCTCGCATGGATCCGAAGGGAGGAATCCGTCCGGACCGAGTTCGGTGGCCGCGAGGCCCGCGTCGCGCATCTCGGTGAGCACCCGGTCGGGATCGAGCTGGTGACCCCAGCCCTCCACCTCACACACTCCCCACGAAATGGGTGCGCCTGCAAGTCGAATCGTCATCGTCGTGTCTCGTCCAATCGCACCGGACGGTGCTGTCGTAGTGAATCCGCGTGTCCGTCGATCACGCCTCGGGGCCCGTTCACGGTTGCCGCCGCGCGGTCTGCGCGGCCAGACGCTCCGCGAGCACCGTCGGGTCGGCGCTGTCCCGCAACGCTTCCCACACCGTGTCCACCTGGGTGGCCGGCGCGAGACTGTGCACCGGCTGATCGTGGTCGAGGTTGGTGGGGAACGGGTAGCACTCGGCGGTCGCGACGACGGCATTGCGGAGAGTCCGCTCGCTCGCCCCCGCACTCTGCCGGGCCAGCAACGTCGGATACACGGCGTTCGCCATGGCCTCACGGTCCAGCACTTCCATCGCCCGGCCGAACGGCGACGAGATCTGCAGCAGATTGGCCATCCGCCGGATCGACTCCGAACGGTTGTGGCCCGCACCGTGGTGGAGCGCCGGGTTGAAGAACACCGCGTCGCCCTTGCGTAGCGGCAACTGGACGTGACGGTCGCGGAAGAACTCGACGAACTCCGGCCGCGAGAACGCCACATAGCCCGCCTCGAACAGCTGCGAGTACGGCAGATACAGGGTGGGTCCGCTCTCGACGGGCATGTCGCAGTGCGCCACCGCGCCCTGCAGCGTCAGCGCCGCCGACATCCGGTGCAGATGCGCCGGATACTCGGGCAGCTCGTGCGAAGGCACGATGCCGAGGTGGTAGTCCCGATGCGGAACCTGAGCGGCCCCACCGGGATTGACCACGTTGACCTGCGACGTCACCTGATACAGCGGCCCCAGCCAGCTCTGGCAGATCAGCGCGAGGATGTCGTTGGCGTAATAGTCGGCGAACACGTCCGGTGCGCCGAGAGCCAGCTTCTGCGCGGCGTTCCAAATGCGGTCGTTGGCGCCCGCCCTGCCGAAGTGGTCACCCACCACACCACCCGACGCATGCTGCTTCGCAATGAGGAGGTCGAACTGTTCGGTGGCACGATCCACCACGGCGGGGTCGCCGAAGGCGTTCTGGAACAACACGATTCCGGGACCGTCGGTGAGCGCGCGCACGAGTTCGGTCTGCACGGCACGGCGGGACTGCGCATCGTCGAGGTGCGGAATCAGCGATTCGCTGCGGTACATCAGAACGTTCTGCTCCACGGAGTGGGCGAACGGATAGTCGGTCAGATTCGTCGAGCGGTCCACGGAGGCGCGAAACGCGTCGAGGTCGCAGTCCGAGTCGTGGATCCACTCACGCCGGCCGGTCGGCGGAGGAGAAATGAGGGTCATGGAGACAGTCTTGCGGTGATGCGACCAGCAGACAACACCCGAAACCCATCATTTTCACCTCAGCAGGCAGCGAGGCGCCGCTAGCTGCCCTGCCCTCCGGGAACGGGGACGCCGCGCGAATTGAGCCAGCCCGCCGGATCGATCTTGGTTCCGTTCGCCGTCCACACCTCGTAGTGCAGGTGCGGTCCGGTCGACTGCCCCCGGTTGCCCATCGTGGCAATCTGGTCGCCGGCCCGGACCTGCTGCCCGACCGAGACCAACGAGGTGTCGATGTGGCCGTACACGCCGATGGTGCCGTCGTCCTGCTGCAGGCGGATCCACAGCCCGAAGCCCGACGCCGGACCGCTCTCGATCACGGTGCCGTTGGTGACGGCCTTGATCGGGGTGCCGATGGAGTTCGCGATGTCGATGCCGTTGTGGTTGGTACCCCAGCGCTGACCGAAGCCGGACGTGAACGTGCCGTCGGCCGGGAACAGGACCGCGGGTCGGCGAGCCGCTTTCTCGGCGGCAGCCTGACGTGCGGCCTGTTCGGCTGCCTCCCGGGCCAGGCGCTCGGTCTCGGCCTTCTGGGCCACCAGCCTCTCGACCTCACGCTGGGCGGCGCGCTGGATCTGCTCGGTGTGGTCGGTGAGTTCCGGGCGTTCGACCTGCAGGAACTGCGGCGGCGGCGTGAGCGACACGCCCGCCTCGGTGGATGCGTGCGCCACCTCCCCGGTGGCGGCGGAGGCGATGGCGCCGGACACGAGCAGCGCAGTAGCCGCCAACGAGGTCGCCACCACGTGCCGGCGGGCGGACTTCGCAGAACGGGTGCGCCGGGCATGCCGGGCCTGCGGGACGGTGTTCGCGTGTAGAGCCAAGACCACATTCCTCCGTCGAGTTCGTGACTGATAACGAAAAGGTCACGGTTTCGACACAGGTTAGTACGAATCGGCCAGAAACCCACGTGTCGCGTTGACGCCTGTGATCGCCCGTCGCGGTCTCCGGCCGGATTTTTCGATCCCATCAGTCACATGCACCCCAGGAGGGCGCATCGACGTCAGTGGTCACGCCCCAGAAGTGGCGGACGTCACTCGACGAAAAGACGACGGCGCCCGTGGTCGTGACCACGGGCGCCGTTATCTGTCCGGTGGAGCGCTCAGCCGGCCGCCCGCAACTGGGCAGCCAGACGCATTGCGGAGTTCGCGTCCCCGTACCCCTCGTAACCACCGACGCGTTGCACGACCTCGAAGAACAGGTCGGCGCCCACCGTCTGGGTGAACAGGTGGAAGAACTCGCCGTGGGCGTCGGCGTCGTACATGATGCCGGAACCGCTCATGCGGTCGAGGAGTTCGCGGGAGAGTCCGAAGCGGGCCTCGAGGTCGTCGTAGTAGTTCGGCGAGATGACGAGCGGCTCGAAGCCGTTCGACTGCATGGTCGCGGCGGCGGTGAAGATGTCCGTGCACGCGAACGCGACGTGACTGATCCCACCGCGCCGGGCCGCGGCGATGTGGGAGCTCCCCGACACCGCACCCGGGACCATGTTCAGCGAGATGCGCAGCGGACGGTCGACGCCGTGGGCGCCCGTCTGATCCATCGTCAGCGCCTGACTGCGCATCATCCCGACCGCGTCCGTGACGTCGAGGCCCTCGTGCGGCGCCATCGCGAACACCGAGCGGAGCAGCAGCATGATGCCGTCCCAGTTGTCCGACGGGACGGCGAGCGCCACGTGATCGACCCCGGTGAACACCGGCACCTCGTCCTGCCAGCGCGACTCCGTCGGATACAGATCGAACGCCGACTGCCACGACGCGGCACTACCCGGACCGCGCAGATCCAGCGACGTCGCGTCGGTGATCTTCAGACGCACCACATCGGATTCGGGCGCGGTGTCGACCCCGGGCAGCAGGACCTCGTGCACCGGGACCTCGAGCGCCGCGGCGCGCTCCCCCCACGCGTCGGGATCACTCGACCGGATGCCGATCTGGGTGAGCACCGGCAGGTGCGCAGGTAGACCCGGCGCCGTCCACACCGTGCCAGCGGTGGCGTCGACCACGATGGTCATCCGGCCGTGCCGCCACAACTGGAGGTCGTGGCTGCGGTGCCGGCCCACCAGACGGAATCCGATGTGCTGCAACGCCTGCCGGAGGTCGGAATCCTTACCGGGACCGGCCGCGAGCCGGAGCGACACGATGCCTTCGAGCGGTGCGCGCGGCGGCGGCTCGAACAGCGCCAGACCGCGACCGGTGTCCTCACCGTGCTCGGCCTGCACCCGGGCGACCTCCTCCTGCAGGTACAGCAGCGAGCGGTGCGCGTCGGCGGCCGTGCGGCCCGTCGACGACTGCCGGAACGTGTCGTTGAAGATCTCCAGCGACCACGGCCCGGTGTATCCGGCCGCCTGGACGTGGGCACCGAACGTCGCGAGATCGAAGTTGCCCTGCCCCGGAAAGTTCCGGTGGTGCCGGCTCCACTGCAGGATGTCCATCGACATCCGGGGGGCATCGGCGAGCTGCAGGAAGAAGATCTTCTCCCCCGGGATGTCGCGGATGCCGGACGGGTCGTCGCCGCGGGAGAGGATGTGGAAGCTGTCGAGGCAGGTGCCGAGGGCGGGATGGTCGGCGTCCTGCACGATCTTCCACGCATGCCGGTACGTGTTGACGTGCGTGCCCCAGGCCAGCGCCTCGTAGGCGATGCGGAGTCCCCGGCTGTGCGCGCGTTCGGCGAGGGTGTGGAGTTGCTCGGTCAGGCGGGCGTCGTCGCGCACCGCCTCGGGCAGCGGCGACGAGCAGACCAGCAGGGTGTCGCAGCCGAGCTGCTCCATGATGTCGAACTTGCGCTCGGCCCGGATCAGGTTGCGCGCGAACGTCGCGTCGTCGGCGGAATCCAGATCGCGGAACGGCTGATACAGATCCAGGGTGAGCGCGAGATCCGCTGCGCGGGAGGCCAGCTCACGCGGCGACCACGGCGAACTCACGAAATCGGGTTCGAACACCTCGAATCCGTCGAACCCGGCCGCCGCGATCGCGGTGACCTTCTCCTCCAGCGATCCACTCAGGGACACCGTGGCAACGCTCGTACGAACCTGTCGTCCCATGGCGCCGTCAGCCCTTGTTGCAGATGAAGTCGACGGCCAGCGAGTAGCCGAGGATGCCGAGTCCGGCGATCACTCCGGTCGCGACCCCGGACACGTACGAGTGGTGCCGGAACTCCTCGCGGGCGTGCACGTTGCTGATGTGCACCTCGACGAGGGGCACCTCGAGCGTGACCAGGGCGTCGCGCAGAGCCACCGACGTGTGCGTGAAACCGCCCGGGTTGATCACGACGCCCGACGCCGTGGTGCGGGCCTCGTGCACCCAGTCGATCAGGTGGCCCTCGTGGTTGGACTGTCGCGCGACGATCTCACGTCCCGCCTTCGCGGCGGCGGCGCGGCACAACTCCACGACGTCGTCGAGCGTCTCCCGCCCGTACACCTCGGGCTGCCGTTGCCCCAGCAGGTTCAGGTTGGGGCCGTTGAGAACAAAGATCGGTCCGGGAGCGGTCATCGCGCGCATTACCTCCATTTGTACGAACTAGTGAGTTAGTTCGCACTCAGGATACAGCGCGCTCCCGCCTAGGCGGACTTGTCCCGGCGTTCTCCCCGCTCCGGCTTGCGCGGGACGATGGTCGGGAGCACGTTGTCGTTGACCGTCTCCGCGCTGACCACGACCTTCTCGACGTCGTCCCGGCTCGGGATGTCGTACATGACCGGAAGCAGAACTTCCTCCATGATCGCGCGCAGACCACGAGCACCGGTGCCGCGAAGGATCGCCTGATCGGCGATGGCCTCGAGCGCGTCCGTGGTGAACTCCAACTCCACGCCGTCCATGTCGAACAACCGGTTGTACTGCTTGACCAGTGCGTTCTTCGGCTCCGACAGGATCTGGACGAGCGATTCCTTGTCGAGGTTGGTCACCGACGCCACGACGGGGAGACGGCCGATGAACTCGGGAATGAGCCCGAACTTGATCAGGTCTTCCGGCATGACCTCCGCGAAGTGGTCCTGCGTGTCGATCTCCGCCTTCGACCGCACCTCGGCACCGAAACCGATGCCGCGCTTGCCGACGCGATCGGACACGATCCGCTCGAGGCCTGCGAACGCGCCCGCCACGATGAACAGGACGTTCGTCGTGTCGATCTGGATGAACTCCTGATGCGGGTGCTTGCGACCACCCTGCGGCGGCACGCTGGCCTGCGTGCCCTCGAGGATCTTCAGCAGAGCCTGCTGCACACCCTCACCGGACACGTCCCGCGTGATCGACGGGTTCTCGCTCTTGCGGGCGATCTTGTCGACCTCGTCGATGTAGATGATGCCGGTCTCGGCGCGCTTGACGTCGTAGTCCGCAGCCTGGATCAGTTTGAGGAGGATGTTCTCGACGTCCTCACCCACGTAGCCGGCCTCGGTGAGTGCCGTCGCATCGGCGATCGCGAAGGGAACGTTGAGCATCTTCGCCAGCGTCTGAGCCAGATACGTCTTGCCGCAGCCCGTCGGGCCGAGCATGAGAATGTTCGACTTCGCCAGCTCGACCGTCTCGCCACGAGCATCACGGCCCTTGTCGCCGGCCTGGATGCGCTTGTAGTGGTTGTAGACCGCGACGGCGAGAGTCCGCTTGGCAGCATCCTGGCCGATCACGTAGTTCTCGAGGAAGTCCCGGATCTCGGCCGGCTTCGGCAGCTCGTCGAGCTTCACCTCGCTGGACTCGGCCAGCTCCTCTTCGATGATCTCGTTGCACAGGTCGATGCACTCGTCGCAGATGTACACCCCAGGCCCAGCAATGAGCTTCTTGACCTGCTTCTGGCTCTTACCGCAGAAAGAGCACTTGAGCAGATCCCCGCCGTCA
Organism: Rhodococcus sp. USK10; assembly: GCF_019378875.1. Classification (NCBI taxonomy): domain Bacteria; kingdom Bacillati; phylum Actinomycetota; class Actinomycetes; order Mycobacteriales; family Nocardiaceae; genus Rhodococcus; species Rhodococcus sp. USK10. The sequence continues at coordinate 1,396,447 of NZ_CP076048.1, forward strand.
CCGATGCGTGCCATCTCGTCAGGTCCCTACTTCCTTCGTCTACGTGCAACCATCGAACCGATCCCACGCCGTGCGCGCATCGACCGAAACGAAAGCCCGTTATGTGACCGTACCCGCAGATCGCGAGCGAGGTCGACTGGTTGTCGGTGATTCGCGCACCGATCTTCCGGGAAAGTCAGCCTTGCCGATCCCGCACCCGGCTCGCGGCAACTACGCCGTCACGGCGTGTCGCCCGAGCCGGGGCGGCAGGAAATCACTTCTGGGCGCTGAGTTTGCGGTACTCGAGCACGTCGTCGATGATTCCGTAGTCCTTGGCCTCGGCGGCCGTGAGGATCTTGTCGCGATCGGTGTCCTTGCGGATCACGTCGGCTTCCTTGCCGGTGTGCTTCGCGAGGGTGGTCTCCATCAGGCGACGCATCCGCTCGATCTCGGCGGCCTGGATCTCGAGGTCGGAGACCTGACCCTGGATGCCGCCGGTGGCCGGCTGGTGGATGAGGACACGAGCGTTCGGCAGGGCGAGACGCTTACCGGGGGTACCCGCCGCGAGCAGCACCGCGGCAGCGGACGCCGCCTGACCGAGGCACACCGTCGTGATGTCGGCGCGCACGTACTGCATGGTGTCGTAGATCGCCATCAGCGACGTGAACGAACCACCCGGTGAGTTGATGTACATGGTGATGTCGCGGTCGGGGTCCAGCGACTCGAGAACGAGCAGCTGAGCCATCACGTCGTTGGCCGACGCGTCGTCCACCTGCACGCCGAGGAAGATGATGCGCTCCTCGAACAGCTTGTTGTACGGGTTGGACTCCTTCACGCCGTAGCTCGAGTGCTCGATGAACGACGGCAGGATGTAACGCGACTGGGGGCCTGCAGGCGCCTGGCCTCCCAGGCTGCGGGGATCGAACAGGTTGGTCATCAGTTCTCCAAGGGATGTGTGGGAGCGGTCAGTGAGGAAGCCGGGCCGCTACTGCCCGGTCCCGCCCGCCTGCGCCGCGCGGGAGACGACGTGGTCGACGAAACCGTATTCGAGAGCCTGCTGTGCGGTGAACCAGCGGTCGCGATCCGAATCGGCGGTGATCTGCTCGACCGTCTGACCGGTGTGCTCGGCGATCAGCTCGGCCATTTCGCGCTTGGTGTGCGCGAACTGCTCGGCCATGATCGCGATGTCACTGGCGGTGCCACCGATTCCGGCGGACGGCTGGTGCATCATGATCCGCGCGTGCGGGAGGGCGTACCGCTTGCCCTTGGCCCCGGCGGAGAGCAGGAACTGGCCCATCGACGCGGCCAGACCCATTCCGAACGTCGCGACGTCGCACTCGGCGAACTGCATCGTGTCGAAGATCGCCATGCCGGCGCTGACCGATCCGCCGGGCGAGTTGATGTAGAGGGAGATGTCCCGGCTGGGATCTTCTGCCGACAGCAGCAGGATCTGGGCGCACAGCTTGTTCGCGATGTCGTCGTCGACCTGGGTACCGAGGAAGATGATGCGCTCGCGCAGCAGGCGCTCGTACACCGAGTCGCTGAGGTTCAACCCAGCGGTGGCTGAAGTCATGGCGGGACTCTGCAAAGTCTCCAGGTGATTGGAAGTCACGGTACCTGCCTTCTCCGTAAATCGTTGATTGCTGACACAGACACTAACGAAGGAGGGCGGCACCGGAGTCCCGGTGCCGCCCTACTTCGCTCAAAGCGGAAAACATCTCACGGCCGAACGCGAGGGAAACACCCCGCGACCAGCATTACTTCTGGTCTTCGCCCTCGGCGGAATCCGACGTGACCTCGTCCGTGGACGCCGCCTCTTCGGTCTCGGCCTCACCGTTGCCGAACAGTTCGGCGGTGTCGACGGAGGCACCCGAGGTGTCGGTGACGGTCGCCTGCTCGACGACACCGGCGAGAGCCTTGCCGCGACGGACGTCCGCGAACACGGCGCCGAGCTGACCGGCCTGCTGGATCTGCTGGATGAACTGCTCCGGCGCCATGCCGTAGCGCTGCGCCTGGAACAGGATGCGCTCGGTGAGCTCGTCCTGGCCGACGGTGACGTCGGAGGCGTCGGCGATGGCGTCCAGCAGCAGCTGGGTCTTCACCGAGCGCTCGGCGCTGTCCTTGGCGTCCTTGTCGAACTCTTCGCGGCTCGTGCCCTGCTCCTCGAGGAGCTTGTTCAGCGCTTCCTCGTCGTGGTCGAGTCCGTGCACGGCGTCGTGCAGCGCGGCATCGACCTCGGCCTTGACCACGGCCTCGGGCAGCGGGACCTCGACGGTCTCGAGCAGGGTCTCCAGGACCTTGTCGCGGATCTGACCGGCCTGCTCGACCTTGCGGACGCGTCCGACGCGCTCACGCAGGTCGGCCTTCAGCTCGTCGAGGGTGTCGAACTCACTTGCCAGCTGAGCGAACTCGTCGTCCTCGGCGGGCAGCTCGCGCTCCTTGACGGTGCCGACGGTGACGGTGACGACAGCTTCCTTGCCCGCGTGGTCACCGGCGACGAGCGTCGAGGTGAACTCCTTGGACTCGCCGGCCTTGACGCCGACGACAGCCTCGTCGAGGCCTTCGATGAGCTGACCCGAACCGACCTCGTGCGACAGACCGCTCGCGGTGGCCTCGGGAACGGCCTCACCGTCGACGGTGGCCGACAGGTCGATGGAGATGAAGTCTCCGTCCTCGACCGCACGCTCGACGCCGGTGAGGGTGCCGAAACGCTGACGCAGCGACAGCAGCTGCTCCTCGACGGCCTCGTCGGTGATCTCGATCGGATCGACGGTGACGCTCAGCTCGCTGTAGTCGGGCAGCGTGATCTCGGGACGGACGTCGACCTCTGCGGTGAACTCCAAGAGTTCACCGTCTTCAATCTTCGTGATCTCGATCTCGGGCTGACCGATCGCCTTCACCGAGGCGCTGGTGACGGCCTCGGAGTAGCGGGACGGGAGTGCGTCGTTGACGACCTGCTCCAGGACGGCGCCACGACCGACACGGGCTTCGAGCAACTTGGCCGGTGCCTTGCCCGGACGGAAGCCGGGGAGACGGATCTGTTGCGCGAGGGCCTTGTAGGCCTTGTCGAAATCAGGCTTGAGCTCCTCGAAGGGCACCTCAACGTTGATACGGACTCGCGTCGGGCTGAGCTGCTCGACGGTGCTCTTCACGGACTGGCTCCTTCGTGTGGTCGTGCTCTTTTACTGTGCGGCAGTTACCTGCCCTGTGGTTCTGGTCGGGGTGACAGGATTTGAACCTGCGACCCTCCGCTCCCAAAGCGGATGCGCTACCAAGCTGCGCTACACCCCGGTCGAAGCCGGCCCTCACCAACCTCGCGAGGACCCGAGGAAGAATCCTACGGCCCCCCGATTATGAAATCCAAAGCGAGGTTGGGTACAGTCACTCATCGCAGACGACATGCATGGCGATCCCAGGTTGTCGTATGCACGGGGATGTAGCTCAATGGTAGAGCCTCAGTCTTCCAAACTGATTACGCGGGTTCGATTCCCGTCATCCCCTCCACACAGGAGCGTTCCCACCCCAGGGAACGCTCCTTTTTTGTTGCGCACGGGCGGTCGCGCACATCCGATTCGCTATGACATGCGTCACACGCGATCGAGCGAACCTCGACCTCGCCCCCTCCCCCGTTCGCCCAGCGCGTAACCCCGATTTCGATCAGTACTCTGGGAGATGTCCGATTTGTCCCCTACTCGCGGATGTTGCAGCCCCCGCAGCCGACCGTCCGCGAGAACTCCGGAGGCCCACCGTGGAACTGCTACTCATTCTCGTGATCGTGGCGGCGGTCGCCTTCCTGGTGGTGAGGAGCCGCAACAACCGCGCCGGGCAGACCGCGAACCAGCTCGAGGACGCCAAGGCGGACGCTCGCCAGGCCATCGAACGACTCGGCGGGCAGGTGTACAGCCTCACCGGATCCGACACCGCCTCCCAGCAGGCGCTGGCCGACGCGTCCGAGCGGTACACGGCGGCGGGCTCCCAGATCGACCAGGCATCCACGCCCGTCCAGGCGCGTCTCGCCAAGCAGACGGCACTCGAGGGCCTCTATTACATCCGGGCGGCCCGGACGGCCATGGGTATGGACCCCGGCCCCGACGTCCCGTCGATCGACGGGCAGAAGTCCGCGGGCGCGGTCACCGAGGACCGTGAGGTCGAGTTCGAGGGCCGGCAGGTCGCGGCGTCACCGAACCCGTCGTCGAAGACACCGAACTACTACCCGGGCGGTCGCGTCGCGGGACGCCCGGTTCCGGCAGGCTGGTACTCGGAGCCGTGGTGGAAGCCCGCCCTCGTCGCGGGCGCGTGGGGCCTCGGTTCGATGTTCCTGTTCTCGGCGATGTTCTCCGGGATGGACGGGGTGGGATACGACGCGCAGGGCTTCGAGAGTGGCGCAGGCGACGCGTCGCAGGACGGCGGCGGTGACGCAGGCGCAGATGCCGGCGGCGACGGCGGCGACTCCGGTGGGGATGCCGGCGGCGATTCCGGTGGCGACATGGGTGGGGACGCCGGCGGCGACGGCGGCGGATTCGACTTCGGCGGTGGAGACGGTGGTGGAGGCTTCGACTTCGGTGGCGGTTTCGACTTCTGACGCGACCGTCAGGACGGCTGGCAGGTCGGGCACCAGAAGAGGTTGCGGCTCTTCATGACCGAGTGGGCCACCGGGGTGCCGCAGACACGGCACGGCGATCCCGCCCGCCGGTAGACGTACGTCCGGGGGCGGTCCTTCGCGTACGCCGGATCGCCGTGATCGTCCTCGGGGCGGACGACGTGCATCTTGCCGCGTCGCACCCCGACCTTCATGAGGGCGACGAGATCGGCCCACAGCGCGTCCCACTCGTCGCGCGACAGTCCGCGGCCGGGCCGCTCCGGGTCGATCCCGTGCCGGAACAGGACCTCCGCCCGGTACACGTTGCCGACGCCCGCGATCACGGCCTGATCCATGAGCAGCGCCCCGATCGGAGTCTTCGACGCCGAGATGCGTTTCCACGCCTTGTCGGGGTCGGCGTCCTTCCGCAGCGGGTCCGGCCCGAGTCGCGCCTCGATGGCGGCGACCTGTGGCGGATGCAGAACCTCACACGCCGTCGGGCCGCGCAGGTCGGTGCCGAATTCGGCGCCGACCATCCGCATCCGGACCTGCCCGACCGGCGGTTCCATGGGAACGGCCGCTTCCGTGAACGCTCCGTACAGGCCTAGGTGGACGTGCACGACCAGTCCGGACTCGTAGTGATGCCACAGGTGTTTACCCCAGGCCTCGGACTTGACGAGGACGCGGCCGTCGACGAGGGCCGCGTCCTCGGAGAATCTGCCCTGCGGGCTCAGCACCCGCACCGGCGCACCGGCGAACCGGCGCTGATGTAGCCGGGCCAGCCGGTGCAGAGTGTGACCTTCGGGCAAGGACGATCAGGCCTCGGGCAGGGGCGGTGCGACGCCGGTCTTCTCGAACTCGGACAGGATGTCGATGCGGCGCTGGTGACGCTCCTCGTTCGACCACTCGGCGGCGAGGAACGCGTCCACGATCGCGAGGGACTCCTCGAGGGAGTGCATACGCCCGCCGAGTCCGATCAGCTGGGCGTTGTTGTGCTGGCGGGCCAGCTGCGCGGTCTCGACGCTCCATGCCAGGGCGCAACGTGCACCCTTCACCTTGTTCGCCGCGATCTGCTCGCCGTTGCCGCTGCCGCCCAGCACGATGCCGAGGCTGCCCTCGTCGGCGACGACACGACGGGCCGTCTCGATGCAGAAGGCGGGGTAGTCGTCGAGGGCGTCGTAGACGTGAGCGCCGCAGTCGACGGTCTCGTGGCCCGCGGCCTTCAGATGTTCGATGATCTCGTTCTTACGTTCGAATCCGGCATGGTCGGCACCCAGGTATACGCGCATGACTGGTGATTCTGTCAGGCGTCCTCGCGAATCGTGTCGGGGCCCCGGGACGCTTATCGTGATCAGCATGTATCCCGACAACCGACAGAACTGGGGACAGGCGTATCCGGGACATCCGCAGGCCCCCGCGCAGCAGCACTGGGGCGGCGGGACGGGATGGAATCCCCCGGCCCCGTTGCCGGGCCTCATGCCGAACGACCGGCCCGCCCGGCACTCGTGGGAGATCCCGCTGCTCGTGGCCGCGGTCGTGCTCACCGTCGTCGCCTACGTGGCGGCGATCGCGGCGCTGTTCCTCGGGGTGGTGTCCACCTGGGTGCTCATCGTGCTGGTCGCGCCGATCCTCATCGCCGTCGGCCGCGGCCAGCTGTACGGCTCGCAGCAGGTGAACGGGATCAAGATGACGCCCACCCAGTTCCCCGACGGCTACCGGATGGTGGCGGAAGCGGCCGCACGGTTCGGGATGTCCGAGCCGCCCGACGCGTACGTCGTCCTCGGGAACGGCCGGATCAATGCGTTCGCGTCCGGGCACGGATTCCGCCGCTTCGTCGTGGTGTACAGCGATCTGTTCGAGATCGGCGGCGAGGCCCGCGAGCCCGACGCCCTCGCCTTCATCATCGGCCACGAGGTCGGTCACATCGCCGCAGGCCACGCCTCGTACTGGCGGCAACTGGGACAGTTCGCCGCCAATTACATTCCCGTCGTCGGGTCCGCCCTGTTCCGGTCGATGGAATACACCGCCGACAACCACGGCTACTGCGTGCGGCCGCAGGGCGCCCGCGGGGCGATGGGTGTGCTCGGCGCGGGCAAGTATCTGGTGAGCGTCGTCGGATTCGACGAACTCGCCGACCGGGCCACCACCGAACGCGGGTTCTTCCCGTGGTTCGTGAACCTGCTGTCGGGACATCCGGTGCTCACCTGGCGCGCCGCCGCCCTGCGGAACCGGACGCGGCACGGTCACCTGTTCGTGAAACCCGGCCAGATCTACCGCGATCCGCTGCAATTGCAGTACGCGGGCGATCCGGCCGGGCCCGTCACTCGGTGACCGGGATGGGACTCAGTCGAACTGAGGGTCCTCGGTGCGGGTGCGCTTGAGCTCGAAGAAGTGCGGGTAGCCGGCGAGCGCGACCGCGCCGTCCCACACCTTGCCCGCATCCTCGCCGCGCGGAATCCGCGACAGCACGGGGCCGAAGAAGGCGACGCCGTTGACGTGGATGGTCGGGGTTCCGACGTCCGGTCCGACGGCGTCCATGCCCGCGGCGTGGCTCTCGCGCAGCGCGGCGTCGTACTCGTCCGATCCGGCGGCCTCGGCCAGTTCGGCGGGCAGCCCGACCTCGGCGAGCGACTTGACGATCACGTCGTCGACGTCCTTGTTGCCCTCGTTGTGGATGAGCGTGCCCATCGCGGTGTACAGCGGCAGCAGGATCTCGTCGCCGTGCTTCTGCGCGGCCGCGATCAGCACCCGCACCGGTCCCCACGCGCGGGTCATGAGTTCGCGGTATTCGTCCGGCAGATCCCGGCCCTCGTTGAGGACGGCCAGGCTCATGACATGGAAGTTCGCCTCGAGGTCCCGCACCTCGGCGGCCTCGAGAATCCATCGCGAGGTGATCCAGCACCACGGGCACAACGGGTCGAACCAGAAGTCGGCGACGTCCTTGGCAGTACCGGTGTTCGTCCCAGCGCTCACGTGTTGCTCCTTCTCGATGATGTACACGATCCGGTTCAGTCAACACCTCCCTGCCGGGAATCCTTCCCGGAGACCCCGCCGGCGGCAGTAGGGTCGGAAGTGGTCGACCCGAAGGGAGCATCCTCACATGTCCTCCACTCGCACGTTCGTCGTCGTCGGCGGTGGCCTCGCCGGAGCGAAAACGGCAGAAGCATTGCGTGACAAGGATTTCGACGGATCGATCATTCTCCTCTCAGAGGAGGAACACCTCCCCTACGAGCGACCTCCGCTCTCGAAGGAACACTTCGCCGGAAAGAAGGCTCTCGGCGACTTCACCGTCCACCACGGCGACTGGTACCGCGACCACCATGTGGACCTGCGGTACGGCACCACCGCGACCGCCCTCGACCTCGCCGCCCACACGGTGACGCTGCCGGACGGTTCCCCGCTCGGGTACGACAAGCTCGCGCTGGCCACGGGTTCGCGGTCACGCCGCCCACCGATACCCGGTTCCGACGCCGAGGGCGTCCATTACCTGCGCACCGTCGACGAATCGGACCGGTTGATCGAGGCGGTCGGTGGCGGCAGGCGCCTCGTGGTGATCGGCGCCGGCTGGATCGGTCTCGAAGTGGGAGCGTCCGCCCGGGAGAAGGGCGCCGACGTGACGGTGGTCGAAGCCGCCGAACTTCCGCTCCTCGGCTCGCTCGGCCCCGAAATGGGCACGGTGTTCGCGGAACTGCACCGCGAGCATGGTGTTCAGCTGCATCTCGGTGCCACTGTCGACCAGATCGTCGTCGAGGACGGCAAGGCCACCGGTGTGCGGCTCGGCGACGGGACGGTCCTGCCCGCCGACGCGGTGCTCGTCGCCGTCGGCGCCGCGCCCAACATCGAGATCGCCGAACGGGCCGGGCTCGACGTCGACGGCGGGGTTCTCGTCGACGCCGGATTGCAGACCAGCGACCCCGACGTCGTCGCGGTCGGCGACATCGCGGCGCAACTGCATCCGCAACTCGGCACCCGGATCCGGGTCGAGCACTGGGCGAACGCCCTCAACCAGCCGGCGGTCGCCGCCGCGACGATGCTCGGCCAAGAGGCCGAATACACGCGGCTGCCGTACTTCTTCACCGACCAGTTCGACCTGGGCATGGAGTACACGGGCTACGCCCCGTCCGACGGATACGAGCGGGTCGTGGTGCGCGGCAACCTTCCCGGACGCGAGTTCCTCGCGTTCTGGCTGGACGCGGACAACCACGTCCTCGCAGGCATGAACGTCAACATCTGGGACGCCACCGATCAGATCAAGCAACTGGTGTCCTCGACCGCCCCGGTCGATCCCGACCGGCTGGCCGACCCCGCGGTGCCGTTGACCGACCTGTCCGGTTAACGCCCAGGGCCCACTCGTGATGGGATGGCAGCATCGAGTTAGAGCACCGCCGCCGATCACGAGGAGACCTCTGTGGCCCCACCGAACCTGACCCGCGAACAGGCAGCCGAACGCGCCGGACTGCTGACCGTCGACAACTATCTGATCGAACTCGACCTCACCGACGGGACAGGTCAGCCCGGAGTGGAGACGTTCTCCTCCCGCACGACTGTGACGTTCCGGGCCACCCCCGGCGCGTCCACGTTCGTCGACATCGTCGCTGCGCGTGTGCATTCGGCCACGCTGAACGGCTCCCCCATCGACGTCGCGGATTACGACGAGTCCACCGGCATCACGCTCACCGGGCTCGCGGAAGGCAACGAACTGGTGGTCGAGGCGGACTGCGCGTACTCGCACACCGGTGAAGGTCTGCACCGCTTCGTGGACCCGACCGACGACGCCGTCTACCTGTACTCGCAGTTCGAGACGGCCGACGCCAAGCGCATGTTCGCCTGCTTCGACCAGCCCGACCTGAAGGCGACGTTCGACGTGCACGTCACATCCCCGGCCGACTGGAAGGTGATCTCCAACTCCGCGACCGTCGAGACGGTGGCGGCCGAACCCGGCAGGCACATCTTCCGCACCACCCCGAAGATGAGCACCTACCTCGTCGCGCTGATCGCGGGCCCGTACGCGGAGTGGACCGACAACTACTCCGACGAGCACGGCGACATTCCCCTCGCGATCTACTGCCGCGCCTCCCTCGGCGAGCACATGGACGCGGAGCGCCTGTTCACGGAAACCAAGGAGGGCTTCGACTTCTATCACCGCAACTTCGGCACCCCCTACGCGTTCGGGAAGTACGACCAGCTGTTCGTCCCCGAATTCAACGCGGGCGCAATGGAGAACGCCGGTGCCGTGACGTTCCTCGAGGACTACGTCTTCCGGTCCAAGGTGACTCGGGCGTCGTACGAGCGGCGCGCCGAGACCGTGCTGCACGAGATGGCGCACATGTGGTTCGGCGACCTCGTCACCATGCGCTGGTGGGACGACCTGTGGCTCAACGAGTCCTTCGCGACGTTCGCCTCCGTGCTGTGCCAGAGCGAGGCCACCGAGTACACCAACGCCTGGACCACGTTCGCCAACGTCGAGAAGTCCTGGGCGTACCGGCAGGATCAGCTGCCGTCCACCCACCCCATCGCCGCCGACATCCCGGACCTCGCCGCGGTCGAGGTGAACTTCGACGGCATCACGTACGCGAAGGGTGCGTCCGTCCTCAAGCAACTCGTCGCGTACGTCGGACTGGACCCCTTCCTGTCCGGTCTGCGGGACTACTTCCGCGACCACGCCTTCGACAACGCCACGTTCGACGACCTCCTCGGCGCGCTCGAGAAGTCCTCGGGCCGCGACCTGTCCGACTGGGGCACCCAGTGGCTCAAGACCACCGGGCTCAACATCCTGCGTCCCGAATTCGACGTCGACGCTGACGGCAAGTTCACCCGGTTCACCGTGCTGCAGTCCGGTGCCGCACCGGGTGCCGGTGAGCACCGGGTGCACCGCATCGCGGTCGGCGTGTACGACGACCGGGACGGCAAGCTCGTGCGCACAAAGCGGGTGGAACTCGACGTCGACGCCACCGAACGCACCGACGTCACCGAACTCGTCGGTGTCGAACGCGGTCAGCTGATCCTTGTCAACGACGACGACCTCACGTACTGCTCGCTGCGGCTCGATCCCGACTCGCTGGCCACCGCCATCGAGCGGATCGGCGACATCGAGGAGCCGCTCCCCCGCACCCTGGTGTGGTCGGCGGCGTGGGAGATGACGCGGCAGGCCGAACTCAAGGCGCGGGACTTCGTCGCGCTCGTGCAGCGCGGCATCGGCGCCGAAACCGAGGTCGGCGTGGTCCAGCGACTGCTCATGCAGGCCCAGACCGCGCTGCACAGCTACGCCGAACCCGGGTGGTCCAAGGAACACGGCTGGCCCGACTTCGCGAACCGCCTGCTCGAGCTGGCGCGGGAGGCCGAGGCCGGTTCGGACCACCAGCTGGCGTTCGTCAACGCGCTGGCGGGCGCGCAGCTGTCGCCGTGGCACACCGAGGTCCTGCAGGAACTGCTGGACGCCGCACCGGAAACGGTCGGGCTGCCGGGGCTCGTCGTCGACACGGATCTGCGCTGGCGTCTCGTCACGGCCCTCGCCGGGGCCGGTGAGATCGACGCCGACGGCATCGCGACGCCGTTCATCGACGCCGAAGCCGAACGCGACCCGACCGCGGCAGGCGCCCGCAACGCCGCCGCCGCGGCCACCGTCCGCCCGCAGGCCGCGGTGAAGGAACAGGCCTGGAACCGGGTGGTCGGCGACGACTCCGTGCCGAACATCACCGCCCGCTCGATCATCGGCGCGTTCGCCGGTCACGGTCAGTCCGACATCCTCGAGCCGTACGTGGCCCGCTACTTCGCGGACATTCCCGCGGTGTGGGAGCGGCGTTCGAGCGAGGTCGCCCAGACCGTGGTGGTGGGCCTGTACCCGTCGTGGTCGATCAGCGAGGAGTCCGTGGCGGCAGCCGACGAGTTCCTGGCCGGCGACCGTCCGCCGGCGCTGCGCCGCCTGGTGGTCGAGGGGCGGGCCGGGATCGTCCGGTCGCTGGCGGCCCGGAAGTTCGACGCGAGCTGATCGGTGGCCGATCCTGCCGGCCTAGTCCGGCAGGATCGGCACGCTCACCCCCTGATCCCGGCCCAGCAGAACCGCACGGGTGACCGCCGAGGAGCCGAAGCGGTCGCGGAGGCTGTCGAGCGTGCTGTCGAGGGAACTGCTCGTGTACGGATCGAACGGCAACGCCAGTTGTTGTGGGCAGTCGTCCTCGAGGTTGGCCACCGCGACGCCGACGAGGGTGATGCCCTTGCTTTCGATCATCGGCATCGCGTTGCCGAGCAGGCCCTGGGCCGTGGTGAGGATCGTCTGCGTCTGCGCCGACGGTTGTGCCAGGGTGTGCGATCGGGTGACCCGGGTGAAGTCGTCGAACCGCAGCCGCAGCACCACCGTGCGTCCCACCCGCTTGCCGCGGCGCAACCGGCCCGCCACCCGGTCGACCAGCGTCACCAGGGCGGCGTCCACGTCCTCCCGCGACGTGGGTCTGCGCCCCAGGGCGTGCTGGGCGCCGACGGACCTCCGCCTGCGCCCCACCTGCACGGGACGGGGATCGCGCGCCCAGGCGAGTGCGTGGAGGTGATGACCCGCCGCCGGTCCGACGATGGACACGAGCAGCTCTTCCGGATAGTGGGCCAACTGGCCGACGGTGCCGATCCCGGCGTCGCGGAGCTTGCGCGACGTCACCGCACCGACTCCCCACAGCCGTTCGACCGGCAGCGGGTGGAGGAATTCGATCTCCCCGTCCGGCGGCACGTGCAGCAGTCCGTCGGGCTTGCCCACCGCGCTGGCGACCTTGGCGAGGAACTTCGTTCTCGCGACGCCGACGGTGATCGGCAGACCCACCTGCTCGCGCACGTCGCGGCGCAATCGTGCCGCGATGTCGACCGGTGCGCCCGCGATCTTGCGCAGACCCGCCACGTCGAGGAACGCCTCGTCGATCGACAGACCCTCGACCAGCGGTGTCGTGTGCCCGAAGACCTCGAACACCGCCTTGCTCGCGGCCGCGTACGCCGACATCCGCGGGCGCACCACGACGGCGTGCGGGCACAGCCGCAGCGCCTGGGCACCACTACTGGCCGTCCGCACCCCGTACGCCTTCGCCTCGTAGCTCGCGGCCAGCACGACCCCGCCTCCGACGATCACCGGACGCCCCCGCAGCGCGGGGTCGTCCCGTTGCTCCACCGAGGCGTAGAACGCGTCGAGGTCGGCGTGCAGGATGGTCGCCTCGGCGCCACTCGAGATGCGCGGGCGCGGCGAATCGGACACGAACATATGTTCGCATCGACCACCGACAGAAGTCGAGGACGGTTCAGTCCGACAGCAGCATGCGCAGTGCGGTGGGTGTCCTGCCGACGTGCGTGCGGATCGTCCTGGTCATGTGGGCCTGATCCGAGAACCCCAGATCGGCGGCGAGGCCGGCGAGGTCCCGGTGGCAGTCCTCGATCCGCACGAGCGCCCGACCTACCCGGACCCGGTTGCGGTACCGCGTGAGCGAGACCCCCACGACCGCGCTGAAGGCACGACTCAGAGCGAACGGCGACACACCGAGCCGTTGGGCGAGGGGAATCAGTCTGTGGGAGCCGGGCTCGTCGTCGAGGATCGCCGCGCGGGCGGCGGCGGCCAGCGTGTGATCCGGAAGGCCGTCGCGCCGATGCGCACTCGACCGTTCCCGAGACGCGGCGTGCGCGGCGACCGCGACCAGCCGGACGACCTCTTCGGCGAGGCCGAACTGGATGTCGCCGGTGCGACCGGCCCGGAGCAGGCGTCGGTGCAGGAGATCGACGGAGGCGTCGACGTACACATCGGGCAGGCCGAGTATCCAGTGCTCACCGGCGATGGAACGCCACAACTCGGGCCGGACGCCGATCGACGTGCACCGGTCTCCCCCGGCGGGGTGCGCGAACCACCCCGGCTGCACGGCGCAGCAGTCCACCGTCCAGACGCTCGCGCCCGGCAGCAGTGCGACCTCGCTCATCGGCACGACGGGGACGCTACCCGCGGGGACCGACACGTCCGGAGCGCGCCGGTGGCCCTGCAAGAATCTTCAATCTTCGCGGGATTCCCCGCGGCACGCTGGGGTCATGGCATACATTCTCGAGTCCACCCACATCGACGTCCCACCGGCTGCCGCGGGGGACGCTCTGCGCGCCTGGGGCGCGTTGCACACGCGGCTCGCCTCCGGGTTCGTCACCGACACGGTGCTCGACCGGGGTGATCGGGTCGTCACGTTCTGCGACGGATCTGTCGTCCGGGAGCGTCTCGACTCGTGCGACGAACACGCACACAGGCTGGCCTGGTCGATCGTCGACGGCCCCTACCTGCATCACCATGCGTCCGCCCAGGTGAGCGACGACGGTCACGGCGCAACCGATTTCGTCTGGATCGCGGACGTTCTTCCCGACACTCTCGCCGAGAGGACCGCGCAGATGATGCGACTCGGCATCGAGGCCGTGCGGCGGACCCTCGACACCCGTTGAGACACCGACGGCCCGTCACGGTTCAGGAGGACTGAACGGTGACGGGCCGTGCGGACGCCGATCTGTGCGGATCTACGGCGAGGCGATCGCCGCGCTCATCACGCGGATGGCACTGACGAGACCGTCGATGAGGTCTCCGTCGCCGAACGACGACACCGCCGCCGTCGCCCCGAGTTGGGCGACCCGGTCGGTGACCCGTTTGGCCACGGCCCGGCCGCTGCGGATCTCGACCGTCCGCTGGTTGGGCGAGACCGCGATGAGGACGGACCGTTCCGCCTCGGGAGTCGTCGGGAAGAGCGCATCGGCGCCGGCCGCAGTGTTCTCGCCGAGGTCGCCGACGTACGCGTTGAAGCGCACCTTCGTCTTGCGGGTCCCTTCGGTGAGGGCATCGTCGAGGCGGACGAGTTCGTCCGTCGTGAACGGCAGGTCGTCGGTGAAGGGCTCACCGACGCGGTGCACGCCCGAGATGCGACCGCTGGCGGTCACGACGCTGCCGACGGGCAGATTGTCCGCGGATACGGTCGCGGGGATCAGGTCACCACTTGCCACTTGCCGAGCCTCCAATCAGGTCTTCCGAACCGGCGTGCGCGCCGTGGTGCCCGCCGTGATGACCGTGCGTGGTCACCTCGTCGACGGCGCTCCACAGCACCGGCGCATGCGTCCATTCCTCGCCGAGGTGGAACGCGGGCGGCACGGGGCCCGGCGTCTTCTTGCCGACGAACGACATCGCCGCGAAGAAGGCGGTGATCAACGCCGGAATTCCTACGAATATCAGCACTGTCTCGAGAATGCTCACAACGCAAACGGTAGCCCAGAACCGTGCGAAGGGAAGCGTCAGGGCCGAACTTCGCGAAGCGGTCGCGCGGAACGCTCAGGCGGCGCCTTCACCGAGGTAGGGCATCCACGACGGGTGCAGGTCCTTCGTCGATGCCAGCAGTCGCCAATGCGGGCCCGACGGCGGCACCAGTGAGGCCCGGAGCGTCCAGCCGAGTTCGCTCAGCAACTTGTCCGCCTTGCGATGGTTGCAGGGCGCGCAGCAGGCCACACAGTTCTCCCACGAATGCTCGCCGCCACGACTGCGGGGAACCACGTGATCGACCGTTTCGGCCTTGGACCCGCAGTACCCGCAGCGGAACCGGTCGCGGTGCATGAGGGCCGCGCGGGTCATCGGAACGCGCGCGCGATACGGGACGCGGACGTAATTCCGGAGGCGGATCACGGACGGCACCTGAACGGACCACTGCTCGGAGTGGACGACCGGGGCCTGCGGATCCTCGTGGACGGTGTCGGCCTTACCGCAGGTCATCAACACCACGGCACGGCGGGCAGGAAGGGCGGTGAGCGGCTCGTAGGTGACGTTGAGGAGAAGCACCCGGCGCTTGATCCAGAGCGGAACCGCATTCTCGCCCGGGAAAGAAGGCTCGGCGCTGCGCGCGGAGCCTTCGGTGATCACTTGTAAAGCAAACGCCCCTGAAACCCCGGCACTCCGGGCATCAGTGGGCACGAGTTGTCGGTGCGCGCGGGCGCTGTGTCGATTCTTCATGCGACCTCCGGGAGATTGCCACCAAGTGCACCATGAATTGCCTGCCTGCGCACGCCCATTTCCGACAAAAATGCAGGACATTCGGTGAACAGACGGTGACGAAGACCGTTCCCGCCCGCACGTGCACAATGGAAGGCGCCATGACTGACGTGCAGCAGACCTTCTATGAGGCGGTGGGCGGAGCGGAGACGTTCCGCAAGCTCACCGCGCGCTTCTACGAGGAAGTCGCCAAGGACGACATCGTCCGGCCCCTCTATCCCGAGGAAGATCTGGGTCCGGCCGAACGCCGGATGCGGATGTTCCTCGAGCAGTACTGGGGCGGACCGCACACCTATTCGGACGAGCGCGGCCACCCGCGACTGCGGATGCGTCACCACCCGTTCAAGATCGGCCCGATCGAACGCGACGCCTGGCTGCGGTGCATGCACACGGCGATCGCGTCGATCGACTCCGGGACGCTCGACGACGCGCATCGCAAGGCTCTGAGGGAGTACATGGACATGGCCGCGGCGTCGATGGTGAACTCCGCCTTCTGAAACCGCCGCAAGCCGATTGCGCCTGTCGAGTCGTGGCGGGGACGATCGTTTGGCACGATGGGCGATTGTGAGCACTCCCGCCGAAACGTCCGCCGACGACACACAGCCGGCACCCTGGTGGTCCGACGCGGTCTTCTACCAGATCTATCCCCGCTCGTTCGCCGACGCGAACGGTGACGGCATCGGCGATCTCCAGGGAGTGCGCGACAAACTCGGCTACCTCGAACTGCTCGGTGTCGACGCCCTCTGGCTGAGCCCGGTCATGCGTTCCCCGATGGCCGATCACGGCTACGACGTGTCCGATCCCCGCGACATCGACCCGTTGTTCGGCGATCTGGAGGTCATGGACGAGCTGATCGAGGCTGCGCACGCCCGCCAGATCAAGGTCACGATGGACCTGGTGCCCAACCACACCAGCGTCGAGCACGAGTGGTTCCGAGCCGCCGTGGCATCGCCACCGGGCAGTCCGGAACGGGACCGGTACATCTTCCGCGACGGCCGCGGCGAGAACGGCGCGGAGCCGCCGAACAACTGGCCGAGCATCTTCGGCGGTCCGGCGTGGACCCGGATCACCGAGGCCGACGGCACGCCCGGCCAGTGGTACCTGCACATCTTCGCGGCGGAGCAGCCCGACCTGAACTGGGACAACCCGGAGGTCGTCGAGGATCTCACGAAGACGCTGCGGTTCTGGCTCGACCGGGGCGTCGACGGATTCCGCATCGACGTCGCGCACGGCATGGCGAAGCCCGAAGGTCTGCCGGATCACGACTGGTCCGCCAACGAACTGCTGCACAACTCGGACGACGACCCGCGGTTCGACAACCCCGCCGTCCACGACATCCACCGCGGCATCCGCAAGGTCCTCGACGAGTACCCGGGCACGGTGGCCGTCGGGGAGATCTGGGTCCGCGACAACGAACGCTTCGGCGAGTACATCCGGCCCGACGAACTGCACCTCGGGTTCAACTTCCGGCTGGCGGAGGCCGAGTTCTCGGCGGAGACGGTCCGGGAGGCGATCGAGAACTCCCTGACCGCCGTCGACCAGGTCGGCGGAACCCCCACCTGGACCCTGTCGAACCACGACGTCGAACGGGAGGTCACCCGGTACGGCGGCGGCGAGATCGGCACCGCACGCGCCCGGGCCATGATCCTCGTCGAACTGGCGCTGCCGGGTGCGGCGTTCCTGTACAACGGCGCCGAACTCGGCCTGCCCAACGTCGACCTGCCCGATTCGGCGTTGCAGGACCCGGTGTGGGAGCGGTCCGATCACACCGAACGCGGCCGCGACGGATGCCGGGTGCCCGTCCCCTGGGAGGGCACCGAACCGCCGTTCGGGTTCAGCACGGGCGAACCCTGGCTGCCGATGCCTGCCGAGTGGGCCGGCCTGACCGTCGAGGCGCAACTCGAGGACGTCACGTCGACGCTCTCGCTGTACCGGGCGGCACTCGAACTACGCTCGTTCCGCCCGGAGTTCTCCGGTCCCGGAGTCGACTGGTACGGAAGTCCCGAGGGCTGCTTCGCCTTCCGCAGGCGCGGTGGTCTGATCTGCGCGCTGAACGCCACCGAGGCGCCGATCTCGCTGCCGCCCGGCGAGGTGCTGCTCAGCAGCGCGCCGCTCGTCGAGGGACAGCTTCCGCCGAACGCGGCGGCGTGGCTCATCTGACCCGGACTCCCCCGGTTGCGGTGTGCGGCCCGGCCTACCGGGCCACCGACAGCGGAATCCCCCCACCGCGGTGCCGGTAGATCGACCCGAACCGGGCGTCCACCCGCAGCCACGACGCGGTGGCCCGCACCCGGACCAGTTCCGAGGCGTCGATGCGATCGAGGTCGATGTCGGCGGTCAGCCGATCCGAGCCGGCGTGCGGCACGAACCCCATCGCGGTGAGCGCGAACACCACCCGCATCGGGATACCGACCGTCTGCCCCGCGCCCTCCACACGCAGGACCTCCTGGTCGAGCAGTGACGCGGGCGGTCCGTGGCTGCTGCCGTGCTCCTGCGCCAGCGCCGCACCGCGCTGTGCGAGGTCGACGAGGACGCGCGCCGGGACGTCGTCGACGTGGACGAAACCCTCCGTCGGAGGCAGGGCGCCCCGCCACGCCGAATCCATCGAGAACCCCGGATCGATGTCGGCTGCGGTCGCCGCTTCGAGCGCGGCGAGCAGTTGGTCACCGGCAGCCGACGTGTCGTCCGGGGTGATCGTCCCCGCGATCGTGCGCACCGCCAGCGCGTCGAAACCGGTTGCCGCCCAGGCCGTCAGACGGCCGGGTCCGCGTTGGCGGAGACGCACCACCGTCGCCTCGTCCAACCGGACCACCCGGGTGAGGAAGGTGGCGAGATCGCCGCGTTCCGTCGCGTCCGGGATCGACAGGACGCGCTCATGCACGCTGCCAGCTCTCCAGGTACCCGCGCTCGACGTCGGTGATCCTGCGGAGTCGCTGAGTGTCGATGTCGAACGCCGCGATCTGCGTCGACGCGACGATCGACGGCGCGACCGAGACGTCGACACCCTTCGGTCGGACCTCGTAGTTGATCGTGAAATCGACGGCGCGAACCTTCTCGACCCACATCAGCACGTCCAGCGGTGAATCGCTGTGCCGGAGCTGCCCGCGGTAGCGCACGTGCAGGTCGGCGATGACCGCGCCGTCACGCAACGTGACCGTGGGCCGGTCGTCCTCGAACAGCCAGGGAATCCGCGCCTCCTCCAGCAGCGTCACCATCCGAGCGTGGTTGATGTGCTGGAAGACGTCCATGTCCGACCATCGAACTTCGACCTCCGCGTGAAAGCCCTCGCTCAACGTCATACCTCCGATCGGGTGCCCATTCCGCGCACCATGCTGCGTACCTGACGCGCCGCCACCGAGAGCGTCGCGAGGTCAAGGGTCCCAGACTCGAAAATCTCGGTGAGAGCGGACCTCGCCCTGGCCAGCCGGGACGCGTTCGTCGACTCCCAGTCGTCGATCTTCTCCTGCGGCGTCTCGTGAGGTTCGCCGCCGAGAAGCACTTCCATCGTGAGCTGGCGCAGCGAACTGTACAGGTCGTCGCGCAACGCGAGGCGGGCCAGCGAATGCCACCGGTCGCCGCGCGCGAGGGTGGACACCGCGCTGAGCAGCCAGTCGATGCCGAGGTGCGCGTCGAGTTCGTAGTACAGCTCGGCGACCTCGTCGATGTCGCGCTCGGCGATGTCGGCGATGTCGATGATGTCGAGCAGGCAGAACTTGTCCAGGAGCCGGTACACCTCGAAGGCCAGGTCTTCGGGCGCTCCGCGGACGACCAGCGGCCGCGTCCGCAGCTCGACGTCGGTGAGCTGATGCCCCCGCACGAGCTGCGGCACCTTCGGCGAGAGGGCCCGGAAATCGGCCGAGTAGCGGGCGATCTCGGCGCCCACCGCGAGAGGCTGCGGCCGATTGGTCAGCAACCAGCGCGACGCCCGGTCGAGAACCCGGCCAGACTCGAGGATCAGGTCGTCCTCGATGTCCGCGGCGATGTTCGCCGACCGGATCCGCGACCACAGGTCGGGCAGGGCGAAGATCTCGGTGACCGCCGCATACGCGCGGATCGCGTCGGTGCTGCTCGCCCCCGCCTCGTCCGCCAGTCGGTACGCGAAGGTGATTCCGCCGTTGTCGATGGTCTCGTTCGCGAGCATCGTCGCCACGATCTGCCTGCGCAGGGGATGCGCCTTGATCGCCGTGCGGAACTGCTTCCGCAGCACGGTCGGGAAGTACCGCGGCAGCCGCGGCGCGAACGTCTCGCTGTCGGGCAGGTCCGTCGCGAGGAGGTCGTCCTTGAGCGCAAGCTTCACGTGCGCGGTGAGAGTCGCGAGTTCCGGAGACGTCAGCCCCTGCCCGGCCTGCCTGCGACGAGCGATCTCCTCTTCGGTGGGCAGGGCCTCGAGTTTGCGGTCGAGACCGCGGCGGGACGCCAGGTGCTCGATCTGACGGCGGTGCACGCTCAGCATGGGGACCGCGCTGGTCCGGGAGACACCGAGGAGGTTGTTCTGGGCGATGTTGTTCGCGAGAACGAGGTGGGCCACCTCGTCGGTCATCGACGCCAGCAGCGGATTGCGGTCCTCCCGAGGCAACCCGCCGCAGCTCACCAGCGAGTCCAGCAGGATCTTGATGTTCACCTCGTGATCGGAGCAGTCGACGCCCGCCGAGTTGTCGATGGCGTCGGTGTTGATCCGGCCACCGTTCTGGCTGTACTCGATGCGGCCGAGTGCCGTCACTCCCAGGTTGCCGCCCTCACCGACCACCCTGGCCCGCACCTCGTTGCCGTCGACGCGCACGGAGTCGTTGCTCTTGTCGCCGACCATCGCGTTGGTCTCGGTGGACGCCTTGACGTACGTGCCGATGCCGCCGTTCCACAGCAGATCCACCGGGGCGCACAGGATCGCCCGGACCAGTTCCGGTGGGGAGAGTTCGGTGACGGTGTCGTCGAGTCCGAGGGCGGCTCGCGCGGCCGCGCTGATCGGGACCGATTTGCGGGTCCGGTCCCACACTCCGCCGCCCGCACTGATGAGGCCGGTGTCGTAGTCGGCCCACGACGACCGGGGCAGCGCGAACATCCGGGATCGCTCCTCGAACGACGTGGCGGCGTCGGGATCGGGGTCGAGGAAGATGTGCCGGTGGTCGAACGCCGCCACCAGCCGGATGTGCCTGCTCAGCAGCATGCCGTTCCCGAACACGTCGCCGCTCATGTCGCCGACACCGACCGTCGTGAAGTCCTCGGCCTGGGTGTCGACGCCCATCTCGCGGAAGTGCCGTTTCACGCTCTCCCAGGCACCGCGGGCGGTGATGCCCATCCCCTTGTGGTCGTAGCCGGCCGACCCACCGGACGCGAACGCGTCGCCGAGCCAGAAGTTGTACTGCTCCGCAACCGAATTGGCGAGGTCGGAGAATTTCGCGGTGCCCTTGTCCGCGGCCACGACGAGATACCGGTCGTCGCCGTCCCGCCGCACCACCCGGGCAGGAGGCACGATCTCACCCGACACGTGATCTACATTGTCGGTGAGATCCAGGAGCCCGGAGATGAACGTGCGGTAGCAGTCCTGGCCCGCCTCGAGAGCGGCCGCGCGGTCGGCCGCCGCGTCCCCCGACGGCGTCGGCGGATTCTTGACGACGAAGCCGCCCTTCGCCCCGACCGGGACGATCACCGCGTTCTTCACGGCCTGCGCCTTCGCCAACCCCAGGATCTCGGTGCGGAAGTCCTCACGCCGGTCCGACCAGCGCAACCCGCCGCGGGCGACGGACCCGAACCGCAGGTGCACACCCTCGACGTCGGGTGAGTACACGAAGATCTCGTACTTGGGCCGGGGCTTCGGCAGTTCCTGGATCGAGGTCGGATCGAGCTTGATCGACAGATGGGCCGGCGGCTCCCCGGTCTCGCCCGTCACGAAGTAGTTGGTACGCAGCGTCGACGTGATCAGCCCGAACAGACCGCGCAGGATGCGGTCCGCGTCGAGGCTGACCACGGAGTCGATGTACTCCCGCAGGCGGGTGTCGAGTTCGGCCACCAGGTCGGGTGAAGGTGTCTCCGGGTCGAACATCGCCTCGAACAACTCGACGAGTGTGTACGCCGACCGCGGGTTGGCCAGCGCAACCCCCTCGATGTGGAACTGGCTGTAGGGAAATCCCGCCTGGCGCAGATACTTTGCGTACGCACGCAGGATCACGGCCTGCCGCCACGACACTCCCGCCCGCAGGATCAGCTCGTTGAAGCGGTCGGCCTCCGCCCGCCCGAACCAGACCGCAGTGAACGCATCCGTGAACCGTTCCTGAAGCTTCGGTTCGGCCGCGGACGCCTCCTCGGCGGCGAGTTCGGCATCGAGGTCGTCCTCCACCGAGGAGCGGAGCAACTCCGCGGGCACCGACAACCCGAAATCGTAGATCCAGCACGTCAACCCGTCGGGCCGCGGAATCTGGTAGGGGCGTTCGTCGAGGACCTCCACGCCCAAACTCTGCAGCACCGGAAGCACCTGGCTCAGCGAAATACCGTCGCCGCCCACATACAGGGTGAACCGCCAGTGCCCGACCTCCGCCCCACGGTCGCGGTACAGCAACAGGTCGATGGAGCCGCCTGCGAGCGCCTCCAGCCTCGCGAGATCCGACAACGCGCGGGTGGCGTCGAAATCCTCCTTGTACCCCTCGGGCAGCACGTCGGCATAACGCTGCGCCAGAATGGGATCCACACCGGCGGTGACCGGCAACAGGTCCCCGAGGTGGTCGTCCCAGCTGCGGCTCGCCTCGGCCAGCATCGCCTGGACCCGTTCGCGGTCGGCGTCCGACAGGTCGAGCAGCGACCCCCTGTGTTCGATATTCTTGCGGATCGTCACGTGCAGCAACGCCAGGTCGGACTCCGTGACGCGTGCAGTGTATTCCAAAGTGCCGCCGCCGAATTCCCGCAGCAGGATGTCCTGCATAGCGAGCCGGACCCGGGTGGTGTACCGGTCCCGAGGCAGGTAGATCAGACAGGAGACGAACCGTCCGAGGAAGTCCTCGCGCACGAACAGGCGCACCTGGCGCCGGAGCCCGATGCTGTGCACGGCCGTCACCGTGTCGAACAGGGTGTCCGCGTCACTGGAGAACAGTTCGGTGCGCGGGAACGACTGGATGACCTCCAGCATCGCCTGCCCCGAATACGAGTTCAACTGGAACCCGGCTCGGTCGATCACCTTGCGCACCCGGCGGGCGATCACCGGAATGTCGAGGACGTTCTCGTGCAGCGCCGTGACGGTGAAGACGCCGAGGAAGCGGTGCTCACCGGTGATGTTGCCGGTCGCGTCGAGGATGCTCACACCGACGAAGAACGGGTAGACCGAACGGTGCACGGTCGCGGGGAACGAGCCCTGCGTGAGCACGAGCAGGGGGCGGTCGGGGATCTCGGCGGCAGGCGGCAGACTCAGCGGGCCCTCGGTGACCGTGTCGGAGCGCAGCAGTCCGAGACCACTGCCCGGCACCACCTGCAGGCTCCGGGCGCCGGACTCGTCCGGCTCCCCCAGTTCGAAACGCCGGTACCCGAGCGCCGCGTAATTGCCCTGCGACATCCACCGCAGCAGGTCGGCGCAGTCCTCCAGGTCGTTCTTCGACACGCCGGGACAGGGTGCGGACGCCTCGAGTTCGTCGGCCAGCGTCCGCTCGAGCTTGCGCATGATGTCGGTGTCCCGCACCACCTGGCGCACGTCGGCCAGGACGGTGCCGACCTCCTTCTCGAGCGTGTCGAGGACCGCGGAGTCGGCACGCGGATCGAGCTGGACGTGGATCCACGACTCGGACACACCGTCCTCGTCGGCATCCTTGACCTTGTCTCCCATAAGGATTCCGCGCAGTGCGCCGATCGGATCACGCCGCACCGACACGATCGGGTGCACGAATTCGCTGATCCCGATGCCGAGCCGGTTCAGCAGCGCGGTGATCGATTCGACGAGCAGCGGCATGTCGTCCGTGACGATCTGCAGGGACGCACCGAGTTCGCGCCCGTCGCCCGGCCGGTAGACCCGGGTGATCGCGCGCTCCGGGGGCCGATGCAGGGCCAGCGTCAGATGCGCGCCGAGCACGGCGTCGGAGGCGCCGTTGACGGCGCTCTCGCTGTCACCGCGATCGACGTGCCGGAAGTACACGGCTGCGAGAGTCGGCACCTGAGACCGGAGACCTTCGGGCAGATTCCGCGCCCACTCCGCATCTTTCAGTGCTGCCGATTCCGTCATCGGGGCTCACTTCCTCTTCGTTCCGATCGCCGCGGGCAACTCTCTCGAGACTAGCCCGCGGCGATGGGAACAGAGGGTGAACTTCGGGCACCCCGCGTGCCGGATTTGTCAGCCGGTGGTCACTGGCGCGAGGTACTTCTCGAGCCCGTCGCGTTCCGCCTCGGACAGCGGACGCGACCGTTCGGTCTTCACGTCGAACGCCACCAGCAGGGCGTCGCCCGTCGCGCAGTGGACGCCGTCGCGGTTCGTGACGACGTGCCGGATCGTGTACGACGAATTGCCGACGTGGAGCACCGACACGTCGATCGTCAGCGGACCGGAGGCGTCGGTGACGGGACGCAGGAATTCCACGTCCATCTTGCGCACCACCATCGCACCGGGCTGCGCGCCGGCGGCGCGCAGTTCGGTGGTCAGGAATGCGATCCGCGCTTCCTGCATGTACTCCATGAAGCGGGTGTTGTTGACGTGACCCAGGCGGTCGGAGTCACCCCACCGGACCTGGATCTCGTACGTGAAGGCCTGCTGCCCCACCAGGTCAGTCCCTCGTCAGCTTGCGGTGCGTGACGCGATGCGGACGTGCCGCATCCGGTCCGAGCCGCTCGACCTTGTTGGCTTCGTAGCCCTCGAAGTTGCCCTCGTACCAATACCAGGCAGCCTCGTTGTCGCCGAAGCCGCCCTCCCACGCGAGGATGTGCGTGCAGGTGCGGTCGAGGAACCAGCGGTCGTGGGAGATCACGACGGCGCAGCCGGGGAACTGTTCGAGCGCGTTCTCCAGCGAACCGAGGGTTTCGACGTCGAGGTCGTTGGTCGGTTCGTCGAGCAGGATCAGGTTTCCGCCCTGCTTGAGCGTCATCGCGAGGTTCAGGCGGTTGCGCTCACCACCGGACAGCACGCCCGCCGGCTTCTGCTGATCGTGGCCCTTGAACCCGAACGAGCTGATGTAGGCGCGCGACGGCATCTCCGTCTGGCCGACCACGATGTGATCGAGACCGTCGGACACGACCTCCCACACCGTCTTGTCGGGGTCGATGCCGGTGCGGTTCTGGTCGACGTAGCTGAGCTTGACGGTCTGACCGATCTTCACCTCGCCCGCGTCCGGCTCCTCGAGCCCGACGACGGTCTTGAACAGCGTCGTCTTACCGACACCGTTGGGGCCGATCACGCCGACGATGCCGTTACGCGGCAGGGTGAACGACAGGTCCTTGATCAGGACCCGGCCGTCGAAGCCCTTGTCGAGGTTCGACACCTCCACCACCACGTCGCCGAGGCGCGGCGGCGCGGGGATCTGGATCTCGTCGAAGTCGAGCTTGCGGGTCTTCTCGGCCTCGTTGGCCATCTCCTCGTAGCGGTCGAGGCGGGCCTTGTTCTTGGCCTGACGGGCCTTCGCTCCCGAACGGACCCAGGCCAGCTCCTCCTTGAGGCGCTTCTGCAGCTTCTGGTCCTTCTTGCCCTGGACCTCGAGCCGGGCGGCCTTCTGCTCCAGGTAGGTGGAGTAGTTGCCTTCGTACGGGTACAGGCGGCCGCGGTCGACCTCACAGATCCACTGGGCCACGTGGTCGAGGAAGTACCGGTCGTGGGTGACGGCCAGGATCGCACCCGGGTAGGCCGCGAGGTGCTGCTCCAGCCACAGGACGCTCTCCGCGTCGAGGTGGTTGGTCGGCTCGTCGAGCAGCAGCAGGTCGGGCTTGCTGAGCAGCAGCTTGCAGAGGGCGACGCGGCGCTTCTCACCACCGGAGAGGTGCGTGACCATGTCCTCCGGCGGCGGACAACGCAGGGCGTCCATCGCCTGCTCGAGCTGGGAATCGATCTCCCACGCGTCGGCGTGGTCGAGCTTCTCCTGGAGCTCGCCCATCTCCTCCATCAGCTCGTCGGAGTAGTCGGTGGCCATCAGCTCGGCGATCTCGTTGTACCGCTTGAGCTGGACCATGGTTTCACCCATGCCCTCTTCGACGTTCTCGCGAACGGTCTTCGTCTCGTCCAGATGCGGTTCCTGCATGAGGATCCCGACGGTGGCACCGGGAGCGATGAACGCTTCACCGTTGCCCGGCTGATCCAGCCCCGCCATGATCTTGAGGATGCTGGACTTACCCGCGCCGTTCGGGCCGACCACACCGATCTTGGCGCCGGGGTAGAAGCTCATCGTGACGTCATCGAGGATGACCTTGTCACCGTGCGCCTTGCGC
Organism: Rhodococcus sp. USK10; assembly: GCF_019378875.1. NCBI lineage: Bacteria > Bacillati > Actinomycetota > Actinomycetes > Mycobacteriales > Nocardiaceae > Rhodococcus > Rhodococcus sp. USK10. Next base: position 1,422,408 of record NZ_CP076048.1, read on the forward strand.
ACCTTCTTCATCGTGTAAATGAACTCGGCCACGCTCTGAGTCTCCTAGCTGGGGTTTCTTGCGTATGACCTCGGGAATCTCTCGCAGATCCCCCGTGTGTCATCTGGGCTTCTCTTGACGATGCTATCGGAATAACAGAACGGCCCCGCCCGGTGCTACCAACACCTTGCGGAGCCTCGGAACACAACGGACAGGACCCGTCATGAACCGTTCCCGCAGTATATCTGCATCCAGGGACAGGCTCGAGTCTCTACTCGCCTACGCCCTGACACTGACCGTACTGATCGGCACCTACGGCGGTTGCATTCTCCTCGCCCGCCTCCTCATCGCACTCGGGTGGGCAGCATGAGCCTCTACTCGGTGAATCAGGTTGCCGACCGCCTCGGGGTCACTGCTGATGCTGTCATCGACGCCGCAGGGCTCACACTCGGTGAACTCGAGCACGCAGCCGAACAGCACGGCTTCTGCGCCACTAACTACCGCGATGTCTCTGTGCTCACCGAGCATGAAGTCGACGTGATCACGGCCAGACTCGACCGACCTTGACCTGCTGAGTCGGGTCGGTCTAGTACCGGCCCGCGCTTTGCACGCCACGTTCCGTGTCCTCTGCACGTCGCTCCCGTCGTCTCAGACGCAAACCGAGACAGCCCGGTGCACTTCATCCCCCGAACCGGCGGGGGCGCTCTCACATCGATGTCAGGCCTGGCCTTGTGAGGGTCCGGTACAAGCTCGCACTCAATCGAGGGCGGGCTATTCGTGCTGGCCTGACGCGATACGGGGACGTGGTTCGTGGGAAATTTCCGGGGTGGGGTTACAGCTTCTGCCACCCGCAGGGTGTCCGCTGGCCCTGGACGTGACACTCGCACCGAAACAGACCACAACAGTCCACCGATATGTTCACGCAACCGCCCACACGGGCCATCCCAGAGAAGAGACGCAAGTTGACCAGCACGACCACCACCACCGCCAACGGAACCGCCGTCACCCTCGAGCGTGACAACGACTTGATCGGCATTACCGTGGCGGGCACCGACTCCGCAGAGGGTCAGACCGAACTCCAGCTCAGCGTGGACAGCTTGCGGGAACTTCTCGAGTCGGGTGCGCTCGAGCGTCTGCTCGGCACCAACTGACCCCAGATACACGAAAAGCGGCCCCTGAACCCATATTGGGAACAGGGGCCGCTCACGTTAACTCAGACCAATCGATCCGAAAACCACAGGGCAATCTTCGGCACGTCATATTCATGCAACGCAACCGCTTCCACGAAGTCAGCCGCCTCCGGTCTCGCCACCTCAATGCGAGAACCGAACGCATTGAGATAGATGTTCGCTGATAGCCACGCGGTGCGCTTATTACCGTCCCGAAAGGCGTGTGCGGAAACAAGGGCATCAAGCAACGCCCCCGCCCGTCCAAGCAACGTGGGATAGAGCAAGTCCCCACCAAAAGTATGCATTGGACGACCGAGGGCACCCTCGAGCTTCCCGTGATCCAGCACAGCGTGATTCGACTTTGTCAGTTTCCTGTTGGTCTCGATCACGTCCGCACAAGGCAGACAGAGGCTCACCGCTCAGCGAGCAACGCCAACGTTTCCGCCCAGCGTTCCATCTCATGGTCTATAGCTTGCTGATAGCGCGGGCCACCCTGCACGTGCGCCGGAATCATCGATGGCGGACGGGGAGCGCATTGTTCGCCCTCAAGAGCTTTCCTTGAGTAGCAGCGCCTCATTTCCTTCACGGAAATGGTTTCGTTCCCCATCTCCCCTTCGGCAAGGTCGCCTCGCGCTTCCAGCCATGGGGAATCGCCATGTGTGAGTTCGATGAGCGTGTGCTTATCCATGCCGCCGTAGAAGTCCAAAACGGCTTGGATGACGCGCTCAGCGCTTCCCACGACCGCTTCCGGGTGGGAACCGGGCAACTCCGTGTCGTACGCACCCATGCGATGGAACTTATTGACCCGATGCACCTTGGGAATAACCGGGCCATCCGCCCAAGCCTGAATCTCGTCATCGAACAGAGGACGGCCATCCCACGCCAGATGCCACGCCTGAGCGAAGTACGTGAGCTTTTCCAGCTTCCACGCATCCACCCAACCCAAGTGCTTGTAGACGTATCCCGCCACGTCGAGAGCTGTAACCATTGGTCGCTCCTTTCGCATCGGGTCCACCCACAGGTTATCCACAGGTTCATCCACACATCCGTGCGGCTTTGTCAACATGCTACGGCACAACTTGATTCCTAGGTGCATCCACACCCAGTAACGTTTCGCAAGTTCGCCCATAGTCGAACACACTTTCGATTGTAGTCCAAAAACCGGTCGCTCGCAGGACATATACCGACTGGCGGAAACTAGGAATGCAACCGTAATGAGGGGGGCTAGGTAGCCGCCGTTCTCGCGCACTCACACCGCCCCCGGGTTTTCGCTGGTCAGCAGCATTGCAAGTTACGCGAGGCTGTGAACCGACGCTGTCCACAATGCACTTCACACCCCACCTCTAGCCTTCTGCCAACCCGTCACCGAGGGTCGCAGCCGTGACAGTCGGCAACAGCACCTCGGGCACAGTCCGCGACGCCACCTCCCACAGCGGTTTCGTCGCACCATTGAACAGCGTCCGCGTCACCGGACCACCATCCCTGAGCTTCGGCACATCCCCACCCGGCTTCTCACCACCGTGATTGAGCGTGCAGCCCGGACCGCCGTCACAGTGGAACCACGTGCCGCCCTGAAGCATGATCGCGGCTCGTGGGTCCTCCCCCGGTTCATAGCACTGACTTCCCATCTCAATACCTCTCAATCGCTAGTCCATCCGGGTCAGCAACGAACTCGCTGCACCCAGGTACGTGCACATCCCCGTATCGCGGCCCCATGTGAGCCAGCAGCGCAGTCGGTGGAAACCAACAGACCCACAGCGCTCCCCCGCAGCGTTCAGCGAACCACCGGGCCAACTCAATATCCGGGGTCCACGACAACCCATCACGGGCCGACTCGACAGCGCCCCTGCACAACACCAGACCATCCACCGGCCTCAACGTTTCATCGGCCACGCCATCGCTCGAGTAGCCCAGCGCGCGGAACCGCTCAACCCACCACGCAGCTGGGTATGCATCCAACGGGAACCTGCGGTTCATCCACTCATCGAGCAGAGCACGCGTCACCACACCGCGCTTGTACGAACTCCAGTTCAACAACAACGATCAACTCCATAGGCAGGCCAGCCCCACAGGGAGGGCCACGGGTGGCACACGGGCCAGCACATACGGCCCGCAACGGCATCGGCGCAACGACGCAACGACGCAATGCAGCGCAACACGCAACGCAACGGGCGCAATGAGACCGGCAACGAACGCAACGCAGCAGGTCAGTCAGCTTCGCAGCGAAAGCGACAGAGGGGGCAGCCTCGAGTCACAGAGGGGGTGACAGAAATCGTCACCCCTAGCGGACCACAGAACACGCAGGTCAGCACGTATCCGATGACACCGTAGAGGTGTACCGGCAACACCCGACTTTACTGCCAGCGCCGACAAAATTGCTGGTCACGGGTCCCGCAACCCCCGGCTAGCCGCCGGCAGCGGACACGATGGGCACTCATTCAACGAGCACCCCAGGAGTACGGTCCAGCAGAGCAGCACCGGGCACCCCCACTGGCGATGCACAACCCGGAAGGGTGGGGGGTGACCCCCTCGAGCGCCCACGCGGGTTTCCAACCACCTAGCCCGGTTTCTCTCCCCGGGGATTCAGCGCTGCAAAATACCCGGTTCCCGCTGCTCAGGACGGCTGTGAAGGCCGTTCATGGTGCGGTCTAGGTGTTCGCACGCGTGTTCGATTCTGACGGCTAAGGGGGCTCCTCAGGGCTCAATGAGTGTTTGGGCTGGCCGCTAGCGGGTGTCACGATCTGTGATACCCGATTCGTATCCGCATTTCCGCAGGTCGCATCGGCGTGTCGCGGTTTCTCAGAGTCCGTAGTTGCCGCTTCCGATGGGCCACTCGACACCGGGCCGACGCTGGCCTGTGTTCTCGTCATACGGGGGCTCATCTCCCCACGGCGCAAATGCCGGATTGAAGTACGGGCGCACCTTCGTGGCCTCGGGGTTGCGCATACCCGTCATCGGGCAGAACGGCGGGTAGTCGATGCCCCGCCGATAGACCTTCCTGACATCCGGCGCTGTCGTGGCAGCCGTCTCTGACCACAGCTTTGTCTTCGGTGCGTTCGGGGCGATTGCCGCTGCTCGCTGCTTCGCCTCCCAGGAATCGGCGTTCGACTGGCTGAGGATTGCGAACTGTGCCTTGAGCTGAGGGGTACCCACGCACTCGTCCACGCTGCGGTCACCGCGAAGTCGATTGCAGGTTCGGCAGCTGGGAGCGAGATTCTCGATGATCATTGCCAGGGCTGGTGACTGCGATCTTGGGACTATGTGGTCAATCTCGAGTCTCCACGGCCCAGCCTTGAGCGTGAGGTCGATTTCCCGGTCGCACAGGTGACAGAACACCTTGCCGCCATGCTTGGCCTTCTCCCGGCGCACGACCGCCTCGGATAGCTTCTTCCATCGGTATCCGCGTTCTCTGTCGGTGGCCATTCATAGCTCCTTTCAGGTAGACGAAACCCCCGACACCGCGAGAGGGGGCAGGGTGCCGGGGGCTCGAAGCGCACAGGGGCACTCAGTCAGGGGGTCAGTGCGGGTAATTGGGTGCCGAGCAGCGTTCGATCAAAACCAGACCGTTTCCGAACCTTCGGCCCACTGACGCTCCACGGTGTAGTCAGCGCCCCAGTCCTCACCTCGCACTTTGTCAACGCTTCCGGTCGCGCCCCTGGTAGCGGGATTGACGTAGCCAGTTGGCGCCGGCGTAGCACGTTCCGCGAGTTCCCGGTCAAGCCTTGCTCGCCGCTCGGCTTCCATCTCGGCGGCGACTTCAGCGACGACTTCCGCCCGTGTCGGCTGGTTTGCTGCGTCGATGGCTGCCCGTGCGTCCACCTCGGCAACGGCACTTTCTACGCGTTCACGGATGGAGCCGGGTAGCGGTCCAGGTTGCGGCTGGTGGTCCTGGTCGCCACCTTCAGCGTCAGCAACAGCCGCTGCCACGCGTTCGTAGTCCCAGCTCATCGAGTCGCACCGTGGGGTTTCTCGTCCTCGAGTTTCTGCCAGAACTCGTCCTCGGCTGCCTCATGCACCCTGCGTACCGACTCGGCCACTTCCTCTGACGCGGGCAGGTACAGACCTGCTGCGCACTCATCCAGGAACTTCAGCCGGGGGTCTTCATCGGCGGGGCGACGTTTACCCAGAGCAACGGGTGTCTTGAACTTCCACCACGGCCCCCACGCGGAAATCCGATCGGGCTTCGGGACCACGCCAGCCTCACGCAGTTCCGATGCGAGCCGGTATACCCGTCCACGGCTTTCGATGAGGTTACCGACCTCGAGCCACGCATCGCCACGACCAGCATTCAACGCCTGCTCCGCGCTGGTGATACCGGAGAGCTGACTCGCCAACTCAATGCCGTGGGCACCGATGCGTTCGAGTTCGTCGTTGAGGACTTTCGGGGCCTTGCCGGCGTGCTGGAAGGCCAACTTCTCGAGTTCGCGGATGAGTCGTTCAGCAACCGTTTCGGTGATTCGGAGAACGTGCTCGGCGGTGGGGATTGTCTGCGAAACTTCGCTATCGAGCGTGTCGAGTTCCATTTCGAAGTCCCCAGCGAGCACCCTCGTCAGCAACTTTTCGGCGATGTTCGCGCGGGTTGCCTCGATTCGCCGGCTGACGTTGCTGCCAGCTGCTTCGGTGGCGGCGATGCGCACCAAAACAGCCTCAACTTCGCCTGCCTCCTTTGAGCTGAGCAGGTCGAAGAGGCGTAGGTCTTCGGCGATCGTTTCGACGCGACGCCGTTTCACGCGGCCCGCATTGGAAATGGTGAATTGGTCATTAGCCATGAGAGTCCTTCTGTGGTTCAACAAGTTTCAGTAGTTCGGTAGCTAGCGTGCGGGCTTCGGAGTCGGTCAGTCGGTAGCGCTGACCTGCGAGGTTCAGCTCGACAGTCCGCAGACCAGAGCGTTTCGCGATCGGCAGGAAGTCGCGGACTTGCAACCTCACGGGCTATCCCGTCGCTCGAGGTCGTCCAGGGCGGTCACGTCGCCTCGTTCTCGTCTGCCAGATCGTGTAGGGCGTCCGCGACCTCACGGAGCGACCACGGCGGCACATCAATGAAGAAGTTGCCTTTCACGACTCTGCCAGCGCCTCTGAGGCGTATCGACGGTTCAACCCAGACCGGGAACTGCTCATCCCCCATCAGCGGCCACGCTTCGCGGGCGTGGTCAGTGGCGGCAGCTGGTGGACGAACAGTCGTCCTAGTCGGCCTAACTCGTCCTGGTCGTCTTCGATCAACGCATCAGCGATGGATACGAGCCGGTCGAACGATTCGACATCAACCCAGACCCAGTTTTCGCCCTGGCGGATGAGTACGCCGTCAACGCCTTCGCGGGTGGATGTGCGAACGATCAGGTCGGAGAAGTTTCCCGACACGGGTACTGAGATTTTCGGTGAGGATGGCATGTCATGGTGCTCCTTCTCCGCACCTGCGGATAAACCGCCCGAAGGCGTGGGAGTGGTTGAGGGGAGGCAGGTTGTGCCGACCCCATGAAAAAGTCAGATGCGCTTGTTGCGGTACCGCGTTGGGTGCATCCGAATAGCAGACCATCGGTAAAGGCGCTGTCGGTGCATCGAGGCGTCCCGCGTAAGGCACGGTCGCCGTGGCGGCACATGACAGGTCGGGCAGTGGGTTTCGTACGCCGAGAACGGCTGAGGGAGTGAGGCATCGGGTGTCGTAGCCAAATTCACCCCCTCAGAGCGATTCTCGGGGCCTAACTCGTCAGCCCTGGTGTGGTTAAGTGGGGGTGCAGCCCTGTTGGGCGTACAGGCTCGACAGCGAAAAGATCAAAAGAAGCTGGGGAGGAGGCAGGGCTGTCGCCCTGCGTCACAGCGGGGCCGGGTGCCGATGGTCACCACGCGTGGCGGTTCAGGTCTTTGAAAAAAGAGATCCATCGCTCGCGCGCAGCGTGAGTGATAGCGCGCCAGCGCGGTCATCTTTTCCCCCTCGCCCGGGGAGGCACACCCACTGCGAAGTACGCGCAGCGGTTGATGTTCATCGCGATGTACGTACATCTCCCCGACATTCCAGACATTCACCATTCTCGCTGGTGAAGTCCTGTTTCTAAATGTCCGGGCAATGTCCGGGCCGTAAGACATTCCCGACATTCACTGTGGAGAGTCAGTGAGACCGAGCAACTCAAGCGCAAGTTCACGGGCCTCAGTAGGCGAAAGTCGAATCCACGACTTTCCCTGAGCGACAATCGCTCCACCATGACGACGTGGGCGAACGCGGATTGGCGTCTGTCCGTTGTCGGTCTTCACGAGACCACCTCATCCTTCATGCATTCAGCGCAGGCAACGTCGGTGAGTGACTCCACCGGCTCGGAACACGCAGGGCATTGAAGGCCCCCGGACTCTTCAATGTCGGGGATGTCCTGAACGTCGGACATTGCACGGACATTCGGAACAGGGCTCTGAACAGTAGAAACGCTCAATGTCGGGAACGTCCGGGGTCCGTACATACCACGGGAGAAATTCGCGATCTTCTCGTCTTTCGCCAGCTCATTCAGGTAGCGGCGGCACTGGAAACCGAGGATGTCCGAAATATCCGCGACCTTCATCGGCCCCGACAACGCAGACACGAAATCGAGCACCTGAGACTTTCGCTCACCGAGTCCAGCCTTTGCGTTCGCCAGTTCGGCCGCGCGTTGCGCTTGCGTAAGGTCCTCGCCAGTCAGCAACCACCGAGACCCATCGAAGGTCACATTGAACTCGACCTCTTCCACGTCGCGGCCCGTGATCGCCACGGTGCCTACTGACTCGTTCCGTGACCGCCGTAGAACGATGATCGTGTCGGCAGCACCGGCAATTCCGTTTGTGCCAGACACCGACTCGAGGAAGTCCTCAGACTCCATCTTGCGCGTGTGGTGAACGGCAATAAGCGTCCCACCCGGCACCAAGTCAATAATCGACTTCAGTTCCCCCGTGACGCGGTAGTCCCGCGCGTAGTCGGATTCCCCCGACCGCTTAGCCGACATCGCTTTGCCCAGAGTGTCCAGGATGACCATCGGTGCCTGCGCATAATGCTTCGAAAGCCAGTGCTTGATTGCACTAGGCACTTCATCAGACGCCGCATGTACCACCGAATCGAGGTCGTCGGGGATCTCACCGTGTACGCCGACGTAGCGGCCCTGGAGGCGTCGAAACGAATCCTCGAGAGACAAGTACAGCACTGGGCGCTGGTCCACCGGAATGCCGTTGAGGGCGGTCCCGCCGGCCGCACACGCGGTAGCCAGACCAGCCATGAAGAACGATTTGCCAACCTTGGGCGGGCCACTGAAGATCACCAGACCTTCGGGAATCACACCAGGAACGGCCCACGTCGGCGGTTTGTACTGGGCCTGTGCCAGTGTCGAGCCAGACATGAACCGCGCCTCCAAACTATCGTCAGACCACTGAGAGAAGTCGAATTCGGGCATACCGCCCACCCCATCTTTCGGGACTCATCGTCCGCACAGTCGCGGCACTCGTTTTCGTAGAAGTAAGAACAAACGTCACAACAGCGCGCGTCACACGTCCAGCGCAGCGCGCATATCGACATAAAGCGGTGTGCGACTCACCGGCTCATAGAGCTTGGTCAGGTCACGTTCATCTACGAAGTACCTGTTGCCGCGCTTAACTCCAGGCAAGACGCCTTCACGGATCTTCTTCTTAATCGTGACGGCTGTATAGCCTGTGCGAGAACCTGCCTCGCGGGCACTAATCAATGCCATTCGTTTCACCTCCAACCTGATCGTCAAAACTATGAAAAAGCATAAGAAAGTAGATAGTGCGATCTTTACCACGAACAGACACAGTGAGCAGCAGTGGTCCATACGTGTTCCGGTACGACCGTACAGGAAATAGTCACTCTTGAATTATCGAAGAACACGCTCAGAAACGGGCAGTTAAATTGATGGAATTGACGCGACTCGATAGGCGCGCCAGAATAGCCCCAATTAGGGGCTCAGTTCGATTCTCCGGCTCTATCAGCGCGGGGTCGGTGAATCCCTTTCGGGGGAAAGAGTTACCGCGTATTTGCGCGTTCCCATGCCGCGATGCGTTCCACCGGAAAGCGCCACATCTTCCCCACCTTCATCGCGGGAATCTCTTGCGCCGCAGCCATCGCGCGAACCTGCTGTTCGCTGACAACCCACCGATCCGCCAGATTCTTCGCCGTCATGAACACTGTTGCTCCAGTCACCCGTGCGCCCTCTCGATCACGAACCCCTCTTGCGGGCATGCCGAAACCAACCGACATGCTCAAAAGGAAAGGCGGCGAGGGGCCGCGAACTTGCTTGGATGAAAGTTACCGCCCGGAACCGACATTTGCGCCAGGTGCGCCAGGCTTCAATGGACACAGCCGAAGACATCGACGGTGCTGTCAGATACGGGCTGACCAGTGGAAACGGCCTTTTGCCCAGGTTTCGGGGATTCTGGTCGATGGAATCCTCCAACGCGTGCACCTGCACACCGACATTCTCGATGTTCTCCACGTTCCCGTAGGTGAGGACAGGAAACGTACGCGGTGCGCGCCAACGTCGATGGTCTTCTACGCCACGCGGACATCAACATGCCCGAACGTCGTCAGGGACTCGAGCGCGGCCCGACCAACGTCGTTCTTCTTCTCACGGACGTGGTAGAACACGTCAAACTTGAGGAGGGCGCGTTGTGGCAGTCGTCGGCGTTGTAGAACTCTAGAGCAGCCCGTCGAACACCGCGCGTGTCTTGTCGTCCTCACCGGGCCACAGATGCGAGTACACCTGAAGCGTCACCATCGGAGACGCGTGCCCTAGACGGTTCTGCACAGTCGTAACGGACGCCCCGGATGCAATGAGGGCACTCGCGTAGAAGTGCCTCAGGCTGTGCCATGAGTGCCCCTCAACGCCAGCATCCTCAGCTGTCGCCCTCCACATCTTCGCGATGTGCGCAGACGACCACTGGCCACCCTGCGCAGCACGGAACAGAGGTGAATGCGGTTCGTAGTCCGGGTGCGCCTCGAGGTGTGCCTCGACAGCCCGCAACGTCGAGTCGGGCAGCGGGATAGTGCGCCGAGATTTCCGCGACTTCAGCTCACGCCATCCGAACGCGGTGTGATGCCCGTCAGCTTGTTCTATGACATCCACCACCTTCCGGGTGGCATCCACCGAGTAGACCCGCAACCCGCCCATCTCACCCGCACGCAACCCGGTTGTAGCGCCGAACTCGATCATGGTGGCGAATGGCTCAGATGCGGCATCGATCAGCGCGCGCAGCTGCTCCAGCTTCAGAATCTGATGCGGCTCCACAGCCTGATTCGTTTCCCCACCGCGACGGACCGAAGTCACAGGGTTACGCGGTATCTGCCCCTGAGCAACGGCATCGTTGAACAAAGCCGACAGGATGCCGAACAGCGTCTTGATGCTTGAGTTCGCCAACGGCTTCCCGCCGGCCCACGGTCGCCCATCCTCGAGGGTGTGTTTCCAGTCGCGGATGTCGCCAGCCGTCACGTCACCCAACTTCATGTAAGCAAGGTCACCCAGATTCGCCGCAAGGTGGGCACGCCCCGCGCGGGTGGACTCAGTGGCCGCATGCGGGATCGCTTCCTTGAGAACCGCGCTGAGCATCCGGTTATCAACACGCTTGCCGGTCGGGTTGAGCCCTTCGCGTTCGCGAATCCAGTCACGGGCATCGCCTTGCTTGGCGAAGCTCTTAGACACCTCACGGCCACCGACGCGGACACGCGCGACATACCGGGGCGCTTTCCCCTCTGTGTACGTGCGCTTCTGAATCGAGCCCATGCGGGAGAGTCTATCGGGATGCGGGGGACTCCCGCATATCCCCCGCGCGTCATCTAACATCAGTGGCGTAGGTGGCGGAAACGCACTTACCGCACGCGCTAAGTTTTACACTTTGAGCTGTGAAAATAGCGTTTACCATTGACAATCCGACAGAAGCATGTATATCGTTCACGACAACATCGTGTAAATGAACTCAGCCATGGGGCCAGCCTAATGGTGAGGCGCGACGAACCCACATCGCGGAGGGTCGGGGACGTGATCGGGGGCTTCCCGGGAAGATGCTGCGGGCACCGGCGCCGGGAACGCAGAGGTCGGCGCCGATACCCGCAGGTGCGCTACGCGACGAGGGACCGGGTGGCCACCTCTTCGGTCGCCGGGTTCCCCACACCTCCGTCGGTCGTTCTCGGCGCGCGCTCGAGCACGACCGTGCACCGGGCCAGATCCGGTCCGATCGCGGTGGCGCTCAACTCCAGGTCGGAGCGGGCAATGCCGTCCCGGGTGGTGTATTCGGTGGTGCGCAACTCGCCCGTCACGAGGACGGGATCGCCCTTCGTGATCGAGGCGACGACCCCGGCCATCAGCCGCCGCCTGCAGGTCACCGTGAGATAGAGCGTGCTCCCGTCACGCCACTCCCCCGTCGCGTGGTCGCGGCGCCGGACCGTGCTCGCCATCCGGAAACTGAGGAACTCGTCACCGGCGGCGTTCGACCGGGTGACCGGGCTGGTGATGACCGTTCCGACGACGGTGCCGTGTGTTTCGTACATGACGTCTACCCCCTGTGAGTGCGGCAAGGTGCCTTCACTCACAGCGTGCCGTCCGGCGGCGTCGTTTTCGGCCCGCATCGGACATCTGTGGAGAAATCGAGCGGTTGTGGATGGAACCGCGAAATCGGCCTCGGAGCCCCGAACGTGTCGGGGCGGCGTGCTAGCGGTCAGCGTCCGGCTTCGCGGTCCCGTCGCGCCAGCTCCGCGAACATTCTGTTGTGCGCTGCCAGATCCGCGTCGTCGTTCCGGTCCGCGGCCCGGTCGACCCGCTTCGCCGTGCGGCCGTCGCTGCGGGACCACTGGATGAGCAGCGCCATCATCACCAGCACCAGCGGGATCTCTCCAGTGGCCCATGCGATGCTGCCGCCCAGTTGCTGGTCCCCCACCAGGTCGGCGTTCCAGCCGAGTCCGAGCGATCGGTAGTACCACTCGCCCATCACGGCGCCCATGCTCATCAGCGCGACGCCGAAGAAGGCGTGGAACGGCAGGGAGCCGAACACCATCGCGAGCTTCGTCACCGGTTGCAGCTTGCGCGGCGACGGGTCGATGCCGATCGCGACCCAGTAGAAGAGGTAGCCGCTCAGCAGGAAGTGCAGGTTCATCAGGACGTGCGCGGAGTGGGAGTCGACGGCGGCCGCGAAGATCCCGCCGAGGTACAGGGCGTAGAAACCGCCCACGAACAGCACCGCCGCGACGACGGGGTGGGTGATGAACCGCGAGAACGGGCTGTGCAGCGCGGTCAGAATCCATTCGCGCAGTCCCGGCACACCGTTCTTGCCCGCGGGATCGAGGGCCCGGAGCGCGAGCGTGATCGGGGCACCGAGCACCAGGAGTACCGGCGCCAGCATGGACAGCGCCATGTGGGCGCCCATGTGCACGCTGAACACGGCCGGCGAGTAGCGGCCCACACCCGACGACGTCGCGATCAGCAGCACCACGCACCCGCACATCCAGGCGACGGTCCGGCCGACGGGCCAACTGTCGCCGCGCCGCCGCAGTTTGCGCAGCCCGATCGCGTACACGACGGCCAGCACGATCGCGGCGGTGCCGTAGAGGAGGTCGAATCGCCAGTCCAGCATCAACCGGGCGAACGTGGGCGGCCCCGCCAGGTTGTAACCGAGTTCCACCTCGGTGAGGGTGGGCGCCGCGGTCGGGGGCGGCGGGGGCGTGCGGCCGAGTCCGACGGCGAGACCGATCGTCGCGGCGAAGACCATGACCTCCGCACCGGCGAAGCGGATCAGGTTGCCGCGTTTCGTCGGGTCCTTCTGCAGTGCAGGCAGCGCCCGTCGGCGCTGCGCCCACCCGAAGACGCCGAGGACGACGAGGGCCACGATCTTCGCGACCACCAGGCGTCCGTACGTGGTGTCGACCAGGTCACCGATCTGGACGCGAACGAGCGCGTTCACCACACCGCTGACCGCCATGACGACGAAGCAGACGGTCGCGACCGCGGAGAACCTGCGCGCCGCGACGTCCGTGTAGGCGCCGCGCCTGCGGGCGTGGGCGAGGAGCGCGAACAGACCGCCCGCCCACAGCGAGGCTGCCACGAGGTGCAGGATCAGGCTGTTCGTCGCCATGTCGTGCGAACCACCCGAGGACGAGTGCCCGGTCAACGCGAGCGGCATCAGACCGAGGACGCCGACGACCAGCAGGATCGGCGTCCACCACCAGCGCAGCACGAGCCGGGAAGCGATCGCGAGGACGATGGCGATGATCGCGGTCCAGCGCCAGGCGCCTGCGAGTTCGACCTGATCGATCGAATTGAAGATGTTGGCCGGTTTGACCGCTTCGCCGAAGGGTTGCCCGGACGTGTCCGACAGCGTCAGCGGGACGAGGACGAGGGCGGTCGCCGCCCACACGATCGCGGCGTACGACGCGGTGCGGACCGCGCGGTAGCCGTCCACGTCCAGGACGCCGGATTTCTGCGGCGGCACGAAGAACGCCGCGAGCAGCAGAGATCCGATCGTGATGACGGCAGCGATCTCCGACACGGCCCGCATGGCGGGCAATCCGTAGGTGGTGATCGGTCCGGGATCCGGAATTCCCAGCAGCACGAGCGCCTGAGCAGCGGAAAGTCCGACGACGATTGCCGCAACCAGGCCGGCGATGAGACCGCCGACGACGAACAGGGCGGTCGAATCGGCACGATTCGGGGGTTTCGAAGCCGGGTCGGACGCCGCGAGCTGGGGTGTAGCCATACATCAAGGGTAGGACCTACGACAGGCCGTCGGAGACGCGAGGGTCGGTCGCCGTTTGCGGCTACCGTCGACGAGGACGTGTCCCGTGAGAACGAGAGGCTGAGATGGCGGAGTTTCTGATCATCGTGGTGGCGCTGTTCTTCGCAGGCATGGGCGTCTACGGGCTCGCCCTGCCCGCCCGCCTGGTCGCACCGTTCGGTCTGACCGCGGATTCGGCGACTGCCCGCGCCGAGGTGCGCGCGGTCTACGGCGGCTTCGGTGTCGCGGTGGCGGGCCTGCTCTTCTTCGCGGCCTTCGACGCCCCACGGCATCCGATCGGTCGCCGTCGTGACGGTGGCCGTCGCCCTGCTGGGGATGGCGTTCGGCCGGATCGTCGCCGCCCTCACCGACCGGCCGACGCGCTTCTACCCCGTGTGGTTCTACTTCGTCGTCGAACTCGTTCTGGCGGGACTGCTGCTCTGCGCGGCGGCCTCGAGCTCGTGACGCCCACACCCCAGCCCCGGTCGGAGCACTCGGGGCGGCAGGTAATATTTGCTGCGCGCCTCCGTAGCTCAGGGGATAGAGCAAGAGCCTTCTAATCTCTTGGTCGCAGGTTCGAATCCTGCCGGGGGCACTCATTCGACCAAGTCCTGGGACGGCGAAAACCCCCGATCACCTGCACAGTCAGGGAATCGGGGGTGCCGGCAGCGGGACCTCGGGTCACTCCTTCAGGAACGCCAGCAGGTCGGCGTTGATCGTCTCCGCCTGAGTGGTGGGCATGCCGTGGGGGAAGTCCTTGTACGTCTTCAACGTCCCGTTGGCGAGGAGCTTCGCGGACAGGGGTCCGGCGTCGGCGTAGGGAACGATCTGGTCGTCCTCGCTGTGCATCACGAGCACCGGCACTGTGATCTTCTTCAGGTCCTCGGTGAAATCGGTCTGCGAGAAGGCGACGATGCCGTCGTAGTGGGCCTTGGCCCCGCCCATCATCCCTTGCCGCCACCAATTCTCGATGATCGCCTCCGAGGACTCGACTCCCGGCCGGTTGAATCCGTAGAACGGCCCCGACGGCAGGTCGCGGTAGAAGACGGAACGGTTGGCCGCGAGTTGCGCCTGCAGGTCGTCGAACACGGCCTTGGGAAGGCCGCCCGGGTTCGCGTCCGTCTGCACCATCAGCGGCGGCACCGCACTGATCAGTGCGGCCTTCGACACCCGACTCTCGCCGTGTCGCGCGAGGTAGTGCGCGACCTCGCCGCCGCCGGTCGAGTGGCCGACGTGGATGGCGTTCTGGAGGTCGAGATGTGCGGTCAACTCCGCGAGGTCGTCGGCGTAGTGGTCCATGTCGTGGCCGTCGCCGGTCTGCGTGGAGCGTCCATGCCCGCGCCGGTCGTGGGCGATCACTCGATAACCGTGCTGGAGGAAGAACAGCATCTGGGCGTCCCAGTCGTCGGCCGACAGCGGCCAGCCGTGGCTGAACACGATGGGCTGACCGGTTCCCCAGTCCTTGTAGAAGATCTCCGTGCCGTCCTGCGTGGTGATCGTGCCCATGAATGTGCCTTCCTTGACCGCTCCGGGAATGACGCTGATGAGGACGGAATTCAGTACATCAAACTTCGGTATGCCGTAGGGCTGCTTCGACCGGCGGCGGTGCTCGCGTACTCGCGCGTAGCAAACCGACTGATTAGTCTTGTTCGCGCATCGCCCCAACCCGACGGGGCAACGGTGCATCGGGACCCGCCACTTTCCTCCGCGAGTGGCGGGTTTCCCGACCGTCCGGCGTCAGCTCGGCGGGGGAACCTCGAACACCAGCAGCGTGCTGGTGGCGGTGGCCACGAGGCGGCCCTGCGAGTCGGTGACCTCCCCTTCCGCGAAGGCGATGCGGCGGCCCGCCTTCTTCACGACACCGGTGGCGCTGAGCGCCCCGGAGTCGCGGGTCGCCCCGCGGATGTAGTTGACCTTGATCTCGACGGACGTGTACCCCCACCCTGCGGGCAACGTGGTGTGCACAGCGCAGCCGGCGACCGAATCGAGCAGCGTGCACACGGCGCCGCCGTGGATGGCACCGATCGGGTTGTACTGCGATTCGTCGGGATCGAGCGCGAAGGCCACCCTCCCGGGTTCGGCCTCGAGGAACCGCAGGTTCATCAGGCTGGCGATGGGCGGCGCCGGAATGCTGCCGTCGAGAATCGACCGCAGGTAGGTGAGGCCGTCGAGTTCCCGGGCCTTGCGCGCCGGACGTGCCGGGTCGTGCCATTCCACGATCTTCGACCGTGTCTCGCCCCACTCGTCGGCGTCCGGCAGGCTCTCGACCGTCGACACTTTGCCGTTTCCGAACGCGTTCACTATGCGGCTCCCCTCTGCGCCGGCTGCGGATAGAGGACGTCGAGGTCGCCGGACAGCGCCGCCTTGACGGTGCGGGTGGTGTCGTCGGCGAGCACCTCGTGCGCGCCGGACTCGATGCCGTCGAAGGCCAGTCGCGCGACGTCGGCCGCGGAGATCTTCTCCACGTCCAGACCACTGGTCATGTCGGTGTCCATGTATCCGAGATGCAGCCCGACCACCTGAATGTTCTGCGCCGCGAGTTCGGCGCGCATGGCGTTGGTGGCGCTCCACAGGGCGGCTTTCGAGACGCTGTAGGAGCCGCCGATCGCCAGCCACGACAGCACGGAGTGCACGTTGAGGATCGCGCCACCGCCGTTGGCGGCGATGATCGGCGCGAGCGCGCGCGTCACGTTGAGCGGCCCGTAGAGATTGGTTTCGAGTTCGCGGCGCATCCCGTCCAGATCGCCCGTGAGCGGCGACTCGCCGACGAGGATTCCGGCGTTGTTGATCAGTACGCCGAGATCCCCGACGAGTTCGGCTGCGGCATAGACCGACTCGGGGTTCGTGACATCCAGCTGAATGGGCACGACCCGCGGGTGCCCGTCGATCGTGGACGTGTCGCGCGCCGACGCGTAGACCGTGCGCGCTCCTCGTGCGAGCGCCTCGGCGACGAAAGCCCGCCCGAGCCCGCGACTGGCCCCGGTGACCAGCACGGTTCGATCTTGAATCGTGGTCATGACGACCCCTTCGAGGTGAGTAAGTCTGATTTTCAAACTAACTATGCCGACGACAGTAATCCCTATCAGTTGGAAAACACAACCCTCTATGATGGAGAGCATGAGCAACGGCGACACCCAGCCAGCAAACCCCGAGATCGTCATGGACCGCATGCCCCTGGCGCCGAGACCGTGCGCCATCGCCGCCACCATGGAATTGATCGGCGACCGCTGGTCGATGCTGGTGATCCGCGAACTGTCCTATGGAGTGCACCGCTTCGACCGGATCGCGGGCTACATCGGCGTCTCGCGCGACATCCTCACCGCGCGACTGCGCAAACTGGAGGAGGTCGGCGTCATCGAACGCAGGCAGTACTCCGAGCACCCGCCCCGCTTCGAGTACCACCTCACCCCCGCGGGCGAAGATCTGCGACCACTACTGCTCTCCCTGTTCCAGTGGGGCAGCAAGTGGGCCGTCGACGAGGCTCCGTCGGTGCTCGTGCACGAGTGCGGGCACTCGCTGGAACTGGAGCACCGTTGCGCGCACTGCGGCGAGGCGGTCGAGAACACCACTGTCGCAATGCATTCCCGCACACCTCGACGGGAACCCTGACCTCCCGACACGGCCCGATACAGGACGTCCCGACACCGGTCTATAGTTTCCGATGTAAACGTCAGGTAAAGAAGTCCTCACACGTAAGGCAGGGGTGGTCTGTGTCAACGCGCGACCGGGTAGCAGAGATCTACGAGCAGGTCCGCCTGCGGAACGCCGGAGAACCCGAGTTCCACCAGGCCGCCGCGGAGGTCTTCGAATCGCTCCAGGTCGTGCTCGAGCATCGTCCGCACTATGCCGATTCCGGACTGATCGAGAGGCTGTGCGAGCCCGAACGTCAGATCATCTTCCGGGTGCCGTGGGTCGACGATTCGGGCAACGTGCACGTCAACCGCGGTTTCCGCGTGCAGTACAACAGCGTGCTCGGCCCCTACAAGGGTGGGCTGCGGTTCCACCCCAGTGTGAACCTGGGAATCGTGAAATTCCTCGGGTTCGAGCAGATCTTCAAGAACGCCCTCACCGGGCTTCCGATCGGCGGCGGCAAAGGCGGCTCCGACTTCGACCCCAAGGGTCGTTCCGAGGCCGAGATCATGCGCTTCTGCCAGTCGTTCATGACCGAACTGCATCGCCACATCGGTGAATACACCGACGTGCCCGCCGGTGACATCGGGGTCGGCGGACGCGAGATCGGCTACCTGTTCGGCCAGTACAAGCGCCTCACCAACTCCTACGAGTCGGGCGTCCTCACCGGCAAGGGACTCACCTGGGGCGGCTCGCAGGTGCGCCGCGAGGCCACCGGGTACGGCGTCGCCTATTTCGTCGCCGAGATGCTGAAAACCGCGAACAGCTCACTCGACGGCAAGACCGTCGTCGTCTCCGGTTCCGGAAACGTCGCGATCTACGCGATCGAGAAGGTGCACCAACTCGGCGGAATCGCGATCGCGGCCTCCGATTCTGCGGGATACGTCGTCGACGAGAAGGGCATCGACGTCGAACTCCTGAAAGAGATCAAGGAGGTGCGGCGCGGACGGATCAGCGAGTACGCGGACACCGTGCCGCACGCCCGGTTCGTGCCGAACGGTTCCATCTGGGATGTGCCGTGCGACGTCGCACTCCCCTGCGCCACCCAGAACGAACTCGACGAAGCAGCAGCCAAGACGCTGGTCACGAATGGTGTGCAGGCGGTGGCGGAGGGCGCGAACATGCCGACCACCCCGCAGGGCGTCCAGGTGTTCCGCGATGCCGCAGTGGCATTCGCACCGGGCAAGGCAGCCAACGCGGGCGGGGTCGCGACGTCGGCTCTCGAGATGCAGCAGAACGCATCCCGTGACTCGTGGGGCTTCGAATACACCGACGAACGGTTGGCCGGGATCATGCGCGGCATCCACGAACGCACCATCGCCACCGCCGCCGAGTACGGCATGCCGGGCGATTACGTGCACGGCGCGAACATCGCCGGTTTCGTGAAGGTCGCCGACGCCATGATCTCGCTCGGAGTCATCTAGCAGCAACGAAGAGTCCGGGCGTGGCCGTCGACGCCACACCCCACCCTCCGACAGCACGAGCGCGTCAGCTCACCTGGCACTGTGTCTGACCCCATTCGACCCAGCACATCTGCTTGACGTCGGGCCTGGGGTTCTTGGTGGGCAGAGGCTGGGAACAGCCGGTCTCGCAGATCGGCTTGGCCGCGGCCATACCTGCGGCGCCGGTCAACGAAATGGCAAGGGCCGCAAATCCGGCGAGGGCGATGCGCGCCGTGGTGGAGATCGTGGTGGGAGACATGGGTTCCTTTCGGGGGCGGTTTTCGTGCTGCAACCAGCATCGGCCTCGGCCTCGTCCGCAGAAAGGCCGCCGAGGGTGCAGTGAACGCACCCTCGGCGACCCCATCTCTACCCTGGGTCGATACGCCCCGGCCGGTTGCTCAGTCGGCCGTCTCGTCCTCGCCCTCGTCTTCGCGGGCCTTCTTCGCAGCCTCGCGCATCTCGATGCCGTCGGACACCCAGTCGCCGATCTCCCGGGTGACGTCCCGGACGGCGCCCGCGATGATCGTCGCGATCTGGCCCACGTGTGTGGCCGCCGACTCCGTCAACTCCTGCACGGTGTCCTTGCGCCGCTCGAACTTCCCCACCATGTTTTTCGCCTCTCAGGCTGCAGTCTTCTGCCGCTCGAAGATAACACCGGGAGGGGTGTCGGACGAGACGAGACCGGGCGGCAGTGCGAACTTGAAGATCTTCGCCCACACGGAGCCGATCTGCTTGAAGAAGCCGCCGGTGTTGTAGGGCAGGCCGTGCTTCTCGCACAGCGCCTTCACGACGGGGGCCATCTCCGGGTACCGGTGAGCGGGCAGGTCCGGGAACAGATGGTGCTCGATCTGGTGGGACAGGTTGCCGGACATGATGTGGAACAGCGGGCTTCCCTCGATGTTCGCGCTGCCGAGCATCTGCCGGACGTACCATTCGCCGCGGGTTTCCTCCGCGGTCTCGTCCTCGGTGAAACTCTGCACGCCGGTGGGGAAATGGCCGCAGAAGATGATGGAGTACGCCCACACGTTGCGGATCAGGTTGGCGGTCACGTTGCCGAGCAGGGTCGGGACGAACAGCGGCCCGGTGAGCGCCGGGAAGATCACGTAGTCCTTGAGCACCTGCCTGCCCGCCTTGCGCCACCAGCCCTTCAACAGCGGCTTGACGTCGTGCCACTTCCGCTTGCCCTGGATCACGTTCTCGGCTTCCAGGTCGTGCATCATGACGCCCCACTCGAACAGCATCATGAGGAAGAACGCGTAGACCGGGTTCCCCAGGTAGTAGGGGTTCCACTTCTGCGCCTCGTCGATCCGCAGGATGCCGTAGCCGATGTCCCGGTCCCGGCCCAGGATGTTGGTGTACGTGTGGTGCATGTAGTTGTGGGAGTGCTTCCACTGGTCGGCCGGGCAGACGGTATCCCATTCGAACACGCGCGAGTTCAGACCGGGTTCACGCATCCAGTCGTACTGACCGTGCATGACGTTGTGGCCGATCTCCATGTTGTCGAGAATTTTCGACACGCCGAGGGCTCCGACGCCGGCGATCCAGGCCGGCGGGAAGAAGCCGAGGTACATCAGACCGCGGCCTGCAACCTCGAATCCCCTCTGCGCCTTGATGATCTTGTAGATGTACTCGCGGTCCTCGGCGCCGAGGTCCGCGACCGTCCGGTCGCGGAGGGCGTCCAATTCCCTGCCGATCTCTTCGACCTGGTCGTGACTGAGCACCACCGGGGCGGCGTTGCGGGGACCGTCGGCGCCGCCGACGAACGGGAGGAACGAGAGTGAGAGTCCAAACATGTCGGTCTCCAAACGTTGATGTCGGGTGAAAGTCAGATGTCGAGGGCGACGTCGCCCACCGGGACCGAGACGCACAGCTGAATCGCCTTGTCCGGGTCTGTGTCGGTGTCGCCGGTGCGGACGTTCCTGGTGCACCCCGATGTCTTCACCGTGGTGCAGGAGAAGCAGATGCCCATCCGGCAGCCGTACTCGGGATGGAGTCCGGCGGCTTCCGCCTGTTCGAGCAGCGTCGCACCGGAGTTGTCGGCGGTGACGCCGCTGGCGGTGAAGGACACCGCGCCACCGGCCTCCCCTTCCGCCGGGGTCGCGGCGGGAGCGAACTCCTCGGTGTGCAGACGGTCCTCGATGCCGAGTTCGCGGTACACCTCCCGGACGCCGCGCATCAGTCCGGGCGGACCGCACAGGAACGTCTCGGCGTCGGCGTACCAGGGCGCGACCGCGTCGAGGTGCTCCTGACCGAAGAACCCGTGCAGGTGCCCGCCGGCCTCCTGGTCGGTGTACGCCAGCACGAGTGAGACGTTGGCGTTGGCGTCCGCGAGTGCGCGCAACTCGTCGAGGTACGCGACGTCGTTTTCGGTGTACGCGTAGTGCAGAAAAGTGATGCTTCCGACGTGCTCCTCGTCGACGAGGGTGCGCAGCATCGACAGAACCGGGGTGATTCCGCTGCCTCCGCTCACCAGCAGGAGCCGGCGAGGGCGAGGAGACGGAAGGGTGAATTCGCCCGCGGCCTGAGTCAGGTCGAGCACGAGTCCGGGGCGCGCCTGCGCATGCAGATATTGCGAGACGAGTCCGTCGGGATGCGCCTTGATCGTCAACTCGACGTGTCCGTCGGTGGACGACTGCGCATTGGCGGGCGAGTAGCAGCGGGTGTGCCGAACCCCGTCGATCACGACCCCGACCTGCACGAACTGCCCCGCACGAAATCCGCGCCACTGGCGGGTGGGGCGCAGCGTGAGGGTGACGGTGTCGGCGGTGGACCGCCGGACCAGGGCGACTTCGGCGCGGAGGTCGCGCACGGTGACCATCGGCGTGACGAGTTCGAGATAGCGGTCGAGCTGGTGCGGAGTGGCCATCGCCTCGAACAACGACAGCAGCGAGAACCTGCGTCCCTCCGCCGGACGACTGGTGTGGGCAACTGACACGTCGGCCTCCTCCATTTGAGTGCACGGTTGTACACTGACAATAGTGTGACAGAGGGAGACAGGAACTTGTCAATCACAATGTGACCGCACGCACACTCGAGGCGGGGATCGGATGTACATGCCGGAAGACGATCGCGAACACCCGGAGGTGGTGGCGGTGCTCTCCCCCGCGAATACACTCACTGCCGTGAGTCAGTCGACCGGCGCCGAACCCGAGAGCAGGGCAGCGCGGAAGGAGCGCACGAGGAAGGCCCTCCTCGACGGCACGCTCGAACTGATGGCGGACCGCAGTTTCGCCGGCGTGAGCCTGCGCGAGATCGCCCGCACCGCGGGAATCGTGCCCACCGCGTTCTACCGCCATTTCGCGTCCATCGAGGAACTCGGTGTGGTGCTCGTCGAGGAGGGCATGCGGATTCTGCGGCAGATGCTGCGCGACGCCCGCCGCACCCCGAGCACGAAGAGCGCAGGCGCGTCGCTCGACATCCTCGTGCGGCAGGTCCGCACCCACGAGGCGCAGTTCCGGTTCCTCAGCCGCGAACGTTACGGCGGGGTGCCGGAAATTCGCCGTGCGATCGCGACCGAGATGAAGCTGTTCGTCAGCGAACTCACGGTCGATCTGTCCCGCATCGACGGCCTGCAGTCCTGGGACCACGACGACCTGGAGATGGCGGCCGACCTCATCGTGTCCACCATGTTCGCGGTCGTCGTCGATCTGCTCGAGACCGATCGCCCCGGGAGCCGAACCGAGGCCGAGGTCGTCGCGCGCGCCGAACGGCAGCTGCGCCTGATCATGCTCGGCATGAGCGGGTGGAATCCGGGAACGTAGCCGCGCTCTCGCCGTACGGTGGGGGCATGTTGTCAACCTCGGAACACGCGCACGTCACTCTCGGCGACCTGACATTCGACGTCACGATCAGCGGTCCGGCCGACGGGGTGCCCGTCGTTCTGCTGCACGGGTTTCCGGAGAGCGCCGCGTCCTGGGCACCCGTCAGCGCGCTGCTGAACGAGTCCGGTCTGCGGACGTACGCACCGAACCAGCGTGGGTACTCACCCGGTGCGCGACCCGACGGCGTCGACGCCTACGGGATCGACCACCTCGTCGCGGACGTCGTCGGACTCCTCGACGCACTCGGCCTCGAGAGGGCGCATCTCGTCGGCCACGACTGGGGCGCCGCCGTGGCGTGGGTCGTCGCGGCGCGGCACCCCGACCGGATCATCTCGCTCACCGCCGTCTCGGTGCCCCATCCCGCCGCGTTCGGCTGGGCGTTGCGCGAGGACGCCGATCAGAAGGAACGCTCCTCCTACATCCGTCTCCTGAGAACGGAGGGTAAGGCCGAACGGGTCCTGCTCCGCGACGACGCGCAGGCGCTGCGCGCGATGTTCGGTGACGTCGTCCCGCCGGCACTCGTCGACGAGCACGTCGCGCTGCTCGGTGAACCGGGAGCGCTGACCGCCGCGCTGAACTGGTACCGCGCGATGACGAGCGACTTCGCGGAGACACCCGCCGTCACCGTTCCCACGACGTACGTCTGGAGCACCGGAGACACGGCGCTGGGCCGGGCCGGAGCCGAGCGGTGCGGCGAGTTCGTCGATGCGCCGTACGAATTCGTCGTGCTCGACGGCGCCACCCACTGGATCCCCGAGCAGCGTCCCGACGCTCTCGCGGACGCGATCCGCACGCGCAGCGGAACCACACCGAACTGAAATCCACCGTTCCCCGCGGCGGGGCGTGCGTTCTGGTTTGATGGCACTACTCGTCTCGTGCACCCTGGGAGGGCACCATGAGTGGCATCGCAATCCTTCTGGTCGGCGCCGTTCTGTGCTTCGCCGGTGTCGGTTCACTCCACGTCGCCGTTCTCGCCTCGGGGTTCGGCCTCGGCTGGCTGCTCGCCGAGCTGCTGTCGCTGTCGCTCGGGACGACGTTCCTGTTCGCGGCAACCGGTGCGGTCGTGGTGTGGGTGGCCACCACCCTGATCTTCAAGTTTGCCGCATTCTTCATCGGGATCATCGCGGGTGCGGTGGTCGGCGCCAAGCTCAGCCGGGTGCTGCAACCCGAGGACGTCAATTGGATCCTCAGCGGAATCGTGATCGTCGCGCTCGCCGTCGCCTGCGGGTTCGTCGCCGACCGGTACCGGGCACGGGCGCTGCTGTGGCTCACCGCGCTCGGCGGCGCCAGCATGGTGCTGACCGGCCTCGGCATGGCCATCGGCTCGCTGAGTTTCCTCGACCAGCCGAACGAGGGGGTGCAGCAGTTCTTCGCGTCGCTGGTCTGGGTCGCCATCGCGGCGGCGGGCTGGTTGACGCAGCGGCGGCTGTTCCCGGAGAAGCTCCGGATCGACGACAGTCGCGCGAGGCGCTAGTCGCGTTCGGGCGCCTTCACCACCGTCAGCGCGGCCAGCCCGATCGCGAGCACGATCACCAGGCCGAGGATCCCCGCCCGATCCGCCGCGAACCACCACGCGAACAACCCGAACAGGGTGGGCGAGAGGAACGACACCGCGCGACCGGTGGTCGCATACAGGCCGAACATCTGACCCTCCCGTCCGGGCGGAGTGATCCGGGCCAGGAACGTGCGCGCGGACGACTGCGCAGGCCCGACGAACAGGCACAGCAGCAGTCCGAAGATCCAGAACATGGCAGGCCCGGACACCCCCACCAGAACGATGCCGACGACGATCATCGCGATCAGGGACGTCATGATGACGGTTTTCGGGCCGATCCGGTCGTCGAACCGTCCTGCGGTGAGCGCGCCGAGTGCGGAGACGACGTTGGCGGCGACGCCGAACAGCAGCACGTCCCCGGCGCTGATGCCGTAGACGTTGACGGCGAGGACGGCGCCGAACGTGAAGACACCGGCCAGTCCGTCCCGGAACAGCGCGCTCGCCACCAGGAAGTAGACGGTGCGCCGGTCGGCGGACCAGAGGTCGCGCAGATCCCGCCACAGCACCCGGTACGACTCGACGAAGCCCGCCTTGTCCGCACCCGGATCCGCGTGCGTGCGGGGCAGCTCGGGGACCTTCACCAGCACGGGGATCGCGAAGACCGCGAACCAGACGGCGGCCAGCAGCGCGACCGTCCGGATGTTCAGGCCGCCGTCGGTGGTGAGCCCGAGGAATCCCCGACTGTCGCCGTCCCCGGCGATGAAGCCGAAGTAGCACAGCAGCAGGAGCACGATCCCACCGAAATAGCCCATCGCCCAGCCGAACCCGGACACCCTGCCGATGTTCGACGGCGTGGACACCTGCCTGAGCATCGCGTTGTACGGGACGCCGGCCAGTTCGAAGATCACCGAACCCGCGGCGAGGAGTACCAGCCCGAGCCACAGGTACTGATAGGAGTCGCGGACGAGGAACATCGCCGCCATGCACCCGACCGTCGCGAAGGTGAGGACGCCGAGCGCCCACTTGCGTCGTCCCGCGGCGTCGAATCGCTGACCGGTGACGGGGGCGAGCACGGCGATGAGGAAACCGGCGATGCCGAGCGACCACCCCAGCCAGGTGCTCGCGGAGATCGATCCCGGCAGGTCCTCCCCCACTGCGTCAGTCAGGTACACGGAGAAGACGAACGTGAGGATCACGGCGTTGAAGGCCGCCGAACCCCAGTCCCACAGCCCCCACGCGACAACCTGTCTGCGCGTCGCGGCCTCGCCGATCCCGGCCGGCGGACGAACGTCGGTGCTCATGCCCGCGAGCCTATGCGAGCGAGTGGGGAGTGCGTGCGGTCTGACGTCACGAGAATCCGGCTCGGGTCGACCAGCCTAGTGTGCACTCAGTTGCATAGGCACCTCGTTGCATACATACTTCGTTCGTGGCACTCGAACATGCGCTCCTCGTCTCCCTGACCGAGCACTCCGGCTCGGGGTACGAATTGGCGCGCCGGTTCGACAAGTCCATCGGCTTCTTCCAGAGCGCCACCCACCAGCAGATCTACCGCGTCCTCAAACGCATGGACGAGGCCGGCTGGGTCGACGCCGAGGTGGTGGCGCAGGACGGCCGTCCCGACAAGAAGGTGTACCGGGTCAGTGCGGCCGGAAGCGCGGAACTCGCGCGCTGGATCGCCGAACCCACCGAGCCCAACCACCTGCGCAACGAGCTGGCCGTGAAGATCCGCGCCGCTCGACACGGTGACGTCGCCGCACTCACGGCCGAGGTCGCCCGCCACCGCGACGGCCACGCCGCCCGGCTCGAGGTCTACCGCATGATCGAAAAACGCGACTTCCCCGCTCCGGACCAGCTCTCCGGGGCGGCCCTGCACCAGTACCTCGTCCTGCGCGGCGGAATCCGCGTCGAGGAGGGGTTCGCCGACTGGTGTCAAGAAGTACTCGACGCGCTCTCACACTAAGGACACGCCGCCAATGACACAGTTCCCCCAGCTGCTCGCCCCCCTCGACCTCGGCTTCACGACGCTGAAGAACCGGGTGATCATGGGTTCCATCCACACCGGACTCGAGGACCGCGCCAAGGACGTCCCCCGGCTGGCGGAGTACTTCGCCGAGCGCGCCCGCGGAGGGGTCGCGCTGATCGTCACCGGCGGTTACGCGCCCAACCGGACGGGCTGGCTGTTGCCGTTCGGCGCGAAGCTCACCAACCGTGTCGAGGCCCGCAGGCACCGCGCGATCACGAAGGCGGTGCACGACGAGGGCGGCAAGATCGCCCTGCAGATCCTGCACGCAGGCCGGTACAGTTACCAGCCGTTCAGTGTCTCCGCCTCGTCGATCAAGGCGCCGATCAACCCGTTCCGGCCCCGCAAACTCACCGGCCGCGGCGTCCGCTGGCAGATCCGCAACTTCGTTCGCTGCGCGCGTCTCGCGCAGCAGGCCAACTACGACGGCGTCGAGATCATGGGCGGCGAAGGCTACTTCGTCAACCAGTTCCTGTGCGAGCGCACCAACAAGCGCACCGACGAGTGGGGTGGGACTCCCGAGAACCGCCGCCGGATGGCCGTCGAGATCGTCCGCCGCACGCGCAAGGCGGTCGGCCCGGACTTCATCATCATCTTCCGCCTGTCGATGGCCGACCTCGTGGAGGGCGGTCAGACATGGGACGAGATCGTCGCGCTGGCACAGGAAGTGGAGGCGGCGGGCGCCACCATCATCAACACCGACATCGGCTGGCACGAATCGCGTGTTCCCACGATCGTGACGTCGGTGCCGCGGGCCGCGTTCGCCGGCATCACCGGCAAACTCGAGAAGCACGTGACCATCCCCGTGGCCGCGTCGAACCGGATCAACATGCCGGAGGTCGCCGAGGAGATCCTGACCCGCGGTGACGCACAGCTGATCTCGATGGCACGCCCGATGCTCGCCGATCCCGACTGGGTGCGGAAGGCGGAGGCGGGCACACCCGACGAGATCAACACGTGCATCGCGTGCAACCAGGCCTGCCTCGACCACGCCTTCGTCCGCAAGCACGTGTCGTGCCTGCTGAATCCGCGGGCAGGCCGGGAGACGGAACTGACGCTCTCCCCCACCCGGACCGCGAAGCGGGTCGCCGTTGTCGGAGCCGGCCCCGCGGGGCTGTCCGCGGCGCTCGGCCTGGCTCAGCGCGGCCACGCGGTGACCCTGTTCGAGGCGGATTCGGAGATCGGCGGCCAGTTCGGCATCGCCCGCAAGATCCCCGGCAAGGAGGAGTTCGCGGAGACCATCCGGTACTACAACCGCCAGCTGCCGCTCGCCGGCGTCGACGTCCGGCTCGACACCCGCGTCACCGCGACCGAGCTGGTCGGCACGTACGACGAGGTGATCGTCGCGACCGGTGTGACGCCCCGCGTCCCGTCGATTCCGGGGATCGACCATCCGAAGGTGCTCACGTATCCGGAGGTCGTCCGGGGTGGCAGGCCCGTCGGACGGTCGGTCGCGGTGATCGGAGCCGGCGGGATCGGCGTCGACGTCAGCGAGTTCCTCACCCACGAGCACTCGCCGACTCTCGATCTGAAGGAATGGAAGCAGGAGTGGGGTGTCACCGAACCGGAGGCCGCGGCGGGCGCCCTCACCACACCCATTCCCGAACCGTCGCCGCGCGAGGTGTACCTGCTGCAACGCAAGAGCGGCCGGATCGGCGCGGGACTCGCCAAGACCACCGGCTGGGTCCACCGGGCGGCGCTGAAGAGCAAGGGCGTCCAGGAACTGTCCGGGGTCAACTACGAGCGCATCGACGACGCCGGCCTGCACATCACGTTCGGCGCCAAGCGGGAGAAGCCCCGTACTCTCGCCGTCGACAACGTCGTGATCTGCGCGGGCCAGGAATCGGTGCGTGACCTCGTCGACGAACTGACCGTCGCCGGCGTCACCACCCATGTCATCGGGGGCGCCGACGTCGCCGCCGAACTCGACGCCAAGCGCGCCATCGAGCAGGGCACCCGGCTCGCGGCCCGCATCTGACGCACTACGCTGCTGACCGTGAGCTTGCCGAACCCCACCCCCAGTGCCCGCGCCGTCGTGACCGGCGCCTCGTCCGGAATCGGCGAGGCGCTGGCCACCGACCTGGCCTCCCGGGGCCACTCCCTGATCCTCGTCGCGCGCCGCGGCGAGGTGATGGAGTCACTCGCCGGGACCCTGCGCGACAAGTACGGCGTCGAGGTCGACGTGCGCGTGTGCGACCTGTCGGATCGGGACGCGCGGGCCGCGCTGGTCACCGAACTTGCGGGCCGTGAGGTCAGCGTCCTGTGCAACAACGCCGGCATCGCCACGTTCGGGCCCGTCGCCGGACTCGACCCCGCCTACGAGCGGGCCCAGGTGGAGCTCAACGCCGTTGCGGTGCACGACCTCACCCTCGCGGTGCTGCCCGGGATGATCGAACGCGGGTCCGGGGCGATCCTCATGGTCGGCTCGGCGGCGGGTAACATGCCCATCCCCCACAACGCCACCTACGCGGCCAGCAAAGCGTTCGTCAACACGTTCTCCGAATCGCTGCGCGGCGAACTGAAGGGAACGGGCGTGAACGTCACCCTGCTCGCCCCCGGACCGGTGCGCACCGGGGAGCCCGACCCGGCGGATGCGTCGATCGTGGACAGGCTGGTGCCCGACTTCCTGTGGATCTCCAGCGAATACACCGCCAAGGTGTCGCTCGACGGCCTGGCCGACAACAAGATGCGCGTCGTGCCCGGCATCATCAGCAAGGCGATGTCCGTTGCCGGACAGTACAGCCCGCGCGCGGTGGTCGCGCCGATCGTCGGGACGTTCTACAAGAAGCTGGGCAGTTAGTCACCGCTTGCGACGTCGCCCGGTCCCGAAGATGCTGCGGGAGATCTCACGGCCTGCCGCCGACGCGGCCGAGCGGAGGAAACTCTTCACCGCGGAGTTCCCGAGGATCTGCTCGGCCATGTTCGGCCCCTCCGGCTGCGCGGGCGCAGGGGGCGGCGGGTCGGGCAGCGGGGGCAGGTCGAGGCCCGGTTCCGCGGCAGGCGCACCGGCGACCTTGGCCGTCAGCTTCTCGTACGCCGATTCCCGGTCGACGGTCTGCCCGTACTTCGCGTGAAGCGGGCTCGACGACGCCGCAGCCGTGATCGCGTCGTTGCCGATGGTGTCCATCAGCGAGCGGGGAGGCCGAATCCTCGTCCAGGCCACCGGTGTCGGCGCGCCCCGTTCCGACAGGACCGTCACGATCGCCTCGCCGATGCCCAGTGACGTGAGGGCCTTCTCGAGGTCGTAGTTCTCGGTGGTCGGGTACGTCCGTACCGTTTTGGTCAGGGCCTTCTGGTCGTCCGGCGTGAAGGCGCGCAGCGCGTGCTGGATTCGGGCACCGAGTTGCGACAGCACCGCGTTCGGGACGTCCGTCGGCAATTGCGTGCAGAAGAACACCCCCACGCCCTTCGAGCGGATGAGCTTCACGGTCTGTTCGACCTGCTGCAGGAACGCCTTCGACGCGTCCGCGAACAGCAGGTGCGCCTCGTCGAAGATGAAGACGAGCTTGGGTTTGTCGAGATCGCCTTCCTCGGGCAGGGTCTGGAACAGATCCGCCAGCACCCACATCAGGAACGTGGAGAACAGTGCGGGGCGCGCGGCCTGGGCGCCCAACTCGAACAACGTGATCACACCCGTGCCGTCGATCACCCGGAGCAGGTCCTCGGTCTCGAGTTCGGGTTCCCCGAAGAACGTGTCGCCGCCGCCGGCTTCGAGATTGACGAGGGCCCTGAGGATCACACCGGCCGTGGCCGGGGACACGCCGCCGATGCCCTTCAGATCGGCCTTGCCCTCGTCGCTGGTGAGGTGTGCGATGACCGATCGCAGGTCCTTCAGATCGAGCAGCGCAAGCCCCTGGACGTCGGCCCAGTGGAAGATCAGCCCCAGCGTGGACTCCTGAGTCTCGTTGAGCCCGAGCACCTTGGCGAGCAGGATCGGCCCGAACGCGGTGATGGTCGCGCGGACGGGGATGCCCAGGCCTTCCGTTCCCAGCGAGAGGAATTCCACGGGGGATCCCGCGGGCCGCCACTGGTCGTCGCCCGTCTCGGCCGCCCGGGCCGTGATCTTGCCGGTGGCCTCGCCCGGCTGTGACAGACCCGACAGGTCGCCCTTCACGTCGGCCATCACCACGGGAACTCCTGCAGCCGACAGCTGCTCGGCAATACCCTGCAGCGTCTTCGTCTTTCCCGTCCCGGTGGCGCCGGCGACGAGTCCGTGCCGGTTTATCGTCGCGAGGGGGATGCGCACGCGGGCCGCAGGATCGACGGCGCCGCCCAGAACCACGGTTCCCAGTTCCAGCGCCGCACCCTCCGAGGAGTACCCGGCCGCGATGTCCGCGGCGGCACCCGACGGAGCGGCGACGCCTGCAGGAACACGGTTCTCCGCAGCCTCTGCCTCCCGGGCCTCCTGCTCGGCCGCCTCCGCTGCTGCCGCTGCCTCCGCCGCGACCCTGGCCGCCTCGGCGGCTGCCGCCCTCGCGGCCGCCGCCCTTTCCGCCGGGGTCGAGGTCGCGTCGCCGTCCTGGGATTGCGGGGTCATCCAAGCCCTCCTCGGATCACACACATCGGGAGAAAGTGTCCACCGCAGACCTTATCCCGTCACACACGTGACTACTGTGTTCCTGGTGCAGGACAAACTTGTGTGGATCGATTGTGAAATGACCGGGCTCCGCCTCGGTACCGACAAGCTGATCGAGATCGCGGCTCTGGTCACGGACAGCGAGTTGAACGTACTCGGTGAAGGTGTCGACATCGTCATCCACGCCGACGACGACGCGCTCGCGGCCATGCCCGACGTGGTGACCAAGATGCATGAGAACTCCGGACTGACCGACGAGGTCCGGAAATCCACGGTCACCCTCGCCGAGGCCGAGCAGCACGTGCTCGCCTACATCCGCGAGCACGTCCCCGTCGCAGGCACGGCGCCGCTCGCAGGCAACTCGATCGCCACCGACCGCGGATTCATCGCCCGCGACATGCCGGACCTCGACACCTACCTGCACTACCGCATGATCGACGTCAGCTCCATCAAGGAACTGTCCCGGCGCTGGTACCCGCGGATCTACTTCGGTCAGCCCGAAAAAGGTCTCGCCCACCGCGCCCTGGCCGACATCAAGGAGTCGATCCGGGAGTTGAAGTACTACCGGAAAACGGCGT
The DNA here is from genome assembly GCF_019378875.1 of Rhodococcus sp. USK10. Lineage (NCBI taxonomy): Bacteria > Bacillati > Actinomycetota > Actinomycetes > Mycobacteriales > Nocardiaceae > Rhodococcus > Rhodococcus sp. USK10. The sequence goes on from NZ_CP076048.1 coordinate 1,453,841, forward strand.
TCGTATCCGAGCCCGGACCGTCTACCAGCGACATCGCCGCAGTCGTCGAGGAACTCGGACCCGCCTGAGATACCGATTGGCGTTTTGCGCATCGAACGCGCTAATATCTTCCTCGCCGAAGTTACTGCCCCCGGGCGGTGACAGAAGCACAGTGGTGGGTGTAGTTCAGCTGGTAGAGCACCAGGTTGTGATCCTGGGTGTCGCGGGTTCGAGTCCCGTCACTCACCCCACACGGAAAGCCCCCGGCCTCGGCCGGGGGCTTTCCTCTTTGCAATTGGTCTCTCGCCGCCGTCAGGCGTTGGCGTTGCCCGCCTTCCAGACATCCCACGGGATGTTCCAGTCCCCGAGGCCGTCCGTGCCCGACAGGGTGCCGCCCAGCGTGTTCTTGACGACGACGATGTCGCCGCGCTTCGTGTTGTCGTACACCCACTTCGCGTTGGACGGGCTGAGGTTCAGGCAGCCGTGGCTCGCGTTCGAGTAGCCCTGCTGCCCCACCGACCACGGCGCCGAGTGGAAGAAGATGCCGCTGTACGACATTCGCGTGGCCCAGTCGACGGGAGTCTTGTATCCCTGCGGCGAGTTGACGGGCACGCCGTACGTGGACGAATCCATGACGAGGTTCGCGAACCGGTCGCCGATGATGTAGACGCCGTTGTCGGTGGGTGTGTCGTCCTTACCCATCGACGTGGGCATCGTCATGATGACTTCGCCGTTGCGCTCGAACGTGACCTGCTTGGTGTTGTCGTCCGCGGTCGCGACGACGGCGTCGCCGATGGTGAAGGCGGTGTGGACGTCCTCCTGACCGAACAGGCCGTCACCGAGATCCCGGCCGTACACGGCGACCTTCACGTCCACGGCGGTGCCGGGCGCCCAGTAGCTCTGGGGACGCCACCGCACCTCGCGATTGTTCACCCAGTAGAACGCGCCCTCGACGGGCGGAGTCGTCGTCACCGTGATCGCCGACTCCGCCGCCTTGCGGTCGGGGATGTTCTCGTCGAACTGGACGGCGATCGGCTGACCGATGCCCACCACGTCGCCCTCGGACGGCAGCACGTACGGCTTGGTGACGTTTCCGGGCGCGCTGGTGGTGAACTCGGACGTCGAGACGGTGCCGCCACCGAGTCCGTTCGCCTTCACCTCGAGCCGGTACTCCTTGTCGTAGCCCAGCGGCTCCGTGTTGACCCAGGACAACCCGTCGGGGGCGATGGCGCCGTCGACCGGCTCGCCCTCCGGGTTGAGCATGGTGACCTTCGCCAGCGTGCCGTCGGCCACCGTCACCGTCACCGGTTGCCCCGGCGAGAATCCCACCGCACCATCGACTGCCGACGCCGTCAGCTTCGGCTTGATGAGTTCGGTGACCGGATTGGAATCGATCGGCGCCTCACCTTCCGACGTGACGCTGTCGGCACCGGAGACGGTGCACCCTGCGATCGACAATGCGAATACGAGTGATGCCGCCACAATCGTCGCCGTCTTCGAGACGGAACTCACCGATTGCGCACGCATGCGCCCGCCACGCCCCACACCCATGGATAACCCCACTTCACGTCCTCGCTCCGAATTCACGTTCAAGCCGGCGCGTCCCTCGCCTTCGCAAGACGATTCGGCACGTCGAGACCGTGTGGTCTCCAATGATGCCAGCCGCTGGAGACCGGTTCCAACCAAGCGCCGGGCCGCTCAATAACGTTCGAATATCAATCGTGACCAGCGGCGCTCTTGTTACGCACCACCCTGCGGATGGGGTCGTCACGGGGAGTAGCGACCAGGCGATTTGCATTCCCGAGAAGCGACCCGCTAATGTTCTGTCTCGCAAGAGCGAGCGCCTATAGCTCAGTTGGTAGAGCAAGTGACTCTTAATCACTGGGTCCGGGGTTCGAGTCCCTGTGGGCGCACTTGCACGAAGGCCCCTATCCTCTCACGAGGATGGGGGCCTTTCTCGTTGTCACCATCTCACCGGAGCGTGCGGGCGGTCACATGACGAACGGGCCGCCGGAACGTGAAGTCACGGGGAACTTCACCTCCGACGGCCCGTTGTCACGGGGGGGTCGTTCAGCGCAACGCTTTGCGGAGCACCAGGAGCCCTGCCACCGCACCCACGGCGATCAGTCCGTACTTGACCGCCGGCTCGTTCAGCTTCGCGATCAGCGTCCGCTTCGTGTTCTCCACGAGACGCTTCGGGTTGGTGCGGACCGTCAATTCGTCGAGAGTGCTCGCGAGCTGATTACGCGCGTTCTCGATCTCACGCTCGATGCTCTCGGTGTCCCTGGGCACGTGTCCTCCAACTTGTTCGACTTGTTCGATCAGCGAGAGCGACGCTACCGCGACGTTCCCACACTTGCGTCAACCGTAGACGAGAACTTCCGACCTGCGACTCCGTCTCCCCCAATCGCGCTTCGGCCCACTGTCGTCCCTGCCCGGTAGCCTGACTTCTCGTGACCGACAACAGCAGACTCGCCCCCGGCGACACCGCCCCCGCCTTCACACTGCCCGACGCCGACGGCAACGACGTGTCGCTCGCCGACTTCCGCGGCCGCAAGGTCGTCGTGTACTTCTACCCGGCGGCGAGCACGCCGGGCTGCACCAAACAGGCGTGCGACTTCCGCGACAATCTCGCCGACCTCAACGGCGCAGGCCTGGACGTGATCGGCATCTCCCCCGACAAGCCGGCGAAGCTCGCCAAGTTCCGCGACAACGAGGAACTGACGTTCCCCCTTCTCTCCGACCCCGAGAAGACCACGCTCGAGGCGTGGGGCGCGTTCGGTGAGAAGAAGATGTACGGCAAGACGGTGCAGGGCGTCATTCGCTCCACGTTCCTCGTCGACGAGGACGGGAAGATCGAGGTCGCCCAGTACAACGTCCGGGCCACCGGGCACGTCGCGAAACTGCGGCGGGACCTGTCCGTCTGATCGCTGCGTCGGGCGGCGGTGTCTCGTCCAGCCGCCCGATCACATCGTTCGCGCGCAAAACGGCGCGGCGAGTCTCCTCGTCCAGGTGAAACCCGACGCATCACCGGGAGGGATCTTCGGAATCCGGACGAAAGACGGATAGCCTGGGGCGGTGGAGTCTTCAGTCAGCAAGCAAGCGCCGCGCCGTGTGGATCCGGCGTTGGAGCTGCAGTCGGACCCGCAGGAGCTCCTGCCGCGCAGACGTCCGACCCAGGAACGTAGCCGCCGCAAGTTCGACGCACTGCTCACGGCATCGCGGGAGTTGCTGGTGGACGTGGGATTCGAATCGTTCACCTGCGAGGAGGTCGCCGCCCGTGCGGACGTCCCGATCGGCACGCTCTACCAGTTCTTCGCGAACAAGTACGTGATCGTCTGCGAGCTCAACCGGCAGGACCTCGTCGGCGTGCAGCACGAGATCGCCCAGTTCAACGGTGAGGTCCCGTCCCTCGACTGGCTGCGGTTCCTCAATTCGTTCGTCGACCACATGGCAGGCCTGTGGACGTCGGATCCGTCGAGGCGCGAGGTGTGGCTGGCGATGCAGTCGACGCCCTCGACGCGCGCCACCGGCGCCATCCACGAGAAGGCGTTCGCGGAGCAGGTCTCGCGGATGCTGGCACCGCTCACCCCGGATACGTCGCGGGAGAGGCGCACGATGATGGCCGAGGTACTCGTCCACGTCGTGTACTCGATGCTCAACTTTTCGGTGCAAGACAATCAGAGCCATGCGGATGCCGTCGCCGAGCTGAAACGGCTGATGGTGGCGTACCTACTGGTCGCCGAAAAGGAATCGCGCACCACGTAGGCGCTACGCACTCGTGCGCCCTTCCGGTTGCCGGGGCTACCAGAAAGGCGCACGAGCGCCGGAGGCGCCTACACGGATTCGATGACGGCGAACGCGCCTGCCATGTCTCCGTCGTGGGTGAGCGAGATGTGGATCTTCACGTCGGTCAGATGCTTGGCGACGTCCCCGCGTAAGCGGATACTCGGTCGCCCCCACGCATCCGTCACCACCTCGATCAGGTGGTGGATCATCTCGGGCAGCACCGGCGGGCTGGCGAAGAGAGACGTGGACCAGGCCTTGATCACTGCCTCCTTCGCAGCCCACCGGGCGGCGAAATGTCTAGCCGGATCGGAGCTCCGGGTCACGGCGTCCCGACGCTCGCCCGGTGTGAAGTTGTCGAGCATGGCCGTCCCTGGCCGGTCCAGCTGCTCGGCGAACTCCGACACCGTCACGAGATCGAAGCCGATCCCCAGAACTCCCATCCGTCGTTCCTACTTGCAGCCGGGCAGGCCCGAGCTGTACACGTCGTCCGCTCCGAGGCGCGCGGCCTCGGTGAGCAGGACGTCCGCCTCGAGCTGACGGGACGCGGCGGCCGGGACGCTGTCGCCGCCGAAGCGACGATCCGCCGGACGCTCGTACAGGCTGCCGCCGCCGACCATGGCCTTCGCCAGACGACGCTGACCCTCGACGGTGCGCTTGCGTGCCTGCTCGAGGTACGCCTCACGCCGGTCGGCCGGGATGGCCTCGACGAACGCCTGCGAGTGGACGACCGCAACCATGCCCGACACGTGCCCGAAGCCGAGGCTGGTCAGCAGACCGGCCTTCAGCGGGAACTGCTCGCCGAAGCGGAGCGCCTCCCGGGCCCACACGAGGTGTTCGAACTCGGCCATCTTCTCGTCGACGCAGTCGAGGCTGCGGTTCGGCGGCACGATGCCCTGGTCCAGCACCTGGCAGAGACCGATCAGCTGGAATGCTGCGGCACCACCCTTGGCGTGTCCGGTGAGGCTCTTCTGCGAGACCACGAACAGCGGTGCACCTTCGCTGCGGCCGAGTGCCCCGGCGAGGCGCTCGTGCAGCTCCGCCTCGTTGGGATCGTTGGCCGCGGTGGAGGTGTCGTGCTTGGAGATCACCGAGATGTCGTCGGCACTCACACCGAGCTTGCCGAGCGACTGGGCGAGCTGCGAATCCGCTCCCCCACGACCCGCGCCGAGCGCACCGATTCCGGGAGCCGGGATCGACGTGTGGACACCGTCCGCGAACGACCCGGCGTAGGCGACCACACCGAGGACGGGCAGGCCCATCTCGAGTGCCAGGTCACCGCGAGCCAGCAGGATGGTGCCACCGCCCTGCGACTCGACGAACCCGCCGCGACGACGGTCGTTGGCCCGCGAGAATCGACGGTCGTCGATGCCCTTGGCCCGCATGTCGTCGGTCTTGGCCGTGGCGGACATGTCACCGAATCCGATGATGCCTTCCGCGCTGAGGTCGTCGAACCCGCCGGCGACCACGAGCTGAGCCTTGCCGAGCTTGATCTTGTCGACGCCCTCTTCGACGGAGACCGCGGCCGTGGCGCACGCCGCAACCGGGTGGACCATGGCGCCGTAACCGCCGACGTAGGACTGGACCACGTGCGCCGCAATCACATTCGGCAGGGCTTCCTGCAGGATGTCGTTCGGCCGGTTCTCGCCGAGCAGCGTGTCGATGTACAGCGACCTCATGGAGGTCATGCCGCCCATGCCGGTGCCCTGGGTGTTGGCGACCAGCGAGGGGTGCACCCACCGCAGCAGTTCGCTGGGCGTGAACCCACCGGTGAGGAACGCGTCCACCGTGGCGACGATGTTCCACAGGCCCACCCGGTCGACGGAGTCGGCCATGTCGGCGGGGATACCCCACTTGGTGACGTCGAAGCCGGTCGGGATCTGGCCACCCACGCTGCGCGTGAGCTTCATCTTGCGGGGGACGCGGATCTCGGTGCCCGCACGGCGGGTGACCTGCCAGTCACCGCTGTCCGGAACCGGGGCGGCGACCGTGTTCTCCGGGTCGGCCTCGACGAAGGCGAGTGCCTCCGCTTCGGTGCTGACCACGAAGCTCAGGTCCTTGTCGAGGAAGACCGACGTGAGCAGCGGTGCGGTGTTCTCGATCATGGCGCCGTCGTCGACGTAGCGACGGATGCCGCAGTTCTCGACGACCGTGTCGTGGTACCGGTCCGCGATCTCGGCCTCCGGAACCAGTTCCCCGGTCTCGGCGTCGTACCAGCCTGCGGACGGTGTGGTCTCCCACACGACGAGTCCGGTGTTCCAGGCGAGTTCGAGAACGCCTGCCGCCGAAAGCTCTTCGTCGACCTCCATCTCGAAGCGGGTACGCGAGGAACCGAACGGTCCGAGCTCACCGGCGCCGACGATGACGACGAGGTCCTCCGGAGCCGCAGTGACGCCGGACCAGGCCGGAGTCACCGACGCGGAGACCCGCGGCGGGGCGGGCAGGGCCGCGATGGTGTCGAGAGCGTCCGCAATCTCGTCGGCCTCGGCGGCGGCAGCCGCAGCGTCCTGAGCCTGCTTCGCCAGAGCGGGCAGATCCAGGTTCGCCTGGGCGAGCCCACCGGTCAGATCGGCCGCGAGCGGCTCGGTGGAGGCGAGGCGACGGGCCTCGGGCTCGCACCACTGCAGCAGTTCGGTGGCCATTTCCTGGGTGGACCAGGTACGGACTCCGGCGCCTTCGACGGCCTCGACCAGCGGGTCGTTGCCACCCATCAGGCCGGTTCCGCGGACCCAGCCGATGAGAGCGTGCACCAGGGTGACGCGCTCGGCCCAGTTGCGCTCGGCCTTCCAGCGGCCGACCACTGCGTCCAGCGCGGCCTTGGCCTCGCCGTACGCACCGTCGCCACCGAACAGACCGCGGTTCGGGGAACCGGGCAGCACGACGTGCAGGTGGGTGTCGACGTCACGGTCGTAACCGATCTTCGACAGTCCGCCGATCAGGCGCTCCACCGACCACAGGAGGACACGCATCTCCATTTCGGCGCGGGCGCCGGCGTCGGCGAGGTCGCCTGCCACGCGGGGCGCGGCGAACGGGAACAGCAGCGTCGGGGTGACCGCTTCCTTGACCAGCTTCTTCGATCCACCGGCCGTCTCGTACTGGGCTTCACCGATCCACTCGATGAGTGCGTCGATGTCCGTGTAGGACGCCATGTTCGCGGGGACCACCCACAGGGCGGCACCGGCGCGGGCAGTGCGGCGGTACAGGTCGCGGTAGAAGCCGAGACGCTTGTCGTCGAGACGCGAGGTGGTCACGAAGACCGTCGCGCCGCCTTCGAGGAGCTTCCCTGCGACCGAGGCCGCGATGGAGCCCTTGCTGGCGCCGGTGACGACGGCGACCTGGTCTGCCCATTCCGGGGTCTCGTCGGTGACGACGACTGCCGCCTCCGCGATGCGTCCGTACTTCTCGGCCAGAGCCGTGCGACCTTCGTCGGTTGCGCGGGCCTGCCACCATGCGGCCTGCGCCGCAACGGACTTGCCTGCACCGGCGAAGCCTTCGATCTCGAGGGACTCGGAGCCTGCCGCGTCGATCCACAGACGAGCCAGGTCCTCACGGGCGCTGGCCCAGCGGTCGTCGAGGAGCACCGCACGCTTGGCGTCGAACGCGGGAGCGACCAGTCGCGGCCAGTCGGAGCCGAGTTCCGCCGACACAAGGTCGACGAGTTCGGTGTCGGTCGGCTGCGCTGCGGTCGCCGTGTCGCCGGCGAAGCCGAGCTGCTCGAGCACCAGGCGGGCGGCCGAGGCCAGCACGCCGTCGCGGCCCGTGATGTGCTCGGTGAACTCACCCAGCGCCGCTGCGTCGACGGTGCCACCGGCTCCGCCGCCCGAGGACGGGAGGGAAACGCTGATTCCGCGGCGCGAGGCGACTGCGGCCACTGCGCTGTCGATGACGGCGTCCACTGCGGCACCGTCGGCGAGACCGCCGCCGGCCAGACCGCCGAGGTCACCACCACGGATGCTGGAACCGTCGCGGGTTCCGAGCGCCACCTCGGCGGTGACGTGGTACGCCCAGCCGTCGCCGAGTTCCCAGACCTTCTTCACACGGTCCGCGATGGCCGCGGGACGACGACCCGAGGGGCCGAAGACCTTGCGGAGGTGGTCGTTGATCGAGTCGGACAGCACCGGGCCGAACGGCTTGTACGTGCGGGCCAGGGAGTCGACCGTGCCGGCGAGCGAGCCCATGTCGGCGTCTGCGGCACCGTCGATCGCGCCGAGCGAGAGCTCGGAGCCGAGGTCGACGAGCAGCTGGTTACGCCGCGAGGACACGCCGTCGCACAGCGCCTCGATCGTGTCGACGGGGCCGACCTGGTCGGGGCGGAGCTTCGTCCACAGGCTGATCAGAACCTTGGTGGCGTCGGCGGCCTTGAACGCGATGTCGTCGGGACGCGGTCCACCGGACGGTGCTGCTGCCGGGGCCGGAGCCGCGGCGGGTGCAGCCGATGCGGCGGGAGCAGCAGCTGCGGGTGCTGCCGGCTCGTCGTCCTCGACCGGCGCCGGATCGACGTCGGTGGAGTACACGATCGCTGCTTCACGCTCGATGTTGAGGACCTCGACCGGGTAGCCGAAGCGGCCCGGCAGCTTGAGGGTCTGCGACGCGAGGTTCGCGACGGTCGGGACGGAGCCCAGACCGATCTCGACGAACCGCTCGACACCCAGTCCACCCTCGGACTCGTCGGCGAACAGCAGGTCCTGCGTCTCGATCCAGCGCACCGGGCTGGCGAACTGCCAGGCCAGGAGCTCGGTGAGGACCACGCGGGTGAGCTCAACCGGCTTCTTCGCCCAGGAGGCGAAGTCCTTCAGCACCTTGTCGAGGGGCTTCGACGGCACCAGGTCGGCGATCTCCTGCACGAACTCCTTCTCCAGGGAGAACGGCTTCGGGACCAGGTTCGGGATGTAGCGCCCGATCAGGATGGCCGGGTCGATGTCCTGCGGCAGCAGTTCCTCGAGACGTCCACGGAAGTCGTCGACGCCGCCACGCAGCACCGTCGAGTGGAACGGGACGTCGATGCCCGGGACCATGATGTACGCGCGCTTGCCACCGAAGGCTTCGCGGCGGATGTCGATCTGCGTCTCCAGCGCGTTGAGCCCGGCGACCGTGCCCGCGATGGCGTACTGCGAGCCACGCAGGTTCAGGTTCACGATCTGCATGAACTCACCGGTCTCCTCGGCGACACCGGCGACGAACGCCTCGACGTCGTCGTCGGCCAGACCGATCTGCGACGGGCGGATGGCGGCCATCCGGTAGTCGGAGCGGCCGGCCTCGTCGCGGGGAACGAGTGCGTGCATCGCGGAGCCACGCTGGAAGACCACCTCGAGAACGGCTTCCAGAGGCAGCACACCGGCGACGGCGGCGAGAGCGTTGTACTCACCGACCGAGTGGCCTGCGAGCAGGGCACCCTCGACGAATGCGCCGGACTCACGGAGCTCGGCGACCTGAGCCACACCGAGAGTCGCCATCGCGACCTGGGTGAACTGGGTCAGGTGCAGGACACCGTCCGGGTGCTTGTGCTCGATGCCACGCGCCTTGACGACCGTCGGGTTGTCGCGGACCACGGCGAGGATCGAGAAGCCGAGGGCCTTGCGGGTGTGCTTGTCGGCGCGGTCCCAGATCTCGCGGGCAGCCTTGGAGCGGGCGCGGGCGTCGAGGCCCATGCCCGGACGCTGGATGCCCTGTCCGGGGAACGCGTAGACGGTCTTCGGGGCGGCGGTGCGACCCGTGGCGACCATCACGAGGTCACCGTCGATGCGGCAGCCGACCTCGACGATCTCCGCACCACGGTCCGTGGCGATGCGGTCGACGCGGACGTCGATCTCGGCGCCGGGGCGGACCATGCCGAGGAAGCGCGCGGTCCACGCGGTCAGGCGACGCGGCGGCGTCTTGGTCTCGGCGGGGTCCACGGCGGTGACGACCTGCTGGGCGGCGGCGGAGAGCCACATGCCGTGCACGATCGGGCTGCCGAGGCCGGCGAGCAGTGCCGCGTTGTCGGAGGTGTGGATCGGGTTGTGGTCACCTGACACCTGGGCGAAGGAGCCCATGTTGCGGGGAGCGACGATCTTGGTGTCGCGGCGACGACGACGCGGGGTGTCGACAGCAGCGTCACTGAGCGAGCCACCGGCGCGGGCCGGGTCGGACAGTTCGCCCTTGCCGGTGCGGCCGCGGATCGCGAAGCGCTCCGACAGGGTGACGACGGCAGGCGCGTCCAGGCCCTCGCCGAGCATGGCGCCGACCTCGACCTTGACCTCGACGACGCGGCCCAGGTCGGTGTCGAGAACCGAGGCGACCTCGGCCTTGACGACGAGAATGCTGGTTTCCGACGGCAGTTCGCCGACGAAGTCGACGCCGTGGTCCAGGTGGACCAGGTCGAGCATGCCCTCGATGACGGAGAGCGAGTCTTCGGTCTTGGCGGCACCGAGGACGGCGAACACGGCCGGCCAGCAGGCGCCGACGACGACGTCCGGAACGGCCTTACCGCTCACGCTCAGCGTCGTGGGCAGACCCGAACCGGTGACACCGGCGTGGTCCGCGATCAGGTCGGGCGTCCACGCCAGGTTGAGCCGTGCGACACCGTTCTTGACGGCGGGCAGTTCCTGGCCGGCCGCGACCGCGAGGAGAGCCGTCATGGACTTCTCGGCGTCGGCCTCGGTGACCACGGGGGCGCCACCGTCGGCGACGGACGCGGGAACGGTGATGGTGATCTCGACCGACTTGCCTGCGACCAGCGGGACGGTGAGGAGCACCTGACGGTCCTCGATCACGGACAGCTCGGCACCGGTGGTCTCGTGGACCGCGCGGGTGTCGGACTCGACCGACCACTTGTCGAGGTCACCGAGCCGGCGAACCGGGTTCAGGGTCAGGCGCGAGGCCCACTGGATGTCGGGAGCCGACAGAACGGTGTCGAGGAGGCCGCGGGCGATGTCCGCGTGACGACGTGCGAGCAGCGACTGCGGCTCGGCACCGGCGGTGACCAGCTCGTCGTAGGTGGCCTTCTCGAAGCGGTCCAGCAGTTCGCCGACGGGCTCGTCGGCGCGCGTGATGCCTGCGACGGCGACGGTGCCGGGGATGACGCAGACCTGGTCCGCGGTGTAGCGGGGATCGTGCGCCTGCCACAGCGAGTCGGAACGCCACCAGCGGCGGACGTCACCGTCGACGACGGGAACGAAGTTCACCGGCTTGCCGGGGGTCTTGCACAGCGAGACGAAGAACGAGACGTCCGCGGGGTGCAGAACCGTGGTCGCGTAGTCGGGGTACTGAGCCTGCAGGGCGCAGATGGCCGCCTCGGGACGCTCGAGAATTGCCTCGTCGGCGAACAGGGTGGGGATGGGTCCGCGGTCGACCGGGTGCAGACGCGACTCGGTGCGCTGCAGCATCTCACCGAAGCGCGCACGCCAGGTGATGTCGAGCCACGGGCTCTCGGAGGCCTCGATGATGGCGTCCTGGAGATCGGTGCCGCAGTCGAATGCCTTCGCCGCGTCGATGCCGACGGCCAGCTCGAGGTAGCGGCGCAGCCACTGCTCGTACGTCATCGTCGCGACGTCGCCGAAGAACGGCTTGGCCGTGACGTTCAGGGCCTCGATGATCTCGTCGCGACGCTCGGCGACGGCGTCGGCGTCGCCGGCGACCTCGTCGAGCAGGCGGCCGGTGCGGGACGCGGCGTTGTCGATCTCGTGGATGTCGGCGCCGAGCTGGCTACGGCCGGAGGCCATGCCGCCCTCGGCGGTGCCCGCACCGACCCACGCCGGGGTACCGGGGGTGTCGACGAGGAGCTGCTTGACCTCGGGAGACGTGGTCGCCTCGAGGGTGGCCATGGCGGCGGTGCCGACCAGGATGCCGTCCAGCGGCATCGCCGGGAAGCCGTGCGCGACGGACCAGCGGCCGGTCAGGTAGTCGGCAGCCTGTTCGGGCGTGCCGATGCCGCCACCGACGCACAGGACCAGGTTCGGCCGGGTACGCAGCTCGGCGTAGGTGTCGAGGAGCAGGTCGTCCAGGTCTTCCCACGAGTGGTGGCCACCGGCGCGGCCGCCCTCGATGTGGGCGATGACGGGGAACGAGGGAACCTCGTTGGCGATGCGGATGACGGAGCGGATCTGCGCGACCGTGCCCGGCTTGAACGCGACGTAGCTGAATCCGCCCTCGACGAGGTCCTCGATGATCGAGACGGCGTCCTCGAGCTCGGGGATGCCTGCGGTGACGACGACGCCGTCGAAGGGAGCACCCGCGGCGCGGGCCTTCGGGACGAGGCGCTTGCCACCGACGTGGAGCTTCCACAGGTAGGGGTCGAGGAACATCGAGTTGAACTGCACGGCGCGGCCCGGCTCGAGCAGCCCGGTGAGCTTCTCGACGTTGTCGGCGAAAATCTGCTCGGTGACCTGGCCACCGCCGGCGAGCTCGGCCCAGTGGCCTGCGTTGGCGGCCGCGGCGACGATCTTCGGGTCGACCGTGGTCGGGGTCATGCCCGCGAGCAGGATCGGCGAACGACCGGTCAGCTTCGTGAAGGCGGTCTCGACGCCGATGCGTCCGCCCGGCAGCGACACCGGCTTCGGGAGGAACTCGGTCCAGGCGGCGGGAACCTCGGGGGTCGCGCCCGGGGTGAGCAGGTTGCGGTGACCGCCACGGGTCGCGGCGGCGACGATGCCGACGCCCTGGCCGCGGACACTGGCCGACGTCATGCGGGTGAGGAGGTCACCGGGTCCGAGATCGAGGATCCATGCGGCACCGGCTTCGATGGTGCCGTCGACGGCCTCGACCCAGTCGACGGGGTCGACGAGGCAGGCGCTCGTGAGGGCGCGGGCCTTCTCCTCGTCGAGACCGCAGCGCACGGCCCACTGGCCGACGATGTCGATCGTCTCCGCGAGTGCGGGGTGGTGGAAGCCGATCTCGACCGCGAGGGGCTCGAAGACGGGCGCGAAGATGGAGCCGCCACGCTTCTTGGCGTCGCGCTCACGAGCCTCGTCGGCCTCGATCTGCTCGCACCGCTGCTGGACGCGTGCCAGCTGGGCGGGCGGGCCGGACAGAACGACGCGGCGACGGGCGTTGCGGATGCCGAGGACCGCTGCGCGTTCGGGCTCGAGGCCTTCGGCGAGCTCCTCGACGATCTGACGGAGCCGTTCCGGATCGACGTTGGAGACAGCAAGCATCGGGGTGGAGTCGGCGGCGGAGATCACTCCGCGGCGACGGCCGACCAGACCGGCGGCCGCACCGATGAGCTGAGCGAGGGCGAGGAGTTCGCCGTCCTTCCGACCCGAGGAGGCGACGGCCTCCGCGGCGAGGAGTCCCTGGGAGTGGCCGATCACCGACACGGGAGCCGTAACCGCGGGATCGAGGCCCTGAGCCGCCAGCGCACGCAGCGCTGCGATCTGGGTGAGGAAGACGCCGGGGAGGGACACCGCCGCCGAGGTCAGCGCTGCCGCGGAAGGTCCGGACGCCTGGGCGTCGTCCTCTTCGTCGGCGAGTTCCTGCTCGAGGATCCATGCGATGGGGTCGAATCCGACCGGGCGCACGACGAGCAGCTCCTGCGCCACGGGGGCGAGGTAGTCGGCCGCGTCGTTGACGAGGGTGGTGAGTGCCGGCTCGAGTCCGTTGTCGCGGCTCAGTTCCTCGAGCGAGCTCAGCCAGGGTGCGCCCTGACCACCGAAGGCGAGCGCGTACGGCTCACCTCCGAGCAGACGATCCACCAGGGTGCCCTTGCTCGACGACCGAGTGTCGTCCCGGTCTACGCCGATGCGCCGCGAACCCTTCGAGTTGCTTCCGTTTCCTGCGGGTGTCGTGTCGTCAATCGTCACGCGTATGTCCTCTCCTGTTCCCCTCTGGGGGGAGGTGGGGATTGCTGTCTGCTGCCCTCGGCATCGTGTGCCTGCTGTATCGGCTCTGATCAGCTCTTCCGGGCTGCTCAAGGTTGACACAGAATCATGAGGATTTCCTCACGTTCACGAGCCGCCGGGGTGTCACAGCCGTGCATCGGAGAAATATCGCGTGATGTCCCTCACAGACCTACCGCGAAGTGACCGACGGGTAGATCACGTCTCCGCTGCACGTGGGCGGTGCAAGGACGTCCAAGAACCTGAGGAAAGCCTCACATTAATCGTTATCAATTCGTTACCACCTTGACGAAGTCCCAGGTTCATGCAGGTATGCGTCCTCGAAACCGGCCCCGGAGCACGAAGAAACCGAACCTGTCGGACCCTCGCACTAATGTTCGATTCCAGGAACACCCGACAGCCATTCTCCGGGGGGAAGAAATGAGCACAGCCCACATCCGCGCCCTACTCGATCACATCGACGCCGAACTGCCGCGAGAGTCGTGGCCGCACTGGACGGAGGGCTGGCCGCAGGAGATCGAAGCCGCTCTGCTCGACGCGGCCTTCTCCGCCCGCGCGACGTACGGCATGCCTACCACCGGGGTCCGCGCCGTCATCGCCCGTTGGCGCGATCACCGCGCCGCACCACTCGACGACCTCACCGCACTCGCCGCGTACGCCGACGAACCCGAAGGCCTCCTGACGGTCCTGAACAACCGGCAGCGGGTACCGGGGAACTACACCACCAAGGCCGAGGCCGTCGCCACGGCGGCACGCTCGCTCACCGAACTGGGCTGCACCACGTCCGCAGATCTCCGCGACGACGACGCGCAGCGGAGCGCCGTCGTCGCCGTGCCCGGATTCGGAGCCGCCACCTGGGAATGCTTCGCCATGCAACTCTGCGTGCCCACAACCGCGTCCCGCGCAGTGGTGTGTGACTTCATCGCCGAGGCACTCGATCTCGAATCACCCGCAACCACAACACAGGCGGAAGACCTCGTCGCCGCCGCGGCAGCGCGCCTCGAGGTCACCGCCACGACCTTCACCCACGCCATCTGGCGATACCAGCGCCGGCAGCAACGCGCGGCAGGTGCGAGGTGAAGTACACGCGGGAAGTCCTCGAACAGGCGGTCGCGGAGTCGACGAGTTACGCCGGCGTAATTCGCTACCTCGGCCGGCGCCAGTCCGGAGGAATGCAAACCCACCTGAGTCGTCAGATCAAGAAGCTCGGGATCGACACGACGCACTTCACCGGCCAGGCGCACACCAAGGGCAAGCCTGCGCGCAACCGCATGTCGTGGGAGGAGATTCTCGTGGAACGACCACCGGGAAGCGCACGCGTGAAGCCACATCTGTTGCGCCGCGCGCTGATCGAGGCTGGCGTCGAGTACAAATGCGTTCTCTGCGGACTCGGTGATGATTGGTGCGGACTCCCACTGATCCTGCACGTGGACCACATACGGGGTGACCCGTCCGATTCCCGGTTGGAGGAAGTTCGATTCCTGTGCCCCAACTGCCACAGCCAGACTGCAACGTGGGCGGGGCGAAATATCGGGAACGGAGGCGAACGCACCGGCTGACGTGCGCGCGTCGGAGTGTCGCACTCATGGCGTAGTCTGTCCTTCGCGCGCGAGTGGCGTAATTTGGCAGCCGCGTCAGGTTTAGGTCCTGGTGTCCGAAAGGACGTGGGGGTTCGAGTCCCCCCTCGCGCACTTCTCGGCTTCGGCCGATTCGGTGGCCGTATGCCCGGCCGGCTCGACATTCGCGGGCGAGCCTGTGACCGCCGCCATAGCGGTAACCTCTCCTAGCAGCGCATTCCGCGATTCAGGTACCGTCGTTACGTGTCCGGTAACCGTAAGCAACGCCGCCCCGCGCTGATCCTGTTGGTGGTCGTCGGGGCTGTCGGGTGCCTCGCACTCGGCTGGTGGCAGTGGCAACGGTTCGAGGCGGTGGGCGGAACGGGCCAGAATCTCGGGTATGCGTTCCAGTGGCCACTGTTCGCAGCGTTCCTGGTCTACGCCTACCGGCGATTCGTGCAGCTCGAGGACGCCGAGCCGGCAGACACGACCGATGTCCCGGACGCGCCCGCCGAACTGCGGGAAATTCCTGCGGACGTCCTGCCCCCTCGCCCCGCTGCAGCCGAGGACGACGATCCGGACGACCTCGAAAGCCTGCAGATTTCGCAGTACAACCAGTACCTCGCCGAGCTGTCCGCTCGCGAGACCGATAGGAGCACCACGTGAGCACGGGCCAAGACGAGACGACTGCCGGTTCGGTCGCAGATACCGCGAAGCAGAAGAAAGTTGCTCCCGCGCTGCTGCGCTACCGAGTTCTCGCCTACGCCACCGGTGTGTGGCTGCTGGTCCTCACCGCGGAGGTCGTGGCCAAGTACATCTTCAAGGTCGACGACCTGCCGACGTGGATCGCGGTGGTTCACGGCTGGGTGTACTTCGTCTACCTGCTGGTGACCCTGGACCTGGCGGTCAAGGTGCGCTGGCCCGCGGGCCGGACGGTCGGAACGCTCCTCGCGGGCACCATCCCGTTCCTGTCGTTCTACGTGGAGCATCAGCGGACCAAGCAGGTCCGCCGCGACTTCGAACTCTGATCGAACCGCTCGGCTCCGTCACATGACGACCGGCTGACCGGTGATCATCGCGATCACGTAGGTCAGCCGGTCGAGCGGTGTCTGTCGGTATCAGCGCCCGGTGAGCGCCGCCAGGGCGGGGACGAGTTGAACGAGCGCCCGCCCTCGATGCGAGGAGGCATCCTTCTCCTCGGGTGAGAGCTGAGCGGCCGATCGGGTGTCCCCTTCGGGCACGAACACCGGGTCGTAGCCGAATCCGCCGTCGCCGACCGGCTGACCGGCGACGCTGCCCCGCCATTCGCCTCGGACCACCGTTTCCGCGCCGCCGGGTACCACGAGCGCACACGCCGAGACGAACGCCGCTCCCCTGCGGTCTTCGGGCACGTCGGCGAGCTGAGCCAGGACCAGTGCGGTGTTCGCGGGATCGTTCCCGTGCGTGCCCGACCAGCGGGCGGACAGGATTCCGGGCATACCGTTCAGGGCGTCCACCTCGATTCCGGAATCGTCTGCGACGCAGGGCAATCCGGTGGCGGCGGCGCCGTCGCGTGCTTTCGCGAGAGCGTTCTCCTCGAACGTCGCACCGGTTTCGGGGGCCTCGGGGTATTCGGGCACGGCGTCGAGGCCGACCAGTTCGATCCCGTCGACGCCGGCCGCCGCGAGCACGCGATGCAGTTCCCGGAGCTTCTTCGCGTTGCGGCTCGCCACCAGCACCCGTGTGGTTTCCGGCACCGGTCTAGCTCCCGAACTTCTTCTTCGACGTCTCCGGGACCTTCGGCTCGGGAAGCTCACCGGGATAGGGCAGTTCGAGTGCCGCCTTCTGGATCTCGAACAGCTGCTCGCAGCCTGCGAGTGCGGAATCCAGCAGTTTGTCGAGCGTGCTCCGCGGGAAGGTCGCGCCTTCGCCGGTGCCCTGGATCTCGACGAGGGTGCCGGTGTCGGTGGCCACCACGTTCATGTCGACCTCGGCGCGCGAGTCCTCCTCGTACGGCAGGTCGAGGCGCACACGGCCGTCGACGACGCCCACACTCACCGCGGCGATGCCGCAGGAGATGGGCTGCGGGTCGGCGAGGCGGCCGGCGGCACGGAGGTAGGTCACCGCGTCGACGAGTGCCACGTAGGCGCCGGTGATGGCGGCGGTGCGGGTTCCGCCGTCGGCCTGCAGGACATCGCAGTCGAGGGCGATGGTGTTCTCACCGATGGCGGCCAGATCGATGCAGGCGCGGAGGGAGCGTCCGACGAGCCTGCTGATCTCCTGGGTGCGTCCCCCGACCTTGCCCTTGACGGACTCTCGGCCGCTGCGGGTGTGGGTGGCGGCGGGCAGCATGGCGTATTCGGCGGTCAGCCAGCCGAGCCCGGAGCCCTGACGCCAGCGGGGAACGCCGTCCTCGACGCTGGCAGTGCACATCACCCGGGTGTTTCCGAATTCCACCAGCACCGATCCCGCGGGATGAGTGGTGAAGCCTCGGGTGATCTTGACCTCGCGGAGTTCGTCGTCCGCCCTGCCGTCTTCTCGTGTGGTCACAGCGGAGAGCCTAGTCGTCCCCGGGTGGGGCGCGGACACGGCGTCAGACGGTGTAGACGCCGCCCGCGGACACTGCGTGCACGGGACCGGAGAATTCGGCCTTGGCCTCGGCGATGACGTCCTCGCGGGACGTCCACGGCGGGATGTGGGTCAGCAGCAGTTCGGCGACACCGGCGCGGTGTGCGACCTGGCCGGCCTCGGTGCCCGAGAGGTGGATTCCTTCGGGCCGGTCCGGGCTGTGCGTCCACGACGCCTCGGCGAGCAGCACGTCGGCGTCGCGGGCGAGTTCGATCACTTCCTCGCACATGCCGGTGTCGCCGGTGTAGACGAGGGTCCGTCCGGCGCCGTTGGTCAGGCGGAATCCGTACGCCTCGGGCGGGTGGTTGACTCGCCGCGCCGTGACAGTGAGATCGCCGATCGTGACCTGTTCACCGTCGGCCCAGTGGTGCAGATCGATCGTGTCGGAGATGTCGTCGATATCGCCGCCGCACTCCGCGGACGCGACACCGATCCGGCGGGCGGTGTCGGACGGACCGTAGACGAGGGCGCGTCCCGTCGGCGGATTCGGATGGTAGCGACGCCAGACGAGCAGTCCGGGGAGGTCCAGGCAGTGGTCGGCGTGCAGGTGGCTGAGGAGGACGGACACCTCGCCGGGATCGGCGAACCGTTGGAGCGCACCGAGGACACCGGGTCCGAAGTCGAGTACGAGCGGCGGTGTGTCCGGCGCGGTCAACAGATAACCCGATGCAGGTGAGTCTGGTCCGGAGACGCTCCCTGAACATCCCAGGACGGTAATGCGCATACCCGCCATGCTGCCACGACGACCCGTTTCGGAAAAAGCTTCCGACGGAATTGGCGCGTCGACCTCACAACCGATGGGGAAATGTGACCTGACCATGCTGATCTACCGTGAATCCGGCCTCGTTACCGTTCCCAGGCCTCTTCGAGGACCTGGACCTGTGGGTCGTAGGTCCCGGTCGAGAGGTATTTCCATCCGCCGTCGGCGACCACGAAGGCGATGTCGGCGCGCTGCCCCGACTCGACGGCGGACCACGCCACATCGAGTGCGGCATGGAGATTGGCGCCGGTGGACGTGCCTGCGAAGATTCCCTCGACGTCGATCAACTCGCGGGTGCGCTGGATCGCCTCGGCGTGACGCACCCGGAATCGACGGGTGAGTACCGACTCGTCGTACAACTCCGGTACGAATCCTTCTTCGATGTTGCGGAGACCGCAGACCATCTCGCCGAAGCGCGGTTCCGCGGCCACGATCTCGACGCCGTCGACGTGTTCGCGGAGGAACCGACCCGTTCCCATGAGGGTTCCGGTAGTGCCGAGCCCCGCCACGAAATGGGTGATCTCGGGCAGGTCCCGCAGGATCTCCGGCCCGGTCGTCTCGTAATGCGCCATCGCGTTGGCCGGGTTGCCGTACTGGTAGAGCAGCACCCAGTCCGGATTCTCGCTCGACAGTCGCATCGCGACGGCGACGGCCTCGTTGGAACCACCGGCGGCCGGGGAGTCGATGATCCGGGCGCCGAACATCGTCAGGAGCTGGCGGCGTTCCATCGACGTGTTCTCGGGCATCACGCAGATCAGCTGATAGCCCTTCAGTTTTGCGGCCATGGCCAGGGAGATGCCGGTGTTTCCGCTGGTCGATTCGAGAATCGTCGACCCCGGGGTCAGACGGCCGTCCCGTTCGGCCTGCTCGATCATGCGCAGCGCCGGGCGATCCTTGATCGAACCGGTGGGATTGTGATCCTCGAGCTTGGCCCACAACCGCACCGGGTTGCTGCCGTTCCAGCGTGGCGACAGCCGGGGCAGGCCGACGAGTGGAGTGTTCCCGAGAGTGTCGATGTACGAATCGAACCTTGCCACGTCAGTGATCAGCCTTCCGTGACTACACGGCGTGCGGACGGACACTCGCTGTCGACGTCGGGGGTCGAATCTGTGACAGCCATGATCAACTCCTGAGGGTGCGGTGGGGTGCGGCGACGGAGGCCTGCCATGGGGACGTCCGGATCTCGGCAACACGGCGTGTGTGCGCGAATCCGCAAGTTCGAACCCCTCGACCGGCCCTCCGCGACGACACTGTCGATGGCCTGAACTACGCAGTTTTGGTGTGCCCGGATCTCGCGAGGAGCGTACCAGCAGGCCATTCGCCCGGCCGCCGGATGCGGCGTACACGCCGGTAGACCACGTGTTCGCCGTGGCCGGCCACTATCCGAACGGTTGCGGCCCTACCGCTTTCCGGGCCCGCTGCTTCCTGGCGTCGGCGGAGAGCAGCCACGCGGCGAGGACACCGCCGACGGCGCCGAACAGATGCCCCTGCCAGGACACACCGGGCGCGCTCGGCAGCACACCCCACAGCAGACTTCCGTACACGACGAACACCACCACGCCGACGAGGATCTGGCCGAGGTTGCGTGCGAAGACTCCCCGGACCAGCAGGTAGGCGAGCCAGCCGAAGATCAGGACGGAGGCGCCGATGTGGTTGGAATAGGATCCGCCGGTCAACCAGGTGCCCAGACCGCCGACCACCCAGACGATCCCGGTGGCGGCGAGTCCGCGGGCGATGCCCGACAGCAGCACGAGGAACCCGAGGACCAGCAGTGGGACGGTGTTCGCGAACAGGTGCGCCCAGTCGTCGTGGAGGACCGGGGCGAACAGAATTCCCCACAGCCCGTCGATCGTGCGCGGCTGGACGCCGTTGTCTTCGAGTCGCTCGTCGGACGCCACGTCGGCGATCTCGATGACGTACAGCAGCATCGTGAACGTGCCGACGAGGATCGCGGACTGCAGCCACAGCGGCTTCGACTTGCGCGCGGGTGCCGGCGACGCGCCACCCCTCGGCGCCGGCGGGCCGAATCGCGAGGAGTCGAACGGCGAAGTCATGATCCGCACACCCTTGTCGTCATGCCCACAGCTGCCCTTCCAGTGCTTCTTCCGCTTCCTCGACCGTACCGCCGTAGGCGCCGGTCGACAGATATTTCCATCCGCCGTCGGCGACGATGAACGCGATGTCCGCCGCGCGTTCGGCCTTGACCGCCTTGCGCGCGACTCCCAGCGCGGCGTGGAGGATCGCGCCGGTGGAAATGCCCGCGAAGATGCCTTCGTTGTCGATCAGTTGCCGGGTGCGGCGGACCGCGTCGGCGGGGCCGACGGAGAACCGCGAGGTGAGGACGGACTCGTCGTACAGTTCGGGGACGAAGCCCTCGTCGATGTTGCGGAGGCCGTACACGAGTTCCCCGTAGCGGGGTTCCGCCGCGACGATCTCGATGCCGTCGACGTGTTCGCGGAGGTAGCGTCCCACGCCCATGAGGGTTCCGGTGGTGCCGAGCCCGGCCACGAAGTGGGTGATCTCGGGCAGGTCCCGCAGGATCTCCGGCCCCGTCGTCTCGTAGTGCGCCAGCGCGTTCGCGGGATTGCCGTACTGGTACAGCATCACCCAGTCGGGGTGCTCCGCGGACAGCTCCTTGGCCAGGGCCACAGCCTGATTCGAGCCGCCACGCGCCGGTGAGTCGATGATCTCGGCGCCGAACATCGTGAGCAGTTGCCTGCGTTCGACGGACGTGTTCTCGGGCATCACACAGATGAGGTGGTAGCCCTTGAGTTTCGCGGCCATCGCCAGGGAGATGCCGGTGTTCCCGCTGGTCGGTTCCAGGATCGTGGCGCCGGGTGTCAGGGTGCCGTCGTTCTCGGCCTGTTCGATCATGCGGAGGGCGGGCCGGTCCTTCACCGAACCGGTGGGGTTGCGGTCCTCGAGTTTCGCCCACAGGCGGACCGGCGAGGTGCCGGTCCAGCTCGGCGACAGGCGCGGCAGCCCGACGAGGGGTGTGTCGCCGAGGGTGTCGATGAGCGAATCGAACCGCGCCACGGCCGCGATCAGCCTCCGGCGACGGCGGGCAGGATGGTCACGGAATCCCCGTCGGCCACCTCGGTGTCGAGTCCACCCGAGAATCGGACGTCCTCGTCGTTGACGTACACGTTGACGAACCGGTGCAGCCGGCCGCCGTCGATCAGGCGGTCCTTGATGCCGCCGTACTTGTCGTCGAGGTCGTCGATGACGGCGGAAAGTGTGGGACCTGTTGCCTCCACTCGCTTTTCGCCGCCGGTGTGGGAACGGAGGATGGTGGGGATCGAAACTGTGACAGCCATGGTCGGCTCCTCGGGATGTGGGTGTCTCTCTGCCGCGGGACCGTCGCGAGGGACGGCGTCGTCACTTGTCGGGGACGTCCGCCACCGAGGTGTGGGCGAACTTGTAGCTCTGCACCACGTCGACGGGTTCCTCGGTGACGACGCCGTCGACGATGCGGTAGCTGCGCAGTTCGTGGGCGTCGGGGTCGCGGGTGGAGATGAGCACGTAGTGGGCGTCCGGTTCGGATGCGAAGGAGATGTCGGTCCGGCTGGGATACGCCTCGGTGGCGGTGTGCGAGTGGTAGATCACGACGGGCACCTCGTCGGCGTCGTCCATCGCCCGCCACACCTTCAGCTGCTCACCGGAGTCGAATCGGTAGAACGTCGGCGAACGTTCGGCGTTGATCATCGGGATGTGCCGTTCGGGGCGGTCGGAGCCCTCGGGCCCGGCGATGACCCCGCACGCTTCGTCCGGGTGGTCGGCCCGCGCGTGTGCGACCATCGCCTCGACGAAGTCCGATCGAATCACCAGCACGTCATCCACCTCCGTGAGCGCCATCCTAGGTGCGGACCGTCGACTCGGCCACCGAACAGACCGCGTCAGGAACGCAGTGCCGAGGGGAACAGCTCGCGGTACGTGGGAATTCCCGCGACCGGAGTGGCGCTGAGGACGGCGTCGACGATGGCCTTCTCGACCACTTCGGCGGCCGCCGTGCAGACGGCGTCGACGACGGGCAGATCGGGCGGGAACGCGTCGGGCACGCCGGCCGTGTGGTGCACCGGGTGGATGCCGGTGGCGAGCGCGAAGATCGTGTCGCCGTCTAGCGGCGAATGCGCGGGCCGGATCGCGCGGGCGAGCCCGTCGTGTCCGGCCACGGCGACGCGGCGCATCGCCGCCTTGCCGAGGGCGGCGTCGGTCGCGACGACCCCGATGGTCGTGTTGAGCACGGTGCTCTTGGCCATCAGCTCGCGCGCCGCCGACACCTCGGCGGCGACCGGGGGTCGGAGCCCGAACGCGGCTGCGCCCACGGTGGCGACGCCCCACGGCAGTCCGGTCGCCGGATCGAACACGGTTCCGACGGGATTGGCCACCATCAGCGCGGACACGGTAATGCCCTTCGCCGGACCGTCCGTGATGACGACGCTCGCCGTTCCGACCCCGCCCTTGATCGCACCCGCACGCGCCCCGACCCCGGCGCCCACCGAACCGGAGAGCACCGTGTGCGACGCGGAATCTGCTGCCCGGTAACCGAATTCGGCGGTGGGACGAGTGCGCCAGTCGCCGACCGGCAGATCGAAGATGACGGCGGCGGGGACGATCGGGACCACCTGATCGGGCTCCCCCATGGCGATTCCGTGACCGTGCTCCTCCAGCCATCGCATGACGCCGTCCGCGGCGGCGAGCCCGTATGCGCTGCCGCCGGTGAGGACGATCGCGTGCACCTTCCGGACGCTGTGGCTGGGGTCGAGGAGGTCGGTTTCGCGGGTGCCCGGCCCGCCACCTCGGACGTCGACCGCACCGGTCGCGCCGTGCGGCGCGAGGACGACGGTGCATCCGGTGGCGGCACCGCTGCCGAGTGTGGCGTCCGGATCGAGTCGGTGGTGGTGCCCGACGCTCAGGCCGACCACATCGACGAGCGAATCGGTGCGGCCCGGCGTCGTGCCCGTCACGGTGCCAGTGCCTGAACGAGCGAGTCCTGCATCCAGGTCAGCCAGTGGTAGATGTCGAGATGCGGTGCGCGGGGATCATTCGGATCGAGTTCGTCGGGCGTGTCGGCGTCGATGCCGAGGTTGGTCCCCAGCGCCAGCCGGACGTCGTTGAGACCGCTGAGCCAGGCGTCGGCCTGCTCCGGGGTGAGCAGAACCTTGCCGCCGTTCTCCGGGACGGTGTGCAGGATGACCGAGCCCGCGGCCAGCTTGGCGTCGATGATCTCCGGTTCGTGGAGTCCGCGCAGCGCACCGTTGACGTCGGCCTTCGACTCGGCGCGGATCTCGTCGTCGTCCGGCGCGTCCATGTCGGGGCGGTGGAAGTCGGGCAGCAGCCGGGCGAGGACCTCCTCGTCGGGTGCCGTCGTGTTGCCTGTCCGCATCCCGGTGAGCGCGGCGAGTTCGTCGGCCGGCGCCGACGCCGCCCGCTCCTCGAGGAGGCCGAGGACGGAGGCGACCAGCGATCGCAGCACCGTTGCCTCGTGCTCGTCCATCTCCGAGCGCAGCTTCATGCCCCCGAGCGAGTTCTTCCTGCTCCACATCCGCACGTCGTGTACCGAGTTCCTTACTGTCCGAACGGAAAGTTAGCTGCTGTCACGCTGCATCGTGGCCCACAGGCCCGCCGCGTGCAGCTTGCGTACATCGTTTTCGACCTTGTCGCGGGAGCCGCTCGACACTACGGCCTTCCCCTCGGAATGCACCTGCATCATCAGTTCCGTCGCCTTCGCTTTGCTGTACCCGAAGAGCTTCTGGAAAATGTAGGTGACGTAGTGCATCAAATTCACCGGATCGTCCCACACGACGGTGACCCAGGGACGATCATTGGCTTCATCGACCTCGACGACCTCCGACTCTGCAGGGGTGACCTGCGGCGATGCCGGCATGGCATCCACGAATGGAGCTGTCGTCGAGCAATGAGCCATGACACAAGGGTACGACGCTCCACCGCCCGGCGACACCGCGGCTTACAGTGGCCGGGTGTCCAGAGACAGCACCGCCTTGTTCACCGACCAGTACGAGTTGACGATGCTGTCGGCGGCCCTCGCCGACGGTTCCGCCCACCGTCGCTGCAGCTTCGAGGTGTTCGCCCGCCGCCTTCCGGACGGTCGCCGCTACGGAGTCGTCGCCGGCACCGCCCGCCTGGTCGCGGCGCTGTCGAACTTCCGCTTCGGTGATCCGGAACTCGAGATCGTCTCCCGCTTCCTCGACGACGCCACCGTCGCCTGGCTGCGTGACTATCGGTTCAGCGGCGACATCGACGGCTACCGCGAGGGCGACTTCTACTTTCCCGGCTCCCCCATCCTGTCGGTCCGCGGAACGTTCGCCGAGTGCGTGCTGCTCGAGACGCTGATCCTGTCGATCCTCAACCACGACAGCGCGATCGCGTCCGCCGCCGCGCGGATGGTCAGCGCCGCCGACGGCCGCCCGATGATCGAGATGGGGTCGCGGCGCACCCACGAGGAATCGGCGGTCGCGGCCTCGCGTGCCGCGTACCTGGCGGGTTTCACGGCCACGTCGAACCTGGAGGCGGTCCGCAGGCACGGCGTGCCCGGTGCGGGCACCAGTGCGCACGCGTTCACCCTGTTGCACACCACCCCGGACGGGCCGGACGAGGCGGCGGCGTTCCGCGTGCAGGTCGCGGCACTCGGAGTGGGAACCACACTCCTCGTCGACACGTACGACATCACCGCGGGTGTCGAGACGGCGGTCGAGGTCGCGGGCCCCGGACTCGGGGGTGTCCGGATCGACTCCGGTGATCTCGGTGTTCTCGCCCGGCAGGTGCGCGGGCAACTCGACGGCCTCGGGGCGACCGGGACGAAGATCGTGGTGTCCGGCGACCTCGACGAGTACGCCATCGCCGCGTTGCGGGCCGAACCGGTCGACGTCTACGGGGTCGGCACGTCCGTCGTCGTCGGGTCGGGTGCGCCGACCGCGGGAATGGTCTACAAACTCGTCGAGGTGGACGGCATCCCCGTCGAGAAGCGGAGCAGCAACAAGGCGTCGCGGGGCGGCGTCAAGAAGGCGGTGCGGTTCGCCCGCGACACCGGAACCCTGGTGGAGGAGGTCGTGTACCCGGCCCACTCCGACGCACCCGGCGCGGCAGGCCTCGAGGTGATAGAACTGCTGGTCCCGCTGGTGCGGGGCGGTGAGACCGCCTGCGAGGCGACTACTCTGGAGGACAGCAGATCCCTCCTGGCGGCGGGCCTCGTCAGTCTCCCGTGGGAGGGTTTGAAGCTCTCCCACGGCGAGCCCGCGATCCCCGTGCGCTTCGCCGAACCCGAATCCAGGAGGGCACCATGACCGACATCGAGAACACCACCGCCCGGCGGGCGCTGCTCGTGGTCGACGTCCAGAACGACTTCTGCGAGGGCGGCTCCCTCGCCGTCGAGGGCGGTTCCGCGGTCGCGGCGGCGATCAGCCGCTTCCTGGCCGGAGCCGTCTACGACGCGATCGCGGCCACCATCGACCACCACATCGACCCGGGCCATCACTTCTCCGAAGAACCGGACTACGTCGACACCTGGCCGGTGCACTGCAAATCGGGAACCCACGGCGCGGAGTTCCACCCGGACCTCGATCGGAGCGGCATCGAGTCGGTGTTCTCCAAGGGCGAGTTCTCGGCGGCGTACTCGGGCTTCGAGGGCACGAACTCCGACGGCCAGACCCTGGAGAAATGGCTGCGTGCGGCCGGGGTCACCGAGGTCGACATCGTGGGGATCGCCACCGATCACTGCGTGGTCGCGACGGCACTCGACGCCGTGGCCGCGGGCTTCCCGACGCGCGTGCTGCTCCCCCTCACCGCGGGTGTGGCGCCCGCGACCGTCGAGGCCGCGATCACCGCGATGCGGGCCGCCGGGGTGCGCCTCGTGGGGCGCGACGCGGACGTCCCCTCGGACCGCGTGACGATTTCTGACGTAGGTCCCGAGTAACCTGCTCGGGTGCCTGAAAACCTCCCCAACGTCCCCGAGCTGTTGCGCACGGCGGTGCGGTCGCTGGGCGGTGCCGAGCGGTCCAACCAGCTGACCATGGCTTCCGCCGTCGCGCATTCGATCGACACCGGGGAGCATCTGGCCGTCCAGGCCGGTACGGGTACCGGCAAGTCGCTCGCCTACCTCGTGCCGAGCGTCCGGCACGCCGTGCAGAGCGGCAAGACGGTCATCGTCTCGACGGCCACCATCGCGCTGCAGCGTCAGCTGATCGACCGCGACATGCCGCGGCTCGCGGACGCGCTGCAGGGTTCACTCGGCCGCAGGCCGCACTTCGCGATCCTCAAGGGCCGCAACAACTATCTGTGCATGAACAAGATCCACACCGGGACCGCGGAGGAGCCGCCGGCCGACGAGCTGTTCGATCCGTTCGCGGTGTCCCGGCTCGGCCGTGAGGTCCAGCGTCTCACCGAGTGGTCCTCGGACACCGAGACCGGCGACCGCGACGACCTGGCCCCCGGCGTCAGCGACAAGGCCTGGCGCCAGGTCAGCGTCACGGCCCGCGAGTGCCTCGGCAAGTCCCGCTGCCCGGTCGGCGAGGACTGCTTCGCGGAGCGGGCCCGCGCGGAGGCGTCGCAGGTCGACGTCGTCGTCACCAACCACGCCCTGCTCGCCATCGACGCCATCACCGGAATCGCGATCCTCCCCGAACACGACGTCGTGGTCATCGACGAGGCGCACGAACTGGTCGACCGCGTCACCAACGTCGCCACCGCGGAGTTGGCGGCGTCGACGATCAGTGCCGCGGCGCGGCGCTGCGCGAAGCTCGTCGAGGAGCAGGACGCCGATCGTCTCGAGGCGGCGGGCGAGGGCTGGGCGGCGCTGCTCGAGGAGTTGCGGCCGGAGCGGTGGGAGGCGTTGCCGCCCGGCGCGGCGCCCGCGCTCGCCGCCGTCCGCGACGCCGCCTGGGCGTTGCGCACGGCCATCGGCCCGTCCCGTCCGGGCATGGCGTTGAGCGACCCGGAGGCGGCCGCCGCCCGCAACACCGCGCTCGCGTCGGTCGAGGAGGTTCACGACAGCGCCGTCCGCGTTCTCAGCGCGTTCGACGAGCCGGACCCGGCCAAGCGTCACGACGTGGTGTGGCTGGCCGCCGACGACAACCGAGGTTCGATCCGCCGGGTGGTGCGGATGGCGCCGCTGTCGGTCGGCGGGCTGCTGCGGTCCCGGCTGTTCGCGGAATCGACCGTGGTCCTCACGTCCGCGACGCTGACCGTCGGCGGGTCATTCGACGGCCTCGCCGTCAATTGGGGACTTCCCGCGGAGTCGTCCGTCGTCATCGATCCGGCGATGGCCACCGGATCCGAGGCGCCGTCCGACGCTGGCACGTTCAAATGGAACGCCCTCGACGTCGGGTCGCCGTTCGACCACGCCCGCGCCGGCATCATCTACATCGCGAAGCAACTGCCGCCGCCGGGGCGGGACGGCCTCTCCCCCGCGTATCTCGACGAGATCGCCGAACTCGTCGAGGCGGCGGGCGGAAGGACGCTGGGATTGTTCTCGTCGATGCGGGCCGCGAAGGCCGCGTCCGAGGCCATGCGCGACCGGCTCGACACCCCGATCCTGTGCCAGGGCGACGACTCGACGGGCGCCCTCGTCCGGGCGTTCGCCGGCGACGAGCCGACGTCGCTGTTCGGCACGTTGTCGCTGTGGCAGGGCGTGGACGTGCCGGGCCCGTCCCTGAGCCTCGTGATCCTCGACCGCATCCCGTTCCCCCGCCCCGACGACCCACTGCTGGTCGCCCGGCAGAAGGCGGTCGAGTCGCGCGGGGGCAATGGGTTCCTTTCCGTCGCAGCCAATCACGCGGCGCTGCTGCTCGCGCAGGGTGTGGGTCGTCTGCTGCGCAGCGTCGACGACAAGGGTGTGGTGGCGGTCCTCGATCCGCGGCTCGCCACCGCCCGCTACGCCGGGTATCTGCGGGCATCGCTGCCGCCGTTCTGGGAGACGTCGGATCCGGAAGTCGTGCGCAAGGCGCTGGGACGGATCCGCGACTCACGGCCCTGAAACGCTGTCATGCACTGAGTCGGACAGCGGATGGGCGCGCACCTATGCTCGACCGATGGACCTTGCGATCTCAGTCCGCGGACTCACCAAGAAGTTCGGTGAAGTCCTCGCCCTCGACGGCCTCGATCTGGAGGTGAAGTCGGGTGAGGTGCACGGATTCCTCGGACCCAACGGCGCGGGCAAGTCCACGACTATCCGGGTGCTTCTCGGTCTGCTGCGCGCCGACGGGGGTTCGGCGTCCGTTCTCGGTGCCGATCCGTGGCGTGATTCCGTACCCGTGCATCGACGGCTCGCCTATGTGCCAGGGGAAGTGAACCTGTGGCCCAATCTGTCCGGCGGTGAGGCGATCGACCTTCTCGGGCGACTGCGGGGCGGACTCGATCCGGTCCGTCGCGCGTCGCTGATCGAACGGTTCGAACTCGACCCCACCCGGAAGGGCCGCACCTATTCGAAAGGCAACCGGCAGAAGGTCGCCCTCGTGGCTGCACTCGCCGCCGACACCGAACTCCTCATCCTCGACGAGCCGACATCGGGCCTCGACCCGTTGATGGAGGCGGTGTTTCAGGAGTGCATCACCGAATTCGCGCGCGGCGGACGCACCGTGCTGCTGTCCAGTCACATCCTCGCCGAGGTGGATGCGCTGTGCCATGCCGTGACCATCATCCGGGCGGGCCGGACGGTGCAGGCGGGAACGCTGTCCGAGCTGCGACATCTCACCCGGACGACGGTGACGGCGACCACCCGGATCAAGCCCAATCCGATCGGGAACGTCCCCGGTGTACACAACCTGCAGAAGGGTGCGGACGCGAACACGGTGACGTTCGACGTCGATTCCGATCAGATCGACCCGGTCATGACCACGTTGACGGGGCTGGGCATCGTGTCGATCACCGCCAACCCGCCGACGCTGGAGGACCTGTTCCTGCGCGAGTACCGCGACGAGGTCGAGGCGCTCGGGATCGGACGGTCGCAGTGAGTCAGCTGAGCGGGACGGGTGTGCTCGCCGAACTGGCGGTGCGCACCGACCGGGTGCGGATTCCGGTGTGGACGGTCGCGGTGGCGGGTCTCACCGTCCTGCTCGCGTCGAGTTACTCCACCATCTACCCGACCGCCGAATCCCGGCAGGCCCGTGCCGAACTCATCTCGTCCCCGGCCGCCACCGCCCTCGCCGGGCCGGGCTACGGCCTGGACGACTACACGCTGGGTGCGATGGTCGCCAACGAGATCGCCGGCATGACGATGGTGGCCGTGGCGATCATGTCGGTGCTGCTGGTGACGCGGCATCTGCGGACGGAGGAGGAGACCGGGCGCGCGGAGCTGGTGCGCGCCGGCGTCGTCGGGCGGTACGCGGGGATCACGGCGGGACTGGTGTCGGCGGCCCTCGCCAATGTGTTCGTCGCGCTGCTGCTGGTGATCGGGTTGCTCGCCGTGGGTCTGCCGCCGGCGGGTTCGCTGAACATGTCGGCGGGTGTGCTGGTCGTGGGTCTGGTGTTCACGTCGCTGTCGGCGCTGGCGTCACAGCTCACCGAACACGCCCGCGCGGCAAGCGGTGCCGGAATCTGCGCGGTCGTCGTCGCGTACCTGCTGCGGGCAGTCGGCGATGTGCAGCAGGGACACAGTGGGAGCCTGCTCACGTGGGTGTCGCCGATCGGCTGGTCGCAGGCCACCCGCGCATACGTCGACGAACGCTGGTGGCCGCTGCTGATCGGCGTCGTCGCGGCGGCGCTGACCGTCGTGTGCGCGTATGCCGCCATCGGTCGCCGGGACGTCGGGGCGGGACTCCTTCCGCCGCGGGGCGGGCGCGCCGAGGCGTCCCCCCGCCTGACCGGGGTCACCACCCTCGCGGCGCGTCAGCAGCGCGGCCAGATCCTCGCCTGGGGTGTCGGGGTGTTCGCGCTATCGCTGCCGATCGGTTCCCTCGGCAGGCAGATCAGCGATTTCATCGAGCAGGATCCCGATCTCGCACAGCTGCTGCCGGGTGGCGCTGCGGCGGCCGCCGACGGCGCGTTCGCCCTGTATCTGGTGTTCCTGGTGGTGATGGCCGCGATGTACGCCGTCGGTGCCGTCGTGTCGATCCGCTCGGAGGAATCGTCCGGTCGCGCCGAGGAAGCCCTGGCCACCCCCGTGTCGCGGGCGCAGTGGCTGGGTGGCCAGCTTGTCGTGATCGCGGTCGCCGCCGTCACGATCGCAGTGGCGGCCGGGGTCGGCATGGGGATCACCGCGGCGTTCACGCTGTCCGACGCGGGCGCGCTCGGGCGGCTGATCGGCGCCGCCCTGAACACGGTGCCGGCCGTGCTCGTGATCGTCGGATCGTGCGCGGCCGTCTACGGGTTGATCCCACGCGCGCTTCCCGCACTGTGGGCGTTCGTGGGCTACGTTCTCGTCGCCGGAATGTTCGGGGAGGTCCTCCCAGACTGGTTCGGGATTCTCTCCCCCTTCCACTACACACCGGCGCTGCCTGCCGAAAGCTTCTCGGCAGCTCCCCTCGTCGTTCTGCTGCTCCTCGCGGCGGCCCTGTTCCTCGCCGCCGTCGCCGGCTTCCGGCGCCGCGACGTCGGCCCGTAGACCGTGCCGGGACGAACCCGGGCCGGCTCGGTGGAGCCGGTCAGGGGTTCGGCACCGTCACCAGGCCCAGCTCCGACGGATCGACGAGCAACTCGTGGTGCGGAAGTACCCGCACCGTGTACCCGACCGAGCCGGACAGCGGCAGGGCCAGATCGGCGACGAACAACTCCCCCGACTCGTCCGAGGCCGCGTGCGTCATCGGAACGGTCACGAGGTCGGTGAGCTCCTCGTCCGGTCCGGCCTTGCCGATCACGGCCTGCACGGTGACATCGTCGACGGACAGTTCACCGAGGCGGATCCGGGCGCGGAGCACCAGATTCGCTCCGATCTCGGGAGTGTCGGGCAGCCCCGCGCCGTCGACCTGCAGGACCGTCACCGCAGGCCACGCCGCCTCGACGCGTCGACGGAACGCGGCGAGTTCGCGGGCGCCGGCGAAGTTCTCCGCCGCCACCGTCCGGGCCGACGCGGCGGCGGGCGCGTAGTACTGGACGGCGTAGTCGCGCACCATCCGTGACGCCAGCACCTTGGGCCCTAGGTTCTGCAGCGTGTGACGCACCATCTCCACCCAGCGCACCGGCAGTCCGTCCGCGCGGTCGTAGAACCTCGGCAGGACGGCGCGCTCGAGCAATTCGTACAGTGCGCTCGCCTCGAGGTCGTCGCGCCGGGTCTCGTCGACGACGCCGTCCGCGGTCGGGATGGCCCAGCCGTTCTCGCCGTCGAACATCTCGTCCCACCAGCCGTCGCGGATCGACAGGTTCAGTCCGCCGTTGAGGGCCGACTTCATCCCCGACGTTCCGCAGGCCTCGAGCGGGCGCAGCGGGTTGTTGAGCCACACGTCGCAACCCCAGTACAGGTACCGAGCCATCGACATGTCGTAGTCGGGGAGGAACGTGATGCGGTGCCGGACGTCGGCGGCGTCGGCGAACCGCACGACCTGCTGGATGAGCGCCTTCCCGCCGTCGTCGGCGGGGTGGCTCTTCCCGGCGACCACGAGCTGTACCGGACGCTCCTCGTCGAGGAGCAGGGCCCGCAGCCGTTCGGGGTCGCGCAGCATCAGCGTCAGGCGCTTGTAGGTGGGCACGCGCCGGGCGAAGCCGACGGTGAGCACGTTCGGGTCGAACACCTCGTTCGTCCAGCCGAGTTCGGCGGACGTCGCGCCGCGTTCGATCCAGGACGCCCGGACCCGCCGGCGCACCTCCTCGACAAGTTTTCCGCGCAGCGCGTTGCGGGTCGCCCACAGCTCCTCGGCGGACAGATCCTGCAGCCGCTCCCAGCCGCGGGCCTCCTCGACCAGTTCGGGGCCGAGGATGCGGGTGGCGAGATCGATCCATTCGGGTGCGGCCCAGGTGGGCGCGTGGACACCGTTGGTGACCGAGCCGATCGGCACCTCTCCGGCGTCGAAGCCCTGCCACAGCGGCTGGAACATCTCCCGGCTGACGATGCCGTGCAGCTTGGACACGCCGTTCGCTCGCTGCCCGAGACGCAGGCCCATGTGGGCCATGTTGAACACGGACGGATCCGATTCGCGGCCGAGTCCGAGGATCCGGTCGATCGTCAGCCCCGGTAGCAGGGACGATTCGTTCGCGCCGTTGTCGCCGCCGAAGTAGTGCCGCACGAGGTCGGCGGGGAACCGGTCGATTCCCGCGGGAACGGGGGTGTGGGTCGTGAAGACGGTGCCGGCGCGGACCGTGGCCAGCGCCTCGTCGAAGTCGAGCCCGCCGGTGGTGACCAGTTCGCGAATCCGCTCGATGCCGAGGAAACCCGCATGCCCCTCGTTCATGTGGAAGACGGCGGGATCGGGCAGGCCGTAGGCGTGGGTGTAGGCGCGCACCGCGCGGACGCCGCCGATGCCGGCGAGGATCTCCTGTTTGATGCGGTGGTCCTGGTCGCCGCCGTACAGGCGGTCGGTGACGCCCCGCATCTCGGCGTCGTTCTCCGCGATGTCGGAGTCGAGCAGCAGCAGCGGG
The DNA here is from genome assembly GCF_019378875.1 of Rhodococcus sp. USK10. NCBI lineage: Bacteria > Bacillati > Actinomycetota > Actinomycetes > Mycobacteriales > Nocardiaceae > Rhodococcus > Rhodococcus sp. USK10. Next base: position 1,486,864 of record NZ_CP076048.1, read on the forward strand.
ACGCGCCCCACCTGGGCGATCCACACGCGGGCGCGCAGCACCCGGCCGCCGGGGACCGCGACGTGCACGAGGACCGGCGCCCCGTCGGACGACTGCGGCCCGGACTCGGTGAGCAGACGCAGCGGCAGGCCCTGCGGGTCGTGCGGTGGGTAGTGCTCGGCCTGCCAGCCGTCCGCGGTCAGCGACTGCCGGAAGTATCCCGAGCGGTACAACAGCCCGACACCGATCAGCGGCAGTCCCAGATCGGATGCCGCCTTCAGGTGGTCGCCTGCGAGAATCCCGAGGCCGCCGGAGTAGTTGGGCAGCACTTCGCTGACCCCGAACTCCATTGAGAAATACGCGATCCCGCCGTCCAGCGACACGCCCTTGGCCTGCTGGTTCTGATACCAGCGGGGCCGGGACAGGTAGTCGTCGAGGTCGGCGGCCGCGGCGTCGAGCCGGGCCAGGAACGCGACGTCCTCGGCCAGTTCGTCCAGGCGGGCGGGGTCGACCTCACCGAGCATCCGGACCGGGTCGAACTGCACCTGCCGCCACAGGTCCTCGTCCAGCAATCCGAACAGTTCCTGCGTGGCCGGATGCCACGACCAGCGAAGATTGGTGGACAGCGGACCGAGGGCAGCGAGCCGCTCCGGAAGGTGGGCTCGGACAGTGAACCGACGCAAAGCTTTCACCTCGCGAACGATAACGCACTGCGGGCGTCGTTGCGCCGTGTCGGGCCGGGTGGGCGTCAGATCTCCAATACGGACAGGAACCGGTCGACTCCATTACGGTTGAACGGGCGGCCCAGCCCACGAGCCGCCGGCAACTTCCGGCTATGGAACGGAGCCCAGTGTGACAGGTCGACTCGGAATCGACGACGTGGAACCGAACGTCGGGTGCGGCCGCTTTCCCGCCAAGGCCGTTGTGGGTGAGGTGTTTCCCGTCCGGGCAACCGTGTGGCGCGAAGGCCACGACGCCGTGGCCGCCACGCTCGCGGTGCGGGGGCCGCGCACTGCCTCTCCGGGGGGCTCGGCGACGTTCCGGATTCCCATGACCAGCGGTCCGGTGCCCGACACCGTCGACGGCTCCTTCACCCCGACCGGCGAGGGTCTCTGGACCTTCCGCATCGAGGCCTGGAGCGACCCGATCACCACGTGGAAGCACGCGGTCGAGGCGAAGCTGGCGGTGGGGCAGGGTCCGGCCGAACTGGCCAACGACCTCGAGATCGGTGCGCGGTTGTTCGAGCGTGCCGCGAAGGGCGTCCCCCGCGCGGACCGTTCACGGCTGACCGGGGTCGCGGCGTCGCTGCGTTCCGACCGTCACCTCTCCGAGCGGGTGGCTCCGGCGTTCGGATCGGACGTGACAGAACTGCTCCGCGCGCACCCGCTGCGCGAACTGGTGACGAAGAGCGAGGCGCACACCGTGCTCGTCGATCGCACGCGTGCCCTGTTCGGGTCGTGGTACGAGTTCTTCCCCCGATCCACCGGGGGCCGGGACGAGAACGGCAGGCCCCGGCACGGGACGTTCGCGACGTCCGCTGCGGCCCTTCCCCGCATCGCGTCGATGGGTTTCGACGTGGTGTACCTGCCGCCGATCCACCCGGTCGGAAAGGTCAACCGGAAGGGCCCCAACAACACGCTGACCCCGGGCCCCGAAGACGTCGGTTCGCCGTGGGCGATCGGCTCGGACGAGGGCGGCCACGACGCGATCCATCCCGAACTCGGGACGATGCGCGATTTCAAGGCGTTCATCGCTGCCGCCCGGAAGCTGAACTTGGAGGTGGCGATCGACCTGGCCCTGCAGGCCGCACCGGACCATCCGTGGGCGAAGAAGCACCCGGAATGGTTCACCGTCCTCCCCGACGGCACCATCGCCTACGCCGAGAACCCGCCGAAGAAGTATCAGGACATCTACCCGGTCAACTTCGACGACGACCGCGACGGCATCTACGCGGAGGTCCTGCGGGTCGTGCGGCACTGGGTCGCGGCGGGCGTCAAGATCTTCCGGGTCGACAACCCGCACACCAAACCGGCGGACTTCTGGGAGTGGCTGATCGCCGAGATGAAGAAGTCGGATCCGGACGTCCTGTTCCTGTCCGAGGCGTTCACCCGGCCGGCGCGACTGTACGGTCTGGCCCGCCGCGGGTTCACGCAGTCTTACACGTATTTCACGTGGCGGACCGCCAAGTGGGAGCTGACGGAGTTCGGCAAGGAGATCGCCGCCAAGGCCGACGAGGCGCGCCCCAACCTCTTCGTCAACACCCCGGACATCCTGCACGAGAGCCTGCAGACCGGTGGTCCGGGAATGTTCGCACTGCGTGCCGCACTGGCGGCGACCCTGTCGCCCACGTGGGGCATGTACTCGGGATACGAACTGTACGAACATGTTCCGATGCGTCCGGGCAGTGAGGAGTACCTCGACTCGGAGAAGTACGAGTTGCGCCCCCGCGACTTCGAGGGAGCGGCCGCCCGCGGCGAGTCCCTGGAACCGTGGATCACCGCGCTCAACCGGATCCGCAGGCAGCATCCGGCGCTGCAGCAGTTGCGCAACATCCATTTCCACCACGTCGACAACGACGCCCTGATCGCATATTCCAAGTTCGACGCCGCCACCGGCGATGCCGTGCTGACGGTGATCAATCTCAACCCGTATGGCGCCGAGCAGGGCAACGTGTGGCTGGACATGCCGGCGCTGGGCCGCGACTGGCACGACCACCTGACCGTGCTCGACGAGGTCACCGGGGAGCAGTATCACTGGGGGCAGACCAACTTCGTGCGCCTCGAACCGTGGCGGGCCGTGGCCCATATCCTGGCATTACCGTCGATTCCCTATCCGGCCAGAACGAAGCTGGCCTACCGCGGAGGTACATAGTGACCGTCGAACCGCCTGTCGCCATCGCACCCGACGCCGCCGACCTCGACCTGCTGGCCCGGGGTGAGCACCACAACCCGCACTCGATCCTGGGTGCGCACCCGCACCCCGAGGGGACGGTGATCCGCGCGCTGCGCCCCTACGCGGAGGCCGTCGACGCCGTCATCGGCGGAACGAGTTTCTCGCTGGAGCACCTCGCGCACGGCGTGTGGGGGGCGCTGGTGCCGTACCGGGATCTGATGGACTACCGGCTGTCCACGACGTGGCCGGGTGGTCACAACGACGTCTCCGCCGACGGCTACCGGTTCCTGCCCACGCTCGGCGAGCTCGACCTGCACCTGTTCGGCGAGGGCAGGCACGAACGCCTGTGGGAGATCCTCGGCGCGCACCGCCGCCGCTACGACACCCCCGACGGCACCGTCACCGGCACCTCGTTCGCCGTGTGGGCTCCCAATGCCCGCGGGGTGAGCGTGATCGGCGACTTCGACGGGTGGAGCGGCCGGAACTTCCCGATGCGGGTGCTCGGATCCACCGGGGTCTGGGAGTTGTTCGTCCCCGGCATCGAGGTCGGCGACCTGTACAAGTTCCGGGTCCACGGCCCCGACGGCACTGTCCGCGACAAGGCCGACCCCATGGCCTTCGCGACTGAGGTCCCTCCCGCGACCGCGTCCCGGGTGTCGGTGAGCACGTACGAATGGAACGACGCCGACTGGCTGGCCCAGCGGGCGGCCACCGAACCCGCGCAGTCCCCGATGAGCGTGTACGAAGTTCACCTCGGTTCGTGGCGGCCCGGGCTGAACTACCGCGAGATGGCCGAGCAACTCGCCGCCCACGTCACGGAGACGGGGTTCACGCACGTCGAACTGCTGCCGGTCGCCGAGCACCCGTTCGGCGGGTCCTGGGGATACCAGGTGACCTCGTACTACGCGCCCACGTCACGGTTCGGCTCACCCGACGACTTCCGGTGGTTCGTCGACCACCTGCACGCCGCCGGCATCGGCGTCATCGTCGACTGGGTGCCCGCCCACTTCCCCAAGGACGAGTGGGCGCTGGCCCGGTTCGACGGCACACCGCTCTACGAACACAGCGATCCCCAGCGCGGCGAGCAACTCGACTGGGGAACGTACGTGTTCGATTTCGGGCGACGCGAGGTCCGGAACTTCCTCGTCGCCAACGCGCTGTACTGGCTCGACGAGTTCCACGTGGACGGTCTGCGTGTCGACGCGGTCGCGTCGATGCTGTACCTCGACTATTCGCGGCCGGAGGGCGGCTGGACACCGAACATCCACGGCGGCCGGGAGAACCTGGAGGCGGTCGCGTTTCTGCAGGAGACCAATGCCACGGTCCACAAGCAGCACCGCGGGGTCGTCACCATCGCCGAGGAGTCGACGGCGTGGCCGGGTGTCACCCGTGCGACCAACGTCGGCGGTCTCGGGTTCAACATGAAATGGAACATGGGGTGGATGCACGACACCCTCGGGTTCCTGGCGCACGACCCCGTCCACCGCAGCTATCACCATCACGAGATCACGTTCTCCCTGATGTACGCGTGGAGCGAGAACTATCTGCTCCCCATCAGCCACGACGAGGTGGTGCACGGCAAGGGCACGCTGTGGACGCGGATGCCCGGCAACGACTGGTCGAAGGCCGCCGGCGTGCGGGCCCTGCTGGCGTACATGTGGTCGCACCCCGGCAAGCAACTGCTGTTCATGGGTCAGGAGTTCGGGCAGACCGCGGAGTGGTCCGAGGAACGCGGACTCGACTGGTATCAGCTCGACGACCCGTACACCGGCGGCTTCCACCGCGGTCTGCTCCGGCTCGTCCACGACCTCAACGCCACGTACCGCGAGCACCCGGCCCTGTGGACGCTTGACACGTCACCGGGCGGGTTCTCCTGGATCGACGCCAACGACACCGCGAACAACGTCCTGAGCTTCCTGCGGTACGGCACCGACGGGTCGATTCTGGCGTGCCTGTTCAATTTCGCGGGTTCCGCGCACGCGAATTATCGTGTCGGCTTGCCAGAACGGGGCGAATGGCGTGAAATTCTCAACACCGACGCCGAGGTCTACGCAGGATCGGGTTGGGGAAATCTCGGTGCGGTGACGGCAACTTCGCAGCCGTGGCACGGCCGTCCCGCCTCGGCAGAGGTGGCACTGCCCGCGAACGGCGCGATCTGGATGAGTCTGGAGCGTTGATGAAGGCACGGCCTTGCTGATCCGACGTCGGCTGTGGGCTGCGAGCTTGGGTGTTCTGGCCGCGACTGCGGTCGTGCTGTCGGGGTGCGCGCGTTCGGTGGACGGTGCGGCCGCGTCCATCTACGACGATCCGTTCAAGGTGGCGGGCCTCGATGCCACGTCGGGTCCGAGCGGTGCCCGCAAGGGCGCACCCGACGCCGATCTCCCCGTCACCGGCACCGACGGCGGGGAGATCGACACGATGGCCGCCAACGCGGTGAGCGACATCGAGAGTTACTGGCGCACCGAGTTCCCGGCGCTGTTCCAGCGCAAGTTCGAGCCGGTGGAGGAGCTGATCTCCTGGGATCCGCGGGATTCCGACGGCCCCCGGTTCTGCGGAGACAGCACCGAGGAACTTCTCAACGCCGGCTACTGCAGCACCGACCACACCATCGGCTGGGACCGGGCGCTGCTGCTGCCGGAGGTCGTGGAGAAGTTCGGCATCGTCGCCGCCGTCTTCGTGCTGGCGCACGAGTACGGGCACGCCGTCCAGACGAAGGCGGGAATCGCCGACGAGAACGTGGGCGGCGGCATCGTGCGGGAACAGCAGGCCGACTGTTTCGCGGGGGCGTTCATGCGGCACATCGCGGAGGACAAGGCACCCCATTTCACGCTGAACACGTCGGACGGGCTGAACAAGGTTCTGGCATCGGCGGTGGCGATCGGTGACACCGACCCGAACGATCCGGACAACGTGCACGGCTCGGCGTTCGAACGTGTCACCGCCACCCAGATCGGGTTCACGGACGGCCCGGCAGCGTGCACGCGCATCGACGAGAAGGAGATCGACTCACGCCGCGCGGATCTGCCGCAGCGGTTCGCCGACGACAGCGACGACGGCGAACTTCCCGTCACCGACGAGTCCGTCGAGGCGTTCTTCACGTCGTTCCAGCAGATCTTCGATCTCAGCGATCCGCCCACGCTGCAACTCGACGGCGCCGACCTCGACTGCGCGGACGCCGACGTGACGGAACCGGTGTCGTACTGCCCGGCCACCAACACGATCGGGGTCAGTGTCGACGCCCTCGCCGAACGCGGCACACCGGGACGCCCGGGCCGCCGTGAACTGTTCCAGACCAAGCTCACCGGCGACTACAACGCGTACGTCCTGCTCGCCTCGCGGTACACTCTGGCGCTGCAGCGGGACCGGGGCGACGATCTGCACTCACCGCAGACCGCGCTGCGGGCCGCCTGCCTGTCCGGGGTCATCACCGGCGCGCTCAGCCCGGCCAGTCCGGCCACGCTGGCGGAAGGCAGCGTGTGGTTGTCCCCCGGCGACCTCGACGAGGCTGTGTCGGGGCTGCTCACCGACGGACTCGCCGCCAGTGACGTGAACGGGGAGACCGTGCCGAGCGGATTCTCCCGGGTCGACGCCTTCCGCACCGGCGTGCTCGGCGGCGAGCAGGCCTGCGAGGGCCGGTACCGCTGACCGGTCACCTGGCTCAGATCTCCCGGTAGCCCAGCGCCGCGGAGATCCGTCCGGCGGCCCGGCACACGACCGGCACGAGGCCCCGCATCCGCTCGTCGGGCATGTACGGGCTCGTGGCCGACACGCTGATCGCGCCGACGATCCCGCACGACGCGTCCCGCACCGGGGCCGCGACGCAGCGGATTCCGGGTTCGTTGTCCTCGAGGTCCATGGCCGCCCCGATCCGGGCGTAGTCCTCCATCCGCTTACGGAAGTCGGCGTGTCCGCGGGCCGGGGGTCGCGGAGCCTGCGCGGCGTCGCTCTCGTACAGCACATCCCAGCGCTCGGCCGAGTCGAGCAGTAGGGCCTTCCCGACCCCTGCGCGGGTCAGCGGCATGCGGTGACCGATGCGCGAGCGCATCTCGGCGCCGCGCGATCCGGGCAGCTTGTCCAGGTACAGCACCGAGCCGCCGTCTTCGACTGCCAGGTGCACGGTGTCGTGCACGTGCGCCGACAACTCCTCAAGGATCGGGCGCGCGACCACAGGCAGCGGGTTGCCGTGGAGTGCCTTGAAACCCAGTTCGATCAGCGTCGGGCCGAGCGTGTAGCCGCGGCTGCCGCTGCGCAGATACCCCTCGTGGACCAGCAACTGCACGAGCCGGTGTGCGGTGCTGCGCCCCAGCCCGGTGTGATCGACGACCGCGCGGAGATCCTGCGCGCCGTCGGAGACGGCACTGATGACGGCGAGCCCCCGGGCCAGCGTCTGGGTGCCGGGGGGAATGTCGTTCGTCGGTTCGGTCACACCCCCACTGTCCCACATATGGGGACCGTGTTCGTCATTATGGGATTTGCGTCCGATAGTGTTTTGCGTGATCCAGAACACCCTCGACACATCACCACCGCGCCTGATCGCCCTCGACTGGGGCACGTCTTCGCAGCGCGCCTGGCTCCTCGGCGACGGCGGCCGAATTCTGGACGTTCGCAGGCCCGACTTCGGACTGCTCGGCACAACCGGAGACGACCCGGAATCGCGCACCCGCGCCTATGAGGCCGCGTTCGACGAGGCCTGCGGCGACTGGATCGCGGCCGCCCCCGATCTGCCCGCGATCGCGTGCGGCATGGTGGGCAGCGCCCAGGGCTGGCGTGAAGCCGGCTACCTGACGACCCCGACCGATCTCGCCATCGGCGCCGGCGATCTGACTGCGGTCCCCCACCCGCGCGGAGTTCTGCACCTCGTGCCCGGCATGCGCGTCGCCCCCGCCGCCGACGGTTCGGTGCCCGGCGACGTGATGCGGGGCGAGGAGACGCAGATCATCGGGGCCCTGGGCCTGCTCCCGCCGACCGACGGTCCACTGACCATCGTGCTCCCCGGAACGCACAGCAAGTGGGCACGAGTCGAGGACCACAAGATCGTCTCGTTCGCCACGGCGATGTCCGGCGAGTTGTACGGCCTGGTGATGGCGCACGGCATCCTCGGCCGCACCGCAACCACCGGGGTGCGGGACGACGCCGCCTTCGGTCGCGGCCTCACCACGGGAACGTCGGTACCGTCACGCGGATTGCCCGCCGAGTTGTTCGGGGCGCGAGCGCTCGTGCTCGACGGACTCCTCGATCCGGCGTCGCTTCCCGACTACGTCTCCGGCGTGATCATCGCCGACGAGGTCCGGCACCTCCTGCCCCACTACGCCGCCGGACATCGAATCCTGCTGTGCGGAAACGCCGATCTCTGCCGACGCTATGCGGCGGGACTGCGCGTCCACGGCATGGCCGCCGACATCGTCGCCGAGGAGGCCGCCGCGCAGGGTTTGTGGCGCGTGGCGATCGATGCGGGACTGCTCGACCCGGATGCATCCACCATTCCCGAGAAGGAGACCCTGTGAGTACCTCTGCCACCACGACGACCACCGGATTGATCGCCATCCTGCGGGGCATCACCCCGGAAGAGGTCGTCGCCGTCGGTTCCGCCCTCGTCGACGCCGGTTTCACGACCATCGAGGTCCCCCTGAACTCCCCGCGGCCGTTCGAGTCGATCGAAAGGTTGGCGACGGCCGTCGGCGACGTCTGCGTCGTGGGCGCCGGCACCGTTCTCAGCGTCGACGACGTGGTCCGCTCCGAGGCGGCCGGGTCCCGGATCATCGTCTCCCCCAACAGCGACGTCGAGGTCATCGGCGCTGCCGTCGCCCGGAACCTGCACCCGTACCCGGGAGCGGCCACTCCCACCGAGGCGTTCAGCGCAGTGGGTGCGGGAGCGCGCAGCATCAAATTGTTCCCCGCCGACTCGGTCGGGACGGCGGGGATGCGGGCCTGGCGGGCAGTCCTGCCCGCGGAGGTCGAACTGCTCCCCGTCGGCGGCGTCGACCGGACCAACCTCGCCGAGTGGGCCACCGCAGGCGCGGGCGGCGCGGGACTCGGCACCTGCCTCTACCGGCCCGGCGACAGCGCCGGCACCGTCCGCGACCGCGCCCTCGCCTTGATGAACATCTGGTCGGCCGACGCCGCCTGAACCGACACCGACGACGACCGGGGCCACCACCACGGCCCCGCACAGGAGGACTCCATGAAGATCAAGTCACTCACCACGTACGCCGTGCCCCCGCGGTGGCTGTTCCTGCGGATCGAGACGGACGACGGCGTGGTCGGCTGGGGCGAGCCGGTGCTCGAGGGCCGGGCGGCGTCCGTCGCCGCCGCAGTCGAGGAACTGTCCGATTACCTGGTGGGGCAGGATCCGACGCAGATCGAGGATCTGTGGACGGTCATGTATCGGGCCGGTTTCTACCGCGGCGGCGGTATCCACATGAGCGCTCTCGCCGGCATCGACCAGGCCCTGTGGGACATCAAGGGCAAGGCCCTCGGCGTGCCGGCGTACGAACTTCTCGGGGGCCGTGTCCGGGACCGGATCAAGGTCTACTCCTGGATCGGCGGCGACCGTCCCGCCGACACCGCGAAGGCGGCGCGCGAGGTCGTCGACCGCGGGTTCACCGCGGTGAAGATGAACGGCACAGAGGAACTGCAGTACCTGGACTCCTGGGACAAGGTGGACCGGTGTCTCGCGAACGTCGCCGCGGTGCGCGACGCCGTGGGCCCGAACATCGGCATCGGCGTCGACTTCCACGGCCGGGTTCACAAGCCGATGGCCAAGGTCCTGCTGAAGGAACTCGAACCGTTCCGGCTGATGTTCGTCGAGGAACCCGTGCTCTCGGAGCACGTCGACGGTTTCGTCGACGTGCTCCGGCAGTCGCCGATCCCGATCGCGCTGGGTGAGAGATTGTTCTCCCGCTGGGATTTCAAATCCGTTCTCGCTTCCGGGGCAGTCGACATCATTCAGCCCGACCCGTCGCACTGCGGCGGCATCACCGAGGCCCGGAAGATCGCGCACATGGCCGAGGCGTACGACGTGGCGCTCGCGCTGCACTGCCCGCTCGGGCCGATCGCCCTGGCCACGTGCCTGCAGATCGACGCGGGCTGTTACAACGCGACCATCCAGGAACAGAGCCTCGGCATCCACTACAACACGTCGAACGATCTCCTCGACTATCTCGTCGATCCGTCCGTGTTCACGTACGCCGACGGCCAGGTCCGCATCCCGACCGGCCCCGGACTGGGCATCGAGGTGAACGAGGAGTACGTGATCGAACGGGCGGCCGAGGGTCACCGCTGGCGCAACCCGGTGTGGCGCCACAGCGACGGCTCCTTCGCGGAGTGGTGAGGGGCGGAAGTGGTGAAGGACATGGTGCAGACCCAGAAGATCGGCCGCTCCTCTTCCGTCGCGGCGCAGGCGTCGAAGGCGCGCGTACTCATCGCGGTCATGCTGTTCGTGACCGTCGTCATCAACTACATGGACCGAGCGAATTTGTCGATCGCGATGCCCGCGATCGCGGACGAGATGGACCTCTCCAAGGCTCAGCAGGGTCTGCTGCTGTCCGCGTTCGGCTGGACGTACGCGGCGCTGCAGATTCCCGGCGGCTGGCTCGTCGACCGGATACCCCCGAGAGTGCTCTACCCCGCGTGCCTCATCCTGTGGTCGATCGCGACCGCATTCATGGGCGTCATCGGCGGGTTCGTGGCGCTCATCGCGTTGCGACTGCTGGTCGGCGTGTTCGAGGCGCCCGCGTATCCGATCAACAACCGCGTCGCGACGGCCTGGTACCCCGAGCGTGAACGGGCGACGGTGATCGGCTTCTACACGTCCGGACAGTTCATCGGACTGGCCCTGCTCACCCCGTTCCTGTCCTGGCTGCAGTCCGTGCTGTCCTGGCACTGGGTGTTCATCGTGACCGGAACGGTCGGAGCGGTGTGGGGCGCCGTCTGGTACACGTTCTACCGCGAACCACGCGACTCCCGGGCGAACGACGCCGAGATCGACCTGATCCGCGAGGGCGGCGGACTCGTCGACCTCGTGGACGAACAACAACCGGAACATCCGGCCGTGACCCGCACCGACGTCGCGACCGTCCTCGGCAGGCGGAAGTTGTGGGGCATCTACCTGGGGCAGTTCTGCCTCACGTCGACGCTGTGGTTCTTCCTCACCTGGTTCCCCACCTACCTCGTCGAGTACCGGGGCATGGATTACATAAAGTCCGGATTCCTCGCGTCGCTGCCGTTCGTCGCGGCGCTCGTCGGTGTGCTGTTCTCCGGGGTGTTCTCGGACTTCCTGCTGCGCAAGGGGGTCTCGCTCGGAGTCGCCCGGAAGGGTCCGATCATCGTCGGACTGCTGCTGACCGTCGCGATGATCGGCGCGAACTTCACCGACTCGACCGCGATGGTGATCGTGTTCCTGTCCATCGCCTTCTTCGGCAACGGACTCGCGTCGATCACGTGGTCGCTGGTGTCGGCGCTCGCACCGGAACGGCTGCTCGGGCTCACGGGCGGAATGTTCAATTTCATCGGCAACCTGTCGTCGATCGCCACGCCCATCGTCATCGGGTTGCTCGTCACCGACGACAGCTTCGCTCCGGGATTCGTCTACATGACCGTGGTGACCGCGGTCGGGATCGCGTCCTACGTGTTCCTGGTCGGACGGGTGGAGCGCGTCCGCAGCTGATCACTGTCGACGAAACCGGGGTGAGCGCCGAACGCACTCACCCCGGTTTCTCGTCAGTCCCGGTTCCCCGTCAGTACAGTGCCGCGGCGAGTTTCCGGCGCGCGGTCATGACGACCGGCTCGGCCGGGTCGAACAGTTCGAACAATTCCAGCAGACGGGTCCGAACCCGGGTCTTGTCGTCGCCGGCGCTGCGGGCGACGACACCTATGAGGCGGGCGAACGCCGCGTCGGGCGCCTGGGAGTAGAGCTCCACGTCCGCCGCCTGCAACTGGGCGTCGATGTCGGCGGGGGCACCGTCCGCCGCGGCGACGGCACCGGGATCGACGGACTGCACGCGGGCGAGGAAACGCACCTGGCGGATCGCGCCCTGCGCCTCCGCGTTGTCCGGTTCCGCGTCGAGGATCTTCTGGAACTCGGCTTCGGCCGCCGCCAGGTCGCCCTCGTCGAGCGCCGCCTCGGCCGCGACGAAACGGGGGTCCTCCGGCTCGGGCTCGTCCGCGTCGCCGTCACCGGCAGGCGGCCCGGACAGTTTTCCGGCAGTCGCCTGCTGGACGGCGGCGAGCCATTGACGTAGTTGCGGTTCGGGCTGCGCGCCCTGGAAGTCGGCGAGCGGTTGACCGCCGGCGATGGCGACGACGGTCGGGACGGACTGGACGCCGAAGGCCTGCGCGATGCGCGGGTTGGCGTCGACGTCGACCTTGGCGAGCACCCAGGTGCCACCGGCCTCGTGTGCCAGCTTCTCGAGCAGGGGTGAGAGTTGTTTGCACGGCTCGCACCAGGTGGCCCACAGGTCCACGACGACCGGGACCTGCTGAGACCGGACGAGGACCTCCGCCTCGAACGTCGCCTCGGTGACGTCGATGACGGGTGTGAGGCCGGTGCCGCCGGGGGCGGCCGGGGCGGCGCCGTCCCCGGAGGGTGCGGGCGCAGGCGGGGGCGGAGCGGCCGCACGCTCTTTGAGGGCGGAGAGATCGACTGCTCCGCTCATGGCTGCGGCCACTGCTGAGGAACGCGCTGACGGACGAGAACCTGGTCGAGTCACGTCCACCAGTTTGTCACGATTCGAGCGTGAGCCGGAATGCGGGCCGTGCCTACCGCGGACTCGGTCAGACGAGGGACGGTTCGCTCTTCACCGTGCTGGTCCGGGACAGCTCGGCCATGCGGCCGGTGCGGGCCGCCCAGACCTCGAACACGACGGTCCCGAACGGCGGGACGCTGGCGACGAGCGCCCAGAACGTCGTGACCAGATTCCAGCTCAGCTTGCGCGCGGTCCACAGCGAGACGAGCAGGTACAGGACGAAGACGCCGCCGTGGATGGGGCCGAAGATCTTCACGCCGATCTCGTTGCCGTCGGCGGGCAAGTACTTGAAGGCCATGCCGATGAGGAGGCCGAGCCAGGTCAATGCCTCCAGAATTGCGACAAACCGGAAGCGCTTGGCCGTGGTGCTGAGATCGAAGACGTTCGCCATGCCGACCATTGTGCCCGACCATCTACGACGGTCCGTAGTGGTGTGAGGCACACCACCACGGACCGTCGCCTGTCAGGCCTTGGGGACGCGGACGATCAGGGCGTCACCCTGACCGCCTCCACCGCACAGTGCCGCCGCGCCCACGCCGCCACCGCGACGGCGCAACTCGAGTGCCAGATGCAGTGCGATCCGCGCACCCGACATCCCCAGCGGATGCCCCATCGCGATCGCGCCGCCGTTGACGTTCACGATCTCCGGATCCAGGCCCAGCTCCCGCGTCGACGCGATCCCGACCGCAGCGAAGGCCTCGTTGATCTCCACCAGGTCCAGGTCCTTCGGGTCGATCCCCTCCTTGGCGCACGCCTTCGCGATGGCCCGCGCCGGCTGGGACTGCAGCGTCGAATCCGGGCCCGCCACCACCCCGTGCGCCCCGATCTCCGCAATCCAGGACAGCCCCAGTTCCTGAGCCTTCGCCTTGCTCATCACGACGACGGCGGCCGCGCCGTCCGAGATCTGCGACGCCGACCCGGCGGTGACGGTGCCGTCCTTGCTGAACGCCGGCCGCAACCTGGCCAGCGACTCGGCGGTCGTATCGCCCCGCACGCCCTCGTCGGAGCCGACGAGCACGGGATCGCCCTTGCGCTGCGGCACCGGAACCGGCACGACCTCGTCGTCGAAGACCCCGTCCTTCCAGGCGCGCGCCGCCTTCTGGTGCGACGCCGCCGCGAACGCGTCCTGCTCCTCCCGGCTGATCCGCTGCCCGTCCTCCGCGTTCTTCGACTCCGTCAGACTGCCCATCGCCTGATCGGTGAAAATGTCGTACAACCCGTCGAACGCCATGTGGTCGCGCATCGTGACGTCGCCGTACTTGAACCCTTCCCGCGACTTCTCCAGCAGGTGCGGGGCCCGCGACATCGACTCCTGGCCGCCTGCGACGACGACGTCGAACTCGCCGGCCCGGATCAGCTGATCCGCCAGCGCGATCGCGTCGATCCCCGACAGGCACACCTTGTTGATCGTCAGCGCAGGCACGTCCATCCCGATGCCGGCGGCCACGGCAGCCTGCCGCGCCGGGATCTGACCGGCCCCCGCCGTGAGCACCTGGCCCATGATCACGTACTCGACCTGCTCGGGGGCGACGCCCGCCCTCTCCAGCGCACCGCGAATCGCCACGCCACCCAGGTCGGAACCCGACACATCCTTCAACGAACCCAGCAACCGGCCCATCGGGGTCCGGGCTCCGGCGACGATCACAGAACTGGTCACGATTTCCTCCGCGTGAGACGAATGGGCGGGTGCCGGGCGACGGAAGTCACATCCCGACGAGAACTACCGAAACGGTAGCGCTAACGTCGGGACCATGACACAGTCCTCCCCCACCCAGTCCACGTCGCCGCTGTCCTCGGATCTGGTGACCGCCATCGACCACGTCGGCATCGCCGTTCCCGACCTCGACGCCGCCATCGCGTGGTACTCCGAGCACCTCGGCATGGTGTCGACACACGAAGAGGTGAACGAGGAGCAGGGCGTGCGCGAAGCGATGCTCAGCGTCGTCGGCGCTCCCGCGGGCAGCACCGCGCTGCAGCTCCTCGCGCCGTTGAACGAGAACTCGACCATCGCCAAGTTCATCGATCGCAGCGGTCCCGGTCTCCAGCAGCTGGCGTACCGCGTCACCGACATCGACGCCATCTCCGCCCAGTTGCGCGAGCGCGGCGTCCGGCTGCTGTACGACGCACCCCGCCGCGGAACCGCCGACTCGCGCATCAACTTCGTCCACCCGAAGGACGCGGGCGGAGTTCTCGTCGAGCTGGTCGAGCCGTCGGCGACCCACTAGAGCTGTGACCGGCCGCCGGGTACCAGGCGCAGAGACAAGTTCTACTTTGCCCAGGTAGATTGGCGGCCATGGTAAACGAGCAGGACCGTGGTTCGATCCCCCTTCCCTTCTCCACCGTGCGTAAGGGATTCGACCGGGACGAGGTACGCAACTACTTCGAGCGATTCGACGCCGAGCTCCGCGTCACTGCCGCCGACCGCGACGCCGCGGCGGCGCAGGCGCGGGACCTCGCCAAGCAACTCGACGACGCGCGGGACGAGATCGACGATCTCCGCAAGGACGTCGACCGCCTGTCGGTTCCGCCGACCACCGCGGAGGGAATGAGCGACCGCATCTCGCGCATGCTCCGGCTCGCGTCGGACGAGGCGTCCGAGGTGCGTGCGAAGGCCGAGGCCGACGCGGCCGAGACGATCTCCGTCGCCGAGCAGGAAGGCGCGCAGCTCCGCGGCCAGTACGAGTCGCTGGTCGCGGAACTCGAAGACCGCCGCAGCGCGCTCGAGATTCAGCACGAGCAGACCATGGCGAAGGCCCGCACGGAGGCGGCGAAGATCGTCGAGGCCGCGCAGTCCGAGCGCGACCGCCTCGCCGCCGAGGCCGAACTGCGTCGCTCGCAGGTGCAGGAAGACTTCGACCTCTCGATGTCCGAGCGCCGCCAGAAGACGATCACGGCGGTGAACGAGCTCGAGGCCACCAGCAAGGCCGAGGCGCATCGTCGTCTAGCGGATGCCACGCACGAGGCGGAGCGCAGGCTGCAGGCCGCCACCGACCAGTCGGAGCGCAAGATCGCCCACGCCAAGGAACTCGCGGAGGAGCTTCGCGTGCTCCGCGGCCGGATCCTGGCGCAGCTCTTGGGCATTCGGGGGCAGCTCGACTCGGTTCCCGCCATGTTGGCGTCGGTCAACCGGGAGAGCGAACTTCTGGACGCGCAGCCCGACACCGCGGCGTCGAAGTCCGAGGAGCGACCGAACGAGAACCCGAGCAGCAAGTCGGCACCGAACGGCGCAGCGGACCGCAAGACCGAGTCAGGGTCGAACCAGTCGGTGAAGAAGTCCGAGGACGAGACGGACAACTCGGACGAGGACACCGCGGTGCTGTCCACCGTCGAGAAGACCCAGGCGAACCGGCCTGCGGGTCAGCGGACCGTGAAGGCCGGAAGCTAGGACCACCTGCGGGTGAGGCCCCGGGTGCTGCGTCCCGACCAGCACCCGGTGTGCCAGTGCCGCCGGTCCTCGGCTCCGCCGTATTCGGCGGGCCAGGTGACGAGGTGGGCGACACCGGGCCGGATGTCGTGATCGCAGCCCGGGCACCGGTACGACTTGGTCGCCCGGGCCCCGGGGATGCTGCGGACGATGTAGCTCTCGTCCGCGTCGCCGGCGAGACCGGATTCCTGACGCATCAGCGCACTACCGAACAGCGAGCCCTCGGAGTTGTCCGGGGGCGCGCTGCGGCGTATGTTCTTCCGCTGCGGTTTACGACGGGGCACGGGTTCAGCCTAGGCCTCAGAAGAGCCGGAACTCGGTGCTCTCGGTGCCGCGCAGCGCTTCGTAGTCGAGCACCAGGCACCGGATTCCGCGGTCGGTGGCAAGGGTTTTGGCCTGCGGCTTGATCTGCTGGGCGGCGAAGACGCCACTCACCGGCGCGAGCAGCGGATCGCGGTTGAGCAGTTCGAGGTACCGCGTGAGTTGCTCGACCCCGTCGATGTCGCCCCGGCGCTTGATCTCCACGGCGACGGACGCGCCGTCGGCGTTCCGGCACAGCAGGTCGACGGGACCGATCGCGGTCATGTATTCACGCCGGACCAATGTGTAGCCGTTGCCGAGCGTTTCCACGTGTTCGGCGAGCAACTCCTGCAGGTGAGCTTCGACACCGTCCTTCACGAGCCCGGGGTCGACCCCGAGTTCGTGACGGGAGTCATGCTCGATCTCCTCGATGGTGATCCGCAGTTCCTCACCGGCCTTGTTGGTCACCACCCACAGGGCTTCGGCGTCCTCGACGGAGTCTTCGACGAGCCAGCAGGGCGGGCTCATCCAGTTCAGGGGCTTATAGGCGCGGTCGTCGGCATGGATGCTCACGGAACCGTCGGCCTTGATCAACAACAGGCGACGAGCGGTGGGCAGATGTGCCGTCAAACGGCCTACATAGTCGACTCGGCATCTGGCAATCACTAGGCGCACCCGCCCACCCTAAGGGATCGTGCCGACTAGTCTCGAATGACTATGCGCAGCCCTCGCCGATCCGTCGCCCCACTGGGGTCGTGGTTGCTGGGATCGCCGGACGAGAGTCCCCGCAGGCGCCGCATCCGTGTCCAGTTGCTGCTGACTGCGCCACTGGTGTTCACCAATCTCGTCGGTGCGGTGATCACCTGCCTGCTCATCAGCGTCGTCGTGCCCGGGCCGAGTGTGTGGGCGAGCGAGTTCGCGATCGCCAACTTCGTCGCGGTGCCGGTGTTCGTGCTGTGCGCCGTGCTGATCGGCGTGACGTGGGGCACCAAGCGACTGGTGTCGGATCTGCGATGGGCGACGGAGGACGACGTGCCCACCGACCACGACCGGTCGGCGGCGTTCCGCGCCCCGTGGCGCCTGACCCGGGTCCAGGCGGCGCTGTGGGGCATCGGGTTGGTCTTCTTCACGACGCTGTACGGCCTCATCGATCCCCAGACCATCCCGAAGGTCGCGTTCACGATCGCGATGGCCGGCATCACGGTCTGCGCGTTCTGCTACCTGCTGACGGAGTTCGCGCTCCGGCCCATCGCCGCCCGCGCACTCGGATCCGACGGACCGCAACCCCGCCGCACGCTCGGCATCACCGGCAGGACGGCGCTGGCGTGGATCCTCGGGACGGGCGTTCCCGTGCTGGGCCTGATGCTCATCGCCATCTTCAGTTTCATCCGCCCGGCGAGCCCGACCAGCCTCGCGGTGTCGATACTCGCGCTCGGCGGTGTGATCCTGCTGTTCGGTCTGCTGCTGGTGGTGATCAGTGTGCGCGCCACCGAGGCGCCCATACGCTCGGTGGCGCAGGGCATGGCGAAGGTGGCAGACGGCGATCTCGATGCCGAAGTCGTCGTGTACGACGGCACCGAACTCGGCGCGCTGCAGACCGGGTTCAACCGGATGGTCGAGGGACTGCGCGAACGGGAGCGGATCCGCGACCTCTTCGGGCGTCACGTCGGACAGGACGTGGCGTCGCAGGCGCTTCGGCACAACCCCGAACTCGGCGGGGAGGAACGCGACGTGGCGGTGCTGTTCGTCGACATCATCGGGTCCACCACGATCGCGGCCACCCGGTCTCCGGCCGAGGTCGTGGATCTGCTCAACCGGTTCTTCGACGTGGTCGTCGACGAAGTCGACCGGCGGGGCGGGTTCGTCAACAAGTTCGAGGGCGACGCCGCACTAGCCATCTTCGGGGCACCGGTGGCGCTCGACGACCACACCGGTGCGGCTCTGTCCGCCGCTCGGGTCCTGCGCCAACGGCTCACCGCCGAGGTACCGGAATGCGATGCGGGAATCGGGGTGGCGGCCGGTCGCGCCGTGGCCGGAAACATCGGCGCCCACGAACGTTTCGAGTACACGGTGATCGGCGATCCGGTCAACGAGGCCGCGCGGTTGTCCGAACTCGCCAAGAATGTTCCCGGGCACGTCGTCGCGTCCGAGCGGGCGATCGACGCGGCGTCCGAGGACGAAGGCGCGCGGTGGCAATGCACCGACACCGTCACCCTGCGCGGACGTCTGGAGCCGACCACGCTGGCCGTTCCCGCCGATCTAATCCCCGCCGGTTCCGCCGCCGACGATGAGGGCGCCGACTCCGTCGAGTAGCCGGGCGAGCCCGAATTCGAAGGCGTGGGCGGACGAGAACGCGGCGTTGTGGTGTTCCCCCGCGGTGGCCCCGACACGGGCGGCGAGCGGAAACCGCTCGCGGTCGAAGACTTTCTCGAAGTGCGGCGCGACGCTCTGCCACCACTCGCTGTCCGCCTCACCCCGGGCGGCGAGCGCGGCCGCGTCCACCGCCGCCCGCGCCGCGCCCGCGACGAAACTGTCGAGGAGTGTGACGACGGAGTCCATGTCGAGGTCCGGCAGTCCCAGCCCCTCGACCGCGCGCAGTTCCCGCTCGTACTTGGCCATCCCGCCGGGCCCGAGGACCGGCCTGCTCAGCGCGACGACTCCGAGCATCCACGGGTGCGCGCACAGCAGTTGGAAGTAGTCGTGCGCGGCGGCGGTGAGTCGCTCCCGCCACCCCGCGTCGGTGTCGTCACCCGGTTCAAGTGTGGACAGCACGCGATCGAGCATCACCTCCACCAGTTCCGCCTTCCCGGGAACGTGCGTGTACAGCGACATCGCGCCGACGCCGAGTTCGGCTGCGAGCCGGCGCATCGAGACGGCGTCCAGCCCTTCCGCATCCGCGACGGAGACGGCAGCCTCGACGATCCGGTCGAGTGTCAGGCCGGGTTTGCCGTTGCGGGGACGCGAGATCGGCATGCTGCCGCCACCCCACAGCAACTCCATGGTGCGGGCGGGGTCGCCCTCCGGTGTCGCGCTTCTACCCATGCCGAGATCTTCCCACGGCGCCCGAGAACAATTCCGCACGCCGCCTCGTTGACGTACGGCGTACCATATACCCGGCGAAAGGCGCAGTAGTGACAGCAGAGCCCACCATCGCCGGCTGCGCGGCCACATTCGTCTCCGCCGACCCTCCCCGCGACTCCCGCCTGGTGTTCTGGAGCGATTCGCCGGACGGGCCGAAGCCACCGAATACCGATTCCCGCACCGGGATCTTCACCGGGGAAGCGGTGAACAGCGTTCCGACGCAGAATGTTTCCCTCGCTGACGCGCTACCGATGCTGCTCTCGCCGGCACCCGGCGACACGGCGCATCGATCGATCACGTTCTGGGCCGCCTCCGCCCGCACCGCCCTCGGCTACCTCGGGGCGGGCAAGGTTCTTCCCTCGGTCACACCGCACGGCCGCGACGTCTGGCGACTCGGCACCCTCGACGACGAGGACGCATCACACCTGCGTCTGCTGGCCGCCGCCCTCCCGCCGGAAGCCCGCGCCATCCCGCTCGGGGATCCGCCCGCCGAGGGAGTCCGCCTCCCCGCCGCCGTGGACGTCCTGCGCGACTTCCTCACCGCGGTCGTCGACATCCTCCCGCGACTCGGTTCGCCCGCCGACGCGGGCCCGTACCTGGACTGGGATGCCGAACCCTCCCCGGGACTGCACGCGTGGGCGGACGCCCAGGCGCCCGAGGCGATCGCGCTGTCGTTGCGGATCGACCCCGTCGATCCCGGCGCGGTCGATCTCTCGGACAGCGAGTTCGACGCCACGGTCCAGGTTCACGGTGTCGCGCGGCCCGGAGTGGTGTGCGACGCCGTCGACCTGTGGCGGCATCCGACGCTCGCCGAGTCCGCGTTCGCCGCCGACCCGCGGATCGACGTTCTCGGCGCCCTCCGCCGCGCGGCCGAGGACTGAGCGCCCCTCGAAGATCTGCTGCGGGCGGAAGCGCCGCACCGCATCCGTCTCGAGGACGACGACCTGGCCTCCCTCGCCGGGGACGCCGGCCGTCGGCTGCGCGAGCGGGGCGTCCAGATCCATTGGCCGCGCGAACTCGTCGCCCAGACCTCGACCCGCATCATCCTCGGCGACCCCGGATCCTGCGAGGGCGCAGCCGCTTTCGGCGGCGACCGTGCCTTCGACTTCGCCTGGCGCGTCGCGGTCGGCGAGGACGTACTCACGCGGGAAGAGATGGAAGCGCTCGTGTCGGCGAAGCGGCCAGTCGTGAAACTCCGCAACCGGTACGTCGTCGCGGACTCCGACACAATACGAAAGACACTTCAGAGGCGGACCGGAACGATGACGGCCGTCGAGGCGCTGCGGGCCTCGCTGACCGGCCGGGCCAGGCGCGGCGAGGACGACGTCCGCGTCGATTCCTACGGGGCGGCCGCGGCCGTGGCGCGGGAGTTGTCCGACGGGGATCCGGAGGCCGTGCCGGCGCCGACAGCCCTGCGCGCGCAGTTGCGGGACTACCAGCTGACCGGCTTCCGCTGGCTCGCCGGGCTCACGTCACGGGGCCTGGGCGCCTGCCTCGCCGACGACATGGGCCTGGGAAAGACGTTGACCCTCATCGCGCTTCACCTGCACCGGCAGCAGAACCCGGACACGGCAGGACCCACGCTGGTGGTCTGTCCCGCGTCCCTGCTGGGGAACTGGCGGCGGGAGATCGAACGTTTCGCACCGGGCACCGGTGTCCTCGTCCACCACGGCCCGAAGCGCCGGCCTCCCGGTGAGACGGTTGCGGACGGCAGCAATACCGTCGTCCTCACCACGTACGCGACGATGCGGCTCGACTGCGAAGTCCTCGCAGGCACCGCGTGGGGTCTGGTCGTCGCGGACGAGGCGCAGCATCTGAAGAACCGGGCCGCTGCCGTGACGCGGGCGCTGCGGACGATTCCGGGGCAGGCGCGCGTCGCCCTCACCGGCACACCGGTGGAGAACCGGCTGAGCGACCTCTGGTCGATCCTCGACGGCGTCACCCCGGGTCTCCTCGGCCCGTACGCGCAGTTCCGCCGCCGCTACGACGGCTCGGCCGACGAGGAGGACGGGCCCGACCGCGCGGCGGAGTTGGCGGCGTTGATCTCGCCGTTCGTCCTCCGGCGCAGGAAGTCCGATCCGGGGATCGCCCCCGAACTTCCACCGAAGACCGAGATCGACCTCGACGTCACTCTCACCCCCGAGCAGGCCGGCATGTACGAGGCGCTCGTCCGCGAAGCCATGGAACGGATCGAGACGAGCGAGGGCATCGGGCGGCGCGGCAGCATCGTGTCGCTGCTGACCGGTCTGAAGCAGATCTGTAATCACCCCGCCCAGTACCTCGGCCAGGAGCACGCCGCGCTCACCGGCCGTTCCCACAAGATCGGTCTGCTCGACGAGCTGATCGACACCAACCTGTCGGAGGGCGGGCGTTCCCTCGTGTTCACCCACTTCACCACGATGGGACGACTGCTGCGACGGCACCTGACGACGCGCGGAGTGACGTGCGAGTTCCTGCACGGAGGCACGTCCGTCGCGACCCGGGAGGACCTGGTCGAACGCTTCCAGAACGGCGACATCCCCGTCCTGATCCTGTCCCTCAAGGCCGCAGGCACCGGGTTGAACCTCACCCGGGCCGATCACGTCGTCCACTTCGACCGCTGGTGGAACCCGGCGGTCGAAGATCAGGCCACCGATCGCGCCTATAGGATCGGTCAGACGCACCCGGTTGTCGTGCACCGGCTCGTCACCGCGGGAACCATCGAGGAACGCATCGCCGCCATGCTCGCGTCCAAGCGGCAACTCGCCGACTCGGTCCTGTCGCACGGCGCCGACGCCTTTACCGAGCTGAGCGGCGGCGAACTCGCCCGGCTGGTGGCCCTGAGCCCCGACTACGACTTCGGAGGTGACCTGTGACCGACGCCGTCACGCATCCCCGATTCCCCGCGCAGAAGGGCCGCCGCACGCGCGGCAGGACCTGGTGGGCGCAACGCTGGGTCGACGACGTCGAGCAGGCCGCGCTCGACTCGGACACGCTGAAACGCGGACGCGCCTATGCCCGTGGCGGACTGGTCGGTCCGCTCACGTTCGCGCCCGGGCTCGTCTCCGCGGAGGTGCACACCGACGACGAGAGCCTGCACGTGCGGATCCGGGTGGACCCGCTGGACGAGCGCCAGTGGGGCGAGGTGCTCGCGACCCTCGCGTCGCGGAGCGGTCATGTCGCCCAGTTGTCGAGCGGGACGCTCCCCCGCGAACTCGACGAGGATCTCGCGGCCGTCGACGTGTCACTGATTCCGTCGATGTTCGACGCCGACGCAACCTGCACCTGCGAGGAGTGGGACGTGCCGTGTCGCCACGCCGCCGCGGTGCTGTATCAGGCCGCGTGGGTCCTCGACGACGACCCGCTGCTGTTCTTCCTGCTGGGGGGCGCGAGGGACAGGAGATTCTGCAACGCAGGCACGGCGCGCACGCGGAGACGTCCCGGTCGTCCTTCGACGATGCGTGCGTCCCGGTGCCCGCGACGGATGCCTACGCCGCAGTGCCCGGACCGCTTCCGACACCGCCCCGCCCCGGCGGAAGCCCGGTGCGGCCACGCTGGCTCGACGACGCTCCCCCGGATGTTCGGGCCGACGCCGTGTGGTCTGCGATCGTCACTGCGATTTCGCGATACGGAGACCGTGTCTGAGGTCGTCCGCCGGCCCCGGTACCAGGCTGGGTGCGACCACCCGGGCCCCGGTCGCCGGATACGGCGTGCAGATCTGGACGTCGTGCACGAAGCACCAGCGCCAGTTGTCCCCCGCATGGAGCGACTGGACGATCGGATGACCGCTGCGTTCCGCATGGTGTCGCGCGTGCCGCATCGGTGATCCGTCGCTGCATCCGACATAGCCGCACGTCAGGCACAACATCAGGTGCTCCCAGCGGGTACCGAGTGCGAGACAGCCCTCGCACCCGTCCGACGTGTGCGCGACGACATCGCGAATCATGTTCAGATCAGGATCGTGCCAATTATTGGATTGGGTCATAAGTGCCACCCCTCAGTTACCTAGATTGGCGGCTGATCCGTCTCGCCACATGGTCACGGCGGAACGAAAGAATCCCCCGAAATCCGGCCCCGCCGGACAGCGTCCCGGTTTCGACGGCGCAAAACGGGGTAGTTCCATGCCATGGATCTGGATGCAGCCCCAGACCCGAGGGTGGATCACACCCCGCGGGCCACGAACCTGTCGGCGGTGCTGGCCGTGACCGCACACATGCACGACTGCGGGAATCGGGACGAGATCCTGGCCCTGCTCGCCGAAGCCCTCCCCGAACTCGGTCCCTTCTCGATCGAACCCGTGACCGTGCTGACGGGCGAAGTCCCCGACGACGACGTCTGGCGGCACCGCGTGTTGCTCGACGATTCGTGGTCCAGGCCGGTGTCGCTGACACTGCGGGCCGACTACCCGCCGACGCCGGTGCAGGCGACGCTCCTCGAGTTGTTGATTCAGCACACGGGGTCGGCCCTGCGCGCCGCGTCGCTCCGCGCCCGGGCCGCCACCCAGGAACGCCAACTGCGCGAGGCCACGGGCGAGATCACCGCGATCGGCACGAGGGCCGCGCGGCTCGAGGAGGAAGCGAAGATCCACCGCACGTTCGGGCGACTCGCCGCGACCGGCGCCGACGAGACCGCCATCGCAGAGACCCTCCACCAGATGACCGGACTCGTTGTCGGCATCGAGGACGCGTTCGGCAATCTTCGTGTCCGGTCCGGCCCGGACCCGTCCGGGCCGGCGCTCCGGTACCGCAAGGTCGGCGGCGGGAACCGGGTCGACGTCCTGCGCCGCGCCGCGATGGAGGGGCGCCCGCTGCGGGACGACAACCGGATCGTGCAGTTGGTCCGGCCCGGACAGATACTTCTCGGTGTCCTGTATCTGTCCGACCCGGACCACAAGGCCACCGACCTCGACACCTTCGCCCTCGAGCACGCCGCGACGATGCTCGCGGTCGACATGGCGCACCGCAGATCGCTCGCCGAGACGGAGGCGCGGCTGAGCCGCGACCTGGGTGCCGACCTACTGGCCGGCACCGACGACGACAGCGCCTACTCGCGGGCCGACGCCCTCGGCTACGACCTGCACACACCGCAACGCGTCCTGGTCGTCCACTGGGGTCCGGACACATCCGTCGAGACCGTCACGGAAGCGTTCCGTCGTCACCTGACGGCCACCGACTCGTCGGCCCTCCTCGTTCACGGCAACGAGCACCGAACCGGTGTCCTCGCCGCCGTCATGGACGCAAAGACGGACGTGAACACCATATTCGCAGCGTTGGAGAAGTCGCTCGGCCCCGCCGTCGGTGTGGTCGGGGTCGGATCCGAATGCACCTCTCCCAGCACACTCCCGGAGTCGTACACGCACGCGATGCGCGCCCTCGAAATCCGTAAGCAGTCGCTCTCGCCTCGTGGTGTGGCGTTGTTCGACGAACTCGGCGTCTACCGCATTCTCGACTCGCACAGCAGTACCGGAGATGTCGAGGCATTCGTGCAGGAATGGCTGGGCCCCCTGCTCGACTACGACCGAGAGCACCGCAGCACGATGACGGCCACACTCGCCCAATACCTCGAATGCGGCGGCAAATACGACGAGACCGCGCAGGCCCTCAGGATCCACCGCAGCACCCTCCGGTACCGGATGTCCCGCATCCACGAACTGACCGGCCGTGATCTCCGCAGTGTCGACACACGCCTGAATCTTCATCTGGCATCACGGGCACTGCAGGTCCTGGCCGGCGGTACGCCGGGGTGAAAGGGTGTGTGCGGCAACGGTTGCCGTCGGCAAAACTGTTCTGGAAATGCCGAAAGCCCCCCAACGAGGTTGGGGGGCTTTCGGTAACGGATGTTCGGCGGTGTCCTACTCTCCCACACCCTGTCGGGTGCAGTACCATCGGCGCTGGAGGGCTTAGCTTCCGGGTTCGGAATGGGACCGGGCGTTTCCCCTCCGCTATGGCCGCCGTAACTCTGTGAAATCAACACTCCACCACGGTCTTCGGTGGAGTGTTGATTTCACAGACCCCTTTTCTTTCAAAGAGGGTCTGTGTTCACTCCACCAATTCCCGCAGGGAACGTGTGTGTTGTTTCAGATACTGCACAGTGGACGCGTAGCTTCTTTGTGGTAAGTCCTCGGCCTATTAGTACCAGTCACCTGCACCCGTTACCGGGCTTCCAGTTCTGGCCTATCAACCCGGTGGTCTGCCGGGGGCCTTACCCCCTCGAGGGGGTGAGAAACCTCATCTTGGAACAGGCTTCCCGCTTAGATGCTTTCAGCGGTTATCCCTTCCGAACGTAGCTAACCAGCGGTGCTCCTGGTGGAACAACTGGCACAC
This sequence comes from Rhodococcus sp. USK10, assembly GCF_019378875.1. Lineage (NCBI taxonomy): Bacteria > Bacillati > Actinomycetota > Actinomycetes > Mycobacteriales > Nocardiaceae > Rhodococcus > Rhodococcus sp. USK10. Next base: position 1,512,585 of record NZ_CP076048.1, read on the forward strand.
CAGAGGTTCGTCCGTCCCGGTCCTCTCGTACTAGGGACAGCCTTCCTCAAGTTTCTAACGCGCGCGGCGGATAGAGACCGAACTGTCTCACGACGTTCTAAACCCAGCTCGCGTGCCGCTTTAATGGGCGAACAGCCCAACCCTTGGGACCTACTCCAGCCCCAGGATGCGACGAGCCGACATCGAGGTGCCAAACCATCCCGTCGATATGGACTCTTGGGGAAGATCAGCCTGTTATCCCCGGGGTACCTTTTATCCGTTGAGCGACACCGCTTCCACTTGCCGGTGCCGGATCACTAGTCCCGACTTTCGTCCCTGCTCGACCTGTCAGTCTCACAGTCAAGCTCCCTTGTGCACTTGCACTCGACACCTGATTGCCAACCAGGCTGAGGGAACCTTTGGGCGCCTCCGTTACATTTTGGGAGGCAACCGCCCCAGTTAAACTACCCACCAGGCACTGTCCCTGAACCAGATCATGGTCCGAGGTTAGAGGTCCAATACGATCAGAGTGGTATTTCAACAACGACTCCACACTCACTGGCGTGAGCGCTTCACAGTCTCCCACCTATCCTACACAAACCGAACCGAACACCAATACCAAGCTGTAGTGAAGGTCCCGGGGTCTTTTCGTCCTGCCGCGCGTAACGAGCATCTTTACTCGTAATGCAATTTCGCCGAGTCTATGGTTGAGACAGCTGAGAAGTCGTTACGCCATTCGTGCAGGTCGGAACTTACCCGACAAGGAATTTCGCTACCTTAGGATGGTTATAGTTACCACCGCCGTTTACTGGGGCTTAAATTCTCAGCTTCGCCACAAGTGGCTAACCGGTCCTCTTAACCTTCCAGCACCGGGCAGGCGTCAGTCCGTATACATCGTCTTACGACTTCGCACGGACCTGTGTTTTTAGTAAACAGTCGCTTCTCACTGGTCTCTGCGGCCCCACCCAGCTCAGGAAGCAAGTTCCATCACCGGACGAGGCCCCCCTTCTCCCGAAGTTACGGGGGCATTTTGCCGAGTTCCTTAACCATAGTTATCTCGATCGCCTTAGTATTCTCTACCTGACCACCTGTGTCGGTTTGGGGTACGGGCCGTGTGAAAGCTCGCTAGAGGCTTTTCTCGGCAGCATAGGATCACTGAATTCGCCTCATTCGGCTATGCGTCACCTCTCAGGCTGTGTGAACGGCGGATTTGCCTACCGTTCGCCCTACAGGCTTACACCAGTATTACCACTGACTGGCTCAGCTACCTTCCTGCGTCACCCCATCGCTTGGCTACTACCAGATCAGGTCCCATGCATCCACATCCAGGGCCCCCGAAGGGACGTAAGGACGCTTCAGGATGGTTAGTATCACTGATTCACCAGGGGCGCGTTCACACGGGTACGGGAATATCAACCCGTTGTCCATCGGCTACGCCTGTCGGCCTCGTCTTAGGTCCCGACTCACCCTGGGCGGATTAACCTGGCCCAGGAACCCTTGGTCATTCGGCGGACGAGTTTCTCACTCGTCTTTCGCTACTCATGCCTGCATTCTCACTCGTGTGGCCTCCACGGCTGGGTCACCCCGCCGCTTCCATGGCCACACGACGCTCCCCTACCCACCCACACCACTGCCCAAGACTCCGCAGAATCAAGGGGTGCATTGTGTGAGTGCCGCAGCTTCGGTGGTGTACTTGAGCCCCGCTACATTGTCGGCGCAGGATCACTTGACCAGTGAGCTATTACGCACTCTTTCAAGGGTGGCTGCTTCTAAGCCAACCTCCTGGTTGTCTTCGCGACCCCACATCCTTTTCCACTTAGTACACGCTTAGGGACCTTAGCTGGCGATCTGGGCTGTTTCCCTCTCGACTACGAACCTTATCGCCCGCAGTCTCACTGCCGCGCTCTCACTCACCGGCATTCGGAGTTTGGCTGATTTCGGTAAGCTTGTGGGCCCCCTAGACCATCCAGTAGCTCTACCTCCGGTGAGAAACACGCGACGCTGCACCTAAATGCATTTCGGGGAGAACCAGCTATCACGGAGTTTGATTGGCCTTTCACCCCTACCCACAGCTCATCCCCTCAGTTTTCAACCTAAGTGGGTTCGGTCCTCCACGACGTCTTACCGTCGCTTCAACCTGGCCATGGGTAGATCACTCCGCTTCGGGTCTAGAACATGCCACTACGGACGCCCTATTCGGACTCGCTTTCGCTACGGCTACCCCACACGGGTTAACCTCGCGACATGCCACTAACTCGCAGGCTCATTCTTCAAAAGGCACGCCATCACCCCCAGCCACAAGTGGCTCGAAGGCTTTGACGGATTGTAAGCGCACGGTTTCAGGTACTATTTCACTCCCCTCCCGGGGTACTTTTCACCTTTCCCTCACGGTACTAGTCCGCTATCGGTCACCAGGGAGTATTCAGGCTTATCGGGT